>NZ_CP076135.1:2476831-3963662 GCF_018736105.1 Bradyrhizobium sediminis
CGACAGCTACGATCTCTCGGCGTGGCGGATCGGCGGGTTCGGCGGCGCGCCGATGCCGATTGCGACCATCGAGAAGCTCGCCGCGAAAATTCCCGGCCTCAAGCTGATCAATGCCTACGGCTCGACCGAGACCACCTCGCCCTCGACCATCATGCCGCCGGAACTGACCGCAGGGCACATCGACAGCGTCGGCCTGCCGTGTCCCGGCGCCGACATCATCGTGGTGGACGCCGACGGCCGCGAACTGCCGCGCGGCGAGATCGGCGAGATCTGGATTCGCTCGGGCTCGGTCATCAAAGGCTACTGGAACAATCCGAAGGCGACGGCGGAAAGCTTCACCGCCGGGTTCTGGCATTCCGGCGATCTCGGCTCGATCGACCAGGCGAATTTCGTGCGCGTGTTCGACCGCCAGAAGGACATGATCAACCGCGGCGGGCTGAAGATCTATTCCGCCGAAGTCGAATCCGTGCTGGCCGGCCATCCCGGCGTGGTCGAGAGCGCGATCATTGCAAAACCGTGCCCGGTGCTCGGCGAGCGGGTGCATGCCGTAATCGTGACCCGCGGCAGCGACGTCAGCGCCGAGGCCTTGCGCGCCTGGTGCGCCGAGCGGCTGTCGGACTACAAGGTGCCGGAGACGATGGATCTCACCGTCGAGCCGCTGCCGCGCAATGCCAACGGCAAGGTGATGAAGCGGCAATTGCGCGAGGCTTCAGCGGCGACTTGGGCCGCGGCGCGGCAGTAGGCCTGCCGGTTCGGGCTAGTACCCGGAATCGTAAATCGGTAATGCAGCCATCCTTCGAGACGGCCGCTTCGCGGCCTCCTCAGGACGAGGTCCAACTTGTTGATACACAACAACCTCATGCCCGGATGAGCGCTTCGCGCTCACTCGGGAGGAGCGGGCATCGCGCGCGTCTCGAAGCATGGGCAGCAAGCGACTCGCTGACCATTAATAGTGAGTACTAGAGTTTTGGCGCGCTTGCCCGCGGCGTCGGATTTCGCTCGTTCTGTTCCGCGGCAAGGGCCTCGCCGTCGATGGCGGCCGCGCTTATCATCCGCTTGAAATCCAGCAGCGTGAATTGTGCATTGCCGACCCGGTCCGGCGTGTTTCCCGTGGTCAGCTCCACGCTCAGCGCGCCGTCGCAATTGGCGCCTTTCGCCTCGCCCAGCATCGCGCTCAGCGTCTTTTCTCTTGCCAGCGAGCGTTTCACGACGGCCACGCAGCTGCCGCGGCCGTTGGCGTCGTTCAGCTTGATCGCCGTTCTCGGCTCGAGCGGCCGGTCGACGGCCTCCAGTGCGGTCGCTTCCTTGTACTTGGCGCCGACGGATACGATCTTGCCTGCGCGGTAAATGTAATAAAGGTGCTGGTTTCCGACGATGGTTGGGGCGCCGTATTTGTCCATGACCTGCTTGATCATCTCGGCCTTGGACGGCTGCTGGTCCTGCGCAAATGTCAGGTTGCGGCTTACGAAATAGGCGCGGTTGCTGCTGGCAGGCGACGAAAAACTCCCCGAAAGCACTTCGCCGGTCTGTTTCGGGCCGGAGGGAAGGCTGAAAACCAGCGCAGCGGTGTAGCTGATGGCGGTACCGCCGAATTTCGGCTGCTGGATATCCGTACTGGTATTGGTGCGTCCCCTGAAAGCCGATTCAAAGGTCGCCCGTGCGGATTCGGCCGACGAGTCCGTGGAGACACCCAGAATATCAGGACGCAGTTTTGCCGCGAAAGCCGACTCCGGTGTCTTCGGCTTGATGTCGTAGGCCAGCGAAGCTGTGGGCAGCGCCGCCGGGCCCATGGCAAGAACTGCAGTCAAAGCGTGGCGAAGCATGAACCACCTGCAAACACAAAGGATCAGGTAAAGCGAAAAGATTACG
The DNA here is from genome assembly GCF_018736105.1 of Bradyrhizobium sediminis. Classification (NCBI taxonomy): domain Bacteria; kingdom Pseudomonadati; phylum Pseudomonadota; class Alphaproteobacteria; order Hyphomicrobiales; family Nitrobacteraceae; genus Bradyrhizobium; species Bradyrhizobium sediminis. The sequence continues at coordinate 2,478,701 of NZ_CP076135.1, forward strand.
ACAATTTTCGAGCCGCGATGTCAATACGCTCTCGCTAAATCCAAGCTCCAAGGCGTTTTCCGGCGTTATGGGTCGTGGGGCGGCTCTTTACGGCGATATGCGAAACGGTCGAGGCCGTCGGCAACGAAATCGCGTCAAATTTGCTTCTGAAACTGCGCGCAATTTCTGGGGAATTTGCGCCAATTCGCTTCATGCAAGCTTAGAAATTTCCGCACTAGGTTTGCGTGCGAGGGAACTGGTGGAGCAGGGCCCCATAGCGAGAGAGAGAAGGCATCACATGAAGCGTTCCGTTTTGAAGTTCTGGAATGATGAATCCGGCGCCACGGCCATCGAATATGGACTGATCGCCGCCGGCATTTCGCTTGCGATCATCGCGGTGGTCAACGGCCTCGGTACCAACCTGAATACCAAGTTCACCTCGATCAACGACTCGCTGAAGTAACGACGCATCCCCTTCTCAGGGGGCGGCAGCGCAATCCGGTTACCGGCGGCAGCTCGAATGGGCTTTGCCGCCGGTTTCCTGTCGGACGGACTTTTCCGTCCACTCTTTTTCCACTGACTGACGGAGCGAAGTGCTGACATGGCAGCACGCGAGCGAGAACCGACGCGGCAACCCCAGGATTCCCGGCCGCCGCCATTTTCCCGTCCTCCTGAGCCTGCGCGGCACCCCGAACCGGCACGCGCGTAGCCGGTTGGTGAAATCGCGCGACAAGGCCCGCAGGGTGCCGATCACGCAATTCGAAGTCGTCGACCGGCGCAGCATGCGATTGTGCGTCCACCGCCTCCTTTCCTACCTGGAAATCCGGGAGCGCCTGCCGGCGGATGCCGAAATTGTCGCGCTCGCAAGACCGCTCAACGCCGTTATGCCCGTAGTTTTGCTGACCCCGCGTGCCGGACGGGTAACGCTCTCTTCACCATCAACGTCCCGTTCACCATGACGACAATTCCATCGCTCGTTTCCGCAAACTCATTCGGTCCTCAAGTTCACTTATACCTTTACCGCTTAGTCATGCCTGGAGCAGAAGCTGTCATCACCCTGAGGTTCAGGGGCCTGGCGTAAAAGTAGATCGTAAAGCGTAATGAATACCGCCCGCATTGTGGTCCTGACCATCGCTCTCGGTGCCGGCGGCGTTGCCGCCTATCTCGCGAGCGGCTCCGACAACAAATCCGTCCCGGCCCAACCGGTAGCGCAACTGCAGACCGTGGACATCCTGGTGGCGAAGGCCGACATCGGCCTCGGCCAGTCGCTGAAGCCGGACGACCTGCAATGGCAGACCTGGCCCGCGACTGCGACCAGCGGCACCTTCATTCGCCGCGGCGAACGCCCAGACGCCACCACCCAGGTCGCGGGCTCGATCGCGCGCGCCCCCTTCATCGCCGGCGAGCCGATCCGCGAGCAGAAGCTGGTCAAGGCCGACGGATCCGGCTTCATGGCGGCGATCCTGCCCACCGGCATGCGCGCCATCTCCACCGAAATTTCACCGGAGACCGGCGCCGGCGGCTTCATCCTGCCGAACGACCGGGTCGACGTGATTCTTTCCAAGCGCGAGAAGAACCCCGGCCGCAACGGCCCCGACGTCGTCAATTCCGAGATCATCCTGAGCAACGTCCGCGTGCTCGCGATCGATCAGGCGCCGAAGGAAAAGGACGGCCAGAACGCCGTGGTCGGCAAGACCGTGACGCTGGAGCTGAAGCCCGAACAGGCCGAGACGCTGGCCCGCGCGCGCCAGAGCGGCTCGCTGGCGCTGGCGCTGCGCAGCATCGCCGATGTCAACATGGTCGAGAATGCAACTGACGAGCAGGCAGCCCTGAAGCGGGGCGAGAGCATCAATGTGGTCCGCTACGGCGTCCACAGCTCGATAATGACACAGAAGTGACGGAAGGACGTTCGATATGAAGTGCAGGGGAAATCAATCGTCAGTGCGGGCCGTTCTGGTTCGCGCCCTGTCGTTCTCGGCCGTCGCCGCGCTGACGCTCAACCCGGCCATGACGCCCGTGCTGGCGAATGACGACGTCGCCGCGGCGCCGATTCCGGCGCCGGTCGCCACCGTCGGATCGACCAAGGTGCGTTTTCTCGCCCTCGGCATCGGCAAATCCGTGATCATCGACCTGCCGCGCGAGGTCAAGGATGTGCTGGTCGCCGATCCCAAGATCGCCAATGCCGTGGTCCGTTCGGCGCAGCGCGCCTACATCATCGGCGCCGGGGTTGGCCAGACCAACGTCGTGTTCTTCGACGCCGCGGGCCAGCAGGTCGCGGCCTATGACATCGCGGTCAAGCGCGATCTCAACGGCGTGCGCGCCGCGTTGAAGCAGACCCTGCCGGGAATCCAGATCGAGGGCGTCGGCGAGGGCGTCATGCTGACCGGCTCGGTATCGTCGCCGATCGAGGCGCAGCAGGCGGGCGATCTCGCCGCGCGGCTGGTGGGCGGCACCGACAAGGTCGTCAACTCGATCGTCGTCAAGGGCCGCGACCAGGTGATGCTGAAGGTCAACGTCTCGGAAGTGCGGCGGGACATCATCAAGCAGATGGGTGTCGATCTCAGCGCCAGCATGAATTACGGCACCGCGATCGTGAACTTCAACAATAGCAATCCGTTCACCGCCTACGGCCGCCCGCTCATTAGCGACAATGCCCTGACCGCCGCCGCCATCACCAAGGGGTTGCCCACGGTCACCGCCACCATGCGCGCAATGGAAAGCGCCGGCGTGGTGCGTACGCTGGCCGAACCCAACCTGACCGCCATCTCGGGCGAGTCCGCCACCTTTATCGCGGGCGGCGAATTCCCGGTCCCCGCAGGCTATTCCTGCGATCCGGTCACGCATGTCTGCACCACCCAGATCAGCTACAAGAAATTCGGCATTTCGCTCAACTTCACGCCGGTCGTGCTCTCCGAGGGGCGGATCAGCCTGCGCGTGATGACCGAAGTCTCCGAACTCTCCAACGACAATGCCATCACGCTGAACCAGGCCGGCAATTCGCTGACCGTTCCCTCGATCAAGACCCGCCGCGCCGAAACTACGCTGGAAATTCCCTCGGGCGGCTCGATGGCGATGGCCGGCCTGATCGCGGAGCAGACCAAGCAGGCCGTCAACGGTTTGCCCGGTCTCGACTCGTTGCCGATTCTCGGCGCGCTGTTCCGCAGCCAGGACTACGTCAACAACCAGACCGAATTGATGGTGCTGGTGACGCCCTATGTGGTTCGGGCGGTTGCCCAGAAAGAGTTGTCGCGTCCCGATGACGGATTTGCGCCTGCGTCGGATTCGCAATCGACGCTGTTGGCCCAGATCAACCGGATTTACGGCATTCCCGGCCGCGTCGAACCGATCGGGAGCTTCCAGGGCAATTTCGGCTTCATCATCGACTGAGACAGGGGCGCCCGGCCAGGGCGGGACGAGGACGCAACGATGACAAACATCATATCGGTCGATCGCTATCGAAGCCTGCGCCTGCTGGGCGCGCTGGTCGGCCTCTCGGCCGCATTGGGTGCGTGCACCTACAACACCACCGCGGAGTTGGTGACGGCGAGCACTCCCACCGACTACCGCCAGCGTCATCCGATCGCCGTCACCGAAGGCGATCACTCCATCGTCGTTTTCGTCGGTCATGCGCGCGGCGGCCTGTCCGGTTCGCAGCGCGCCGACGTTGCCGGACTGGCACGAAGCTGGGTTCGCGAAGGAACCGGCGCGATCGTCGCCGATGTGCCGGTCGACACGCCGAACGCCCGGGCAGCGGCGTCTGCCTATGGGGAAATCAGGGCCGTGCTCGCAGCGGGCGGCGTGCCTGCTCGCGGCATCAAGCTGCATCGTTACCGTCCGGACGATCCCCGCGAGTTCGCCACGATCAGGCTGAGCTATCCCAAGATCAAGGCGGTGGCCGGACCCTGCGGTTTGTGGCCCGACGACCTCGGGCCTTCGGTGCTGAACCCCGACTACTCCCAGAACAGGCCGTACCACAATTTCGGCTGCGCGACCCAGCGCAACCTCGCCGCAATGATCGACAACCCGGCGGATCTCGAGCAGCCGCGACCCGAATCTCCCGCCTATACGGCGCGTCGTTCGGAGGCATTCGAGAAGTACCGCAAGGGCGATCCGACCACGACCGTTTATCCCGAAGCCGAAAAGGCCAAACTCAGCGATACAGGCAAATGATCAGCTCCGTTCGTCGAAATTCCGAAGACCTGCCGGACAACGCCCCGCCGCCCGCGGATGATTACATCGCGCCGGCGCCGCGCGTGTCGGTGCAGGCCTTTTGCGAGACCGTGGAAACCGCGTCCGCCGTGCGGTCGGCGGCCGAAGACCGCCGCCTCAGCAAGGCCCACATCACGGTTCAGATGGGCGGCATGGCGGCGGCCGTCGACGCCTATCGCACCGTGCCTACGCCGAACGTGATCATCCTGGAAACCGAAGGCTGCAGCGATATTCTTGCCGGCCTCGATCAGCTCGCCACCGTGTGCGATCCCGGAACCCGCGTCGTCGTGATCGGGAATGCCAACGATGCCGCGCCCTATCGCGAACTGGTGCGCCGCGGCGTCAGCGACTACGTGATCGGGCCGGTGATTCCGCTGGACGTGGTGCGTTCGGTTTGCAGCCTGTTCTCGGCGTCGGAGGCGGTAGCCGTCGGCCGCATTATCGCGGTCGTCGGCGCCAAGGGCGGCGTCGGCGCATCCACGGTCGCGCATAACGTGGCCTGGGCGATCGCGCGCGACCTCTCGCTGGATTCCGTCGTCATCGATCTCGACCTCGCATTCGGCACCGCCGGCCTCGACTACAACAAGGATCCGTTGCAGGGCATTGCGAACGCGGTGTTCTCGGGGGATCGGCCCGACAGCGCGCTGATCGAGCGCCTCTTGGCGAAATGCACCGACAACCTCAGCCTGCTGGCGGCGCCGGCGTCGCTCGAGCGGGTCTATGATTTCGGCGCCGAAGCCTTCGATTCGATCTTCGATACGCTGCGCATGACGACGCCCTGCATCGTGCTCGATGTTCCGCACCAGTGGTCGGGATGGACCAGGCGCGTCCTGCTCGGCGCCGATGACATCCTGATCGTTGCCGAGCCGGACCTCGCCAATCTGCGCAATGCCAAGAACATGCTGACCATGCTGAAGGGGGCGCGGCCCAACGACCGGACCCCGCTGTATTGTCTCAACCAGGTCGGCCTGCCGAAGCGTCCGGAAATCAGCGCCCGCGAATTCGCCAAGGCCATCGAGAGCCAGCCGATCGCGACGATTCCGTTCGATTCCAAGCTGTTCGGCGCGGCGGCCAACAACGGCCAGATGATCGCGGAGATCTCCGCCCGTCACCGTACCACTGAGACCTTCCTGGGCATCGCGCAGCAGTTGACCGGCCGTGGCGACGCCAGGAAGCGGCGGGGCTCGTTCCTGTCGCCGCTGATCAGGAAGTTGCGGGCAAAGTAGGCCGCGTGCGAAGCGTCACGGCGCTTCGCCAGGCAAGACAATGAAGGTCAATCGGAGCGCCGGGCCGTTGCCGGCGTCTTGCCGGCTTCCGCGCGCGCATTCTCTTTTTCTTTACGGGACAGCACCCGCCGCAGCTGAGCGACGTTCTCCGCCGCTTCCTCGGCCGGCCGGTCGGCCTTCACGATGCTTTCGGCCTCGGCATAACGGCCCTGCAGGCCGACCACCCACGCCAGGTTCAGCCGCACGCGCGGGTTGACATCGGCCCGGCTGTTGGCGCGGCGCAGCGTTTCTTCCGCTCTGGGCAGGTCCTTTGAGAGGGCGTAGGAGAGGCCGAGATTGGACAACACGGAAGGTTCGTCGGGCGCGATCTTCAGCGCGCTGGCATAGTATTGCCGTGCTTCCTCGTAGCGGCCGAGCTGATCGAGTACGGCCCCTTGCGCCGAGAGAATGCGCCAATCGGGATCATCGGGGCTATGGGCGCGGGTGAGGACGTCGTAGGCCTGCTGAAAATTGCCATTGTCCGCCAGCGCCCGCCCGTAAGCGGCAAGCAACGCCTTGTTGCCGGGGTGAGCGATCGTGGCCTGCTCGAGCACTGCGACCGCCTGGGACCGCTGCCCCGAGGCGCGCAGCGCCTTGCCGTATTCCAGCGCCGCATTGGCGTCCTTGGGATTGGCGCGAAGGCGGTCGCGATAGACTCCCAGCTGCTGCGGCGAGGCGGCGGCGCGGCTTGCTTCGGGTTTGTCGCCGAGCGAGCCCGTGATGTCCGGCGAGCCCGCGGTCTGGCAGCCGCAAAGCCCCAGCGCCAGGATCGCGGACGAAGCCGCGAAGGCACGAAGCCTCGCGAAGCGATGTGGTTGGAAATGCTGGAGCACGAAGTTTGATCCTGGTCGTCGACTGACCAGAAATGCTCACAGTTTAACCCTAAGTTCCGGTTAAGGAGGCGGCCGCTCCGGTCGCGGTCAACCGATTGCGGCGCGCCTTTGTCCTAATCGACGAATTGCGCGCCGAATTCGCAGCCGATCCGCCACGCCAGCCGGCATTGGCGCGGATCGCCGGTCGACAGGATGATGGTGAACTCGGGGGGAATGTCGGGATAATCGGCGATGACCTTCACGCCGCCCGCCGAAATGTCCGTGATCATGCAGTCGCGCGGCAGCGAGCCGGTCCCGAACTGGATCTTCGCTACCCGTCTGCACAGACGACGTTCGCTCTTGCGTCGATTCGCCAGCATGTTGATCCCTTGCCTTACCCAAAAAATGCGCCATCCGGCATTCTTGCGTCTCGTTTACAGAAGAATCGTTGGAATAGGGCTAGCGGAACGGTTCGAAATTGATGGTTTACCTTTGAGGTTCCTTTACCGGGGGCTTCTGTGCTTGCGGGGGCCCGAATGCCGCTCCCCGGACCCTTCGGCAGCGGCCGATCGTCCTTAACGCTTTGATCCGGCTGGCTTTGCCTTGCCAGCGCCATATCGCTAGGGTATCGCCGCCGCACGCCGGGATCGGATGATTGGCGCGAGCAGGCGGGTTCGCGCGCCTCACCGGGGATGGGATAGCCTTAAGTGTCTGAATTATTTGATGAAGTCGACGAGGACGTACGTCGCGACCAGCTCAAGAAGCTGTGGGAACAGTATTCGATCTACATTGTCGCCGGTGCGTTTTTGATCGTCGCCGCGGTGGGCGGCTGGCGCGGCTACCAGTATCTCGAGGCCAAGAAGGCCGCCGAGGCCGGCGCCGCCTTCGACAAGGCCGCCGAGCTGTCCGAGCAGAACAAGCACAGCGAGGCGGAAGCGGCCTTCACCGACCTGGCCGCCAAGGCGCCGTCGGGCTACCGCATGCTGGCGCGGCTGCGCGCCGCGGCGGAAGCCGGAAGCCGCGATCCGCAGGCGGCGGTGAAGCTCTATGACGACATCGCGGCCGATCGCAGCGTGAGCGTGCCGGAGCAGGACCTGGCCAGGGTCCGCGCGGCCGGACTGCTGCTGGAGACGTCGACCTATCCCAACATGCTGCAGCGCCTCGAGCCGGCCGCAGCACCAGGGGCAACCTTTCGCCATACCGCGCGCGAACTGCTCGCGCTGTCGGCCTGGCGCACCAACGACGCCACGGCCGCGCGAAAATGGCTGGACCTGATTGCCAATGACGGCGAGACGCCGCCGAGCCTGCGCTCGCGCGCCGAAGCGCTGCAGGCATTGCTTCCGCCGGTCGCGAAAAGCTGACGTCGGGAAAGAGAGTTGAGTGAGAAATCGACCATGCGCCGCTCGCAACGCCTGATCGCCGCCGCCGTCGTCGTCGCATTGTCGGGCGCGCTGGCCGGCTGCGCCGGCGGCATGAGCAGCTTCGATCCCTCCGATCTGCTCGATTTCCTCGATACCAAGAAGAAGCTTCCGGGCGAGCGCAAGCCGGTATTTCCCGAAGGCGTGCCGGGCCTCGAGCAGGGCGTGCCGAAGGATTTGTACAAGGGCTCCCGGCAGGAGCAGATCGACCGGCAGAACGCCGAGGCCGCGGCGGCCGCCGCCGCGCCGCCTGCGGAGGAGCCGAAAGCTAAACGTGGAGCGAAGCCGGGCAAGCCCCCCGTCACCGCCAGCCGGGCGCCACAACCCGCCGCCGCGCCGGATCCTGATGCCGCGCCTGAGGAGGATGGCAGTACGGCTGCTGCGCCGCCGCCGCCGAAGCCGGCGAAGATCGTGCGCCGCCGCACCACCGCGCCGCCACCCGATCCGCCGGCCGCCCAACCCGCACAGCCTGCGCAATCGCAACAATCCGCCGCGCCATTCCCGGCGCCGCTGCCGAGCGGCACCTTTACGCGCTAATACGTTGCTTCATCCAATTGACACGCGCTTCCCAAAGAGCGCACGGAAATCTTATGTCTTTCACGATTGCCATTATCGGCCGGCCCAATGTCGGAAAATCGACGCTGTTCAACCGGCTGGTCGGGCAGAAGCTCGCGCTGGTCGATGACACGCCCGGCGTCACCCGCGACCGCCGCGAGGGCCAGGGGCGGCTCGGGGATCTCGAATTTACCCTGATCGACACCGCCGGCCTCGACGAGGGCGCCAAGGGCTCGCTCACCGCGCGCATGCAGGAGCAGACCGAGACCGCGATCGCGCTTGCCGATGCCCTGATGTTCGTGATCGACGCCCGCGCCGGGCTGACGCCGAACGATCGCGGCTTTGCCGATTTCGCCCGCCGCGCCAACAAGCCGGTGGTGCTGGTCGCCAACAAGAGCGAGGGCAAGCAGGGCGATGCCGGCGCGATGGAAGCCTACGCGCTGGGGCTCGGCGAGCCGATCCAGATTTCGGCCGAACACGGTGAAGGCCTCAGCGATCTCTATGACGCGCTGCGCGCGGTGATGCCGGAGCCCGCCGGCGAAGCCGAGGAATTCGACGATGACGATATCATCGTGTCGGATGAGGATCTCGCCAAGCGTCCAATCCGGGTGGCGATCGTCGGCCGTCCCAATGCCGGCAAGTCGACGCTGATCAATCACCTGCTCGGCGAGGAGCGGCTGTTGACCAGCGCCGAGGCCGGCACTACCCGCGATTCCATTGCCGTCGAAGTCACCTGGCAGGGCCGGGATTTTCGCGTGTTCGATACCGCCGGCCTGCGGCGGCGCTCGCGGATCGAGGAAAAGCTGGAAAAGCTCTCGGTCTCGGACGCGCTGCGCGCTATCCGCTTCGCCGAAGTCGTGGTGCTGATGATGGACGCGCAGAACCGGTTCGAGGAGCAGGATCTGCGCATCGCCGACCTGATCGAGCGCGAGGGACGCGCGCTGGTGATCGCGGTCAACAAATGGGACCTGATGGGGAAACAGTCGAGCCTGATATCGGCGCTGCGCACCGACGCCGATCACCTCCTGCCGCAGGTCAGGGGCGCGCCGATCGTCGCGGTGTCCGGCCTGATGGGCGAGGGCATCGACCGGCTGATGAGCGCGATCGAACAGGCTTACGCGGTGTGGAACAAGCGGGTGCCGACGGCCTCGCTCAATCGCTGGTTCGAGCAGGCGGTGGACGCCAACCCGCCGCCGGCGGTGTCCGGCCGCCGGCTCAAGCTGAACTACATCACGCAAGCCAAGGCGCGGCCGCCGAGTTTCATCCTGTTCTGTTCGCGCGCCGACGCCGTGCCGCAATCCTACCTGCGCTACCTCGTCAACTCCTTGCGTGAATATTTCGAACTGCCGGGCACGCCGGTGCGGATCTCCTTGCGCGAAAAAGCCAACCCCTTCGCCCACAAGCGCAAGCGGCCTTCGTAAGCGGCACGCGCGGGCGGGCCGTCTGTCAAAGTTGTGTCTCCACCCGCCTATGGTTCGCGGCTGTCGAACCGTCGCAGACGGCAACGTCGATCAAGCCGATGGAACGAAGTGGATGTCGGTGACGCTGATCTAGAACTTCCAGGAAAGCGCGCCCCTGAGCGTTTGGCTGGTGAGCCTCAAGCGGTACGTACCGCCATCGGAAGCAACGTAGTCTCTACTGCCAAAGTCGTCGTAGATATATTGCAGCCGACCGAGCAGATTTTGGTTGAATGCGTACTCGACGCCGGCCCCAACCGAAAGGCCCACATATGTTTCGCTGATTCCGTTGGCAGGCGGAGCGCCAGGCGCCACGCCCTCTTGAAAGTCAAGGCCAGCGATCGCTAGGCCGCCCGTGGCGAAAATCAACCATCGATCTGACGCAAAGCCGGCCTTGCCGACGAAGTGGCTGTCCCACCTCAAGTTATATGTGTTGGGTGCATGTTGAATAACGGGAGGCGGTGGCAGTGGAGGTGGAGGAGGTGGCGGCGCCGTACCGTGCCCCTGCGCGTCGCTCCAGCCGAAGTCTCCTTCAATTCCCAGGACAAGCGGTCCCGATTGCCAGTTGTATCCCGCGAGGACGCCGCCCACTGCACCATTGGTTGGCGCTCCGGACTCGGTCAGCACGCCGTTGTCGAATACGCGCGATCTGCCCCAGAGATGTCCGACGTGGGCACCGACATAGAACCCCGACCAATCGTAGGCGGGGTTCACCATGACCGGAGCTTTTGTGTACACCGGCGCTGGTAAGTCTGCGGCCGACGCCGCGTTCGTTCCTGCGATGACGATTACAGCGGTCGCAACAATGAGCCTTGAACTTGCCATGACACCTCTCGATCAGTTAGCCGAGAAGTAGAAGCCCAGCTTGGGAAAAGTCGTACTCTGAAGCTCCCGGGCCGTTCGTCCACCGAACGATCGATGCTGAAGAGAAACACGACGAGTGTTGCGAAAATGCTGCAAGATGAGAGAGGCCGCGTGATGGCCGTCAACAAATGGGATCTGATGGGGAAGATGGGAGAAAGCCGATCCGTTTACCCACAGGCGCGAGCATTCGTCGTGAAGGACATTCAACTTTCCGTGAATCGAATCGACGAGAGCCGGCGCGCTGGTCGCCGATGAGACTTGCTTTCCTTCATGGCAGAAAGCTGTTCCTGCATCGGCGGCCGCTTGCGGCCGCGCTACAAATAACGTAGTAAAATTGCTACGTTTATTGTAGCGCTGTAATTGCCGAATTGAAGTTCTTCGCGTTGGTCCAGCTCGCCATCGTTTCCCTCCAGGCCTTGTGTCCCGATCTCAACTATGCTGCAGGGGGCGGCGAAACCGGGCCCTGGGTCACATCAATTGTGCCAGCGGCTCGCAACTCGGCTGCGGTTGCGTCGACGACCACTGGCCGGGGTGTCCGTCTTCGAGGATGACCATGGATCATGGCAAAGCAACTCTCCGAACTCATCAGTGAAATTTATGATGCCGCGCTTGCCCCCTCGCTGTGGGAGCACGTTGTTGGCAAGGCCGGGCGTTTCGTCGGCGGCTCTGCGGCGTCGATCTTTTCCAAGAGCCCGACCTCCGGGGAAGGCAGCGTCTATTGCGAATCCGGCATCGGGCCTCACTATCGGCAACTCTATTTCGACAAATACATAAGATTCGACCCGACCACGACCGGCCACTACTTTGCTGATGTCGGGCAGCCGATCGCGGTAGCGGACCTGATGGCTTACGATGAGTTCCTGGACACGCGGTTCTACAAGGAGTGGGTCCAACCGCAGGGCCTGGTGGATTTCGTATCGGCGGTGCTCGATAAATCAATGACTACCGCCGCGTTTTTCGGAGTGTTTCGCCACGAACGCGACGGTGTTGTCGACGATGACGCGCGGCGGCGCATGCGCCTTATCGTTCCGCACGTTCGGCGGGCGGTGCTCGTCGGCAGGCTGTTCGATCTCAAATCGGCGGAGGCTGCTACTTTCGCCGATACGCTCGATGGCCTCAACACCGGGATCTGCCTTGTCGATTCCTTGGGACGGATCGTTCATGCAAACCTTGCATGTCATGTTATTCTTGACGACGGCAATGCCCTGTTTGCGGCCGAAGGGCGGCTCGTCGCGCGCGATGCGAAATTCGATTGCACCTTGCAGCAGCTATTTGCGGCTGCGGGTGGCGGCGATGCGGCAATCGGAACGCAAGGCATCGCCTTGCCGCTGACGGGGCAGAACGGCGCGCGTTATGTTGTCCACACGCTGCCGCTGACGTCCGGGGCCCGGCGCACTAAAGGCATTGCTGCGACGGCAGTGTTCATTCGCAGGGTCGCGCTGGAAACCCTGTCGCCTCCCGAGGTGATCGCCCGGACTTACAAGCTGACCCCGACCGAGTTGCGCGTGCTGCTTGCCATCGTTGAGGTCGGCGGTGTTCCGGAAGTCGCTGCCGCGCTCGGTGTTGGAGAGACGACGATCAAGACGCACCTCCGCCGCCTGTTTGGAAAAACCGGCGCCGATCGCCAGGCCGATCTTGTCAAGATCGTTGCGGGATTTGCATCGCCGCTGATCAGCCAGGGCATGTGATGTGGCGAGTACCGGTTTTCCGTAAGGATCAAAAAGATCGGGGTGCGATGCGCTGAGGGCTTGCGCCAGTGGCAGTTCGCCGCCGTGCGCGCATCCTGTCTCCTGCGTTCGAATGATGCCAGCCGCATCAGGCACAGGTATGAATATCCTTCGCTGCCCCCAGGCTGCGAGCCAGGGTGTGCCGCTTGCCCGATTCCAAAATCGGGAAAGCCAGGTAATCCAACGTTGCTGGTCATTCGCCTCTGCCGCAAGCGGTACCGGGGTGAAGTCGTGGGGCCTAGCAAAATACGACCGATGAATCCCGATGCGGCCTCGGCCGCGTCTCTCTTCATGGTGCCAAAAGCATGTCTCGTTTCTTCTTTGATCTCTTCTTCGATCGTTATGTTGTTCTCGATCCCGGAGGAATGCTGTTCGAATATCCTACCAGCGCGGCAGCGGCGGCGGACGAATTGGCGCGACATCTTCTCCTGATGCGATCGGAACTGCGTAACAGCGGAAGCTGGATACGTGTCAGGGACGAGCGCAGAAGGGAAGTCTACCGATCGTCGATCGATCCCGACGCTGCCGGTGGCAGCACGACATGACGATGGGCGCCGGGCCGACGTTACGGGCCTTCAGGATTGTCGCTGCATTGCCGCGCGTTTCGCCGGCGTCGTAGCCGATCGGTGCGTCGCGTATCGAGTCCGCGCCTGCGCCATCGGTATCGCATCATACAGCCACCGGCTTCATGTCGTATTTTTGCAACAGTCGCTGACAATGGCGCGAAGAACCATCCGTGCGCTTCGCCGGCTCCTGCGTTCGAGGGACGCCGGCGGTTCTGTGCGTGACTACGGTGAATGCATCGAAGCATGGCTTCGGCGATTCGAGACATCGGATTGCAGAATAGGAATGGGAATGGGAATGGGAATGGGAATGGACCGGGCCGTCATCAATGGATTTGGGCAGCTGCCCTCGGCACGCCGTCGCTTTGCGCAAGGTCATGTGTTTGCACTGGCAATGGGCATCGCGCCGTTCGCGATGGTGGAGCGCGCAGAAGCGGCGTGCACGACCACCGGCACCACGGTCGAATGCACCGGTACCAATAACCCTGGCTTCGGCGCCCCGACTGACAACGGCCTCACGTACCATGTCGGATCCGGCGCTTCGATCACCGCAACGGGAGCACCCGGCATACAGTTCAATCACGATGGTATAGTCAATGTCGATAGTGGTGGCAGCATCAGTTCAGACACGGATGGCGTGAATAACAGCAGTGCCAGCATGAACAATGCCGGAGCCATATCGGGAGCCCATAGCGGCATCAGTTCGATCTCCGATCTCGATGTCACAAACTCAGGGTCCATCACGGGTACGGCCGCCGTCAGTTTTGGCGTCCTCGCTCATCGGCTCGTCCTGAAGAATTCGGGGATTGGTGCCGTCATATCCGGCGTAACCAACGGCATTAATGCCAGCGGCGAGACCGTCGATATCACCAACTCGGCGGTCATTATGGCGACCGGCGCGAACGGTGTCGGTATCCGGGGCACGAACACCTCCGGGACCACCACAGTGAGGAATTCCGGGACGGGCACGATAGCCGGCGATGCCTTTGGTATCGTTGCGTCAAACGGTACCGCCACCGTCAACGTCAGCAACGCCGGCACTATTTCGGGGACGGGCGTAACCGGTGTTGGCATCGACGGCGTTACCGTCAACGTTACCGACAACACCGGCACGATTTCGGGCGGCCTCAACGGCGTCCATGCCTCAACCATCGCGACCGTCAACAATTCCGGCTCGGTTGTTGGCGGTACCGACGGCATCGTCGCGAAGGTCGTCAACGTGACCAATTTCGGCACCGTCTCAGGCGGCAGTGTAGCGATCTTTTCGCTTAACGGCGGTGCCACGGTGACCAATGCGAGCACCGGCACGATTTCCGGCGGGACAGCCATCTTCGCCAACAATGGCGACGCCATCATCAACAATGCCGGCAGGATACAGGCAACGAGCGCATTTGGGAGTGCCATTCAGTCAAACACGAACGCCGACGTCACCAACTCTGGCTCGATTACCGCGGGAGCGGGTGTCGGGATCTTCAGCGGCGGCAGCGCTAGAGTGACGAATTCGGGGACAATATCGGTGGGGGCAAACGGCATCGCCGTGTTCGGTAACGTCGGCGTAAACGTCACCAATACAGGTACCATTTCCGGAGCGACTGGCATCTTCAGCAACGGAGCTTCGAATATTGTCAATTCCGGCACTATCATCGGCACTGGCGGCACGGCGATAAGACTGTCGAACGCCGCCGACACGCTGACGCTGCTGAACGGTTCGCGCATCGTCGGTGTGGTCGATATGGGCTTCGGCAACGACGTGGTGAATGTGATCGGCGCCGCGCCAAGCAGCCGGGTATCGTCGCTCACGACCGTCGCGGTTCCGACCTTCATCAATTTCACCGGCGTCCTCAATACCAGCTTCATCGGCAGCGGTTTCACTGGCCCGGCGGTGCAGGCCGGCAACCAGCTCGCCACACTCGATCCCACCGCGCTGGCGCAGACCGACCGCACCCTGATGGATTTCACCGGCGGCGTGTCGTCGCTGGTGCAGGGCCGGCTCAACGGCGTGCCGCCGTCCTCGAACGGCGCGATGATGGCGATGGCCTATGCGCCCGAAAGCAGCCGTGCCGGGCGTTTCAGCAAGGCGCCGGGGATGAATTCCGGCTGGGCGAACCCTGCGCCGATCACGGTGTGGGCCTCGAGCTTCGGCGGCCAGCGCACCCAGGATGAGACGGGTGCGACGTTGCGCGCCACCTCGACGGCCTGGGGCGCGGCCATGGGCATCGACCGCAGGGTGCGGTCGGACTGGTTGGTCGGCGGGTTCATCGGCGGCGGCGCCGGCGGGCTATCGGTCGATTTGAATTCGCAGACGGTGGACACCGATTACGTGTTCGGTGGCGTCTACAGCCGCTTCGAATGGGCCTCGCAATTCTTCGACCTCACCGTGCAGGGCGGCAATGCCTCCAACAAGTCGAGGCGGCTGGTGCTGAACAATCTCGCCGCGGGCGGCATGGAGACGGCGGCGGCTGACTACCACGGCTGGTTCATCAGCCCGGAGGTCGCCTACGGCTTCCGCTACGGCGTCGGCAACGGCTACGTGCTGACGCCGACCGCGCGCCTGCGCTATGTCGCGGGAATGTTCGACGGTTACCGCGAGACCGGGTCGGCGCAGGGCCTGACGGTCGGCAATCGCACGCTTCAGAACTTCGAGGAGCGCGGCGAGCTTGATGTATCGAAGGTGACGACCTTCTTCGGCGGTGAGCACAGCCTCAAGACCAACGTGCATGGCGGGGTGATCGCCCAGCAGCGGGCAGGCGACGCCACCATCAGCGCCATCTTGATCGGGCAGAACCTCGCCTTCGCGACGCCCGGCAAGGGCAGCACGGTCGGGGCTGTGGCCGGTGCAGGGTTCGATTACCACGTCCGCGCAAACTTTGCGGTGTTCGGCGCCGTCGAAGGCATGATGATGTCCGACCAGAGCCGTATCGGAACGGCGAAAGGCGGTGTGCGGGTCACGTTCTGACGTCGAATCGCGCGGCGAGGACGGCGTAGTTTCGTGAACATGGGTCGTGAACACAGAATGGTTGCCGCCTCCGCCGATCGAAGGAGGCGGCGGCGCTACATGGAGTAGTCCCGCTTCGTCAGTCGGCGGGATTCCCGAAAACCGCGCCGGGTTGCCATCCGCGCCGGTGCGTGTGCTAGTCTGCGGGCGATAGCCAGCCCCATCGCCCGCAGACTCAGCACTGAACATGATCGACAAATCGCCCATGCGCGTGATCGGAGCGCCATTGCCAGACGCACCGGGCCGCGGTGCGGCGGCATTCATCTTCGTCACCATCCTGCTCGACATGCTGGCGCTCGGCCTGATCATGCCGATCCTGCCCAAGCTGGTAGAAAGCTTCGTCGATAACGACACCGCGAGCGCGGCGCGGATCTTCGGCGTGTTCGGCACCGCATGGGCGCTGATGCAGTTCTTCTGCTCGCCGATCCTCGGCGGCCTGTCGGACCGGTTCGGCCGGCGGCCGGTCATCCTGCTGTCGAATTTCGGGCTGGCGCTCGATTACGTCCTTATGGCGCTGGCGCCGTCGCTGATCTGGCTGTTCGTCGGCCGGGTGATCTCGGGCATCACGTCGGCCAGCGTCTCGACGGCCTTCGCCTACATCGCGGATGTGACGCCGCCGGAACGGCGCGCGGCGGTGTTCGGCAAGATCGGTGCGGCATTCGGCGCCGGTTTCATTCTCGGTCCTGCGCTCGGCGGGCTGCTCGGCGGCATCGATCCGCGGCTGCCGTTCTGGGCGGCGGCGGGCTTGAGTTTTGCCAACACGCTTTATGGCTTCCTGATCCTGCCGGAATCGCTGCCGCGCGATCGCCGCGCGCCGTTTCGCTGGAAGAGCGCAAACCCGGTGGGTGCATTGCATCTCTTGCGCTCCGACCGGGTGCTCGCGGGACTGTCGGTGGCCAATTTCTTTGCGCAGACCGCGCATGTGGTGCTGCCGTCGACCTATGTGCTCTATGCAACCTATCGTTACGGTTGGGACACCACGACCGTCGGCCTGACGCTGGCGATGGTCGGCCTCTGCGCCATGATCGTGCAGGGCCTCGGCATCGGGCCGATCGTGTCGCGTCTCGGCGAACGGCGCGCGCTGATGCTCGGGCTTTGCTGCGGCGCTCTCGGCTTCCTGATTTTCGCGCTGGCGCCGACCGGCCGCTTGTCCTGGCTCGGCATTCCCGTGATGGCATTGTGGGGGGTGTCGGGCGCGGCGATCCAGGCGCTGACGACGCAGCTGGTGGCGCCCGACCGACAGGGCCAGTTGCAGGGCGCGACATCGAGCGTGCAGAGCGTGGCCCAGCTGGTGGGACCGTTCCTGTTCACGCTGACCTTTGCCTATTTCATCGGCGCGAAGGCCCCGCTGCAATTGCCGGGGGCGCCGTTCCTCTTGGCCTCGGCGCTGTTGCTGCTGGCGCTTCTGATCGCGGCGCGCACGCTGGCGGGCGCGCGGGTCCGCTAGGGCTGCGGCACGGCGTAACGTATCATTTGTTTGGCGATGTCGGGCTCGATCTCCTTCGCCGCCGCGATGTCGGCATTGCCGCCGCTGCTGTCGCCCGCCTTCAGCTTCGCGAGGCCGCGCCCGTACAGGGAGCTGGCGCTCTTTGGCTTGATCTTCAGCACCGCATCAAAATCAGCGATGGCACGGTCGTAGTCCTGGCTCTGGTGGTAGATATATCCCCGGTTAATGAAAAAGTCGGCGTGTTCAGGCTTGAGATGGATCGCCTGGCTGAAATCGAGGATGGCGGTGACGTAATCACGCTTGTCGGCGTATGCCGTGCCCCGGTTCTTGAAGGCTTCTGCGAGCAGATCTACCGTCGCGCGACCGGATTGGATCACCGCCGTGCAGCCGCCGATTTTCAGATCGGGCGCGACGATGTCCTTGCCCTCGCACCAGTCCCGTTCTTGCCATGCCGCGGCGGCAGCCGGAGATTTCGAATACGGAACGGCGGGCGTTGCCGGCGCCTTGGCGGCGACGGGCGGCTGTGCTTCCCGCGCTGGACCTCCGGCCGCCGGTGTAGTGGAGGCAGGCGACGCCGTTTCGGCCAACGGACGTGAATAAGGTTCCTCGCCAATGCCATACCAGGCGGCAAAGGCGCCGGCGACATTCGGCCAGATGGCCTTCGCCGCCCCGATGTCGGCGTTGCCGCCGGCGTGATCGCCCTTTTTTAGCTTGCCGAGGCCGCGCCCGTAAATCGAACTCGCGTCTCTCGGCATGCTCTGCAGGAGGACGTTGTAATCGACGATGGCATCATCGAATTTGCCGAGCTTCAGGTAGACCGCGGCGCGGTTGTGACGAGGGCCCGAAGCAGGCTTCAATTGGAAGGCCTCGCCGCAGTCCGCCAGCGCGGCCTCCAACTGGCCCAGCATGCTGCGGGCATAGCAGCGATCACCCAGGATGGAGACTTTCGCGATGACGACCGCCGTGTCGTCTGCGGGTTGCGCGGCGAGGATGGCAAGCGCCTGGTCATAGTCCTCGATGGCGCGGCCATATTGTTGTTTGTTGCGGTACATGGCGCCGCGGCCTTGCCAGGCGTCGGCAGACTTGGGATCGAGCGCGATCGCCTTGTCATAGTCCTGGAAGGCGCGGTCGACGCCTTCCTTGTGCAGGTAGGCAATGGCGCGATTGAGGTAGGCCGTAGCGGAGGTGGGATCGAGTTCGATCGCCCCGTCGTAATCCTCGATGGCGAGGTCGAACTGGCGCTTGTCGCGGAAGCCGTTGTTCGTGTGTTTCTTTCCCTCACCGATGTAATAGCTGACGATGTTGGGCTTGAGCCGGATAGCACTTTCATAGTCCTGACGGGCGCGGTCGTGATCGCCCCGGCCCTTGTACGCCCAGCCGCGATAGAAGAAGCCGAAACTGTAATCGGGATCGAGTTTGATCGACTGGTCGAAGTCGGAAATGGCGCGGTCGAACTCCCGGCTGCTCAGATAGGCGCGACCGCGATCATAGAAGTGAGCTGAGTCGCCGGGGTCGAGACGGATGGCTTCGCTATAGTCATGGATGGCATGGCTATAGTCGCCTTGGTTCCTATGGAGCGAACCGCGATTGTGCCAAGCATTGCTTTCTTTCGGATTGAGCCGGATCGCCTCATCGTAGTCCTGGATGGCGCGGTCGGCGTCGCCTTTGTCGGCGTAAGCCAAGCCGCGGTTGTTAAAATAGTTTGATTTCCTCGGATTGAGCCGGATCGCTTCATCGTAGTCCTGGATGGCAAGGTCGTAGTCGTCCTTATCTGAGTAAAGGATGCCGCGGTTAAAATAGTAGTCGGCGTGTCCCGGCCGCAATTTGATCGCTTGATCGATATCTTCGATGGCGCGGTCGTAGTCACCTCGATCTCGGTACGCGATGGAGCGGTTGCTTAGTGGCGTCGCCCTGCGCGGAGGATCAAGCCGGATCGCCTCGTCGAAGTCCTCGATGGCGCGGTCGATGGCGCCCTTGTGCTGGTAAGCTAGGCCGCGATTGTTATAGGAAATGGCGAGATTCGGTCGCGTTTCTCGCCGGCCCTTGATGATCGACGTGCATCCTGCGATTTTCTGGTCGTCCGACGCGTCTCGCTTGCCAAGACACCAATCATAATCCCTTGAAGTTTGCGCTGCCACCGGTGCGGCCCATGCAATGGCCGTCGCCACCGCGATGCCGATCCACACGTTCCGCCAAACCCGTTGCATGGCCACTTTATTCTCCGTGGCTATCAAGGCTCGATTTTCCGGCCGTAGCCTTGACCTAGCGCAAGGGCTGTGCCGTCGCCGTCACTAGTTCTATTCGGCACGAGCGTGCGGCCTCTTTATGAGAGGAGGAGCAGATGATGCGAACGAGAATGCGACGGCTGCTTCTTTCGGTGCTCGCCGTGGGGCTCCTCACGTCCGTTTGCGGCGCCGATGTCGTGGCGGCCGGCCAACGCGCTGCCGCGCCTGCGGGCAATTGGGAGGAGGATTTCCGGCGCTGCCTGATCAGGAAGGCATTCGATGGCGGAACGGTCACGATCTCCACGACCGACGGCTCGCTTGAAATCGATGTGTTGTGGACTGACGATACGCGGCTGGACGCGTTCGAGGCTGCGGAATTTCGCGCTGCGATCGACCAGAAGCAAATCGAGATGCGGCCACTGAAGAGCGATACCGGAGAGAAGGTCTACGCCTATGAATTGGGGTTCTTCTCAACGATCGCGCCGCTATTGTCGAACGGACGATGGCTCACGCTCGCATTTGCCGATCACCCCGCACGTAATCTGCGATTGCCGATCGGAAACGGCAGGAAGGCCATGGGCTTTCTGAAAAAGTGCCATGACTATTGGGAAAAATGGCGCCAGCGCCATCCTTAGGTGACGCAAAAAAATCGTTGCAAGCCTTGGGTAATAGCCGGCCGGACTCCTG
Organism: Bradyrhizobium sediminis; assembly: GCF_018736105.1. NCBI lineage: Bacteria > Pseudomonadati > Pseudomonadota > Alphaproteobacteria > Hyphomicrobiales > Nitrobacteraceae > Bradyrhizobium > Bradyrhizobium sediminis. The sequence continues at coordinate 2,498,904 of NZ_CP076135.1, forward strand.
CAAATCCGGCCGGCCGCTGTCTCGTTACTTCTTCAGCAGCGGACAATCGCTGGTCGCGAGCGGCTTGGCTGCGTCGTCCGGCGAGATCGTGGCGATCTGCTTGTAGTAGTCCCAGGGGTACTTCGACTCCGCGGGCTTCTTCACCTCGAACAGGTAGGCCGGAATCAGCCGGCGGCCGTCGGCGCGCAGCGGGCCCTTGCCGAACAAGGGATCGTCGGTCGGCAGTTCCTTCATCTTGGCGACGACCTTGGCGCCGTCATGCGGATTGCCGCCGAGCGCGTCCAGCGTTTTCAGGTAGTGCAGGACGGCGGCGTAGACGCCGGCGACCGTCATCGACGGCATGGTGCCCTTGGGCGATGCCGCCTGGAAGCGCTTCGACCAGGCGCGGGTCTGGTCGTTCATGTCCCAGTAGAAGGATTCCGTGAAGGTCAGGCCCTGCGCGGTCTTGAGGCCGAGCGAATGCACGTCGTTGATGAACAGCAGAAGGGCCGCGAGCTTCTGGCCGCCCGAGACGATGCCGAACTCGGCGGCCTGCTTGATCGCGTTGGTGGTGTCGCCGCCGGCGTTGGCGAGGCCGACCACCTTGGCCTTCGAGGCCTGCGCCTGCAGCAGGAACGACGAGAAGTCCGAGGTGTTGATCGGATGCTTGACGCCACCGAGCACCTTGCCGCCATTGGCGGTGACCACCGCGGCGGTGTCGCGTTCCAGCGCGTGGCCGAACGCGTAGTCCGCGGTCAGGAAGAACCAGCTGTCGCCGCCGGCCTTGGTCAGCGCCTTGCCGGTGCCGTTGGCGAGCATGTAGGTGTCATAGGTGAAGGAGACCGTGTTCGGCGTGCAGGCCTTGCCGGTGAGGTCGGCGGTGGCGGCGCCGGAATTGAGATGCACCGCGTTCTTTTCCTTGACGAGGTTGCTCACGGCCAGCGCGACGCCGGAGTTCGGCGTGTCGGCGATGACGTCGATCTTGTCGCTGTCCAGCCATTGCCGCGCGATGTTGACGCCGATGTCCGGCTTGTTCTGGTGATCGCCGCTCACGACGTCGATCTTCCAGCCCTTCTTGGTCAGCCCGGAATCCTCGACCGCCATCTTGACCGCGGCCACCGAATTGGGTCCGCCGATGTCGGCATAGAGGCTCGACATGTCGTTGAGGACGCCGATCTTGACTGTCTTGTCCTGGGCCAGCGCGGGCGAGGCAAGCCCCAGCCCGACGCAGGCGACGAGCGCGGCGGTGTGCCGCGCGAGTGTTTTCTTCTTCATTGAGTTCCTCCAAAGAGTTCAAGTGCCCGGAAGGCTCTCTTCAGGGAGCCTCGCCGGGGTTGGTCGACCAGACGGCCGGCTTTCCCGTTAGTACGTCTGTCGCGGCGCGGCAATGCGCTTATCGTGGCGCGTCGGAGGTCAGCCTGAAATTCCTGCAACGATCTCGGAGATATATTTCCGGTATCGGGTCGGCCTCATGCCGGCTCGCGGAAATTCTTCAGGCTGCGGCTCTTGTACTCGAACAGCCTGCCGGTCGAGGTCCAGTCGGGCGCGCACATCGGCACGATGAATTCCGCGACCTGTTCCGGCGTGTCCAGCGTCAACGGGTCTTCGCCCGGAAAGATCGACGCGCGCATGCGGGTCCGGATCGGTCCGGGATCGAACAGGTTGACGCGGAGCTTTGAGCTGGCGGTTTCCTGCGCCCAGGCCCGCGCCAGCGTCTCCAGCGCCGCCTTCGACGCCGCGTAGGGGCCGAGATAGGCGCTGGCCTTGCTCGCCGCCGCCGAGGTGACGAACACCGCGCGGCCGGCATCGGACATCTTCAAAAGCGGCTCCATGCAGCGGATCAGCTGAAAGTTCGCGGATACGTTGACCGCCATCACGTCGTTCCACGACTTCATGTCGATATGCCCGAGCGGCGAGGAGGGACCGGCGACGCCGGCATTGCCGACAAGAATGTCGAGCCTGCCATGGCGCTCATGCAGGGCCGCGCCGAGCCGGGCGATGCCGTCGAAATCGGTGAGGTTGAGCGGCACCAGGGTGGCGGCTCCACCCTCTTTGCGGATTTCGTCGTCGAGCTCTTCGAGCCCGGCTTGCGTCCGCGCCACCGCGACCACATGGGCGCCGGCCCTGGCCAGCGCCCGCGCGGTGGCATAGCCGATGCCGCGCGATGCGCCGGTGACGAGAGCGATGCGGGAGGCGAGGGGAAGGGTCATGGGAAGGCTCTATCATCGTCGTCCCTGCGAACGCAGGGACCCATACGCCGTGAAGCTTATGGTGTGGGTAGGCGCTCGCGTCTAGCTGTGTTCGAAACGCCGGGGCCGGTGGTTATTGGTCCCTGCGTTCGCAGGGACGACAGCTAGCTCGCTTCCGCCAGCAGCGACAATTGCCGGGGCTGCGGCTCGGTCTGGGTCTGGTCGGTGAGGTGGGTCGGATAGGCGCCGGTGAAGCAATGGTCGGAGAATTTCGGATTGGCGGGATCGCGGCCGGGCTCGCCCATGGCGCGGTACATGCCGTCGATCGACAGGAACGCCAGCGAATCGGCGCCGATGATTTCGCGCATCTCTTCCAGCGAGTGGGTCGCAGCCAAAAGGCCGCCGCGGTCCGGCAGGTCGATGCCGTAATAGTCGGGGTACAGGATCGGCGGCGAAGCGAGGCGGAAGTGGACCTCGCTGGCGCCGGCGTCGCGCATCATGCGCACGATCTTCTTCGAGGTGGTGCCGCGCACCAGACTGTCGTCGATCAGGATGATGCGCTTGCCCTCGATCGCGACGCGGTTGGCCGCATGCTTCATGCGCACGCCGAGTTCGCGCACGCTCTGGGTCGGCTGGATGAAGGTGCGGCCGACATAATGGTTGCGGATGATGCCGAGTTCGAACGGCACCCCGGAATGCTGGCTGTAGCCGACCGCGGCGGGCACGCCGGAATCCGGCACCGGCACCACGACGTCGACCTCGACATGGCTTTCGCGCGCGAGCTGGGCGCCGAAGGCCTTGCGGACCTCATAGACCGAGCGGCCGCCGACGATGGAATCCGGCCGCGAGAAGTAGATGTATTCGAAGATGCAGGGCCGCGGCGGCTTCGGCGGGAACGGCTTGTGGCTTTCGGCGCCGTGCTCGTCGAACACGATGATTTCGCCGGGCTCGATGTCGCGGACGTATTTCGCGCCGATCATGTCGAGCGCGCAGGTTTCCGACGCCAGGATCGGGCAGCCGTCGAGTTCGCCGAGCACCAGCGGGCGGATGCCGAGCGGATCGCGGGCGCCGACCAGCTTCTTGTTGGTCATCGACACCAGCGAATAGGCGCCTTCGATCGCGCGCAGCGATTCGATGAAGCGGTCGATGAAGCGGGCGCGCTTCGACTGTGCCACCAGATGCAGGATGACTTCGGTGTCGGTGGTGGATTGCATCATGGCGCCGTTGCGCACCAGCTCGCGGCGCAAGGTCAGCCCGTTGGTGAGATTGCCGTTATGACCGACTGCGAAACCGCCGGCATTGAGCTCGGCGAACAGCGGCTGCACGTTGCGCAGGATGGTGGCGCCGGTCGTGGAGTAGCGGACGTGGCCGACGGCGAGGCTGCCGGGCAGGCGCTCGATCACCTCGCGGCGGGAGAAGGTGTCGCCGACCAGGCCGAGCCGGCGTTCGGAATGAAAGCGGGTGCCGTCGAAGGAGACGATGCCGGCGGCCTCCTGGCCGCGATGCTGCAGGGCGTGCAGCCCTAGCGCGGTGATGGCGGCGGCTTCCGGGTGACCGAAGATGCCGAACACGCCGCATTCCTCGCGTAGCGTGTCGCCTTCGAGGTCGTCTTGCAGCTCGATTGCTGCGGGGGGGAGGTCAGGGTGGTGGTGGGGGGCGGGATCGGAAGGGTTTTTCATCTCGTCCATCGCGCCTCTCTTTGGGGCCAAAATCAACGCGCCGCAGGTTTCTCGATCAGCTTTTTCAGGCTGTCGCGGGCAGGTTTACTATAGCCGTCACTGCCGGCCGGGGCTGCCTGGTCGGCGTCAGTTTGCTCATCGTCTGGTTTATTCTTCTTGAATCTCTTCAAGATGGTGTTCTCGGGGTCATCCGGCAAGAGCGACATCAGCCAATCCCCGGTTCCCTGCAGCACCACCCGGGACTTCGCTCCGGTGATCCAATCCGGCCGCTGCTTGTCCGGGACCAGCCAGGAGAAGAACAGGAAGGCCACCACGACGATCAAAAGGCCCCGCGCCAGCCCGAACAGGAAGCCGAGGGTGCGATCCAGCGCGCCGATCCGGGAATCCAGGATCATGTCGGAAATCCGCACCGTGACGATGGAAACCACGATCAGGGTGCCGATGAACACGCCGGCGACCACGACCACGCTCGCCACGGTATCGTTGTTGAAATAGGTCTTGGCGGTCGGCAGCAGCTTGCCGAACGAATACAGCGTCACCAGCGCCGCGGCGCCCCATGCCGCGATCGAGAGAATCTCCCGCATGAAGCCGCGGACCATCGCGAGCAGGCCGGAGATCAGCATCACCCCGAGCAGGACGAGATCGAGTATCGTTATCGGCATCGGCTGGTCAGGTCCGCTCGTAAGTTCGAAACCGCGAATCGGCAACGTCGGTGCCGCCCTAAGTGATGGTCATATCGGGCGTCCCGCAAGGCCGGAAATCGCGCTATTCCCGCCTTGCGCGCGGGTTGTATAGCGGCGGGGGCAGGTGCCGTCACGCCCGGCTAGCCTTCCTGACGCCGGAATCTTTGGGGTGTGGCATTTTTCTCCGCCGCGGCACCCTCCCGGGGCTCGCGGTTGCCCTCCCGGTTTCCTCTCGGCGTGCCGCGGGCGGCGATATCCGCGACCAGGCTGGTCAGCCCGCCGACGCTGTTGAGCGAGAGCCCGGCGTCGCCGCCGACCTCGCCGCGCGCCGATTCCGGCAGGATCGCGCGGCCGAAGCCGAGCTTGGCCGCTTCCTTGAGCCGCGCCGAGGTCTGCGCCACCGGGCGGACCGCGCCCGACAGCGAAATCTCGCCGAAATAGACCGCATCCGTCGGCAGCGGCGCATTGACCAGCGACGACACCAGGGCGGCGGCGGCGGCAAGGTCGGCGGCCGGTTCCTGGATCCGCAAGCCCCCCGCCACGTTCAAATAGACGTCGTAGCCCGACAGCTTGACCCCGCAATGGGCCTCCAGCACCGCCAGCACCATCGACAGCCGGCTCGGGTCCCAGCCCACCACCGCGCGGCGCGGCGTGCCCAGCGTGGTCGGCGCCACCAGCGCCTGCAATTCCACCAGCACCGGGCGGGTGCCCTCGATGCCTGCGAACACCGCGGTGCCCGGACTGCCGAGATCGCGCTCGGACAGGAACAATTCGGACGGGTTGGAGACTTCGCGCAGGCCGAGCCCCGTCATCTCGAACACGCCGATCTCGTCGGTCGGGCCGAAGCGGTTTTTCACCGCGCGCAGGATCCGGAACTGCTGCGAGCCTTCGCCCTCGAACGACAGCACCGCGTCGACCATGTGCTCGACCACGCGGGGCCCCGCGATTTGGCCGTCCTTCGTGACATGACCGACCAGGATGATCGCGGCGCCGGATTTCTTGGCAAATCGAATGAGGGCCTGCGCCGAGGCGCGGACTTGCGTGACCGTGCCCGGCGCGGATTCGACCGTGTCGGTCCACATGGTCTGGATCGAGTCGATCACGATCAGGCGCGGCACCTTGCCTTCGGACAGCGTGGAGACGATGTCCTCGACCGAGGTTTCCGCCGCGAGCTGCACCGGCGCGTCGGCTAGCCCGAGGCGCTCGGCGCGCAGCCGCACCTGCGCCACCGCCTCTTCGCCTGAAATGTACACCGCGCGATGGCCGGCGCGGGCCATCAGGCTGGTGGCCTGTGTCAAAAGCGTCGACTTGCCGATACCGGGATCGCCGCCGACCAGCAGCACCGAGCCCCTGACAAAACCGCCGCCGGTGACGCGATCGAGTTCGGCCATCCCGGAGGGCAGGCGAGGGGCGTCCGCGCTCTTGCCGGTCAGGCTCTCCAACTGGAACAGCCGGCCCCGGCGTTTCGAGCGGATCGAGACCGGCATCGAGGTCGCACCCGTCGTGTCCTCCTCGACCAGCGTGTTCCACTCGCCGCAGGACTCGCACTTGCCCTGCCAGCGGTTAAAGGCCGCGCCGCAGTTCTGGCAGACGAAGGAGAGGGTGGATTTGGCCATGGGAGGGGTGAGTCGCCGAGGATTGCTGCAGGTTTCATAGCACGAAAATCGCAAGGGTTGACTTTATGTTCTTATTTTGTTCTGTCGACTCCAGACACGGAAGGAGCTGAGGCCCGCGCGGTGCTTCCTGCCTGGTGGGCAGCCAAAGCCCAAATGCGTGAAATATTGCCGGACTGGGTAGGAGCCGTTGGTTCAACCATCCGTTGACACCCCAGAATTGATGTGTATTAATACACACCATGAAAAGTCGGGAAATTATCTCGGCCCTTCAAAGGGATGGATGGCATGAGGTCGCCCGGAAGGGAAGCCACGTTCAATTCAAGCACCCTCGAAAAAAGGGCCGCGTAACCGTTCCGCACCCTGAACGAGATATCCCGGTCGGGACACTCAAAAGCATCGAAAAGCAATCGGGTCTTAAACTGAGGTAAGAGCCATGGGTCAGTATATTGGTCTTATCCATAAAGAAGCAGACAGCCACTTTGGCGTATCGTTTCCAGACTTCCCGGGTGTTGCTACCGCCGGGACCACACTGGATGACGCCCGAGCTATGGCAGAAGAAGCCCTAGCCTTTCATATTGAAGGTTTGGTCGAGGATGGAGAGGCCATCCCCGAACCCTCCAGCCTTGAAGACGTTATGGCCGATCCGGACAATCGATCCGGCGTCGCAATCCTGGTTGCCGCGAAGACTGAGGCGCCCAAGGTTATCCGGGTAAACGTGACCTTGCCCGGTGATATCTTGGAGCAAATCGACAAATATGCAGAGGCGCACGGGCTTTCTAGATCTGGCTTCCTAACTCAGGCCGCCAAAAAAGCGATGCTTGAGGCCGCCTAATCTAGACTGTTCTTGAGAAGTAGCCCGGCTCACTTGCTGGGCTTTTTCTTTCCCGCCTTCTTCGCCTTCGAGTTTCCTTCAGCGGCTTGTGCGGCGTGCTCATCGCACTCTTGAGCGCGGCTTCAACCCGGGCCGTCGCTAACGTGCCGGAACCAAACCCCGGTACGAAGGGGATACTTGTGGAGTCCATGGGACGACACTCGCCGCGGTCGCTCTACGCCCCCTCCACCCGGCTCGTGATCGCCTTGTCGATCCGCCGCCCGTCGAGATCGACAATTTCGAACCGCCAGCCGCCGGCTTCGACCTTGTCGCCGACTTTCGGAATTTTCCCGAATTCCTGAAACAAATTCTTTGAGGAAGCCACGCGCCGAAGACTCGCGCGTTTTGCTAGCGGAACGGAAGTAACGATAGTTTGTCACCACCTATTTCCGGGTGACTCGTGACGTAAGGTCGAAGCGACGGCTCTCCGACGCCATCCGATATTTTTGCGCGCAGCTCTGAACGAATCTGCCCGATCATTTCGGTAGATTCTCTGCCGATGGCGTGAGGATCGAAACCGCAAATTTGAGTGGTCCGGTGGCAGAATTGGAGACCTCTTGTAACCTATGGTTGATGAGTTTGGGGGAGGATTGTCGCGGTGAACACCAGATTTGCGCGAGATCTGCCCCTCTCAGGAACAGTTTAATCCCATGCAAAATTCAGTTCTCGGATCCTGGACGGTTAGGATCGCCGTTGGACTTGCGCTTCTCTATGGGCTGCAATTTTTCCCATATACAGGCGTGTTCATCATGATGTTCGGTATGGCGCTTGCCGGACCTTACGTATGGGGGTTCTTGCCTCACCTCATAACGATCGGACTTATTTGCGACGTATCCCAGAAGCGTTTCTCAAGAAAAATGCTGCTTGTTCCGGTCTTGGGTTATGCGTCCTACTATTCGTTCTTCATTTATGAACTTGCTGTGATTCATTCAGTCGAAAATCAGCTTAAGGCTGAAAATGCGACACAGGCGATTGATTTCGATCCTTCGCGGCACGCGCTGGTCATGAAAGGTGGGGAGGGTTTGGCGACCTCCAATAAGATCCCCGTGGTCTACGAGGAAAACAGCAATTTTCCCGAAGGATACCTGTCGTACCGGCTAGTAAGTGCCCAAAGATGCAAGGATGTTCGTGACGTTAAAAGGGACAGCTTTGATTTCGATGTCTTCGGAGTCCATTGGCAGAGGGGGGAAGGTGTCCTCAATTCCAAATTTCTTGAACAATGCCAGATCAGAACTCGCGAACGGCCGAAAAAGGATATCGTGAAAATATCCGCTACCGAAAATAAGAAATTCGTCAAAGGAATTGAGGTGTTCGAAGCCACTCATGTGGTTGACGCACAGAACAAGGCGATAGGTGCTATCAAAGACGCGACGGCAATGCGATTGCCGGCTTTTCCGCTTTTTATTGTAGGCTGCGGACCCAGTCGTTCATCGTGGGACTGCTGGGCGGGGTTTCATCGATTCAGATATCCTTTTGAAACGATCGCCGATAGCGCAGCAATTGAGAAGTACGGAACGAACTCAATAGCCAAGGTTCTCAAGCTGGAAAAATACAAGGAATCAGATTTTTCTGATTTCAAAGATTATCCGGAGAACATCGCCTTTGTCGAAGGTTGGCTCAATGCCAAAAAAAGCGAGACTGCGGAGGATTTCAATGAATGGGGAGTTCGGAAGGATAGCTTGTACATCCCAAAAATTGAGTACCTAGGTGATGTCGAGGGTTACAAGGGTGCTATTTATACAGGAAAGCAGGGCGGGCCTTTTTACGACTTCATAAGACGGAACAATGGAAAAACCGTCTTTATTGATGCGACACTTGATCAAAGGGTCAACCGCAGCGGGAATGTTTTCGGCATCTATGCCATTTGCAAAGAAGAAAGAGCCTGCGCTCGAATTGAGCATTGGTATAGGCTTATGAGCGGGAACACTGGAGTTCCTGTATCAAACAAAATTACAGGGTATTGGAAAGTCTCGACCTCGGGAGTGATGCCGGATTCAGGGACTCCAATAGGGAATACAAAGAACGTGCTTACGCTGGTTGATAGCACGAAGTAATGTCATGCCATCCATGATCAGCCTGGGATCGAGTTCCAGCAATAATGGCTTGGCGATGAAGGAGTCGGCCATCAGTGGGAGATTCCGCGAGCAGTCCCTATAGCGCGACGTCCCAGGCCAGCGCGCCGAACTCAGAGCAGGTCGACGGCCTTAATGAGGTCCATGGTAAGGAATTGTGGGATCGTATGGCGGCCGCGAGTATTTCCAAGTCGCTCACGCCCCATCCACCTTGCTCGCGATCGCCTTGTCGATCCTTCGCCCGTCCAGATCGACGATCTCGAACCGCCAGCCGCCGGCTTCGACCTTATCGCCGACGCCGGGAATTTTCCCGAATTCCTGCAGCAGGAAGCCGGCAAAGGTCTGATACGGCCGCGACGCCGGCAACGAGATGCCGAGCAGGTCGGCGAATTCGAGCACGGGCATCCAGCCCGAGATCAGGTAGGAGCCGTCGGCGCGTTTGGTGAAGGCGGCCTCTGCAGGTCCTTCCTCGGTGTGAAAGGCGCCGACGATCGCTTCCAGGATGTCCGCGCCCGTCACCACGCCCTGGAAGGTGCCGTATTCGTCATGGACGAGGCCGATATGCACCGGTGAATCGCGCAGGATCGCCACCACGTCGCGCGCGTCGACGCTCTCCGGAATGATCGGCGCCTCGCGGATCAGCTGGCGGATATCCGGCGTCTGTCCCGACAGGAAGGCGTCGAGCAGATCCTTCGAATTGACGATGCCGAGCGCGTTATCGCGGTTGCCGTCGAATACCGGAAAGCGCGAGTGATTGCTGTTCAGGATGGTGGTCGCCACCTCGGTGTCGGGATCGGCAAGGTCGATCAGATCCACCTCGTGCCGCGGCGTCATCACGGCGCCGACCGGCAGGTCGCCGAGCCGCATCACGCCCGCGATCATTTCCTTTTCGCCGGGCTCCAGCACGCCGGCATTCTCGGCCTCGACCACGAGGGTGCGGATTTCCTCCTCGCTGACTTTTTCTTCCGCCGCGCCCCGCTGGCCGAGCAGCCAGAGCAGCAGCTTGCCGGACCGGTCCAACAGCCACACCAGCGGCAATGATGCCTTCGCCAGCCCCATCATCGCCGGCGCAACCCGGACCGCGATCGCCTCGGGATCGCGCAGCGCGATCTGCTTCGGCACCAGTTCGCCGACGATCAGCGAAGCATAGGTAATAATGCCGACGACGAGGCCGACGCCGATTGCGTCGGCGAGCCCCCGCGATAGTCCGGCTTCAATCAGCCACGCGGTCAGGCGCTGCCCGAGCGTCGCGCCGGAGAAGGCGCCGGACAGCACGCCGATCAGGGTGATCCCGATCTGCACGGTGGAGAGAAACTTGCCGGGATCGGAGGCCAAAGCGAGTGCGCGGCGGGAGCCGGTGACGTTCCTCTCGACCAGGGCTGCCAGCCGCGCGGGCCGCGCGGAAACGATGGCCAGCTCCGACATCGAGAGCAGGCCATTGACGACGATCAGGACCGTGACGATCCCGAGTTCCAGGTAGAGCACGTTCAGCCTTCGTGAGCGGGATCCGCACAAGACGATCCCGGAATCTGCCTGCCCCCGCCGGGCGGCCGGGCATCATAGCGAATATAGGTATTCATGCCGGACATACCAGAAAACCGGTCGCGAAGACCGCCGGCAAGTTTGTCAGGCCGGTGTCGCCGGAGTTGCCTCGGTGGTCGCAGGGGCCGGCTCGGCCGCCGCTTCGCTGGTCGCCGCGCCGCCCTTGTAGATCCGCGCATAGCGCGAGCCGAGGCTGGTCAGCACCTCGTATCCGATGGTGCCGAAATGGTGCGCGAGTTCGTCGACGGTGATGCCTTCGCCGATCAGCGTCACCATGTGGCCGCGCCGCGCCGCGTTCTTCTCGAGGTCGGTGACGTCGATCGCGATCAGGTCCATCGAGATGCGGCCGGCGATCGGGCAGCGCTTGCCCGCGACCATCACCTCGGCGCCGCGGGTGCCGTCATTGCTGCTGCCGGCGCGGAAATAGCCGTCGGCGTAGCCCGCCGACACGATCGCGAGCCGGGTCGGCCGCCGCGCGGTCCAGGTGCCGCCGTAACCGACGGTCTCACCCTTGTCGACGTTGCGGATCTGCACGATGCGGGCTTTCAGCTCGACCACCGGCCGCATCGGGTTGTCGGCCTCCGGTGTCGGATTGACGCCGTAGAGCGCCGCACCCGGCCGCACCATGTCGAACTGGAACGCCGCGCCGAGGAAGATCCCCGACGAATTCGACAGCGACGCGGGCACGCCGGAAAACAGGCTGGCGATTTCGCGGAAGGCCGCGAGCTGCCGGGCGTTGGTCGGATGATTGAGGCTCTCGGCGCAGGCGAGGTGGCTCATGACCAGCGTGATGCCGTGATCGCCGGCGTTGATGCGGGGAATGATGCCCTGCGCTTCCGCCACCGTCAGGCCGAGCCGGTTCATGCCGGTATCGATGTGAATCGCCGCACCCCCGGCCCAGCCGGAGCGGCGGCAAAACACGTCCCATTCGGCCAGCTCGTTGAGATCGCCGATCACGGGCCTGGCGTCGATCTTGGCGTAGGCATCGCCGGTGTTCTGGAAGAAGCCGCCGAGCACATAGATCGCCACGGCCGGCACCGCCGCGCGGACCGTGCGGGCCTCATCGAGGGTCGCCACGAAGAAGGTCTTGCAGCCGGCGGCGGCGAGCGCGCGCGCCACCGGTCCGGCGCCGCAGCCATAGGCGTTGGCCTTGACGACGCCGGCGCATTCGGCCGGCACCGCGGTCTTCTCGAGTTTCTTCCAGTTGGCGATGATGGCGTCGAGATCGACCGTGAGCACGCCGGGGAAGGTCGCCAGCGCTGCCGCCTGGTTCGCCTCAGGCGAGAGGACGGAGCCTCCCGGAATCGATTTCGGATCGGACACGATGTTCATGCCGCACTTTACGCACAGGCCAGCGGCGGTTCAACCGGGCAGGCCGGGTCAGTAGCTCTGCGCCGGCATATGGCTGTCCTGCGCGAGATCGCTGAAGCGGGTGAACTGGCCCTCGAACGCCAGTTCCACCGTGCCGGTAGGGCCGTGGCGCTGCTTGCCGATGATGACTTCGGCCTTGCCGTGCACCAGCGACATGTCGAGCTGCCACTTTTCGTATTCCGGCGTGCCGACGCGCGGCTCCTTGTTGGCGAGGTAGTATTCCTCGCGGTAGACGAACATCACGACGTCGGCGTCCTGCTCGATCGAGCCGGATTCACGCAGGTCCGACAATTGCGGGCGCTTGTCGTCGCGGCTTTCGACCTGACGCGACAGCTGCGACAGCGCGATGATGGGAACGTTGAGTTCCTTGGCCAGCGCCTTCAGGCTGGTGGTGATCTCGGTGACTTCCTGCACCCGGTTGTCGTTGCCGCGCTTGCCCGAGCCCTGCAGCAGCTGGATGTAGTCGACCACGATCAGATCGAGGCCCTTCTGCCGCTTCAGGCGGCGGGCGCGCGCGGTGAGCTGCGAAATCGACAGGCCGCCGGTCTCGTCGACATAGAGCGGCAGCGACTGCAGTTCGATCGAGTAGTCGCGAATCTTTTCGAAGTCGCTCTCGGTGATACCGCCGCGGCGGATCGTGCTGGAGGCGATGCTGGTCTGCTCGGCGAGAATACGGGTGGCGAGCTGTTCGGCCGACATTTCGCAGGAGAAGAAGCCGACGACGCCGCCATTGACCGATTTCATGGTGCCGTCGGCCTGGATTTCGGCGCGATGCGCTTTGGCCACGTTGTAGGCGATGTTGGTGGCGAGCGCGGTCTTGCCCATGCCGGGACGACCGGCGACGATGATCAGGTCGGAGGCCTGCAGGCCGCCCATCTTGGTGTCGAGATCGCGCAGGCCCGTTGCGATGCCCGACAATTTGCCGTCGCGCTGGAACGCCTTGGCCGCCATGTCGACGGCGACGGTGAGGGCCTGGGCGAAGCGCTGGAAGCCGCCGTCGTAGCGGCCGGATTCCGCCAGTTCGTAGAGCCTGCGCTCGGCATCCTCGATCTGCGCGCGCGGCGCAAAATCCACCGGCGCGTCGAAGGCGACGTTGACCATGTCCTCGCCGATCCGGATCAGGTCGCGGCGCAGCGCCAGTTCGTAGACCGTCCGCCCGTAGTCTTGGGCGTTGATGATGGTGGTGGCTTCGGCGGCGAGGCGGGCGAGGTATTGGCCGACCGTCATGCCGCCGATGTCGGTGTCGGCCGGCAGGAAGGTCTTCAGCGTGACGGGGGTCGCGACCTTGCCCATCCGGATCAGGCTGCCGCCGGTCTCGAAAATGGTCTGGTGGATCGGCTCGAAGAAATGCCGCGGCTCGAGAAAGTCCGAAACCCGGTAGAACGCGTCGTTGTTGACCAGGATCGCGCCCAACAGGCTCTGCTCCGCCTCGATATTGTGCGGTGCGCTCCGATAGGCCGGAGTACCCGGATCGGGCGCAAGCTTGAGGACGTTCGAATCAGTAAGTGCCATAGGCTGGATTGTTCTTCGGATTGGGGTCGTTTTAGGATTCTTCGAAGCGGGGCGCGAATAAAGCGCCACTCCCGCTCACAGTGGAAGCCGCTTCGTCCCTTATGCACGATTCTGATATTTTTTAGTGGATGAAACCGGACGCGGACGCATTCCGCTTGACGGGTTTCCCGGAAAACTTTGCGCGGCGTGAACCTTATCCCGCGCGCGGCATACTCACCCGAAGCGGGCGACGCGCGCTCCGCCGCTGATTTAGATCAGGAGGAGATAGATCAGCGCGACCACGGCAGCGCCGACGCCGGTGGCGATCAGGGCGTAGTCGGTGCCGATGTCGGCGTGCGGATCGAACGATGATGGGTAGGTTTTCCGGGCCATTTCGGACGTTTAGGGCAGCCCGGCCAAACCTTATGTGAAACAGGTCACATTCGGTTAATTTTCTTCAGGCCAAGGTGAGCGGGAACGTCCTGGCGGCGTCCGGATTGGTTGGGACGGGCTCGGAACGGGCGCAAGGGATCGCAATGGGTCAGCAGTTACAGACTTCAAGACCTTGGCCGTCGGCAGGCGGCGAACGAGCCTGGCTGTCGATGCTGATCGACGCCATGGAAGAGGTTTCCCGCTGCAAGTCCCCCTGCGATCGTTCGGTGCTGGCGGCGTTTCACGCGCAGCTTTCGCGTCCGGCGGCGCCCTGGGCGCACCACGGATCCCATTTCAGCCTGCGCAACTAGAACCTATTCGCCCGCGATCTGCAGGCGCGGCCGCTTGCCGCGCTCGATCCCGCGCAGTTTGGCTTCTTCGTCCGAGATGTAGTCCCGGGTCATCGGCACGACGCGCTGGCGCTTGGTGAGCTGGATCTGGAAGTTCATCATGTTCTGCTTGCGGAACGACAATTCCGAACATGCGAGGTAAAACTCCCACATTCGCGCAAAGCGCTCGTCATAGAGCCGCACGGCCTCTTCCCGCCGCGCCGCGAAACGCTCGCGCCACGCTTTCAGCGTTTCCGCGTAGTGCATCCGCAGGATTTCGATGTCGCATACCAGCAGTCCGGAACGCTCGATCGCTCGGGTCGCCTCGGACAATGCGGGAATATAGCCGCCGGGGAAAATGTACTTCGTGATCCAGGGATTGGTAGCGTCGGGCCCCTCCGAACGGCCGATCGAATGCAGCACCATCACGCCGTCGTCGGTGAGGAGTTCGGCGCAGCGCCGAAAATAGGTCTCGTAGAAATCGACGCCGACATGTTCGAACATGCCGACCGACACGATGCGGTCGAATGGCCCCGGAATGTCGCGATAGTCCTCGAGCAAGAACTTCGCCGACGACGTCAGGTGCCTCTCGGCTGCGCGGGCGTTCGACGCGTGCAATTGTTCGGTCGATAGCGTCACGCCGGTGACGCTGGCGCCGGTGATTTCAGCCAGATAGAGGCCAAGGCCGCCCCAGCCGGAGCCGATATCGAGCACGCGGTCGCCGGGCCGGATCAGCAACTTGGCGGCGAGATGGCGCTTCTTGGCGAGCTGGGCATCGTCGAGCGTCGCGTCAGGCGTTTCGAAATAGGCGCAACTGTATTGTTTGTCGGCATCGAGGAAGAGGGAGTAGAGTCGGCCATCGAGATCGTAATGGTGCGCGACGTTATCCCTGGACCGGCCGCGCGGATTGAATTGCCTGATGTGCCTGACCAGATAACGCAGCCACCATTGCAGCTTGGCATTGCGCGGCAATATTTCCGGCTGATCCATCAGGATCGCCAGTGCGTCCGCAATCGAGCCATTCTCGACGACGAATGTGCCGTCCATGTAGATTTCGCCCAGCGCCAGCTCGGGGTTGAGAAGAATCCGGCGCTCGGCGTCGGCGGTCAGGAACCGGGCCGAGACCGGCTCGCCGGTGCCGTCGCCGCAGGTAAATTTCATCCCGCTCGCGGTCGTGAAGCTCATCGAGCCGCGGCGAATGAACTGACTCAGGAAGTAACGCAACAAACGGTCCATCGAAACCACCAATCAGAGCGATCCCAACGAGGTTAACGTACCGGCCGTCACTCGCGACGCCGCCGGAGAGATCGGCTCCCGGAGCGTGACAACAGAATGATAATAGCGATGTTCCGGGGGCGCTAGTGCATTGTGCACAGAGCGGATATTCGAAGATCCGGCGATCACGCAGATGCGTTAGATGTGCGCGCTTCCATTCGCGTCATAATCGGCTAAAAGGTGACCGCTGCCACGCCAGTCGGATTTTGGACGGGGCGCGCGAATTGCGCATCTGGAGAACTACGGGATGTTGAGCCGAGCGCTCAGTCTAGCGACGGTGATGTTTCTGATCGGCTGTCTCGCGGCGATCCCGGTGCGGGCGGAAAATCTCGATGCCGGCAAGAGCCCTTCCCAGATTTTCGCGGGCACCTGCAACGCCTGCCATAAGAGCCCGCGCGGTCTCCTGAAAACCGTGCCGGCCTCCTCGCTGCCGGGCTTCCTGCGCCAGCACTACACCACCTCCAGTGAGATGGCCGGGGTACTGGCGTCCTTCCTGGTGTCCAGCGGCGCCGCCGATCCCCGCTATCAAGCGAAGCAGGATCAAGCGAAGCAAGGCAAGGACGCCAAGCCTGGTGCCGAGCCGCAGCATACCGCCAGGCCCGATGCGGACGGACCCGGGGCGCATCCGGGCCGCAATGCCAAGCGGCTGGCACGCCCGGGGGAGGCGCCTGACGCGGCCAAACCCGCGGCCGATGGCCAGCAGCAGCAACCGGCGCAGGCCGCGCTCACAACCGGCCCCGACGGCCGCAAATCGGCTGCCAAGCAGAAGCTGGGCAAGAAGGGCAAGTCGGGCAGCGAAGAGCCGCCCAAGGGCGATGCGGCCAAGGAAGAGCCCGCCAAGGGCGAGGCGGCGAAAGAGGACACGCCGAAGAGCGACACCGCCAAGGACGAGGCCGCCAAGCCGTCGGGCGAGAGCAAGTCCGAGACCGCCAAGGTCGATGCGCCAAAGGAGACCGGCGGCGAGACCCCGGTGCTGCGGCCCGATCCGGTCCCCCCGGTTACACCGGCGCCGCCGGCTGAAGCTCCGTCGGTATCAGCCGCCGTCTCCAGCGGCTCATCGGAGCCGGCCGCGGCGCCTGCGCAGCCCGCAGCGCCGCCGGCTCCACCCCCCGCCGTGACAGCCTCCGCGCCGGCCCTGCCGCCGGTGCCCCCGGCGGGACCGCCCGCGCCCCCGATCTCCCAATAGGGTATCACTGGACCGCATTTTCGGCCCACGCCTGCGCTTGACCGTGGCTAGAGTGTTGCTCTAGAGTGATGATCCAGGTGAATTCGAGAGGTCGGGATGGCCGTGCGCGAGGATCTGCTGGCCGCCGGCTTGGCGGTGTTCGACCGTGACGGCTTCGAGGGGGCGACGGTGGCGGCCATTCGCACTCGCGCGCGGGCCTCGAACGGAAGCTTCTTCCATTTCTTCGGATCGAAGAAGGAACTGGCGGGCACGCTGTTTCTGGAAGTCCTACAGCACTATCACGCCGCGGTGTTGGCTGCGATCGACGCGCCATGCAGTGCGCAGGAGGGCATCGGCCGCCTGATCCGCGCGCATCTGGACTGGGTGGTAAACAGCCGGCGCGAGGCGCGCTATCTGTTCGAGATTTCGCGCAGCGAATGGACCGAAGAGGTCAGGGACGCGCAGCGGACGCAGAATTCGCGCCTCGCCGAGGGCGTCGAGCGCTGGCGCGCGCCGCTGATCGCGCGCGGCGAATTGCTGCCGATGAGCTCGACGCTGTTCTTCAGCCAGATCGTCGGACCCGCGCAGATTTTCTGCCGCGCCTGGCTGTCGGGCCGCGACCGCAGCGACCCAAGACTTCAGGCCGACATCCTGATCGCCTGCGCGATCCGCGCGCTGGTCGCGCCGCAAGCCATTCAACAGACCGGAGGCACGCCATGACGGGGAATTCCGACCTGAAGCCCGATTTGGACTTCGCTGGAATCGCAACGCGAATCCGCGACAGCGTCGGCCGTCAGGGTTTCATGGGCCATGTCGGCGCAGAACTGTCCGAACTCGCGCGTGGCTCCTGCACGCTCGCCGTCGACCGCCGGCCGGAACTGTTGCAGCAGCACGGCCTGTTCCATGGCGGCGTCACGGCTTTCCTGGTCGACAACGCGACCACGATCGCTGCGGCGACGTCGCGCGGCCAGCCGGCGCTCACGGCGGAATACAAGTTGAATTTGCTGTCGCCGGCTTCCGGCGAGCGCCTGATCTGCCGCGCGCGCGTGATCAAGCCCGGACGGCAGGTCGCGGTGGTCGCCGCCGATGTGTTCTGCGTCATCGACGGTGTCGAGAAACACACCGCCACCGCGCTGGCGTCGATTGCGATGCTGCCGGGAGAAGTGACGGCACGAATCCCAAGCCCGGCCTGAGGCCGGGCTTGGTGTTCAGCGTGATGTAGAGAGCCCCGATACGATCAGGAGGCGGCGCCTTCCTGCGGCGGCTCGTCGTGGTGGGCTTCGGGATCGAAGAATTCGCCGGCGGCGGCGAGCGCCTCGGCGGCAGCGTCCTGGTCTTCCTGACGCGTCGAGATGTCTTCGCCGCGATTGATGCGCTCGGCCTCGTCGGCGCTGCGCGCGACCGTCACGGTGACGCTGACTTCGACTTCCGGATGAACGGCGATGGCGATGTTGTGCTTGCCGATGGTCTTGATCGGCGCGTCCAGCATGACCTGGCTGCGGTCGATCGCAACGCCATCCGCCTCGAACGAGGCGATGATGTCGCGAACCGACACCGAGCCGAACAACTGGCCGGTCTCGGAAGCCTGTCGCAGCACGACGACGTTGCGGCCGTCGATCTTCTCGGCGACCTTGGTTGCCTCGCCCTTGGCCTGCAGGTTGCGGGCCTCGAGTTCGGCCTTCATGCCGTCGAACTTGGCGCGGTTGTCAGCGGTGGCGCGTAGCGCCTTGTTGCGCTTCAAGAGGAAGTTGCGGGCATAGCCGTCCCTGACGCGGACGACTTCGCCCATCTGGCCGAGCTTGGCGACGCGTTCCAGCAAAATGACTTCCATATTCGTTCTCCTTTGAGGTGATGAGTACTGTGAGGTTGCAGTGAAGTGTGGATTCAGGACGCAGGGAGCGGCGGCGGCCTCCCTTGCAGATAACGCTGGCGAAATCCGAAGATGGCGTCGGCAACGCCGAGCGCCACCATCGCCAGAACCGGCCAGCCGAACACCACGACGATCGCGTAGGCGCAGCTCAGCCACAGCGCGCGGCTCTTCAAGGCCAGCGTCAGCGTGTGCAAGACGGCAAAGCCGGTGATCGCGTATGCCATCATCAGGACCGCGCTGACGATCTGCGCCAGGATCGCAAGCAAGCCTCCGGTAAAGCAGAACGCGATCGCGATCGACAGCGCCACCAGCGTCATCGGCGGCAGTTCGGCGCTTTTCAGATCGGGCCAGGGGCGGTGCAGCCGTCCCGACGTCGACGTGATTCGTGCGGCGAGCCAGAGATTGAGCGTCAGCGTCATCATCGCGACGATCGCGGCCGCAGCCGGCGCAATGATCACCAGCGCATCAACCCATCGTTCGATCTCGCCGCGCGACGTCGCATTGCGCGGGCCGAGGATGCGCATCAAGCCGCGCTTCAGTGCGCCGGTGATGGTGTCGGCGTCGCTGCCGAGCGTCAGCAGGGCTGCCATCGTGGTCAGTGCGGCAAAGCCCACGATCCAGAGCAGGATGCGGCCGATCGGATACCATTCGAAAGCAGGCGTAACCGGCGTCGCGCCGTTGCCGGAGGGGACAGAATTGTCCATGGGACGGCCGAGCAGCGCGAGGTGTCCGAGCCACCAGGCAGGCAGCGCGACGGTGAGGACAAAGGCGATGCAATAGGGCAGGCCGAAGATCGCGCCGAGCCCGGTGGCGGCGGCAATCCCGCCGATGGTGGCGCTGAGGGGGCCCCATCCAAGGCCTGCCACCATCAGCGGCAGCGGCGCCAGATAGAACAGCAATAGCGAGATCAGCGCGCCCGATACGATCGAGGCGAACATCAGCGCCGACGCGCAGCCGGCCGCGATTGCAATGAGGACGATCATGATCATCAGCTGTCCCGCTCCCTTCGAGCGGTTAGAGGCTCCCTTGAGAACCCCAACCATCGGCAACCGGACGACCCGGAAGCCTTATGAATAGCGTCGACCGGCGGCAGCGATGCCGCCGGTCGAGGAGTTGTTTAGCGGATCACGTAAGGCAGCAGACCGAGGAAACGCGAGCGCTTGATGGCGCGCGCGAGTTCACGCTGCTTCTTGGCGGATACGGCGGTGATGCGGCTCGGCACGATCTTGCCGCGCTCGGACACGTAACGCATCAACAGCTTGGAATCCTTGTAATCGATCTTCGGCGCGTTCGGACCCGTGAACGGACAGGTCTTGCGGCGGCGGAAAAACGGACGGCGTGCACCAGCTTCAGCCATGATTCTTACTCCTCAACCGCTGCTTCGGCGTCTTCGCGCGGACGGCGCGGACCACGATCGCCACGATAGCCACCGCCCTCGCGGTCGCCGCGGAAGCCGCCTTCGCGGTCGCCCCGGAAACCGCCGCCACGGTCGTCGCGATCACGGTCGCGATCGGCCTTGCGCATCATTGCCGAGGGGCCTTCCTCGTGCTCGTCGACGCGAACGGTGAGATAGCGGATCACGTCTTCGCTGATCCGCTCCTGGCGCTCGACTTCGGCGACCGCCGCCGAGGGCGCGTCGATGTTCAGGAGCACGAAGTGCGCCTTGCGATTCTTGTTCATGCGGTAGGTGAGGGAGCGTACGCCCCAGTTTTCCATCTTCACGACCTTGCCGCCGAGACCTTCGACGATGCCGGTCATCTGGGTGGTCAGTTCTTCGACCTGCTGGGTGCTCGCATCCTGACGCGCGAGAAAAACATGCTCATAAAGAGGCATGGGTGTCCTTTCCTGTGTTGGCGCGGTTCCCGGCGGCAAGCCCTTCGAACCCTCCGGAAAGGACTCGATATGCTCAGAAGGCGGAAGCACGGGACGACGGACCGACTGGCCCTGCCGCATCAAAATCGCCGAAAAGGTGAAATTGCTGAGACCGTCCGTTCAGCTCCCGGCCGGGATCCACGGATGGCGCGGTTTATAAGGATTTTGGGCCGGATGGCAAGGGAAACCGGCCCGCCTTTTGCGCCAAAAGGGGCGCAGAACCGCCGCTTGGCTTGACATAACCGTCCCCCGCGGTGTCTTTCGGCCCAACTTTAGGGATCGGGACGTTCAGGGAGCGCCGATGACGGCAGCATTCACATTTCCGGGGCAGGGTTCCCAGGCAGTCGGCATGGGCAAGGCCCTGGCGGACGCATTTCCGGCGGCGCGCGCGGTTTTCGATGAGGTCGATTCGGCGCTCGGCGAAAAGCTGACCGCCATCATCTGGGACGGCCCGGCCGAGACCCTGCAGCTCACCGAAAATGCCCAGCCCGCTTTGATGGCGGTCTCGCTGGCCACTTTGAGGGTCCTGGAGTCCGAGGCCGGCTTCTCGGTCGGGCGGGACGCCGCCTTCGTGGCCGGCCATTCGCTCGGCGAATATTCCGCGCTCGCCGCCGCCGGCAGCCTCAGCATCTCCGATACCGCGCGCCTGCTGCGCACCCGCGGCCTAGCCATGCAGAAGGCGGTGCCGGTCGGCGCCGGCGCGATGGCGGCTCTGCTCGGCCTCGACTACGAGGCAGCGGTCGCCGTTGCCGACGAGGCCGCGCAGGGTCAGGTCTGCCAGGCAGCCAATGACAATGGCGGCGGGCAGGTCGTGGTGTCCGGCGACAAGGCGGCGGTCGAGCGCGCGCTCGATATCGCCAAGACCAAGGGCGCCAAGCGCGCCATGCTGCTGCCGGTGTCGGCGCCATTTCATTGCAGGCTGATGCAACCCGCGGCCGATGCGATGGCCGCGGCGCTGGCCGGCGTCACCATCAGGCCGCCGGCTTCGCCTGTCGTGTCGAACGTGCTGGCCGCGCCGATTACCGATCCCGACGAGATCCGCCGCCGCCTGATCGAGCAGGTTACCGGCACCGTGCGCTGGCGCGAGTCGGTGGCCTACATGGCGAGCCACGGGGTCACGCGGTTTTTCGAGATCGGCGCCGGCAAGGTGCTGAGCGGGCTGGTCAAGCGCATCGCCGACGGCGCGGTCGGAATTTCAGTGGGCGGGCCCGGCGATATTGCCGCCGCAAAGGAGGCGCTGGCGGCCGCGCATTCGGCCTGAAGCGTTTTCGAGCGAAGTGGATACCGGTTCGCGTAAAGAACACGCGTCGAAACAAAGATTAGAGCCTCGGTTCTGATTCGGTCAGAACCGGACAGGCGCAAGGCGGTCGAGAGGAGATATTGATGTTCGATCTGACTGGCAGGACGGCGCTCGTCACCGGCGCGACCGGCGGCATCGGCAATGCGATCGCGCAAGCCTTGCACGCGCAGGGCGCGACGGTGGCCATTTCCGGAACGCGGCGCGAGGTGCTGGATACGCTCGCCGGCAAACTGGGCGAACGCGTTCATGTGTTGCCGTGCAATCTCTCCGACAGCGCCGAGGTCGAGGCGCTGGTGCCCGCGGCGGAGGCCGCGATGGGCCAGGTCGATATTCTGGTCGCCAATGCCGGCATCACCCGCGACAATCTGTTCGTGCAGTTGCGCGATGAGGACTGGGACGAGGTCATCAAGGTCAATCTGACCGCGACCTTTCGCCTCTCCCGGGCCGCAACCAAGCTGATGATGCGCAAGCGTTTCGGCCGCATCATCGCCATCACCTCGATCGTCGGCGTCACCGGTAATCCAGGGCAGGGCAATTACACGGCCTCGAAGGCCGGGCTGATCGGCATGATCAAGACGCTGGGCGCCGAATACGCCAAGCGCAACGTCACCGCCAACTGCATTGCGCCGGGATTCATCAAGACGCCGATGACGGATGCGCTGAACGACAAGCAGCGCGAAACCATCCTGTCGAAGGTCCCTGCCGCGCGGCTCGGAACGCCGGACGACATCGCCGCGGCGGCGGTCTATCTGGCCTCCAACGAAGCCGCTTACGTCACCGGACAGACGATCCACGTCAATGGCGGAATGGCCATGTTTTGAACCGGTTAACGGCCCCGTCCACAAGGCGAGGGACGGTTTCGGCGGGTTGATCGAGGCGTGTAGTCAAGGCTTGGGAAGTATGGTAACCGAACCAGCAACGGATGGGCAAAGAACGCCATTGCAGGAATTTGAAACCCTGTATATTGGCGGGCGGGAGCCTGCCGTCGTTCGCCGGGCCTTCGTCGCTATCACGGGGCCAAATCAAGACTATGCGCGATTGCGAAGGAAGTTTAACGACCACGATGGCTCGTAGCGTCTTGGGGACGGGTCTAATGGAACAAGGACGAGGTTGAACGATGAGTGAGATTGGCGAGCGAGTTAAGAAGATTGTGGTCGAACACCTTGGTGTTGAACCCGAAAAAGTGGTCGACAACGCGAGCTTCATTGACGACCTCGGCGCGGACAGCCTCGATACTGTCGAGCTCGTGATGGCGTTTGAAGAAGAGTTCGGTTGCGAGATTCCCGACGATGCCGCGGAGACGATTCTGACCGTCGGCGACGCTACAAAATTTCTTGAAAAGAACGCGAAGAGCTGACGCCCCGCGCGGTGCTGAGGAAGCCGGACGGGCCGTGGTCGAGCGGTCCACCGGTTTCTTGTTGTGGGCCGCGAATTTTGGGCTGGAGTGCTGGATATGAGGCGGGTTGTCGTCACAGGCCTCGGCATGGTCACGCCCCTCGGCTGTGGCGTCGAGCCGACCTGGAAGCGCATCCTCAATAGCGAGAGCGGCGCCAGGAAGATCGACACGTTCGACGTGTCCGATCTGACCAGCCGGATCGCCTGCGTGGTTCCGCGCGGCGACGGCTCTAATGGTTCCTTCAACCCCGACCAGTGGATGGAGCCGAAGGATCAGCGCAAGGTCGACGATTTCATCATTTTCGCCATGTGCGCGGCGCGCCAGGCGCTCGATGATGCCAACTGGCATCCGTCCACCGAAGAAGAGCGCTGCGCCACCGGCACCATGATCGGCTCGGGGATCGGCGGCCTGTCCGGCATCGCCGATACGGCGCTGCTGTTGAAGGAGCGCGGACCGCGCAAGGTGTCGCCGTTCTTCATTCCCGGCCGGCTGATCAATCTGGCTTCGGGCTACGTCTCGATCGAGCATGGCCTCAAGGGTCCCAATCATTCGGTGGTGACCGCATGTTCCACCGGGGCGCATGCGATCGGCGACGCCAGCCGGCTGATCACGCTCGGCGATGCCGACGTGATGGTGGCGGGCGGAACGGAATCGCCGATCTGCCGGCTGTCGATGGCGGGCTTCTGCGCCGCCCGGGCGTTGTCGACCGGCTTCAACGAAACTCCGGAAAAGGCCTCGCGCCCCTACGACAAGGACCGCGACGGCTTCGTGATGGGCGAAGGCGCCGGGATCGTTGTGCTGGAGGAATACGAGCACGCAAAAAGGCGCGGCGCCAAGATCTATGCCGAGGTCACCGGATACGGCCTGTCCGGCGACGCCTACCACATCACTTCTCCATCGCCGGACGGCGACGGCGCATTCCGCAGCATGAGTGCGGCGATGAAGCGCGCGGGAATCACGCCTTCCGATGTCGACTACATCAATGCGCATGGCACCTCGACGCAGGTCGGGGACGAAATCGAACTCGGCGCGGTCGAGCGACTGCTGGGGAACACCGCCTCCAAGGTGTCGATGTCGTCGACCAAATCGTCGACCGGACATCTGCTCGGTGCGGCCGGCGCGATCGAGACGATTTTCAGCATCCTGGCGATCCGCGACAACATCGCCCCGCCCACCATCAATCTCGAAAACCCGTCGGTGGAAACGGCGATCGACCTGGTGCCGCTGGCCCCGCGCAAGCGCGAAATCAATGTCGCGTTGTCGAATTCGTTCGGTTTCGGGGGCACCAACGCATCCGTGATCGTGCAGCGTGTGACCAACTAGCGTGTGATTAGAACGACTCCACCGTTTTGCCGTATTCGGCGATAATTCCTAGACACGGGCGTATGCTATTGGCATGGCAGGGATTTGCCGGGCCGCGATCAAACCGACAGGATTCAGGTTGCATCGATGAGTGAGAGGCCGCCCATTTCGCCACGTAGCCCGCGCGCTGCGCTGGAGCCGGAGCAGGTTCCGCCGCCGCCGAAGCGGTCCGACCGTGCCCGCAACCCGTTCGTGGTGGTCGGCAACGCGATCATCACCATCCTGCTGGTCGCCATGATCGGTGCCGGCGGCGCCTATGTCTACGGCAAGCAGCTGCTCGAGGCGCCTGGTCCGTTGAAGGAAGACAAGATCGTCAACATTCCGGCGCGGGCCGGCAAGCGGGACATCGCCGACGTCCTGCAGCGCGAAGGCGTGATCGACGTCAATCCCTGGGCGTTCATTGGCGGCGTGTTCGCACTGAAGGCGAGCTCCGAACTGAAGCCCGGTGAATATTCGTTCCAGAAGAACGCCAGCCTGCGCGACGTCATCGGCACCATCGTTGAAGGCAAGGTGGTCCAGCACGCCGTGACGATTCCGGAAGGGTTGACTTCCGAGCAGATCGTGGCCCGCCTTTCTGAGAACGACATCTTTGCCGGCTCGGTCAGGGAAATGCCGCGCGAAGGCACCTTGTTGCCGGAGACCTACAAGTTTCCGCGCGGCACCACGCGCGAGCAGGTGATCCAGCGCATGCAGCAGACCCAGAAACGCGTGCTGGCGGAAATCTGGGATCGCCGCAATCCCGATATTCCGGTCAGGACACCGGAGCAGCTGGTGACGTTGGCCTCGATCATCGAGAAGGAAACCGGCAAGCCGGACGAACGCAGCCGTGTCGCCGCGGTGTTCGTCAACCGGTTGCGGCAGAAGATCAAGCTGCAGTCGGATCCGACCATCATCTACGGCCTGGTCGGCGGCAAGGGCACGCTGGGCCGGCCGATCAAGCGCTCCGAAATCCAGCAGCCGTCGCCGTACAACACCTACGTGGTCGATGGGCTCCCGCCCGGACCGATCGCCAATCCTGGACGCGCCTCGCTGGAGGCTGCGGCCAATCCGGCGCGCACGCGCGACCTGTTCTTCGTTGCCGACGGCACCGGCGGCCACACCTTCACCGAAACCTACGACCAGCATCAGAAGAACGTCGCCAAGCTGCGTGCGATCGAAAAGCAGATCCAGAACGACACCGTCGAACCTCCGGCAGAAGAGGCCCAGCCGGCCGCGGCCGGCGCGCCGGCCGATACCAACCCGACCGCCGCGACGCCCAGGCCGGTTGCGCCGAAGAAGCCCGTCCGCGCGGCCCCGCCGGCCGCTCCGGCCCGGCAGGGCGCGGCGCAGTCGACGGCGTCCCCGCCGGTGGTGCAGCGCTAGCGCCGGCGGTCGCTGCAACCGAATTCCACTTTGGCCGGAAACGCTTTAGGCTTAAGCAGTTTCTGGCGAGTCTCACTCCCGTACCTCAGGAGAAATTCCAGCAATGGCGTTGTCGAGCATGACCGGCTTTGCCCGAAGCCACGGCGCCAGCGGACCCTACACGTTCGAATGGGAATTGAAGTCGGTCAATGCCAAGGGCTTCGACCTGCGCCTGCGGCTGCCGCCCGGATGGGACGATCTCGAGGCCCTGGCCAAGAAGCGCGCCGGCGAGGTGCTGTCGCGCGGCACGGTCTACGCCAATCTGAACGTCAAGCGCGCCAACGCGGTCTCGACCATCCGCATCAATGAAGATGTGCTCGCCTCGGTGATCAAGGTGGCCCATGCGCTCGCCGGCAAGATCGACGCGGTGGCGCCGAGCATCGACGGCCTGCTGGCGATCAAGGGCGTCATCGAGGTGGTCGAGCCCGAAAGCAACGAGGAAGAGGACAAGGCCGCGAGGACCGCAGCCTTTGCGGCCTTCGAGCAGGCGCTGGCCGATCTCGTCGAGATGCGGCGCCGCGAGGGCGTGACGCTCGGGCAGGTCTTGTCGCAGCGAATGGACGAGATCGAGCGACTGGCCAGGAAGGCCGAGGCCGCGCCGGGGCGCAAGCCCGAGGCGATCAGGGCGCGGCTCGCCGAGCAGATCGAGGCCTTGCTCGAGACCTCCGACCGCTTCGACGCCGACCGGCTCAATCAGGAAGCGATCATGATCGCGACCAAAGCCGATATCCGCGAAGAGCTCGACCGCATCGCCTCGCACGTCGCGCAGGCCCGCGAGATGATCGGCAAGGGCGGGGCGGTCGGACGGCGGCTCGACTTCCTGGCGCAGGAATTCAACCGCGAGGTCAATACCTGTTGCTCCAAGTCGAACGATATCGAGTTGACCAATACCGGCCTTGCGATGAAGAACGTGGTCGAGCAGTTCCGCGAACAGGTCCAGAACCTGGAGTGACAGATGATGGCTGGCGGCCACGGCTTCGACGGGGTTGAACGGCGCGGACTGATGTTCGTGCTGTCGTCGCCATCGGGCGCCGGAAAGACCACGCTGTCGCGGCTGCTGATCAAGCAGACGCCCGGCCTGAAGATGTCGGTGTCCGCGACCACGCGGCCGATGCGGCCGGGCGAAGTCGACGGCCGCGACTATCATTTCATCGACAAGGCAAAATTTGAATCGATGGCGGAACGCGACGAACTCCTGGAATGGGCCACGGTGTTCGACAACCGCTACGGCACGCCGCGGGCGCCGGTCGAGGCCGCCCTGGCGGCGGGGCAGGACGTGCTGTTCGACATCGACTGGCAGGGCACCCAGCAATTGCGGGAAAAAGCCCGCGACGACGTCGTCAGCGTGTTCATCCTGCCGCCGTCGGCAGCCGAACTCGAAAAGCGGCTGCACTCCCGCGCGCAGGACTCCGACGAGGTGATCCGGGGACGGATGAGCCGGGCCAGCCACGAAATGAGCCACTGGGCGGAATACGATTATATCGTCATCAACCACGCGATCGATGACGCGTTCGCCGAGGTGCAGTCGATCCTGAAGGCCGAGCGGCTGAAGCGCGAACGCCGCACCGGCCTGACGACGTTCGTGCGCGAGCTGCAGCGGCAGCTCGAGAAATAGACGCCGTCAGTTCGCCGCGCTTCGCGCCAGCCGCGCCAGCATTCGCACGGTTCTTTCATTCGGATCATCCGCCTTGAACGCCTCGCGGGGAAGGCTGCCCTCCGGCAGCCGGTCGATTTCGCGCATCGATTTGGTGGCGCGGGCTTCCTCCGACAGCGATGGGCGATGGGCTCTCGGGATATCCCAGTTGACGCGGCGGTTGCCCCTGACGTTGCGCCGGCCGGCTCGCCGCCTGCCGCCGAACCTGAAGATCGCGCTTGCGATCAGGCTCGCCACCGACAACGCGCCGATCAGGGCGATCAGCAGCATCTGTACCGAGCCGTATGGTTTCGCAGCTGACGCGTCCGCAGTGGCGAGTGTGGCCGCGGCAATGGCGGGCGGTGGCGCGGCCTCCGCGGTTTGTTGCGGTCTGGCTGCCGTATCGACCGCCGACGGTGCAGGAGAAGGCGATGAATTCGCGGCCGCCAGCTCAGGCCAGCGCGACGCGACAACCGATCGCTGGCCGTCGGCATCGACCGCGTTCACCCGCTGATTATTCCGGGGGGACGCCGCATCCGCGGTTGCAGCCGGCGCCCGCTGGCCGGCGAACACGCTGGTGCCCTGCTCGACGCGGGTCTGCGGCAACGGCAACTCGGCGCGTGCATTCGCGATCGAGCGCTGCGTGCCGGCATCCTTGGGCGGAGAAACCGAATGGTCCGGCGGTGATGTTTCGGGCGCGGCGCGCGAAACTTTTTCCTTTTCGTCGCCGAGGTACCAGCACTGGCGCTTGGTGACGCGGTCGATGCGGTAATACCAATGGCCGCCCTGCGGCGGCGCGCCCTTCGGCCCGGCGAGACAGCTATCGGCCACTTCCGGCGCGCCGTGCGAAATTGTTGCGAAAGGGATGCCGGCGAGAAGGCTGGCGAAGACGGCCGAGACGATTTTCGCGGCTCGTTTGGACATGTGCTTCTCCGGTGATGATACGCGACGCTTCATGCTCCAAATCTTGCCAAAGACTTGGGTGGCAATGAGCCGCAATTCCGGAGGGGGTAGGGCTTAATTTAGGCCCGCAAAGGGTTCCCGCGAGCCTGGGCGGCAGCTTGAAAAAACCGCCGCCCGGAACCGGTCAGTTTGTCAGCACGATGCGTCCGACGACCTTGCCGGCGCGCAATTCGTCGATCCACTTCTGGACGTCGCCCATCGGCTCTTCCTTCATCGGCGTCGGCTTGATCTTGCCGGCACGCGCCAGCGCCATCAGTTCCTGGCCTTCGGCCAGCGTCCCGACCATGAAGCCCTCGATGGTCATGCGCTTGTAGACCCACTGCACCATCGGCAGGCTGAAATTGCCGCCCATCAGCCCGGAGACCACGATCTTGCCGCCACGCGCCACCGCGGCGACCGCAAAGGCCATCGACTTCTCGTTGCCGGCGAAATCGACGACGCCGTCGAAGCCGCCTTCGGTTTCCTTGACGATGCGCTTGACCACATCCGCTTCGGAAGGATCGTAGGCGACGGCGGCGCCATTCTTCAATGCCGTGTCCCGCGCCGCCGGACTGAGATCGGCCACCGAGATCTTCTGCTTGAACATCGCCTGCGCGAACGACAGTCCCATCATGCCGACGCCGCCGAGGCCGATCAGCAACAGATTGCGCTGGCGCGGCCGGTCGACCAGGCGCTTCAGCGCGCCATAGGCGGTGACGCCCGAGCACATCAGGGTCGCCGCCTGATTGACCGGCAGCGGATCGTAGTCGAGCAGATATTTTGCGTCGGGCACCAGTACGTGGCTGGCGAAACCGCCGTCGATCGAGACGCCGAGGAAGCGTTGCTTGACGCAGAGATTTTCGTCGCCGTTGAGACAGTCGCGGCACTGGCCGCAGCCGATCCAGGGGAATACCGCCTTCTTCGTTCCGACCAGATCCTTCGAAACATCGGCGCCGACCTCCTCGACAATCCCCGCGATCTCGTGTCCCAGCGTGAACGGCAGCGTCATGCCGCGCGTGGTGTCGAGCTTCTTGCCGCCGCCGAGATCGGCATAGCCGTCCTGGATGTGCAGGTCGGAATGGCACAACCCGCAGCGCTCGATGCGGACGAGGACTTCCCTGCCTTGCGGCTTCGGCGTCTCGACGATGGTTTCGCACAGAGGCGCATCGAATTTGACCAGTGATTGGCGTCGCATCAGCGCCATGACGTTTCTCTCCTTCAGGACGTTTTTGTCGCGCGTATATTTATCAATTCACGGGCCATGGCAACAAAGCCGGAAACCGGGACGGTTTCGGCGCGCCTCGTGACGTCGACCTGCGCGGCGGCGGCCAGCCGGGCCGGATCGACGGAAAGCGATTTGAGGCTTTGCCGCAGCATTTTTCGCCGCTGGCCGAACGCCGCCGCCGCCACCTGCTCGAGCGCCCGGCGGTCGCACGGCTCAGGCGCCTTGCGCGGCACCAGCCGCACCACCGACGAGGTGACCTTGGGCTGCGGCACGAAGGCCGCGGGAGAGATGTCAAACAGGATCTTCGTCTCCGTGCGCCAGTTCGCCAGCACCGCCAGCCGCCCATAGGCCTCGTCGTTCTCGCGCGCGACGATGCGCTCGGCCACTTCGCGCTGAAACATCAGCACCATCATGTCGTACCAGGGCGGCCACGGCTCGATCGATAGCCAGTCGATCAGGAGCGCGGTCGCGATGTTGTAGGGCAGGTTGGCGACGATCTTCGCCGGTTGACCGCCGAGCAACGGCCGTGGATCGAAGGTCTGCGCGTCGGCGCAGATGATCTCCAGCCGTCCCGGATACCGCCGTCCGATCTGTTCGAGCGGCCCAAGCGCGCGCTCGTCGCGCTCCACTGCGATGACGCGCCGCGCGCCCAGCGCCAGCAGCGCGCGCGTCAGGCCGCCGGGACCGGGACCGATCTCGATCACCGTCGCGTCCTCCAGCGGTCCTGCCGCGCGTGCGATCCGCGCAGTGAGGTTGAGGTCGAGCAGGAAATTCTGGCCGAGCGACTTGCGGGCCGACAGGGAATGCTGGCGAATGACCTCGCGAAGCGGCGGCAGGTCGTCGATCGCGCTCATGCCGGCTGCGCCGCCGCCATGCGGGCGGCCAGCCGCAGCGCCGCGATCAGGCTCGACGGATTGGCGCGGCCGGTGCCGGCGATGTCGAAGGCGGTGCCGTGGTCCGGCGAGGTGCGAATGAACGGCAATCCCAGGGTGACGTTGACCGCGTCCTCGAAGGCAAGCGTCTTGATCGGGATCAGCGCCTGGTCGTGATACATGCAGATCGCGCAGTCATAGGTCTTGCGCGCGGCGGCGTGGAACATGGTGTCGGCCGGCAACGGGCCCCTGGCCTCGATGCCTTCGCCGCGCAGGATTTCGACGGCCGGCGCCACGATGGTCTGGTCCTCGACGCCGAGCGAGCCGTCTTCGCCGGCGTGGGGATTGAGGCCGGATATCGCAAGACGCGGACGAGCGAGGCCGAAGCGGGCTTTCAGATCAGCGACCACGATGCGGGCCGTGGTGACGATCAGCTCGCTCGACAGCTGCGCAATCGCCTCGCGCAGCGAAAGATGGATCGTCACCGGCACGACGGCGAGGGCGGGCGACCACAGCATCATCACCGGCTGCGGCGTATGCCCGCCTGATGCCGCGAGCTCGGCGAGGAATTCGGTATGGCCGGGATGCCGGAACCCGGCGCGGTAGAGCACGCTTTTCGCGATCGGATTGGTGACGACCGCAGCAGCCCGCCCGCCGGCGACGTCGGCCACCGCCTGACGAATGGAGGCCAGCGCCGCCTCCGCACTGCTGTCATCGGGATGGCCCGGCCGCGCCGTTGCGGCATGGCCGGTAGCGACGACGGGCAATGCTTCGGCGAATGCAGCGGGCGCATCCTCGGGCCGGACGTCGGCGAACGGCACGGCGAGTCCCAGCGCCTTGGCGCGGAGACCGAGATAGTCGCGATCGCCGAGCAGATAGAATGCGGGAAGCTTCAGTTCATCGCGGCGCAGCCACGCCTTGATCGTGATGTCGGGCCCGATTCCCGCAGGTTCGCCTGAGGTCAGCGCGAGCGGCTTTGCCATGCATCAACGATATTCGATCATCGCGGCTCTGCGGACTTCCTGCAGGTACGACTTCGACTTCGCCTCGTACTTCTCGACAAACATCTTGTCCCGGATTTCCTTTTTCTTCGG
This sequence comes from Bradyrhizobium sediminis, assembly GCF_018736105.1. Classification (NCBI taxonomy): domain Bacteria; kingdom Pseudomonadati; phylum Pseudomonadota; class Alphaproteobacteria; order Hyphomicrobiales; family Nitrobacteraceae; genus Bradyrhizobium; species Bradyrhizobium sediminis. Next base: position 2,530,565 of record NZ_CP076135.1, read on the forward strand.
CGTGTCGATGGTGGTCGTCTTCCGCCCGCACAGCGCAACCATCTCGACGCCCTGTTTGGTCACCTCGGGCGCGGTCAGGTGGCCGATAGGGGTCTTGTCGAGCACTTCACGAAGCACAGCCGGTATGTCGGCCGAAGTCTTGGTCACGACCTCGCGTATCGCGGCGTTCTGCATCGACTTGAAATAGGAGTTGGCCTCTTCGCAGGTCTGCACGCGGCCGCGCAGCACTTCGGCCTCCTTGCGCCGTGCCTCGAGGGTGGCAGGGGACGATCCTTTCGGGACGATCAACACGACCGGCTGCAGCCGGTATTCGAAGGCCTCTATCTCCAGTTTCTCGTTGCCGCCGGCCTGCACGGCGGCGGCGACGTCCTTTTCGCCGACCTGGAGGCTCTGCCTGTAGCGCCCGCGGATCAGGCTGCTCCAAACCATCTCGGCCCTCAGGCGTGCCTTCAACGTCTCCGGACGGATGCCCTGGCTTTCGAGAGACTTGGTGAGCTGGTCGGGCGCCAGGCGCATCCGCGCGCCCATCGACGCATAGGACTGATCGATATCGGAGACGGACGGGTCGACGCCGAATTTCTTGCCTTCCTTGATCTTCACCTTTTCGTCGATCAGTTCATTGATCACGTCCTGGCGGACGGCGGGCTTGCGCGTCGTCAGGAAGTTCAGCTTGCCCCGCTGTTCGATGTCGTAGTTGGTGATGGGCTCGCCGTTGACCATGACGGCGACGGTCTGCGCCTGCAGCGGCGAACCGGCGCCCATCAGGATCAGGGCCGTGGCGCAACCCAGGATGAGAGACCAAAAGCGGTGAAACAGCGTAGGGCTCGTCATGGTCATATTCGCTATATCAACCCGATTCGAAGTGGATCCGCGATGCGGGAATGATCCTCCGGCGACATCGAAGCCGGCCTTATTGTAAGCCGCTGGCGCCGCCCGATGAGGACGAGTTGGCAAGCGTCCGCAGGCCGATCTGCAACATGAACGAGTGACTGAGTACCGGCGGCGTGGTGCCCGCAGAGTAGCTGTAGGACGTCACGTAGTTGGCGGCGAGCACGAAGCAGTCGTCCACGTAGCCGGCGCCGACGATGTACTGATTGACCTTGTTGGCTTCAAGATCCCAGCGGGCCGCACCCGTCACTACCCAGTTTGCGGCGACCTTGATCGAGCCGGTGCCGAGCAATCCTTCGCGACGCGTCAGGTAGCCGAGTTCGGGTTGCGCGGCGTAATTGCCGTACAGCAGGCTGACCGACCAGCGGTCGAAGCTGGCGCGGCCTTCAGCCTCGAAACGATTGATATTCAGCGTGGCCTCGTCCATGCGCGAGCGAACGCTGAACGTGTAAGTCCGGTTCGGCGAATAATTGACGCGGCCGACATAGTCGGAGCGGGAAGTCTGCAGGCCGGAGGCGAGGCCGGTGTTGGTCACGTCCGCCACCGCGTACGAGTTCAGGCCGAACAGCTGGTAGGACTGGCCGAACAACACATTGATGGAGCCGCCACGGTCGAATTGCGTGGTGGCCTGCACGCCGACATTGGCGCGGCCGCCGCCTTCGACGCGGTCGTAGCCCGAGAACTTGTCGACGGCGAACAGGTTGCTGGCATCGAACACCATGCTCTGCGCGTCCTCGTTGGGGAACCGGCCGGCATAGGTTTCGTTGGGACGAATGATGATCTGTGCGATCGGCTCGATCGTCGTGGAGCCCCACGGCTGAACGTTGATGAAGGGATAGCGATATTCCATGCCGACGGTCGGCATCAGGCGCAGCGCCTCAGTGTCGCCGACCGGGAGGAAATTCGAGACGCCGGGCTGGTTCGAAATCGAGGCACTGATCGCGTCGGCGCGGATGATGGCAAACGGCGTCCAGATCTGGCCGATGGAATCGGTGAACGAGCGCCGCCATTGCGCCTCGGCAGTCAGGCGCGTGTAAGTGCCGGGTACGCCGCGAAGCAGGCACTGGCTGGGCAGCCGCGCCAGCGGGTCGGCAGAGGCGGTCGTGCACAGGCTGCTGGTGTTTGCGAGCGTCGTGATCGGGTCGAACGCCGCGGTGCTCCGCGACAGGCTGGTGAAGTTGGTCTTGTAGCTGACCTCGCCGCCGAAAATCGGGCTGTTGATCACGTTCGAATAGTCGATGACCGGATGAATGACGGGAACCTTGTCCTGGAGGCCCGAAAAACTGAGATAGTAGATCGTGCGCGCGTCGAAGAAGCTGCGGTTACCGACGCCGGTCAGATAGAGCTGCGAAATCGCCTCGGTCGGCAGGCTCAGGAACGAGCCCAGCGGATCCCGGTACTGGGACAGCCTGTAATCCGTGAAGAAGGCGTAGTCCGAGAGCAGGACGCCATCCCAGCCCCACACCCATTTGTCGTTGAGCGCGAACTGGCCCTTGGTGTCGACGCCGCCGCGGAATTGGCGATCGCCGGGCTGGCCTGCAAAGGCGCCGGGGTCGAGCTGGTCGATGCCGTAGCCGCGTATTTGATACGATCCGTTGATCAGCCGCTGGCGGAACTCGCCCTGGAACAACACGCCTTGCCGGGTCGTGAAACGCGGGTTGAAGGTTGCGTCGTAGTCCGGCGCGATCGCCCAGTAGAACGGGGTTTCGACGCCATATCCGTAGGCCGTAACCGTGGAATAGCCGGGCATCAGGAATCCGGTCTTGCGCTTCACGGTCGGATCGGGCGTCGAAAAATACGGCAGATAGGCCATCGGAACGCCGAAGAATTCGAGCTGCGCATTCTCGAAGTAGAGCATCTTCTCGGTCTGGTCGTGAATGATGCGCGCGCCCTTGACCTGCCACAGCGGCGGCTTCTTCGGATCGTCCTTGCAAGGCGCGCAGGCGGTATAAACGCCGTTCTCGAACACGGTGTAGTTGCCGCTGGAGCGGTCCATGCGGGTTGCCGCCATGCGCGTCGCGTCGGCGGTGTCGACGCGCAGCGAATCGACGAAACCGTCACGGTAATCGTCGCTCAGATCCATGATGTTGGCGTAGGTGACCTTGCCTTCCGCATCGGTCATGCGGATGTTGCCCTCGGCGTGGAGCCGCTTGGTCTTCTGGTCGTAGACCACCTTGTCGGCCTCGACGCTGGTGCCGTTGTAGAACATCTGCACGTTGCCGACCGCCGCAACCCGCTGATTGTTGTAGTCGTAATCGACCTCGACGGCCTGGACCAGCATCTGCCCGTCATTGGCTGGACGCACCGGCGCGGGCTTGGGAGGCCTCGGATTGTAGGTAAAGCTCTGGGCGGACGCCGGCGCGGTGCCGGCAACGCCGATTACGGCAGCCAGAACCAGCCCGCAAACCACGGCCAAAACGGGTCCGGCGGTCACGGTCGAGCGCATCCAGTGGCGGCGCACGAGCGTGCGCCGCCGGAACGCGGACAGCCTTTCCTGGCGGGCGGCGACAACGGCCACTACCCGTCCTCCTGGTACAGCAAGGCCAAAAAGCCGGTGAGGCCGCCCACACACACGGGCAGCCACGCCGAAGCGATCGGATGCATCAACTCAGCCTTGCTCAAATCCTCAGTTACTTTCGACAGAACGTAGAGCAGAAAGCCCGCGCCCACGCCACTCAAAACCATCTTTTGCACGCCGCCGAAGCGGAAGAAGCGCAGGCTCACCGAGGCCGCCAGCATCACCATTGCGGCCAGCAAAAACGGCTGCGCAATGAGCTTGTGGTACTGCAACCGGTACCCGGCGGTCGCAAATCCGGAACTTTCGGATGATCGGATATAGCCCGGTAGTTGCCAAAAAGACACAGTTTCGGGGGTCGAAAAACTGTTGCGGACCTGGGCGGGGGTCAGGGTGGTGGGGATGAAGAAGGCTTCCTGGTCGACCGGGGGGGCGTCGAGGGAGAATCGGCGCGCTGATTTGAATGCCCAGCGGCCTTCCTCGAGGGATGCCTCGCGCGCCTCGATTCGTTCCTTGAACTGGAAGTCGTTATCGAACCTGAACACCGTCAACCCGGTCAGCCGGACGCCCTGCTGCTCGCTGCGGGCGGCATTGATGATCCATTGGCCGTCGTTGCTGACCTGGTTGAGCCAGAAGCCGGAAGCATCCTGGATCCCGCCGCCGGGAGCGGAGCCGAACAGTTCCGCCTCCATCCGCTTGGAGAGTTCGCGCAAGTTGGCGGACATCGGATTGTAGGCGACGGTCGCCAGGGCCCCGAGCACGATCGAGCTTGCCAGCGCCGGGGCAATGAACTGCCATGCCGAAACGCCGGCGGCGCGGGCGACCACGAGTTCGAGCCGCCGCGACAGCGCGAGATAGCAGGTCATCGCCCCGATCAGGACGCAGAACGGCATCATCTTTTCGAGCAGTTGCGGGACGCGGTACAGCGACGTTTGCGCGACCGTGATGGCGGAGGCCGAAGCCAGCCCCGACGTCTTTCTGACCATTTCGATGTAATCGACCAGCACGAGCAGCAGGAAAATGCTCAAGAACACGCCGACCGCCGAGATCACGAAGCGGCCGGCAAAATATCGCCCGAGCGTGTTGGTCATCATGCTCATGCTGTGGCGGGCCGCCCGAACAGCCGAAGGATACGCTCGTTCGACCTGTTGATGGCTTCCATCAGGGCCGCGGGCGGTTCCACCACCACGCCGGCCAGGATCATCCACATCCCGCCGCCGATCGCCGCGAACAGCATCAGGTACTGAACGAGGGCGGCGAGCGGCTGTTTCACCGTCATGACGGAGCAGGCGAATCCCGCCATGCGCAACCCGAACACGGCGAAGATCGAACCGCCGATCGAAAAATTCCGGCTCTGGCGCGTCGTGCGCGGCGTGCCGAGGAACGCGAAAGTCAAAGCCGCGAATGCGAAGGGGTAGAGCGGCGCGAGGAAGCGGTCGTGCAATTCGGCGCGGAACTGTCCGGGCAATTGCTGGTAAACCGGATCGTCAGGGGAGGGCGACAGCAATTCCCAGATGTAGCGTTCGCGGATTCCGAGCGTGAAGTCGCGGCCCTTCTGGAATTTCGACATGTCGAAGGCGTAACGGCCGAACGCCACCAGCGCTGGATCGCGCTTGCCGGCCTCGAAACGTTCGAGATTGCCGTCCTCGAGCACCAGGTACGAGCCGCTCTCGTTCTTCAGGATCGTTCCATGATCGGCAATGATGGTGATGCGTTCCTTCGGGTCGCGGCGGTCGTCGACAAAGATGCCGGCGAGGATGCCGCCCGGCTGGCGCTCGCGGATGCGGATCGTGAGGTTCTGGTCGAGCTGGGCGAAGCGGCCGGGCTGCAGAATGTTGGTGAGCACGTCGGCGGTGATCTCGGCGTCCCACTGCTTGATCCGGCGCATGCCGTCGGGCGCCATGTAGGAGGCGATGAAGGCGACCAGGAGCGCCACCACGCAGGTGGCGTAGAAGAACGGGCGGAACAGCCGGAATGGCGAGAAGCCCGCCGCATTCATCACGATGATCTCGGAGTCGGTCGCGAGCTTGTTCAGGGTATGCGAGATCGCGATCATCAGGGCGATCGGCGCAATGATCAGCACCAGCGCGGGAATCACCAGACCGGTGATGCCGAGAAAGGTGACGATGGTCTGGCCCTGGCTGGTCATCAGGTCGATGCCGCGCAACGCCTGCGTAATCCAGATCACCCCTGTCAGGCTGACCAGAATCAGCGCAAACGACGCCAGCGTCGTGCGAAAAATGTACTTGTCGATCGACCCCATCGCTACCGCACGATCCCACCTTGCGAGCCAAAACCGCGGTTCGCGACCACTCCCGAGACCGGGATCCCCTTTGGCCGCGCCGCAGTCGTCCTGCCGGCTCACAGTCTCACTACCATCCCTTTGATCCGTCAACAAAATGGCTGAGCCAAGGCACGTTCCAGATATGGTTAATAATTCGCGTTATGTGGCTCTGGAGCCACTGCGGCGCTTGGCAGCGCGGCGGCGGACAGGCCATAGTGCTGCGGACCACGCTCTTGACGGATGTGCAGCACAGCCGAAGGAGCCATTTGAAACACCGCCTGGCGGATTCCCGACCCAGCGACAGCCCTGATTCTTGGAGGATTTGCCCATGTCCGACGCCGTCAAGGTCGGCTTCGTTCCGTTTTCCACCGCCCCGCGCGGCATTCTCGTGGTGTTTTGCGACGACACGCTGAAATTCGGCGCGGAAACGCGCAAGGTGCTGGGGGCGGCGGCCGATACCGTCAAGCGGGCGGCGGATGCCAACCGATTCAAGGGCAAGAGCGGCTCCACGCTCGATATTCTGGCGCCGGAGGCGCTCAAGGCCTCCCGCCTGATCGTCGTCGGCGCCGGCAAGCTCTCAGCCCTCAAGGACAACGATTTTCTCAAGTTCGGCGGCGCGGCCGCCGGCAAGCTGCTCGGCGGCAATGCCGCCGTGATGATCGTGGCGGAATTGCCCGATGGGGTGATGAATCCGGAGCAGGCGGCTGCGGTGGCTTCGGGGCTGCGGCTGCGCGCCTATAAATTCGATCGCTACAAGACCAAAAAGAAGGACGGCGAGGACGCCGCCGTGCGCGCCGAAGTTTCGCTCGCGGTCGGCGATGTGGCCGCTGCGCGGAAGGCCTTTGCGCCGCGTGCGCACGTCGTCGACGGCGTCATCATGGCGCGCGAGCTCGTCAATGAGCCGCCGAACGTGCTTTATCCGGTGGAATTCGCGCGCCGCGCCAGCCAGCTCAAGAAGCTCGGCGTCGATGTCGAGGTCCTCGACGTCAAGGCAATGACCAAACTCGGCATGGGCGCGTTGCTGGGTGTCGCCCAGGGCTCGACCCAGCCCGGCCGGATGGTGGTGATGCGTTGGAACGGCGGCAAGAAAGGTGAGCAGCCGGTCGCCTTCGTCGGCAAGGGGGTCTGCTTCGACACCGGCGGCATTTCGATCAAGCCCGCGGGCAGCATGGAGGACATGAAGGGCGACATGGGCGGTGCGGCTTGCGTGGTCGGACTGATGCATGCGCTGGCGGCGCGGAAGGCCAAGCTCAATGTGGTCGGCGCCATCGGCCTGGTCGAGAACATGCCCGACGGCAATGCGCAGCGCCCCGGCGATATCGTGACCTCGATGTCCGGCCAGACCATCGAGATCATCAACACCGACGCCGAGGGCCGTCTGGTGCTGGCCGACGTGCTCTGGTACGTGGCGAAGAAGTTCAAGCCGAAATTCATGGTCGATCTGGCAACGCTGACCGGCGCCATCATGGTGGCGCTCGGTACCGAATATGCCGGCCTATTCTCCAACAACGACGAACTGGCCGAACGGCTGACCAAGGCCGGGTTGACCACGGGGGAGCGGGTCTGGCGCATGCCGCTCGGTCCGGAATATGACAAACAGATCGACTCGCAGTTCGCCGACATGAAGAACACCGGCACCCGCCACGGCGGCTCGATCACCGCCGCGCAGTTCCTGCAGCGTTTCGTCGACGACACGCCGTGGGCGCACCTCGACGTCGCGGGAACGGCGATGGGCGCGCCGAAATCCGAGATCAATCAAAGCTGGGGCTCGGGCTACGGCGTTCGCCTGCTGGATCGGCTGGTCGCCGAGTATTACGAAGCCAGGAAATAGCTGAAGTAAATAGCAGAAAACCGATGACCGAAGTCTTGTTCTACCATCTGCAGGACATGTTGCTGGAGAACGTGTTGCCGCCGTTGCTCGAGAAATCGCTCGAGCGCGGCTGGCGGGTGGTGGTGCAGTCGACGTCGGAAGAGCGCGCCGACGCGCTCGACGCCCATTTGTGGACCTATCGCGACGATTCATTCCTGCCGCACACCACCTGGCGCGCCGCCGATGCGCAGGATCAGCCGATCGTGCTGGCGGTCGAGGAGGGCAATCCGAACCGGGCCAATGTGAGGTTTCTGATCGACAGCGCCGCTTTGCCCGCGGACTCCCACATCTACGATCGGGTGGTCCTGGTCTTCAACGGCGACGACGACAACGCGCTGACGGCGGCGCGGGGCGCCTGGACCGATTGCAGGTCGCGGGGGTTCGAGGTCACCTATTGGCAGGCCGACGAGCGCGGCCGGTGGCAGCGGCGGGAATAGCGATCTCAGGCAATTAATGATAATCTGCAGTTTCGGCCCGGGCGTTTGGACAAAGCCATGGTCGTGCCGCAAAGTGATGGTGGGACAATCGCTTAGACGACAGGGTTGGGAACTTAGGTAATCGTGCGCGATCAAGACCTTCATCGGAAACGCCTGCTGGCGTTGCTCCTGCTGGCCCCCATGATGGCGGGCTGCTCGGGCGCGTCCAACATGTTTTCCTCCGATCTGCTGTCGAAAGACGCGGAATGGTTTTCGCGCTCCGGCCGGATCTTCACCCGAAACATTTCGATTGAAACGGCGCCGTTGAGCCCGGAGAAGCCGGTGACGGCCGAGGATCTGGTGAGCGCCGATGGGGCGTGCCCGGGAATGGCGCCTCCCGGTGGACCGGCGGACGCCAACGCCCTGACCGACGGCGCGGCCGGCGCGCCGGTGGTGCCCTCGACGCGGGGAACGGTGGCGCTCGGCCATACCGAATGCGACGTCGTGCGCGGCATCGGTGCACCCGCCAGCGTCAGTCTCTCCAACAACGCGCGTGGCGACCGGGAGGCGGTCGTCACCTACACGCAGGGACAACGCGCCGGCATCTATACCTTCACCGCGGGGCGGCTGACCTCGATCGAACGCGGACCGGAGCCGGTGATGCCGAAGACGGCAAAGCCGAAAGCGAAGAAGAAACCGGCCGCGACCTGATCGTCGCCGGCGCGCTTCCTCCCGATCGGCGGTGAATGGGCTCAGCCCGCCGCTTCGTCATATTGCGAACTCGCCGCCAGCCATTCTTCCTCGGCACGCTGCAGCGCGCTCTCGGCGCCGGCCCGCGCCTTGCTGAGCTGGGCGGCCTGTTTCGGGTCGCGCCTGAACAGATCCGGCAGCGCCAGCGCGGTGTCGATCTTGGCAATGATGCCGTTGATGCGCGCGATCTCGGCCTCGGCGTCGGAAATCTTCTGCTTCAGCGGTACGCGCTTCTCGGTCCTGGCACGCTGCGGCTTGTCGCGGCCGCCGCCGCGGTCGTTGTCGGCGCGGTCGCGCGAATTGGTGCGCATGCCGCGCGCCGACAACACCATGCGCCGGTAATCGTCGAGGTCGCCGTCATAGGTCGTGACCGCATGATCGGCCACCACCCACAATTGGTCGGCGCAGGCCTCGATCAGATAGCGGTCATGGGAGACCATGATGACGGCACCGGGAAAATCGTTGATCGCTTCCGCGAGCGCCGCGCGGCTGTCGATATCCAGATGGTTGGTCGGCTCGTCGAGAATGATCATGTTGGGGGCGGAAAAGGTCGCAAGGCCCAGCAGCAGCCGGGCTTTCTCGCCGCCCGACAGGCTCTTCACCAGGGTGTCGCCGGCCTTGCCGGAAAAGCCGATCGCGCCCACACGCGCGCGCACCTTGCTCTCCGGCGCGTCCGGCATCAGCTTGCGGACGTGATCGTAGGCCGAGCCGTCGAGATTGAGCTCGTCGACCTGATGCTGCGCGAAATATCCGACCGACAGCTTTTCCGCGCGGGTGACATGACCGGAGAACGGCGCCAGCTTGTTGGCCAGCAGCTTGACCAGCGTCGACTTGCCGTTGCCGTTGGAGCCGAGCAGGGCGATGCGATCGTCGGTATCGATGCGCAGGGTGACGCGATTGAGCACCGGCCTTGTCGGATCGTAACCGACCGAGACGTTGTCGACCGCGATGATCGGCGGCGACAGCATCTTCTCCGGCGCCGGAAATGAAATCTCGCGCACATCCTGCGTCACCAGCGCGGTGACCGGTTTCATCCGCTCCAGCATCTTGACGCGGGACTGCGCCTGGCGGGCTTTCGATGCCTTGGCCTTGAAGCGATCGACAAAGGCCTGCAGCCGCTTGCGTTCGTCGGCCTGCCGCTTGGCGTGCTTGGCGTCGAGCATCTCGCGCGTGGCGCGTTGTTCCTCGAACGAGGAGTAGGTGCCCTTGTACAGCGTCAGCTTGCCGCGATCGAGGTGCAGGATCTGGTCGACCGAGGTGTCGAGCAGATCGCGGTCATGGCTGATGACGATCACGGTTCGCGGATAGTTGGCCAGATGATCCTCGAGCCACAGCGTGCCTTCGAGATCGAGGTAGTTGGTGGGCTCGTCCAGCAGCAGCAGATCGGGCGCCGAAAACAACGTCGCCGCCAGCGCGACGCGCATCCGCCAGCCGCCGGAAAATTCCGAACAGGACCGCGCCTGGTCGGCGGTGGAGAATCCGAGGCCGCTGAGGATCGCCGCGGCGCGGGCCGGCGCCGAATGCGCATCGATATCGACGAGACGGGTTTGAATGTCGGCGATGCGCGAAGGATCGTGCGCGGTCTCGGCTTCGGCCAGCAGCGCATCGCGCTCCAGGTCGGCCTTCAGCACGACCTCGATCAGGCTCTCCGGACCGTCGGGCGCTTCCTGCGCGAGGCTGCCGATGCGCCAGCGCGGCGGGATGGTGATAGTCCCGCTTTCGGTCGGCAACTCGCCGCGGATCGCGTGAAACAGCGTCGATTTGCCGACGCCGTTGCGGCCGACAAAACCCACGCGTGCGCCGGGCACGATCTGAACCGAGCTGTTGTCGATCAACAGCCGTCCGGCAATCCGGACCGAAATGTCTGATATTGAAAGCATGCGGCGTTGTCACCGCTGCCGTCCAAAAACGCAACCTGTTAATTGAGCCGAATAGCCTCTGCGCGGGCTCCCGATGCTGCAATTATAGCCTGGTTCGGCCGCATTCGCCGGCCGGCTCTGTCAAATCGATCGGCTGGTTTCGCGCTCGGCAGTTCGTGACGAAGTTCCGCCTGGCGGTGGTTGCATCGAGGTGATGTTCGAGAACGGCCCCGGCCGCGGGGCGCGGCCGAGGCTGCATTCGTCGGAAGGGGCTCAATAGCAGCGATTCACCAGGCGCCAGCGGGGTCCCCACGGAGTCGGTACCAATCGCCGCACATAGCAGCCGCCATAGCCGTAACCGTAGGCCGGGCCGCCGACGACGATGCGCGGACCGCCCCAGCCCCAGCCGCGGTGCCAGCCACCATGCCAGCCATGACCGCCCCAGGCGGAGGCGGAGGTCGGCGCCAGCGCGGCCGCACCCAGCGAAGCCGCGGCAACGGCAACAAGCGAGAGTTTGCGTAACATGGTCGTCTCCTCAGGGTTCGGCGCTGTCAGCGCGCGGTGGAGTTGCTGCCCCGTAACGCCCCCGCATTCGCAAAGGCGCCCGGTCGATCGAAGCCTACCCCTGGGAACGTGAACGAAACCGGGACGCCGGTGTCAGAGAGGGTTCATATTCGTGAAATTGCTGTCATTTCGGCGCCGCCGGATCGCAGGGCGCGGCCCCGCGACATATCGCCTGATCGCTTGCCGTTCCCGGACGGCCGCTTGCCGTTCCCGGATGGCGCCGATATAAGCGCCGCAACTCCCTCCACCGCTATTCAAGGACGAGATCATGGCGATTGAACGCACCTTTTCGATTATCAAGCCCGACGCGACCGCGCGCAATCTGACGGGCGCGATCAACGCGGTGATCGAGAAGGCGGGACTACGGATCGTGGCCCAGAAGCGCATCCGCATGACTCGCGAGCAGGCCGAAACCTTCTACGCGGTCCACAAGGCGCGTCCGTTTTTCGGCGAACTGGTGGACTTCATGATTTCCGGACCGGTCGTGGTCCAGGTGCTCGAAGGCGAGGGCGCCGTGCTTCGGCATCGCGACGTCATGGGTGCAACCGATCCATCCAAGGCGGCCGAAGGAACCATCCGCAAGCTGTACGCGAATTCGATCGGCGAAAATTCCGTGCATGGCTCCGATGCCCCCGAGACGGCGGCGATCGAAATCGCTCAATTCTTCGCGGGCAACGAAATCGTAGGCTGATTGAACCCGGCAGCGGCAGATAATAGCCGCAGAGACGGCCATCCGGCCGAGAGGGACGCGCTGTGAACTGGCTGTTGCAAATTTTCGATCCGGCGACCATCGGAGCGTTCTTTACTCAGTTCCAGAGCGAGATGCAGCAGCCGGCCTTCTGGGTGGCGGTCGGCAAGATCATCTGGATCAACGTGCTGCTGTCGGGCGACAACGCGCTGGTGATCGCGCTGGCGTGCCGTGCGCTGGAGCCGCGCCAGCGGCTTTGGGGCATGATCTTCGGCGCCGCCGCGGCCGTGGTGTTGCGCATCATCTTCACTTTCATCGTCGCGACCTTGATGGCGCTGCCGTTCCTGAAGCTGGTCGGCGGACTGGCGCTGATCGTGATTGCCGCCAAGCTATTGGTGCCTGAAGACGAGGACGAGGAAGGCGTACAGTCGGCCTCGCATCTCTGGGCCGCAGTTCAGATCGTCGTGGTCGCCGACATCGTCATGAGCCTCGACAACGTGATCGCGGTCGCCGCCGCGGCGAAGGGCAGCGTCCCGTTGCTCGTGCTCGGCCTTGCCATCAGTATTCCCCTGATCGTCGCCGGGGCGGCGCTGATCATGGCGCTGCTCACCCGGTTGCCGATCCTGGTATGGGCCGGCGCCGCCTTGCTGGGCTGGATCGCCGGCGAGGTGATCGCGAGCGATCCGGCTGTCCAACCGGTGTTGCACGTCATCTTCGACGGCCCGGTCGGCGTCAAGCTCGACGCCTTGCTGGCGCTGTTCGGCGTGTCGCCGCGCTTTACCGGCGGCGGTCACGGCGCCGAGGTGGTTTGCGGCCTGATCGGCATTGTCATCGTGCTGGCCGCCGGATCGATCTGGCGGAAGCGCAAGCTGCAGGGCGGCGAGCATGCAGCGTCGCATGCCGCGGATGAGGCGGCGCAGACGATCGATCGGCCGTAAGTCGGGGCGATCGGGCTCCTTATCAGCTCCGCACGATCGATCCGGAGCGGCCGACCAGCCGCGCCAGCTGCTTGAACCGGCTGCCGACGCGATCGGCGACGAGATCGACCATTCGGTGCTCGAACACCAGCATCAGCTTGCGGCCCCGGCTTCGGAAATGGGTCAGCGGCAAGACGCCCGGCCGTGCCGCCGAGATCAGATGGGCGACGCGAAATACCGCGCCGAGCAGGCGGGCGCGCTCGATCATGGCCGGCGGCACCAGTTCCCGGATCACCGTCGGCGGTTCATTCTGTTCGCTCAGGCCCGCATAGCGGTAGAACACCGACAGCGCGACGAACGCCCGGCCCTGATGGCTGATCGAACCGAAATTTCCGTTGGTGATGAGATTGAGGGTCTGCTCGCCCCGATGGTCGGGATGCACCCGCCATCCGATGTCCGACAGCAGGCAGGCGGCGTGCCGCAGGCGGCGATCCTCGTCGGTTTCCTTCAGCCTGACGACCCGGACCAGGCGATCGGTCCATTCGATCAATTCCTCCGCATGGCGTGCGGATCGCGACAGCAACTCGTTCAGGGTCTGCGCGGCGCAGATCAATCCATCCTTGGAGCGCTCGGCCTGCGGCAGCATCGCGTAAAGCAGGCCCTCGCGCACGCCGAAGGTCGAGAACACGATGGTCTTCGGCTTGGCGACGCGAATGATGTATTCGAGCACGAGGGCTGCATAGGTCAGCAGCGGCCGTCTGGCGTCGGCGACAACCTCGATATTGGCCAGCATGTTGGCTGAAGCGAGACGGCGCAGGCGCTGCGCGAAATCCAGCGCATCCGCCGCCGGAAGCGAATAGCCATGCATCACCCCCAGCGGATAACCGCTCTGGACGATGTGAATGCGCGCCAGCGCCCGCCACGTTCCTCCGACCGCATAGAAGGTGCGGCCGCGGCCGGCCTTGAGCTGCGCAACGTCGGCAAGGTCGTTCCTGACGATGCGTTCGGCGCGCTTCAACGACTTGTGCGAGATATCCTGCAGCGCCAGGCTTCCGAGCCGGAGCGTCACGCCACGGCGAACGCGGTTGCCGTGCACGTCGATCAGCTCCAGCGAACCGCCGCCGAGATCGCCGACGATGCCATCCGGGTTATGGACGCCGGAAACGACGCCCAGCGCGGACAGCTGCGCCTCGCGCGGACCCGACAGGATCTCGATCGGACAGCCGCAAATGCGCTCGGCCCTGGCGATGAAATCGGGGCCGTTGCTGGCGTCGCGACAGGCGGCGGTGGCGATGGCGTGGACGCGGCCGACCTTCATCACCCGGCACAGCGCGCGAAAACGCCGCAACGAGGTGAGGGCCTTGGCGACGGCGTCCGGCGCCAGCAGCCCGGTGGTCTGAACCTCGCGGCCGAGGCCGCACAAAGCCTTCTCGTTGAAGATCGTGGTCAGGCTGCGCGCCATCGATTCGTAGACGACGAGACGCACCGAATTCGAGCCGATGTCGATGACCGCGACGCTGGACGCGCGCTTGCGCGGCCGCTTCACCGCGTGGACCCCTTATGAGGACTGATGGCGCTCGGTACGGCGCGTGAGGCGGCGCGGTGAAGATTCCTTGAGCGACTTTCCACGGCCTGACAGACTCGGATGCGTCATGAAGTAATTGTGCAGATTGAACGGCTCTTCGCCCTTCGCGGCCTTCATACGCGTTGACGACCCATCCGGCAACAACTGCCAGCTCTGCTCGTTGTCCTTGAGATTCGCGACCATGATTTGCTCGAGAACCTGCTGATGCACCGTGGGATTTTGCAGCGGACAGAGGACTTCGACGCGCCGGTCGAGGTTGCGCGGCATCATGTCGGCGGAGGAGATATACACAGCAGCTTTTGCGCTGGGCAGGCCCTGTCCCATCCCGAAGCAGTAGATTCGGCCGTGTTCGAGAAAGCGGCCGATGATCGACTTGACCCGGATGTTTTCCGAAAGTCCGGGGATGCCGGGCCGCAGGCAGCAAATTCCGCGCACGATCAGCTCGATTGGCACGCCGGCCTGTGACGCCTCATAGAGCGCGTCGATGATGTCGGGATCGACCAGCGAGTTCATCTTCAGCCAGATTCCCGCCGGCTTGCCGTGACGGGCAAAGTTGGTCTCGCCGCGGATATGTTCGAGCATCCGCTTGCGCAATGTCAGCGGCGACACCGCCATCTTCTCGATGTCGCTCGGTTCGGCATAGCCGGTGATGTAGTTGAACACCCGTGCTGCGTCGCGCCCGATGATCGGATCCGACGTGAAGTAGGACAGGTCGGTGTAGATGCGCGCAGTCACCGGATGATAGTTGCCGGTGCCGGTATGGACGTAGGTGGTGAGGCTGCCGCCCTCGCGGCGCACGATCAGCGACAGCTTGGCGTGGGTCTTCAATTCGATGAAGCCGTACACCACCTGGACACCGGCGCGTTCGAGGTCGCGCGCCCAGCGGATGTTGGCCTCCTCGTCGAACCGCGCCTTGAGTTCGACCAGCGCGGTCACCGACTTTCCGGCTTCCGCGGCCTCCGCGAGTGCGCGCACGATCGGCGAGTTGTTCGAGGTGCGATACAGCGTCTGCTTGATCGCGACGACGTCGGGATCGCGGGCGGCCTGCTGCAGGAACTGCACGACGACGTCGAACGATTCGTAAGGATGATGAACGATCAGGTCCTTCTGCCGGATCGCCGCGAAGATATCGCCGCCATGATCGCGCACGCGTTCGGGGTGGCGCGGCACATAAGGAGGGAATTCGAGATCGGGCCGGTCGAGCCGGGTCAGTTGCGACAGCTCGTTCATCGCCAGCACGCCGTCGACCAGCAACACCTCGTCGTCGGAGGCGGAAAGCGCCCGCTGCACGAACGCCCGCAGCTCTTCCGGCATATTGGCCTCGATCTCGAGCCGGATCACCGATCCCCGCCGACGCCGCTTCAGAGCGGTTTCGAACAGCCGGACCAGGTCTTCCGCCTCTTCCTCGATCTCCAGTTCGCTGTCGCGGATGATGCGGAAGGCGCCCTGGCCCTTGACGGTATAGCCGGGGAACAGCCGGCCGATGAACAGGCCGGTGGCCTGTTCGAGCGTAATCAACCGCACCGCGCCGTCCTTGGTCGCGGGCAAGCGGATGAAGCGGTCGATCTTGCCGGGCATGCGGATCAGCGCGTTCATCGGCTTGCCGTCGGCAGTCCGCGCCAGCTGCAGTGCCACGGTGAAGCCGAGGCTCGGGATGAACGGAAACGGATGCGCCGGATCGATCGCCAGCGGCGTCAGCAACGGGAAAATATTGTGGAGGAAATGGTCCTCGATCCAGGCTCGCTCGGTCTTGGTGACATCGCGGCCGTCGACCAGAACGATGCCGACGTCGGCCAGGATGCCGCGCAGATCGCGCCAGATGGCCTGCTGGTCGCTGGCGAGCTTTGATACCGCCTCGTTGATCAGCACCAGCTGCTCGGCCGGGGTCAGGCCGTCGGGGCTGCGCTCGGCAATGCCCTCGCGCACCTGGGCCTTGATGCCGGCGACCCGGACCATGAAGAATTCGTCAAGGTTATTGGCGGAAATCGACAGGAACCGGACCCGCTCCAGCGCGGGATGGCCGGGATTGACGGATTCCTCGAGCACCCGGCGATTGAAATGCAGCCAGGAAAGCTCGCGATTGATGAAGCGTTCGGGGCTGGAAGCGATCGCCGGAGCCGTCTCGGCTTCTGTCTCTTTCTCTTTGATTACAATGGGTTGTGAGGATTCCATAAAGTTTAAGTCCATCCCGGCGCCCGGCTTGCGCGATTCCGTTCGAATGCGGCAGCAGAGCATGTGTTATCGCGATGACGTTTCAATGACATTGATGTTCTCGCCCGTTGCGCCGTCAAGATGGCGCAACGCCCCGGGGGATCTAGGCGTTGCGCAGCAATTCGGCAGCCAGCGCCCGGGTCACCGGACGGCCTAGCCGCAGGGCTTCGGCGTCGAGCATTTCGACAGCCTGGCGTACGGCCGCATAGGAACGTTCGATCCGGGTGGCGAGATAGCCAACCACGGTTTCGTCGACGCTGAGCTGCCGGTCGGCGCAAAATTTGACGATCAGGGCACGAAACAGTTGATCGTCAGGCGGCAACAGCGACACCGCCGGTACCGCGCGCAGGCGTGACCGCAGATCGCGCAACTCGACGGCAAACGCCGATGGCGGTTCGCGCGCGGTGATCAGGACGAACGCCTCGTCCTCGCGCGCCAGATTCATCAGGTGGAACAGCGCCCGTTCATCGACATCAGACGGTCTGAGGTCCTCGACCACCAGCGCCCCCGTCGCCAGCGCGCCGGGCACGGCGGCCGCGGTCAGCGCATGCGCCGAAATCGAGCGGGCGCCGGCTTGCTCGGCCCAGATCGCGGCGAGATGGCTCTTGCCGGAGCCCTCCGGGCCGACCAGCAGCATGATGCGGTTCGGCCATTCCGGCCAACTGTCGACCAGCGCCAGGGCCGCCTCGTTGGCGGGGCCTTCGAGAAAATTGTCGCGGGTCAGGCTCTCTGCGTGCGGCAGCGCGAATGCAAGCTGACGAGGTTGAACGCGGGCCGCCACGAGAAAGTTCTCCATGCCGGCACCGGCCGGCGCATACCTATAGCGCTTTCAGGCGAAGTGGACACCGGTTCGCCGCGAGAAAAGCGCTTCGAAACAAGGCCTCTATTTTACGTCGATCGTACTCATATGCCGCACCCACTCCACCAGATAGAGGGATACGGAAACCAGCGTAAACACCGTGACGAAACCCATCAGGATCAGATCATAGGGCGTCGGATTGAAGCCGAAGCCCAGCGCCGCGAGCACCAGTGCCGCGAACGCCACCTGCGCCACCGTATTGAGCTTCGATACCATCAACGGCTTCATCGGGATCGGCTTGCCGAACAACCATGACACAATCACGGCGGCGACGATCATGATGTCGCGCGAGACCACGAGGATGACCAGCCAGCGCGGCACCGCGCCCCAGATTCCGAGCGCGACGTAGATCGAGACCAGGAGGGCCTTGTCGGCGAGCGGGTCGAGCAGGGCGCCCAGTTCGCTCGCCATATTGAAGCGCTTGGCGAGGAAGCCATCGACCGCGTCGCTGACGCCGGCGATGATGAAGATCGCAAAGGCGATTTCCATCTGGTTGGAGGCGATCGCCCAGACGATGACCGGCACCAGCAGGATGCGGCCCAGCGTAATGATGTTCGGAATACTCAACTCGGCGCTTCCCGGCTACCGGCCTGATTTCGCGTATGATCCGGCCCTTTGCAGCCCAGACCGGTTCTTGTCTACATAGTATATGCTGATGCCGCTTGCGAGCCATTGCACATCAGCGGAATCCGACGTAACCAGCCGCCGTCATCTGGATTAGGGCATGATCGACCGCAAAAACGGGCTCACTTACGCGGATTCGGGCGTCGATATCGATGCGGGCAATCGTCTGGTCGATCTCATCAAGCCGATGGTTCGCGCCACCGCGCGCGCCGGCGCCGACGCCGAAATCGGCGGGTTCGGCGGGTTGTTCGACCTCAAGGCCGCCGGCTTCAAGGACCCGGTGCTGGTGGCGGCCACCGACGGCGTCGGCACCAAGGTCAAGATCGCCATCGAGACCGGCCTGCATGGCGGCATCGGCATCGACCTGGTGGCGATGTCGGTCAACGACCTCGTGGTGCAGGGCGCCGAACCGCTGTTCTTCCTGGACTATTTCGCCTGCGGCAAGCTCGATCCGGAGGCCACCGCCGTGATCGTCGCCGGCATCGCCGAGGGCTGCCGGGAATCCGGCTGCGCCCTGATCGGCGGCGAGACCGCGGAAATGCCCGGGCTCTACAAGGATGGCGATTACGACCTCGCCGGTTTTGCGGTCGGCGCCGCCGAGCGCGGCACCTTGCTGCCGCGGCCCGACATCGCCGCCGGCGACGCGGTGATCGGGCTTGCCTCGTCGGGCGTGCATTCCAACGGGTTTTCACTGGTCCGCAAGATCGTCGAGGTGTCGGGCCTCGGATTTGAGGCCAAGGCGCCATTTTCGCCGGTCATGACGCTCGGCGGCGCGCTGCTGGCGCCGACCCGGCTCTATGTCCGGTCATGCCTGCGCGCGATCCGCGAGACCGGCGCGGTCAAGGGGCTCGCCCACATCACCGGCGGCGGTTTCACCGACAATATCCCGCGCGTGCTGCCGAAGCATCTCGGCGTCGGCATCGACCTCGCGCGCCTGCCGGTGCTGCCGGTGTTCAAGTGGCTGGCCGCGCAGGGCGGCATCGCCGAGCTCGAGCTGTTGCGCACCTTCAACTGCGGCATCGGCATGATCGCTATCGTCAAGCCGGACGCCATCGAGCAAGTCACCGCCATTCTCACCGAAGCCGGCGAGAACGTGGCGTTGCTGGGCGAGGTGATCCCGGCCGAGAACGATCATCGCGTGGTCTATAACGGTCATCTCGATCTCAAATGGTGAGATCGATCTCGCATGGGTGAAGCCGTGAAGCGCCGTGTTGCAATCCTGATTTCCGGGCGCGGATCGAACATGGCTGCCCTGATCGAGGCGGCACGGCCCAGGGATTTCCCGGCCGAGATCGTGGTCGTGATTTCCAACCGCGCCGATGCCGGCGGGCTCGATCGCGCCAGAGCCAGCGGCATCCCGACCGTCACCATCGAAAGCAAGCCGTTCGGCAAGGATCGGGCGGCGTTCGAGGCGGTGCTGCAGACGGCGCTGGACCAGCACAGGGTCGAGCTGATCTGCCTCGGCGGCTTCATGCGGCTGTTCACGGCCGAATTCGTGCAGCGCTGGTTCGGCCGGATGCTCAACATCCATCCCTCCCTGCTGCCGTCGTTTCCGGGCCTCGAACCGCAGGCCCAGGCGTTGCGTGCCGGGGTGAAAATCTCCGGCGCGACCGTGCATTTCGTCATTCCGGAAACCGACGCCGGTCCGATTCTGATGCAGGGCGCGGTCGCGGTTGCCGATGCCGATACGCCGGATACGCTGGCCGAGCGTATCCTCGGCATCGAACACCGCATCTATCCCGAGGCGCTGCGGCTGCTTGCCAGCGGCCAGGTCCGGCTGGAGGGCGATGTCTGCAAAACCTTGGCCAAAGCGAATCCCGACAACACGCTGATTTCGCCTGCCACCGAATGATGCAGCGCCTCTGGCGTCATCAACTCGCGTCACTTCTTGGTCTCGCAAAACAGAGGGAGCCCCATGATTACATTGTTCGGTTCCGGTCCCAATTTCGGTCTTCCCGACGCAAGCCCTTTCGTCACCAAGGCCGAAACCTTACTGCGGATGTCGATGCTGCCATTTGAGAAAGCGCTGATGAGCTTCTCGAAGGCCCCCAAGGGCAAGATCCCCTATATCGACGACGATGGTGAGCTGCTCGGCGATTCCACCTTTATCCGCTGGCACCTCGAAAAGAAGTACGGGGTCGATTTCGACAAGGGCCTGACGAGCGAACAACGTGCGACGGCGTGGGCATTCGAGAAAATGGCCGAGGACCATCTCTACTGGGCCACTGTCCACATGCGCTGGATGGATGAAGTGAACTTCAATCGAGGTCCCCGGGAATTCTTCAAAGCTGCGCCCGCCGTCATCCGCCCGCTGGTCGTCGCGATGGTCCGGCGCCGGGTCCGCAATTCCTTGCACGGCCATGGCATGGGACGACACAGCCCGAAGGAGATCGTCGAGCTGGGAACGCGTTCGCTCCAGGCAATTGCAGACCACCTCGGCAGCAAACCATTCTTCATGGGCACTGAGCCGACCGGCGCCGACGCCACCATCTTTGCGTTTGTCGTCAGTGCGATGTGTCCCGTCTTCAAGTCGCCGCTGCAGGAGGCGGCCGCGAGCCACGACAATCTGCGTCATTACGTCGGCCGCATGGTCGCGCGGTTCTATCCGGAACTTGGCGAACTCGCCGGATGCAAGGCGGCGGCCTGAAATATCCGAGAGTCAAAAAACAGGATTCCCCGACGGCTTGCCCGGCGAGCATCGAGCGGGACCGGTAAAGGGAGAACAGCAATGGCAAAGGTCGCGATTGTCGGCTGCGGCGCCATGGGATCGGTCTATGCCGCGCTCATGGTCGATGCCGGTCACGAGGTTCACGCGGTAACGCTGTGGCCCGATCACGCCGAGGCGATGGCGTCGAGGGGCCTGCGCTGCGAAGGCGCCAGCGGCGATCGCACGGTGCCGATCCATGCATCCACGACGACGGATGGCATCGGGCCGTGCGATCTCGTCATCATCGCCACCAAGGCATTCGATGTGGAGGCGGCGGCGCAGTCCTGCATTTCCCTGCTCGGTCCGGAAACCATCGTGCAGACCATCCAGAACGGATTGGGATCGCCGGAAATCGCCGCACCGATCCTCGGCGCCGATCGTATTGCGGTCGGCGTCGTCGGCGGGTTCGGCGCCTCGATACGGGCGCCCGGCCACGCCCATCACAACGGCATGGAGATGATCCGGTTCGGCGCGTTTGCCGGGCTGCCGAAGCAGCTTCTGCAAGCCTCGGCGAAGATCTGGGAGTCCGCAGGCTTCAAGGTCGCGCTGTTCGACGACATCAGGCAGATGGTCTGGGAAAAGCTGATCATGAACGTCGCCTTCTCGGGGACGTCCTGCACCACCGGGCTGACGATCGGCGAAATCCTCGGCGATGCCGACGCCTGGAGCGTGGCGCGGGGCTGCGCCGAGGAAGCGATCGCGGTGGCGAAGGCCTGCAATATCCGGCTCAACGTCGGCGATCCCCTGGAGCACATCCGCAAACTCGGCGGCAAGATACCGGACGCCCGGCCGTCGATGCTGCTGGATTACAATGCCGGCCGCCGATGTGAGGTCGATGCCATCAATGGCGCGATTCCCCGTCTCGGCAAGCCGCTCGGGGTCGCGACGCCCGTCAACGAGACGGTGGTCGGCATCATCAGGGCGCGCGAACGCCGGATGCTCGCAACGAGCTAGTCCCGCCGATATTTGCGAAACAAGATCCCCCGGCAAGGGCCGGGGGGTGCATCAGGATTGCTTGCGCGGATCGTGACGTAGCTTAGGAGACCTTCAGATTTTCCGCGGATGTCTTGCCGCGATTTTCCACAAGGTCGTATTCAATCACCTGATTTTCGTTGAGGGTCGAGAGTCCAGCGCGCTCGACCGCCGAGATATGGACGAACACGTCCTTATCGCCGACCATCGGCTTGATGAACCCATAACCCTTGGTCGGGTTGAACCACTTGACGGTGCCTTTTTGCATCGCCTGTCTCCTGGTCTAGACATAAAAAAGACGCGGCCACGCATTTCGCGTGCCACGCCACAAGCGGGATTCCGGAAGTCTGCTGGATTTCCTAGTCGCGAAACGCACAGTCGAACGGCCTAAATCCGATTGTACCGAATATTGCAACACGAAATCCCTGCGTTAGCAAGCCTCTGGCGTGGCTCAGGAAATCGAGAGCGATTCAATCGCTCGTTACTGACTGTGGCAGCGGAACAACAACGCCGCGCTATCCTATGCTGCGAAGCACCCTGACCGATTGACGCTCCCCGCGAACTGGGCGCAAATCGGCTCGGCCGATGAGGAATTGGCATTTTTCGAGCCGGCGCTCCTGTTTGGGACTGAAATTCATGCGCTGCTCATCGCGGCCTTCGCGAGCAAATTGGGCTGGACTGGGCCGCAGGCTGTTCATGGTCTTTGCGTCGGCGCTTCTTCTTGCTGCTGCCGCCGTCGCGTCGTCGCCGGCTCAGGCCCAATCCCCAACCCCGACACCGACCCCGACTCCAACACCGTCGCCGACCCCCAGTCCAACACCGACGGTGATCAATTCCAGTTTCTCGGCGGGTTCGACGGTGACGAACCTCGGCAGCAATTTCCTGGAGCGCCTTGGCAATCAGGCGACATCCGGCCTCGGCAAGGCGTTGGGCAGCAATCCGGGGGGCGGCGGCGCATCCGAGAGTACCGAGGCCCCGCAGTTCCGCACCTGGGGCGAGCTCTACGGGCTTTCGGCCACCGCCGGTCCGCTCGGCTATTTCGTTGGCGATCGACGCCGCACCTGGGGCGGCGTCGCGGGATTGGGCGCGCGCGTCGCGCCCGGCGTCAACGTCGGTTTCTCGGTCGATCAAAGCCGCACCGCCATCGACATCCCGCTGGCGCTGCAGTCGGCGACGCTCGATCTCACCCAGCTCGGATTCAGTGCCTCGGTCGACAAGGGGCCCTGGACCTGGGCCATCGCCCTGGTCCACGGATTCGGGAAAGTGAATTCAAGCCGCGACACCGGGTTCGGCGTGGCGACCGCTGGTTACAACGCCAGGCTCGACGGCGCGCTGACGGAACTCAGCTATTACTGGAGCCAGGACCAGAGCCGCATCGTGCCGAAGGCCGCGTTCGAATATGTGCGCGCCTCGACCGGATCGCTGCAGGAGTACGGCGGGCTCGATCCGGTCGCGGCATCAGGCGCAACGGCGGCGCGCGCGCGCGTCCTGGTCGGCGCCGAGATCGGGCATTACTGGATTTTCGACCGGAAGATTCTCGACTTGTCCGCCTACGGCAAGTTCGTCGACAATGTCATGCAGAATTTCGGCGCGGTCACGGTCAGCCTCGGCACCCAGAGCATCCTGGTGCAGGGCATCGGCGAAAGCCGGTACGGTGCGGATGCCGGGGCGTCGGCTTCGCTCAGCCTGAGCAACACCGCGCGGCTCTATATCAACTACGATGGCAAGTACCGCGCCTCGATGCAGTCGCATCAGGGCACGCTCGGCGTCGAGTTCAGGTGGTAGTGCCGCTGCCCGATCAGGCCGGCCCCGCAGCCACATATCCCTGCAGGCCGAAATTCGTCCTGGATGCCGCCATCATCGGCACGAGGTCGTTGGGATGGATGAACTCGTCCTTGAAGCAAGGATAGGTTTTCGGGTCGAAGATCTTCTTCAGCCAGTCGATGACGATCTTGTGCCGGTCGGAGTTTCGAAACTCCTTGTGATAGGTGAGCCACAGGTCGGCGTGATGATGGACGCCGAGGTCGACGGCAACCAGCGCCGCTCCGAGCGCCACCGAAGACGTCGGCAGGAATCCCATTCCTGCGCCGCGCTCCACCGCATACAGCACGCCGATGCTGGAATTGGTCTTGATCCCGACGATGCCCTCCAGCGACGTCAGTCCCAGCACCCGGGCATAGGCGGAATCGTCGATCTGCGGCGCATGCTGGATCACCAGCCGGTGTTTTCTGATTTCGGACAGCGTGGGAACGCCATGCAGCTTGCGATAGTCTTCCGAAACGAATGCATAAATATGCAGCCGGCCGAGCTTGGTGACGATGAGGTCGGGATTGGTCGGCCGCTCGAGCTGGATCGCGATATCGGCTTCCAGCCGGGCGACGTCGGCCTGCTCCATCGCGCAGCGAAGATCGACCGTGATCTTGCGGTAGGTTTTCTGGAAGTCGATCAGCCGCGGAAGAATCCAGAAATTGCCGGGACCCTCGGTGACCGCGACGCGGACCGTGCCGGCGGCATCGTCTGACCGGGCCGCGCGCCGGAAAATGTTGAAGGCGTGACGTTCCATTTCCATCACGTCGCCGATCATCGCCGAACCTGCGTCGCTCAGCGTCAATCCGCTCTGGTCGCGCAGGAACAGCTTGCAGCCGATGGATTCTTCGAGCCGGTCGATCCGGCGCATCAGCGTGGTGCTGGTTACACCGAGTTCTTCTGCCGCATTGCGAAAGCTCTTGTATCGCGCACAGGCCAGAAACGATCGCAGGTCATCCCAGGATGCATCCAGAACTTCGTCGGTCCGGTGCTGCGTCATCGCAGCACCCCGGTGCAATAGTTGCTGCATACCCCAATTCCCCGCCCGATATGGTGCTGGCCGACAGGCAGGAGCGACGATAGATGCGTGACCCGGATATGGAAAGGCCCTCTTTGGCCGCAAAACGCGATTTCGATCTGCTGCCCCGAAGCGCAGAAATCGAGGTGCAGCCCGCGCAGCGTTCCGAGCTTGGTGCGTTGGCCGACATGGCCAACCGGCTGGTGCCGGGAGTCCAAATGACGGAACCGGATCTCGCGCGGTATTACGCATTTGATCCCGGCAGCATTCTGACATTCAGCCGAAAGAGGAAATTGCTCGGTGCAGTGGCGTTTCTCTATCTCAACGACAGGGGTCATGATGCTCTCATTCTCGACGACATCAATTTGACGCATCCCGATCTTGGACTGCTTGCCGGTGCATCGGAGGAGGTGTCCGCCATCTATGTCTGGGCGATCGCAGGCCAGGGCAGGGCGATGGCGGGACTGGGCAACGTGTCGGCGCATCTTTCGCAGCCGCGGCTGGCGCCGGCCGATCTCTATGCCCAGCCGTCGAGCGCGGACGGACGCAACCTGATGATCGCGATCGGCTTCGAACCGATCCCGAGCTATCAGCACGAACTGTGGCGCTACCAGCGTCCATGGAACCGGATTCCGATCAACACGCCAGCAGTCCAACCGGCGGGGAGCTTTGCAGATGCACGGCATTAATTCATCGACGGCGATCAAAACCCAATCGCGTGCGATCACGGTCCGCATCGCGCGCGACCCCAACGACCTGATGCTGATGACGGCGATCCGGTCGGCGGTTTATCTCGCCGAGCAGGATTGCCCGATCGAAGAGGAGTTCGACGGCAACGATCTGGTCGCGGCCCACTTCCTCGGATTTGTCGGAGCCGAACCGGCCGGCTGCCTGCGGGTACGATTTTTCGGCGAGTTCGCCAAGGTCGAGCGGCTTGCCGTGCGTCACCAGTTCCGGCGCACGCGCGTGTCGTTCAAGCTGGTGCAGGCCAGCGTCGACTACATCAAGCGCAAGGGATTCCGAAAGATCTACGGCCAGGCGCAGGACCGACTGGTGGATTTCTGGGCGCATTTCGGCGCCAAGCCGCTCGGCCACAACCGCAAGATCACCTTTTCGGATTTTTCCTATACCGAAATGGTTCTCGACCTCGAACCCGCCGCCGACGCCATCACGCTCGACAGCGATCCCTATGTGATCATCCGGCCGGAGGGCGATTGGGACAGGCCCGGGGTTCTCGACATGTCGGCCGGCCGTCCGGTGACATCACCGCTGCGCACGGCGTGACCTTCGGTGGCATGATGACCCATCCAAAGCTGGCGGTCTCGATTCACGACGATCCGCCGATCCTCGTCTGCGCGGATCTGCAGACCGAATATCTCACCGAAGGCCGCCGTCACGTCATCGCGGACGCCGACGCGATCGGGTCGCGCTGTCTCGAACTGATGACGCTGTGGCGCGACAATCTCTGGCCGATCGTTCACCTGAAGCGGATCGCCCAGGCCGCGTGGTTCAATCCGGCATCGAACCTGACGGACTGGATCGCCGAGCTCAAGCCGCGGCCGGGAGAACTGGCGTTCGAGCATCCGCTGCCATCGGCCTACAGTTCGTCGCGGTTCGCCGAATACATGGCGAACATGAGGAACATCCGCTGCGTGCTGTCGGGATTTTCGCTCGACGAGACCATCCTGTCGACCGTGGTCGACGGATTTCATCGCAGCCATCGCTACCAGGTGGTCAGCGATGCGGTGGCCTGCCGGCGTCCGGGCATCGGCGATGCCGCCTCCTACAAGCTGGCGGTGGTCAATGTGATCGGCAACTTTGCCGGCATCGTGGGGAGCGCCGACCTGATCGAAGCCAATGCCGTGATTTCGGTGTGACCCGATCAGGGCCCGGTTCTGATTCAATCAGAACCGAAACGCTCTAGTTTCGATCGACCCGGACCACGCGGCCTTTTTCGATGGCGAGCGCGAGCTGGCCATGTTTCAGCGCCAGCGCCGCCTCGCCGAACAGTTCGCGGCGCCAGCCATGCAGCGCGCCGACGTCGGCGTTGTCGTCAGCGGCGATCTCCTCGAGATCGCCGACCGTGGCGATGATCTTGCTGGCGACGGCGTGACGCTCCGAGGTCATCCGCAGCAGCACTTTCAGAAGCTCGACGATCGCAGCGCCGTTCGAATTGCTGCGTGGCTTCTCGATTTTCGGCAAGGAGGCGAGGTCGCGGGCGAGGCCGCGCTGCACCGCGGCCACGATATCGGCGCCCCATTTCGACCGGTCGAAACCCTTCGGCAGCGAGCGCAGATTGGCGAGGCGCTCGAGGCTGGTCGGCGCATGGGTGGCGATGTCGCCGACCGCATCGTCCTTCAAGACGCGGCTGCGCGGCACGTCGCGGCTTTGCGCCTCCTGTTCGCGCCAAGCCGCGACCTCCATCAGCACCGCCAGCTCCTTCGGCTTGCGCACCCGCGTCTTCAGCCGCTCCCAGGCCCGTTCGGGGTGGAAGTCGTAGGTCTTCGGCGAGGTCAGAACGTTCATTTCCTCGCTGACCCAGTCGCTGCGGCCGCGCTTCTTGAGATCGGCGTCCAGCGCCGCGAACACCTCGCGCAAATGGGTGACGTCGGAGACCGCGTAGTGCATCTGCTCCGCCGAAAGCGGCCGGCGCGACCAGTCGGTGAAACGGTGGGTCTTGTCCGGCCGGTGGCCGCAAATGCGCTCGACCAGCTGGTCATAGGCGATGGAATCCCCATAGCCGAGCACCATGGCTGCGACCTGGGTGTCGAAGATCGGGTGGGGGAGGATGCCGGCCTGATGCCAGACGATTTCGATGTCCTGGCGGGCGGCGTGGAACACCTTCAGCACCTTCTCGTCGGCCATCAGGGCGAAGAACGGCTTGAGGTCGATCCCCGGGGCCAGCGTGTCGATCACGACCGCCTCCTCGGCGCTCGCCATCTGCACCACGCAGAGCAGGGGGTAATAGGTGGTTTCCCGCAGGAATTCGGTATCGACGGTGATGACGGGGTGTTTCGCGAGCCGGTCGCAAACCGCGGCCAGTTCCGAGGTGGTGGTAATCAGATCCATGAACGGTCCATAACGCTTCTGAGGACCGCGTTCTGCCGAAAGTGCTGATATGTCAAGGGTCTTGCGGCGAATTCGAGCCTTGCATTTCCGCAACCTCAGTATCTGCCGCAGGACTCGAGGGCCGCCTGGGCCTCGAATTCAGGCCAACGCCGGTTTCGTCAACCGGCACAGGAACCAGACCCGTCAGGTATCGCTGACACGCCGGGAGGGCCGCCGCTGCGACGGCACGGCTAGCACGACGATGCAGAGCGCGAGCATCGCCAATCCCATGAACTCAAATACCAATGCGTCAAACACGAGCGTTCCCCCCAGCCAGGCCGTTAGACTTGTCGGCAACGCATTGACCGTTTCTTAATTCCTGCGGCGCGGGAGGCCTGTGCCGCGCCGGATGTTTAACGGCGGGTTAGCGCGTCATGTCCCGCAAAAGGTCTGCAGCACGCGCTGGTGCGGCTCGGGCGGTTCGGCGTAGCCCGCAAACGCCGGCTGGTCCTCATAAGGATTTGCCAGCACCGTTAGCAGCTCCTCGAACGGCGCAAAATCGTCGCGGTTGACGGCGGCTTCGATCACCGCCTCGACCCTGTGGTTCCGCGGAATGAAGGCGGGATTGACCGCGCGCATCGCGGCTTGCCGCTCGGCCGGGGCCTGCGGCTCCCAGGAGATCCGCTGCCGCCAGCGCGCGGCCCATTCGTCATAGGCGGCGGGGTCCGCGAACAGTTGCCGGACTTCGCCTTCGCCATCGGGTTCGAGCGCGGCGTCGCTCAGCCGCCGGAAGGTCAGGGTGAAGTCAGCCTGGTTCCTGGCCATGGCGTCGAGCAGATCCTGCACCAGCGCCTCGTCGCCGTCGCGCGCCGTGAACAGGCCGATCTTCTTGCGCAGGCCGGCCTGATAGGCACTGCCGAACACCGCCACGAATCCGTTGATCGCCGATTGCGCCTCCGCGATGGCCTTGTCCCGGTCGTCGGAAAGCAGCGGCAGCAGGCATTCGGCCAGCCGGGTCAGGTTCCACTGCGCGATCCGCGGCTGGTTGGCGTAGGCGTAGCGGCCCATCTCGTCGATCGAGCTGAACACGGTAGCGGGGTCGTAATGATCCATGAAAGCGCAGGGGCCGTAGTCGATGGTCTCGCCCGAGATCGAGGTATTGTCGGTGTTCATGACGCCGTGGATGAAGCCGACCAGCAACCAGCGCGCCACCAGTTCGGCCTGCCGCGCGATCACGGCTTCGAGCAGCGCGTGATAGGGGCGCTCGGCGCCGGCGGCTTGCGGATAGTGCCGGGCAATGACGTGATCGGCGAGTTGCCGCACGCCCTCGGTATCGCTGCGCGCCGCGAAGTATTGAAACGTGCCGACGCGGATGTGGCTGGCGGCGACGCGGGTGAGCACGGCGCCGGGCAGCGGCGTCTCGCGCATGACGTTCTCGCCTGACGTCACGGCGGCGAGCGATCTCGTGGTCGGAATGCCGAGCGTGGCCATCGCCTCGCTGACGATATATTCGCGCAGCACCGGACCGAGCGCCGCGCGGCCGTCGCCGCGGCGCGAAAACGGCGTCGGGCCGCTTCCCTTGAGCTGGATGTCGCGGCGGACGCCGTCGGCGTCGATCACCTCGCCGAGCAGGATGGCGCGGCCGTCACCGAGCTGCGGAACGAAATGGCCAAACTGGTGGCCGGCATAGGCCATCGCGATCGGATCGGCGCCATCGGGGACACGTTTGCCGGCGAGGATTTCGGCTCCCTCGGGGCTGTCGAGCAGGTCGGGATCGAGGCCGAGATGGACCGCGAGCGGCCGGTTCAGCTTGATCAGGCGCGGGGAGGCGACCGGCGTGGGCGCCACGCGGGCGAAAAAGTTCGCCGGCAGCGCCGCATAGGTGTTCTGGAAGGGGAAATGGACCGTCATGAGGTCAAGATAGGCGCGTCCGGGGAATAGACAATCTCCTTGCGCCGTCGGCGGCGGGAGGGCCGGTTTTTTCGCCCGCTTTTCCGGCTCCGTCACCGGTTTTGCGGCCCAAAATCGGTCCTGCATTCGGTTGCCGCGCCTGACCGCGTCGGGTAAACCCTGACCCTCCTCGGACGGGCTTTTGGCCTCGATTCGACCTCTCCGACATCAGTTTTTGGGAATTCCATGCATCGTTACCGGTCCCACACCTGCGGCGCGCTCCGCGAGAGCCATATCGACCAGACGGTTCGGCTGTCGGGCTGGTGCCATCGTATCCGCGACCATGGCGGTGTGCTGTTCATCGATTTGCGCGACCATTACGGCCTGACCCAGTGCGTGGCCGACCCGGATTCTCCGGCCTTCAAGGATGCCGAAAAGCTGCGTTCGGAATGGGTGGTGCGGATCGACGGCAGGGTCCGCCGCCGTCCCGCCGGCACCGACAATCCGGAACTGGCGACCGGCATGGTCGAGATCTACGTCAGCGAGATCGAGGTGCTCGGCCCGGCCGCCGAACTGCCGCTGCCGGTGTTCGGCGAGCAGGAATATCCTGAAGACATAAGGCTTAAGTACCGGTTCCTCGACCTGCGCCGCGAGAAGCTGCACCAGAACATCATGACCCGCGGCGCGATCGTCGATTCCATGCGCAAGCGGATGAAGGAGCAGGGCTTCTTCGAATTCCAGACCCCGATCCTGACGGCGTCGTCGCCGGAGGGCGCGCGCGACTTCCTGGTGCCGTCGCGGATTCACCCCGGACAGTTCTACGCGCTGCCGCAGGCGCCGCAGCAGTACAAGCAGCTCTTGATGATGTCGGGCTTCGACCGCTACTTCCAGATCGCGCCGTGCTTCCGCGACGAGGACCCGCGCGCCGACCGCTTGCCCGGCGAGTTCTACCAGCTCGACGTCGAGATGAGCTTTGTCACCCAGGACGACGTATTCGAGGCGATGGAGCCGGTCGTTACCGGCGTGTTCGAGGATTTCGCCAAGGGCAAGCCGGTGACCAAAGGCTGGCCGCGGATTCCCTTCGCCGAAGCCTTGCGCAAATACGGCAGCGACAAGCCCGATTTGCGTAATCCCATCGTCATGCAGGACGTGTCGGAACATTTCCGCGGCTCCGGCTTCAAGGTGTTCGCGCGGATGCTGGAAGACCCGAAGAACCAGGTCTGGGCCATTCCCGGCGCCGGCGGCGGCAGCCGCGCGTTCTGCGACCGGATGAATTCCTGGGCGCAGGGCGAGGGCCAGCCCGGGCTCGGCTACATCATGTGGCGCGAGGGCGGCGAGGGCGCGGGTCCCCTGGCCAACAACATCGGAGCGGAGCGCACCGCCGCGATCCGCGCGCAGCTCGGCTTGAAGGAAGGCGACGCCGCGTTCTTCGTCGCCGGCGATCCGGAAAAATTCTGGAAGTTCTCCGGCCTTGCGCGCACCAGGCTCGGCGAGGAGTTGAACCTGATCGACAAGGAGCGGTTCGAGCTCGCCTGGATCGTCGACTTCCCGATGTACGAGTACAATGAGGAAGACAAGAAGGTCGACTTCTCGCACAATCCGTTCTCGATGCCGCAGGGCGGGCTCGAGGCGTTGCAGACCCAGGATCCGCTGACCATCAAGGCGTTCCAGTACGACATCACCTGCAACGGCTACGAGATCGCCTCCGGCGGCATCCGCAATCATCGGCCCGAGGCGATGGTGAAGGCGTTCGAGATCGCCGGCTACGGCGAGAAGGACGTGGTCGAGCGGTTCGGCGGCATGTACCGCGCGTTCCAGTACGGCGCGCCGCCGCATGGCGGCATGGCGGCCGGCGTCGATCGCATCGTGATGCTTCTCTGCGGCACCACCAACCTGCGCGAAATCTCGCTGTTCCCGATGAATCAGCAGGCCGTTGACCTGTTGATGGGAGCGCCTTCGGAGGTCACGCCGAAGCAGTTGCGTGAACTACACATCCGGCTCAATCTGCCGCAAACCTGAAAACTGGTCACTGAAGTCTCAATTCGGGGCCGAGCAAGCCGCGAGGGAAATGTATGTCGTCCCATTCTGAAGATCTGCAATCGGCGGCGCTCGCCTATCACCGGCTGCCTCGTCCGGGCAAGCTCGAGATTCAGGCGACCAAGCCGCTCGCCAATCAGCGCGACCTGGCGCTGGCCTATTCGCCGGGCGTCGCCGCCGCCTGCACGGCGATCGCCGAAAATCCCGCGGAAGCGGCATCGCTGACCATCCGCGCCAACCTTGTGGCCGTTGTCTCCAACGGCACCGCCGTGCTCGGCCTCGGCAATATCGGCCCGCTGGCGTCGAAGCCGGTGATGGAAGGCAAGGCGGTTCTGTTCAAGAAATTCGCCGGCATCGATGTGTTCGACATCGAGATCGCCGCCGATACCATCGAGCGCGTGGTCGAGACCGTGGCGGCGCTGGAGCCGACCTTCGGCGGCATCAATCTCGAGGACATCAAGGGTCCGGAATGTTTCGAGATCGAGGCGCAGCTCAAGGCGCGGATGAAGATCCCGGTATTCCACGACGACCAGCACGGCACCGCGATCATCGTCGCCGCCGCGATCACCAACGGGCTGCTGCTGAACGGCAAGAAACTTTCCGACGTCAAGATCGTCACCTCCGGCGCCGGCGCGGCGGCGATCGCCTGCCTCAATCTGCTGGTGTCGATGGGGGCGCAGCGCAAGAACATCTGGGTCTGCGACATCGACGGCGTGGTGCATGAAGGCCGCAACACGCTGATGGACCGCTGGAAGTCGGTCTATGCGCAGAAGACCGACAAGCGCGTGCTGGCGGACGTGATCGGCGGCGCCGACATCTTTCTCGGCCTTTCGGCGCCCAATGTGCTGAAGCCCGAAATGGTGAAGGCGATGGCGGACAAGCCGCTGGTGATGGCGCTCGCCAATCCGACGCCGGAAATCATGCCGGACGAAGCCCGCAAGGCGCGCCCCGACGCGATGATCTGCACCGGCCGCTCCGACTTTCCCAACCAGGTCAACAATGTCCTGTGCTTTCCCTTCATCTTTCGCGGCGCGCTCGATTGCGGCGCCACCGCGATCAACGAGGAAATGAAGAAGGCCGCGGTCGATGCGATCGCGCAGCTGGCGCGCGATCCGCCGTCGGATGCCTCCGCGCAGGGTTTCGACAGCGGCGAAGCGCAAGGGTTCGGTCCGGGCTCGCTGATCCCCAGTCCATTCGATCCGCGGCTGATCCTGCGCATTGCGCCGGCGGTCGCCAAGGCGGCGATGGAGTCCGGCGTCGCCTCCCGCCCGATTGCGAACATCGAGGACTACGCCGCCCAGCTCGAGCGCTTCGCGTTCCGCTCCGGCCTCGTCATGAAGCCGATGTTCGCCAAGGCCAGGACCCAGCCGGTCCGCGTGATCTATGCGGAAGGCGAGGACGAGCGCGTGCTGCACGCGACCCAGGTCGTGCTCGAGGAAAATCTGGCGCGGCCGATCCTGGTCGGACGTCCCTCGGTGGTCGAGGCGCGCATCAAGCGCTTCGGCCTCGCCATCAAGGCCGGACGGGATTTCGACCTGGTCAACCCCGAAGACGATCCGCGCTACCGGTCCTATGTCCAGTCCTACATCGATGTCGCCGGCCGGCACGGCGTGACCCCGGACGCCGCGCGCACGGTGGTGCGTACCAATGCCACGGTGATCGCCGCGCTCGCGGTGGTGCGCGGCGAGGCCGACGCCATGATCTGCGGCGTCGAGGGCCGCTACATGAGCCATTTGCGCCATGTCCGCGAAATCGTCGGCTTCCTGCCCGGCGTCAGCGATTTTGCGGCGCTGGCGCTGATGATCACCAGCAAGGGTGCCTATTTCATCACCGATACGCAGGTGCGGCCGAATCCGAGCGCCGAGGAGCTTGCGGAAGTGGCGGCGCTGGCGGCGATCCATGTCCAGCGCTTCAACATCAAGCCCAAGGTCGCCTTCGTCTCGCATTCCGATTTCGGCAGCTACGACACCGACTCCTCGCGCAAGATGCGCCGCGCCACCGCGCTGTTGAAGGAGAACCATCCGGAGATCGAAGCCGACGGCGAGATGCAGGGCGATACCGCGCTCTCCGAAGCCGCGCGCAAACTGATCCTGCCGCATTCGAAGCTGGAAGGCGTCGCCAATATCCTGATCATGCCGAACCTCGATACCGCCAACGTGGCCTATCAGATGATCAAGGTACTGGCCGACGCGCTTCCGGTGGGGCCGATCCTGATCGGGCCGTCGCGCCCGGCCCATATCCTCACCCCCTCGGTGACCGCGCGCGGCATTCTCAATATGACGGCGGTTGCCGCGGTCGAAGCCCAGGAGCGCGCCGGCCGCCAGCAACCGACCCTGTTTGGCTAGGGCGGCGGAAACCGGCCAGCTGCAGCCGTCGTTGTTTCGGATTGATTTGACTGTTTGAAAAGCCGAGGCGGAGCGCCCATAATCGCTCCGCCGCCGCGACATCGGCATTTGCAGCATTCAACGAGGCCAACCATGCCAGCGTTTGTTACTTTCGGGCGAATTCTGTTCGCCGTGCTATTTATTTATACGGGAGCGACCAAGCTTTTCGGCATCCAGGCCACCTCGGAATTCATCGCAGCCAAGGTCGCCATTCCCGCTCTGCTCGCGCCCTATACCGCGCAGCTGGAAACGATGACCGGGATGACCACGCCGCAGATGCTTGCCATTGCCGTCGGCGCCTTCGAGGTGATTGCCGGATTGATGATCGCGCTCAATTTCGGCGCGCGGTTCTTCGCCATTCTGCTGATCTTCTTCGTGGCCGGGGCAACCTTCTACTTCCACGATTTCTGGAATCAGTCGCCGCCGGAAAGCGCCAAGAGCCTGGTGGATGCGCTGAAGAATCTCTCGATCATCGGCGCGCTGTTCATCATCGCCGGCTATGGCCGGTCCTCGGAGACGCCGGAGCCCGCCTATAGCGACGTCTGAGCGATCCGACGCCACGGCGTGACGCTGACGCCGCAGGCGGGATCGAGCATCCGGGCCTCGCCGGCCGCAAGGCCATGGGCGGCCAGGATCTCCTCGGGCGAGCGTGCCGGCACGCCGGGAAAGCAGGGCTCGCCGCCCGGTAGCTTCACTCGCGGCGCCTGCGACAGCCAGAACGTGTCGTAGCGGTCCATGAACATTCCGAATACGTCCGGCCCGCCGATCACGGCTATCGTGCCGGCGTGCACGCCGGCGCGCTCGCAGGCGGCCTCGAAGGAAGCCCCGGCTGGATTCCACAGGATGGCCCTGGGATTGGATGGATCGGGCGCGAGCGAAGCGACCGACCGGGTCAGGATGATCCGCTTTCGCTGCGGCGAGTTCGGCTGATCCTCGAAGGAATTGCGCCCATGCACGATCAGGTCGGCATCATCGAGCGCCGCGGTGAAGAACCGCTTGTCGCCGTCGAACTTCAGTTCGTCCGGCATCATGCGGGCGGCGTTTGCCAGCATGCCGTCGGCGGACACGATGACATAGCCGTCGATGCGCAGCCGCGGCATCTGCGTTGTCGCGCGGCTTGCGCTATTCCGAGATCGTCTGCACCACGCTGTTGAGCGGGCGGCTGCTCACGGTCGGCAGCTTCATGTCCTTGACGACGCTCTCGTCAAACTCGGCGATGGTCTGCACCGGCGCCTTGGCCCTCATCTGCACGACCTTGTAGCCGCCGGCCTTCAGCCTGTGCAGCAGTTCGGGCAGGGCTTCGCCGGTGTGCTTCTGGAAGTCGTGCATCAGGATGATGCCCTTGCCGAGCTTGTCGACCTTCTTCATCACGCTGTCGATGATGGTCTGGGCCGTCCTCGCCTTGAAGTCGAACGAGTCGAGATCGCAGGAGAAGATCCCGATGTTGCGCTCGCCGAGATAGGTCACCATGACCGGCGGATGTTGCAGCGCCGGGAAGCGGAAGAACGGCGACGGCGCGGCGCCGAGCGCCCATTTCACCGCGCTGAAGCCCTTTTCGATTTCTTCCTTGGCCTGCGCCTCGGTCATCTTCTTGTTGTTGAGGTTGGCGTGCGACCAGGTATGCGATCCGACGGTGTGCCCGGCGGCGGCCACCTGCTTCAGGATCTCCGGATAATAGCTGGCGTGCTTGCCGATCGGGAAGAAGATGGCCTTGGTGCATTCCTGGGCCAGCGTCTTCAGCACCGAGGGCGTATTGACCGGCCATGGGCCGTCGTCGAACGTCAGCACCACTTCCTTGTCGCGCAGGAAATCGAGCTGCTTGAAATGCTCGAAGCCGAAACCGGGTCCGCCGGTGGTGTCGATCTCCACCACGCGGGCGACGCCCAGCGCGTCAGGGTTGGCGCATGCGGCTTTCGCGGAAGCGGGCGCCGGGGCCGGCGCGGGAGCAGGGGCCGGTGCAGCGGCCGGGGCGGCCTGGGGCGCGGCCGCGCTCTTGGCGCCGGTGGTGGCTTGCGACCATGCTGCGCCCGTTGCACACAGCGAAACCGCGCCTGCAAAGATCAAACCTGCCGCAATACGCATTGGCTATCCCTCGAATTGATCCCAAGCCCGGGCTTGTGACGCTCGCCCGAGCCGTTTCCCGCCCCTGATCATGGTAGCCTAGTTGGACCCGCGCCGCCACGGCAACGGCTTTTATCCCCTGTGGCCGATTTGTCGGCCAGTCCGGTTAATTCCGGGGAGAGGCTGAGCTCAGGAGGCCGCGAGCGCCCGCGCAATGGCGGTTCTTATTCGCGTGTCGGTCGGTTCGACGCGCTCCGGAAAGACCTCGGCGATATAGCCGTCGCGGCCGATCAGATATTTGTGGAAGTTCCAGCGCGGGACATCCTTCGGGCGCGCGTCGGCGGCCCATTTGTAGAAGGGATGCGCAGTCGGGCCCTTGACGACGGCTTTTGCCGTGATCGGAAAGGTAACCCCATAGTGCTGCTGTGCGGTGTTCGCGATCTCCGTGGCGCCGCCGGGCTCCTGTCCGCCGAAATCGTTGGAGGGAACGCCCAGAATCATCAGGCCGCGGCCCTGAAACTCGGTCCACAGCTCCTGCAGGCCGGCATATTGCGGGGTGAAGCCGCAGAGCGAGGCCGTGTTGACGACCAGGATCGGCCGGCCGGCGTAGTCGGCGAGCCGGATATCGCCGCCCGCCAGCGCGGGAAACGAGAACGCGTAGGCGGTGACCCGGCTGATCGGGGCCTGTGCGAGCGCGTGCCGTGTCGAGGCCGGACTCGCGACCACGGCCAGCGCCGCCATCAGAATGGTCCTGCGGTCGAGCATCGTCATCTCTCTTCATCCGCGATCCGGTTCGAGCCACGATAGCGCAACCGGCAAGCCGATGCCTTTCAACAAGGCGTTATGGCCGGGCCGGCGGAGCGGGGCACCACGGCAGCTGCAGCAGCGGGGTGTAATACGGCCGCCACTGACAGATCGGCTCCGGCCCTCTGCGCATGAAGGCGTATTTGATCGGTTCGGCCTGGCCGACGGCGATATGCAGTCCGAACAGGACCGCGCCGATCGCATAAGTCCATTTGCGAAAGCGCAGATCGGCCAAGGAATCCAGCAGGATCGCGCCGGAGAGGATGATCAGCGGATCGGTGAAGATGAAATATTCGGATTTTAAACCGCGCCGCACGCCGAGCGCGTCGATCCCGGTCGCCGCCAGCAACAACGCCAGCGCCTGGATCGCAACCAGCCTCTCGCCGCGGCGCCATGCGTAGACAATGCCGGGCACGATCAGCCAGGTGAGAAACACCGTCGGACGCGGCGAGGAGTGCAGCACGAAAGTGTAGCGCGCCAGTACCGACGCGATCCCCTCGAGCAGCAACCGCAGAATTCCGGCAAGGCTGGAGCCGCTGGCGGCATCCGACGTGGCCGCGTCGGCAAAGGTCAGCATCTTCTCCAGCGGATTGATCACCGCAATCACATTGCCGGCGTTGTACTGGAGATCGAGCGCGAGCAGCGTGACCAGGGCGCTGGCTGCCATTGCAGACATCGACGCCAGCGTTTCGGCCGCGCTGATCCGCCAGATCGCGGCATAGGCGATCATGCAGCCGGCGATCAGCATCGACAGCGCCGCCTGATAGATGCCATAGCGGCCCAGCAACAGCGGCCGGAATTGCGCGGCCTCGAGCAAGGCGCGGTCGAAGCCGGTCGCGATCAGCGGCCACGCCACCCATGCCGCCGCAAGCGCAGCGATCGCCGCGACAACCGCCGCCAGCCAGGCCGATGGCGTGTCGTTCCAGAACGCGACGCTCGCGCTGTCGCGGCTTCCGAACGGCAGCACCAATAGCGGCAGCGCACCGATCAGCAGGATGACCTGCACCTTGTTCTCGAGACCGAGCACGCATAATCCGGCGGCCAGCGCCATCCAGAGCGGACGCGCGATGCCGGCGCTACGCCCGATCGCGATCAGGATCAGAAGCGCAAAGATCACCGGGCACGCCGCCACCAGTTCGCTGCGCAGGATGCGCGAATGCACCGCGATGCCGCCGGAGAAGGCGAAGGCCAGCGTCGCCAGCATGGCGACGCGCCAGTCGCGCACCACGCGGCGGGTCAAGCCCGCGAAAATCAGCACGCAGCCGGTCGCGATCAGGAAGGCCAGCAAGCGTCCGGCGCGCACGGCGCTGGTCATGGCGGCGTCGAAGGCGGCCACGTCGGATGCCGGCGGAATGGCCGACAGCGACCAGGCGTCGAGCAGGCCGAGCGCGTGCAGCAGCTGAAACCACAGTTTTGTGGACAGGATGGTGATGTAGGCGGTGTGATCGAAGAAGCGTTGCGGCTTGCCGTCGTTGAGGGCAAGCGCGTTGTAGATCACCATGAAATCCATGTCGGCGTTGCGCCAGTAGATCAGGGCGTAGCCGTACAGGAAGAATGAAAAGGCGAGCCCGGCGACGATCGCCGCCAGCCCCCGGCGCCGGCCGAGAAAGGTCAGCCGGTCGAATGCGTCCCTGGTCGCCGTCGTCGGCGGTGCAGGGGCCGTGGTGGGAAGCTCATTCATGCCGGCGGTCTTTTAGCTGAGCCGCCGGGCCAAAGCCTAGCGCAGCGGAACGATGAAATCCGTGCCTTCGCCGGTTTCACCCTGCCTGATGCTCTGGTCGGACACCACGATCGAGCCACCGGTGGTAAGCGCCTCGGCGATGCGCGCCATCGCATCCGGCGGAATCGTGATGCGGTCCAGCGCCTCGGCCGGGCTGTTCGGCGCCGGCAACGGCTTCACTTCGGCGGGCACAGCACCCGCGACCTTGCGCCGCCGCGAGATGCGTTCGTCGTCGTTCTTCTGCGCGTTGCGCGCCGAAACCGGCAGCGACACCACCGACCAGCGCAGCGTGTTGGGATCGCTCTTGTCGGCCTCCGCCGTGAATACATGGGTGCCCAGCAGGCGGTCGCTCGGCGAGATCGTCACGGGGACGTCGAACACCGGCTTGAAGTTCTGCCGGACATACAGTCTGCCGTCCTTGTGGCTGATGAAC
Source organism: Bradyrhizobium sediminis (assembly GCF_018736105.1). Taxonomy (NCBI): domain Bacteria; kingdom Pseudomonadati; phylum Pseudomonadota; class Alphaproteobacteria; order Hyphomicrobiales; family Nitrobacteraceae; genus Bradyrhizobium; species Bradyrhizobium sediminis. The sequence continues at coordinate 2,569,475 of NZ_CP076135.1, forward strand.
ACCGCGATCTGGCCTTCGCGCTTCGGCTCCGCCTTTGCGGCCTTTTCGACCGCCGGCAGGCGCGCGGGATCCTTTTTTACTTCATCCGTTTTCACGTCGGGCGCGGTGGCGGGCGCATCCGCGACCGATTTGGCGGGCTCGGCCGGCTGCTCGGCCGCCTTCGGTTCCTCGGCCTTGACGGTCTCGGCCTTGGGCGGTTCGGTCTTCGCAACACCCGCGGTCGTTTCCGGCTGGGCTTCGGCCTTTGCCGCCGAATTGTCGGCTGCAGCGGGCTCAGCCGCCTTGACCTCGCCGGTGACGATGTCGGCCGGTTTGGCATCGGCCGGCTTGTCCCCGGACGCCGCCGCATCTGCGCTCTTTGCACTCCCCGGTGCAGCCTCGGATTCGGCGGTTTCCGGTTTGGCCTCGTCGGATTTCGCGGCGTCCGGCTTCGCTTCGGAGCCTTCCGCGGCCTTGGCCGGAGCGGCCTCGCCGGCGGATGAAGCGTCGGACATGGTGACCGCGGCATTCGCCGGCATGGCGCTGCTGGCGTCGGCGGTCTGGGTCAACTGGCGGTGGCCGACGGTCGATCGCAATTCAAGTTTCGTCTCGGCGGTATCGACCGGTTGGGTCGCCGGCCTGGCGTCGGCGCCCTTGTCGGATTTCACGCCGAGCGGCGCATCCACCTGCGGGGCGTCGTTGGCAACCGGCACCACCTTTTGGGTCACCAGCAGCGGATGCGAGAAACTGGCGGGCGTCATCTCGCCGGGGGTGACGACCACCCGCGCGCCCATCCGGGTCCAGTTCCACATCTTCTGGGCAAACGCCATCGGCATGCGGATGCAGCCGTGCGACGCCGGATAGCCCGGCAGCACGCCGGCGTGCATGGCGACGCCGGACCAGGTGATGCGTTGCATGAACGGCATCGGCGCGCCGCTGTAGATGTTGGAGTGGTGCAGCTTGTGTTTCTGAATGATGCTGAACACGCCCATCGGCGTCGGATGACCCTTCATCCCCGTCGAGACCGGGCTTTCGGCAAAGAAACCGTTGGCGTCGTAAACCCTTACCTTCTGCTTCTCGATCGAGATCGCAATGATCAGCGGTCCGACCGGCTTGGCGACGGTTTCCTTTTCCGCCGCGGGCTTGGCGGTCGTTTGCCGGCGCGGCCGTTGCCGGCGCGGCTGAACCGTCGGGCCCGGCCGATAATATCCGGGTTCGGAATATCCCCAGTAATAGAGCGCGGCTTCAGCCTGCGAGGCGGAGCCGATCGCTCCGGCCGCCGTCAAGGCCGCGATTCGCCAGAGCCATCCGGTCGCAATCGTCGCAACAGAAATCCGATGCCCGCCCACGCGCAATATCCTCGAATCCCAAACTGTGAATGTTTAGTTGTCGCAGACGCGCAACACGTTCACCAGCATTGGCCGCGCGAGACCTACGACTTTCGCTCAAGAGTAGCAAAAAAGCCTCACATTCGGTTAAACGGCCGCGGTTATTGGCTACCGCCAACCTTCCTGCGGGGCTCACGCGCACCTACATGGGTGGAAACCTCGCCAACGGAGACATCCATGACATGCAAAGCCCTGAGCCCGTATGACACCAAATGGACGCTTTGGGCCTTGCTGGCGCTGGTATTGGCGCTGGCGCCGGCCGCGCCGGCATTCGCAGCCGACGAGCCGGACCTGATCTTTCGCCGCTCGACCGTCTTCAAGTGGATCAGCCCCAACGACAAGCTGGCGACCTATGCCGTCGACGATCCCGAGGTCGAGGGCGTGGCTTGTCACTTCACGGTGCCGGAGAGAGGCGGCTTCAAAGGCTGGCTCGGGCTTGCCGAGGAAGTGTCAGATATTTCACTGGCTTGCCGCCAGATCGCGCCAATCCGCTTCAAGGGCAAACTGGAGCAGGGCGACGACATGTTCCGGAGGCGCCGCTCGCTGTTCTTCAAGAAAATGCAGATCGTCCGCGGCTGCGACGCCAAGCGCAACGTGCTGGTCTATATGGTGTACTCGGACAAGCTGATTGAAGGGTCGCCGAAGAATTCGACCTCCACGGTGCCGATCATGCCGTGGGGAGCCGCCGACGGCACGGTTCAGAAATGCGGCGAGTTCATCCAGTGACCGAAGCCTGAGCCTACCGCTTGGCCGGGCCGGGGCGGGCCTTGGGCTCGCGGCAGCCAACCAGCTGGACGAATTTTTGCGGCGTCGAGTAGTTGCCGTTGTCGCCGCATTGCTGCGACATCGCGCCACAATTTCCCGGCCGTTTCATCCTCACGGTATTGGGAGCTTCGATCCGCGGCTCGCCCGGCTTGCGAGTCGGGGTGTCATTGCCAACATCGATGTTGCCATTGCCCACGACTGCGATCCTTTGCTTTGATAAAAACGCGCCAACGCTCCGAAAGGTTGCACGTCATTCGGGTGAGTCGGCTCCGGCGGGACTTCGGTTCAAGGTCGTCGCGTTGCCGAGGGGCCCTCTCCACCACAGAAACGTTAAAAAGTCGGATGGAGCTTTGAACCGGCGGGTTTTGCGGTTCGGCCCGCCGACCCCGGCGCCGGAACGGATGGCCGAAATCGGCCAGTGAACGACTGCGGCTGGCCCAGCGGACCAGTCTCCCATTGGGCCAGCTGAAATCACTGGAGTTTTCGGGCAATTGTTTCGTCCGGCAGCCGCCGACGAAACAATTCTCCCGGCGACGAAACCATTTCCCGTTTCTGGCGCAGACATCCGGAAACAACAGATGGTTATCAGGTTCTCCACCAAAACGGCGGGCAACGCTTGGCAAGCCCAACCGGAGATAGTCGAATGCGGACCTTCAGTTTCATCCTTGCCCTGGCGTTTGCGCTGACCGGACCTTCGATGGCCGGTTCGTCGGATAGCGCTTTGCCGGGCATCGGTACCTTCGCCTATAACGGGTCGCCGATCGCTGCCTCTGCTCCTCAGGCTATCGTCGTTGCCGCCCGCTGAGGCGGCAGCCGAGCCAATCAAAGAAAGTTGCCGGTAAGGCCATCATGATTTCAAGCATCCGTTGCGCCGTGATCGTCGCCTCCCTGGCTCTGGCCGGTGCGGCACAGGCTGAGGTCTCGCAAATCCCGATCCCGCAGACCAAGCTTCAGCAGATTCAATTTCGTTCGCTGTTCAAGATGCCCGATCCCCGCGGCGAGTTCGTGCGCCTGTGCTCGCCCCATATGCTCGGCCGCTGGGCGCATCCGGAATCCGTGTGCGGCTGCCTGCACGATTACGCCGCAGCCACCGTCGAAGACGCCGACCTTCGCGAAGCGCTGCTGCGTGGTATCAGCGAGACCGGCGTGCCGACCATCGAGACCGAATGGGTGCCGCCGGCCAAGCAATCCCAGATCGGCCCGACCTTCACCAAGATCGCGAAGCCGACGCTGCAATGCATGTTCGAGCCGCTGAACTGACTGCCGCAATCCTTTGGGCGACGCCTGTTCCTGCAATGGCCCGCAGCCTGCGGGCTCGACACGGCTACAACCCCTGATGTAACCGTGGCAGCCTGAGGGGCCGGTCCAACGATCCGCCGGCATGAGGGGGCAAATGCAGCTGCGGCGAATCCTGATGCCGTGCGCGGCGCTTGTCGCGCTGGCGTTCCCGGCCGCCGCCGCTCCCGACGAAGAATTGCTGGGCAAGAGGGCCGGCTATCCGATCGGCAGCCGCGCCAGCTGGTTCTACGACGAAAGCGTGCGGGTTGGTTCGTTCAGCAACCTCGACACGCTGTTACCCCACTACACGCTCGAGAAGGCAGCCTCACCGCTGCCGCTTCCCGGCGCCGCCAGCCCGCCGAAGTTCGAGTACCGGTTCGAAAACCGTAGCCATACGCTCGATGATTTTCTCGCACGCCAGCGCGTCACCGGCCTGCTGCTGATCAAGGACGGCGAAGTGCTGTTCGAGCGCTATCAATATGATCGCAAGCCGTCGCAGCGCTTCGTTTCCCACTCGATGGCGAAATCCATCGTCAGCATCGCAGTCGGGATGGCGCTGGCCGAAGGCAGGATCGCTTCGCTGGACGATCCGGTCTCCAGATACGTGCCGAAGCTTGCCGGCAGTCGCTATGGCGAGACGTCGATCCGCAACTTGCTGAGAATGTCGTCAGGCGTCGCATTCAGCGAAGTCTATGACGGCAAGGACGATCTGACGCGGTTCTCGGTGCTTCGAAACTGGCATGGATCGATCGAAGCATTGCGTGAATTCAGGGTTCGCGAGGCGGAGCAGGGCGCCCGCTTTCACTATGCCTCCAGCGAAACCGTCGTCCTGGCGGTGCTGCTGCATGCGGTGACCGGAACGTCGCTCAGCGAATACCTGACCGCACGGCTGTGGCAGCCGATGGGCGCGGAAGCCGATGCGACATGGGTCAAGACGCCGGACGGCATTGAAAGCGCGTCGGGAAGCTTCAATGCAACCCTGCGCGACTACGGACGGCTGGGCGTGCTGCTCGCCAATGACGGCGCGGTCGGCGCGCGGCAGGTCGTGCCGAAAGATTATCTGCTCGAAGCGACCGACTGGCGCCGGCAACCCGAAGCGTTCGCGCCGGGGCGCGCCACGCCGTTTTTCGGCTATGGCTACCAGTTCTGGACCTTTCCGGGCGAGCGGCGGAGGTTCGCCTTGCTGGGCGTCTATGGCCAGTCGATCTTCGTTGACCCCGAACTCAAGCTCGTGATGGTCGTTACAGCCGCGGCAAGGAATGCCAGCGTCGAAAAAGAGTCCTTCGCAGCGGAGCGCGACGCAGTCTGGCGCGGAGTGATCCGTAAATTCGGGAGCCGGTAGGGATCGCTGGCGGCGCCAAGCCAGCCGGCGAGGGCCTCGCTGCGTCTAGCGTTTCTTGGATCCCAGGCGTGGAATGCATTTTCGCGCGGGGATGACACCCGTCGTGGTCAACTGGGCGCCGGATACTTCCTTGATCTGGCCGGCGGGGCAGGAGCCGTCATCGACCAGGACGCGCTGGCCTAATCGCAGATTGACGATGTCCCGCTCGCGCGACACCTGTTCGGCCATCGCCGATGGCGCGAGCGCGCACAGCGCGAAAGCTGCAAGCAGCAGCATCGACAATCGCCTGATCGGTGCAGTCTTCATATCTGGCCGCGCATCCCGTCTCACTTGTTCTGGATCGTCACGCCACCCGGGCCGACATTGATCTGCAGGCCTTCCGGTTGCTTCTTCGCCTGGTAGAGGTTGTAGCCGAGCACACCCACCGCAACGACCAGCATGCCAATGATGAGATAGAGGATATTGCGGTTGCCGGGCATCCGTGTCTCCATGGGCGCCGAAATCTCGCCCCGGAGTGTATTGGCGCGGGTGCGATTCTGAAAGCGCCAACAGGAAAAGTGACGGAAATGAACGCTCTCAATACCAAGAAGAAAATCCTCGACGCCGTCGATGCCGGATTCGATGCGCAACTTGCCACCACCCGCGACTTCGTCGCTATACCCTCGACCCGCGGCGCGGAGGGGCCTTGCCAGGACATGATCGCCGATCTGCTGCGCCAGCGAGGCTACGAGGTCGACGACTGGCATATCGATGTCGAGGAGCTGAAGGATCTGCGCGGCTTCGGGCCGATCGAGCATGATTTCTCCAGGGCGCGCACCGTGGTCGGCACTTACCGGCCGTCCAACAATGCCGGCAAGTCGCTGATCCTGCAGGGACACTGCGACGTGGTGCCGACCGGACCGCTGGAGATGTGGGAGACGCCGCCGTTCTCTCCGGTCGTGAAGGACGGCAGGATGTATGGCCGCGGCGCCTGCGACATGAAATCCGGCACCATTGGCGCGCTCTATGCGCTCGATGCGATCAAGGCCGCCGGCCTGAAGCCGACGGGGCGGATTCACTTTCAAAGCGTGATCGAGGAGGAGTCGACCGGCGTCGGTGCGCTCTCGACCCTGCAGCGCGGCTACCGCGCCGACGCCTGCTTCATTCCCGAGCCGACCGGCGGCAAGCTGGTGCGCTCGCAGGTCGGCGTGATCTGGTTCCGGCTGAAAGTGCGCGGCTTTCCGGTGCACGTGTTCGAGGCCGGCTCAGGCTCCAACGCGATCATGGCGGCCTATCACCTCATCCATGCGCTGGGAAAGCTCGAGGCCGAATGGAACGAGCGCGCCAAGGCCGACCATCATTTCAAGGCGGTGACGCATCCGATCAATTTCAATCCCGGCATCATCAAGGGCGGCGACTGGGCTTCCAGCGTGCCGGCGTGGTGCGACGTCGATTGCCGGATCGCGATCCTGCCGGGCTGGTCGGTTTCCGATTGCCAGAACGAGCTTCTCGCCTGCGTCTCGGCGGCGGCGCGCGATCATCGCTTCCTCTCCAACAATCCGCCCGAAGTGGAATGGTCCGGCTTCCTGTCGGAAGGCTATGAATTGAAGGATTCCGCGGCGCCCGAGGCGGCCTTCGGCAAGGCCTTCAACGCGGTCTATGGCGGCGGCGTGGAAGACCTCGTCTTCACCGCGCTGACCGACACGCGGTTCTACGGGCTGAACTACAACATCCCGAGCCTGTGCTTCGGCGCCAGCGGTGCGGCGATGCACGGCTTCAACGAATATGTCGATCTCGACTCGCTGCGGAAGTCGACCAAGGCGACCGCGCTGTTCATCGCGGAGTGGTGCGGGGTGGAGGCGATTTAGAGAAGGCTGACGCGGGTGCAAATGACCCGTATCGGAATTTGTACTGAAAAGTTTCGGCTTTCGGCACTTGCCTTGCCGGTCCGATGATGTCCGTTAATCGGGATAGACCGGAATCGGCGTTTAGGAACCGTCAGGACCGGTTACACGCCATAGGTGAAGTCCTGGAGCTTCTGCCATGGCGTGCTCGTTGTCTTTGGCGCCCCTTGCCAGCTTCTATTGCTGGCGAGGCGGGAGCACGGCCGGAACATCCCATCAGCGGACATTGGCCGCACGACATTGCCGATCGGTCTCGGGCATACAAGAAGCCCCGCACGAAAAGGACAAAAGCAGGGCGGCTTCCACTTGTTCCGATAACGGCAGCCTTGCTGATCGACCAAATCAAACGGCAGCCGGTGAAGAAATTTCCGTCCTATCGTCGATGTTTTTGTTGAATTTGGCTGCATTGGCCATCATATGCCAGATATCGGATGTTTACCCGTCGCAGCGAGGGAACTGGAAATGGTGATCTTGCGATTGATCGTAAATGCGTGCCTTGCCGGAGCGATGCTCGCAGGTGCGCCGGCGCTCGCGGCGGAGGCTGCGCGGCCGAACAAGGTCTCGTTCTATTTCGCAGCGCACGAGGACGACTGGCAGCTGTTCATGAACCCGTCCGCCTTCCATGACGTGATCGATGGCGCTGCCAAGACCATCTTCATCCACGTCACCGCCGGCGACGCCGGCCTCGGCATCGGCTCGGGCGACCGCAAACATCCATACTATCTCGCGCGGGAAAACGGCGCCGAGCAGGCGGTACGCTTCATGGCCGACGCCAATCATGTACCGGTCAGCCGCGCGGCGTCGAGCATGTCATTCAATGGGCATCTGATCTTCCGCGTCAGCTACCGCAACACCGAGAGCTATTTCCTGCGCGTCCCAGACGGCAACCCGGCCGGCTCGGGCTATTCTCGCACTGGCTTCCAGTCGCTCAAGCGCCTCGCTGATGGTGTCAACGACACGCTGGCGGCGGTCGATGGCACTGCCGCCTATCACGGCTGGAGCGATCTGGTAGAAACGCTGCGCGCGATCATCGATTATGAGAGCGAGCAGGCAGGGCTGGTGCAGATTAATATTCCCGAGCTCGATCCGCGCATCAATCCGGAAGACCATTCCGATCATCTGATGACCGCGAAAGCGGCCATCGACGCCGCGCGCCATTTGCCCTGCGTCCGCCGGGTGTCCTATGTGGACTATGCCAGTTCACGACTGCCGGAGAATCTCGACCTGCAGCAGCGCGACATGGAAAGCTCGGTATTCGCGGTGACGCTTGCCGGCGTACAGGCGCTGGGTCACGGCACCTCCTGGCATCACTACGACAAGTCCTACGTTGGCCGGAACTATTTCCGCGTGCAGGAACCGACGGGCAGCTGCGCTGCACCAGCGACCGAGATCGCGACGCGCGGTGCCGCACAGAATTAGCCGGTGGTCCGGGCTTATATGTACCGGACACCGACAATACGCAGCCGATCCTCCCCTAGACTTGCGCATTTGATTTGACCCCGGTTCGACGGCGCAGCAGCTTCGCTGCGCCTTTCGTTCCGCGCATGGCGCATTTCGAGACGGCTCAGTCAGCCGCAATCACTTGACGCAAGTCAACACGCCCTGCGCCTTTGTCTTGAAGACTGGCCGTCAAAATCGGCCGACAGTTGCCGGGAAAGTTCGATGCGCCATTTCGAAGCGCCAGTCGCTGCGTCGGAAACACATCGCGTTGCCTCGGTGGACGCCCTGCGCGGTTTCAATATCTTCTGGATACTCGGTGCCGACGGCATGATCTGGTCGTTCGAGGAGATGTCGCACAGCATGGGGCCAGTGCTGGGCGCGATCGGACACTTTCTCGATACCCAGATGACCCACGTCGCATGGGAAGGCTTCCGCTTCTACGATTTTATTTTCCCGCTGTTCATATTCGTCACAGGTGTGGCGATCGTGCTGTCGTTGCCGCGGCTGGTCGAGCGAGAGGGCAAGGTACGGGCGCACGTCCGGGTGCTCCGCCGCGCGTTGCTTTTGTACGGTCTGGGATTGATCTACTATGGTGGCATCAGTCTGCATTGGGACGATATCCGCTTTGTCGGCGTGCTGCAGCGTATCGCAGTCTGCTATCTATTCGCGTCGCTCGTGTTCCTGAATTTCCATTTGCAAGGCATCGTCGTGGCGCTGGTCACGCTGCTGGTCGGCTATTGGGCGTTGATGACGTTCGTGCCGGTGCCCGGCATCGGCGCTGGCTCGTTCGTACCGGACGCCAATTTAGCCACCTGGATCGACGCACATTATCTGCCTGGACGGATGTGGGAGGTCGGGCGCGATCCGGAAGGGCTGTTGAGTACGCTGCCGGCAATCGGCACATGCTTGCTCGGCGTGCTTGCGGGCCTGCTGCTGGTCGATGAGCGGCTGCAGCCGCAACAAAAATCGCTGACACTGATCGGCGCCGGCATCCCGCTGGTCGCCGCCGGATATCTTTGGGGATTGCAGTTCCCGATCATCAAGGTGATCTGGACCTCGTCGTTCGTGCTTGTCGCCGGCGGATACAGCCTGATGCTGCTGGGCGCGTCCCATCAGATCATCGATGTGTGGGGCTTCAAGCGCTGGGCGGTGCCATTCGTTTGGCTCGGCGCGAATGCCATCACGCTCTACTTCATCAACAATGTGTTGGGCCTCGACGATGTGTTGGGTTTCGAGCGGTTTGCGATGCGTTTCGTCGGTGGAGATTTTGCTGCCTTACTCGATCGCGTGGCGATACCGGGTGCTGGGCATTTCGTTGTGTGTACGCTGGGTCTGGTATTCGCCATCGCGCTCGCTGGCTTTTTCTATCGTCGCAAGATTTTCCTGCGCCTCTGATCGTGTGTCGATAGAGCCACAGTAAGTCACGATGAGGCCGCGCTTACACGCGCGCTGAAGCGCCAGCTGTGAGCTTTGTCGCAGCGATCATCCAATCCAAATTCTCCGGGCAAACAGTGCCGCGTTCATGAATAGGAGCGCGCCGAGAAGTCCAATCGCCCCAACAAAAAGCCACTTCGCTCGCATTCCCAAATCGGCACACACGACAAACAGAGGAAACGAAACGAGATTGAATCTGCCCATCGACGTGAATCCCGCTGGTCCACCGCTGAGCGTGAGATAAGGCAACAACAACGTACCTATTGCGAACAGGGTCCATGAGAAGCGCAGGCGATACCAGCCGACAACAATCAGCACGATGAACAGCAAGGTGAACCAGCTGGCTTGCCCCCAGGGATTCCAATCGTTGAGGATTGCCTGGGTGAAGGGTTCAAATTTGAGTGCTGCAACCAGTCTTGTTGCCTGTGGCGTTCCCAGATGGAAAGCCGTTTGCCCTTTCCAGAATACAAGCGGGTCTCCGAAAGCGTACCAAAGGTAGATCATGAACATCGAGATACCCGATGTGGCGAGAAGAACGCACGGTATCAGGGCAGGGAATAACGGCTTGTGATCTCGATTGAGCCACATCTCCCGGACAAGCACGGGCAACAGGATGATGCCCGTAGATCGGTCCGCAACTGCCAGACCTGCAAACAGTGCTGCCGACAAATAGCTTTCTCGCTTCAGAGCGAGAAAAAACGAAACGATCAGGAGCAGTTCCAATGGTTCGGTATACCCGGCTGACAGGAAGACCGAGGCCGGAAAGAAACTGAGCAATGCAGCGGCGGCGAGAGCGAGTTGATCGCCAAATTCCTCGCGAACCAGCTTGAAAAGAACGACGATAGCCAGCAATCCAGCGACGTTCGATACCAGCAGCAATGCATCCGCAGGCGTGAGGCCGCTAATCGCTGCGAGGCCCCGTGCGAGCATTGGATACAACGGATAAAACACGACATTCTGTTGAATGGTCGGATCGCCGTTATACTGATATCCTTGTGTTACGATCTTGAAATACCATTCTGAATCCCATTGCAGCAATTGGTGGTACCAGAATGGTCCCGCAGACCAGACTTCGGGCGAGATGGGCAGATATTTTTGCGAGAACACCAGTCCGAGCGCGACCACCGTCCGCGAACATAAAAATATCAGGATCGCGCAAAAATAGGGTAGCCAAGAATGAGTTTTGCTGTTCGGACTCTGCATCTCCATGTCCATAGTGTCGCGTGGTATGGGCACAAGATCAATCGCTCTGAGTGTACTGAAAACCGTTCGATTTCCGGTTCTGGGGCACTTTTCGGACATGGTGCGATGTCTGACCTGAGTCCGCTATGTGCAGCAAAGCGGACGTCCGCCAACGCCTCTCGTTTATGAGTTCACTTCCTCACCAACCCGCACTGCCTCATCGCAGTCGCCCATGATGGGTTTCGAAGGGCTCAACCCATCTTGCGGGCGCTTCGTGCCCTTACCACACAGCTGCGACGCAGCCTGCGGCAAATTAACCCGACGGGCAAATTTTCGCTTTCACCGTCGGGCAAATCACTTTTAGGACTTGCGCCATCCTGTCCCCTTAGGAAGGGGCGTTGGCCATCGTCACCGAACGTTGGGATGGGATGCGGTGGACGCGGCGGCGTCGGGCGTGAGGTTTGTTCGCAGGGCGGTTTTCCGTGAGCGGACAGCGGCGCGCAGGACGTACGATGCTGAAGCGTACGGCGAAGTCGTGTGGATCTGACGCCTCAGTGGTTGGCGTCAAGTCTTGCGGAGGTGCTGAAAGCCCGACCGGGCCGAGGTGCCGGCTTCCGTCAGGCGACGGGGGCAAGAAAGCCCGATACCCCGGGGTGAGCGCGATATAAGCCGTAAAGCCATTGCGCAGGGAATGCCGGATCGCCTCCGCTGCCCTGTATGCTCGTGTGCGTTTTTTTACTCGTGCATTTTGCACACGAGACCGCGGGTGCAGCGCGCATCCGGCATTTCCTGCTCCCTCTCTTTCGAGGGACAACGACATGCGAACCTCGGGCATATCCTGCCGCGAGAATGCGAACGTGCATCTGCTGTTTGAAATTCGAATCGAATTTCCGGGCCGTCACTGCGAGCGCAGCGAAGCAATCCATCGTGCGGCTTGTCTTGAAGCTGGATTGCTTCGTCGCTGCGCTCCTCGCAATGACGGTTGATGGTCAGGAGCCTGGCAATGCGGGCCACAACGCCTTCACGATCGCATCCAGCCCGTCGGTCAACGCCGCGGGGCCGGGCTGCAGGATCAGCGGCGACTTGATCTCGACGATGCGGTCGTTGCGGACGGCCGGAATCTCGCTCCAGCCCGGCCGTTGTCTGATTCTGTCGGGAACCACCTTCTTGCCGCACCAGGAAGCGAGGATCACATCGGGTGCTGCGGCGCGCACAACGTCGGACGAAATGATGCGGTGTTTCGCGGCCTGTTGAAATCTCAAGTGAGGCAGCGCGTCCTCGCCGCCGGCGATCTCGATCAGTTCGGAAACCCAGCCGATGCCGCTGATCAGGGGCTCGTCCCATTCCTCGAAATAGACCTTTGGCCGTGCCGATGGCCGCGGCGTGGATGCGATCGTTGCGAGGCGCGCTTCAAAGCCGGTTGCGAGCCGATCGGCGCGCCCGGCTGCACCGACCAGCGCGCCGAGGGTGCGGATCATCGCCAGAATCCCGGCGACGTCGCGCTGGTTGAAGACATGGATGGCGACGCCGGATCGGACCAGGTCGGCGACGATATCCGCCTGCAAGTCCGAAAACGCCAGCACGAGGTCCGGCTCCAGCGCGAGGATTTTCGGAATGTCCGCCGAGATGAAGGCCGACACCCGCGGTTTCTCGCGCCGCACCCGCGGCGGCCGTACCGCATAGCCGGAAACGCCGACGATGCGGTCCTCTTCGCCGAGCAGATACAGCGTCTCCACGGTCTCTTCGGTGAGACAGACGATCCGGCGGGGAGGGAACTGGCGCATGGAAGAGGGTATGGCGAATGACAAATCGCTTGTCACTGCAATTACGTTGAACGTCATTGCCGGGCAAAGTAGTCTGCCTTACGCAGACTACGTACACTTGTCTGCGCTCCCGGCAATCCATCATATCAAGAATGTTCTCAATGAAGATTGATGGATACGCGGGTCAAGCCCGCGTATGACGATTTGAAAGCAAAGGGAGACGACCGGGATGACGCCGCTGGAAAAACTCAATTCGATGAAGATGCCGTTTGCCGAATTGAAGGGCGTGAAATTCACCGAAGCCGACAAGGACCGTGTGGTGGCGCGGATGCTGGTGCGGCCCGATCTCTGCACGTTGCATCATACGATTCACGGCGGCGCGGTGATGGCGTTCGCGGATTCGGTCGGCGCTGCCGCGACCGTGATCAATCTGCCTCCGGATGCCAAGGGCACCACCACGATCGAGAGCAAGACCAATTTCATCGGCGGCGCCAGGGAAGGGACGACGGTGATTGCGACCGCCACGCCGGTGCATCGCGGCCGCCGCACCCAGGTCTGGCAGACCCGGCTGGAGACCGAGGACGGCAAGCTCGTGGCGGTCGTGACCCAGACCCAAATGGTGCTCTGATAAGCGGCGCCAGCGCCCTAATGGTTAAGAAATTGTGACCAAAAATCTGACGTTTATTGAGGCAGGACAAGGGGTTGAAATTGATGGTGCGATGCACAATATTCGTTGTCTAGGGATTCGACGCCTCCTCGAGGGATATCCAAGAGGAGTTACCAGATGCGACACGAAGCTATTACCGGTTCGACCCGTGCCAGCGGCACCGTTCGGATCCTGCGCCAGCAGGAGGAATTGCCGCTGCTGCGCGATCACCTGCTGAGGCTCGACCCGGAGAGCCGGCACGACCGCTTCCATGGCTTCATGGATGACAGCTTCATCGAACGCTATGCCAAAAAATGCGCCGACGACGGCACCGTCATCATCGCCTATATCGAGGACGGCGTGGTGCGGGGCGCGGCGGAACTGCATCCGCCGGATCAATCCCCGGATTCACTGCCCGAGATCGCCTTCAGCGTGGAAGCGCGGGTGCGGCGGCAGGGCGTCGGCAGCATCCTGTTCAGGAAGCTGATCGCGGAAGCGCGCGCGAAGGGCTACCAGTCCTTGCGGATCACCACCGGCGCGCAGAACCAGGCGATGCGGGCGCTCGCCCACAAGTTCGGCGCGCATCTGACGTTCCGCCACGGCGAATCCACCGGCAGCATCGATCTGAAGCAGCGGCCGCAGCCCGGGCCGGCAAGGGCGGCGATTGCGACCCCGGCCGAAGCGGCGCGCGCGATGATCAACATCAACCGCGCCTACTGGCAGATGTGGCTGCGAATGTACGGCTGGGGCCGGACGGCCTGACCGGTAACCGGTCGCAAAAAGCCCTTCGCCGATCCCGGATCTGCGAAGGGCTGTAGTGGTGCCGGAAAGAGCAACGTCAGGTGCCGGTACGCTTGTCGTTGCCGAACTTCCTGACCACGCGGCGCTCGACCACGATCGAGCGCTGCGCGCCCTGCTCGCCGGCGATGACGCGGGTCGTCGAACGCCCCAAAACCGGACGCGCGGCCTTCTTCACTTCGGCCTGAACCGCTTCGATCGGCAGCCCCATCAGGGATGCTGCGATCTCCGCCTGCGCCTCCAGATCGTCGGTAATGCCGACGGCGGCAAAAATCGCCTCTTCCAGGGTCGGCGGGTCGCGCCGCACGCGCCGGGTTCCGTACTTGGTGTTCCAGTCTTCACTCATTGGGGCCTCGCATCTCTTCGGCAGATACCTAGGTGCCCTTATGTTGCATTGCAATATGAAATTGGCATGGCAAGGCAGCCATGCACTACAACTTCTCCAGCCTGGTCGCGTCGTAGAGCTCGATGGTGGTGGCGGCTGCCGCCAGCGGCTGCAGGGCGCGGACGAAATCGCGCGAGGCCGGCACCGCGAAATGCGCCAATAGCGCCGCCCGATCGGCCCATTGCTCGAAAAACACCAGCCGCAACGGGTTCTCGCAATCGACATGCACGGCGTGGGAGATGCAGCCGGGCTCCAGCCGCGAACGGCGGACGTGCTCGAGGCTCAGCTTGCGGACCTCGTCCAGGGAATCCGCCCGGGCCGTGACGCTGCCAGTGACGACGATCATCGCTTTGCTCCGCGGTTGCCTGCCAAGGTCATGGGACTGCATCGCCGGCGCCGGCAAAATCCACCGGCTGCTGCGGCCACCGCTTCAGCGCCGCGCGGCCGGCATCGGTCAGGACATAGATGCCGCGCTCGGCGCGGTCGAACCAGCCGTAGACGTTATTGAGCAGAATCTTCGGCGCGTCCGGTATCTCGGGCTTGAGATCGCGTACCCGCCGCGGGCCGTGCGACAGCGCCGAGGCGCAGGCCAGCGCTTGCTGGCGATAGGCGGTCATGATCGGCGCGCGCGTGCTGCCGCCCAGCGCCGGATCGCCCTTGCGGCGCCGGTGCTCGGCGACGAGGCGCGAGCGCTTTTTGGGATTGCGGCGCGGAGCGGTGGTCGGTGGCTTGACCAGCACCTCGACGTCACCGGTGTTGGTGACCGCGAGCATGCCGAAGCCGAGCCGGCGGCACAGATTGCGATAGCGCGCATCGCTCTCGCGGCCCTTGCCGCGCGCCGACATCCTGGCGGCCAGCCAGACCTCATCGGCGGCGCCGGCGCGGTCGACAGCTTGCAGGACCAGCTCGAGATTGAAGGAAAGCTTTAGTTCACCGATCACCACGATCGGAGGCTCGTCGCCGCTCAAGGCCACCAGGTCGCAGCCGCCGACTTCGCCCTTGACCGTGAAGCCGAGGTTCTCGAGGAAGCGTTTCACGGGCAGATACAGCGCGGTTTCCAAGGGGGCTCCGATGCGGGCGCCGAGGCGGGCTCCGGCATGGGCCCGACGCCGCCCGCGCGACTCAGCGGCGCCAGTTTAGCCTGATTTGCGTTCTGGGGATTTGATCAAAGGGCCGGGGAGCGGCTAGCATGACTGCGGGACAAGGCGGATAGCGTCGGACGGATGGCTTGCAATTCCAAAGGGGATTGGCGGGTCGCGTGGCATTTCGTCGAGGCCGGAGCGCCAATGCTGAAGGGACTCTACAAGGTCGAGATGCATACCGTGCACGGTTCGCGCCGTGGCGTCCTCTATGTCTATGACGGCAAGATGATGGGCGGCAATTCGGCCTTCGCCTTCGTCGGCACCTACCAGGAATCCGAAAGCGGTGAGGTCTCGGTCGAGATCTCGACCATGCGCCACAATGACGATCCGAATTTCCAGCCGCTGTTCAAGACCGACAAGATCACCCTGTCGCTCAGGGGCAGGCAGCAGGGCGAGCAGTATTTTTTCGAAGGCGGCACCGCGCAACTGCCCGGCATAGCCTTCAATTCGGTGATGACCCCGATCAGCGAGGAGGCCGCGCCGCCGGTCGTCGCGGCCGGCGAGGGCGGCATTCGCAACGGTCTCTATTCGATACATATCCGGATGCTCGACGGCGTCGACGGCGGCAATACCGGCGTCATGGTGCTGCACGACGGGCGGATCCGCGGCGGCGATGCCTTCTTCGACTATGTCGGCGCCTACACCAGCGCCAACGGCAGATGGAAAGGCGAACTGATCAATCACGAGCATACGCCGAGCCAGGGCGAGCGGCCGGTGTTCGGCGGCTACGAGGTCGGCATCGGCTTCTCCGGCACCTACACCGATGAGGGCGCGGTCGCGGAGGCAACCGCACTCGCCGGCAAGCGCAGCATTCGTTTCAGCGCGGTGCTGAAGAGGATGGCGGAGGCGTAAGCGATCAGACCCGCCCGCTGACCGGGAGCAGCGCGCCGGTGACGGCGCTGGCGGCGTCGCTTGTGAGAAACAGGATCACATCTGCCAGTTCCTGCGGCGTCACCCATTTAGCGAAATCCGCCTTCGGCATGCTGGCGCGATTGGCTGACGTGTCGATGATCGACGGCAGTACGGCGTTGACGGTGATCTTGCCTTTCCACTCGGCGGCGAGCGCCTCGGTGAGGCGATGCACGCCCGCCTTGGAGGCGGCGTAGGCGCCCATGCCGGCGCCGGCCTGCAGCGCGCCCATCGCGCCGACATTGACGATCCGCGCCGAGGCCGAAGCGGCGAGATAGGGGATCGCCGAGCGCGATGCGTTCAGCGCGGTCAGCACATTGAGCGCGTACATGCGCTGCCAGGTTTTCGGATCGCCCTCGGCGACCGCCTCGAACGCAAACCCGCCGGCGATATTGATCAGCGCGTCGAGCTTGCCGAAATGCGACGCAGCGGCGTCGATGGCCTGTTTGGCTGCCGCCGCATCGGAGAGATCGACGCCGCCGAGTTCGATCCGGCTCGCCGTTGGCGGCAGCTGCGTCGTCGCGTGATCGAGGCCCGCCACCTTCGCGCCGCGCTTGAGGGCTGTTTCCACGACCACCTCGCCGAGTGCGCCCGAGGCTCCGGTGACGACAATGACTTTTCCGTCCATGATTGGTCTCCGGTGAGGGCCGCAACGGACAATTCACATGCCTGAAGCGCCGTGGCCTTGCAACACTCGCCCCGACATCTGCGGCCGTACCCTGCGCGACGGCGCAACACTCCGTATTGCTACGGTGGCCGATCGATAAAATTTGCCGGAGTTCTGTAAGCGGACTGCAGAAATATCGGGCTAGGCTCCGGGTGGTCCAATCACTGGGCAGGGGCGCATCACGATGAGAAATCTACCCGATCACGGTTTACCGCTTGTTCAGCTCAAGGAGCAGCGGCGGGATCTGATTGTAGCGCTGCAAAACCGCAACGGCCCGGTCAGCGGCTGGGAGTTGATGCAGATCGCCGCGGTTCAGCAGGCCATCTCGGCATTCGAGGACGTCATCGCCGATCTCGACGCCGAATTGGAAGCGGCTGCGTAACGCGGTTTTCCCGTTCCTCTTGTGGGGGGAGCAATCAGGATTCCAGGTAGCGTGCCTGCAGTTCGGTGCGTTCACTGGCGCCGATGCGCAAGCCTTCGCTGAAATAGCTTTCGAGATTGCCGTAGTCGGCGTTGATGGTCTCGAAGGCGGCGGCGAGGAAGGAGGCCTGCACCGACGCCAGCACCTGCTTGACTTCCTCGGGCAGGTCGTTGCTGGCGGAGGGGTCGCGACGGTAGAACCGGTTGGTCAGCAGATAATCCTCTGATATCAGATCGTCCGACACGCCCAGCGCGTGCAGGATGAGCGCGCAGGCGAAACCGGTGCGATCCTTGCCGGCGGTGCAGTGGATCACCAGCGGGGCGCGGTCCTCGAGCAAATGGCCGAACAGCGCGCGAAAGCTCGGCGTGCTCTGACGGACATAATTGCGGTAGGAATCGCGCATCACCTCCAGCGCATCGGCCGTTGACAGCGTCGTGCCGCTGTCACGCTTTGCTCGCAGCGCCGCAACCACGGTCGGCTCGACCGGCAGCGAATGCACCGCGATCCCGGCGACGCCGCACAGGGCGGCAACCCGTTCCTCGGTGCCGCGAAAATCGAATGCGCTCCTGACGCCGAGGCCGCGCAGCACCTCGATATCGGCCTCCGTGAGGTGGCCGAGATGGTTGGAGCGGAAGATCTGCCGCCAGCGGACGGCGCGGCCGCCTCTGCCGGGGTAGCCGCCGAGATCGCGGAAATTGCTGGCGCCTTCGAGATTGAGATGGCGGGCCGGGGAATCTGACATCGGACTACCTTAAGCCATCCAGCAGGGGCGAAGAAACCACGGAGGGGCATATCGCCTGGTCGGACGTCTCTGGTCTATAGTCCCCTTTGAGAGGGAACCATGAATCGGCAAAACATCGTCATTTTCGGCGCGGCGCTGTGCGTTGCGGGGGCCGCAGCCGGTCCATCGCCCGGATTCGCGCAGACGACGTTCCAGAACTACAGCTGCGCCGACGGTTCCCAGTTCATTGTCGGATTTTTCGAATACGACAAGCGCGCCCATCTGCAGATCGATGGAAAATCAGTGACGCTCGGCAAGCGCCTGGCGCTGTCGGGCTCGCGATATTCCGGCGGCGGTGTTACGCTGACGATCACCAAGGCCGGCACCACCCTCAAGCGCGCCAAGCGGCGGGCGACGGCGTGCGAGATGATATGAAAAGGGCCGAAACGCTTTCGTTTCGACCCTTTTTCCGTTCCTGGGATCGCACCGACCGCCGTCGGTGCGTCGGCATCTTGGGCGCCGTCCGCATCAGCTCTCGCGCACCGGCTTGGACTCCTGGATGGCAGCGTCGTGGTACCAGGCGCCGCCAACGGCGACCTCGCTGACGCGCGATGAAGCCAGATCGGTGGCGGCCTTGGTCTCCTGGTAGCGGCGTCCCCCGAGAGCCGAGCGGCCCCCGGCGGGGAATTGGTAGATCTTGGCAGACCCATGATTCAAACTCGTATTCATCTCCGTATCTCCTGATGCGCGGCGCGCGGTTGATTGATGGTGCGCCCGACTCGTTCGCGAGTCGTTACTGATCCGGATATCGTTGGTGCCCCCGGTTAGTGCAACCTGATGAAAACAAGGCCACTAACTGTATATATTTTGAGCATTCCTGCCCTTGGCTTCCCGGGAAGCAGCCGATGGCTTGCTAACGCTTAAGCCGTCGCCAGGGCTGCAGAGGTCGGCCGGGGTTTGCGGCCAATGCCGCCTTGGAATGGCGCGGATTTAATCGGACCGAAGGGCGGCCCGCCGACTGCCGCGTTATCGGGCGCAATTCCAGCCCGAATCATGGCTCTCCGGAGCGCAACCGGCCGTGCGACCCGCGCGGCTTTGCCGCACCACGAACTTGCATAGCAGTCGGGCCGCCGGCGCGACCGCCTCCCAGGGGAGGCATGCCGCACCGCAGCTATTGGCATTTTAATTGCTTGGTAAGGTGTGGCCGATGGCGGCCGGGTACGTGTGTGGCGGCCAATAGGGTCTCGGTTGCCCCACCTTTCGCATCATCAACATGAGAGAGCTCAATGACAAAGTATAAGCTCGAGTATATCTGGCTCGACGGATACTCGCCGACGCCGAATCTGCGCGGCAAAACGCAGATCAAGGAATTTGATTCGTTCCCGACGCTGGAACAGCTTCCGCTGTGGGGCTTCGACGGAAGCTCGACCCTGCAGGCCGAAGGCCATAGTTCGGATTGCGTGCTCAAGCCGGTCGCCATCTATCCCGACGCCGCGCGTACCAACGGTGCGCTGGTGATGTGCGAAGTCATGATGCCCGACGGCAAGACCCCGCATGTCACCAACAAGCGCGCCACCATCCTCGATGACGAGGGCGCTTGGTTCGGCTTCGAGCAGGAATATTTCTTCTACAAGAACGGCCGTCCGCTCGGCTTTCCCAATGACGGGTACCCCGCGCCGCAGGGCCCGTATTACACCGGCGTCGGCTACTCGAACGTCGGCGATGTCGCCCGCGAGATCGTCGAGAAGCATCTCGATCTCTGCCTCGCCGCCGGGATCAACCACGAGGGCATCAACGCCGAAGTTGCGAAGGGCCAGTGGGAATTCCAGATCTTCGGCAAAGGCTCCAAGAAGGCTGCTGACGAAATGTGGATGGCCCGCTATCTGATGCAGCGATTGACCGAGAAGTACGGCATCGACATCGAATATCACTGCAAGCCGCTCGGCGACACCGACTGGAACGGCTCCGGCATGCACGCCAACTTCTCCACCACCTACATGCGTGAAGTTGGCGGCAAGGACTATTTCGAGAAGCTGATGAAGGCGTTCGAACTGGCCCGGGAAGATCACATCGCAGTCTATGGCCCGGACAACCATCTGCGGCTGACCGGCAAGCACGAGACCGCGTCAATCCATCAGTTCAGCTACGGCATTGCGGACCGCGGCGCTTCGATCCGCGTCCCGCACAGCTTCGTCAATAACGGCTACAAGGGCTATCTCGAAGACCGTCGTCCGAACTCGCAAGGCGACCCCTACCAGATCGCTTCGCAGATCCTGAAGACGATCGCCTCGGTCCCGGCCGCCGCCAAGTCGGCCGCAGCCTAAGCGCTCACGCACGGCCCGGAGCGGGGGGCATCCGGGCCGCAATCTGATCCGCCAAAGCACCAATCGCTTTGGCGGATCATTGCGTTTTGAGCCGGCCCTTCAAATCCGTTTCCCCGCTGCCCGAACCGCGTTAGACAATCTAATTGCATCGCGACGGCCGGGGACGTGAATTCTTGCTCGAGGGTTTCTACAAGGTCAGGTTCCAGGTCGATGACGCGGTCGGCCGAAGCGTGATGTACGCCCATGGCGGCAGCATGCTCGGCGGCAATTCGGCATTCGCGCATTACGGCACCTATAGCGAGGTCGACGGCGTAGTCACCTCCGAAATCACCAGCCATCGCCATAACGACGACCCCAACTACCAGTCGCTGCTGGGCTTCGACATTGCCACCATCGATGTTCGCGGCTGCGCGGATGGCGACATCTACCGGTTCGAAGGCGGCTCGCCGCAGATGCCGGGCGCGGTGTTCCGCTCGGTGATGACGCCGATCTCCGATCGGATTGTGGCTCCCATGGATGCGGTCGGCGAGGGCGGTATCGTCAACGGCCTCTATTCCATTCACATCAGGATGCTCGACGGAGTCGATGGCGGCCTGACCGGCGTGATGCTGCTCAACGACGGCCGCATTCTCGGCGGCGACGCCTTCTTCTACTATCTCGGCACTTACACCTCGGCGAACGGCCGCTGGAAGGGCGAAATCCTCAACCAGGAGCACACTCCTGCCAGGAGCGAGCACCCGATCTTCGGCGGGCATGAGGTCGGCATCGGCTTTGCCGGCAGCTGCGACGGTCGCGGCGCGCTGCTGGAAGCAACCGCGCTGGCGGGAAGGCGCAGTCTGCGGTTGACCGCGGTGCTTAAGCTGATGCGGCCGGCGTAACCCGATGGCAAACTTGGTTCGGGTCCTGTCGACGCTCGCCTTGAAAGGCGCGATCGGCAATCTTGCGGCGCAATTTGAAGCGGGAGCTGGCGCGCGCATCGACGCCGGTTTCGCGCCGACGCTGGCGCTGCTCGAACGCATGCGCGGCGGCGAGGGCGCCGATGTCGTCATCCTGACCAAGGAGGCGCTCGACGATCTCGCCGCGAAAGGGATTGTGGCGGCGGACAGCCGCGCCGATCTGGCGCGCTCCTTTGTCGGCATCGCCGTGAAGGCCGGCGCTGCGCATCCTGATATCGCAACACCGGAAGCGTTGCGCACCGCGCTGCTGGGCGGTCGCGTGGCCTATTCGCGGATCGGCGCCAGCGGCATCCTTTTCGTGCAACTGATCGAGCGGCTGGGGATCGCGAATGAGATCAACGCCCGCGCAACGATCATTCCGTCGGGCTTCACCGCTGAACGGCTCATCACCGGCGAGGCCGACCTTGCGGTGCAGCAGATCAGCGAATTGAAGCTGGTCCCAGGCGTCGATATCGTCGGACCGATCCCGCGTGAACTGCAAGCTCCGGCCGTGTTCTCCGCCGGCCGCCTGGCGGCATCGGACAACGTGGATCAATCCGACCGGCTGTTGAAGTTTCTCGCCTCGCCGGAGGCGGCGCCGGCGCTGCGGGAGTCCGGGCTGGAGCCTTGAATTGGCCGGCCCTTCGAAGCAAACTTCCGGCAAGATGTGCGCTCTGACCAGATCGCTTCACGCGCTTTCGTTCTCCGTCGCGGTCTCGATCGCGGCGGCTCCGACCTTGGCGCCCGCGCAATCCGCCGATCTCGTTCTATGCGATCGGCTTGCAGCCGATCCTTCCGACCCGGACAGGCCCACCGACGTCAAGGGTGTGTCCGATGTTGCCCCGTCCGATATCGCCACCGCGATCAAATTCTGCAAAACCGCATCCGGCGTGTCGAGGCGGGCGCTGTACCAGCTCGGCCGCGCCTATGCCGCCAACCGGCAAATGCCGGAAGCCATCGCCGCTTGGCGCAAGGCGGCCGACAAAGGCTCCAGCTCGGCGATGGTCGAACTCGGCGTGCTCTATGGGACCGGCGCGGGCGTCGCGAGTGACGAAGCCAAGGCGCGCAAGCTGTTCGAGCGTGCGGCCGAAGCCGGCAATCCGCGCGGCGTCACCAATCTCGCAGCGCTCGGCGGCGGCGGTGCCACCTCGTCGGATCCCGCGCGGGCAAGGGATTTGCTGGCGAAGGCCGCCGAGACCAATGCCGAGGCGCAATACCAGCTCGGGATGATGATGGCGGAGGGGACCGGCGGAGCCAGGGACGACGCCGCTGCGCGCGTGCTGTTCGAAAAGGCCGCGGCGCAAAATCATCCGGGCGCGCTGGAGCGGATGGGCGCTTTCGCGCAGAGCGGGCGCGGCGGCCCTAAGGATTCCGACGCCGCCAAGGCCTATTATGAGCGAGCCGCCGCGCTCGGCGATGCCGGCGCCAAGACGGCGCTGGAGCGCCTGCGTTGCCCCTACGTGATCAAGGACAAGCGCGGCAACGTCGTCACCAACCTCTGTTTTTAGCCTTAGTCCCTGATCAGGATCACGCCGGCGATCAAGAACGCCGCGCCGGCGAGGCGTGAAATGCTGACCGGATGCGCCGCCCGTCCGAATGCGCCGAAATGGTCCAGCGCGATCGCGGCAGCCATCTGGCCCGCGACGACAAGCGCAATCAGCGTGGCCGCGCCGAGCGAGGGCAGCAGCAGGATCATGAGCAGGATGAACACGCCGCCCAGCACGCCGCCGGACCAGGCCCACAACGGCGTATTGGCGACAGCCTTCCATGACGGCAGGTTCTCACCGAGCGCGAGCAGCACGACGATCATCGTCAGGAGGCCGCCGACATAGCTGACGAAGCCTGCCCAGGCGGGGGACCCCAGCGCCGCCCGGAGGCCGCCGTTCAGCACCTGTTGAATGGCCACGCTGACGCCGGCGCCGAGCGCGAGCACGTACAGGAAAATGCCTTGCACATTGTCCCCCAGTCAGTTCCGCATGACCGCCTTGATGGATATCAATAGGTCGGGAATCGCGAAACGCTATATGATTTCCTAATAGGAACTGACGGTTGGAGCATCGAATGAAATTACGCGGATACATAGCGGCATTGCTGATGGCGTGCTCATTGACGTCGCTGGCCGTCGCCCAATCCGGCACCATGCGGGCGACGGGCAGCGCAAAATATGTTCCACAACTCGGCGACCTCATGAACTCGATCCAGACGCGGCACATCAAGCTGTTGTTCGCCGGCAGGGCCCAGAACTGGGGATTGGCGGCTTATGAACTTGGCCAGCTCAAGGCCGGCTTGGTGGAAGCCGCCGTGATGTATGAGGGCATTCCCGTGAGCAACGTCACGACGATGACGGCGCCGATTCAGTCGATCGACGAGGCGATTGCCGCCAAGGACGGCAAGCGGTTTGCAAAGCTGTTCGGCGAGCTGACGGCGGGATGCAACGGCTGTCATCAGTCGATGGACCGCGGCTATATCGTGATGCGGGTGCCGACGGAGCAGCCGTTCAGCAACCAGGTGTTTCCGCCGCAGGGCAAGCCGTAGGGGCGGAACGCCAGCGGGGAACCGCGGTTGAGGAAAATGCTTTACCGAAGGAGGTTCTGCCATGATCCGCAAACTGCCGTCGGGCGAATATCGGCTTTATTCGCGAAAAGTGAACCCGAAGACCGGCAAGCGCCGCAATCTCGGGACCTTCAAGTCGCGCGCGGCGGCGGAAAAGCACGAGCGCGCCGTGCAGTATTTCAAGCGGCACTAGCGGCTTCGGCCGCCGTGCGGCTGAAGCAAACGCGTCATGTACCCGTCGGTCCGGCGGTGCTATCTGGTAGCGACAGATTCGACAGTGCTGCCGGGTACCCCCGTTGTTGGACGGACTTTACAAGGTCGAGTACGGCGTAAACGACGCGTTCGGCCGCAGCGTGATGTGCATGCATGCCGGCAAACTTCTGGGCGGCAATTCAGCCTTCGCCCATCTCGGCACCTATCACGAACAGGATGACGGTGAGATCTCAGCCGAGATCATCACCCAGCGCCACAATGATGACCCCTATTTCAAGCCGCTGATGGGCGCCGACGTCGCCGCGATCAAGGTGCGGGGCAGGGTCGAAGGCGGCAAGCTTCGCTTCGAGGGCAGCGCTGCGCCGGTGCCCGGTGCCGTGTTCTGGGCCGACCTCACGCGGCTCGACGATGCGGCCGTTCCGCCGGTTGGCGCGGTGGGGCCGGGCGGCGTCGTCAACGGGCTCTATTCCATCCATATCCGCACCCTCGACGGCATCGACGGCGGCCTGACCGGCGTCATGCTGCTGATCGACGGCCGCATTCTCGGTGGCGACGCCTTCTTCTATTATCTCGGCTCCTACACCTCGTCCGATGGCCGCTGGAAGGGCGAAATCGTCAATCAGGAGCACACGCCGGCAAAGGGCGAGAACCCGGTGTTCGGCGGCTACGAGGTCGGCATCGGCTTCTCCGGCACCTGCAGCGAACAGGGCGCCGAACTCGAAGCGATCGCGCTCGCCGGCAAGCGCAGCCTTCGCCTGACGGCAACCCTCAAACTGATGCGCCCGGCGTAATCAGCTGGCGTTCTGCTACGCCGCCCTGACCTCGGACAGGAAGCGGTTGAACTGCCCGGCTAGATCCCGCGATTGCGTCGACAGTTGTTCTGCTGCACCCAGCACCTGATTGGCGGCTGAGCCGGTGTGGTCGGCAGCCTGCTGGACGCCGGAGATGTTCGAATTGACTTCCTGGGTACCGCGCGCGGCCTCCTGAACGCTGCGGGAGATTTCCTTGGTCGCCGATCCCTGCTCCTCGATGGCGGAAGCGATGGCGATCCCGATCTGATCGATCTCGGCGATCACGTCGGCGACGTTCCTGATCGCCGTGACCGTTTCGTCGCTGGCAGTCTGGATCGAGGCGATCTGTTCCGAGATTTCGGTGGTGGCCTTTGCGGTCTGGCCGGCCAGCGACTTGACTTCGGAAGCAACGACCGCAAAACCCCGTCCGGCGTCCCCGGCACGCGCCGCCTCGATGGTCGCATTGAGCGCCAGGAGGTTGGTCTGCTCGGCGATGCTCTGGATCAGGGTCACGACGTCGCCGATCTTCTGCGCGCCCTCGGCCAGTGAGCGTGCGGTATCGCCGGTGCGGCGGGCGTTCTCGACGGCGCGTGCCGCGATCGCGGTCGACTGGGCGACCTGACGGCTGATCTCCGAGATCGAGGACGTCAGCTGTTCGGTAGCGCTGGCGACCGTCTGCACGTTGGTCGAGGTCTGTTCGGAAGCCGCAGCGACGATGGCGGCCTGGCGGTTGGTGTCAGCCGCGGTCGAGGACATCGACTGCGCGGTATCTTCCATCGTGGCGGAAGCCGACGACAGTCCGCCGACCAGTTCGGTCACCTTGGCCTCGAAGGCGTGGGTGAGATCGTCGAGCACGCGGGCGCGCCGCATCTTGACGTCGTTCTCCGCTTCCTTCTCCGCGGCCAGACGATCGGCCTTGATCATGTTGTCCTTGAAGACCTGCACGGCGCACGCCATCGCGCCGATCTCGTCGTTGCGGTCGGCACCCGGAATTTCACAGGAGACGTCGCCGCCGGCGAGCTGCGACATCGTCGCGGTGAGGTCGACGATCGGCTTGCAGACGCGGCGGCGGACCATCAGTACGAGGCCGACGCTGGCGATCGCGACAGCGGCGAGGCCTGCAAGCGCGATCAGGAAGCTGAAGCGCGCAGAAGACCAGGCCGAGCCGAGGATATGTTCGGCGTTTTCATAGAAGGCATCGCGCACCTCGATGACCGCCCCGAGGCCGCGTTGCGACTCCGCGAAAAAGGCGGCGGCGTCGTGCTCGAATTTGCCGCTGATGGCGCCTTCCTTGATCATCTTCAGCTCCTTGCCGAATCCCTCGACATAGGCTGCGTTCATGCGGTCGAGCGCGGCTGCGACGTTGGCGGGCGTCGTGGGATTGCCGCGCAACTCCTGCAGCGACATCAGGATCTGGTCGGCCCGGCCCTGGGCGCGGCTCAGATCCATCTTTTCGGCGTCAGTGGCCACGCGCTTGGCGCCGAGGACGTTCTTGTGCAGGCTGGCATTGTAGCCGCCGACGTCACGCAAATTCCAGGCGATGTTGGCATAGCTCGCCTGCCGGTAGGCGTCGCCGTCGAGCAGGGCGATCTTGCGGACCTGCTCGCCGAGCAGCGCCGTGACGCCGTTGTTGAACACGGCGTTGTCGGCGACGATCTTCTTGGCGGCGTCGCGGCGCGCCTCGGCCGGACCGTCGATCGCCTTGTCGATGGCCTCGCGCAGCGCGGCGAACTTGGCATTCAGGACATCCATGGCGCCGGCGACCGCGGCGCCGTCCTCGAGGTCGCCGGGCAGGTTCTTGCGGATCGCGTTCATCTTGTCGCGCGCGCCGTCGGTATTCTTACGGTATTTGTCGTTGAGCTCCGATCGCAACGTCGGGTCCACGGTGGGGGGCCCGAACAGGATGTTGGTGGCGAAGCCTCGTTCGGGGTTGAGATAGCGCGGAATGTCGCCGACGGCGCGAACGATCTCCAGCCGGCGCTGGGCCACCGAAACCTTGTCCATCGTCTGGTATTTGGTGGCGGCAACGTAGACTGCGAGCCCGCCGCCGACGGCGGAGAGCGAGACGATCGCGGCAGTCAGCAGGGTACCGATTTTCATGGGATTTGGACCAATTGCGACGGAGGAGAGGAGCGGGGCCCTTGAACCCTAAGTAATCCGGCTTAATCCCGGGTTTACGTTTCCCGGTCCCTTACTTCATGTTGCAGGCGATCCAGTTGCGGGCGTCGTGGATAGGCCGCGTCGCGCAGCGGCAGGTAAGCTGCCTCGGCAATCAGTTTGTCGATGGTCATAGGCGCGCTGTCACCTCATCGCGGGAATCGAATAGGTGAGATGGCCGGTCCACCAACCGTCATGGGAGAGCCGCAGCGCAAGCAGTCCGACGCCGGCGAAAAGCGCGATCCAGAACAGCGCTGCGGGCATCGACTTCCTCAGTCCGAACAGGCCCATGACCATCAGGAGATCGAGGGTCATGGTCATGACCTGCTCAGTGCGCATCGGAAAATCCCGCGCCGGGATCAGCACTTTCCAGAGAAAATTGCCGATCAGGAAACAGGGCAGCAGGATTGCGATCACCCCGCCGCGGGCCGCGGTGGCGGTGGTCTGCGGTACAGTCATGGCTTTACCCCCGTTTGGCCAGATGGCGTCCGCCTCCCGCAGCTCGGCGGGGAAGGGGGCGGACTGCCCTTCTAGTCGCGTCCAGGCGGAACTGCGTTCAAACGAAGCAGCGAGGTTTTTGTGGGCAAGGTCCATTCAGCGGTTGTCGTCGCCGCCGCTGCTGCTGGGCGCGGATCGCTGATGCGTCGCGCCGCCGGAACTGATCTCCTGGCAAGGCAGTTGCTTCCAAGATCCATCCGGCGCCTGTTCGTAAGCGCTGCACCCCGACAAAGCCGATTTGGCTTCCGCCTTCTGCGCGCCGGCAGACTTCGCCAGCACAGGGGCCGACAGGACAGCCAGCACGGCAATCGGCCCGAGCAGGATGGCGCCTGATTTCCGCATGTGGCCTCTCCTTGTCCGACGTGTAATTTGCAGAAAGAAATTGTGGCGATTTTTTGCCGGGAACAGCTGCGCGGGCGATGACAAGAGTGTGGTGCGTCCGCGTTCAGTGAATTTGGCAAACACCCCCCACGATCCCGCGGCGCGATGCGCCCGAGGTTTTGTCCATCTTTCGTAAGATCAGCCGCGCTCGCGCAGGTCGCGCGCGCGCCCTAGCAGCTTCTTCATGATGACGTCGAGAGCGTTGCGTTCGGCTGACGTGAGGGCGTCGAGGATGTGGCGCTCGCGGGCGCGCGCCAGCGGCACGATCTTCTGATAGAGCGCGCGGCCGGCCGGCGTCAGCCTGAGGATCTTGTTGCGGCGATCGGCCGGATCTTCCTCGCGGGTCAGATAGGCCTTGGTCTCCAGCGCGGCCACCGCGCGGCTGACCGACATCTTGTCAAGCGTAGTGTAGCCGGCCACGTCCTTTGCCGCCATCTGGCGATTGGCCGCGAGCGCCGCGAGCACGCGCCATTCGTGCCGCGTCAGGTCGAAGCGGTCGCTGTAGAGCTGCGCGACGGTGCGCGACACTTCCTCGGCGAGTACCGCCAGCCGGTAAGGGAAAAAGCGCTGGAGATCGATCACGCCGTCGCTCGCTTCCCGTTCCGTCGCCGTTTGCACCTGTGCCACTGTTCAGATCCTCTCTTTGAGCGAGAATGATAATAGTAACAATCGTATCTAATGGAGGCAAGATCGTTTACGTTATCTCCGTCCATATCGTTCAATATTCTACTCGAATATATTGACAAATCCACACTCCAACAGCTCGATTTCAGGAGGGCGGTATCGCTTGACGAAAATAGTAACTAATGTTACTAAATAATCAACGCGCGGATACGAAGCCGAACGCAACGAGGGAGGAATTCATGAAGATCGACCAGATTCATCACGTCGCCTACCGCTGCAAGGACGCCAAGCAGACGGTTGAGTTCTACAAGAAGGTCCTCAATATGGATCTGATCGGCGCCATTGCCGAGGATCGCGTTCCCTCGACGAAAGAGCCCGATCCCTACATGCACATCTTCCTCGACGCCGGGCAGGGCAATATCCTGGCCTTCTTCGAACTGCCGAACTCGCCGCCGATGGGCCGCGATCAAAACACGCCGGACTGGACGCAGCACATCGCCTTCCAGGTCAAGGACATGGACGTCGTCATGGAAGCCAAGGCGCGCGCCGAGGCTGCCGGGCTCGAAGTCGTCGGTCCGACCGACCACAACATCTTCCAGTCGATCTATTTCCGCGATCCCAGCGGACACCGCCTCGAAATCGCCACCTGGACGACGACGCCCGAAAAGATGAAGCGCATGGCCGACAGCGCGCAAGACATGATCGAGGAATGGTCCCGCACCAAGAAGCCGCCGCGTCACACCGCCTGGCTGCACGAAAAGGAGTTCGGCCTGAACTGAGGCCGGACGCAAATTCCATTTGTGAGGGATGCTGCCTCGTCCGGCCCGTTCGCCGGCGGCGGCGGGCGCGTGGGGAGCGGCAAATGCTGAACACCTATCGATATCCGAAATTCGCCTATGTCCGTTCGGATGAACAGATCAGCGGCAAGCCGAGGCGTCACCAGGCGGTGGTGATCGGCGCCGGGCCGATCGGCCTCACCGCCGCACTCGACTTCGCCTACCGCGGCATCGAGACGGTAGTGATCGACGACAGCGACACCGTTTCGATCGGTTCGCGCGCGGTCTGTTACGCCAAGCGGCCGCTGGAAGTATGGGATCGTCTGGGCTGCGGTGACCGCCTGGTCGCGAAAGGTGTGAGCTGGAAGGTGGGAAAGGTGTTCTTCAGGGACAGACTGTCCTACCAGTTCGACCTGCTGCCCGAGGCCGATCACAAGATGCCGGCCATGATCAACCTCCAGCAATATTACCTGGAGGAATACCTGATCGCCGAGCTCGCCAAACGCGATGGCGTCGAGCTGCGCTGGAAGCACAAGCTGCTCAGCCTGAAACAGGCCGACGATCACGTCGTCCTCACGGTCGAAACGCCGGATGGCGTGTTCGCCATGGAGGCCGACTGGGTGATCGCCTGCGACGGCGCCAACAGCGACACGCGCAGGATGGTGGACGCCAAATTCACCGGCCAGTTCTTCCAGGATCGGTTCCTGATCGCCGACGTCGTCATGAAGGCGAGCTTTCCGACCGAACGCTGGTTCTGGTTCGATCCGCCGTTCCATCGCAACCAGTCCGCCTTGCTGCACAAGCAGGCCGACGACGTGTGGCGGCTCGACTTCCAGCTCGGCTGGGACGCCGATCCGAACGAGGAGAAGAAGCCGGAGAAGATCATCCCGCGGGTGCGCGCCATGCTCGGCGACGACAGGGAATTCGAACTCGAATGGGCGTCGATCTACCAGTTCGCCTGCCGTCGCGTCGACAATTTCCGCTATGGCCGCGTGCTGTTTGCGGGCGACGCCGCGCACCAGGTTTCGCCGTTTGGCGCGCGCGGAGCCAATACCGGGGTGGCCGACATCGACAATCTCGCGTGGAAGCTGAAGCTCGTCATTGACGGCGATGCGCCGCTTTCGCTGATCGACAGCTACAACGAGGAACGTGCGTTTGCCGCCGACGACAATCTCCTCAATTCGACGCGCTCGACCGATTTCATCACGCCGAAGAGCCCGGCCAGCCGGCGTTTCCGTGACGCCGTGCTCGAACTCGCCGAGGACAATGCGTTTGCGCGGCCGCTGGTCAACAGCGGGCGGCTATCGACGCCGACGCCATATCTGCACTCGTCGCTGAATACGCCGGACACTGCCCCGTTCAAGGGCAGGATGGCGCCGGGCACCAATTGCGACGACGCGCCGGTCTCGAAGGATGGCCGCAGCGGCTGGTTCCTCAATGGCATCGGCGGCGGCTTCGTGGTGCTGACGTTCGGCGGCGGGCCCGAAGTGCGCGAGATATCGTTCGGCAAGATCAGGGCGCGCGTCGCCGTGGTCGGCGCCGATCTGATCGATGACAAGGGCGTGCTTGCCGGCCGCTACGACGGCCGGCCGGGAACGACCTATCTGATCCGGCCCGACCAGCACGTCGCGGCGCGCTGGCGCGACTTCGATCCGGGAAAAATTGAGAAGGCGCTGGCCCGCGCGGTGGCAGCCTGAAGGAGTGAACGATCATGCCGCTTGAAACCAGGGCCAACATCGCCGATCCCGACGGCTTCTATCAGGAACTGATCGATTCCCAGCGCGATCTGGACGAGGGCCAGGCCGAGTTGATGAACTGCAAGCTCGTGCTGATACTAGCCAACCATATCGGCGACCGCGAGGTGCTGCGCGAGGCGCTGAAGCGCGCGGCCGGGAAGCCGGGCTGTTGAGGCCTGCAAACAATCGTGTGTATGCTCGCTGTTCCCGTGAATTGCCCGCGCAAGGCAGGCGCGGATCCGGTCGCAGGGAGCAGCCGACAACATGAGCCTCTTGAACAATCCATTCGACCCCGCGCGCGAGGCCGCTCTGGTGACGGGCGCGGGCAACGGCATCGGCCGCGCCATCGCGCAAGCCCTGGTGGGCGAGGGCGTGCGAACCGTGTTCGCCGACGTCAACGCCGATACGGTCGCGGCTGCGGTAAAGGCTTCGCCGCGGCCCGAGCTGGCGGTGCCTTGGGTCGGCGACCTCGCCAATCGCGCGGCCTGCGATGCGCTGCTGACGCAGGCGCAGTCCGCGATCGGGCGGATGACCCACTTCGTGCACAGCGCCTCGCCGCCGCGGCGCGAAGCCGATCACGCCATGGCTGTGAGCAGCGAGACCTGGCAGCAGATGCACGCGGTGAATCTCGAGGCCGGTTTTCACCTCGCGCGCGAACTGGCGCGCGCGCTGATCGCGGCCAAACAGCCCGGCTCGTTCCTGTTTCTCACCTCGCTGCATTCAGGCACGCCGCGCAACCTGCCGCATTATTCGACGGCCAAGGCCGGCATGGCCATGCTGGTCAAGGAATTGGCCAAGACGTGGGGCCGCTTTGGAATCCGCGTCAACGCGCTGGTGCCCGGCGCGATCGCCGCCGGCGGCTTCAAGGCCGATCCGGCGCTGGCAAAACACATCCCGCTCGGCCGCCTCGGCCAGGCTGAAGACCTCGCACCGTTGGCGCTGGCGGTGCTGTCGAACCGGGTGTCGGCCTACGTCACGGGAGCCGCGATCGTGGTCGACGGCGGACTGTCGCTGACCAACTGGTTCGAGCCGCCGGAGCTGGGTGAGTTCTGAGAGAGACCACGCGGTGCAGGGGCACCGCAATATAATTCCGCTTTTCTCCCGGGCGCGGCAGCGGGCGTTTGGTCACCGGACCACAGATGCGCTATGCTCGCTGTCGCTGGCGGTGACCGGGATGCGAGGAGTTCGCGAGAGGGTTTCCGAGGCGGGGTAGCATCCATGATGACTTTACCGGAACTGGCGGCAGACTCCCTGGAAGAGTTTCTCGGTTCCTATATGCGCCGCCGGTTCGGGTCATCGCAAACCCGCCTCATCGAGATCGTGCCGGCGGCGGCGCGCATCGCGCTCGAATGCATCGGCAACAGCGACGCGCTTTACCACAATGTCGAGCATACGCTGCTCGTCACGCTGGCGGGACACGACATCCTGCGCGGCCGTGCGTTGCACAGCCAAATGACCGCGGACGACTATGCGCATGTCATCATCGCCTGCCTGACCCATGACATCGGTTATGTGCGCGGCCTGTTCAGGGACGACGACGCCGACGGATTCGTGATCGATGCGGCCGGCAGGAAGGTGACCTTGCCGCGCGGTGCATCGGACGCCGGCCTGATGCCGCACCATGTCGACCGATCGAAGCTCTACGTGATGCGGAGGATCGATGGCATTGCTCCGCTCAACAAGCAACGCATTGTCGACGCGATTGAAGGCACCCGGTTTCCACCCCGGACAGACCAGCAATGGGATGAGGAGGCCTCGATCGTGCGGGCGGCGGACTTCATCGGGCAGCTCGGCGATCCCAACTACATCAGGAAGGCAAACGCGCTCTACCACGAGTTCGAGGAGGTGGGCATCAATCGCCAGCTCGGTTATGATTCGCCCGCCGACATCGTCAATCGCTATCCCCAGTTCTATTGGGACAGCGTCGCGCCGCATATTCAGACCGAGATACGCTATCTCAACATGACGTCGAGCGGACGGCAGTGGATCGCTAGCCTGTACAGTAATGTCTTCCGCGCCGAACGGGATATCTCGCTTTCCGGCCCGCAGCGGTAGGCGTCGCCCCGGCGGCCGGCGCTGCGCAACCGCAAGCTGTGACCGGAACATCACACCTGAATGAAATCGTGCAGGGGGATGCCATGCCCGCACCGGCCGGTCACGGATCCGCCCCGATTGGATCGCGCCATGGGCGTGTTGGATTCTGCTTGGGCTTGGGGGCGCGAGTTGGGGATACGACATGTTGTCCATCGGCTGTGCCAGAGGTTTGTGGGTCGACGCCAGAACAGGCCGTAACGTTGCCCGGTTGTTGGTGGTCGCTATGGGAGGCGTTCTGCTGGCGGCCTGCGCGCAGTCCTCGGTCGTCAGCAGAAATTCCGAAGGCCTTTCCACCAGCCGGCAGGCGTCGCTGCCGCACGATCGATCGGCGACGACGAGACGCGTCGCGTCCATCAGGAAGCCTTCCCCGTTCGTTGCGCGCAACGATGCCGCCACCCCGAGCGCCTCGCACGGGATCGCCAGCTTCTACTCGGAGGGAACGCGAACCGCGAGCGGCGAGAAGTTCGATGCCAGCCAGTTGACCGCCGCTCATCCGACATTGCCGTTCGGCACCAAGCTGCGCGTGACCAACGTCGCTACCGGGCAAGCCGTGACGGTCCGGGTCAACGATCGCGGTCCCTACGTTCCCGGACGAATCGTCGACGTCTCCTATTCCGCCGCCGAAACGCTCGGCATGGTCGATGGCGGTCTTGCCAGGGTCAAGCTCGACGTCGTCCAGTAGCTGACGAAAGCTGCTGCTCCATCCTTCGAGACGCATCGCTTTCGCGATGCTCCTCAGGATGAGGTCTCAGTCCCTCGTGGTGAGGAGCGCGTCTTCGCGCGTCTCGAACCATGAGGCCCCGCGAGAAGTGTACTGGTTTGGCCAAGCTGGAAAACGCTTTAGCGCAGCGGCATCGGCGGCCGCAGTACCGGTTCGTCGGTCGAGGCCGCGGCTGGTGGCGGCGGCGCGACAGGCGCGGCTGCTTGCGGCAACGGCGCTGCTGCGGCCGGCGCTGATGGATAAGCCGGCATCGGCGGCCGCGACGGCGCCGCGGCCGATCGCAGTGGAGGCGGAGGCGGCGGCGTCTTCGGCCGGACGTTGCGCTCGGGCGTTCTTGTTGCGGAAGTTCGTGTTGCGGGAGTTTGTGTCGCGGAAGTTTTGGCGACGTCGGAGGCTCGCTGGCTGGCCTTGAGCTGGTCGATGCTGGCCTTGAGCTGCTCGATCTCCTGGCCCATCGCCGCAACGTCGCGCGCCATCGCCTGCAACTGCGCCGTATCGGCAGCGAGCGCGGCGGCGGCCGGCGCGGCGCTTTCCGCGGGCTGGGCCGGAGCCAACGCTTGCGGAGCTGTCTGATCTGCCGCGGGTGCCTGAACGGCAGGTGTATCGGCCGGCTCGGCGAGCGCCGTCTGTTCCGGCGGCGGCGATGAACTGGCGGCGAACGGCGGCGTCCAGTTCGAGATCATTTGCCCCGCCGCATCGCCGTAGTGCTGCCAGGCGGCGACCGCGAGCCCGCTGCAGAGGGCAAACATGAAGGTCCAGGCCGCGGTTGCCGCCCACCTCCTGGTCGACGGCCGCCCGGCGGTGTCGGTGGCGCGAAACGTGGTATCGACCGTTGGCGCCGGCGTGGCGGCGGCGGCGCCGGATTCGCTCTGGGGCTGCCGATCCAGAAGCGGGCTGACGGTGTCGCCGGTGATGTCGGCGAGCACCTTGTCGGCCCATGCGGCGGGGACGACGTCCGGCGCGATCGCAAAGTCGTCGTGCGGATCGGATTCTCTCGGCTTCAGCGTGGTTTGCATGGGCGCTCCGTGCTCGGTCCGGTGTCCCCCGTGGGGTGTCCGGCGGATTCAGGCTACGTCGACGGTCCTCAGCCCGGCTCCAGAGTCCGGCCCGGTTTGACCAAAGCAAGGCGCCGGGAAGGTGAGGTTGGGGCCGCAGCCCGCGGCGGCGTCGCGGGAACTTGAGCGGGATGGCCGGCGATCGATGGAACCAGCCCCCGGTTCGGCGGTTTCAGGTAGAGCCGCGAGCCGGACCTGCGGACCCGTTGCCGCGGCTCCGGCCGGGAAATCAGGGGAGAGCGAGATGATATCCGAGATGCAGATCCACACCATCGCGCGGCAGATGTTCGAGCGGCATGGCTTCGATGCTATCGCCGAAGCCGCCCGCATGGCCCAGGCTTGCGAGAGCAAGGGCGAGGCGGAGGAAGCCAGGGAGTGGCGTCATATCGAGGACGCCATGAAGATGATGCGGGGACCGCATCAAAGCTGAGGGGATCCGGCGCCCCCTCAATGCGGCTTGCCGAGCACGGAGGCGAAGGGCACGGAAAAAATCTCGTCGCCGAGATCGTCGCTGACATGCAGCACCCAGCCGCGCCAGTCTTCCGTGGTCGGCGTCGTGATCAGCGACCGCACGATCAGGGCGGCACGCTCACGCGCCTCGGCCAGGTCATCGATCGACGCGCCGCATTGATCGATCAATGCGCGTTCGGTGTTGGAGCAATGGAAATAGACCTGGGCCATGTTCCGCCTCCTGCGACAAGTGCAGGTTGCACGAATAGCAGCGCCAGGGCCGGCGGAAAATTCGGATGGATTCCCTAAGGGGAGTTACGGAGGAGCGGGCGTTTATCGCCGGACCGGCGCCCAAAGGCGCCTTTTTCGGTTCCGATCGACACGTTTTCCTGACGCGAACCGGCCCCTACGTCGCTCGAAACCGCTATAGAAGAACGCATGCGTCCGCTACTGCATGCAACGTTGATCAACGGGCGAACCGGCGATCCGGCGCTCTATCTCGAGACGCTGTTCGAGAAGCGGGCGATCCTGTTCGATCTCGGCGACATCGCGCTATTGCCGCCACGAAAGATTCTGCGCCTCGAGCACGTGTTGGTGTCGCATGCGCATGTCGATCACTTCATCGGCTTCGATCGGCTGTTGCGGGTGCTGGTCGGCCGCGACAAGCAGATCCATCTCTATGGCCCGAACGGTTTTGCCGATCGCGTCCACCACAAGCTGCAGGCCTATCTCTGGAATCTCGTCGATCGCGGCCAGCATGATCTGGTGTTCGTGGTCACCGAGATCGACGCCTCTCTTGGCACCCGGATGACACGGTTTCGTTTCAAGGCGGGCTTCGCCGCCGAGGCGATGGGGACGGGCCGGATCGACGAAGGCGTTGTCGTCCGGGATCCGGCTTTCCGGGTCTCGACCGCGGTGCTTGCGCATCGCACCCCGTGCCTGGGATTCGCCGTCCAGGAGCCCGCTCACGTCAATATCTGGAAGACGCGGCTCGCAAGGCTGGGGCTTCCGGTCGGGCACTGGCTGCGCGACCTCAAGCGCGCGGTGATCGAGAACCGGCCGGATGATTTTCCGGTCCGGATCGGCGCCTCGACGACGGGTTCGGGCGGGCATGAGATGCCGCTCGGCAAGCTTCGGGATGTATTGACGATCACGCCTGGCCAGAAGATCGGTTACGTCACCGACGTTGCCGATACCGCGGATAATCGCAAGGCGATCACGGCTCTCGTCGGCAACGCCGACTTGCTGTTCATCGAGGCGGCGTTCGCGCGGGCGGATGCTGATCTGGCCGCCGATCGCGCCCATCTGACCACCGAGGCGGCCGGACAAATCGCCCGCCAGGCCGGCGTGCGCCGCATCGAGCCGTTCCACTTTTCCTCCCGTTATCCCGGGCAGGAGGAGCGAATGCTGAACGAGGTGATGGCGGCCTTCGCCGGGCAATCACCGGAATGAGACACGGGCGGCCGGGAGGCCCCGCTACCGCGGCCGGTCCCTGTACAGCATCCACACCGAGACCAGGGCGCTGGCGGTTGCGACCAGGAACAGGCCGGACAACAGCGGGCCCTCGACATCCCAGCGCAGGAAGCGGGCGAGGTCGTAGAACACGTAGGCGCCGAACGTGAACGCCAGCCCATAAATGTACGGCCTGCCGTCGCGCGCCGCGAGAATCGCGATCGCCATGACAGTGGCTTCGAGAATGATCGAGATGATCAGCATCAATCAATTGTAGCCCGGATGGCGCAAAGCGCAATCCGGGAAACCGCGATTGCGGCAGTTGCGGTTCCGGATTTACGACAACTCGTCATCCTCCGCGAAAGCGGAGGATCCAGTACGCCGCGGCCTCTCGTTTCCATCGCGACCGCCTCTGGAATACTGGGTCGCCCGGTCAAGCCGGGCGATGACAGCGTGGGGGATGTGGCGCTCCGCGTGCGCGACAAATGTCCGCTGATTCAACTGTCAAACAGCGAGAAGATGTGCGTCCGCATTCTCGCGGCGCGATACGTCCGAGCTTTGCTTCGATCTTCGCCCTCGAAAAAGAAGAGGGCGCAGGGAAGACCGGGTGCGCGCTGCACCCGCGGTCCCGTGTGCAATTGTTATTGAGGAAAACGCACACGAGCATACAGGTTCAGCGGAGGCAATCCGGCCTTCCCTGCGCAATGGTTCTACGGCTTATTCCGAGCTCTCCCTGGTGACCGGGCTTTCTTGCCACCATCATCCGCGGGAAGTTTTGCTTCCCGCGAACTTGACGCCAGCGTCGGGGCGTCAGGACCACACGTCTTTGCCGTCCGCTCGAGTCACGCTCGTCAGTCGCAACTTCCGCGTCCACCGCATCCCACCGCGCGTTCGTGACGATCGCGACCCGCCCCTCTCATCGGGTGAGACGGGCGAATTTGTAAGAGTGATTTGCGCGACGTGTTAAGCGATTTATTTTCACTTCCGGGGCTTGACCCGCGTTTCGGAAAATCAGAAGTGATTTGCCCGTCGGGTTGTTTTGTCGCGGTGGGGTCGCGGGATTTCGCTTGCGCGCGCGGCGACGCAGTTCGCAGTCTGCAAATAGCGGTGAAAGCGAAATACCTCACAAGTCGCGCGAACGCCCGGCGAATTCCGTGGCGGCGTGCGCCGGCCCAGGCCGCAATGTTATCCAAGTTCCCGGCTAATTTTCGCGCATTGGGTCTACCGGCTGATTCGGTGGAGGATCGCTTTCGCGGGGGCAAGGCCATGGCATTTTTCAAGCGTGAGCTCAGCCCGGTCGAGCGTTTCGGGAATACGCTGAAGGAAAAGCAGGTGGCGCGGCAGAAGCTGGCCGATCGGCTCAGCTTGGCCGAAACGGTGGTTGCAGAAAAGCGCGCCGCCGCCGAGCGGCTGGCCGTGGCCGGAGCCGCCAATGCCAAGCTCGATCGCGCGGAGGCCAACATGCGCGCCGTCGAGGACCACGCCAAGACACTGCGCGCCGCACTGGCGGAATTCGACGAGCAGATCGCCTCGACCGAGCGCGCATTGGCCGACGCCATAGCGCAGCGCGACCGCGACATGGTGGCGGAGGGGATCGAGGCGATGGCTGCGGCAATCGAGCGGGCCGCCCCGGGGTTTGGCGCCGGCGCCATGGCACTGGTGGAGGCTGTCACGAAAAGCACGGCGTCGATGCCGGAAGCGACCAGGTTCTCGACCAGTGTGGAAGCGCTGCGCCGCGAGGTTCTCGCGGCCGCGGACCTGATTTGCTGGGAGCTGCGGTCCGCCGCGGTGCGCACGCGCGCGGGCAACGCCAACGCCGCATTCCCGGCGCCGGCCGAGGCAGAGCAACCGCCGCTCCCGGAGATCGAGCGGCAATTGATCTACACGCTCAATCCGCTGCTGTGGCGGGAGGGCGGCGAGGTGCGCCGGGCCGCGGCGTTCGCGCTGGTCGGGCTGCCGAAAGGATTGCTGCCGGTCGCGCTGCGGCATCAGCATGTGGACTATCTGAATGCCCGGCGTGTGCAGACCCTGATGCACGTTCACGGCAGCGGCCGGTTCCAGGGCGAACCCGATCCCGACGATCCGCAGCTCGTCGATCTCGATCTCCTTGCCGCGGAGGGCAAAGAGAACGCCGAGGCCAATGTTGCCTGACAAGGGCGGGGCGTAACGGGCAGGGGTGAATTGCGGAATAGGCCGGCGGAACGAAAGTCGCCATCGTAGATCTGGATCACGCTGGCGCTAATCCGCCCGGGCCAATCTGCCCTGACGAGCTACGTGTACCTACTGCGTCCAGAGGAAAAACGTCTCCGACGCGGTCTTAGGCCTAGTGCGTCAACGAGCTTAGGCCCAAGATAAGTCGTTAAGCTGTGGTCGCCGGTCATTGGCGTCCCTGTGATGAGACTAGCAATTGCTTGCCCCACAGCAACCTCCCAGGGCTTTTGCGACCCCGCGAGCATCATGAGAACGTTTCTAACGGATTTGAGGTGCGCGTTTTGACGATCATACTCCGAAGTCTTGAACGCTTGCATACTTAGACTTTGCGGATGGTTGGGATAGTTGCGCAGCCAAGCCTCAATTTGATTTAACAGCGTATTCCAATTCGTATTGAGAGAAGCCAACACATCATCCGAAACGATGAGATTTTCGGCGGTTCCGCAATTCAACCGCATTCGCTTAACGATCGGCTTGTCGTCTATTTCGTAGGGATTGTCGTCGCGATCTCGTAGAGAGAATGCTTGCGCATTTTCATAGATCGCCCCAGCTATGGCCTCCACTTCATTTTCATATTCGTCGAGACTTTGAATATCGCCGGCCGGGCAAGGCCAGATTTTCAAACGCCCCGCTGAGGATCGCGCCGCTTGCTGCCAAATGCGTTCGTCATCGTCGCCTTCGACGAGTAGGATGGGCCGCTTATTGAACACGTTCGAAAGAGGATGAGCGCCAAAGATGGGCAATATGTTGCGTAGGGAATCTCTTATCGCAACGAAGGCGACATCCTGTTTAGCGGGAGAAGCAAAGCCAATATGTGCGTCAATGTTGTCACTCAAGGCGCCCAGAATCGCTGTACTGTGAGTTGCTATAATGACGATTATTCCTTTGCCGCGGATGGCTTCCACCAAAAGTGCAATCAAGCGTTCCTGCAAATCTGGATGGAGGTGAACATCTGGTTCGTCGAGGAGTAAATATGATGTTTTCTCTGGGTAATTCTCGGAGCTGTATGAGAAGGCAAGAATTTCAATGGCGAGGCTGATTAGCTCGGACTCCCCGCTGCTCAGTGTCGATGGCGCGCGTTTTTCGTTCGAAATCTTATCTCTGATCTCAAATCCTGAGGCTTCCCCGCGTGTGATTTTGACGTTGTCTAGAAGCCCATTGATCAAGTTCAACGTAGTATCAAATGAGAAGTCCAAGTCTTGGCGAGTGGCTGTATCTTTCTCAATTTTTCTGAGCACCAGTGTTTCTAGTTTGCGAAACTCCGTCACGCTCATTTGACGAAAATTATCGTACCGGTTGCTGCGACGAACGGTGGGTCCCCAATCAGGATTGCTTGCGATGTTCGTTTCAATGCCGCCAGAGTAAGTTAGCTCTCCGCCGCGCTCTGGCGTGATGTAATTGGCGCTTCCAATCCGTGGTAAGCTTTCCTTGTTCTGTTCAAGCAGTCGAAGGATAGTGCTTTTGCCGCTTCCGTTCTTTCCAAGAAGAACATTGATCTTTGCCAGGTTGGTAAATTGTCTTCCTGCTATTTCGAGGTCCATAGCGATCTCCATACAGCAAGAGCGGCCCAAGGGCCGCTCTTGCTTATCATCATAGCCGGTGTGTTCGACCTCAGCTACACCCCGTCGTACTTCCACACGTATCGCACTTCATGCAGGTCCCATTCCGCACCAGCGTGAAATTCCCGCACTCGCCGCACATCTCGCCTTCGTAGCCTTTGGCCTTCGCTTCCGCCCGGCGTTCGGCCTTGGACGGGGCCGCCTGTTGCGCAGCACCCGACTTGCTCCACTGCAGCGCTTCCAGCTTCTCGGTCGGCGACAGCTCGTGCTGGGCTTCCTGCTTCAGCGCGACGGCGCCTTCGACCGCGTCGGCGGCGCGGGCGGTCGGGCCGGCGGACCCGATCGAAGTCACGTTGCCGGAAGTCCGCGCATCGGCCGCGGGCTCGCTGCCGCTGCGCATGACGACGAGATTGTCGGTGCGCGAGCGGGTCAGGCCCTTCGACAGGTACTTGTTGTTGGGCTGCTCCGGCTGCCGACCTTCGTCGACGCCCTTGCCGATGGCGTCGAAGTTGGACTCGGTGGGGTCGACATGGGCGAGGTCGAACCGGCTCATGTAGCTGACCGCGAGTTCGCGGAACACGTAGTCGATGATCGAGGTCGCGTATTTGATCGAGTCGTTGCCCTGCACCGGGCCGTTCGGCTCGAAGCGGGTGAAGGTGAAGGCGTCGACATACTCCTCGAGCGGCACGCCGTATTGCAGGCCGAGCGAGACCGCGATCGCGAAGTTGTTGATGATGGAGCGAAGCGCCGCGCCTTCCTTGTGCATGTCGATGAAGATCTCACCTAACCTGCCGTCGTCATATTCGCCGGTGCGCAAATAGACCTTGTGCCCGCCGACCACGGCCTTCTGGGTGTAGCCCTTGCGGCGATCCGGCATGCGCTCGCGTTCGCGCATCACGACGATGCGCTCGACCAGCCGCTCCACCACCTTTTCCGAAAACGCGGCGGTGCGCGCGGCCATCGGCTTCTCCATGAAGCTATCGATCGCGTCGTCTTCCTCGTCGTCGTCGCTGATCAGCTGCGAGTTGAGGGGTTGCGACAGCTTCGAGCCGTCGCGGTAGAGCGCGTTGGCCTTCAGCGCCAGCTTCCAGGACAGGAGATAGGCTTCCTTGCAGTCCTCCACCGTGGCGTCGTTCGGCATGTTGATGGTTTTCGAGATCGCGCCCGAGATGAACGGCTGCGACGCGGCCATCATGCGGATGTGGCTCTCGACCGACAGATAGCGCTTGCCGATCTTGCCGCAGGGATTGGCGCAGTCGAACACGCTGTAGTGCTCGGCCTTCAGGTGCGGCGCGCCTTCCACCGTCATCGCGCCGCAGATGTGCACGTTGGCGGCCTCGATCTCGCGCCTGGTGAACCCGATCGCGCCGAGCAGGTCGAAATTCGGCGCGGCGATGGCTTCCGGCTCGAGCTTCAGCGTGTCGCGCAGGAAATCCTCGCCGAAGGTCCACTTGTTGAAGGCGAACTTGATGTCGAAGGCGGTGGGCAGGGCGGCTTCCACCTTTGCGAGAGCTTCGTCGGTGAAGCCCTTGGCTTTCAAGGTGGAAACGTTGATGGCAGGCGCGTTGGAGAGCGAGCCGTGGCCGACCGCGTAGGCCTCGATCTCGGCGATGTCGCTCTCGCGATAGCCGAGCGCGCGCAGCGCTTCCGGCACGGCGCGGTTGATGATCTTCCAGTAGCCGCCGCCGGCGAGCTTCTTGAATTTCACCAGCGCGAAGTCGGGCTCGATGCCGGTGGTGTCGCAATCCATCACGAGGCCGATGGTGCCGGTCGGCGCCACCACGGTGGTTTGGGCGTTGCGGTAGCCGTTGATTTCGCCCAGTTCGAGCGCCTTGTCCCAGGCGGCCCTGGCGTGCTCGACGAGGTCGGCCTGCCTGCAGGAGGCGTGATCGAGCGGCACCGGCGAGACCGCCAGCGCCTCGTAGCCCCGGCTTTCACCGTGCGCGGCGCGGCGGTGGTTGCGGATCACCCGCAGCATGTGCGCGGCGTTCTTCTTGTAGCCGGGGAAGGGGCCGAGCTCCTTGGCCATCTCGGCCGAGGTCGCATAGGCCACGCCGGTCATGATCGCACTGAGCGCGCCGCACAGCGCGCGGCCTTCCTTCGAGTCGTAGGACAG
The DNA here is from genome assembly GCF_018736105.1 of Bradyrhizobium sediminis. NCBI lineage: Bacteria > Pseudomonadati > Pseudomonadota > Alphaproteobacteria > Hyphomicrobiales > Nitrobacteraceae > Bradyrhizobium > Bradyrhizobium sediminis. Next base: position 2,612,264 of record NZ_CP076135.1, read on the forward strand.
GCCCATGGTCATCAACAACCCGCCGATATTGGCGAAGCCGAGGCCGAGGGTGCGGAACTCGTAGGACAGCTCCGCGATCGCCTTCGACGGGAACTGGGCCATCATCACGGAGATTTCGAGCACGATGGTCCACAAGCGGCAGAGGTGCTCGTAGGAGTCGACGTCGAAGTGCTTGGTCGAGGTGTTGTAGAAGGTGATGAGGTTGGCCGACGCCAGGTTGCAGGCGGTGTCGTCCAGGAACATGTATTCCGAGCACGGATTGGAGGCGCGGATCTCGCCGGACGCCTTGCAGGTGTGCCAGTCGTTCATGGTGGTGTTGAAGTGCAGGCCGGGATCGGCGCTCGCCCAGGCGGCGTGGCCGATTTTTTCCCAGAGGTCGCGCGCCTTCAGCGTCTTCGTCACCTTCTTGCTGGTGCGGCCGATCAGGTTCCAGTCGCCGTCGGTCTCCACCGCGCGCAGGAAGTCGTCCTTCAGCGAGACCGAGTTGTTGGAGTTCTGGCCGGAGACGGTGAGGTAGGCCTCCGAATCCCAGTCGGTGTCGTAGACCGGGAAATCGATCTCCTTGTAGCCTTGCTTCGCAAACTGGATGACGCGCTTGATCATGGGGTCGGTGACCATGGCGCGGCGGGCGAGCTTGATCTCGCGGCGCAGCGCCGGGTTCTTTTCGGGATCGAAGCAGTCGTCGCCCGAGCCTTCGCAGTTGACGCAGGCCTTCAGCACCGCCTTGAGGTGCTTCTGGTTCAGCTTGGAGCCGGTGACGAGGGCGGCGACCTTCTGCTCCTCCTTCACCTTCCAGTCGATATAGGTCTCGATGTCGGGGTGGTCGGCGTCGACCACCACCATCTTGGCGGCGCGGCGGGTGGTGCCGCCGGACTTGATCGCGCCCGCGGCGCGGTCGCCGATCTTGAGGAAGCTCATCAGGCCGCTCGAGCGGCCGCCGCCGGACAGGCGTTCGCCTTCGCCGCGCAGCCGGGAGAAGTTGGAGCCGGTGCCGGAGCCGTATTTGAACAGGCGCGCCTCGCGCACCCAGAGGTCCATGATGCCACCCTCGTTGACGAGGTCGTCATTGACGCCCTGGATGAAGCAGGCGTGCGGCTGCGGGTGCTCGTAGGACGATTTCGATTTGGTCAATTTGCCGGTGAAGGGATCGACGTAATAATGGCCCTGGCCGGGGCCGTCGACGCCGTAGGCCCAGTGCAGCCCGGTGTTGAACCATTGCGGCGAGTTCGGCGCGACCATCTGCTTGGCCAGCATGAAGCGCAGCTCGTCATAGAAGGCCTGCGCGTCTTGTTCGGAAGCGCCGAAGTAGCCGCCCTTCCAGCCCCAATAGGTCCAGCAGCCGGCCAGCCGATCGAACACCTGCTTGGCCGAGAGCTCGCTGACATAGCGCTCGTTCTCGGGCAGGGTGGCGAGCGCGTCGCTGTCGGGCACCGAGCGCCACAGAAAGGACGGCACGGTCTCTTCCTCGACCTTCTTCAGGCGTGCGGCGACGCCGGCCTTGCGGAAATACTTCTGCGCCAGCACGTCGGAGGCGACCTGCGACCAGAATTCCGGAACCTCGACGTTCTCCAGCCGGAACACCACCGAGCCATCGGGGTTGCGGATCTCCGATGTCGTCATTCTGAAATCAATGCCAGCGTAGGGTGACTGGCCTGCCGTGGTGTTGCGCCGCTCGATTCGCATATTGGTCGTGCCCCGTTCTTGTGTTTTCCTTGAGCGAACCTCCCGGACCAAAGTTGCAGGCAACTTTGTCCGAGGGACCCGCAAGCTCTACCGGTGGATCCGGCCCTGTTTCTCTACGCACGTCCTGGCGGGAGCGCCGGCTCCGGTTCAGGTCACGCTTTCAACGCCCCAACTCGTCAATCCAACTCGTCTACCTGGGCCGAATTCCGGCCCGTTCTTGGCGCCCCAAGGTCTCCAAATTCCGGGACAAAAAAGCCCAGCCCCGCTGCCTCAACCGGCCGGCGAAGTGGTCAATTCAGGAACCCATCTGGGAGCGACCGGCGGGACCCAAACACACTCGCGCCGAACAGGATGAAAGCTAGGACAACTCGCTCGCGCCCGTCAAGGATTAGTACGAGTTTCTGAATCAAATACTAAATATGGTGCAAAGCGGGGGAAAACAGGGGGCGCCGAGGCCCGCTGATGCCTGCAAGTATCAGTGAGTCCTCAGGGATTCCCAAGTTAAAAAAATCTGTTTTGGTGAACCGGTTCCGGCTTCACCCCGCTGTTCACAGGGCAACTATATTTTGCGCCTCGAGGGCCCCTCGGGGGTTGCTCCTTCGAGACTCACGTGACGCTACGGAGATGTCCGGGCAGGCATGTCCGCCGGCCGATGGTCGGGAGCCCGGATAAGCGGCATGGTGCCTCCGATTCCACCGGTCGACTCACCCCATGAAGCTGCAAAATCCGACGGCGGCGCGTGCACCCATCACGCCCGCGGGCCTCCTGTTCCTCGCCATCACCTCGGTGGGCTGGGGCTTCAACTGGCCGGTCACCAAATACCTGTTGAGCGAACTGCCGCCGCTGACGCTGCGCGGGGTCACCGGCGTGATCGGCGCCTGCCTGCTGGCGGCGCTGGCGCTGTTGCGCCGGCAGAGCCTGACGGTGGATCGCGCGCTGTGGCCGCGGCTGATGCTGGCGGCGCTGCTCAATGTCACCGGCTGGATGGTGCTGATGGGGCTGGCGCTGCTCTGGCTGCCCGCCAGCGAGGCGGCGCTGATCGCCTACACCATGCCGGTGTGGGCCTCCATGCTGGCCTGGCCGGTGCTCGGCGAGCGGCCGACGGTGCTGCGCACCATCGCGCTGGTGATGGCGTTTGCGGGGCTCGCCGCCATCATGGGCGGCAACGGCATCACCGCGAGCGCTGCGAAGCTGCCGGGTATCGTCATGGCGCTCGGCGGCGCGATCGGATTCGCGCTCGGCACCGTGCTCGCCAAGAAGTATCCGCTGCAGATGGCGCCGATCCCGGCGGCAGCCTGGCAGATCGGGCTGGGCTGTTTTCCGATCGCGATCGTCGGCCTCCTGATCGAGACCAGCCATGTCGCCGCGATCACGCCGCTCGGCTGGTGGCTGTTGTTCTATTCCACCGTGATCCAGTTCTGCATCGCCTATGTGGCGTGGTTCGCGGCGCTGGCGCGGCTGCCGGCGTCGGTGGCGGCGATCGGCACCATGGCGGTGCCTGTGATCGGCGTGGTGGCCTCGGCGGTGGCGCTGCACGAGCCGCTCGGCCCCGGCCAGATCGCGGCATTGATCTTCACGCTCGCGGGCGTGGTACTGGCGACGCGGTCATGACGGCTTCGCCCAGCACGCGCGCGGCGCACCGGATCTCGCCGCTCGGTCTTCTGTTCCTCGCCGTCACCTCGGTCGGCTGGGGGCTGAATTTCCCGATCATGAAGAACCTGCTCTCGGAGTGGCCGCCGCTGTCGTCGCGCGGGCTGAGCGGCCTGATCGGCGCTGCGGCGCTGGCGCTGTTCGCGGTGGCGCGGCGGGAGAGCCTGGCCGCGCCGCGGCCGATGTGGTCGCGGCTGGTCCTGGTATCGGTGCTGACGATCGGCGGCTGGGTCGCCTTCATGGGGCTGGCGCTGTTGTGGCTCAATGCCAGCGAGGCGGCGGTGCTCGCGATTTCGATACCGGTGTGGGTGGCGCTATTGGCGTGGCCGGTGCTGGGCGAGCGGCTGTCGCTGCTGCGGGCGATTTCGCTCGCCGTCGCGCTCGCCGGCATCGCCGTGCTGATCGGCGGCAACGGTATCGACGCCAGCCTGGAAAAGCTGCCGGGATTCCTGTGCGTGCTGGCGGGCGCGATCAGCGTCGCGCTCGGGACCGTCCTGACCAAGCATTTCCCGCTGGCGATGCCGCCGCTGTCGCTGGCGGCCTGGCAGATCGGCATCGGCTGCCTGCCGATCGCGATCGTCGGGCTGATCGTCGAGCAGCCGCATCTGGCGGCGCTGTCCAGCGTCGGCTGGGCGTCGATGGCCTATATGACGCTGATCCAGTTCTGCCTGTGTTACGTCTGCTGGTTCGCCGCACTGGAGCGATTGCCGGCGGCGACCGCATCGATCGGCACCCTGCTGGTGCCTGTGATCGGCGTGCTGTCGGCCGGCGCCATGCTGCACGAGCCGCTGGGATTTCGCGAAATCACGGCATTGGTGGTGACGCTCGGCGGCGTCACCATGGCGCTGCGGTCCTGAGAAAAAGGACGGCGCATCGGCGATGCACCGTCCTTGAAGTCCGGAACGCCCGGATGCTGTTTACGGGCAGGGGTGCCGCAAGCCGTCATAGCCGAGATAGGTGCCCGATCGCGGATCGTAGGAGCGATAGGTCTGCATGCAGTAGGCCACCGCGTCGTCGCCGACCGGAGGCGCCACCGCGACCGCGCCGTCGTCATAGTATCCGTCGTCGTAATAGCCGTACGGTGCTGCGCCATAATAGCCGTAGCTCTGCGACGCCAGCGCGCCGCCGATGACGCCGCCGATCACCGCGCCGGGGATGAAGCCGCCGCCACCATGGTAGTGGTGGCGCCGATAGCCGCCGGCGTAACCGCCGCCGTGCCAGTTTCCGCCGCCGCCGCTAAAGCGCGGTCCCGGAGCGCCGCCGACGTATCCGCCGCCGCCGCCACCGAATTTCATGCCGCCGCCACCGCCGATGGCCGGGCCGCCGCCGCGAAAACCACCGCCACCGCCACCGCCACCGCCGCCAACGGCAACGCCGCCACCGCCCTTATCTTGCGCGAAGCTCTCGCCAGGTGCTGCCAGCGGCAACACCAGGGCCATCGCTGCGGCGATACTCAAAACCTTCAGATCGATCATTCTCGGCTCCATCCACCGGACTTCGTTTAAACCCTCGGGGAGGGCGGACGTTCCCGGGCCCGGCACCCATCGTGCGCGGCCTCCAGACTGCCCAATGGGAACTGTATCCTGAATGAACAAATTAAGCCCTTTCCGCGACATCCGGTCACTTAAAGGTGTTGGCTGCGGCCCCGGCCGGTCCGGGCGAGGCCGGACGAAACTGGACAATCGGGCCTGCCGATGGCATCAGGACCCCCAACTGTTCTCGAACCGGCCGCGCTTATGAAACTGTTTCTGCTCAAGCTCTTCACATGGTGGAATGGCCAGACTTTCGGCACGCAATTGTGGACCTGGCGGTTCGGCGAGCTGGTCGGCACCGACGAGCAGGGCAACCGCTATTACCGCACCAAGGGGCGCAAGATCGATCCCACGCTCGGCTTCGAGCGGCGCTGGGTGGTCTATAACGGCTATGCCGAGGCCACCCGCGTGCCGCCGTCCTGGCACGGCTGGCTGCATCACACCGTCGACACAGCCCCGACCGAAGAGAGCTACACCCCGCGCGAATGGGAAAAGCCGCACGTCCCCAACATGACCGGGACGCCTTCGGCCTACCGCCCGTCCGGCTCGACGCTGGCGAGCGGCCGCCGTCCCAAGGCCACCGGCGACTACCAGCCCTGGACCCCCGGCAACTGAGCTTCCGATAAATCAGCCAGGGGCGACGGCTCCGGCCTCTTGCGGATTGACATAAGTGTATTTACACTCATGTCATGAAACGACCGAACGACCCCGATCTTGCGGAATACATGGCCTGCGCCGGCTGCTTCTGCCTGGCGTCGCGGCAGGCGGCGCGCAAGATCACCCGTCTCTATGACGGCTACATGCAGAAATCGGGGATCCGCATCACCCAGTTCACGATCCTGTCGCAGCTGATGCTGCGCGGCGAAATGCCGATCGGCAAGCTCGCGGGGCTGCTGGGGATGGAGCGCACCACGCTGACGCGGAATCTGACGCCGCTCGAAGCCAGGAAATGGATTTCGATCAAGGCCGGCGACGATCCGCGCGCGCGCATGATTGCCATCACCGCGCAGGGGCGGGGCGCCGTCCGCCGCGGCTTTCCGTTCTGGTCCGAAGCGCAGGCCCACGTCGCCAGATTGCTGGGCGCCGACGGCGAGGCCGCGCTGAAAATTCTGGCTTCCCGCAGCCTGGGGTGAAACGCAGCCGGCGTGGCGCCGGGCATTCATTCGGTTCGATAGGTGTAATTACATATATATAACGAGGAGGCTGACATGCTCGATCTGATTGGTACCACCGTCCTCACCGCTGCGATTGCGGTGAACCTGAATGCCGCCATCACCATGATGCCGCTGTCGTCGGCGCAAAAGCTGACCACGGTCGCGATCGCCGGGCTGTGGATCGGGCTCGCCGTCGCGCTGGCGAGTGCCGGGGTTTACGCCGTCACCTCGACGCCGGTGCCGGCGATCGGCGTGATGGCCGGATTGCCGCTGGTGGCGGCCACCATCGCGGCGCTGTCGCTGGCGAGCGTGCGCGAGACCCTGCTGGCGCTGCCGCTGCCCCTGCTGGTGGGGCTCAACGCGATGCGGGTGTTCGGCGGTTTCTTCCTGCTGCTGGCCGCGCAGGACAGGTTGAGCGGACCGTTCCCGCAGTCGGCAGGGTGGGGCGACATCATCGTCGGCCTGACCGCGATCCCGCTGACGATGGCGATCGTCCGCCATCCCCAGGGCAACCGCGGCGCATTGTTCGCATGGAACCTGTTCGGCGCGCTCGACCTGATTGCCGCGGTGACGCTTGGGATCATGTCCGCGCCGGGCTCGCCGCTGCAGATCTTCGGCGAAACCATCGGGTCCTCCGCCGTCGTGATGCTGCCATGGTCGAACATTCCTACCCTGCTGGTGCCGTTCTACCTGCTGACCCACGGCATCATCTTCGCCAAACTGCGGCGGGCCAGCCAGGTGGCTGCGGTCTAGCCGGTTCCGCCGATGCTGCAGTTGCGCTGAGGCCGTGCCGCGATTGGAGCGGCCTGTGAACAGCGGGAACAACGGGGACATCTGCGACGGCGTTATTGAGCGCCGGACGCATTGGTGGCTCAATGGGTCATCTTACGGAGATGGGAGACCATCGCGACGGTTCGGGCAACAGTTCGCGACTGCCCCGGAATGCAGCGGCTGCCGATCAGGATGTGGCTGGGAGATAGGCCCCTGGCGCTGAGGTTCTGAAATCGCCCGTCAATGTGCAGCTGCCGTAGGACAGGAAAGGCCGTCTGGGAAACCAGGCGGCCTTTTTCTTCAAAGCCGATTCTGATCGGCGGATCGAACGGCTAGGCCAGCCTTGCCGCGGCGCGATGGATCATCTCGCCGCGGCGCGCCTGCGAGGCTGCGATCCGGTCTTTCATGAAGGCGAGGATTTCCGGCGGCGCGGTGTCCGGCGAACCGGCATTGAACGGCGGCGCCGGGTTGTATTCGAGCCTGAGCTGAATCGCCTCCGCGGTGCGCCGGTCGACCAGGATCGACACCAGCGTCAGCGCGAAATCGATCCCTGCAGTAACGCCGCCGCCGGTGATGCGGTTGCGATCGACGCAGACCCTTGTCCTGGTTGGCGTCGCGCCGAACTCGCCGAGATAATCGATCGCGGTCCAGTGCGTGGTCGCGCGATAACCTTTCAGCAGGCCGGCCGCGCCCAGCACCAGCGATCCCGTGCACACCGAGGTGATGTATTTGGCGCCGCTGGCCTGCTTGCGCAGGAAAGCCAGCATCTCCTCGTCATTGACCATGTCATCGGTGCCGAGCCCGCCCGGCACGCAGATCACGTCGAGCTGCGGGCAATCGGCGAAGCTGACGGTCGGCGTGATCGTCAGCACCGAGTCGCTGGTGACCGGTTCGATCCGCTTCCAGATCAGATGCACCTGCGCGCCGGGCACGCTGGAGAACACCTGCAGCGGCCCGGTGAAGTCGAGTTGCGTCACCCGTGGAAACAACACGATACCGATCTGAAGCGGCGCCGACATGATGAGATCCTTTCGAAGTTTTTCAGGAATCGCCGCCGCAAATTCAGTCGTCATGCCCGGACTTGATCCGGGCATCCATCCACTTCGAAAGAGTTCTCGCGAAGCGGATGGATTGCCGGGTCAAGCCCGGCGATGACGTGGAATGCGGCGCGTCAACGCTTGACATGTGGATGATGCCATGGTCGTCTCATGTCCGAAATGCCATATTTCCCTCATTTAAGGACATAGCCAACGTCATGATCGGCGTGCTGATATTTCCCGATTTCCAATTGCTGGATGCCGCCGGGCCGATTTCGGCGTTCGAGGTCGGAGCCCGCTTCGCGCGCCAGCCGCCGTCGATCAAGGTGCTGGCGGTGAAGCCGGGCCCGGTTCGCAGTTCCTCGGGCGTCGAGATGCTGGCGCGCGGTCTGCAGCCGTCAGCCGCGATCACGACCCTGATCGTGGCCGGCGGGGAGGGGGTGCGGGAAGCTGCGACCTGCGCGAAGACGCTCGGCTTCGTGCGGAGATTGGCCAAGCGCGGTATCCGCGTCGCCAGCGTCTGCTCCGGCGCCTACATCCTGGCCGAGGCCGGCGTGCTCGACGGCCGCCGCGCCACCACGCACTGGCAGCGCACCCGGCACTTCCTCAAGGCCTATCCGCGGGTGAAGCTGGAGCCCGACCGGATCTTCGTCCGCGACGGCAATATCTGGAGTTCGGCCGGGATCAGCGCCGGCATCGATCTGGCGCTGGCGATGGTCGCGGAAGATTACGGCGAAGAGATCGCGCAGCAGGCAGCGCGCCAGCTCGTGCTCTACCACCGCCGCAGCGGCGGCCAGTCGCAATTCTCCTCGCTGCTGGAATTGAAGGCGCCGTCGGGGCGGTTCGGGCCGCTATTGGCCTGGGCGCGCGAGCATCTCGACGCGCCGCTGACGGTCGAGGACATGGCCGAGCAGGCCGGCATGAGTTCGCGGCACTTTGCGCGTGCCTTCATTGCCGAGACCGGCACCACGCCATCAAAGGCGGTGGAGCGGCTGCGCATCGAGGTAGCGCGGCAGCGCGTGCAGTCTTCCTCTGAGGCGATCGAGCGCGTCGCTGAAACCACCGGCTTTCGCGATCCCGAGCGGATGCGCCGCGCCTTCATCCGCGCCTTCGGCCAGCCGCCGCAATCGCTGCGCCGCGCAGCGCGTGCGGGGTAGCCATCGCGTCGAGCTAAACCATTACTTCAGCGGCACGTCGGCGTGCCAGCCGAGCACCGCAAGCATCACGAAGAAACCGATCACATAGGCGACGGTGACGAACCAGCCCTGGGTGATCCAGCGCCCGACCGACTTCGCTTCCGGATACATGTTGGACAGCGCCACGCCGGCGGAAGAGCCGAACCAGATCATCGAGCCGCCGAATCCGACGGCGTAGGCGAGGTAGCCCCAGTCGTAGCCGCCTTGCTTCAGCGCCAGCGCGGTGAGCGGGATGTTGTCGAATACCGCCGAGACGAAGCCGAGACCCAGCGCCGTCTGCCACGATGCGGTGGGGAGTTTTTCGACCGGCATCATCGAGGCCGAGGTGACCAGCGCCAGCAGGAAGATGGTGCCCTTGAAAGTCTCCGGCATGACCTTCCAGTCCGGAGAGCGCAAGCCTGCGGTCAGCAGGATGACGGCCCAGACCGCAAGCCCGAGGACGGGGAGTGTATCCAGAAGCGCAGGGAATTTCAGGTTCGCCGTGATGTTGGCCGCCAGCGCCGCGACCAGGATGGCCGCGACGATGAACACCCGTGCCGGGTCGATCTTCAATCCCTTCGGCGGATCCTTTTGAATCGGAGAGTACCGATGCTGCTGGATCGACGCCGGCACGGCGAACACCAGCATCGCGACGATGGCCGCGACATAGGCTTCGACCACGCTGAGCGGGCTGACGCCCGCGATCCACATCATGGTGGTGGTGGTGTCGCCGACCACGCTACCGGAGCCGCCGGCGTTCGAGGCTGCGACGATGGCGGCGAGATAGCCGATATGAACCTTGCCCTGGAAGACGTGCCGCGCCACCGTGCCGCCGATCAGGGCGGCTGCGATATTGTCGAGAAAGCTCGACAATACGAACACCAGCACCAGCAACACCACGCCGCCCTTCCAGTCGTCAGGCAGCAGCGCCGGCATTTCATCTGGAATCCGGCTCTCCTCGAAATGCCGGGACAATAGCGCAAATCCCATCAGCAGCAGGAACAGGTTGGCCAGCGTGACCCATTCATGCGCCATATGGTGGCCGAGACCGCCGAGGCCGACGCCATATTTGAAGCCGGTGAAGATCAGCTTGTAGACGATGACGGCGCCGAGCCCCGTCAACGCGACCGGCAGGGTGTGGTGATGGAACAGCGCGACGCCGAGCAGAGTCAGCGCGAACAGGATGAAATCGACGGGTATTCCAAACACCAGGATCGGTTCGATCACGACGGCCTCGATATGGTTGCAGGAAGGAAATTCAGGAAACGCTGTCCAAGCCCTAGTTGAGCGCCTTCAGCCAGACGCCGATCTCGGTCGCCGCGACGTTGGCCTGCTGCAGCAATTTGCCCATGGTGAAGAAGCCGTGGAACTGGCCGGGAAAGTGCCGGTAGGTCACCGGCACGCCGGCTTCCTTCAGTTGCCGCGCATAGTCGTCGCCTTCGTCGCGCAAGGGATCGGCGCCGGCGGTCAGCACATAGGCCGGCGGCAGGCCGATCAGGGTCTTGGCGCGCGCCGGCGAGGCCCGCCAGTCGTGCACGTCGGCGGCGCCGTTCAGATAATGATCGCTGAACCAGCGGATCACCGAATGCGTCAGCAGGATGCTGGTCTCCGGCTCGCGGTGCGAGGGATGCGTCATGGCAAAATCGGTGGCCGGATAGATCAGCACCTGGCCTGCGATGGCGGGCCCGTTGCCGTCGCGGGCGGCGATTGCCACCACCGCGGCGAGGTTGCCGCCGGCGCTGTCGCCGCCGACGCTCAGCCGCGATGCATCGATGCCGAGCTGCTTTGCGTTTTCGGCAATCCACTTGGTCGCGGCGATGGAGTCATCGACCGCGGCGGGGAATTTATGTTCGGGCGCGAGCCGGTAGTCGACCGAGATCACGATCATCCGGCCTTCGTCGGCGAGCTTGCGGCACACCACGTCGTGGGAATCGAGATCGCCGATCACCCAGCCGCCGCCGTGAAAGAACACCAGCACCGGCGCCAGGCCGTCGGCCTTGCGCGGATGCTTCGGCGTGTAGACGCGGGCGGGGATCGAGCCGTGCGGGGCGGGGATCGAAAGCGGCTCGACCGATTCAAGCTCGGGCGGCTCCGGGTTGGAGACGACGCGGCCGGCCAGATAGAACTCGCGGGCTTCCGCCGGCGACAGCGTTTCGTAAGGCGGGCGGTCGGCTTCCTGGAAAGCCTTGAACACGGCGGCGGCATCGGGATCGAGAATGGCGGGCATGGCGGGAAGACCTCAGTTGCGAATTGCATTGTTGTCATTCCGGGTTCGCGCTTTCAGCGGGCCCCGGAATGACGCTTTACGCGGCGGTGCGTCCGCCATCGACGGTATAGGCCGAGCCGGAAACATAGCTTGCTTCGTCGGACGCCAGGAAGGCCACGATGGAAGCGACCTCGGAGGCCTGTCCCAGTCTCCGAGCCGGAATCCGTTCGACGATCTTGTCGTTGGGGGGAGGCGCATTGCCGGGGCTGCGGCCCTGCAGGATGGTGCTCAGCATCCGGCTGTCGATCAGGCCCGGGCAGACGCAATTGACGCGCACGCCGGTGCCGGTGCATTCCCACGAAGCGGTCTTGGTGAGCCCGATCACCGCATGCTTGCTGGCGCTGTAGACCGCGATGTGGGGCGATCCCATCAGGCCGGCGATCGAGGCGGTGTTGATGATGCTGCCCTTGTTCTGCTTCAGCATCACAGGCAGTACGTGCTTCATGCCCAAGAACACCCCGACCACGTTGACGTCGAGCACGCGGCGAAAGCTCTCCAGCGAATATTCGGTGATCGGCTTGATGTCGCCCTCGATGCCGGCGTTGTTGTAGAAGGCGTCGATGGCGCCGAATTTTTCGATCGCGGCGCGGACATAGCCTGCAACCTCATCCTCATCGGTGACGTCGGCGGTGACAGTCAGCGTCTGCGCCGAGGCGGGCAGGTCCTTGACCGCGGCCTTGAGGTCCTGCTCCCTGCGGTCGACCGCGACCAGGCGGGCGCCGCGTTCGGCCAGGAGCCGCATGGTCGCGGTTCCAATGACGCCGGCCGCCCCCGTGACAACGGCGACCCTGCCGTCCAGGCGAATTCGATCGGTCATGTCTGGTGTTTCCCCTTCTGCTCCGGTTGTCCCGGATTTCTGCTGGTTCGGCGCGGTGGCCCGCGCAAACGATCGCCGGGCGCGACTATTTCATTTGTGGCAGGGGCTGACCAGTGGGGCGGAGGAAAGGCAAACCGCCCTTTCCCCGCCGTATTCGCCGTGTTAACCGGAGCCCCTGCGAGCGGCGATAGGTCCTGTAGGGTGTCGCTGGCCCGATTCGCCTGTTAAAGCTGCGAGATGTTTCGAACCATTGCCCTGACCGGTCTTGCGGCCCTGGTGGCCGCCACGACGATCTCGCTTGCGCCGCCGGCGCGCGCGCAGATCGGCAATATCTTTTCCGATCCCGCGCCGCGGCCGCCCGGCGCCATTCCGCGGGGCGGTCAGCCGCAACAGCAGCCCGACGACGACGAGGAAGTGCCGGAGCTACCGCGGGGCCGGCTGCTGCCGACCCCCAACCGGCCGCCGCCGGGGCAGGGCGCGCCGCCTCCCGGATCGGTGCAGTCGCAGCCGCTGGCGCCGCCGCCCGGCACCACCGTCATCCCCCAGAACACCCAGCCCGGCATTGCGGTGGCGCCGCCGCAGCCCGGCGCCGCTCCGCTGCCGGGATTGCCGCCGGGACAGCGCCAGCCGAAGGGCGTGCCGCAGTCTCCGGCCTCGCTACAGCCCGGCGACGAGGTGGTCACCGAGCCGCCGGCGCAGAAGATCGTCAACAAGAAGGCGAGCTTCTCCGGGCTCGACAAGATCACCGGGCGCATCATCAATTTCGACGAGGATATCGGCGAGACCGTCCAGTTCGGCGCGCTGCGGGTCAAAACCGACGCCTGCTACACGCGCCCCGCCACCGAGGCCGCCAACACCGACGCCTTCGTCGAGGTCGACGAGATCACGCTGCAGGGCGAGGTGAAGCGGATTTTCTCCGGTTGGATGTATGCCGCGAGCCCCGGCCTGCACGGCGTCGAGCATCCGATCTACGATATCTGGCTGACCGACTGCAAAGGTCCGGAAACCACCATCGTGACCGCGGCGCCCGAGGTGGTGAAACCGCCGCCACCGCCGCCGCCGCAGAAGCGTGCCCCGCCGAAGCAGCAGGTCCAGCGTTCATCGCCGCCGCCGCAGCCGCAATTCCAGCAGCAGCCCCCGCCGCCGCCCCCTCCGCAGCAGCGGCCCGGCGGACTGTTCGGCGGACTGTTCGGGAATTAGCAAATCCCGGCGCGAGACCGCTGGCGCTTGTGCCAGTTGCGGGGATAGTCACTTCGTATGCCGTGGCCTCGCGGTTCGAGACGCGCGGCGTTGCCGCGCTCCTCACCGTGAGGGTCTAAGAACCTCATCCCCGCGTGAGCGCAAGTGCGCTCATCGCTGGAGGAGCGGCCAGTTGGCCGCGTCTCGAAGCATGAAGCCACCGAACGGGAAAATGCGCTAACTGCGCGCGGCTATGATCTCCAGCGCTTCTGCGCCGCTGACCGGACGATCAACCCTCAGCTTCAGGAAATCGGCGTTGCCGCCCTTGATCGCCTTGTCGAGCAGCGTGGTATAGCGCCGCCGCGAGATCTCGACCGCGCCGAAACTGCGCAAGTGCTCGGTGACATATTGGGTGTCGAGCAGTTCGAAGCCGCCTTCGATCAGCCGCGCTACCAGATGCACCAGCGCCACCTTGGAGGCGTCGCGGGCGGTATGAAACATGCTCTCGCCGAAGAAGGCGCGGCCGAGGCTGACGCCGTACAGTCCGCCGACCAGGTCGCCGTCCTGCCAGGCCTCCACGCTGTGGGCATGCCCGATTGCGTGCAGGCCGACATAGAGATCGCGGATGCGCTTGTTGATCCAGGTGTCGTCGCGGCCTGCTTGCGGCGCGGCGCAGCCTGAGATCACCGCCTTGAAGGCGGTGTTGACGGTGACGGTGAAGGCGTCGGAGCGCACGGTGCGCTTGAGTCGCGAAGAGACGCGAAAGCCGTCGAGCGGGATCACGCCGCGCATTTCCGGCTCGACCCAGAACAGGGTCGGATCGTCGGCGCTCTCGGCCATCGGGAAGATGCCGCAGGCATAGGCGCGCAGCAGCACTTCGGGCGTGATGTCGGAAGAGGCGGAGTCGCGTGACGTCATGCGCTGCAGGATAGCAGGGCGAAGGCGGGCGAGGCTAGCTTGCAGCCTCCGCCGGGGGCAGCCGCCCGGCTAGCCGGCCAGATACTGTTCGAGCCAGTGGATATGGTAATCGCCGTCGATGATGTCGGGTTCCCGCACCAGGGCGCGGAACAGCGGCAGCGTGGTCTCGATGCCTTCCACCACCATTTCGTCCAGCGCGCGGCGCAGCCGCATCAGGCATTCGCCGCGGGTCTTGCCATGGACGATCAGCTTGCCGACCAGCGAGTCGTAATAGGGCGGGATGACGTAGCCCTGATAGACCGCGGAATCGATTCTCACCCCGAGGCCGCCGGGCGGATGATATTGCATGATCTTGCCCGGCGAGGGCCGGAAGGTCTGCGGATTTTCCGCGTTGATCCGGCACTCGATGGCATGGCCGATGATCTGGATTTCGTCCTGCGTCGCCGGCAGTTCGCCGCCGGCGGCGATGCGGATCTGCTCCAGCACGAGGTCGATGTCGGTGATCATCTCGGTGACGGGATGTTCGACCTGGATGCGGGTGTTCATTTCGATGAAATAGAACTCGCCGTCCTCGTACAGGAATTCGATGGTGCCGACGCCGAGATATTTCATATCCTGCATCGCCTTGGCGCAGGTGGCGCCGATCTTGGCGCGCGCCGCCGCCGCCAGCACCGGCGAGGGACCTTCCTCCCAGACCTTCTGGTGGCGCCGCTGCAGCGAGCAGTCGCGCTCGCCGAGATGGATGGCGCCGCCGCGGCCGTCGCCGAGAATCTGGATTTCGATGTGGCGCGGCTTCTGCAGGTATTTTTCGAGATAGACCGAGGCATCGCCGAACGCCGACTTGGCCTCGTTGGAAGCGGTCGACAGCGCCAGCATCAGGTCTTCGGCCGAGTGCGCGACCTTCATGCCGCGGCCGCCGCCGCCGGCTGCCGCCTTGACCAGCACCGGAAAGCCGATCTGTTGCGCGATCGCCATGGCGTCGTCGTCGGGGCCGACGCCGCCGTCGGAGCCCGGCACCACGGGGATGCCGAGCCGCTTGGCGGTCTTCTTGGCCTCGATCTTGTCGCCCATCAGGCGGATGTGCTCGGCCTTCGGTCCGATGAAATGCAGATTGTGTTCGGCGAGGATTTCGGCGAAGCGGGCGTTTTCCGACAGAAAGCCGTAACCGGGATGCACCGCGTCCGCGCCGGTGATTTCGCAGGCGGCCAGCAGCGCCGGTACGTTGAGGTAGCTGTCCTTTGACGGCGGCGGGCCGATGCAGACGCTCTCGTCGGCGAGCCGCACATGCATGGCGTCGGCGTCGGCGGTCGAATGCACCGCGACGGTGGAGATGCCGAGTTCCTTGCACGCGCGCAGGATGCGCAGTGCGATCTCGCCGCGGTTGGCTATGAGAATTTTGTCGAACATGGGGTTCCTAAGGGGCGAACGGCGAATAGCGAGTGGCGAATGGTCGATCGGAAAACCATTCGCTATTCGCCTTTCGCTACTCGCCTCTACTCAATAATCACCAGCGGTTCGCCGAATTCGACCGGCTGGCCGTCCTCGACGAGGATCTGCGTCACCGTGCCGGCGCGCGGCGACGGAATCTGGTTCATCGTCTTCATCGCCTCGATGATCAGGAGCGTCTGCCCGACCGATACCTTGGTGCCGACTTCGATGAACGGCTTGGCGCCGGGCTCGGACGCCCAATAGGCGGTGCCGACCATCGGCGAGGGCACGACGCCCGGGTGTTTGGCGATGTCGGCGACGGCCGCCGGGGCCGCCGCGCCCGGGGCGGCAGCGGGGGCCTGGAAATGCGACGGCATCGATGCGGCGATGCTGATGTTGCGCGCGACCCGCACCCGCAGGCCGGCGCGTTCGATCTCGATCTCGGTGAGACTGGTCTCGTCGAGCAGCAGCGCGAGTTCGCGGATCAGCCCGCTGTCGTCGCTGGTGATTTTTGCGGTCTTCTTATCGTCAGGCTGGCGCGCCATGATCTTGATCCGGAACTTTCTGAATGGTGACGGGCGGAGGGCGTCAGGCTTTTGCTTCAGGCTTTGGGCTTCGCGCCGATCCTGGCGGCAAGGCCGTTGATCGCCAATCGGTAACCGTCGATGCCGAAGCCGCACAGCGTTGCGAATGCGGCCCTGGCGGTGAAGGAGTGGTGACGAAAACTCTCGCGGGCGTAGATATTGCTGATGTGCACCTCGACGGTCGGAATCTTCACCGCCATCAGGGCGTCATGCAGCGCGATCGAGGTGTGCGAATAGCCGCCGGCATTGATGACGATGCCCGCCGCCTTTTTCGCATGCGCCTCGTGGATGAAATCGATCAGCTCGCCTTCGCGGTTGGATTGCCGGCAATCGGCCTTCATGCCGAATTGCGCAGCGGTCTGCGCGCAGAGTGCCTCGACATCGGCGAGCCTGGCATGACCGTAGGTCTCGGGCTCGCGGGTCCCCAACAGATTGAGGTTCGGGCCGTTGAGCACGTAAATCGTCTCGGCAGGTCTTTCGGCCATCCAATTCCCGGCAATGCTTGCGGTAGGTGGCGGGGTTATAGGTAACATCAGGCCCAAGGGGAAGCCTTTAGGCCGTCCTGTCCCCCTTCAAATGCCTCATCTTGTTCATAAAAAGCCGCGCAGAACCTACTGAAATCACTCGTTAACCAATGTTAGGGAATAGGGCGCGGTCGCCCATTCGCGGACCCCGGCACGGGGCCACGCAAAAAGGGGCGGGCATTTCTGCCCGCCCCCGATCCCTGCGAAATGCGCGCTATCAGGCTTCGAGGATAGCTACGATCTCGAGCGTTCGCGGGTTGATGACCACGATCTGCTCGTTGACGAGGATGAACTCATATCCGCGCCATTGCGGATAGATCGTCACCACTCGCGCCGGCAGCGGATGGAAGGTCACGCCGCTGCGCGGCACCTTGGTGCCGACCACGATCGAGAAGTTGACCTTGGTGACCGGCGCAACGCGCTGTTCCCTGATCACGCTGGTGATCTGGGTGCGCTGCTCGGTCGAGAGCTTGGCGCCGGCGCCGGCCTGGCCCGTGGTGGTCGTGGACGGGCCGCTCGGTGCGGTCTGCGACTGGGTCGTGGTATGGGACTTGCTGTCCGCATTCATGCTGCCGCTGCGGCCTTCACGGCTCTCGGCCTTCATGTCCTTGCCGCCCTTGATGCCATCCTTGGTGCGGTCCTGTTCCGAAGCCATGCCCTTCGGCTTCTGCCCCGGCATGTTGTCCTGGGCGCGCTGGTTCTTGTTGCCTCCCGGCGCCATCTTCTCGTTCGACTGCGCACCTTTCATGTGCTTGGACTCCCCGGCATCGCGGTTCATCGGAACTGCCGAAGGCGAGTCGCGTTCGGAAGAAGGCGCGCTTTGCTGGGTGGTGACGCCGCCCTCACGGCTCATGCCGGTTCCCTGCGCATTGGCGAAACCGGTTCCGGCGATCAGCGCTGCCGCCGCGACCGAGATCAAGAAGCGATTAGTCATCGAATATCTCCTCACGTGTCTGTATTGCCCGCGCCGACAACGACAAATGAGGGGCGATGTTCCGCGGGATCGCCGGTTCCATCGGGTTTGTTTTGTGAACGCGCGATGAACCGCATCGCCGCGAAGACGGCGCAAACAAAAGGCCGGCGCGATGGCCGGCCTTTCAATTCATCGATGCAGCATCGGATCGTTGCAGACGCCCTCAGCAGGTCGCCTTGCCGCAACGCGCGATGCCGATCTTCTCCTTCAGGTTTTCGACGCCGACCGCGCCGATCACCACCTGCTTGCCGATCACGTAGCTCGGCGTGCCGTTCATGCCCATCGCCTCGGCGAGCTTGAAATTCTGCTCGAGCGTGGCGCGTACTTCCGGACTTGCGAGATCCTTTTCGAGCCTGGCCATGTCGACGCCCACCTCCTTGGCGGCCGCCATCGCCCGCGCTTTGTCAACCTGGCCCCTGCCGTTCAGCAGCTTCTGGTGAAAATCGAGATACTTCTTGCCGCTGGCATCCTGCATGTGCACGGCGACCGCGACCTGGGCGGCTTCGACGGAAGAGGGGCCGAGCACCGGGAATTCCTTCAGCACCACCTTCAGCTTGGGATCGGATTTTATCAGCTCCATCATGTCGGTCATGGCGCGTTTGCAGTACGGGCAATTGTAGTCGAAGAATTCGACCATGGTGACGTCGCCGGCCTTGTTGCCGACGGTGACGTCGCGCGGCGAATTGAAAATCGCCTCCGCGTTCTTGGTAACGCCCGCCTGGTGCTTCTCGGCCTCGGCCGCGCTCTGGCGCTTGCTGAGCTCCGTCATCGCCTCTTCCAGCACTTCGGGATGGGTGAGCAGATAGTTGCGGACGATGACTTCTATGTCCCCGCGCTGGGTGTCGGAAAAGCTCTGCGCGGTGGCTGCCGGCGGCGCCCCGCAGAGCGCGAGCGCGAACAGGGTGGCGGCGAGCAGGCGGAACGAAGGCATTGGCAAATCCTCTTGGATCAATTGATTGGGTTGCAGCGGAAGCCGGCGTTGCGAAACCTCTTACGCCGGCTCCGTCTGTTTCTAGTTGCTCTTCTGGCCGGGCATCGGCTTGGCGGAGACGATATCGTCGGCCTTGACCCAGCCCGGCGTGCCGATCGCGAACCGGGTCTTGGCCCGCGATGCCAGATCGCGCGCGGTCTTGTTGTCGCCGCGCAAGAAGGCCGCCTGGGCGGAAGCAAGGTCGGCCTGCGCGTAATCTCCTTTTCGGCCATAGGCCATCGCGAGCTGGGTATAGCCGAGCGGCGCCTCGGTTTCTCGTGCCACCGCCGCGCGCAGAATCGCAATCGCTTCGTCGGTGTGGGCATTACTATTAGTCGCCACGAGCGCCTGCCCAAGTAACATCTCGATGAGCGGCGCGTTATTCGATAGTTGAACCGCCTTGCGCAGGGGCGCGATGGCCTCCGCCGGCTTGCCGCCTTCCAGCAGCGCCTGGCCGCGCAATTCATAGAAATAGGGGTTATTGGGCTGCACCTGGATCAGGGCGTCGATCTGGGCGATCGCGCTGCGCAGATCGCCGTGCCGGTAGGTCGCGATGGCGCGGGCATAGCGCGCGGGCAGGCTGTCGTTCGACAGCGGATAGCGCCGGTGGACGGTGTCCGCCCGTTCCATGAAGGCCGAGATCTTGGCGCGCGCCATGTCGTGGCGCAGTTGCAGCGCCGGATCGTCCTTCTTGTCCCAATAGGGACTGGTTCGCGCCATTTCCTGCAGCGCCGCGACGCGCTCGGCGGGCATCGGGTGCGACATGGCGTAGGGATCGGACCCGCGCGCGGCGAACAGGCTCTCATTGGTGAACCGCTTGAAGGTCTCGTACATGCCCCGGGCGGACTGGCCGGTGGCGGTGAGGAATTTCACCCCGGCGCGGTCGGCGTTTTCCTCCTGCTGGCGCACATAGGAGAGCAGGGAGCGGCGGACCACTTCCTGCGGCGCGGACATCGCCGCGGCGCCGGCATTGGCGAGCCCGCTATTGGCATTGCCGCCGCGTGCCCCGGCGACCAGCGCGCCGGCGCCGAGCAGCATGGCGATGATCATCTGGGTCTGCGCCGCCGCCAGCTGTTCGCGCAGCTTGGAGAGATGGCCGCCGGCGAGGTGGCCGGTTTCGTGCGCCAGCACCCCGATGATCTGGTTCGGGGTATCGGACTGCATCATGGCGCCGTAGTTCACGAAGATCCGCCGGCCGTCGGCGACGAAGGCGTTGAAAACGCTCTCGTTGATGATGACCATCTGGATGTTCTGCTTTTCCAGCCCCGCCGCGCGCAGGATCGGGCGAGTATATTCGCGCAGCAACTGCTCGGCCTCGGTGTCGCGGATGATCGGCGGACCCCGGCCTTGCGCCAGCGCAGGCACCGGCGCAAGGGCGAGCGCGACCGCCGTCGTGGCGGCGGTCAGTCTCGACATCTTCCGGCGCAGGGCGAGGCGAAGCAACATGGCGGTCTTCAGGGATTGGCGGCGGCCTGGATACGATATATGCCCTAACAAGCCGCCGAATGCGGCTTGTCTGGGGCACCAGGGCCCCGTTTTCCGAGCTCAAATAGCAGATATCGATGCTTGAAGCGACACCGAGAGACCGCGCCAAAAGCCTGCTGACGGCGTCCGGACGAAGCAATGTTCCGCCGTTCATGGTGATGGACGTGATGGCGGCGGCGGCGCGCATCGAGGCGGCCGGCGGCCATGTCATTCACATGGAAGTGGGGCAGCCGGCGGCGTCGGCGCCGAGGCCCGCGATTCTGGCCGCCCACGCCGCCCTCGACGTCGGGCGGATCGACTACACCTCCGCGCTCGGCCTTCCCTCGCTGCGCGAACGGATCGCGCGGCATTACCGCGAGACCTACGGCTGCGCGGTGGACGCCGAGCGGGTCGTGATATCCACGGGGTCGTCGGGCGGGTTCATCCTGGCCTTTCTCGCTTTGTTCGAGCCCGGCGACCGCGTCGCGGTCACGGTTCCCGGCTATCCGCCGTACCGCCACATCCTCACCGCGCTCGGCTGCGAGCCGGTCTTGATCGAGACATCGAGCGAAACCCGTCACGCGCTGACCGGCGAGGCGCTGCTCGCCGCCCATCGCAAGACGCCGCTGAAGGGCGTCCTGGTCGGAAGCCCCGCCAATCCCACGGGAACGATGATGTCGCGCGAGGCGCTCACCGGCCTGATGGCGGCGGCGGAAAGCGCGGGCATCCGTTTCATCTCCGACGAAATCTATCACGGCCTCGACTATGCCTTTCCGGCGGTGACGGCGGCGGAGCTGTCGCCGGATGCGCTGGTGATCAATTCGTTCTCGAAATACTTCTGCATGACCGGGTGGCGGGTCGGCTGGATGGTGGTGCCGGAGCCGCTGGTGCGGCCGATCGAGCGGCTGCAGCAGAACCTGGCGATCTCGGTGCCGACGCTGTCGCAGATTGCCGCCGAGGCGGCCTTCGAGGGGCGCGCCGAGATGGAAGAGATCAAGCACGGTTATCAGGAGAACCGCCGCATCCTGATCGAAGGCCTGCCCAAGGCCGGCCTCGATAAATTCCTCCCCGCCGACGGCGCGTTTTACCTCTATGCCGACGTTTCCAAATTCACCTCCGACAGCTTCAAATTTGCCGGCGAAATGCTGGAAAAGGCCCGCGTCGCGGCGACCCCCGGGGTCGACTTCGACCCGATCCACGGCCGCCAGTTCATCCGCTTTTCCTACGCGCGTTCGGCCGACGAGATGCGCGAGGCCGTCGCGCGCATCTCGCAATGGCTGCGGTAGGGCCGGGCCGGGACAGTGGGCGGCGGGCGTTTGCGGCCCGCCGGCCACGATGCGTTCAACTCTGGCGCGTGACGGCCGATCCGCTCTGGATCGCGACGCCCGATCCGGTCGAGATATCGACGCCCTTGGTATCGCGCAGGAACAACAGCCCGACCACGAGAGTCATCACCGCCACGCCGATCGGATACCAGAGCCCGGCATAGATATCGCCGGTCGTTGCCACCACCGCGGTCGCCAGCAGCGGCAGCATGCCGCCGAACCAGCCATTGCCGATGTGATAGGGCAGCGACATCGATGTGTATCGGATATTGGTCGGGAACATCTCGACCAGAAACGCCGCGATCGGTCCGTACACCATCGTGACGTAGATCACCATGATGACGAGCAGCAGCTCAACCATGAAGTAGTTGATCTTCGCCGGGTCGGCCGACTTCGGATAACCCTTTGACGCCAGCGCCGCCGTCCACTTGGCGCTATCCCAGCCCTGCACCTTGGCGCCGCCAACGTCCAGGTCGACCGTCTTTGAATCGGGCGCACTGACGATCTTGAACGACAGTCCCGATTTGGTCAGGAAGTCCTGAGCGCGGTCGCATTGCGTAAAGTTCGACCACGGACCCACAAAGATGTGGAAGTTGCAGGTCTTTTGATCGGCCGTGACCGTGATCGGATTCTTCGCTTGGAACGCCTCAAGGTCCGGATTGGCGTAGTGCGTCAGACCGGCAAACAGCGGGAAGTAGGTGATGGCCGCGATCGCACAGCCCGCCAGGATGATCTTGAGCCGCCCGATGCGATCCGACAGCCAGCCGAACACGATGAAGAACGGCGTACCGATCACGAGCGAAAGCGCAATCAGGGCGTAGGTCGTGATGAAGTCGACCTTGAGCGTGATGAGCAGGAAGAACAAGGCATAGAACTGACCCGTGTACCAGACCACGCCTTGACCGGCGGTGGCGCCGATGAGCGCCAGCAGCACGTACTTGTTGTTCGGATAGCGGAAGAAGCTATCGGTCAGCGGCGCCTTGGAGCCTTTGCCCTCATCGCGCATCTTCAGGAAGACCGGGGTCTCGGACAGCCGGAGCCGGATATAGACCGAGAACACCAGCAGGATGAGAGAGACCAGGAACGGGATGCGCCAACCCCAGTCGGCAAACATCTTGGCGTCCATGTAGATGCGGCACAATCCGATCACGACCAGCGCCAGGAAGAAGCCCAGCGTCGCCGTGGTCTGAATCCAGCTCGTGGTGTAGCCGCGCTCGTGCGGCCGGGAATGTTCGGCCACATAGGTTGCCGCCCCGCCGTACTCGCCGCCGAGCGCCAAGCCCTGGCACAGGCGCAACGAGACGAGCATGATCGGCGCCAGCCAACCCACGGAGGCGAATGTCGGCAGCACGCCGACCAGGAAGGTGGCGCTGCCCATCACCACGATGGTGACCAGGAAGGTGTATTTGCGGCCGACCAGATCGCCGATGCGCCCGAAGATGATGGCGCCGAACGGACGCACGAGAAAGCCTGCCGCGTATGTCGCGAAGGCGGAAAGAAGAGCGGCGGTGTCGTTGCCTGGCGGAAAGAATAGCGAGGCGAAGAACGGCGCCAATGTGGCGTACAGGTAGAAGTCGTACCACTCGAATGTGGTGCCGAGCGACGAGGCGAAGATGACGAACTTCTCCTCGCCTGTCATGCCCCGGCCACGCTCCGAGGTTTGCACTAACGTTGCCATGCGTGTCCTCCCTCTTGTCCGGTTTTCTTTTGACCGGGCGCAGTCGTCTGCGTGTCCGCCTCGAACTGCCCCGGAATTTTACGGATACGCCGCACGCGCGGCTGGCGTCTGTGCGCCTCAAGTCTTACGCCGAAGGGCGAAATCGTGGCGCGCAAGCCATTGAAATAACAATTAAAAATGGAGCAGCCGGGGCCCGTGGCGATGGTCCGAAAAAGTGGCTGGATCACAGCCCAAATGTGACTCGCTCGAGTCCGTCGATCAGTCGACTGGCCGCCTGCAGCACGGCTAGCCGCTGGACGACTTTCGATTTGCGACGGGTATCGTCGATCTAGCGTTGGCGGCCCGGTTGCTTGCGCCCGTTCGCGCCAAGACCGCCGCCATGCCTGCGACGGTCTCGATCTACAGAAGCGCGTCGTCAGCTTCAAGTGCCGCTTGCGCGCGCCGGCTTCAGCCGCTCCGCTACGGCCGATCTCCCAGGATCGGGATGCACATGATCGCGAACGCCAGCGCCAGCACCGGCATGATATCGAGAGGGTTCACCACGGGCCGTTGCCCGAATCAGGGGACGGCTGCATTGCGCGATTGCGTTCGTTGTGAACCAGCAAATCCGCTGCCTTGATTAATTTCTCGCGAGTCTGCCAGCTTCCCCGGCTCCACCATTTCGTGAGCAGGACGCGGGCCGTTTGGAGCGAGCGCATGGAAGGTCCGTGCACTTCGCTCAACAGCGCCATTTCGGCGAAGAGCTGATCCCGCCTGGCTTCAATCGACGCAAACCTGCGGTGCCCTTTCAGCGGCGGCGACGTTGGGGGCGGTGGCTTGCGGATCAGACGCCGTCGAACTGGCACGCTCTAAAGCTCCATTGCCGGGGCGCAAGAAATTCGTGCGCAAATCAGGCAAGTTGAGCCTAGAAGCGGAGCCGGTAACGGGACCGGTAACTAAGAAGGAATTGTCGGTAACATTTCGGTAACAGCGGCTCCGTCAGTCGGAACAGCCGCCGCTTGTCAGCCGGTAACCGACGCCGAGTTCGCTTACCAGGATGCGCGGCTGCTTGGGGTTCTGCTCGATCTTGCCCCGCAACCGGCGCACCAGAATCCGCAAGTAATGCGCATTGTGCAGGTTGTGCACACCCCATACCTCCTTCAACAGGATATTATGGGTCACCACGTTACCGGCGTGTTGCGCCAGCACCTGGAGCAGGCGGTATTCCTTGGGCGAGAGCACAACGCGCACGCCATCGAGAAACACGGCTCGGTTCGCAAGATCGATGGATAGTGGTCCGAGCTTGACGACCACCTCGCCTTTGGCGCCGCGCGTTTGCCGGCGGATCGCCGTCCGCGCCCGCGCCACCAGCTCAACCATGCTGAATGGCTTCACCACATAGTCGTCGGCGCCGCACTCCAGCAACTTCACCTTGTCTTCGTCGCTCGCGCGCACCGAAAGCACGATGATCGGAACACTCGACCACGCCCGTATCCGTTCCACGATGCTGGCGCCGTCCATGTCGGGTAAATTCAGATCGACCACGATGAGATCGGGCTGGCGCAACGTGGCAGAACGCAACCCGGCCTGGCCGGTCTGTTCCTCGAGCACGCTGAAGTGCTCGAGATCGAAACCGGCGCGCAGAAAGCGCCGGATTTGCGGGTCGTCGTCGATGATGAGAACGACAGGAGGTGCGTCACTCATCGGCGTGCTCGTCGGATGGTGGCTGGGCTCCGACCGGCAGATCGATGCGGAACGTCGTGTCGTGGCTGGAACTGATGGCTTGCACGCGTCCGCCGCAGGCTTCGATCAGGGCACGTGCGATCCAGAGCCCAAGACCCGACCCGGGGATCGCGCCGGCGTGACGCGGGCTGCGATAGAATCGCTCGAATATTTTTTCGATTTCGCCGGACGCAAGTCTCTCCCCTTCGTTGACCACCTTGATCTGGATCATGCCGCCCTCTTGCACGGCGCCGATGGCGATCGAGGCGCGTGGAGCGGAGTATTTCGCGGCGTTTTCGATCAACTGGGCAAGGGCGCTTTCGATCATCGATGGGTCGACATAGACCAGCGGCAAGTCGTCGGCGATGGCAAGCGAGACCTGACGGTCGCCAAGCAGCCGCCGCTTGCGAACCAGAGCGCCGTTGACGACGTCTTCGGGATCGACCCATTCCCAATGTGGCCGGATTCCGTCGCTGCTTATGCGCGTCGCGTCGAGCAGGTTCTGGATGTCGCCGTTGAGCCGTTCGGCTTCGTCGCGTACCACGCGGACCAGAGACGACAGGTGCACATCCCGATCGATCGCCGGCGATTGGGCGAGAATGGAGGTCGAACCCACGATCGAGGCCAGCGGCGTACGCAACTCATGACTAACCGAGCCGATCAGAGCATCGCGCAGACTTTCCGCTTGCGCGCGAACCTTGGCCTCCCGAACGGCGACCGCCATGCGGCCGGTAATGGTCGCGACGGTGATGAACAGCACGATGTCGACGATCTGCGCGGGACTGTGCACACGGAAATCGTAATACGGGGCATAAAAGAAAAATGCCGCCGCAGCGATGCCCGAAATTCCGGCGAACAGCGCCGGAATGGCGCCCCAGCGCAACGCCGCGACGATGACCGGGATCAGGTAGACGATGGTGACGTGCTCGATCGGAAGCCACAGGAATGCTGCCGCGAGCGAGGCGGTGAGCACCGCAACGATGAGCAGGGCAACAAGAACACCTGCAAGCTGCTCCCGCAGCCAGCGGCCGCGAGGCCCGTTGCGAAACTCCCGGATGCGGATCAACATGGCGCGCGGCCAGCCTCCTTTCGCGCTGTCGGTCTGACCCCGTCAGTCCGACGCGGCCCGTGCTAGTGTCGCCGCGCATCATCTATCGCAGAATCAATACGGCCGTTCCAGCCCGGGTGTGCCTCATTGCCGGCCCGTGGCGGATCCGAGCGACACGGCCCCGTCCGGCGCGGGTACTCGATGCCCACGTCAGCGTGCGGGTGGCACGGGGCGGTCCCCGGATGGCGACTGTGCCAGGTGAAAAACGGGATCAATCGCTATCTCCGCGCCATTGACTTCCATGACCTAGTTGATCTTGGCTATGGACGGGGAAATGGCCGTTTTTGCAGGAACGACCGGCAGAACGGCGAATTCTGGAGGGGGGGCCTGTCGTGGCGGCAAGACACGCAACCCGCGTGAGGATCAAGGCGCCCGGCGACGGCTTCATCAAGCCGATCAGGAGGGTGATCGCGCCGATCGTCCTCTGCGCGGTGGTTTCCGGTATCGCGCATATCCAGGATGCCAGGACAGTCGGTCGTATCGGCGTCACGGCCCTAATCCATCTTGAGATCGTCTCGACCTTCGCGCTCGGGTTCGGCCCGGTCGCCGGAAACCTGGCGCGTCCCGGCGCGGGATTCGGCGGCGCCACGGCCGATGCGGAGGCGAACCAATATTTGCTGAACTGAGGAATTTAAGATGTGGATGTTTTTCGTGCTTGCCTGGTTAGGCTTATTGGCCGTGATAGCGCTCTTTGCGCAGCAGGCATTCGGTTATGATTTCGCGAGGATGTCGGCTCACTACTCTGCGTTGCCCGCAATGCAGCGTCTCGCGACCGGCACTATTGTCTTCATGGCAATATCGCTGATCGGGGCAACCATCGCTCAAGCTTACAGAATTGCACGCCAGGAAAGAAACCTGAACTTGCTGCGCGGTCGCCTCAAGGGCTTCCGGCAGGACGCTGTGGCCGCGCACGACTCGCAGAACCGCTTCGACGCGGCTGTCCAGCACCTCGTCGACAGCGACCCCGAGGAAGCGATCTCGTCCCTGCAGGAGAAGCTGACGGCTTCCGAGCAAAGGGCAGTCCTGCAGCAGAGCCGGAACGAAGCCGCCGATATGCCGGATCGGCTGAGCGACATCCGGCGCCGCCAGCATCTGCTCCGGGAGATGGTCGGCGCAGTGGCCGAAAAGCGGCGGGTCATGGAGCCTGTGTTCGGTGAACTCAGGGATCGTCAGCGTCAGATCGAGAGGTCGCTGACGGAACTCGAAACCGACGACAGCAAGAACAGTCTTGCCATTCGGATGAAGGAACTGGACGGCGACGTATCGCTGATCCAGGCACGGTTGAACGCGTTGCAGGAATCGCTGGCGACGCTGAACCGCTTCAAGGAGGAACTGGCCAAAGCCCAGGCTGAGCTGGTGCCCCTGCGGTCGCCGGAGGCAGGAATCAGCGCCCTGATCGATGAACTGCGTCTGAGCCGCGACCGGCTGACCAAGTCTCTCGATGAATTCGAAGCGAGCGGCGATGAACCGCTTGGTTTGCGGGTGGAAGCGCTCTCCAGGAACAAACTCGAGATCGAGCAGAGGGTCGCGCGCCTCGATGATTGCTTCAATATCCTGGATACGATTCGTCTCGATCTCGAAGAACTCAGGGAACGCCAGGCGCGCCTGGAGCGTTCGATTGCGGAGGTGGAGACGGACTCCAGCGGCACGAGCCTCACGGATCGCCAGAACGCGTTGAACGAATTCGTGATAGAGTCCCGTTTGCGTCTCCGGACGCTGCAGGATTCATCCGCGATGCTGAGCCGGTTCAGGGACGAACTGGCCCAGTCGCAGGCGGACCTCGTGCCCCTGCAGGCACCGGTATTCGGCATCGAGGCCCTGATCGCGGAGGTGCATGCCATTCGCGATCTCGTGACCAAAACCCTCGGCGAGATCGAAGCGAACGGTGACAACCAGCTCTCCTCGCGCGTGGAAGTGCTCTCCAACAGCAAGCGCGAGATCGATGAGAGAATTGTCCAGGTATTCGACCATTTCGCAAAACTCGATTCGATACGAAAGGATATCGGCGGGATCTTCACGACGATAAGGGGCACCCTCAACAGGATCGGTTGACCGCGCGAGGATGAGTTGCAACCGGGCCTGAGATGGCGAGGGGGCGCGAGGGGGCGAATGTCCGCTCCGCAGCCACCATGCGGAGATTCGCCGGGGACGCTAACCGAGCCCCTTGCTGGCGGAGACGTGAGGCGAAGGCCCGGCCGGTGGCTGGGCCAGGGATCGGCCGACGCGCCTGAGCATCGCACTGGCCCGCCTGGCACTATGGTCAAGCAGCCAGCGCCCGAACGCAGCGGCCGACAGCGCGGGCGCGTAGAAGAATCCCTGAATGACGTCGCATCCCAGTTCCGTCAGCAGATCCCGCTGCCCGTCGGTTTCGACGCCTTCGGCGATGACGGTGAGCTGCAGGCTCTGGCCGACGCGAACCACCGCGGTAACGATCGCCCGCGCGCTGGGGTCTGCCTCGACGTCGCGCACGAAGCTGCGGTCGATCTTCAGCTCGCGGATGGGCAGATGCGCCAACCGGCTGAGACTCGAATAGCCGGTTCCGAAATCGTCCAGCGACAGGCCTACTCCGAGCTTGCGAAGGGCATTCATCGTCTCGATCGCGACCGAGCGCTCGTTCAGGATCACGCCCTCGGTAACCTCGAGCATGAGCATTTCGGGCGACAGGCCGTGGTCTGCGAGGATTCCGGTGACGACAGATGCCAGGCTCGCGTTCTGGAAATTGATTGGAGACAGATTGACCGACACACAGGGGATATCCAGCCCGGCTTCACGCCACTCCGCCATCTGCCGGCAGGCCTCGCGTATCGACCAGTGGCCGATCTGCTCGATCAGTCCGCACTCTTCGGCCAGCGGAATGAACTTCGCGGGCGACACCTCGCCGAGCACCGGGTCACGCCAGCGCGCCAGCGCCTCGACGCCATGGATGGCGCCGTCGCTGGTCCGGATCTGCGGCTGATAATGCAATTTCAGGGCATCGTTTGCGATCGCCGTGCGAAGTGCGGAGCTGTGAGCCAGCCGCTGCTCGGCGAGCCGGTTCATGTCGGCGCTGAAGAATCGATAGGTGGAGCGGCCGGCGCGCTTGGCATGGTACATCGCCGCATCGGCCTGCTGTATCAGGGCGTCGATGTCGGTCGCATTGTCCGGATAGATACTGATGCCCATGCTGGCGGACATCGGCACCTGCCTGGTGCCGATCTGGAGCGGCACGACCAGGGATTCGGTGATCCGCGAGGCGACCAGCGCGGCTTCGCCGGCGTCACGGTTCGGCAGCACAATCACGAATTCGTCGCCGCCCAGGCGCCCCAGCATGTCGTCCGGCTGAATCTGCGCGCGCAGGCGTCGGGCAAGCTCGACAAGCAATTCATCGCCGGCCGAGTGCCCGAGCGTATCGTTGACGTCTTTGAAATTATCGACATCGAGGAATGCCAGCGCAACGTGCTTTCCCGGGTGACAGGCCCGGATCGCCTCGGCGATCAAGTCCCGCAGGCGCGCGCGGTTCGGCAGGCCGGTCAGCATATCGTAATAGGCGAGCCGCGCGATCTGGGCGCGGGCTTCCCAGCGCTCGATCGCGAGCGCGCCGAGATGCACGCAGGCCTCGACGATACGCTCGTGCCAGCGGCTCGGCGGGCGACATTCCCTGAAATAGAAGGCGAAGGTTCCGATCACCCGGCCATCCTTCGACTTGATCGGCGTGGACCAGCAGGCGCGCAAGCCGACCTCGAGCGGCCGGGTCTTGTAGGGTTGCCAGCGCGGATCGGTATCGATGTCCGTCGCAAGGACCGGCTTGCCGTAAAATGCCGCGGATCCGCACGAGCCGACATCCGGACCGATCGCGACGCCATCCAGCGCCCGCGAATAGTCTTCGGGAAGGCTGGGGCCGCCCAGCGGATGGACCAATCCGCCGGCGTCGATGTGCAGCAGCGAGGCAACGACGTCGGGCGCGATTTCCTCGACACGCCTGCACAGCCGATCCGCGATCTCCGTAATGGGGATTTCATCGGCCAGCTCGCTCAGGATCAACTGCTGCAGCGATCGCAGCTGCTTGGTCTCGGAGATATCGGTCAGCAGGGCGAACGTGTATTTGATCCGCCCGCGGCTGTCGCGGAATGCCTTGACGTTGGCCGAGATCCAGATCTCGTCGCCGCTCTTGTCGTAGGCGAGGATTTCCTCCTCGCCGCCGCGTTCCTCGCCGATCCAGTGCCGTAACCTTGCCAGCGTCCTGCGGTCGGTATGGCGCCCCGCAAGCAGATCGATCGCCTGCCGCCCGCTCACTTCCCCGATCGAGTACCCGAACAATCCTGCAAACGCAGCGTTGGTATAGATGATCTTCAGATCGCGATCGGTGACGATAACTGCGCGGTTGGTCCTGTCGGCGACCAACGTGAGCAGCGCCATCCTTTCCCGCCGTTCGACCTCCCGGGTGATGTCCCGGACGAAGGCGATGGTGCGGCCTTGACCGCCGGCCTCGACATGCGAAAGCGACAGTGCGGCACGAATCCGGCTGCCATCCCTGCGCTCGATCCTGATCTCGGAGCAGCGATCCTGGATGGCGTCGTCGCCGCCGATCTGATCCGAAGTCGGCGTCGCGACCGGGTGCTGTCGCAGCTCCTCGAGCCCCAGACAGCTTACGTGACGACCGAGCACTTCGGTGCGATCCAGCCGCCAGATGAGTTCGGCCGCTGCGTTGAAATAGCTCACGTGAAGGTCGCTATCGAAGATCACCACGGCGTCGTTCGCCTGCTCAAGCGCCGCCAGCAGGAAATCCGGGGTTTCGACCACAGGGCAATCGCGTGTGCGCATCATCCAGCTCCGATGCCGCTTGGAAGCCAACGGGGGCAGATCGCCGGTGGCGAGGCATCGTTTTGCCGGAAAGCGTACCGGCTCAAAGGTGTTAAAAGGGTTGTTCGGCCGGGTTCCGCCCGGTGGAAAAATATCATCCCTAAGAATTCGTTAACCGTCATCCGAAGTGCGGATGAATCGCCGAGTGCATATCCGCTTCGGCAGCGGCCCCGGACCAGGCGGAACTATTTGGTTGCGGAACCAAAAGCTCCGGTACACACAGGACGGCGGTCGAATGAATCAAGAAACGAGCGAGGGGGGATCGATAGATGCAAGACGTCATGTCGCTGGAGGGAAAAACCGTTGTCGTCACCGGCGCCGCGCAGGGAATTGGCCGCGCGATCGCGACGCTCGCGGTCGAACTCGGAGCGCGGGTGATCGGTGTCGATCTCAACGGTGACAAGCTCAACGCTTTCGCGGCTGCGATGAACGGCCGGCTGCTGCCCTATGTCGGCAGCGTCGCCGATCCGGACTTCACCGAGGCGACGGTACGCGACGTCACAGCGCGGATCGGCGCCATCCACGGCCTCGTCAACAATGCCGGCATTACCCGGGTGGCGATGATCGAGAAGATGACGCTGCAGCAGTGGAACGAGGTCATCGCGGTGCATCTCACCGGCGCGTTCCTGTGGACCCAGGCGGTGGGGCGGATCATGGTGGCGCAGGGCAAGGCCGACCGGCCGAGCCCGGGCTCGATCGTCAATATTTCCTCGGATGCCGGACGGGCCGGCTCGATCGGCCAGATCAACTACGCCGCGGCGAAAAGCGGACTGCTCGGAATGACCATGTCGACCGCCAAGGAGTGGTCGAAGTTCGGCGTCCGCACCAATTCGGTGTGTTTCGGCGTGGTCGAGACCCCGATGACGGAAACCATCCGGGGCGACAAGTTTCGCGACGGCATCCTGGCACGGATTCCGATGGGTCGCTGGTCGCAGCCGGAGGAAGCGGCCAAGCCGGTCTGCTTCCTGCTCTCGGATGGCGCGTCCTATATCACCGGCCAGCATATCGCGGTGGACGGCGGCTTTCATATTTCGGTTTGACGAGCGGCACGGTGCGCGAGACCGGCGAGGTGCCAGGACCGCCATCTTTCACCCTAACAAAAAACCGCCCGGTTTTGCCGGGCGGTTTTTCCGTCTCGAAAATCCTCGCGTTTATTCGCCGTTGCCGAAGCGCCGCGACCACCAGCCGGCCTTGCGGGGCTGGGTGTCGGTCGTCGTTTCAGCGGCGTTCTGCGCCGGGGCCGGGGCCGGCGGTTCGGGCTGGCTGTGGCTGACGGGCGCGGGCGCTTCAGGCTGGGCGTTGATCAGGAAGCTCACCTTTTCGCGCACGGTCGAACGCCGGCGCGCGGCGGCCCGTTCGGCCTCCTGCGCCGTCTCAGTCTCGGCAGAAGCCTGAGCCGGCTCCGGCTGAGCGCGTTCCGCAGGTTGCGGTTCGGGCGCCGGCGCTTGCGCAACCGGTTCGGATTGAACGACCAGCGGGGCTGGCCCGGCTGAATATCCGTCGAAATCGGCAACCGCGTTGCTGACCTCGGGGGCCGACCTCGGGCCGAGTTCGTCCGCGATCGATCCGACCAGACCGTCTTCCGGTCCGCCGCGCCGGCGGCGTCCGCCGCGGCGTCCGCGACGGCGTGGCCGGCGCTCGCCGCCCGGCGCCTGATCGCCGCGCGCAAGACCGGGCTGTTCGTCGGACTCGTCCTCGTCGATTTCGCCTTCGTCCGTGACGGCAGCGGCAACCGCGGCCGCCTCAAACGGGACCCGGATGCTATCGCTGTCATCGCGCGCAGGCCCGCCTTCACGCGGCTCGCCGGAACGGCCACGCCGCCGCCGCCGACGCTTGCGCCTCGGGCCGCCATCCGCCTCGCTGCCGGTCTCTTCGCCGGCGGCTTCATCGGTGAGCCCTTCGGTCTCGTCGGTCTCGATTTCGGATTCGGTTTCGACGTCGAACACCTCCTCCTCGTCGAAGGCTTCCTCGGTCTGCGGCGGGAAGGCTGCGACCTGCGCCGCCAGCAGCGCCTTGGCGGCTTCCAGCGTATGCACCTGTTCGCCGCGGTCGATGATGAACGACTGTTGGCCGCTCACCGAGGGATCGGCGACCACGGCCAGCGCGACCTTGAAGCTGTTTTCGAGATCGCGCAGATGGCCGCGCTTGTGGTTGAGCACGTAAAGCGCCACTTCGGTCCGGGTGCGCACCACGAGATTATGGGTGGCGCCCTTCATCAGGATTTCCTCGATGCCGCGCAACAGTTGCAGCGCCACCGACGATACCGACCGCACATGGCCGCTGCCGCCGCATTGCGCGCAGGGCTCGGTCGAACTCTCCAGCACGCTGGCGCGAATGCGCTGGCGCGACATCTCGAGCAGGCCGAAATGCGAGATGCGTCCGACCTGGATCCGCGCGCGG
Organism: Bradyrhizobium sediminis; assembly: GCF_018736105.1. Lineage (NCBI taxonomy): Bacteria > Pseudomonadati > Pseudomonadota > Alphaproteobacteria > Hyphomicrobiales > Nitrobacteraceae > Bradyrhizobium > Bradyrhizobium sediminis. The sequence continues at coordinate 2,645,440 of NZ_CP076135.1, forward strand.
TCCTGGCGCAGGCAATCGGACAGCTTGCGCTCGACCGAACGGTTGTTGCGCTTCTCGTCCATGTCGATGAAGTCGATGACGATCAGGCCGGCGAGATCGCGCAGGCGCAATTGCCTTGCGACTTCCTCGGCAGCCTCGAGATTGGTCTTGAGCGCGGTATCCTCGATGTGGTGTTCGCGGGTCGAGCGTCCGGAATTGACGTCGATCGAAACCAGCGCCTCGGTCTGGTTGATCACGATGTAGCCGCCGGATCGCAACTGCACGGTCGGCGAGAACATCGCATCGAGCTGGCTCTCGACGCCCATCCGCGAGAACAGTGGCTGGCCGTCGCGATACTGCTTCACCGCCCGCACGTTCGAGGGCATCAGCATCTTCATGAAATCGCGGGCTTCCTGATAGCCGGCTTCGCCGGCGACCTGGATTTCGTCGATTTCCTTGTTGTAGAGGTCGCGCAGCGAGCGCTTGATCAGCGATCCCTCCTCGTAGACGAGGGTCGGGGCCTGCGACTTCAGCGTCATGTCGCGCACGGTTTCCCACATGCGGATCAGATATTCGAAGTCGCGCTTGATCTCCGGTTTGGTGCGGGAGGCGCCCGCGGTGCGCAGGATGATGCCCATGCCCTCGGGCACGTCGAGATCCTGCACCACTTCCTTCAGGCGCGAGCGATCCTGCGCCGAGGTGATCTTGCGGCTGATGCCGCCGCCGCGCGCGGTATTGGGCATCAGCACGGCGTAGCGGCCGGCCAGCGACAGGTACGTCGTCAGCGCCGCGCCCTTGTTGCCGCGCTCTTCCTTGACGACCTGCACCAGCATCACCTGGCGGCGCTTGATGACTTCCTGGATCTTGTACTGGCGGCGCGGGCGGAAGGCGCGCTCCGGCACTTCTTCCATGACATCGTCGCCGCCGACGGATTCGACGACTTCGTCTTCGGCGTCCTCGCCTTCGTCCTCGTCGTCGTGATGCTCGTCGCCACCGGCGGCAGCATGTTCCGCCTGATCCGACGCGGCGGTCTCGCCGTCAGCGTGTTCGGCGTGGGGGGCGTCGTCTGCATAGGCCGCGTTTTCGAGCGCGTGCGCTTCACGATGCGCGTGCTCTTCTTCATCTTCTTCGCGAACTTCTGCCGCGGACGCCTCGACGGCAGCCGTATCGGGCAGCGTTACCGCGGCCAGCGTCTCGCTGGCGTGGGTCTCGGTGCCCCGGTCCTGCGCGTGATCGTGCTCATCGGGGGCATGTTCATGTTCATGTGCATGATCATGACCTTCATGATCATGATGCTCCGCATCGTGGTGATGTTCGGCGTCGTGCGCGTGGCCGTCTTCGGCGTGGAAGCTTTCGCCGTGTTCCTGGCCTTCAAGCGGCGGAGCGACCTGCATCAGGTCGGGGCTCGCGCTCTCCACGATCTCGCTCTGGACCCGCTCGCCATTGCCGCGGCGGCGCGAATTGCGGTGCCGCGGACGGCGGCGGTTGGAGCGGTTCTCGCTCTCTTCCTCGGCCTCGCGATGGGCGCGCTCGTCGGCTTCGATCAGCGCCTGACGGTCGGCGACCGGAATTTGATAGTAGTCGGGATGGATTTCGCTGAAGGCGAGGAAGCCGTGGCGGTTACCGCCATATTCAATGAAGGCCGCCTGCAGCGACGGCTCTACGCGCGTGACCTTGGCGAGGTAGATGTTGCCGCGAAGTTGCTTGCGCTGGGCGGTCTCGAAATCAAACTCTTCGACGCGATTACCGCGGACTACAACGACCCGGGTCTCTTCCGGGTGGGTAGCATCGATCAACATTTTGTTGGGCATTTTGGAACTCATGACGGCGGCGGGCGCGTGTTTCCGTGAGCGCGTATCGCGCCGCCGGGTGACGCGACGGTCCACCTGATTCGGGGGTGAGGGGAAGGCCAAAACGCAACCCGGGGCGCCACGCCGAACGGGATCGCATCGGAGCAAAGCGACGTGCCGAGCTTGCGCTCCGCGTCGTCGCGGTTTCTCCATGGATCTTGGTCGGCAACACAGTCTGGCGCATCAAGCGTCGGCCCGTCTGAACACGTGGGCGGCAGGAAGCGCCGCCTTATTTTCTGTCGCTGACGACCCGGCGCGGCGCCAAAGCGCTCGCCGGCCATCGCATATCGGACCGAGTGCGGTCCGGATAATCAGTCATGCCGTGTCTGAAGCCGTCCCTGGAACAAGATGGTAACCTGGGACCGGACGCCGCTCGGGCTCGAAACCGCCGCTCCTTGTCAGCCGCGCGCTGCGCTGGCCGTGGAGGGATCGGAAAGACGCTGGAATCCTCTGATATCAGAGAGTTCCGGCGCTGCACCGGGAGGCTGAACGCGACACAACCGGGAGTTTTAGCCGTCAGCCCCCTATACATACGTTGATTGGGGCCCGCGTGCAAGGGAAGCGTCACAGCATGGCAACACCCGGTCTTATTCGTTGTAAGCGACTTAAGCTCTCGTTAACCCTGTGGTTTTAATGCGATAAGAAGGCTGCTCGGAGGCATGGATTCGTTGGCGAGCCGCGCAAATCATTGTGTTTTGCAGGGTCGGGCGCTGTTGTGCGCCGCAGCATTGCTGTGTTCGGTTCCCGCCATCGGCCGTGCCGCAGAGGGCGAGGCGCCGAATCCCACCGCAGCCTCGAGCTTCCCGATCGCCTCCGATGTCCGGCTGGCCGGCGACGCCAGGCAAACCCGCTTCGTTCTCGACCTCACCCGGCCGATCCAGTTCCGAGCCTTCGCGCTGGCCGATCCCTATCGGGTGGTCGTGGACATTCCCCAGGTCAGTTTTCAGCTTCCCGCCGGGGTCGGCACCGCCGGGCGCGGGCTGGTCAAGGCCTTCCGTTATGGCTTGGTGATGCCGGGCGGCTCGCGGATCGTGTTCGACCTGACCGGCCCGGCCAGAATTGCCAATTCCTACGTGCTGGAGGCCGCCAACGGCCAGCCGCCGCGGCTGGTGCTCGAACTCGAGCAGGTCGACCGCACCACTTTCGTGCAGTTGCTGGCGCCCGAAAGCCGGCCCGAGCTGAAGCCCGCGATCGCCGACGCCAAAGCCGCCGTGCCCACTGAGGCGGTCAGCGCGCCCAAGCCCGCTGCACCGGCGGATTCACGCCCCTTGGTCGTGATCGATCCCGGCCACGGCGGCATCGACAATGGCACCCAGGCCAATGGCGCCATGGAAAAGGAGCTGGTGCTGGGATTCGGGCTGGCGCTGCGCGACCGCATCGAGAAAACAGGCAAATACCGGGTCGTGATGACGCGCACCGACGATACGTTCATTGCGCTCGCCGACCGGGTCAAGGTCGCCCGCAACGCGTCGGCGGCGCTGTTCGTGTCGATCCATGCCGACGCCTTACCGCGCCGAGAAGGCGACGCGCAGGGCGCGACGATCTACACGCTGTCCGACAAGGCCTCCGACGCCGAGGCGGAACGGCTGGCGGAAGCGGAAAACAAGGCCGACGCCATCGGCGGGGTCAACCTGACCGAAGAGCCGGTCGAGGTGGCCGACATCCTGATCGATCTGGCGCAGCGCGAAACCCGCACCTTTTCAAACCGCTTCGCGCGCCTCCTGATGGGCGAGATGAAGACCACCGTGCGGATGCACAAGCACCCGCTGAAATCCGCCGGCTTCAGGGTTCTCAAGGCCCCGGACGTACCGTCGGTTCTGGTCGAACTCGGTTATGTCTCCAACAAGGGCGACCTCCAGCACCTGGTCTCGGAGAACTGGCGCAACCGCACTGTCGGATCGATGGCGCAGGCGATCGACGCCTTCCTTGCCAAGCGGCTGGCGACGGCGGGGCCGGCCCACTGAAAAGCGCGCCTCCGTGGCTGGAAGCCCTAGTTTGGCCACAGCGGCGGCACTATAAAAAACCACCGCGAGGGCGTCGGAATCGATCTAAATTCCCTCCCGGCCAACGTATTATCTACCTGTGCGAGACGGCAGATCGCCGCGCCGGTGTATTTGCTGAGGAAAGCGCCGGCTGTTGCGGCGCAAGGGTTGGAACGGAACTTCGATAATGCGCTTGCTGGTGCGGTTCATGGGTTTCTTGTTCGCCGCCGGAACCGTCGTGTTCCTGGTCGGCGTCGCCGCCGTGGCGGGGCTGATCTGGCATTATTCCAAGGACTTGCCGGACTATTCACAGCTTCAGGATTATGAGCCGCCGGTGATGACGCGCGTCCATGCGTCGGATGGTGCGCTGCTCGGCGAATATTCCAAGGAGCGCCGCCTCTATCTGCCGATCCAGGCGGTGCCGAAGCTGGTCATCAACGCGTTCCTGGCCGCCGAGGACAAGAACTTCTACGAGCACGGCGGCATCGACTTCACCGGCATGGCGCGCGCCGCGGTGCTCTATGCGCAGAATTACGGCTCCAACCGCCGGCCGCAGGGCGCTTCCACCATCACCCAGCAGGTCGCGAAGAACTTTCTTTTGACCAACGAGGTGTCGTTCACCCGCAAGATCAAGGAAGCCTTGCTGGCGATGCGGATCGAGCGCACCTATTCGAAGGACAAGATCCTCGAACTCTATCTCAACGAAATCTATCTCGGCCTCGGCGCCTACGGCGTCGCCGCCGCTTCGCTGGTCTATTTCGACAAATCGGTGAACGAACTCACGGTTTCCGAAGCCTCCTACCTGGCGGCGCTGCCGAAGGCGCCAGCGGCGCTGCATCCGGTGCGCAACCGCGACCGCGCCGTCGAGCGGCGCAACTATGTCGTCGACCGGCTGTTGGAAAACGGCTGGATCAAGCAGGCCGATGCCGACAAGGCCCGCAAGGATCCCTTGACCGTGACCAGCCGCAGCAACGCCGCGCACATCTTCGCCGGCGAGTATTTCGCCGAGGAAGTCCGCCGCGACGTGTTCGAGCGCTACGGCGAGAAGAAACTGTATGAAGGCGGGCTGTCGGTACGGACCACGCTCGATCCGAAGCTGCAGGTGATGGCGCGCAAGACCATGACCGCCGGCCTCGTGAAGTTCGACGAGGCGACCGGCTACCGCGGCGCCATCAGCAAGCTCGATATATCCGGCGACTGGGGCGTGAAGCTCGCGGACGTCAAGTCGCTGTCGGATATCTCGCCGTGGCGGATGGCGGTGGTGCTGGAGACCAGCGATCAGTCGGCTCGAATCGGTTTTCAGCCCGGCCGCGAACTGGGCGGCGCCGTCGCCAAGGAACGGCAGACCGGAATCATCACGCTCGATGGCGTGCGATGGGCCAAGGCCGCCTCCGGGCCGACGCGCTTCAAGACGCCGACCAACGTCGCCCAGGTGCTGGCGCCGGGCGACGTCATCTATGCGGATCCGCTGATCGCCAAAGAGGGCAATATTGTCGAGGGCCAGTACCGGCTGCGCCAGCTGCCGGAAGTCTCCGGCGCGATGGTGGTGATGGATCCCTGGACCGGCCGTGTGCTGGCGATGGTCGGCGGCTTCTCGTTCGACCAGAGCCAGTTCAACCGCGCGACCCAAGCCTACCGGCAGCCGGGTTCGTCGTTCAAGCCGCTGGTGTACTCGTCGGCGCTCGATAACGGCTATACGCCGTCCACCATCGTGGTCGACGCGCCGATCGAAATCGACCAGGGGCAGGGTGCGGGCGTCTGGCGCCCGGAAAACTATTCGACCGGCAAATATTATGGGCCGACCACGCTGCGCAATGCGCTGAAGCGCTCGCTCAACACGGTAACGGTGCGGCTGGCGCAGGACGTCGGCATGCCCCTGATCGGCGAATACGCCAAGCGCTTCGGGGTCTATGACGAGTTGCCGAACTATCTTTCCTATGCGCTCGGCGCCGGCGAAACCACCGTGATGCGGATGGTGACCGCCTATTCGATGTTCGCCAATGGCGGCCGGCGCGTGAAGTCGACGCTGATCGACCGTATCCAGGATCGCTACGGCCGCACCATCTTCAAGCACGACGCGCGCGAATGCCGCGGCTGCGACGCGCCCGGCGGCTGGAAGAACCAGTCCGAGCCGCAGCTGGTCGATCGCCGGGAGCAGGTGCTCGATGCCATGACGGCCTACCAGATCACCTCGATGCTGGAAGATGTCGTGCAGGGCGGCACCGCAACCGTGGTGAAGGAAGTCGGCAAACCGATCGCCGGCAAGACCGGCACCACCAACGACGAGAAGGACGCCTGGTTCATCGGATTTTCGCCGGATATCGTGGTCGGCATCTATGTCGGCTACGACAAGCCGCGCAATCTCGGCAAGGGCGCCACCGGCGGCCATCTGGCGGCCCCGATCGCCAAGGATTTCCTCAAGCTCGCGCTCGCCGACAAGCCGGCGATCCCGTTCAAGGTTCCCGCCGGCATCAAGCTGATCCGCGTCGACTCCAAGTCCGGCATGCGCGCCGGTCCGGGCGGCGGCGGCATTCTGGAAGCCTTCAAGCCGGGCACCGCGCCGCCGGATAATTACAGCGTCATCGGCGTTGCCGATGCGGACGGCCGCACCCTGATGGCGCCGCCGGACGCCGGCAATATCATGCTTCCGGGAACCGGCAGGCTCTACTGAGCGCGCGTCGCGGCCCGGGAAAACCCCGGAAACAGGCCTCACGCGATTGCGCTTTGGCGCAGTCGCCGCTACATCCCACCATCGTTGCCAAATGCGGCTTGCGCCGCAGGTCAGAGAAGAGAACATGCGCGCCGAAGTCGAACGCCTCGTTGAAGAGATCAAGCAGTCAGTCGGGCTGCTGAGGAGGCATCTTTGACGTCGATGCATCCACGGCGCGTCTGGCCGAGCTGAACAAGCTCGCCGAAGATCCGAATCTCTGGAACGATCCCCAGAAGGCGCAGAAGCTGATGCAGGAGCGCACCTCGCTGGAGGATGCGCTTGGCGGCATCGGCAGGGTCGAGCGCGAGCTCGAGGACAATATCGGCATGATCGAGCTCGGCGAGGCCGAGAACGATGAGGGCGTCGTCTCCGAAGCCGAGAATGCCCTGAAAGCCCTCAAGAAGGAAGTCGCCCGCCGCGAACTCGAAGCCCTGCTGTCGGGCGAGGCCGACCGTTTCGATTCCTATCTCGAGGTTCACGCCGGCGCCGGCGGCACCGAAAGCCAGGACTGGGCCTCGATGCTGCTGCGCATGTACACGCGCTGGGCCGAGAAGCACGGCTTCAAGATCGAATATCTGGAAGAGACCCAGGGAGAAGAAGCCGGGATCAAGTCCGCCACCATCCAGATCAGCGGTCACAACGCCTATGGCTGGCTCAAGACCGAAGCCGGCGTGCACCGGCTGGTGCGGATATCGCCGTTCGATTCCAACGCGCGCCGGCACACCTCGTTCTCGTCGGTCGCGATCTTCCCGGTGGTCGATAACAGCATCAAGATCGATATCGCCGAGTCCGACGTCCGCGTCGACACCATGCGCTCGGGCGGCGCCGGCGGCCAGCACGTCAACAAGACCGAATCCGCGGTCAGGCTCACGCACATTCCGACCGGGGTCGCGGTGGTCTGTCAGGCCGGCCGCTCCCAGCACAAGAACAAGGCGCAGGCCTGGGATATGCTGCGCGCGCGTCTCTACGAGATCGAGTTGAAGAAGCGTGAGGAGCAGGCCGCCGCCGACCAGGCCGCCAAGACCGATATCGGCTGGGGCCACCAGATCCGCTCCTACGTGCTGCAGCCCTATCAGATGGTGAAGGACCTGCGCACCGGCGTGCAGACGTCGGATACCTCAGGCGTGCTCGACGGCGACCTCGACGAGTTCATGGCGGCAACCCTGGCGCAGCGCGCGTTCGGAACCGCCCCCGCCGCGGTCGAGGATGTGGACTAGCCGATGGCAACGGTCGCCTTCATCGGTTTGGGCCGCATGGGCCACGGCATGGCCGGCCGCTATCTCGACAACGGCTTTGCGGTCGCCGTGTGGAATCGGAGCAAGGCGAAGGCGGAAGACCTGATCGCGCGCGGCGCGCGATGGGCCGCGTCGCCTGCGGATGCCGCTGAGGGCGCCGACGCCGTCGTGACCATGGTCGCCGACGACGCGGCGTCGAAGGCGGTGTGGCTCGGCAAGGACGGCGCGGCCTCAGCCATGAAGCCGGGCACCCTGGCGATCGAATGTTCCACGGTGTCGTACCAGCACGTGCTCGATCTGGCGCGGCAACTGCGGGGCCGCGGCCTCGTCTACATCGATTGCCCAGTGACCGGCCTGCCGGAAGCGGCGGCCAGCGGAAAACTGACGTTGCTGGTCGGCGCCGAGCCTGCTGATCTGGAAAAGGCGCGCCCCTTTCTCGCGCCGCTGTGCACGACGATCCGGCATTTCGGCGCGGTCGGCGGCGGCACGGTCTACAAGCTGATCAACAATCTGATGGGCGCCGTGCAGATCGCAAGCCTCGCGGAAGGCATTGCGATCGCCGAGCGGGCCGGGCTCGACATGAACCTGGTGGCGGAAGCGATGGCGACCGGCGCGGTTGCAAGTCCGCAGGTGATCCGGCATTCGAGGCGGATGGTGGCGCGCGATTTCTCGGGAGCCTCCTTCACCGCGGCGCTGCGCCACAAGGATGCGGCTTACGCCGTCGCGCTGGCGGAGACGCTGCTTCCTGGCGTCCCCGTCAGCCGCGCGGCGCTGGCGGCCTACGACGAGGCCAAAGCCCATGCGCCCGACGACGACGAAGGCAGGATGATCGAGATCGTGTCGCGGCCGAAATAGGCGGGGCGCAGCGGGCATGCCCGGAAACCGGGTGGCCAAGGATCCGGATTCTGCGGTAAGCGTCGGCGCAATCGCAGACATGAGCCGCAAATGACCTCCAACGACCATCGGATTGATGCCCGCGACTGGTCGCTGCTTGCCGTGTTGTCGGTGCTGTGGGGCGGCTCGTTCTTCTTTGTCGGCGTCGTGATCCGGGAATTGCCGCCACTGACGGTGGTCCTGCTGCGGGTGGCGCTCGCGGCACTCATTCTTTTGCCGATCCTGTGGGCCTATCGCACAGGTTTCCCCAAGGGGCTGATGGGCTGGAGACCATTCTTCGTCATCGCGCTGCTCAACAACGTGTTGCCATTCTCCCTGATGGTCACCGGACAGATCTATATTTCCAGCGGGCTGGCCTCGGTTGTGAATGCGACGACGCCTTTGTTCACCGTCCTGGTAATGGCGGCCGCCGGTGACGAAAGACTGCATGCCCGGCGCGTCGCCGGTGTCGTGATCGGCCTGATCGGGGTCGCCATTCTCCACGGCCAGCACCTCGGTTTCGGCAGCGGCCAGGGTTTTGGGATTCTGCTCTGCCTCGCTGCGGCCTTCAGCTACGGACTGTCGGCGCTGTATGCGCGGCGCCGGCTGTCGGACTCGCCGCCGCTGGCGACCGCGACGTTCCAGATGCTGGCGTCCACGGCGATGATGATCGTGATCGCCGGCGTGTTCGAGCGGCCTTGGCAACTGCCGATGCCTGGAACGGCGACCTGGCTGGCGCTGCTCGGTCTTGCGGCGTTGTCGACCGCGCTGGCCTACATCGTGTTTTTTCAGATCCTGCGGCGCTCGGGCTCGACCAATGTCATGCTGGTGACGCTGCTCATACCGGTCACCGCGATTTTTCTCGGCTGGCTCCTGCTGGGCGAGAGCATCTCGCTTGCCGAAATCGTCGGCGCGCTGGTGATCGGCAGCGCGCTGCTGGTGATCGACGGCCGCGTGTTCAATCTCGTCAGCGGCGTTGCTTCCACTCCGAAAGCCACCCCGTAAACCGGCCGCTGTCGCGTTCGCCGCCATGCCAGGCGGCGTACACCGCGCCGTCATCGGCCACCAGCAGCACCGCGTCGAGGCCCTTGGAACGGCGCAGCGTGTCGATCGCCTGTTGCGGCGTCTGCGCGATCGGGCCTGCGACATTGAACGAGGTATTGACCGAGATCTCGACGCCGATGCGGCGGCCGAGCGCTTTTAGATAGGCGTAGGTGAGGGGATCGTCCTCTTCGCGCACGATCTGGATCCGCCCGGTGCCGTCGGCATGAATCACTGCGGGGATCTTCGCGCGCGCGGGCGGCTTCGAGTGCGCGGTCAGCACCATGTAATTGTAGGCATTGTAGTTGCCGTCGGAGGCGCCCTCGTGCAGTTCGAAATATTCGCGCGCCGCTTCCAGCGTCGCCATCGGCGCCAGCGGGCGGATCGCCTCGCGGTATTTGACGCGCTCATTGAGCCGTTCGCGCGCGTCGGGGGCGCAGGGGTTGGCGAAGATCGAGCGATGGCCGAGCGCGCGCGGCCCGGTCTCGGCCGCGCCCTGATAGAGCGCGATGATGCCGTCATGCGCCACCATGAAGGCCATCAGATCGGCGATCGCGTCGCGTCCATCCGGCGTCGAGATGTCGCCGATCCGCAGTGACGCGACGTCGCCGGCCTTGAGCGCCGTCGCGATGTCCTGCTCCTTCGGCGGCAAGCCGCAGCAGAAGGCATGCGTCATGGGTGCGCCGCGTGGCGCGCCCGCGAGATGGGCCAACAGCCAGGCCGCGCCGATGGTGACGCCGGGATCGCCCGGCGTCGGCGGCACCCACAGGTGCAGGCGGGCCTTGCGCTGCTGCGCCTGCGCGAACCAGGCGTCGTCGAAATGTTCGAGCAGCCGCATGTTGCCGACCGCGTTCAGCGCCACGCCGCCGGTCAGCACCAGCCGCTGCGCACCGGTCTGGCGCAGCAGATGATCGATGACATGGATCAGGGCGTCCTCGAACACCAGTTGGGTGGCGGCGGCCTTGTCGAGGCGGTCCCGGGTGTCGGGCCGGTGCTCGATGTCCTCGACCCGCAGCACCGCGTCCGGATTCCAGAGCTGGTCGGGTTTGAGCGGTTCACCGAGAATATCGATCAGCGGCGCCTTGTAGGGATGCTCGAACGGGTCGCAGTACCAGTTGGCCATGGCACGATTCAGCCGGATCTCGCCATCCGCGCCAAGATCGAGGACCTCTCTCAGCCGCGCGTAATAGGGATTGCTGGCGCGGTCCATGTCGCCCCAGGCAGCGGCGCCCATGTAGCGGCCCTCGCTGGAGAGCCAGGTCCAGCCGCCCTGCGTCGATGAAATCACGCTGTAGAAGGCGCCGAGCGAGTCGAACATGCTGTCGTTGCAATAGAGCGGCCGCATCGCGCCGTTTTCGGCGACGTAGAGCGAGATCGAGCCCTTGTCGCCGGTGCCGTCGAGCACCGCGATTGCGACCGGCTCGCCATCACCGGCGAAGGGCGACGCCGCAAACGAAAACCAGGCATGGTTGTCATGGTGCGGCAGGCAGATCAGCGGCACACGTTCCGGCAGTCCGAGCTGTTTCGCAAGGATCTTCGGCGTGCGCGTCATCTGGTCGAGCCGGCGGCCGTCGAAGCCGGCGGCCTCGGTGGTGCGCAACAGCTTCAGGCTCTGCGGCACCTCCTCCAGCACCGAGCGGGCAATGGTGCCGGCCAAGGTCGGGTAATCCCAACTGGTGAGCCAGGCGTCGATATTCCCGATATCGCGGCCCATCGCGCGCAGCGTTGCGACCATCGCGTCGATCGAGGTCCGCGGATATTCGGTGGTGTGCTTGTTGCCGGAGAAGCGCTCTTCCTCGTTGTTGACGATCAGGCGCGGGCCATCGGCCCGCGTCACCTCGACCAGCGCGACGCCTGAATTGTGCGTGCCGGGCGGCCCCAGCCCGGCCAAATAGACTGTCTCGCCGCGCTGCAGCTTTTCGCGGACCCGCGCCACCCGCTCGTTGGCGAACTCCGAGCCGAGCTGATGGAAGCCGGCGGCTGCGAACAGCTGCGCGCTGAGCCATCGCGCGGCGCGAAATCCGGCATTGCCGAGTCCGGGATGTCGCGGACCAATTCGCTTGTTCGGTGGGCTCAACGGCGGGCCTCGGGGCGCAGGGGAATGTTTGTGACGCATCAATCATAATTGGAGCGGCGCAACAATGGCTGTTTCATCCGGCGGAATAAGCCGGCGCTTGCGTGCGCGGGTCTGACTTGCGACACTTCAGCCAATGAAAGTCACAGGGGGAATAAACGATGCTGGATCGCGCGATACGTGTTGTCGCCCTGACGTTTATTGCGGCCGCCGCGTTGACGACGGCAGCAACCGCACAGAAGAAATACGATCCCGGCGCCAGCGACAGCGAAATCAGGATCGGCAATATCATGCCCTACAGCGGTCCGGCATCCGCCTATGGCACCATCGGGAAGGCGCAGGCGGCCTACTTCAGGAAGATCAACGATGAGGGCGGCATCAACGGCCGCAAGATCAACTTCATCAGCTATGACGACGCCTTCAGCCCGCCGAAAGCGGTGGAGCAGGCGCGCAAGCTGGTGGAGAGCGACGAGGTGCTGCTGATCTTCCAGTCGCTCGGCACCCAGTCCAACTCGGCCATCCAGAAATACATGAACGCCAAGAAAGTGCCGCAGCTCTTTGTCGCGACCGGCGCCACCAAATGGGGCGATCCGCAGAACTTCCCCTGGACCATGGGCTGGCAGCCCAACTACCAGAGCGAGGGCCGCATCTACGCCGCCTACATCCTGAAGAATTTCCCGAACGGCAAGATCGCGGCGCTCTGGCAGAACGACGACGCCGGCAAGGACCAGATGAAGGGCTTGCGCGACGGCCTCGGCGACAAGGCCGGCATGATCATCGCCGACAAGTCCTATGAAATCGGCGATCCCACCATCGACTCGCAGATCGTGGCGTTGAAAGATTCCGGCGCCGATATCCTGACCACGTGGGCGGCGCCAAAGGGGGCGGCGCAGGCGATCCGCAAGGTCGCCGAACTCGGCTGGAAGCCGGTTTATTTTATCGGCAACGTCTCGACGTCAGTGGCCACCGTGCTCAAGCCGGCCGGTATCGAAAATGCGAAGGGCATCATCTCGACGGCTTACATCAAGGATCCGACCGATCCCCTGTGGAAGGACGACCTGGGGATCAAGACCTGGCTGACCTTCATGGACAAGTATTTCCCCGATGGCGACAAGACCAACAACAACAACGTCTATGGCTACGCCACGGCGCAGACCATGGTTCAGGTGCTGAAGCAGTGCGGCGACGATCTCACGCGCGAAAACGTGATGAAGCAGGCCGCCAGCCTGAAGGGATTTACCAGCGACGTGCTGTTGCCCGGCATCAGTATCAACACGAGTCCGAACGATTACTTCCCGATCGAGCAGATGCAGCTGATGAAATTCAACGGCGCCAGCTGGGAGCTGTTCGGTGAAATCATTACGGGTGAGGTCGGCCACTAGAATCGGCGGCTCGGGCGGGCAGTTGGGCCTGCGGCTCTAGCCTGCGCTCAGCCGCACGCCGGCGCGCAGAAATTTCTGCGGGTCGACCGCGTCGCCGTCGATCCGGGTTTCGTAATGCAGATGCGGTCCGGTCGAGCGGCCGGTCGAGCCGACCGCGCCGATCACCTGGCCGATCTTGATGTGATCGCCGACCTTGACGTTGATTTCCGACAGGTGGCCATAGCGGGTCGACAGACCATTGCCGTGGTCGATCTCCACCATGCGGCCATAGCCGCCCATCCATCCCGATGTCACCACTTTGCCGCCCGCGGTGGCGCGTACGGGGTCGCCCGATGCGGCGCGGAAATCGAGGCCGGTGTGCATGGCGGGACGGCCGAGGAACGGATCGCTGCGGACCCCGAAGCCGCTGGTGAACTCGACTTCGCCGATCACCGGCTTGCGATAAGGCACCAGCGAGAGCGTGCGGTTCAGGCGATCCACCTGGGCGCGGGTGCTGTTGATCCGGTAGAGCTGGCGCTCGAAGGCGCCGGCGTCAGGAGGAAGTTTGACCGGAACGAAGGGGCCGCCGACGGCGGCGCGTGGCGCTGCGGCTTCGAGCTGCGCCATGTCGAGACCGAGATCGGAAATCACCCCGCGCATCCGGCGAACGCGCGATTCCATGCCGTCCTCGACCGAGGAGAGCGCCGCCATCTGGCGCCGCTCGACCTGGTCCAGCGACGTCTGCAAACGCACCAGAACGTTGTCGAAGCCCTGGACTTTGGCGAACTGGTTCGGCTGCGCCTTGACGGTGACCGGCGCGCGCGATTCCAGCCGCGCCTCGCGATCAGGCGGCGCCACGAAGATCACGGTATCGCTGATCGGGTTTGGTTTTGGCGTGCCTGAGGACGCCGCGTCGCCGGAGGCGCCGCGCGCCGGCGGCCTGATCGAACCGGTGACCGCGACGTCGGGCATCGCGCCGAGCGCGGTGGCGCGCGATTCCAGCGTGGTCTGGCGGCGCATGATCTGGTCGAGCTTCTGGTCGAACTGCTCCTGGTCGAGCAATTGGCGGCTGGTGGTGCGGTCGACCCTGGCGCGCAGTTCGGCGATCCGGTCTTCATAGGCGTATTGCATCTCCGCCTGGCGGGCGATCAGTCGGGTGAGCACGTCGTCGCGGAAGGCGAAATAGGTCGCGGTCGCCGCCGACCACATGCCGAGTACGGTCACCGTGCCGACCACGATCCAGAACGCCACCGGGCCAAAGCGGACCTGCTTGCCGGCATGGACGAGGGTATAGCCGTCCTGACCGCGGGACGCCGCCGCGACCGCCGCACGACCGGCCGCCGCGCGGCGAGGGGACGGCCTGGCGTGGTCATGCGGATGGTGTTGGGGATACTCGGAATAATGTCCGGAACGATGCGACATCAGCACTCCCGCGCCGGTCGGAGTGGGGTTCCGTACGGCCTCTTTTGCAGGGGTGATTTGACCGTCTCATGGTTAATTTTTAGCGAATGGAGCCGGACAAATTAGAGCGCACGCACGGCTGCGAGCACCTCGTCGGCATGGCCGTCGACCTTCACATTGCGCCAGACCTTGAGGATCCGGCCATCGGCCCCGAGCAGAACCGTGGTGCGAACAATGCCCAGGAAGGTCCTGCCATACATCGATTTTTCGCCCCAGACGCCATAGGCCTCCAGCATCTCGTGCTGCTCATCCGAAACCAGAGGAGTGGCAAGCCCGTGCTTGTCGCGAAAGGCTTCCTGGGCCTTGAGCGGGTCGGCAGAGACGCCCAGCACCGCGGTCTGGTGTTCGGCAAAGGCGCTCGACAAGCGGGTGAAGTCGATCGCCTCCTTGGTGCAACCCGGCGTGTCCGCGCGCGGATAGAAGAACAGCACCAGTTTCCGGCCCCGGTAATCGGCGAGCGAGACGGTGTCGCCGCCGTCGCGGGGAAGGCGGAAGGCGGGCGCCATTGCCCCCTCGGTCAAGCCGGACGCGCGCGACGTCGGCGCCGCAGGCTTGGCGGCGGGCGCTTTCGATGCCGCCGCGGTCCGCGCGGGCGAATCGGCCGGGACGGTCTTCCTTAACGGTTTCGAGGGGGCCTTATGGGATGATTTCGCTGAAGCGGCGCCATGTGGTTTGCCCGCGGCCTTGCCCGATTTTCCGGCGGCCGCCTTGCTGGTCTTCGCGGAAGGCTTTTTGGCCGATGCCTTGGCCGACGTCTTGGTCGATGTTTTGGCCGATTTCCCGGACTTGGCGCGGACCGCCCTTAGTGGCGGGGTTTTGGGGGATTTCTTGCGCGTTTTCTTGGACATACGCCTTCCTTTCGTCGCTTTCGGCGGATCAATCATTGGGGTATTGCGGGTGTTGTCCGGGCAAGCGGGATACGGTCCGACTGCTGGGCAAATCCGACGACCCCGGAGTATGGTTAAAGGGAATTCGAGGCACCACCCGTCCGCTCGTTCAATGTGCTCCTTGGGCCCGGTGACGAGTAACAGTATTAATCGAGGATTGGCAGCGATGCCGGCACGGGAGCGCTCGTTACGTGTGGACGAGCGCGGTCTTGGCGGCGATCAATCTTACAATCAGCGCCAGCACCGAGAGGCAATGGCAAGAAATACGTCGCCCAAGGGATCGAATCCGCGTGCTGACGTCCAGCCCTCGCAGTGGGATGATGCCGGTTGGGATCAGGACCAGGACGAGGCGGCGGGCTATCGCGCGCGCCGGCTGTTGTCGCGGTCGAACTCCGGCTTTCACCGGTTAGGCGATCGCGTCGGGAGCTTCCGCCGGTGGATCGCCGGCGAACGCTGGGTCAAGCGCCTTGCCGTCGTCATTGCGGTCTTGCTGGTGATCTTCGCCGGCTGCTTCGGCGGACTGTGGTGGCGGCTTGGCGCCGGGCCGATCAATCTCGAGATGGCGACGCCGTGGCTCGCATCGGCGATCGAGGAAAATATCGGCCACAGCAATACGGTCGAGATCGGCGGCACCCAGATCGAGCGGGCGGGGCGGATCCGCATCGCGGTGCGTATCCGAGATATCATCGTTCGCGACCGCGACCGCGCCATCGTGGCCAGCGCGCCGAAGGCCGAGGTGAAGCTTTCCGGCACCGCGCTCCTGATGGGGCGGCTTCGTGCCGAAAGCCTCAATCTGGTCGATGCCGAACTCGCGGTGCGCATCTCCCCGGACGGCACCGTGACGGTTTCCGCAGGCGACACCGCAAAGCCACTCGCCACCGGCGTGGCTTCGAAAAAGGACGCAGGCCTGGCGCCGACCTTTCCGAGGCAAATCCCGGGAGCGCCGCAGCCGCTCGGAACCGTTGCGCCACTGCCGCCTGGCGCCCCATCTGCGCCCGCTCCGGACAGCACGCAGAGCGGCCTGCTTGCCGGCCTCGACTGGCTCGACAGCCTGAGCCTGACCGGACTTGACGGGCAAAACCTCAACGAGATAGGCCTGAAGAACGGGAACCTCGTCGTCGACGATCAGCAGCGCGGCAACAAATGGACGTTCGAAAACATCAGCCTCAGTCTGCGCCGGCCGAGCGGCGGCGGGGTGGCGCTGAGCCTGGGCGAAGAGGGCGCGCGTGCCTGGTCGCTTCGCGTGGTGGTCGGACCTCCCGCCAACGGCGTGCGATCGGTCGACATCCGCGCCGACAAGGTACCGACCGCCAATATCCTGCTGGCGATGCGGGTGAAGGACCTCACCTACAGCGCGGACTTGCCGCTGTCGGGCGAATTGAAGGGCGAACTCGGCCGCGACGGCCTGCCGACCTATTTCCGCGGCAAGGTTACCGCCGGCGCCGGGCACATCATCGACAGCGACACGCCGGATTATCCGATGGCGATCGACTCGGCCGACGTCAACGTCGAATGGGATTCCGGACGGCGCGTGCTGGTCGCTCCCTTCAAGATCATTTCCGGTTCCAACCGGATCACGCTGCTGGCCCATCTCGAACCGCCGAACGGCAGCATCGCCGATTGGCAGCTGGGATTTTCCGGCGGCACCATCGTGCTGGCGGGTTTGGAGAACGAGCAACCCCTGATCTTCAATCGCATCGCCATCGGGCTGCGCTTCGATACCGACAGGAAACGCGTGCTGCTGACGCAGGCCGACATCAGCAACGGCGAAATCGGCATCGCCGGAACCGGCAGCGTGGACTATTCGGGCGAGGCGCGCCTGACGCTGGGTTTCGCGGGTACGCCGATGTCGGCGTCGGCGCTGAAACGGATGTGGCCGATCCTGATCGTTCCGGAAGTGCGCGAATGGGTAATCGAGCGTATCGAACGCGGTTCGCTGCAGCGCATCGAGGTCGGCGTCAATTCGCCGGTCCGAAACCTGTCGCGCCGGGGACCGCCGATCCCCGATGACGGTCTTGCCGTCAATATCGTCGCAACAGGCGTGACGTTGCGGCCGGTGGATGAAATGCCGCTGGTGCGCGATGCCGATCTGAAAGCCCGCGTCACCGGCCGCACCGCGACCGTGACCATCGGGCAGGCGGTGTCCGATACGCCTGCGGGGCGCAAGCTCAACATTACCGACCTCGTATTCGAGGTGCCGGATATGGCGCCGAAGCCCGCGCCGGCGCGGGTCAAGTTCCGGATCGACGGCCCGGTGCCGGCCGCGGCCGAAATTCTCGCCTCCGATCGGCTGAGCGAGTTTTCCGGCACCCTGATCGATCCCAATCTGAGCAAGGGGACGATGTCCGCCGTGGTGACGCTCGGGTTGCCGATCAAGCGCGAACTGACCAAGGCCGACACCACCTATTCCATCACGGCCGATCTCGGCGGGTTTGCCGCCGACAAGCTGGTGATGAACCAGAAGCTCGAAGCCAGCACGCTGAAAGTGACCGCCAACAATGCCGGCTATCAGGTCAAGGGCGACGTCAAGATCAACGGGCAGGCGGCCTCGCTGGATTATCGCAAGCCGAGCGAGGGCGATGCGGATGTCAGATTGCAGGCGACCCTCGACGATGCAAGCCGGGCGCGCCTTGGTCTCGACCTCGGACCAGCGGTCAGCGGGGCCCTGCCGGTCAAGCTGATCGGCAAGATCGGCGGTCCTGATCGCGAAAGCCGTCTCGGTATCGAGGCCGATCTGACTGCGTTGAAACTCGACAATATCCTGCCGGGCTGGGTCAAATTGCCGGGCAAGTCGAGCCGCGCGGTGTTCAACGTCGTGCAGAAGCCGCAATCCACCCGGCTCGAGGACATCGTCATCGACGGCGGCGGCGTATCGATCAAGGGCTCGCTCGAGGTCGACCAGAACAGCGACCTGATCAGCGCCAACTTCCCGACCTATTCGCCCTCCGAAGGCGACAAGAGCTCGCTGAAGGCCGAGCGCGCCCCGGATGGCACGCTGAAAGTGATGATGCGCGGCGACGTGTTCGACGGCCGCGGCTTCCTCAAGTCGGCCATTTCGGGCAAGGACGCCGACGCCAGGAGCAAGGCCAAGAGCGTCGATCTCGATGTGGACGTGAAACTCGGTGCGGTGGCCGGCTTCAATGGCGAGGCGGTGCGCAGCGTCGATTCCAAGCTATCGCGGCGCAACGGTGTGATCAGGAGCTTTACGCTGAGCGGCAAGCTTGGCCGCGACACGCCGCTGACGGCGGATCTGCGCGGCCGCGCCCAGGGCCGCGAGGTGATCTATCTCGAGACCAACGACGCCGGCGCATTTTTGCGATTCACCGACACCTACTCCAAGGCGGTCGGCGGCCAGCTCACCCTGGCCATGGATCCGCCGACGGCCGATCCCGGCCCGCGCGAGGGCTTAATCAACGTCCGCGACTTCGCCATCAAGGGGGAAGCTTCGCTCGATCGCGTGGCCGCCGGCGGGACGGCCGGCCCGCAGAACGGCGTTTCTTTCTCGCGAGTGCGCGCCGAATTTACCCGGCAGAACGGGCAGCTCAAGATCCGGGAGGGCGTCCTGAAAGGCCCGATGATTGGCGGGACCATCGAAGGCAGCATCGATATCCCCGGCAACCAGGTGCGCATGAGCGGCACCTTCGTGCCGATGTACGGGCTGAACAACATGTTCGGCCAGATTCCGATCGTCGGCCTGTTCCTCGGCGGCGGCAGCAATGAGGGGCTGATCGGGGTGACCTACGAGATCGTCGGCACGCCCGGCGCGCCGGTGCTGCGCGTCAATCCGATCTCGGCGATGGCGCCCGGCGTGCTCCGGAAGATTTTTGAATTCGGCACCGGCAGGCAGAACAACCCGGTGGAGTTTCCGAACAGCAACTGATCGACGTTTCGTCGGCTAGCGCCGTAGCGCCGGCACCACCAGGAACGGGATCAATCCCAAGACCACATTGACCAGCGCGAACACGATCAGCCAATTGTAGCTGTGGGTCCAGTCATGGATCAGGCCGCCGCTCCACGAGCCCAGTCCCGAGCCGAGCCCGCTGCCGATCGAGATCGTGCCGTAGATGGTGCCGACCCGCTCGCCGCGAAAGATGTTGAGCGCGGTCGCCGTGATCAGGGGCCCGCGTGAACCGATCATGCTGCCGAAGCATATGACGAAGCCCGTCAGCAGCCAGTAGTTCGGATAGTATTGAATGAGCCACAGCAGGATGATCCCGACGATGGAAACGCCGTAGCTGAACAGCACCGAGGGCCTGCGGCCGATGATGCCGTCGAGCGTGGAGATGCCGAGCATGCCAACCAGCGTCAGGATGCCGGAAAAGCCCCAGGCGGTCGCCGCCTGCAGCGGCGGAAAGCCGGCGTCGATCAGGTAGGCGACGATCTGCGCCGTGATCGCGTACATCGCGGCCGCGGTGAAGAAGAAGGTGCAAAACAGCGCCCAGAAGGCGTGGTGGCGTATCGCGCTCCCAAGCGTCCAGCCGTTGTCGACGAAACCCGCATCGGCTTTCCTGGCGATGTGCGGGGAGCCGGTGGCGAACAGCCGCCACGGCAGCACCAGCAGCGGCAGCAGCAGGCACAGCGCCGCGATACCGAACAACTGGTAGGCGTCGCGCCAGCCGATGTGGTCGATCAAGACCTGCGACGCCGGCAGCAGCACCAGGATGCCGGCGCCGGTTGCGGAATACAGGATCGCCATCGCGGTCGGCAGCCGCGGGCCGAACCAGCGGCCGAGCAGGATCGAATTCGGCACGTTGCCGATCAGGGCGATACCGAGGCCGACGCACAGCCCGACGCTCAACTGGACCTGCCAGAGATGCTGTGCATGTGACGCGATCAGGAACGCGGCTCCGAGCAGCAGCAGTCCAAGCGAGTAAACCATGCGCGGCCCGGAGCGGTCGAACAGACGTCCGACCAGCGGCGCCGTCAGTCCGCCCGCAAGCCATGTCAGCGAATAGACCGAAACCACCTGGGCGCGGTCCCAGCCGAAATCCTCAGAGATCGGTTTGAGAAACACGGTGAAGCTTTCGCCGAGACCGCGGCCGAGCACCGACAGTGCAAAGCACAGCGCCAGCACATTCAACGCCACGCGCGCCGGCTTCGGCGGCTGGGTCGGCGTATCCTCCCGTGGCGTATTCTTGTCCATATCAGCAGGGAGCGCGTTTCCGCGGCTCCGAGCAAGCGCGTAAAGCGAATGCGCCTATGCAGGCTTGAGCAGGACGTGGCGCTTCCGGCCGAGCGACAGCTTGATGACGCCTTCGGGGGTGAGGTCCTTGGGCGCCAGCATCATCTTCTCGTCGCTGACCGCGATATCGTTGACGCGCAGGCCGCCGCCCTTGATCTGGCGCCGTGCCTCGCCGTTCGAGGCGACCAGGCCCGCCTTGACGAACGAAGCCAGCACGCCGAGCCCGGCCTCGAGTTCGCCGCGCGGAATTTCGACCCGCGGCAGGTTTTCCGCGATCGCGCCTTCCTCGAAGGTTTTTCGCGCGGTTTCGGCGGCCGTGCGGGCCGCCTCCGCGCCGTGCAGCAGCGTGGTCGCGGCGTCGGCGAGCGCCTTCTTGGCTTCGTTGATCTCGGCGCCCTGCAAGGCGGCGAGCCGCCCGACTTCGGCGAGCGGCAGCGTCGTGAACAGTTTCAGGAATCGCGGCACGTCGGCGTCCTCGGTGTTGCGCCAGAACTGCCAGTATTCGTAGGGGCTCTTCATGTCGGCGTTGAGCCAGACCGCGCCGCTGGCGGTCTTGCCCATCTTCTCGCCCGACGAAGTCGTGATCAGCGGCGTGGTCAGCGCGTGCAGCTGTGGCGTGCCCATGCGGCGGCCGAGATCGATGCCGTTGACGATGTTGCCCCACTGGTCGGAGCCGCCCATCTGCAGCCGGCAGTCGTAGCGCCGGTTCAGCACGGCGTAGTCATAGGCCTGCAGGATCATGTAGTTGAATTCGATGAAGCTCATTTCCTGGTCGCGCTCGAGCCTGAGCTTGACCGAGTCCATCGCCAGCATGCGGTTGACCGAGAAATGCCGGCCGATATCGCGCAGCATTTCGATCCAGTTCAGTTTGGTCAGCCATTCCGCGTTGTCGGGCATCACGGCGTCGTGCTTGCCCTCGCCGAAGCGCAGGAACTTGGAGAACACCTGCTTGATGCCGTCCTTGTTGCGCTCGATGTCTTCGATCGAGAGGATCTTGCGGGTTTCGTCCTTGCCGGAGGGATCGCCGACCCGGGTGGTGCCGCCGCCCATCAGCGCGATCGGCTTGTTGCCGGTCTGCTGCAGCCAGTACAGGCACATGATCTGCACCATCGAGCCGACGTGAAGCGAGGGCGCCGTGCAGTCGAAGCCGATATAGGCGGTCAGTTCGCCCTTGGCCGCCAGCGCATCCAGCGAGCCCGGATCCGAGATCTGATGAATAAAGCCGCGGCTCTGCAGCACATTGAGAAAATCAGATTTAAATACAGTCATTTGTGTGCGACTCTGATCATGCTTGCTTCACGGTATCTGCACGGGTTTGCGGAACCCTGTCGGATTAGGCTGCCGCAGGCCGGCGCGCTGTGGCATTATAAGATGTGCTGGTTTGACACAAGGTTTGACACCAGCGGGCGTCGAGGGCAGGGCGTCACGACATGGCAATGATGCTGACGGCACTCGGTCTGATGAGCGGCACCTCGCTCGACGGGGTCGACGTCGCCTTGATCGAAACCGACGGCCGGCGGGTGAAGTCGATCGGCCCATCCGGCTACCGGGCCTACACGAACCAGGAACGTGGTCTGTTGCGCCAGGCGCTGACGGAGGCCGTCCACCTGCCGCAGCGCGATGCCCGGCCGGGCATCCTGCGTGAGGCCGAGCGCGCCGTTACTTTGGCCCATGCCGAGGCGGTCGCCGCCTTCAACGCGCAGCACCGCATCTCCTGCCAGGACATCGATATCGTCGGCTTTCACGGCCAGACCGTGCTGCACCGGCCGGCGCAAAAGATGACCGTGCAGATCGGTGACGCAGCCGCGCTGGCCAGGACCATCCATATTCCCGTGATGCATGATTTTCGCGCCGCCGACGTCGCCGCCGGCGGGCAGGGCGCGCCGCTCGTGCCGGTCTATCACCGCGCGCTGGCCCAATCGCTGGAGCGCGAGGGCCCGATTGTCGTGGTCAATATCGGCGGCGTTTCCAACATCACCTATATCGACGGGCCGGATATCCTGATCGCCTGCGATACCGGGCCGGGCAACGCGCTGCTCGACGATCACATGTTCCGCACCATGAGCCAGTCGTTCGACTGCGAGGGCCGCATGGCGGCGCAAGGCGCGGTGGATGTGCCATGGGTCATCCGCGCGCTGGAGCATCCGTTCTTTGCGCTGCCGCCGCCGAAATCGCTCGACCGCAACGACTTCGCTTCGCTGGTGCTGCGCGACATGTCTCCGGCCGATGGTGCTGCGACCCTGACGGCGTTCACGGCGGAAGCCATCGCCCGGATCGTGCCGCTGCTGCCGAAGGAGCCGAAGAGCTGGATCGTCGCCGGCGGTGGTGCCCGCAACCTCACCATGCTGCGGATGCTGCGCGAGCGGCTGCAGCCCGCCACCGTCGAGCCCGCCGAGGCGCTGGGCTGGGCGGCCGACGCCCTCGAGGCGCAGGCCTTCGGCTTCCTGGCCGCCCGCGGCCTGAAGGGCCTGCCGTTGAGCTATCCGACTACCACCGGCGTGCCGATGCCGATGACCGGCGGGCTGATCGCGCGACCGTGATCAAGATGCAGGTGCATTGGAATTTAATTCCATGCAAATGCATCATCTCTTTGGGGCCGGCTTTTCTCGATTCAAGTCGGCACGCGTGAATCTGGCCTCCGGCATTCTAAGCGTTCGTGCCGATGCTTCTTTTAGAGACGCGATCTCCTCCGGCTTCATAGATTCCACATGTTTCATGACCGCTTGGCGGAGGCGATCAACGTTTGCATCGAGATAATTCGCGGCTGTCTGCATGAATCCTCTAAGTTGATCTCCATCCTCTTTTTGTGGACCGAGAAAGGTCGCGAGGATGTGACCAACGCCACGCTGACCGTCGTGTTCGATTACACCGACGACGCATTGTCGCCATGCCCCGAATTTGTGGCCGGCATAGGCGTCTCTAACGTCTTTGAACCATCGAAATGAACTTACCCCATTGGGGTCATGACCGTAGATGGCCTCGGCCGACAGAGGGTATTGCGCGGTCTTGTCGAAGCAGCCAACAAATTGGACGATTGCATCGCGGAATAGACTTTTTCCAATGATGCGGGCTTCGGTCTCAGTCGTCGAAGCATATTTTTCGTGCCAAAGCTTCATCGTCTCCAAGCTTGTTTGCATATCTTGCTGAAGGATAAGGTTTTCGGCGTATTCCCTGGCTAACGCAGTATCCAACGTTTTCAGAGGTGTATCAGCCACGTTGGCGGTCCATCGTTTATGGCCGCCGGCATCGATAACGCCGTCGACGATTGTTAGTTCTCGAGTGGGTGGCATTACATTAGACATCCGAAGAGCACTTCCTCGAAAAGCATGGTACGGCGGGTCGCCCTGGACATCAGCGACGTGTTATCCGTCTACTCGGCTGGTTTCTGACTTTTCTCCAGGCATCATCGCTAAATTGGAAGAACAAGCGTTCCGCTCTACCCTCATCGTCTGCCGCGACCCATGATCTGATTTTCGTACTTCCTAGGACGGCTTCTAGAACCTGCGCCTCGGTCATCGAACAATTGCCCATCAAATGTATGATGCTCTTGGCGCCCATGCCGAGCCCGCCATTCTCAGCGGAACGTCTTTCATCTTCAAGGTAACGTTCGATCTTCCATCGGCGCTGCAATTTTTGTTGCAAGTATCCGAAGAACGCTAACGCCGCAAAGATGCCGGTCAGCGTCTGAGCGATATTGGCCGCGACCGAAAGGGAAGCCAGCCAGTCGAATGGCGGCCAAGCCGGCGAATAAAGCAGCGGCAGACAGATGAACAGCCAAGCCGCCAATGCAGCTAGTGCTATCATGAAGATGTGTCGGTGCTGGGAACCCATCTTACAACTTTAACAAGAACGGTGGCGATTTAAACACTGCTGATTTCTCCCAAGAGTTCGGCAGGGGCGCGGTTTTCTCCGGCGTGCCGATGCCGATGACCGGCGGGCTGATCGCGAGGCCGTGATCAAGATGCAAATGCATCGACCTTGACGTTATATGCAGGCGCATGTAATTACATGCATCTGCATGAAACCACGAGGTCGTGCCATGACTGCGCCGCTCAGACTGATCAGCCACAAGCTCTGTCCCTATGTGCAGCGCGCGGTGATTGCGCTGACCGAGAAGGGTGTCCCGTTCGAGCGGATCGATATCGATCTCGCCAACAAGCCGGATTGGTTCTTAGGCATCTCGCCGCTCGGCAAGACGCCGGTGTTGCAGGTCGGCGACAAGGCGATTTTCGAGTCCGCCGTCATCCTGGAATATCTGGAGGAAACGCAGGCCAAGCCGTTGCACCCGGCCGATCCGCTTGCGCGCGCCGAACACCGCGGCTGGATCGAATTCGGCTCGGCGGTGCTGAACGATATCGCCGGCTTCTATGCTGCGCCGGACGTAGCCACGTTCAAGGCCAAGGCGGCGCAGCTCGAACGGAAACTTGCGCGGCTCGAGGCGCGCGTGGTGGCCGCGCCATGGTTCGACGGCGGGAACTTCTCGCTGGTCGATGCGGTGTTCGGTCCGGTGTTTCGTTACTTCGACGTGTTCGACGACATCGGCGACTTCGGCATCCTGTCCGACAAGCCGAAGCTTGCGCGCTGGCGCAAGTCGCTCGCCGCGCGGCCGTCGGTGCAATCGGCGGTCGGCGCGGACTATCCGGCGCTGCTGCGCGATTTCATCGAGCGGCGGAGGTCGTGGCTGTCGCGATTGCAGGCCGAGGCCCGCGCCGCGGCGTAACGTCCGTCATGCCCGGCCATGACGAAGACCGAGACTTTCAGAGTTCCGACGCCATGCGGGCGAGTGTCGCAACCGTATTCATGTTGCGCGCGGTGCCGGTTTTGGCGGCGGGTATCACCAGCTTCGACTTGGCCATGCCCTCGCCGTAGTGGATGTAGATCTCGCGGCGGCCCAGCCGGATTTCTTCGTCGCGGCGGCCGCGAATGCCGGCCAGCGTATCCGCCGGCGGTGCGCGGTCGAGGAACAGCGCCATGGTGCGATTGGGCGCGGCCTTCGGAAATGGATTGTCCGACAGCACCTCCGCCATCTCGGCGGCGCTGCGCACGAGAACGCCGACCGGCTTGCCGGCATAGGCTTGCAGGCGCTTCTCCAGCGCGGACTTGATGGCGGCTTCGGATTTGCCAAAGGTGAAGACGACATTGCCGCTGGCGATGAAGGTGCGGACGGCGCCGAACCCCAGTTCCTCGCAGATATCCTTGAGGTCGCTCATCGGCAGCTTGCCGGTGCCGCCGACATTGACGGCCCGCAGCAGCGCCACGAACGCGCCCATCGGCCTAGCGAACGTTGGCGAGCCGCATGTCGAGATAGCCGGTCACCGTCTCCATCAGCGGCTCCAGCTTGTCCTCGAAGAAATGGTTGGCGCCCGGAATGGTCTGCTGGTCGATGACGATGCCTTTTTGGGTCTTCAGCTTTTCGACCAGCGTAGTGACGTCCTTCGCCGGCGCCACGATATCCTTGTCGCCGTGGACGATCAGGCCGGACGAGGGGCAGGGCGCCAGGAACGAAAAATCGTAACGGTTGGGTTCGGGCGCGATCGAGATAAAGCCTTCGACCTCCGGCCGGCGCATCAGGAGCTGCATGCCGATCCAGGCGCCGAACGAGAAGCCCGCGACCCAGCAGGCGCGCGCTTCCGGGTTGATGGTCTGCGCCCAATCGAGCGCCGACGCCGCATCCGACAGTTCGCCGGTGCCATGGTCGAACGTGCCCTGGCTGCGACCGACGCCGCGGAAGTTGAACCGCAACACCGAAAAGCCGCGCGCCACAAAGGCGTAGTAGACTTGATAGACGATCGGGTGGTTCATGCTGCCGCGAAATTGCGGATGCGGGTGCAGCACCATCGCGATCGGCGCGTTCTTCTGCTTGGCCGGATGATAACGGCCTTCGAGACGGCCTGCGGGGCCGGTGAAAATGACTTCAGGCATTGGTGATCCTTGGCAAAATCAACCGACTTTGTGCTGGCTTCATCCGGCGCTTTGGCAGATGAAGTCTTGCAGAGAGATAAGGGCTGATCAGACGTCGTTGGGCGATGCGCGAACGGCGCCTGGTGAAGTGGTCGCCGCGTTCTAGCATGAGGCGAGGGGCAAAAAGCAAGCTTCTTGAGCATCTCGCGGGGGCCTTCACAACCTTGGCGTTGGCGATTGCCGGGCGGCGGCGCGATCCCCAATTGCGGTAGGGTCGGCCGGGACGGTGTAGGGTGCTGCCGGCAACGCATTTCTCTTTCCAGGTAATATATTACTCCATGCCTGACCGGGTCTATCTCGACTGGAACGCCACCACGCCGCTTCGCCGCGAAGCCCGGGAAGCGATGGTTGCCGCATGGGAGCTCGCCGGCAATCCGTCCTCGGTCCATGCCGAGGGCCGCCAGGCCCGCCGGCTGGTCGAGGGGGCGAGGGCCGCGATTGCGGGCGCGGTCGGCGCACCGGCACGAGACGTCGTCGTCTTCACCTCGGGGGGAACCGAAGCCAATGCGCTGGTGCTGACGCAGGGCCTGCGGCGGGCGAGCGGGGTTCCCGTGCAGCGGCTGTTGGTTTCCGCCGTCGAGCACGCCTCGGTGCTCGCGGGCGGGCGATTCCCGACCGATGCCATTAGCGTCGTCGGCGTCACCCGGTCGGGCCTGCTCGACCTCGACCGCCTGCGGGCGATGCTCGCTGACGGGCCGCCGGCGCTGGTCTCGGTGATGCTGGCCAACAACGAAACCGGGGCGGTGCAGCCGGTCATGGAGGCTGCGGGGATCGTGCACGAAGCGGGCGGACTGCTGCATGTCGACGCGATCCAGGCCCTTGGCAAGATTCCTTTCGATATCAATGCATTGGGTGCCGATCTGCTGACGCTTTCGGCGCACAAGATCGGCGGTCCCAAGGGCGTCGGCGCCCTGGTTGTGGCCGAGGACCTGCTCGGGCTCGAGCCGGTGCTGCGCGGTGGCGGTCAGGAACACGGCCGCCGGGCGGGGACCGAGAATGTGGCGGGAATTGCGGGCTTCGGCGCCGCCGCCAAGGCCGCCATGGCTGCGCTGGAGGGCGATGCGCGCCGCCTTAAGGGCTTGCGGGACCGGCTTGAAGAAGGCCTGCGGCAGACCCCCGGACTGGTGGTGTTCTCAGGCGACGCTCCGCGGCTGCCCAACACCACGCTGTTCACGGTTCCCGGGCTCAAGGCGGAAACCGCCGTCATCGGCTTCGATCTCGCCGGGATTGCGGTATCCTCGGGTTCCGCCTGTTCGTCGGGCAAGGTGCAGCCGTCGCACGTGCTGGAGGCGATGGGGTTCGGCCCCGAACTGGCCCAGGGAGCCGTGCGGCTCAGTCTGGGCTGGTCCACGACGCCTGCGGACGTCGATCGGACCCTTGAGGCTTGGCGAAGGCTCGCCAATACCTTACTTAAGAGAAGCGACGAAACACTGCTTGAACGGTTCTAAGCAGGTGATTTCCTCCAGGAAACATCGTAATAGTTCTTCAGAATGATCCACACCGCGGTCCTTGAAACCGCGAGCGGAGGATGGAATGGCGGCCGTACAAGAGACCGTCGATCGGGTGCGCCGGATCGACGTCGATCAATATCGTTATGGGTTTGAGACCGTAATCGAGTCCGACAAGGCCCCGAAGGGGTTATCGGAAGATACCGTCCGCTTCATTTCGGCGAAAAAGAACGAGCCAGCCTGGATGCTGGAATGGCGGCTGGAGGCCTATCGGCGCTGGCTGACCATGACCGAGCCGACCTGGGCGCGGGTCAATTACCCCAAGATCGATTACCAGGATCTCTATTACTACTCGGCGCCGAAGCCGAAGAAGCAGGTCTCGTCGCTGGACGAGATCGATCCGGAAATTCTCAAGACCTACGAGAAGCTCGGCATTCCCCTGCGCGAGGTGGAAGTGCTGGAGGGCGTCGCCCGCCCCGAGGGCGAACGCAGGATCGCCGTCGACGCCGTGTTCGATTCGGTTTCCGTGGCGACCACCTTCAAGGAAGAGCTGAAGAAAGCCGGCGTGATCTTCATGCCGATCTCGGAGGCGATCCGCGAGCATCCCGAACTGGTGCAGAAATATCTCGGCACCGTGGTGCCGACCTCGGACAACTATTTCGCTACGCTGAACTCGGCGGTGTTCTCCGACGGCTCGTTCGTCTATGTGCCGCCGGGCGTGCGCTGCCCGATGGAGCTGTCGACCTATTTCCGCATCAACGAGCGCAACACCGGCCAGTTCGAGCGCACCCTGATCATCGCCGACAAGGGTGCATACGTCAGCTATCTCGAAGGCTGCACCGCGCCGCAGCGCGACGAGAACCAGTTGCACGCCGCCGTGGTCGAGCTGGTGACGCTCGACGACGCCGAGATCAAATATTCGACGGTGCAGAACTGGTACCCCGGCAATTCCGAAGGTGTCGGCGGCATCTACAATTTCGTCACCAAGCGGGGCGATTGCCGCGGCAACAATTCGAAGATTTCCTGGACCCAGGTCGAGACGGGTTCTGCGATCACCTGGAAATATCCGAGCTGCATCCTGCGCGGCGATAATTCGCGCGGTGAATTCTACTCGATCGCGATTTCGAACGGCCACCAGCAGGTCGATTCCGGCACCAAGATGATCCACCTCGGCAAGAACACGACGAGCCGGATCATCAGCAAGGGCATCGCCGCCGGCGTGTCGCAGAACACTTATCGCGGCCTCGTCACCGCGCATCGCAAAGCCACCGGCGCGCGTAATTTTACGGCGTGTGATTCCTTGTTGATCGGCGACAAATGCGGTGCGCACACCGTGCCGTATATCGAGGCGAAGAATTCCTCGGCGCTGTTCGAGCATGAGGCCACCACGTCAAAGATTTCCGAGGATGTGCTGTTCTACTGCGTGCAGCGCGGGCTGAGCCAGGAAGAAGCCGTCGGCCTCGTCGTCAACGGTTTTGTCAAAGACGTGCTGCAGCAGCTGCCGATGGAATTCGCGGTGGAAGCGCAGAAGCTGATCTCGATCAGCCTCGAAGGATCGGTTGGATAGGAAGTGCCTCATCCTGAGGAGGCCGCGTGAGCGGCCGTCTCGAAGGGTGAGAGGAAAGATTGTCGGCCACGTCCTTGCAAGACGCGCCTGCGGCGCTCCTCAGGACGAGGAAAACGAAAGAAAGACGGAACAACGTAATGTCACTGCTCGAAGTCAAGAACCTGCAGGTCCGTGTCGACGATCGGGAGATTCTCCACGGGCTGTCGCTGACGGTGAACCCGGGCGAAGTGCACGCCATCATGGGGCCGAACGGCTCCGGCAAGTCGACGCTGTCGCACGTCATCGCCGGTAAGCCCGGTTATGAAGTCACCGGCGGCGAGATCCTGTTCAAGGGCGAGAACCTCTTGGAGATGTCGCCGGACGAACGCGCCGCCAAGGGCGTGTTCCTGGCGTTCCAGTATCCGGTGGAAATCCCGGGTGTCGCCACCATGACCTTCCTGCGCACCGCGCTGAACGCCCAGCGCAAGGCGCGCGGCGAGAGCGAATTTTCGACGCCGGATTTCCTCAAGAAGGTTCGCGAGGTCGCCAAGTCCCTCAACATACCGCAGGACATGCTGCGCCGTGGCGTCAATGTCGGCTTCTCCGGCGGCGAGAAGAAGCGCAACGAAGTGCTGCAGATGGCGCTGTTCGAGCCGAGCCTGTGCATCCTCGACGAGATGGATTCCGGGCTCGACATCGACGCGCTGCGGGTCGCCGCCGACGGCGTCAACGCGCTGCGCTCGCCTGACCGAGCCATGGTGGTGATCACGCATTATCAGCGGCTGTTGAATTACATCGTGCCGGATTTCGTGCACGTGATGTCGAAAGGCCGCGTCGTGAAGAGCGGCGGCAAGGAACTGGCGCTGGAACTCGAGGCTTCCGGCTACGCGCAGTTCGAAGCCGCGGCCTGAACCTGAAGCGGATGTCGTAATGAACGTTGCATTGGCAAAGACCGAGACCGGACGCGCGCTGAGCGACAGCTTCGCGGTCGCGCGTGACCGGCTGCCCGGCGCGGGCAAGGTCGCGGATCAGAGGCGACAGGCGTTCGAGGCCTACGAGCGCGCCGGCCTGCCGCACCGGCGGATCGAGGACTGGAAATACACCGACCTGCGCGCACTGATGCGCGAGGTGTTGCCGCTTGCGCCCGCACCGGACGCGGCGGCGCTGAACCGCGCAGCCGCCGCGCTGAAACTGCATGCGATCGACGGCGCGCGCCGGCTGGTACTGGTCGACGGCGTGTTCGCGCCAAAACTGTCGGAAACGGCCAATCCCGAACAAGGCCTCGCCATCCGCACGCTGTGCGAGGCGCTGGAAACCGGCGATGCGGCGCTGCAGGCGCAATTGTTCGCGCCCGACCATTCCGATTCCATGGTGGCGCTGAACAGCGCGATGATGACCGACGGCCTCGTGATCGAGATCGCCGACGGCGCCGTGCTGGCGCAGCCGCTGCATATCGTCCATATCGCCAGCAGCGCCGTGCCCGCGGCGATGTTCACCCGCTCGCTGCTCCGCCTCGGCAAGGCCGCTGGCGCGACGCTGGTGGAAAGCTACATCAGTGCCGATGGCGCCAAGGCCTATCAGGTCCATGACGCGCTGGTACTTTCGATCGGCGACGGCGCGCGGCTCGACCATGTCCGCCTGGTCGAGGATGGCCGCGACGCCTTCAACATCTCCTCATCGGTGATGCGGCTCGGCGCCCACGCCCATTTCAACACCTTCGGCATGACCTCCGGCTCCGGCGTCAGCCGTTACCAGGCCGTCATCGCCTTTGCCGGCGAGGGTTCGAAGGTCGAGGCCAACGGCGTCAATCTGCTGAACGGCCATCAGCACGCCGACACCACGCTGTTCATGGACCACGCGGTGCCGAATTGCGTCAGCCGCGAGATCTTCCGCGCCGTGGTCGACGACCGCGGCCATTCGGTGTTCCAGGGCCGCATCATCGTCCGCCCTGACGCGCAGAAGACCGACGCCAAGATGATGACGCGGGCGTTGCTCTTGTCCGACGAGGCTGAGGCCGACAACAAGCCGGAGCTGGAGATTTTCGCCGACGACGTCACCTGCGGCCATGGCGCCGCCATCGGCGCGCTCGACGAGAGCCTGTTGTTCTATCTGCGCGCGCGGGGCCTGCCCGAGAAGGAGGCCCAGGCGCTGCTGATCCAGGCCTTCGTCGGCGAGGCGATCGAATCCATCGTCAATGACGGCCTGCGCGAACTCGCGATCTCGGCGGCGCAGCGCTGGCTGGAGGCACGGGGATGACCATGCATCCGGCAGTCCTGAACGGTTCATACGACGTCGCCCGGGTCCGGGAAGACTTTCCCGCGCTGGCGCTGAAGGTCTACGGCAAGCCGCTGGTCTATCTCGACAACGCCGCCTCGGCGCAGAAGCCGACCGCCGTGCTCGACCGCATGACGCAGGCCTACAAGAGCGAATATGCCAACGTGCATCGCGGGCTGCACTACCTCGCCAATGCAGCGACGGAAGCCTATGAGGGCGGCCGCGCCAAGGTTGCGAAGTTCATCAATGCCGGGCGCAACGAAGAGGTCATCTTCACCCGCAACGCCACCGAGGCGATCAACCTCGTGGCCTCGTCCTGGGGCGAGCCGAATATCGGCGAGGGCGACGAGATCGTGCTCTCGATCATGGAGCACCATTCCAACATCGTGCCCTGGCATTTCCTGAGGGAGCGTCACGGCGCCGTCCTGAAATGGGCCGATGTCGACGACGAAGGCAACTTCCTGATCGACGAATTCGAAAAGCTGCTGGGCCCGCGCACCAAACTGGTCGCGATCACGCAGATGTCGAATGCGCTCGGCACCATCGTTCCGGTCAAGGAAGTGGTGAAGCTCGCGCATAGCAGGGGCATCCCGGTCCTGGTCGACGGCAGCCAGGCCGCCGTGCATCTGGCGATCGACGTGCGCGATATCGACGCCGATTTCTACGTCTTCACCGGCCACAAGCTGTACGGCCCGACCGGCATCGGCGTGCTCTACGCCAAGCACGAGCACCTGGTCGCGATGCGGCCCTATAACGGCGGCGGCGAGATGATCCGCGAGGTCGCGCGGGACTGGGTCACCTATGGCGATCCGCCGCACAAGTTCGAGGCGGGCACGCCCGCCATCGTGGAATCGATCGGGCTCGGCGCCGCGATCGACTACGTCAATTCGATCGGCAAGGAGCGGATCGCCGCGCATGAGCACGATCTTTTGGCCTACGCCGAAGCGCGGCTGCGCGAGATCAACTCGCTGCGGCTGATCGGGACCGCACGCGGCAAGGGCCCGGTAATCTCGTTCGAGATGAAGGGCGCCCATCCCCACGACATCGCCACCGTGATCGACCGCCAGGGCATCGCGGTGCGCGCCGGAACCCATTGCGCGATGCCGCTTTTAGAGCGGTTCAACGTCACGGCCACCTGCCGTGCCTCGTTCGGGATGTATAATACCCGTGAAGAAGTCGACCATCTGGCACAGGCGCTGATCAAGGCGCGGGAATTGTTTTCATGAGCGACACCGTCGAAGCCAAAAATCTGGAACTCCAGAATCTGGAAGCCAAGACCAGCAACATGGAAACGAACTCGGCGCTGCCGCCGGAGGAGACCGAGCGGCTCGGCGGCGAGATCGTGGCCGCGCTGAAGACCGTGTTCGACCCGGAAATTCCCGCCGACATCTACGAATTAGGCTTGATCTACAAGGTTGATATCAAGGACGACCGCTCCGTCGACGTCATGATGACGCTGACGACGCCGAACTGTCCGGCGGCGGGCGAGTTGCCGCAGATGGTGGAGAACGCGGTCGCCAGCGTTCCCGGCGTCGGCGTGGTCAATGTCAATCTGGTCTGGGAGCCGGCATGGACGCCGGATCGCATGACCGACGAGGCGCGCCTCGTTCTCAATATGTGGTGAAGCGTTATTGGCCTGGATCTTGTTAGTTCACGGCGAAACAGCCGGCATTGATTTGCCGCGAGGATCGACCACATGACAGATATGACGCCCATTTCTCCGACACCGGCCTCCAAGCCGAAGCCGCGTCCGCGGCCGCAGGTCATGAAACTGACCGAGGCCGCCGCGCAGCGCATTGCCGAACTCACCAGGCGCGCCGATTCCGAAATTGTGGGTCTTCGCGTCGGGATCAAGAACGGCGGCTGCGCCGGGCAATCCTACACGGTCGAATACGCCCACGAGATCCGGCCCACCGACGAGGTGGTCGAGGACAAGGGCGTCAAGATCCTGGTCGATCCCAAGGCGGTGCTGTTCCTGCTCGGAACCGAGATGGACTACAAGGTCGACAAGATGTCGGCGCAGTTCATCTTCAACAATCCGAACCAGACAGGCGCCTGCGGCTGCGGCGAATCCGTGCAACTGACGCCTGCGAAGATCGTGGACGGCTAGGTCCCGGCTGCGCCGACCCGTTGGCTCGCAATGACGACTTGATGTAAGCCAAGCCATACCCGCTATGGACCGGCAGCCATGGACCGCGATTTCCTGATCGATCTGTTTTCGGATTTTGGCCCGGTCACCATCCGCCGGATGTTTTCGGGCTTCGGCATTTCCGCCGACGGCATCAACTTCGCGCTCGCGCTGCGATCCGGACTCTATTTCCGGGCTGACGAGGCGACGATACCGCAGTTCGAGGCCGAGGGGGCGACGCCGTTTCAGTACCAGACGCGGGCGAAGACCGTTACCGTCAACTCGTACTGGCAGTTGCCGGCGCGGCTGTTCGACGATTCGGAGGAACTGAGCGTGTGGGCGAAGGCGGCGCTGGCGGCGGCGCAGCGCGCTGCCTTGCGCAAGCGTCCGAAGCCGCGCAAGCCGGCGAAGAAGGCGGTCGCCAGGAAAGCTGTGAGCAACAAGACGGCGGCAGGGAAGAAACCGGCGTCGAAGAAACCTGAGAAGGCGAAGAGCAAAAAGTCTTCATCCTGAGGAGCGCGCTCCAGGGCGCGTCTCGAAGGATGGCTGCAAATGACACCCGCGGCCTCATGGTTCGAGACGCGCAAGATGCGCTCCTCACCATGAGGACCTAACGGAATCCGTGCAATGAAACGTCACGCCACCTGGACCTGGCTCTGGGTCTCGGCGGCGTATTCCGGGTCGACTTCGCAGATCACGCGGTTGCGGCCGTTGCGCTTGGCGGCGTAGAGGCAGGCATCGGCGCGTTCGATCAGCGCGTCGGTATCGTCGCCCGGCTTCAGCATGGAAACGCCGACCGAGATGGTGACGCGGCCGAGAATTTCGCCGGTGGATTTCTTCTTCAGTTCCTTCGCCATGACGGCGCGGCGGATGTGATCGGCGACCGTCAGCGCCTGGCGCAACGCGGTGTTGGGCAGCACCACCGCGAATTCCTCGCCGCCGTAGCGGGCGGTGATGTCCTGGCCCTTGATAGTCTGCTTCAGCGACATGCCGACCAGCCGCAGCACCTGATCGCCGGTGAGGTGACCATAGGAATCGTTGAACGATTTGAAGTGGTCGATATCGAACATCAGAAGTGAAAGCGGTTCGCCGCTGGCGAGCGCGTTCTGGACCGCCGTCTCAATCGAGCGGTCGAAATATTTGCGGTTGCCGAGTCCGGTCAGGGGATCGGTCAGGCTTTCGGCCCTGATCGCCTCGAGGCTCTGCTGCAGGTTGCTGATTTCGTTCTTCGACAGCGAAAGCCGGTCTTCCAGCGCCTTGTTGGTCTCGCGCATCTCGCGGGTGGACTTCACCAGCGATTCGACGATCGCTTTGATCTGGTCGGGTTTCTGGGCGACCGAAAGCTTCAGGGTCGCACCCGTCAGGCTGTCGTCATAGCTCGCAGCCATGCCGAGCGCTTCGCCGATCAGCGTCATCACGTCGTCGATTTCGCCGATCACGCGCGATCCGACCTTGTCGATGCGGTCGGTGGTCTTGATCTGGGAGAGATAGGTCTCGTAGATCTGCTCGAGATCGGCCTCGGTCAGCTTGCCGTTGCGCGCCAGCGTCTCGTTGATGATCTTGTTGAGGGGGGAATTGTATCCGGTGGCGTAGACGTACCAGATTTCATAGTTGCGGGGGACGGCGGTTTGCCGGAGGGATTTGATCTGGCCCAGCGCGACTTCGGCGAAGGCCATCGTGCGTTCATGTTCGTCCAGCACCTTAATCACAGGTCTCGTCCCCACATGGCAGGCAGCGTTGCCCGCCATCCCGCAGCAATCAATAAAATTATCGGCGGCAGGTTAATGTAGGAGAATGAACGGCCGGTAAACGGGTTCCTACCGGCCTTTAACTGAAGTTCGGAACAAAAATTTAGATTCGGGCGCGAACCGGGCGCAACAGGAACGCCGGAAGGTGCGAGTGATCGGCAGGCTCCAATGACGCGTCGCGTGGCGCCGGGGGCGCTTCGGGGCGGCCGATCGAAGGTGCGCGCGAGGGAGGCGGAGCCGACGGCGGCGTGAACGCCGCCGCTGCGGCTTGCGGCTGCGGACCCGAACTGCGGCCGCCGCCTGAACGCCGCGGTTCGCGTTCGCGCCGCGGCTTGCGGCCGCCGCGCGAACCTTCTCTTGATCCGTCTCTCGAACCTTCTCTTGAACCTTCTCTTGCGCCATCGCGTCCGCGGGAGTGGCGCGGCTGCTCGGATTCGCCGCCGGGCGCAGCTGCGGTGCCCTCAATCGGCTCAACGGCGCTGCCGCCCTCGATGTGGGGGATGCTTTGGCCGATCAGCTTTTCGATCGCGACGATGGATTTCTGATCGAGCGGCGTCACGATGGAGATCGCCGTGCCGGCGCGGCCGGCGCGGCCGGTGCGGCCGATGCGGTGGACGTAGTCATCGGCATGATGCGGGACGTCGAAATTGAAGACGTGGCTCACGGCCGGAATATCGAGGCCGCGGGCAGCGACGTCGGAAGCGACCAGCAACGGAATCTCGCCCTTGCGGAATTGATCGAGAGCTGCGGTGCGCGCCGACTGGTCCATGTCGCCGTGCAGGGCGCCGACGCTGAAGCCGTGCTTGTGCAGCGATTTGTACAGCAGCGCGACCTCGCGCTTGCGATTGCAGAAGATGATCGCGTTGTTGAGATCCTTGGCGTCGCGCAACAGGCGGCGCAGCACTTCACGCTTCTCGTGCGGCTCGCGACCGACACTGATCTGGAATTGCGACACGCCGACGGCGGTGGTGGCGGGCCTGGAAACCTCGATCCGCTGCGGATTGTGCAGGAAGGCTTCGGTGATGCGGGCGATTTCCGGCGGCATCGTTGCGGTGAAGAACAACGTCTGCCGCGTGAACGGGATCATCTTGCAGATGCGCTCGATGTCGGGAATGAAGCCCATGTCGAGCATGCGGTCGGCTTCGTCGATCACCAGCAGTTCGACGCCGGTGAGCAATAGCCCGCCGCGTTCGGTATGGTCGAGCAGGCGGCCGGGGGTCGCGATCAGCACATCGACGCCGCGTGTCAGCTTGGTGTCCTGGTCGCCGAACGAAACGCCGCCGATCAGGAGCGCCACGTTGAGCTTCTGCCCGGCGCCGTATTTGTCGAATTGCTCCTTGACCTGGGCTGCGAGCTCGCGCGTCGGCTCCAGGATCAGGGTGCGGGGCATTCGGGCGCGGGCGCGGCCCTTTTCCAGCAGGGTGAGCATCGGAAGGACGAAGGCCGCGGTCTTGCCGGTGCCGGTCTGGGCGATGCCGAGAACGTCGCGGCGGGCCAGAACGTGGGGGATCGCCTGTTCCTGAATGGGGGTAGGGGTGGTGTAACCGGTGGCCGCAACCGCGGCGAGCACCTTGTCGGAAAGTCCGAGATGGGAAAAAGACATTGAGCCTCTAGTCGACACCGCCGTTCGGAATCGAGGATAGAAAGGCTGTCGCGTTCAACCCCGAAACGGCGCGCTTTATGAAGCTGGGGGTTCTGACTTACGCAGACGAGCGGCTAACCCAAGGGAATCGCGTTTCGATCCAGGGCCGCGTTGAAATGGAACATAGGGGTGAAACGGCCAAAGTCAATCTTGGAACCGGCCAAATGGCCGAAAAAGCTTAACGTTTTCGCTCAAATAAGGGGCGCATCGTCATTTAACGGTCAAGTGACAAGGCCGCGCCGGGGGATTGGCAGGGCGAGGCGGGTTCTCTGGCGCGCCAGTTCGCAACTCCCACGGGCATTGCCGCCATTGAACCGGCGCTGTTCGTTTATCGACTATGGCATAGAGCGGATCGCACGAGCCGCGGATGATTCGTGCAGTCGGGGAACGCGGATGAATAGCTGGTTGTCCTTGAGGACCGCTTTGGCGTGGTGTCTGGCGGCGTCGTTGCTGGCGTTCGCTCAATCCGCGCAGGCCGCCAAGCGCGTCGCGCTGGTCATCGGCAACAACGACTACAGGAACGTTCCAAAACTTCAGAAGGCGGTCAACGACGCCCGCACCATGGGCGATACGCTGAAGCAGCTCGGCTTTTCCGTGATGGTGGCGGAGAACCAGACGCGGGCGGCGTTCAGCCAGACGCTGCTGGCGTTCGACAAGGCGGTCGAGCCCGGCGACACCGCGTTCTTCTTCTACGCCGGCCACGGCTTTGAGATCGCCGGACAGAACTTTCTGTTGCCGACCGACGTGCCCGCGGCGACCGAGGGCCAGGAAGAACTGGTGCGCGACGCCTCGATCCTGGCAGACCGCGTCATCGAACGGCTGCAGAACAAGAAGGCGCGTACCGCCATTCTGGTGTTCGACGCCTGCCGCAACAATCCGTTCGAACGCGCCGGCACCCGCGCGGTCGCCGGCGGCGGCGGTCTGGCGCCGATGACGCAATTGCCGGAGGGCGTGTTCTCGGTATTTTCGGCGGGCCCGCGGCAGACCGCGCTCGACCGGCTCTCCAACAACGACGACAATCCCAATTCGGTGTTCACGCGGACCTTCGCCAGGGAGCTGACGCAGCCCGGCGCCAATCTCGTGCAGGTCGCGCAGCGCACCCGGCGCCTCGTCAGCGAGGCGGCGGAGACCGTGCGCCACAAGCAGATCCCGGTTTATTTCGACCAGATGGTCGACGACGTGTTTCTGAACGGCGTTGCGAAGGGGCAGGCCGAAACCGCCGGGGAAACTGCAAAACCCGCCGAGCCCTTGCAGAAGGTCGCTGCCTTGCCGCCGGTGCAGCGCCTTGCGCCGTCGAACGAAAGCGTCAATGCGCCGATCGCCGCATTCTCCCGCCACAATGGCGGCTGGACCGTGGTGTTCTCGATCGCCGATCCGACGCTCGGGATTTCATGGCGGATCGGCGAGACCAGCGAATTCCGCGAGACCGGTTTCATCGACACGCTCGATCCGCGCACCCGCAAGCGGATGCCCAACCCGTCGATCGAATTGCCCGCCGACGCGCTGGCGGCGACGATCCAGGTCCGCTATGTCGACATCCAGGGCGAATTGCAGGGGCCGTTTCCGATCCGGTTCGATCCGGAAGCGGCGCTGATCCGCGACCAGCGCAAGATCCTCGACATGACCGCGACCAGCTGGCTGTCGTTCCGCGAGTTCAACGGGCTCCTGGTCTATTATACCCACCTGATGTCGTATCGCTGCGCGATCCGCGAAGTGCGCGTCGGCATCGATACGGCGATGCCGGACAAGGTGCTGAAGATGCCGCCGTGCGATCCCAGGGATCCCAGCGTCATTCCGCACGAGGCGCAGCCCTACCTGAAGCTCGCGCCCGCGACCAAATCGGTCTCGGTGGAATTGACCTATCGCGACGGCAGCGTTTCCGAGATCAAGAGTTTCAGGCGCTGATCTGATCGGCGAGGGCAAGCCTTGGACGCGAGTTCTACTCCGGAACAACTCCCGCGCACCATCACATCGCGGTGCTGTATCGTCGGCGGCGGCCCGGCCGGCATGATGCTGGGCTATCTGCTCGGCCGCGCTGGCGTTGATACGATCATGCTGGAGAAACACGCCGATTTCTTCCGCGATTTTCGCGGCGACACCGTGCATCCCTCGACGCTGCAGGTGATGGACGAACTCGGGCTGATCGACGGGTTTTTGAAATTGCCGCATCAGCGCTTGCAGAAGTTGGAGGGAATGTTCGGCGGCGAGCGGGTGCGGATCGCCGATTTGCGCCGGCTCCGTGCGAAGTATCCGTTCATCGCCTTCATGCCGCAGTGGGATTTTCTCAACTTCCTGCGCGAGAGCGGCAGGCGGTTCGCTTCGCTCAAGGTGATGATGAGCACCGAGGCGATCGATCTTCTCCATGACGGCGATCGCATCAAAGGCGTGAAGGCGAAGACGCCGGATGGCGTCATCGACATCCGCGCCGATCTCACCATTGCCTGCGACGGCCGCCATTCGTTGGTGCGAGAACGAGCAGGACTTGCGGTCGAGGAAATCGGCGCGCCGATGGATGTATTGTGGTTTCGCGCCGGCAAGCGGGAGGGCGAGACCGAAAACCTGTTCGCGCGCGTCGACCCCGGCAAGATGATGGTGACGTTCGATCGCGGCGACTATTGGCAATGCGCCTACGTCATTCCCAAGGGGCGGTACGACGCGGTGAAGGCGAGGGGGCTGCCGGCCCTGCTCGACGACGTCGCGCGAATGGCGCCGGTCCTCAAATCGGGGCTCGCCGAGGTGAAGGGCTGGGACGACGTCAAGCTGCTGACGGTTGCGATCAACCGGCTGAAGCGCTGGACCCTGCCGGGGCTGCTGTGCATCGGCGACGCCGCGCATGCGATGTCGCCGGTCGGCGGGGTCGGCGTCAACCTCGCGGTGCAGGATGCGGTTGCGACCGCCAACCTCCTGGCGGCGAAGCTGGCGAACGCGTGCCCGTCGGAGGACGAACTCGACGCGGTGCGGCGGCGCCGCGAGTTTCCCGTGCGGATGACGCAGCGGATGCAGGTCGTTGTCCAGAACAGGATCGTCAGCGCCGCGCTGAAGCCGGGCAACGCGCGGATGAAGGTCCCCGCGGTATTGCGGCTGATCAGCGCGGTGCCCTGGCTGCAGGGCATCACCGCGCGGTTCGTCGGCCTTGGGGTGCGGCCGGAGCATGTCCAGTCGCCGCCCGGCGGCTGAGCTGAATGCCGGTCACACAGCAAAAAGCCCCGGCTTGCGCCGGGGCTTGATGTTTGAACGATCCGTGCTTCGTGGCCGTCAGTACTTGGTCAGTACTTGGCAACCACCGGCCCGGCCCAGCCGAAGCGATAGTTGAGGCCGACCTTCACCAGATCGACGGTCTGCCGCACGTCATACTGGAAGGCAGCGCATGCGCAGTTCGGTTGCGGCTGCAAGGTCTCGGTGTGCGTGCCGAAGTCGAGGTGGTTGTACTCCGCCTTCACCGACCAGTTGTTCGTGAAAGCGTACTCGACACCGACGCCAACCATCCAGCCCCAGCGCGTGGAGTCGCTCAGCTGAAGCGGGACGTTCGGCGCTGCGGCGGAGCTGACGAAGAAGGTGTCGTCGGCCCAGGCGCCGCCACCCTTCACGTAGAACAGGGCCCGGTTGGCAGCGATACCGACACGGCCCGCGGCGGTTGCGAAGGCGCGGGTCTCGGAATTGTTGCGGAGCAAAGCGGGTGCCAATGCGTTGGCGTTCGATCCCCTCAGATCGGTCCAGGAGCCATCGACTTCGACGCCGAGCACCCACATTCCGGTCTGGTAGTTGAAGCCCGCTTGCGCGCCGGCGAGCCAGCTTGAACCGGTATGGCCACCCACGGAGATCGGACAGCCCGGGCAACCTCCTGCGATGTTGAGGGGCGTCAGGGGAGCGGCCCAGGCCTTGTCGAACCACGCGCCGCCACCGTGGACGCCGATATAGAAGCCGGTCCAGCTAAACACCGGGGCAGGGGCCACCACGGGCCGGGCCTTGACTGCCATGTCGGCCGCGGAGGCCGCTCCGGTGAAGAGCGCGAAAATGGCAGCCGCTGCCAGTGCAAATTTTTTCACGGAGATGCCCCTTACTTCTTACGAATTTTTTGCCAATGAGCGAAATCTTGGACGTACCCTAAGCGGAATTCGGCCCACCTGTCCGTCACCGATCTGCCACAGGTAAGTGCAATCGACGCTGGCAATGGGGTGACCGCTCACGGAAGCGGACTCCCCGGCGGGGCAGGCTGCCCGGGACCGCTTGCGGGTATCGCACCCAAGCTTCGCAGCTCTCCTAAGTATGCGTGCGTCCGTATGCACGAAGGACCCCCGCAAGGAGACCCGAGTGATTCACGGGCTGCCGTCATTCGCCGATGAGGGCGAGAACGTGTTTGCACGGCGGCCTTGGGGTGCGCGGCCGGACCATGTGCGCTCACCGGACTGTCTGTCCGCCTGATGCCCCGCGCGCTATCGGGGCTCGTGGATGATGATCTCCCCGCAAACAAAAAGCCCCGGACGATGCCGGGGCTTTCGGTTTTTCAGTGGAGCGTCGCTCAGTACTTCGCGACAACCGGGGTTGCCCAGTTGAACTTGTAGCTCAGGCGCGCCCGCACGGTGCTGACGTCAGTGAGCTTGACCGAGGTCGGTCCGTTGTAGACGAAGTCCTGACGATCGAACGATGAGTACAGATATTCGACGCCTGCAATCCAGTTCGAAGCGAACGCCCATTCGGCGCCACCACCAACGATCCAGCCGTTGGACCAGCCGCTCCGGAAAGCATTCGCCGCGGGTGCCAGCGGGATGTAATTGGCTTGGCTCAGATTCGCCGCCGCATAGCCGCCGGTCACGTACAGCAACACGTTCGGCATGGTCATGGGCGAGTAGCCAAGCCGGCCGCGGATCGAAGCCATCTGGTCGTAGTGAACGTGGTAGAGCTCGGTATTGCCAAGTCCCGTCGTGAGGTGGGTGCTGTCCAGATCCATCCAGCTGTAGTCACCCTCGATACCGAACACGATGCGGCTCTGGGTCATGAACTGGCAACCAGCCAGCACGCCGCCGGAGAAACCCGAAGAATCCGTATCGAAGTTGGCCGGATAGTTCGGGATATTGACATTCGAACGGCCCCAGGTTCCGCCGAGCTGGCCGCCGATGTAGCAACCGGACCAGTCATAGAGCGGCGCAACCATCGGCGCGGGGCGGGCCTTGACCGCCATGTCGGCAGCCGAAGCAGCCACGGTGCCCAAGACGAGGGCGGAAATTGCCAGCATAACCTTTTTCATGAGATTCTCCCCTGCGCAGGCAGCGATAAATACGTCTGATCTTTTCTAGCTGGGGAATCGGGAAAATGCTGTCACCCTGACGCAACATGCCGAGGCAAATCGGCGGTTGGCACTCAAATGCCGTTCGCTTAAATACCAGCGCTGTCAGTAGTTTAGCCCATGATCGAGAAGCCGCCATCGACGGGAATAGCTGACCCGGTGACGAAATCGGAGGCGCCTGAGGCAAGAAACACCGCGATGCCCGCGAAGTCGGCGATGGCGCCCCAGCGCGCCGCAGGCGTGCGCGCCAGCACCTTGTCGTGCAGGCCGTCGATCTCAACGCGGGCGCGCCTGGTCAGGTCGGTATCGATCCAGCCCGGCAGAATGGCGTTGACCTGGATGCCGTCGGCGGCCCAGGCCGCCGCGCAGGAGCGGGTGAACTGCACGATGCCGCCCTTGCTGGCGGCGTAGGCCGGCGCAAAACTGGCGCCGAAGATCGACATCATCGAGCCGATATTGATGATCTTGCCGCCGCCTGCGGCCTTCATGGCGGGGTAGGCCGCCTGCGAGCACAGGAACGCGCTGGTGAGGTTGGTCCTGATGACGCTGTCCCATTCCGCGAGCGCGAGCGCGTGCGGGGCCTTGCGGATATTGATGCCGGCATTGTTGACGAGAATGTCGATGCGGCCGAGCTCCTTGCCGACGCGCTCCACCATGGCCGCGACTGCCGGTTGGTCGGTGACGTCGGCTGTGACGGATATCGCCTTGACGCCACGCGTCCTGAGGTCGGCGACCGCAGCGTTCGACTTCGCTTGATCGCGTCCGACCACGGCAATATCGGCGCCGGCTTCTGCCAATCCCCGCGCCATGCCGAGCCCAATGCCGCCATTGCCGCCGGTGACCACAGCCACCTTGCCGCTGAGATCGAACAGTCTTGTTGTCATTGGTGACGTCCTTCTTTCCATCGTCATGGCCGGGCATAGCCGTCCGAAGGACGGCGTCGCTTCCGCTCGCCTATGCCCGGCCATCCACGTCTTTGACCATCATGGCAGCAAGAAAGACGTGGATGCCCGGCACATCTGGCGCGAAGACGCGCTTCGCGCTTTTGGCCGGGCATGACGATTCTCATCTTAATTTTCTACCGCCATCCCTGCCAGATCAGGATCAGTCCGAGCGCGGCCAGCGCCGCGCCGTACCAGGCCCACTGGATCTGGCTGATCATGAAGCTCGATGCCGGCCAGGCGATCACACCGGTGCCCTGGCCGATCCAGAGCAGTCCCATCGCGGATGCAAGGACACCGGCGATCAAAAGCCATCTGCGCATCGCTCTTCCTCGCTGGCCGTGGTCCCGCGGGCAACGCTGCCACCCTGACGTGTGGAAGCAGCGAGGGCAAGGGCGGGGCCGGAGGCTTCCCGGTGGGGCGCTAACAGATCCCACAGGCACAAAAAAGCCCCGGCAATATGCCGGGGCTTTTGAGTTGTTCACTCTCGGGAGAGATCAGTACTTCGCGACGACCGGGCCACCCCAGTTGAAGCGGTAAACCAGCTCGCTGCGGATGCTGTGGGTCCACTTCTTGGAGTCGAGAGACTCAGTAGTGAGCGTATTGGTCGCGGTATTGTAGACGGGGTTGGTCTTGGCATTGAATTCCGAGAACCGGTATTCGGTCTTCCAGAACAGGCCAGGCAGGAAGCTCAGTGCGTACTCGTCGCCGGCGCCGAGGAAGTAACCCTTGTAAGTCTGCTGGTTGATATAATTGACGGATACTGGGGGAACGGCGAGGTTAACGTGGAAATCGGTGCGGTCAAATGTTGCTTCCGTATAACCGCCCGAGAAATAGGTCAGCAGGCTGGGCGTCACCAACCAGCCGATGCGGCCACCGACCGACCACG
Source organism: Bradyrhizobium sediminis (assembly GCF_018736105.1). Classification (NCBI taxonomy): domain Bacteria; kingdom Pseudomonadati; phylum Pseudomonadota; class Alphaproteobacteria; order Hyphomicrobiales; family Nitrobacteraceae; genus Bradyrhizobium; species Bradyrhizobium sediminis. Next base: position 2,689,936 of record NZ_CP076135.1, read on the forward strand.
CGGAACTCAGCTTCTCGTCGCCGTACAAGTTCGAAACGGGATAGTTGAGCGTGCCCTTCATGCTGGCGAAGTCGTAGTCGCCGAAGACGCCAACCACAAAGCTGGTGCCCAGCGCAGGGAACTGATAGTCGCAGCCCGCCTGCACGGTCCCGAGATAGCCCCGACCGCCGGTCGTCGCGGTTTCGGTAAGTCGGTTTCTGACGCCGGGCGTGCGGTCGTCATAACGGGTGTTTTCCTGGTTCCACATGCCGAAACCGAAGCCGCCGCCGACGTAGCAGCCGGTCCAGTTGACCACCGCCGCGACCGGCACGGGAGCCTTGGTGTAGGCGCGGGGCGCCATATCGGCGGCAAGCGCCGATCCGGTAAATGCCGCGAACGCTGACAATGTGACGACCAGTTTCTTCATCTCAATTCCCCAGTAAATAAGCGGTCGACCCAGACCAGCGTTAAATTCGCGCGTTTAGAATCTCAAACTGTCAGGGAACTATAGCCAGTTTCATCCGAAAAGCTGTGTCTGGGGGAACACACCCGTCCGAAAACACGCATGCGGAAAGTCAGCAAACTGGGCCGATATCGAGAAAAATCGGCACCAAACTACGGTCGCCACATTGACGCGCGCCCGGCGAGGGCACGGCTGGATGCCTCGGTTGGAGGAGGGCACCATCATCTCCAAGCAAAAAAGCCCCGGGCGATGCCGGGGCTTTTGAGATGCTCAAGTCCAGGAGAGATCAGTACTTCGCGACGACCGGACCACCCCAGTTGAAGCGGTAAACCAGCTCGCTGCGGATGGAGTGGGTGTACTTCTTGGAGTCAATTGAACTGTCGGCGTACGTATTGGTCGCCGTAGTATAGACGGGGTTGGTCTTGGTATTGAATTCCGAGAACCGATATTCGGTCTTCCAGAACAGGCCGGGCAGGAAGCTCAGTGCGTACTCGTCGCCGGCCCCCAAGAAGTAACCCTTGTAAGTCTGCTGGTTGATATAATTGACGGATACCGGTGGAACGGCGAGGTTAACGTGGAAATCGGTGCGATCAAATGTCGCTTCCGTATAACCGCCCGAGAAATAGGTCAGCAGGCTGGGCGTCACCAACCAGCCGATGCGGCCACCGACCGACCATGCGGAGCTCAGCTTCTCGTCGCCGTACAAGGTCGAAACGGGATAGTTGAGCGTGCCCTTCATGCTGGCGAAGTCGTAGTCACCGAAGACGCCAACCACAAAGCCGGTGCCCAGCGCCGGAAACTGATAGTCGCAACCGGCCTGCACGGTCCCGAGATAGCCCCGACCTCCGGTCGTCGCGGTTTCGCCGGCTTGGACTCTGACGCCGGGCGCGACGTCGTTGTAACGGGTGTTTTCCTGGTTCCACATGCCGAAACCGAAGCCGCCGCCGACGTAGCAGCCGGTCCAGTTGACGACCGCCGCGACCGGTACCGGAGCTTTGGTGTAGGCGCGGGGTGCCATATCGGCGGCAAGCGCCGATCCGGAAAATGCCGCGAACGCGGACAACGTGACGACCAGCTTCTTCATCTCAATTCCCCAGTTGATAGGCGGTCGGCCGTAACCAGCGTCAAATTCGCGCGTTTAGAATCTCAAACTGTCAGGAAACTATAACCAGTCTCATCCGAAAAGCTGTGTCTGGGGGAACACACCCCTCCGAAAACGACGCATGTGGAAAGTCAGCAAACCCGGCTGATATCGGGGTAAATTGGCTCCGGGATAGCCAAATACGGCATCGCAGCGGCGACCTAGACGTCCAGCAAATCCTCACTGGCGAATTCGGCCTTGTCGGAAATGAAGGCAAAGCGCGCTTCCGCCTTGGAGCCCATCAGCCGCTCGACCGAATCGGCGGTGCCCTCGCGGTCGTCGGCCAACAGCACCACGCGCAGCAACGTGCGCTTGGCCGGATCCATGGTGGTTTCCTTGAGCTGCGCCGGCATCATTTCGCCGAGGCCCTTGAAGCGGCCGACATCGACCTTGGCGTTGGCGTTGAATTCGCTCTTCAGGAGCTGATCCTTGTGGGCGTCGTCGCGGGCGTAGACCGTCTTTGAACCGTGGGTGAGGCGGTAGAGCGGCGGCACCGCGAGATAGAGGTGGCCCTCGTCGATCAGCCGCGGCATCTGCCGGTAGAAGAATGTGATCAGCAACGAGGCGATATGCGCGCCGTCGACGTCGGCGTCGGTCATGACGATGATACGGGCGTAGCGCAGGTCCTCTTCGCGGTAGTTCGCGCCGGTGCCGCAGCCGATCGCCTGCATCAGGTCGGCAAGCTGCGCATTGGCGATGAGCTTGTCCTTGGTGGCGGAGGCGACGTTGAGAATCTTGCCGCGCAGGGGAAGGATCGCCTGGGTCTTGCGGTCGCGCGCCTGCTTGGCGCTGCCGCCGGCCGAGTCGCCTTCGACGATGAACAGCTCGGAGCCTTCGGCGGCTGAATTGGTGCAGTCGGAGAGCTTGCCCGGCAAGCGCGCTTTCTTCGTCGCAGTCTTGCGCGAGATTTCCTTCTCGGCGCGGCGGCGCAGCCGCTCGTCGGCGCGCTCAATGACGAAATCCAGGAGCTTGTTGGCTTGCAGCGGATTGCCCGACAGCCAGTGGTCGAACGGGTCCTTGATCGCCTGCTCGACGATGCGCTGGGCTTCTGATGTGGCGAGGCGGTCCTTGGTCTGGCCCTGGAATTCCGGCTCGCGCACGAACACGCTGAGCATCACGGCGGCGCCGACCATGACGTCTTCCGAGGTGATGGAAGCGGCGCGCTTGCCCTGGCCGACGCGTTCGGCGTGGTCCTTCAGGCCGCGCAGCAGCGCGCTGCGCATGCCGGATTCGTGGGTGCCGCCATCCTGCGTCGGCACGGTGTTGCAATAGGAGGACAGGAAACCGTCGGCATCCGCGGTCCACGCCACCGCCCATTCGCAGGCGCCATGGGCGCCGACCCGGCCCGACTTGCCGGAGAAGATATCCGGATGCACCAGGGTGTCGGCATGAACGGCCGCGGCGAGATAATCCTTCAATCCGCCGGCGAAATGAAAGCTGTCCTCGGCCGGCACGCCCTCGATGCCCTTCAGCAAGGCCGGATCGCAGCGCCAGCGGATTTCGACGCCGCCGAACAGATAGGCCTTGGAGCGCGCCATCTTGAACAGCCGCTGCGGCTTGAAGGCGGCCTTGGCGCCGAAAATCTCGGTATCCGGCTTGAAGCGGATGCGGGTGCCGCGGCGGTTGTTGATCTTGCCGAGATCCTCGAGCTTGCCCTTGGGATGGCCGCGCTCGAAACTCATCCGATAGAGCTTCTGGCTGCGGGCGACCTCGACCTCGAGCCGCGAGGACAGCGCGTTCACCACGGACACGCCGACGCCGTGCAGACCGCCTGACGTCTCATAGACCTTGGAGTCGAATTTGCCGCCGGAGTGCAGCGTGCACATGATGACTTCGAGCGCGGACTTCTTCGGAAATTTCGGATGCGGGTCGACCGGAATGCCGCGGCCGTTGTCCGACACGGTCAGAAACCCGTCGGCGGAAAGCTCCACCTCGATGAAGGAGGCATGGCCCGCCAGCGCCTCGTCCATGGAATTGTCGATCACTTCCGCGAACAGGTGGTGCAGCGCCTTCTCGTCGGTGCCGCCGATATACATGCCGGGCCGGCGGCGCACCGGTTCGAGGCCTTCGAGCACCTCGATATCGGCCGCGGTGTAGCCGGCTTCGGCGCTGGAGGCGCGCGAGGCGACCTTGAGCGGGGCGCGGCCCTTCGGCGCCGCGGCCCCGAATAGATCGTCACCGGATTTGGTTTTTGCAGCAGATTTCAATGGCTTGGACATGGTTCTTCATATGTTGCGCGCGCGTCGGGCGCGGCGAATCGGTTTCTCTGACTATGCCACGGATGAGCTCAAAAAGTGACGGCGGGCGGCATCCATAACGTCGCCAGCCGCAAATCCGCCCGGGACGCGCGAGGTCAGCAGCTTTGCCGCCCGGAGGCGGAGCGCAATTAACAGTACCCAACGCTATCGCGAACGGCCCCTTGCATTCGCGCTGCGGTTGCGTGAAAGATTTTCGCGGGGGAATTTTCAATGATCAGATTGCTTGTGGCCGCGGCGATCGCATCGCCGTGCATCGGCTGCGCCTCGGTGACGCGCGGAACGACCGAGAACATTTCGATTTCGTCGACGCCGGCGGGCGCCACTGCCGAAATATCCGGACTCGACAATCCAATGACCTGCGTGACGCCCTGCGTGGTCCAGGCCAAGCGCAGCGCCGACATCACCGTTACGCTCAACAAGGAGGGATACGAGCCACAGGTCATCCCCCTGACCAAGGAGATTCCCGGCACCGGCGCGGCAGGCTTCGCGGGCAATGTTCTGCTGGGTGGGCTGGTCGGCATGGGCGTGGATGCCGTCACCGGCGCTGCGCTGGATCACAAGCCAAATCCGGTGATCGTGACCTTGCAGCCGGTTGCGCCGGCGCCTCCGCGCGCGACCAAGCCGCGGTCGCCGAAACGGCCGCCGCCGCCTCAGAGCTGAGGGCGGCAGTTAGCCCCGATACGAGGAGCTCACGCGCAGTCCCCGCCTTTGTGACTTGATGTCACGGAAGGGGTTGGCTTACCTGTCCTCCGGCATCGGAATCCCAAAAAGGTCCGATGTCCCGCTCGATCAGGTTGGCAGCCGGGGAAGGCTCTCTAGACATGGAAGATTTTACGCGCACCTTGGCTGACTTCGTGCGCGATCATCAGGCCTGGGCCGCTCCCATCGTGCTCCTGCTCGCATTCGGCGAATCGCTCGCCTTCATCTCGCTGGTGGTCCCGGCCTGGGGGGCATTGGTTGCGATCGGCGCGCTGATCGGGGTCAGCGGCATCAGCTTCTGGCCGGTGTGGCTGGCGGGCGGGATTGGCGCTGCGCTCGGCGATTGGCTCTCCTACTGGGTTGGCTTCCGGTACAAGGAGCACGTCGCCGAGATGTGGCCGCTGTCGCGCTACCCGGGGATCCTGGAGCGCGGCGAGGTCTTTGTGAAGGACTGGGGCGTGCCGAGCATCTTCATCGGGCGATTTTTCGGACCGCTGCGGGCTTCGGTCCCGCTCGCGGCCGGCATATTCGAGATGCCTTACTGGCAATTTCAAATCGCCAATTTCGTATCCGCGCTGGTCTGGTCGGCGGTACTGCTGCTGTTTGGCGACGTGATGGCGCTGACCGCCGGATGGCTTTGGCGGGCGGTGTAGGTTTTGACCCTCTCCATTTGGTGTTGGAGAGGGTCAGCACCGTCGCGATCCCGGTTTACAGCGCCGGATTCCAAAGCGCTGGAACCCAGCGATAGCCGTTCCCGTCCTTTTCCACTCGCACGAGTCCGGGGAAACCGGCATGGAACGCCTGGATCGGCATCTTTTCCGCAATCGCCATGTCATAAAGCTTGCGCCGTGTCTCGACGGCGAGCGGTTTGTCGACATCAAACAGCAACTGCCAATGGGGATTCTTCACGAACAGGAAGGCGGCCCCGGCAGTGATATCGACCTGCACCAGCAATTTTTCCGAGCCGGACGCAACGATGAAAGAGGTATGGCCCGGCGTATGACCGGGGCTGGCGAGGGAGGTGATGCCCGGAGCAATCTCCTTGCCGGCGTCATACTGCGTCACCTTGCGGCCGAGAGCATCGAACACGCGCCGCGAATTCTTGAAGTTGCCTTCCAGAATGGGATTTCCGGCGCCCTTGTTCATCTCGCCGTCGTCCATCCAGAATTTCCACTCGGCTGATGGCACCATGATCTCGGCATTCGGGTAAGCGGCCTTGTTGTCCGCGGTCAGGAGCCCGTTGATGTGGTCTCCGTGAAAATGCGAGATGATCACCGTATCGACGCTGTTGCGGTCGATGCCTGCTGCCGCGAGATTGGTCTGAAACTGTCCGACCCTGCCTTTGCTTTGTTCGAAGGTGGCCGGACCGAGACCCGTATCCACCACCACAAGCTTCGACCCGGTGTTGATAACAATTGGGCTGTAGCTGTGGGTCGCTTTGTCCGGGGGCAGATAGTTGTCCTCGAAGAGCTTGCTGACCTCGTCCTTCGATGCATTGGCAACATAATTGTCGGGTCGGGGGGTAACGGTAATTCCGTCGGACACGACCGTGATCTGGTGCGTGCCGATCTTGTACCGGTAGAAACTCGGAGCTTGTTTGTCGGCTAACGGCGCGTTGGCGCGGGCTGATGTTATGCCGGCGAGCGGAACAACGGTGGTTGCAGCGACGCCGACCAGGGCCGCACGGCGGGTGAGTTCTATCATTTGTGGTGTCCTCGTGTTGGTGGCGACATGAAGTCGAAGAGATAGCCGGTCTGGAGAGATTCCACTCGTTCCGGGGCTTAAAACCCCCGGTCCGTTCGAAAATTCCGGTTCATTTTTAGAGACTTTTGAGGCGGGACACGACGGGTGGCGATCACGTTCGCTGGTGTTGAACTGCAGGACGGTACACGCAACGTTACGTTTGGCTTGACCCCGGGATCGCCCGGCCTTATAGCCCCGCCCCATGATCAACGCCGCGACCATCGTTTTCGCTCGCCGCCGCCGCAGTTTCGCGGTATGGGCGGACGTTTGCGTCTGAGATTGTCGCCCCTGCCGCCGGATCCGGTCCGCGGCATTTACTTCACTGCAGCGTGATCTGACCCGGCGGCTCCCAACGTCAAGCCGGAGTCCGAAGATGTACACGCCTCCCATGTTCAAGACCGATCGCGCCGCAAGCCTGGCCTTTGCGGAAGCGCGCGGATTCGGCACGGTCTGCGCGTGGAACGGCTCGCGGCCGGTCGCGTCCTCGCTGCCGTTCTTTCTCACTTCGGCCGATGACGGCACGCCGCAGGCGCTGTTTCACGTTGCGCGCCATAATCCGCTGGCGAGCCTAGCGGACGGGGCATCGCCCTGGCTGATGGCCGTCAACGGCGCCGACGCCTATGTGTCGCCGGACTGGTACGCCTCGCCGGATCAGGTGCCGACCTGGCTTTATAAGGCGGTGCATCTCACCGGCACCGTGCGGCCGTTGTCCGGCGATGAACTCGGCCGGCATCTCGACGCCCTGAGCGCCAGGTTCGAGGGCCAGCTGGCGCCGAAACCGCCATGGCTGTCCTCGAAGATGACGGCAGGCCGCCTGGATGCGATGAAGAAGGCGATCGTGGGTCTTGTCATGACGGTCGAAGAGGTCGAGGGCAGTTTTAAGCTCAACCAGCACAAATCCGACGCCGACCATGTGGCGATTGCGGCCGGGCTGTCCCGGCAGCCGGAGGCCGCGGCGCAGGTTCTGGCAAACGAAATGCGCGCATTGCGTCCGCAATTGTTCGAGAGCCAGACGACACCATTGGATGCTAAGACGACATCGGAAGGAGCGAAGTGATGAGCAGCAAGAAGAAGATCGGCATTCTCGGCGCCTCCGGCTACACCGGCGCCGACGCGGTGCGCCTGTTGGCGCGGCACCCTGATGCCGAAATCACCGCGCTCACCGCCAACACGCATGCGGGCAAGGCGATGGACGAGGTGTTTCCGCATTTCTTCATGCTCGACCTGCCGAAGCTGGTGGAATGGGAAAAGGTCGACTGGGCCAAGCTCGATGCGGTGTTCTGCGGGCTGCCGCATGGCACCACGCAGGAGATCATCGCCGCCGTGCTGGCGGCCAATCCCAACATCAAGATCCTCGATATGTCGGCGGATTTCCGGCTCCGCGACATGAAAACCTACGCGCAATGGTACGGCCATGAGCACCGCGCGCCAAAGCTTCAGGGGGAGGCCGTCTACGGCCTGACCGAATTCTATCGCGAGAAGATCGCGGCGGCGCGGCTCGTCGCCTGTCCCGGCTGCTATCCGACCGCGGCACTGCTGGCGTTGGTCCCGCTTGCGAAGGCAAAATTGATCGACGTCGACGACATCGTCATCGACGCGAAATCGGGCGTCACCGGCGCCGGGCGCGGCCTCAAGCAGAACACGCTGTTCAGCGAAGCCGGCGAGGGGCTCTCGCCCTATTCGGTCGGCACCCACCGGCACTCGCCGGAGATCGAGCAGGAGATCGGCGCCGCCGCAGGCAGCAACGTGACCGTCAATTTCACGCCGCATCTCATTCCGATGAGCCGGGGCGAGCTCTGCACGTCCTATGTCAGGCTCAATGGCGCCAGCCCCGACGATCTGCGGGCGGCGCTGGCTGCGGCCTACAAGGACGAGCCGTTCGTGCATGTGGCGAAGAAGGGCGTGATGCCGCAGACCCAGAACGTGCGCGGCTCGAACTACGTGCAGGTCGGCGTGTTCGCCGACCGCATCAAGAACCGCGCCATCGTCATCTCGGTGCTCGACAATCTGGTGAAGGGCTCGGCCGGGCAGGCGATCCAGAACATGAACCTGATGTTCGGGCTTCCGGAAACCGCCGGGCTGGAGCAGATCGCGCTGTTCCCGTGAGCGGGAGTGCCCCGGACGCGGTGCAGCGTGTTACGCTGTTCCGCGTCCGGGATACGAAGATCAAAGAATCTTGAAAATAGCCAGCGCCAGCACGGCCTGGGCGAAGAAGCCGACGGTGAAGGCGAGCGTGCGGAACACCGGCAGTCCGAGGGTATAGACGATCAGGTGCGCGACGCGGGACCAGAAATACACCGCGCAGGCCAGAACGGTCCATTGGGTCGAATAATCGATCGAGTTGAGGATCAGCACCAGCGGCGCAAAGATGATGAGGTTCTCGACCGCATTGTCATGCGCGAACATCATGCGATTGGCCCATTCCGCATGCGGCTTGTCGTTGCGCGACGGATTGGCCATCGCGCCCATGAGGCCGCGCACCTGGCAGCGGTTGAGCACGTACGGGATCCACATCAACCCCGTCAAAATCACCGTCAGCGTCAGCCAGAACAGTTCGCGCGTCATCAGATGTTTCCTTCCTGTGCTCAATCCAGGCGCTCAACGTCCCGATCAGAGAAATCTGCGCCCGATTTTGATCGACGGCCTTCGATTAAATCATAGACGCTTGTTGTGACGACGCCAATGCGGTTGACGAGGCGTTCGGTGGACAAGCGCTGCCGCTGGCGCCTTCCTCATTCCATCGCCGTCCCTTCCGGAACGCCTTGGCGCGACGACACCGTGTCGGGCCGGCGCTGCGGTGGAACGCAATCGCGCAGCGTCGACAGGAACTGCCGGACTTCGGCCGATAGGGTGCCACACTCGAAATCAGCCAGCAGCTCGAGCGTCCAGCCGTGAGCCGGCAGCAATCGACTTCTGAGTTCGTCGTGTGCAACGGCTTGCGCGGTCGTCAGCGGCAGCCGGCCGGCCATGTGTAGTAGATGCAGCAGCTCATGGACCCTGCGCATTGCCCTGAATGCCTCCAGCATCGACCGGGTGAGTACGGGATTTTCCTGCCAGGAACGCCCGCCAAACAGGTGCTGGACCACATGTTGGCCGGCACCCAGGCAGTCATAGCGCGCGCAGCCGCCGAACCCGCAGCGGTTCAGTTCCGCGTGGATGGCGCAGCGGCAATCCGAAACCAGGTGTGGACAGGGTTCGCCGGAGGCTTTGTCGATCGCGAACAGTTCGGAGCGATCGAAGGCGAGATAAACGCAGCAAAGCGCCGCGCATCGCGCGCAGTCAGCGCGCAGCATCGGGTCGAGCATGATGGTGCTTTCCGGAACAGTTCCAGCAGGTTTCGCGCCCGCAGCAGCAGCGACCGCGAACACTTTCAATAGGGAGAGACGAGAGGTGTTATCGAATGCGCGTTCGCCAGAGACGACAACGCCAGCCGCGGGGGCTGGCGCAACACGCAAAAACGCCAGCCGGAACGGCTGGCGTTAAGGCTAGACAATCAAAATTCCCGGTCGCTTGCAAGCCCATCGGCCGCCGCCGCCCACACTTATTGTCCAGATCCCGTCTACGCGCGAACCCGGACGTAGCTGCCCGGCGCGTCCTCGATCGGCGGCAGCGCGTCGCTGCCGACCTGCCGCGCCGGCACCGTCTCGGCGTCGATGCTCTCCAGCCATTGGCGCCAGTCCGGCCACCACGAGCCCTTGTGCTCCTGCGCGCCCTTGAGCCAGTCCGCGAGCGTCACGTCCCTGATATTGTCGTTGGTCCAGTACTGGTATTTGCCCGACGCCGGCGGGTTGACCACGCCGGCGATGTGTCCGGACCCGGACAGCACGAATTTCACCGGTCCGCCGAAGAATTGCGAGCCGTACAGCACCGACTCAGCCGGCGCGATGTGATCCTCGCGGGTTGCCAGATTGTAGACCGGCACCTTCACCTTCGACAGGTCGAGCAGCGTGTTGTCGAGCACCATGGTGCCGGCCGACAGCCGGTTCTCCAGATAGCAGTTGCGCAGGTAATAGGAATGGTTCGCCGCCGGCATCCGCGTCGCATCCGAATTCCAGTGCAGCAGATCGAACGAGGAGGGCGATTGCCCCTTCAGGTAATTGCTGACGACATAGGGCCAGATCAGGTCGTTGGAGCGCAGCATGTTGAAGGCCATCGCCATCTTGCTGCCTTCGAGCACGCCCGCCGCCCGCATGTCGCGCTCCAGCGCCGAGATCTGGTCCTCGTCGACGAACACCAGCAGGTCGCCGGCATGGGTGAAATCGACCTGGGCCGCAAAGAAGGTGGCGGATGTCACGCGCACCCGGCGCTTTTCCGCAAGCCATGCCAGCGTCGAGGCTAGCAGGGTGCCGCCGACGCAATAGCCGGCGGTGTGAACCTTCATTTCGCCGGTCACCTTTTCGATGACGTCCATCGCCGTCAGCGGGCCTTCCTTCATGTAGTCTTCGAAGGTTTTCTGGCCGAGCTTCTTGTCCGGGTTGACCCAGGAGATCACGAACACGGTGATGCCCTGATCGACGCACCACTTGATGTAGGATTTTTCCGGCTTGAGATCGAGGATGTAGAATTTGTTGATCCACGGCGGCACGATCAGGAGCGGCGTGCGCAGCACGGTTTCCGTCGTCGGCGTGTACTGGATCAGCTGCATCAATTCGTTCTGGAAGATCACCTTGCCCGGCGTCGTCGCCATGTTGACGCCGACCTCGAGATTGGAGGGGTCGGACTGCCGGATCCGCAGCGTGCCGCGGCCGGCCTCGATGTCCTCGGCCAGCATCTTCATGCCGCGCACCAGATTGCCGGCATTGGACGTCAGCGTCTCGCGCAGCACCTCCGGATTGGTGAGGACGAAATTCGACGGCGCCAGCGCGTTGGTGATCTGTTTGACGTAGAACTCGGCCTTCTTGCGGGTATGCGGATCGAGGCCGTCGGCGTTGTGCACCAGGTCCTGCGCCCACTGCGTGGTCAGCAGATAGAGCTGCATCACGAAATCGTAGAACTGGTTCGATTTCCACTCCGGGTCCTGGAAGCGCTTGTCGCGCGGCGAGGGTTCGATCGCGGGCTTCGCTTCCTCGCCGGCAAGCCGGCGCGCCGACGAGCCCCACAGGTCGAGATAGGCCTTGGCGATCTTGGCCTGCAGGTCAGTCGACCGGTCGTTGTCCGACAGCCAGTATTGCGCGACCGCGGTGAAGGTCTTGATCACCTCGTTGAGTTCGCTCGGCGGCTTGTCCTTGGCTTCGCCGTTCTCGCGCGGCTTCAGATAGGCCGCGAGCGCCTGGCCACTGCTCTCCAGCGCCTTCGCAAGGTTCGCGGCGAACGCTTCGGGGTCGAATTTTTTCGCAGCCTGGGACTCGGTCGTGACTTCACTCATGAGCGGACACTACCGATTCATTTCAAGTTCGTCACCGCGCGGAATCGGCACGGACGGCTTTGCGGTTAATCTTCCGCACCCGCGCTGCTGCACTGCGATAGAATTTCTTGGTTCCGACATATTGAGGCCCCAACGCTCCGCTTTCTTGTTTCGGCTTTAATCGTTTCGGGCGACAATGGTTTGAACGCCAGACCAGAAGAATTAGACGTTTTGTCGCTGCAAGGCTCATACCAGCGGCTCAAGAGCTGACCGGGGATGTTCGAACGGATGACGGCCAATCGGCACATGAGGGCAATTGCAGTGGGAGCGCTGTTACTGTCGGCGCTGGCGCTCGGCGGCTGCTCGACGTCGATCGCCGATTTGCCGCTGGTCGGCACTCCGGCCGATGCACCGGCGCGGCCGAAGGAAACCGGCGCCTACCTTCCGGTCCATGATCTGCCTCCCGATCGCGAGGAGGCCGCGCTGCCGCCGGCCGCGCAGGCCCAGATCCAGCGTGAACTGGCTGCGGCTCGGGACCGGCAGGCCTCCGCCGCGGCCAAAAACTCCGCCGCAAAGTGAGCAACTGGGCGCTATTACGGCTGGCGCGACGGCGCTTGCGTGGTAAAACAAGCCCGATTCAATGGTTTGGCGCGGAATTTGCTCTAAACCATTGATTGAGCGTGCTTTCTGCGCGGAATCGAGTTCCGCTGCAGGCTACGCTGGCGATCCCTGCCGCGACCCGCTTCCGGAGCTATGAGACCGATGGAAGAATTTTACCGCATCCGCCGTTTGCCGCCTTACGTGTTCGAGCAGGTCAACCGGGCCAAGGCGGCCGCACGGAATGCCGGCGCCGATATCATTGATCTCGGTATGGGCAATCCCGACCTGTCGACGCCGGCGCATGTCATCGAAAAGCTCAAGGAAACCCTGGGCAAGCCGCGGACCGACCGCTACTCGGCCTCGCGCGGCATTACCGGCTTGCGCAAGGCGCAGGCTGCCTATTACGGCCGCCGCTTCGGCGTGAAACTCAATCCGGAGACCCAGATCGTCGCCACCCTGGGCTCGAAGGAGGGGTTCGCCAATGTGGCGCAGGCCATCACCGCACCCGGCGACGTCATTCTGTGTCCCAATCCGAGCTATCCGATCCATGCCTTCGGTTTCCTGATGGCCGGCGGCGTGATCCGTTCGGTTCCATCGGAGCCGACCCCGCAATTCTTCGAGGCGGTGGAACGCGCCATTATCCATTCGATCCCGAAGCCGCTTGCGCTGGTGGTCTGCTATCCCTCCAATCCGACCGCCTACGTCGCGAGCCTGGATTTCTACAAGGATCTGGTCGCGTTCGCGAAGAAGCACGAGATCTTCATCCTGTCGGATCTCGCTTATGCGGAAGTCTATTTCGACGACAACAATCCCCCGCCCTCGGTGCTGCAGGTTCCCGGCGCGATCGACGTGACCGTGGAATTCACCTCGATGTCAAAGACGTTCTCGATGGCCGGCTGGCGGATGGGCTTTGCCGTCGGCAATGACCGCATCATCGCGGCATTGGCGCGGGTGAAATCCTACCTCGACTACGGCGCGTTCACGCCGATCCAGGTGGCCGCGACCGCGGCATTGAACGGTCCGGACGACTGCATCCGCGAGATGCGGGAAACCTATCGCAAGCGCCGCGATGCGCTGGTGGAATCGTTCGGCCGGGCAGGGTGGGAGATTCCGCCGCCGGAAGCCTCGATGTTTGCCTGGGCGCCGCTGCCCAAGGCGTTCCGCGACGTCGGCAGCATGCAGTTCGCGACCCTGATGGTCGAGAAATCAGGCGTGGTGGTGTCGCCAGGAGTCGCCTTCGGCGAGCACGGCGAGGGCTATGTCCGCATCGCGATGGTGGAAAACGAGCAACGGATCCGCCAGGCCGCCCGCGGCGTGCGCCGCTTCCTTGAAAGCGGCATTGAAACGTTGCACAACGTGGTTCCTCTCGCCAACCGGCGGTAGGCATGATCCCGAAAAGTGGACTTCCGGTTTTCCGATCAGATCATGCCTAGTTCAAGTTTCTCCGGCAGGTTTTTCACGTCATGGTCGCACCCCTGAAAGTGGGTATTGCGGGGCTCGGCACTGTTGGCGCCGAAGTCGTCCGCCTCATCGAAGAGCAGAGCCGGACGCTGTCGGCGCGCTGCGGACGCGGCGTGCGCGTGGTCGCCGTCACCGCGCGTTCCAAGGTGAAGAAGCGCAAGCTCGACCTGCGCGGCATCGAATGGGCCAGGAGCCCGCTTGCGCTGGCCAGCGATCCCGGCATCGATTGCTTCGTCGAATTGATGGGCGGCTCCGGCGATCCCGCGCTGTCGGCGATCGAGGCGGCGCTGAAATCCGGCAAGTCGGTGGTGACCGCCAACAAGGCGCTGATCGCCAAGCATGGATTGCGCCTGGCCCATGCCGCCGAAAAACACGGCGGCGCGCTGAATTTTGAGGCGGCGGTCGGCGCCGCCATTCCCGTGATCAAGACCCTGCGCGAGGGTCTGGCCGGCACCGGCATTAATCGCGTCTACGGAATTCTCAACGGCACCTGCAATTACATCCTGACGCGGATGGAGCAGGAAGGGTTGTCGTTCGCCGAATGCCTGAAGGACGCGCAGCGCCTCGGCTATGCCGAGGCCAACCCGTCGTTCGACGTCGACGGCCACGACACCGCGCAGAAGCTGGCCATTCTGGCCAGTCTCGCCTTCGGCACCAAGGTGGCGCAGGGCGCGGTCTATGTCGAAGGCATCTCTTCGATCGCGCCGGAAGATCTGCGGGCCGCGGAAGAGCTCGGCTACCGCGTCAAGCTGCTCGGGGTCGCGGTGCGCACCGCCAAGGGCATCGAGCAGCGTGTGCATCCGACCATGGTGCCGAAGACGTCCTCGATCGCGCAGGTGATGGGGGTCACCAACGCCGTGACCATCGACGGCGAGGGCATACCGCCGATCACGCTGGTCGGTCCGGGCGCCGGAGGCGCAGCGACCGCGTCCGCCGTGCTCGCCGACATCGCCGATGTCGCCCGCGGCATCCGCGCCAAGCCATTTGGCCGGCCGGTCGACAAATTGCGCGCGACCAAGAAGGCGCCGATGGAGCGTCACGAGGGCGGCTACTACATTCGCCTGATGGCGCGCGATCTGGCCGGCACCGCCGCCACCATCGCGGCCCGGCTGGCCGAGCAGAAGATTTCGCTGGAGTCGATCGTGCAGCGCCATCCCGACGGCGTCGGCGCCAACGGCGCGACGAAGAAGGCTTCACCGGTTCCGGTCATTCTGATTACCTATGCCACCAGCGAGGACGCAGTCTATCGCGCGCTGGAAGCGGTCCAGCGCGACAAGGTGATCAGCGGCCGGCCGCAGGTGATACGGATCGAGAAGAACTAGCGCGGCGTCCGTACGGACGGCGCGCGATACGCGTGGTTGCGGGTTTTGGGACCCGCTGTGAAGTTTAAGGAGTTCGCCAATGTCGACCCATATTTCCGTTCCGCCGCAGCTTTTGCTGGAGCGCATCCTGACGCTCGAGATCGTGCGGGTGACGGAGCGCGCGGCGGTATCGGCGGCCAGGCTGCGCGGCCACGGCAACGAGAAGGCGGCCGACCAGGCCGCCGTCGACGCGATGCGGCGCGAGCTCAACAAGTTGCCGATCGAAGGCACCATCGTGATCGGTGAGGGCGAACGCGACGAGGCGCCGATGCTGTTCATCGGCGAGAGGGTCGGCATCAATGCCGGGCCGCAAGTCGATATCGCCGTCGATCCGCTCGAGGGCACCACGCTGTGCGCCAAGAACATGCCGGGGGCGATCGCGACCATGGCGATGGCCGATGGCGGCACGCTGCTGCACGCGCCCGACGTCTACATGCAGAAGATCGCGGTCGGCCCCGGCTACGCCAAGGGCGTGGTCGAACTCGACGCATCGCCCGCCGACAACGTTCACCGCCTCGCCAAGGCGAAAGGTGTGCCGCCGTCCGCGATCACAGTGCTGGTGCTCGAACGCCTGCGTCACGCCGACATCATCAACGGCGTGCGCTCGACGGGCGCCGCGGTGCGCCTGATCACCGACGGCGACGTCGCCGGCGTCATCCATTGCGCCGATCCTGACAATACCGGCGTCGACATGTATATCGGCACCGGCGGCGCGCCCGAGGGCGTGCTGGCGGCGGCAGCGTTGCGCTGCATCGGCGGCCAGATGCAGTGCCGGCTCATTCTCGACAACGAGGAGCAACGCGAGCGCGCCCACAAGATGGGCGTCAGCGATCCGCGCATGATTTACGGCATCGAGGACATGGTGAAGGGCGACTGCCTGTTCGCCGCCACCGGCGTTACCGACGGTTCGCTGCTCTCGGGCGTCAAGTTCCGCAAGGATGTGATCCAGACCGAGACCGTGGTGATGCGTTCGGTCACCGGCACCGTGCGCTACATCAAGGCCGAACACCGGCAGCTCGAGAAATTCCACCTCGATTGAGGGCGCTGACATGGCTGGCAATGTGGTAGTCCGGCCGATCGGCGAAGACGAGCGTGATGCGTGGAACCCGCTATGGGCGGGTTACCTCACCTTCTACAAGACGGCGCTGGCACAGGACGTCAGCGATCTCGCCTGGACCAGGTTTCACGATCCGGACGAGCCGATGTTCGCGCTGGGCGGCTATGTCGACGGCAACCTGGCGGGGTTCGCTCATTACCTGTTCCATCGATCGACCTGGGCTCCCCACCGATACTGCTATCTGGAAGATCTGTTTGTGGCGAAATCGGCGCGGGGCAGAGGGCTCGGACGGGCGCTGATCGAGGCGGTTTACCAGAAGGCCAGGGCGGCGCATGCGAGCCGCGTCTATTGGCTTACGCAATCGAGCAACACGCAGGCGCGCGCTCTCTACGACACGGTCGCCGACAATCTCGGCTTCATCCAATACCGCAAGGTGCTTTAGGTAACGTCATTCCGGGGCAGCTCGCAGGGCTGACCCCGGAATGACGAACAAGAAAACGGGGAGCGAATGTCCGATATTTCCGCTGTCAAGGCGCTGGTGTTCGACGTGTTCGGCACCTGCGTCGATTGGCGCACCAGCCTGATCGATGATTTCACCAAGTGGTCGGCGACGCGCGGCATCAAGGCGGACTGGACCGCTCTGGTCGATGGCTGGCGCGCGGTCTATGCCGCCTCGATGGATGAGGTGCGCAAGCACCCCGAGCGCGGCTACATGATCCTCGACACGCTGCACCGGCAGTCGCTGGAAAAGCTGGTTGCGCAGTTCAGGATCTCGGGCCTCACCGAGGCTGACCTGCATCACCTGACCATGGGCTGGCACCGGCTTCATGCCTGGCCCGACACCGTGGCTGGATTGACGCGGCTGAAGACGAAATACATCATCTCGCCGCTGTCCAACGGCAATGTGGCGTTGCTCACCGACATGGCAAAGTTCGCAGGGTTGCCCTGGGACCTGATCATGTCGGCGGAACTATTCGAGCATTACAAGCCCGATCCCGAGACCTATCTTGGCGCCGCAAAGCTGCTTTGCCTGCCGCCGGAGCAGGTGATGATGGTGGCCGCGCACAACAATGACCTGAAGGCCGCACAGCAACTGGGGCTGAAGACCGCTTTCGTGGCGCGGCCGACCGAATACGGCCCGCTCCAGAAATACGATTTCGAGGCCAAGGGCGACTGGGATATCGTCGCCAAGGATTTCAACGGGATAGCGGAGAAGATGGGCTGTTAGGCCAGGGCCGCAGGCTCTACCCTCATCCCCGGATGAGCGCAGCGCTCGCCGGATGACGGACCTGTGTTGCGGAAGTAATCGCTGTCCCTATCTTTCGAAAGCATCATGACGCTCCCCGCATCCGCATTGCCCGTCGAAGCGCCCCCGGCGTTTCTCGGCGTCGCGCGCTCGGCGACCGGAAAGCTGTGGCGCGACCGGCTCGATGCGCGGGGGGCGGCGCGGGCGCTGGCGATCGCGCAACGCTATCAATTGCCGGAAATGCTGGCGCGGGTGCTGGCGGGGCGCGGTGTCGAACTCGACGCGGTCGAGGACTTCCTCGATCCCACCATCCGCAAGCTGATGCCCGATCCCCATACCGTGACGCAGATGGAAGCCGCCGCCAAGCGCATCGCGGACGCCGCGATCCGCGGCGAGAAGGTGGCGATCTTCGGCGATTACGATGTCGACGGCGCGACCTCGGCGGCGCTATTGGCGTGGCACCTTCGCCATTGCGGGCTCGATCCGCTGATCCATATTCCCGACCGGATCTTCGAAGGTTACGGCCCCAATACCGAGGCTATCCGGATGCTCGCGGGCAAGGGCGCTACGCTGCTGGTGACGGTGGATTGCGGCACCACCAGCCTCGAGCCGCTGGCGGAAGCACGGCGGCAGGGGATGTCGGTCGTGGTCATCGACCATCATCAATGCGGCGACGAATTGCCCGATGTCGATGCGCTGGTGAATCCGAACCGGCCCGACGATCTCTCGGGCCTCGGCCATCTCGCCGCGGTCGGCCTCGTGTTGATCACGTTGGTGGCTGTGAACAGGGAATTGCGATCTCGCGGCTTCTGGACCGCCGAAATGCCCGAGCCCGATCTCTTGGGCATGCTGCATCACGTCGCGCTCGGCACCGTCGCCGACGTCGCGCCCCTGACCGGGCTCAACCGCGCCTTCGTTGCCAAGGGCCTGGTCGCGATGCGGCGTCGCGATCATGTCGGCCATACCGCGCTGATGGATGTGTCGCGGCTGAACGGCCCGCCGGAAGCCTGGCATCTCGGCTTCATGCTGGGGCCGCGCATCAATGCCGGCGGGCGGATCGGGCGCGCCGATCTCGGCGTGCGGCTGCTCTTGGAAGGCGATGTTTCCGAAGCCGCACGGATCGCCGCCGAGCTCGACCGCCTCAACACCGAGCGCCGCGTCATCGAGCAGATGGCGGAGGCGCAGGCCGAAGCCGAGGCGCTGGCCTCGCTCGGTCTGGAAGACAAGGGCGCGGTCATCGTCACCGCCTCGGAAGGCTGGCATCCCGGCGTGGTCGGTCTCGTCGCTTCCAGGCTGAAGGAAAAATTCTCACGGCCCGCGTTTGCGATCGCGCTGGAGCCGGGCGGGATCGGCACCGGCTCCGGCCGCTCGATCTCCGGCGTCGATCTCGGCAAGGCGGTGCGGCAGGCGGTCCACGATGGCCTGTTGCTGAAGGGCGGCGGCCACGCTATGGCCGCCGGCGTCACCTTGCGCAAGGAGAAGCTGGCGGAATTCCGCGCCTATATGGAAACTGCGCTGGCGGCCGACGTCGCCAATTCGCGGCACGACAACGAGCTGTTCATCGACGGCGCGGTGAGCGCGCGCAGCGTGACGCCGGAATTCGCCGCCACCCTGAACCGCGCCGGCCCCTTCGGCGCCGGCAACCCGGAGCCGGTGGTGGCGCTGCCGTCGCATCAGCTGGTCTACGCCGATGAAGTCGGCCAGGCGCATTTGCGGCTGCGCTTCAAGGCCGGCGACGGCGCCATCGTCAACGGCATCGCGTTTCGCTCGGTCGGGCAGAAGCTCGGCCACGCCCTGATCGGACATCGCGGCCAGCCGCTGCATGTGGCGGGATCGCTCGCGGTCGATCGCTGGCAAGGCACCGAGCGTGTGCAGTTCCGGGTGATCGACGTCGCCGTGCCGGATCCGGGCCCGGCGATAATCAGATAGACCGACAACCACGATAACAATGGGAGCAAAAATGACGGGGCAGGTTCAGGGCAAGGTCGCTTTGGTCACGGGTGGTTCGTCGGGCATTGGCGCCGCGGTCTCCGAGCTGCTGGCGCGTGAGGGCGCCACGGTTGTCGTGACCGATATCGACGACCTCAGGGGGCCCGAAGTGGTCGCCGGCATCAAGAAAGCCGGTCATGAGGCGGTGTTCCTGCATCAGGACGTCACCAGCGAGCCGCGCTGGGCGGAAGTGGTTGCCGAAGTCGAAAGACGCTTCGGCCGGCTGGATATCCTGGTGTCGAATGCGGGCATCGGAATTTCGGTTCCGTCGATCGTGCACATGTCGCTGGAAGACTGGCGGCGGCAGACCGCGATCAATCTTGACGGCGTATTCCTCTCGGTGAAGCATTGCCTGCCCGCGATGCGCCGGCGCGGCGGCGGCTCGATCATCATGATGTCGTCGCTGGCGGGCCTGCGCGGCGCGCAAACGCTGGCCGGCTATTGCGCGACCAAGGGCGGCGTGCGGCTGTTTGCCAAAGCGATCGCGATGGAGTGCGCGTCTTTCGGCGACGGCATCCGGGTCAATTCGGTGCATCCCGGGATCATCGACACCCCGATCTGGGGCAAGATTCCGATGGAAGCGTCGGGCAGCGGAACCAATGCCCCGATCGATCCCGAAGAACGCGCGCGGCTGGCCGCGCCGCTCGGCCGCGCCGGCCACGCCATGGAGATCGCGCAGGGCGTTTTGTATCTGGCGTCCGATGCGTCGCGCTACGTCACCGGGACCGAGCTCGTGATCGACGGCGGCATGAACGCGGGCGGGGTGGTGAGGCAGGGGTAGGTGGCTATCCGCCCTGTCTCAACCGCGCCAGCACCTTGAGCCCGCCGTAGCCATCCGCCGGCAACAGCCCGATCCTGGTCTGGTAATCCTTCACCGCCTTCATGGTGTCGTTGCCGACGCGGCCGTCGGTGCCGCCGGTGTCGAAGCCGGCTTTTGTCAATCGCGTCTGCATTTCCTGCACTTCGGCGAGCGTCAGCGCGCGTTCGGAGCCCGGGAACGGCTGGATGAAGGGTGGACCGCCGAGAATGCGGTCGCCGAGATGGCAGATCGCCAGCGCGTAGTTCATCGAGGGATTGTAGCTCTTCACCGCGTAGAAATTCGGACCCAGCAGGAACGCCGGGCCGCCTGATACCGGCACCCACATCTGCGCGCTCGCATTGGGTTGCGGAAACGGCTGGCCGTCGGCGCGCTTCACCCCGGCGCTGGCCCAGGCCGCATAGCTGCGGTTGCCGCTGGACGCGCCGGATGCCTGCACCTCATAGCCCCAATGTTCGCCGCGATGATATTTGCCGCGATTGACGAGGTAGCGCGCGCTGGAGCCGAGCGCGTCGTCGGGCTTGCCGAACGGCGACACCCGGCCGTCCCTGTCATAGTCCATGCCGACGTTGAGCCAGACTTCCGGCATCCACTGGGTATGGCCCATCGCGCCGGCCCAGGAGCCACGCATCTCCTCCGGCGTGCCCCAGCCGCGGTCGACGATCTTCAAGGCGTTGATCAACTCGGTTTCCCAATAGGCGCGGCGGCGAGGCTCGTTCCAGGCCAGCGCCGCGAGCGAGGGAAATACCGGGCGCATATGGTTCTGCTGCACCAGCGGATCGCCGTAAGCCGACTCGACGCCCCACAACGCCAACAGCGTGCCGCGCTCGACGCCGAAATCCTGTTCGATCCGCGCAAACAGCGCCTCGTTCTTCCGTAGGGCTTCCTTGCCAGCGATGATGCGCCAGTCGGAGGCGCGGCGGTTGACGTATTGCCAGATCTGCTCGTGGAACTCCGGCTGCTTCGCCATCTTCTTGAACACGGACATATCAGGCTCGATGCGGCCCATCACGCGGGTCCAGGTCGCATCCGAAATGCCCTTCGCCAGCGCCCGGGCGCGAAAGCCGTCGCGCCACTGGTCGAAGCCGGGCGGGGCCGCGGCAAACGCCGCGATGGGTTGCGCGAGCAGGGCTCCCACGGCAAGGCCGGACTGCAGCAAGGCGCGGCGGGTCGGTGTCGTCAGAGAATCAGATGATTTCATCGGGGCAGTCTAGCGGCGCTGGAGGGGCCGCGGCAGATGTCATGGCGCCGCTGGAACTAGGCTTCCTGCGCCAGATCTGCGGCAATTTTGGACAGCCAGCGCCGCACCGTCGCCTGCGCCCTGGCGGAAAGCCCCGCCGTCAGCCGCCGTTCCACGGCCTGAACATGCCTGCGGCATTTTTCGAGCAGGGAGCCGCCGCGGCGGGTCAGCGTCCACATCAGCACCCGTCCGTGCACGGGGTGGGGGGTCTTCCGGATCGCGCCCGATCGTTCCAGGTTGCGGATGATGACGCCGACGGTCTGCGGGGTCAGCAGCGCTACCCGGGCGAGATCCGCGCCCGACAGGCCGGGATAGGCCCGGAGCATGATCAGCACGACGAATTGCGGCGGGGTGACGCCGAGGTCGGCGAGCGCCCGCTCCATCGTCAGCCGGCTCGCGGCCTGGGCTTGCCGCAGCAGATAGGCGAGGTAGCCTTGTTCGCCGCGCTTGCCCTGGCCGGGCGGCGGCGGGCGGACGCCGGCCAGCGCCGGAGCCGGGGCGGGCCTTTTCGCCGCCGGCGCGGATTTTTTCGCGGGCCCCGATTTTCGCCGTTTCGGCGCTTTTCGGGACCGGCGCGACTTTGCCGACGTTGCCATCTTGCGCATGATATAAGGGCTCTTATAAGAAATCAGAACACTGATAACATGAGGACATCGAAATGTCACAAGCTCGCAGCGAATACGAAAACTTCAAGGCGCTGGCGCCTGATGCCTACGACGCGGTGATGGCGCTCGGCCAGGCCGCGGCCAAGGCCGGCATCGACAAGCAACTGCTCGAACTGATCAAGCTCCGCGCCTCGCAGATCAATGGCTGCGCCTTCTGCGTGCAGTTTCACATCCTGCAAGGCGAAAGGCTCGGCATGTCCGTAGACAAGCTCAACCTCGTCGTGGTCTGGCGCGAGGCGCCGCTGTTTTCCGCGCGCGAACGCGCCGCGCTGGCGTGGACCGAGGCGCTGACATTGCTGCCTGGCGGGGTCAGCGACGAGGTCTTTGCGGAAGCGAGCGCCGAGTTTTCCGAGAAGGAACTGATGTATCTGACGTCCGCGATCGCCTCGATCAATGTCTGGAACCGGTTCGGCGCCGGCTATCGCTGGACCCCGCCGGCGCGGAAGCCGGCCCCGCAGGCCGCGGCGTCGTAGGCGTCAGTTCTCGTTGTCTTCCCTTGCATTGGGAGCGGCAACCCGCTCTGGCAGGGCATGGGCCACCGCAGGCGTCGCCGCAGCAGCGGCCTGCGGTCCGACCTCGCGGCCCCGACCGCGGATCAGGCGCTCATAAGCCGAGATCAGGGTGACGTAGGGGTTGACCCAGATCCAGCCGTCGCGCGTGAAAACCTGGACATCGAAGTGCAAATGGCGGCTGGTGCCGTTGGGACGGTCGAGGTAATTCGAAACCACACCGAACCTCTCGCCTTCCGCGACGTTGCGTCCGTTCAGGATGCCGTCGGCATCCAGATTCGCCGGGTTCATGTGCATGTAGCGGAAGCGGATGTGCTCGGTACGGCTGTTGACCTGCAGCGTCACCGCCTGCTGCTTCGGTGCGCGGATCACGACGCTGTCGCGGACCGCGACCACCCCCTGCTGCTTGGGATCGCATTTGTCGCCGCTTTCTTCGCCTGCGGCCGCACATTCCCCGGGGCGGATATCCTGGCCCTGATGGCCAAAGCCGCCGCCGCACTGGCCAACGTTGAAACTGCGGGCCTCGCAAAAATTATCCTGCCAGGGATATCCCGCATGGCTGCCGGCCGCCTCATCGGTCGCGCGGCGCTTCCGGAACGATTGTGAATGGGCGAAGGCCGGGGGCTTTTCCAGCGGAAAGCGGATCTGCGAATAGGTGGTGAAATCGGCGCGGCCGCCCTGCTTGCGAAAGCCGGTGTTGGCGATGATGTCGCCGGGCGGCCGATAGGTGAAATCGGCAGCGCGCTGCAGCGGTCGTTCTGCCGCGACGGAAGGAACATCGATGCGCGACCGCGACGGCTGGCCGCCGGCGACGCGCAGCGCCTTCAGGAAGCGCTCGGCTATGGGGTAGGCCTCGCGGCAGGCCAGCCGCCGCGGCCGCGGCGTCGAGTCTAGGCACTGGATCGACACCACATAGGGAACGCCGAACCGGGTGAAGGCATAGCGCACATAGCCTTCCCTGATGAAGCGGCGCAGATCCGGGAATTGCGCCATCAGCGACTTGACCGGCTCGCCCTTGCCGCCCTGGGGATCGCGGATGTCGTAGAGCAGGATCGAGCCGGTGATCTGCACTTCGACCGGCCTGGCAAAGGTCCGTTGCGGCATGCCGTCGCCGTCGCCGGGCTGAAGCGAAAACACCGCGTCGTAGCCGGCCGGACCGGCGTCGAACAGGTCGACGGGCCGGAAGTCAGCCTGATAGCGCGACAGCGACAGGCTGTCGGGCCCACCGTTGCGCCGTGCCTCGAGAAACGCCGCGGCATCGAACGGCAACAACACCGGCACCCGGCTGCGCCCGATGCCGTTGAAGATCTGCGAGGTCACCGCGTTGAGTTGCACCAGCGCCGGCATGGTGCGCGGATCGAACGGCGGGAGCAGCCGGCGCTGCCCGGTGAAGGTGAAGTCCGAGGCCACCGCCGGCTGGATGTTGATCTCGCTTCGCAGTTGATCGAGCACGGCGGGCCACTCGACGCGCACGGCGGAGACCGAAGGCGTCCGGAATTCATCCGCGGTAGCAGTGACCGTGCCGGCAACAAGCAAGACGAAAGATGCCAGCGAACATGTGACGGAGCGGACAGCCTTGGTACCCAATGCGTCGCCCCCCGGCGCCAGACCTGTCCTGCTACCCTAATCCTTCGCGCGTTCGACGTAGGATCCGTCCTCGGTCATGACCACGATCCGCGTGCCGACGCCGACATGCGGCGGCACCGCAGTACGAACGCCATTGGAGAGGATGGCGGGCTTGTAGGAAGACGAGGCGGTCTGGCCCTTGGTGACCGGTTCGGTTTCCACGACTTCCAGCGTCGCGCGCTGCGGCATCTGGATCGCCACCGGAAGGACGCCGTGCAGCGAAAGCTTCACCGTCATGTTTTCCTGCAAATACGCGGCGGCGTTGCCGATCACGTCCTTCGGCACCTGAACCTGGTCGTAGTTCTCGGTATTCATGAAGTGAAAGCCGTCGGCGTCTTCATAGAGGTAGTTGTAGTTGTGGTCCTCGATGGTCGCCTTCTCCACCTGGTCGGTGGTCTTGTAGCGCTCGGAGATCTTCACTCCGTCGCTGATTCGGCGCATTTCGATCTGGCTGACCGGAGTTCCCTTGCCGGGATGGATGTTCTCGGCGGTCAGAACCACATAAAGCTTGCCGTCTTGCTCGATGACGTTGCCCTTGCGAATAGAACTGGCGATGACTTTCAAAGCTGCTTTTCCTGATAATTCTGGCCCGGGCCCGATCCGGACAAGGTTGCCCTACGGCCATTGAGGCGGTTTCGGGCTGCAACATACTGATTTTGCCGGTCGATGCCAGCGATTTGCGGGCTCTCGAGGGGGCCCCGCTGATGGCCCAAAACGACCGGATTTTGCCGTGGCCGGGCCGGCTGCCACGTCGGTATCGGGCTGTTTCTTCCCGGCAGTCCCGGTGTGTGATTACTCCGATCGAGGTTGCGGATTCCTGACGGCCTTCGCGTTGTGCTCGGCGAAGCCGGCGGGCACCGAGAACGTCCCGGCCTTCAGGTCATAGACGCAGCGCCAGCCTTCGATCCACGGCGTCGGTTTTTCTTGACCCTGGGTGTCGAAGGAGAGGCTGATTACGACGTAGCGGCTGTCCGGCCACTGTTGCCCCAGCCATGCGTAATTTTCTTCCATCCCCTTGAGCAGGTTAACCTGCGCATGATTGAGGGAATAGCGGTCCCTTGGGTCCCGCTGCATCCCTTTTGACGCCGGCGAGCTGAAGAAATAATCCCAGGCCAGATCGCCAAGGGGCTTGGTCGTCGCGGGTGAAAATTGGTACCCATTCCGGCGATACAGGAACAGCGTCTGATAACCCGCTCCCAGTTTCTGCATTCGCACCAACCATTGGCTGTCCGGGCTAAATCGAAAGCCCGCCTGATAACCAGCCAATTCGTCGCCCTCGCCGGGATTGAGGAGAAAGGGATGCCGGTGATCCCTGTCGAAGGTCCAAAACTGGTACAGGAAACCCCGATCGCCGAGCTCCCTGGAATATTGCTCCAGCCGCAATGTTTGATCCGGGGAGGTAATCGTCGCTTCGGCGTTCAGCCTGAAACCGGGCCGCCGGCATGCGCCGGCGCCGCCATGGCGATGCCAAGCAAGAGCAGAATCCAGGTTCCAATGAATCTGTGGTCAAACATGGCTGCAATCCGGATTTTCGGTTAGTCAGCGGGATCGCGCCGATGGTTCAGATCGGCGCATGCAGATGACGCCACAACACAAACGGCCCAGATGAACAGCAACCCCATCGCCGAAACCGCCGAGTTGCCGTCGCCCTGGTGGGCGCCTGCGCGGCATGCCGACGTCAGGCCGTTCCTGATGGCGCGGAGCGCCATCACCAGAGCGGTGCGCGCCTGGTTCGACGAGCAGGGGTTTGTCGAGGTCGAGACCGGGATCCTGCAGGTCTCGCCGGGCAACGAGACCCACTTGCATGCGCCCCGCACCGAACTCACGCGCGCCGACGGCGAACGCGTCAGCCGATACTTGCGGACGTCGCCGGAATTCGCCTGCAAGAAATTGCTGGCGGCGGGGGAGCGGAAGATTTTCGAATTGGCGCGGGTGTTTCGCGACCGCGAGCGCGGCGACCTGCATCTGCCGGAATTCACCATGCTGGAATGGTACCGCGCCAACGAAGCCTATGACGCCGTGATGGCCGATTGCGTCGTCGTCATCGCGCATGCGGCGCAGGCGACCGGCATCGGCCAGTTTTCGTTTCGCGGCAAGGTCGCAGATCCCTTCGCCGAACCGGAACTGCTGACGGTCGCGGGCGCGTTCGAGCGCTTTGCCGGGATCGATCTGCTCGCTACCATCGCGCACGGCGCAGGCGATCGCGTGCGACTTGCGGCTGCGGCAAAGGGACAGGTGCGGATTTCGGACGACGACACCTGGTCCGATATTTTCAGCAAGGTACTGGTCGAGCACGTCGAACCGAAACTGGGGCAGGGGCGTTTGACCGTGTTATTCGAATATCCGGCGCCGGAGGCGGCG
Organism: Bradyrhizobium sediminis; assembly: GCF_018736105.1. Taxonomy (NCBI): domain Bacteria; kingdom Pseudomonadati; phylum Pseudomonadota; class Alphaproteobacteria; order Hyphomicrobiales; family Nitrobacteraceae; genus Bradyrhizobium; species Bradyrhizobium sediminis. Next base: position 2,716,495 of record NZ_CP076135.1, read on the forward strand.
CTGGCGCGCACCAAATCGTCCGATCCGCGTGTCGCCGAACGCTTCGAGATCTATGCCTGTGGCGTCGAGCTGGCCAACGGTTTTGGCGAGTTGACGGATGCGCGGGAGCAGCGCCATCGTTTCACGGAAGCGATGGACGAAAAGCAGCGGCGCTATGGCGAGCGCTATCCGCTGGATGAGGATTTCCTCGACGCGGTCGGGCAAATGCCGCAGGCCAGCGGCGTCGCGCTCGGCTTCGACCGGCTGGCGATGCTGGCGAGCGGCGCGCTGCGGATCGATCAGGTGGTGTGGACGCCGCCGGCAGGTGAGGCATGAACAGGATCAATCTTTCGTCTGTCACGTCGCTTACTTCAGCGGCCACGCTGCGTGAGCCCGCCGAGCTGGTCGGCCGCGGCCTTGCGGCGGTAACCGATCTCGGCGACCTGGAAAAGGTCGCGGCGCGCTATGCGGTTGCGGTGACGCCCGAGATGGCGGCGCTGATCGACCCCGACGATCCCGCCGATCCGATCGCGCGGCAGTTCATTCCAAGCGCCGAGGAACTGGTGCGAGCACCCGGCGAGAATCCCGACCCGATCGGCGATCATGCGCGCTCGCCGCTCCAGGGCATCGTGCATCGCTATCCCGATCGGGTGCTGTTCAAGCTGGTTCACGTCTGCGCGGTGTATTGCCGGTTTTGCTTTCGTCGCGAAATGGTCGGCCCAGGCAAGTCGACTGCACTATCGCAGGGCGCCTACGACAACGCACTGGCCTATATCCGTGCGCATTCCGAAATATGGGAAGTGATCCTGACCGGCGGCGATCCGCTGATGCTGTCGCCGCGGCGGCTCGCCGAGATCATGGCGGATCTCGCCGCCATCGACCATGTCCGGATCATCCGCATTCACACCAGGGTGCCGGCGGTCGAACCCCGGCGCATCAGCGCAGAGATGATCGCGGCGCTGAGGGTTGCGGGCGCCACGACCTGGGTTGCGCTGCATGCCAATCATCCGCGCGAATTGACCGGCGCGGCCCGCGCCGCCTGCGCCGGGCTCATCGATGCCGGCATTCCCATGGTCAGCCAGTCGGTATTGCTGCGCGGCGTCAATGACGACGCGGCGACGCTAGAGGCGCTGATGCGGGCCTTCGTCGAATGCCGCATCAAGCCCTATTACCTGCACCACGGCGATCTCGCGCCCGGCACCGCGCACCTGCGCAGCACGATCGAGCATGGCCAGCAATTGATGCAAAGTTTAAGGGGCCGGGTGTCCGGACTGTGCCAGCCGGAATTCGTGCTGGATATTCCCGGCGGCCATGGCAAGGCGCCGGTCGGCCCGAGCTACTTGTCGCAGGTAAATTCGCCCTCGGAAGGTGAAGTCGGAGCCGAAACGCGCTATCGTGTCGTCGACTATTGCGGCGACGTTCATCTCTATCCTCCGAAGCCGTGATCCGATGACGGCGGACGGAGGAAAGGAGCCGCCAGAGGACGAAGGCAACCGCCACGTCGAGAACGCGGTGTTGCTGGGTTTCTTAGCGGTGCTGGCGGCGGCGGGCGTATGGCTGCTGAGCACCATGGCCGACGTGCGAAAGGTTCAGGACTGCGCCGCCCAGGGACGCCGCAATTGCGCAACGATCGAGGTTCCCGACCGGACGCGATAGTTGGATGGATATCTCTTAGAATGGGAGAAGCAGGATGCGAAGATTGATCACGACCACGGCGCTGCTGATCCTGATCGGCCTGCCGGCAGCCGTCGCACAAACCGGCAATAGCGGCGGATCGTCCACCGCCGTGAAGAATCAGCCGATTCCACAGGCCCCGATCGGACATCGCCAGCCGCGCGCCAGCGACGTTCCCTCGGAGAAGAACCTGAGCGATCCGAACGATCCCTTGAGCAAGGAAAACGCCGCGCTCGACCGCAAGATCAAGAGCATCTGCCGCGGCTGCTAGGCCGCACCGGCGGGAGCAGGGCGCGAAACGAAGCGTCCCGCTCACGGTGGTATCATGCCTGGGCCGAAAGCTCCCGCAATTTGCGGCGCTTCGCGTCCCGCCTTGCCGCGACGGCGTCGGCCAGCAGGTTTAGCGCCGGCACGGTCGTCTGCCAGTCGATGCAACCGTCCGTGATGCTCTGCCCGTAGGTCAGCGCCGTTCCCGGCAGCACATCCTGGCGGCCCGCGACCAGATTGCTCTCGATCATGACCCCGATGATGCGCTGTTCGCCGTCGGAAAGCTGGCGGGCGATATCGGCAACGACCAGCGGCTGGTTTTCAGGCTTCTTGCTGCTGTTGGCGTGACTGGTATCGATCATGATCCGCGGCGCCACGCCTGCGCGAGCAAGTTCGGCCGAGGCCGAAGCGACGCTTGCCTGGTCGTAGTTCGGCCTGCTGCCGCCACGGAGAATGATGTGGCAGTCCTCGTTGCCGGATGTTGCCGCGATCGCCGAACGGCCGCCCTTGGTCACCGCCATGAAATGGTGAGGATGCGATGCCGATTTGACGGCGTCGGCGGCGATCCGCACATTGCCGTCGGTGCCGTTCTTGAAGCCGACGGGGCAGGACAGTCCGGACGCGAGCTCGCGGTGAATCTGGCTTTCAGTGGTGCGCGCGCCGATGGCCGCCCAAGCCATCAGATCGGCGATGTATTGCGGTGTAGTGAGATCGAGGAACTCGGTCCCGGCGGGCAGACCGAGATTATTGACGGCGGAAAGCACATTGCGGGCGAGACGCAGGCCCTTGTTGATGTTGAAGCTGCCGTCGAGGTCGGGATCGTTGATCAGTCCCTTCCACCCCACCGTCGTGCGCGGTTTCTCGAAATAGACCCGCATCACGATTTCGAGCCGGTCGGCAAGCCGCTCGCGCAGCGCGACGAGTCGCTCGGCGTAGTCCATGGCTGCGACGGGATCGTGGACCGAGCAGGGGCCGACGACGACCAGAAGGCGATCGTCGGATCCGTTGAGGATGGCGTGGATGGCGTTGCGCGCCGCCATCACGACACGCGTTGCGGTCAAAGTGCGCGGGATCTCGCGCATGACCTCTTGCGGCGTAGTCAGCTCTTTAATCTCTTGGATGCGAAGGTCGTCTGTCGTGCTCAACACGGCTGTGGCTCCTTGTTTTTCAGGGACCTGCCGGCCAAACAAAAAGCCGCCAGATCGGGCGGCGGCTGTTCGGACATTCTGCTGCAATTTGTCAGATTGAGCGCGATCCTCCCGCCGCCAGCGAGCTGTCGAAGCTAAAATACCAATAATAGCTGGTGGCGACGGTAATCATGGCTGGCCTATAGCGCATGCGGTACGGCTTGTCATCCCAAAAAATGGGCGAAAGGCCCGGTTCAGGATTTGCGCGCAGCCAGCGCCATTCCGATCAGCGATGCGCCGCCGAACAGCAGGTTGATGCCGACCAGAAGGCCGATCGCCCATTCCGCCGAGCCCGGCAAGCCCGTGATGATCATCGCGGATATCAGGATGTCCAATACACCGGAGAACGCCATCCAGCTCCAGCGCTCGGACAATTCGCGGCGGTGCTCCAATGCGTACATGATGGTGGCGACGCCTTCAGCGAGGAAATAGGCGCCGATCACGATCGTGAGGGTCAGTACGCCCTGCGCAGGCTTGGCCAGCAGAATGATGCCGGCCGCAATCGCCAGCGCCGCCGAAATCAGCGACCACCAGAAGCCCGGCATCTGCCGGGCCCAGAATGTCATCGCTAATCCTGCTACGCCGCTGATGAGAAACATCCAGCCCAGGAAGATCGTGATGGCAAGGCCCGCCAGCGGCGGCACGATCATCGCGGCCAAGCCCAGGATCACCAGCAGGATGCCTTCGAACAGGAAGGCCTTCCAGTGCTCACGGACCGCAGCGTTCATTTCGGATTGCAGCTTGGCGATGTCCTGGGGAAGGGTCATGGAAAGTCTCCCGATGCCGGCGACACTGAGGTGACTCGGGCAATATAGCTTGTGCCGGCGCCGCCGGGTCAAATTTGTTGGCGGCCGCCCTTGTCAACCCAGCCTTGGTCAGCCCGGCCTCGTCATTGGCCGGGCATGGAGGAAAACCCCTCCGGTGTCGTGCGCATGCGATTGCGGCCGAGGATGTAGACCGCGGTGGTGGCCAGCAAGAGCGCTGCGCCGATCAGGATCGACGTCAGGCCGATCGGGACCAGAACCAGCGCCACGTTGCGTTCGGGATTGACCAGCCAGTGGTGGATCGAGGTCAGCACGAAGGCGAGGCCGGCAAATCCGGCACCGCCGCCTGCCACCAGAAGCGCCCACATTCGCCGCAACTGGCTGAGCCGCTCGCGCGCCACGTCGGTGCGTGGCGCGTGATGGCGGCCGACCCGCCGCACCAGCCGCACCGCAAAAGCGATCGAGCTGAAGCCGATCAGCACGCTGGTGGCACCCAACACGAAGCGGGTGGATTGTTCGAGGTCTGGATTCTGTTGCAGCGCGAGTAGCGGGAAATCGAAAGCCGCATGCAGCGCCAGCGGCGCCAGCAGGATCAGGATCCGGCTGGAGATGCGCGCCCAATCGCGGTTGTGCCGATGGGCGCCGAGCGCGGTTCCGGATCGCGCAAGCGTGAGATAGGCGCCGGCGATGATGCCGAGCGCGCCATGGAACGGCACGGTCAGCACGCTGCGCAGCGCCGCCAGCGAGCGCCAGATATCCTGGTGCTGCACGAGATAGGCCAGATTCTCATAGGCCGCGAAGCCGAGGCCGGCGGCGGCGCCATAGACCACGGTGTCCATCGGGTCGGCGCCCGGCCGGCGCCGCGTCGAGACCGCGACGATGACGAGGATTTTGACGATCTCCTCGGGCGCGGCGACACCGAGGACCGAATGCAGTACCTGCGAGAGCCAGGGATGTCCGGGGACCACGAGGAAAGCCGCAAACGGCGCGCGCGCGATGCCGAGCAGCGAAATGCTGGCGGCACCGAGCAGAAACGCGGCCCAGACCTTGGCGGGCGGTCCCGGCCGCTCGCCGGCGGCGATCACCAGCCATAGAATCAGGAGCGCTGGCGCGATCGCCGCGGTGCCAATGACGGTAGGGAGGGCTTCGAGGAGCAGCATCAGGACGGCAGATATGCCATTTTTCGATCTAGTCCGCTGCCGGAAACACGCACATGCGACAGCAAGCAGCAGGCCTCTGGCGTTCCGGGACGCTCATGCCCGGGCAACACCCGCGGCTCAGCAGCCGCGGCAGATGGTCTTGAGCTTGGCGTCCAATTTCGCGTTTTCGGCGGCGAGCAGATCGACGACATGGCCTTGCTGCTCGGTCGACGTCTGGGAGACTGCCAGCTTGGCCGGCGCAGCTGGCGTTTTGGCCGCGGCAGGCTTGGCCAGCGCGATCGGCGGCGCGGCCTTGTCGTAACAGGCGAGGCGATCGCTTGCCTTGGCGATTGACTGGCATGGCGCGCTTTGTGCGATAGCAGCTCCGGAAAACGTGCAAAGTACGGTCAGTACGGCAATCAATTTCACGTATATCCCCCAGCCGGCCAATCCGGCCTGAACAACCATATCAGCTCGGAGCCCATTTGTCGGAAACAAAACCCCGCGAGATCAGCGGAGTTTTGACGCCCCAAGGGCGATAGTCGAGTGCAACCAAGGGGTTTTCCGACTTTGTTCGTCCCGGATGCGAGGCCGTCGAAAAGCCGGATGAAGCCGGACGCTCATCCCGCCAGCAGGCGCCGGCAGGCGTCGACGAACACTTCGGCGCCGGTGACGATGTCGGCGTCATCCGTGTTCTCGCTCCAGTGATGGCTGATGCCGCCGATCGAGGGCACGAACAGCATGCCTGACGGCATGACGGTGGCGAGAATCTGGGCGTCGTGACCGGCGCCCGAGGGCATGCGCGCTGACCGGCCGCCGGCCAAGGCTGCGCTGGCGGCTTCGATTGCATGCTGAAAGCCGGCATCCATCATCGCAGGCGCGCCGGTGCGCAGACGCTCTATCGTGACCGTGCAGCGGCCCTTGGCGCTGACGTCCGCGGCCATGCCGCGCAACCGGTCTTCGAGGCGTTCGATCACGCGGGGATCGTCGTCGCGAATCTGGAACAGCATTTCCGCGTGTCCCGGGATGATACTGGGTGCGCCGGGATCGAGTGTAATGCGGCCGGTGGTCCAGACCGTGCGCGGCCCGCATAGGGACGGGAAGCGGTCGTCGATATCGACGCAGAATCTCGCCAGCGCCAGGCCGGCGTCCTTGCGGACCGCCATCCGGGTCGTGCCGGCGTGGTTCTGCTCGCCGTCAAAGACGATCCGGTATTGCCAGATGCCGACGATCGAGGTGACGACGCCGATCGAGAGACCGCCGCTTTCCAGCGTCGAGCCCTGCTCGATATGCGCCTCGAGGTATCCGATGTGGCGCCCGCGTTCGACACACGCTCGCGCCCGGCCGGCGAGGCCGGCGTCGCGCAGGGCCTCGCGCATGGTGCGGCCGCTGCTGCGGTCGCGCGCGGCGTCGAGGTCGTCCTCGCTGACGGCGCCGACATAGGACCTGGAGCCGAGGAAATGGCCGAAATGTCCTTCCTCGTCGCACCAGGCCGCGACCTCGACGGCGCCGGTCGTGTTCGGATCGGGATTGATGATGCGGGCGGCTTCGAGCGCATAGACCACGCCGAGCGGCCCATCGAGCCAGCCCGCATAATTCTGGCTTTCGAGATGCGAGCCTGCCAGCAGTTTCGGTCCGTGTTTCGCGGATGTGCCGAGCACATTGCCGATGCCGTCGATCTCGGCCGCAAGTCCGGCCTCGGGCAGGCGCTCGGCAAGCCACTTCAGCGAGCGCAGATGCGGCTCGGAGAAAGTCGGCTTGTGGACGCCGGTCTTGTAGGCGCCGATGCCGCGCAGCGTGTGGAGATCCCTGAGGACCCGGGCGCCGTCGACGTGGTGGCGATGGTCAGGCAAGGTTGGCTCTCATGTCGGGGAATTCCTGCAAGCACCGTCTCAAAATAAGGTCGCACTGGCAAATTCGCGGACCAACAACTCGGCTCGGCTGTGCAGCGGAAGCGGGGAAGGCGGCTGGGCGGATGCAGGTCCATCCAAAATGGACGTTTGGCGCTCCCTAGCGGAATCGAACCGCTCTCTCCACCGTGAAAGGGTGGCGTCCTAACCGATAGACGAAGGGAGCGAAACTTGAGGCCCCGCCACAGCCAATTCGGCCGCGGCACTGCCGTCTCGCTTCAAATATGCCCGGCAAATCAACGCTTTGGAGGGGCGATGGCGCCGTGCCGGTCCCCGACCGTGGCGACACGTTCAAGGCAGCGGGCGAACGTATAGTGGCGTTTGCGCGGCCGGGCAAGCCATCGCAGGCCCCGTTTTCGCGGCCGGTGGACAGCGGTTCCGCACCCATTGGGCCCGGGAATATTCACCGTCTCGCAACGGTTTCTAAAGCCCCCGCGGGGTAAGGGGTAGGCGCGCAGGAGATATCGTTATGGCCGCAGCCGCCAAGAAGCGCGAAACGCGCAAATCCATACGCCAGCCCGGCTGGATCACCCTCGAAGGCGGCTTTGCGGCGCGGCCTTGCGTGGTGCAGGACATGTCCTCGACCGGCGCCAAGATCACCATCGACGATCCCAACATGCTGCCCGCGAAGCTGCGGCTGGCGTTCTCGCGCGACGCCCGGACCGGGCGGAACTGCGAAGTGGTCTGGCGCCGCGGCAAGACCGTGGGCATCAAATTCGTGCGCTAGCTAGCCCGGCCGGTCCGCAGGCGATAAAAGGGCGGATGCGAAGCGTCTTCATTGCAATCCTTGCCATGGTGCTGCCGGCCGCGTCAGCGCTCGCCGAACAGCCTCTGGCTCCAAAGCCCAACAAGTCCGCATCCACCGCCAGGCAACTGCCGCCGAAAAATCCGGGCGCCCGCAATTCCTGTGCGGCGTATGGTCCCGGTTTCGTCAAGGTCGAGGGCACCGAAACCTGCGTCAGAATAGGCGGCGCGGTCAGTGTCGGGGTCGGCGGCGGCCGCTAGCTTCGCGAGCGTTACCTGCTACGAGGCCTGCATGCAGCTCGAAATCATCGTTCCCGTCATCATGAGCTGCGCGCTGGCGTGGTGGGTCAGCCGCGGCATGAGCTGGACTACGCGGCTTGCGGTGGCAGCGGTGACGCTGGCCGTGATCGTTCTCGTCGTGTTGTTCGAGCGGTCGGGCTCTTAGGCCCGGAACCTCTCACGACATCGGGGGCGCGATGAACTGCTTGAATCCCGGTCGCTCTGCGAATTGCGCGAACCAGCGTTCGAGCTGGGGCAGCCTGGGCTTGGCGATGCCTTCGACGCCGAACCAGCGCCGCGCATAGGCGCCGAGCGCGATATCGGCAATGGTGAAATCGTCGCCCTCGATGAAGCGCCGGCTCGCCAATTGCGTCTCGACGATCCGCCATTGCACGGCTTCGGCGTCGGCATCCCTCTGGATAGCCGCCATGTCGCGCTTCTCGACCGGGGTCCGCACCAGCGCCCAGAACACCGGGCGGTCGACCGGCTGCAGCGTCGACAATGTCCAGTCCAGCCAGCGGTCGACCCCGGCGCGCGCCCGCGGCGCGGCGGGATAGATCGACGATCCCTTGCCATAGGCGAGGTTGAGATAGCGTATGATCGAATTGGATTCCCACAGCACGTAGTCGCCGTCGACCAGCGTTGGCACGCGCCCGTTGGGGTTCATCGCGAGATATTCGGGCTGGTCGTTCTTGCCGAACGCCATGCCGGCATCGATGCGCCGGTAGGGCAGGTCGAGTTCGGCCAGGCACCACAGCACTTTCTGCACATTGACCGAATTGGCACGGCCCCAGACCGTCAGTTGGCGCTGATTGTTGTCCGGCACCCGTTTGTTCTCCCCAAGATCGGCTCTTCGCCGTTCATAGCGGATATCAAGCAGGAATGCGCGTGCCGTCTCATCGCGGCCTGCCGGCGGAACGAAAGAAGCTCATGTGCTGCGGCAATTGTCGGGGCTCGGCGTCGTCGGGTGGCTTAGCCCGCGGCCCGTTCGAGCGGCCTCTCGCGGGCTTCCATCAGCTCCGCATAGCGGCTGTATTCACCGGCCATTTCCAGAAGCCGCTCGCGCACCGCCTCATCCGTGACCTGGCGGGCCAGGCGCTTGGCCTGGTCGGCCTGGAATTGGTAGTGCTTGGCCTGGCTCATGTGACACCTCAGAATCTAGGTCGAGTCTGAGGGCAAAAGGTTCACCGAAGGTGAACGGCTTGGGCGGCTGCTTCGCGAGATGTCACCGCAACGTGATCTGCTGGCGGATGCCGGCGCCGGCCGGCCTCGGATGCGCCTGATCGGAGCGGCGCATCCGTTGATATCACCAGCCGGTAGTCGGGATGCCGGAGGTGGACGCAGAAGTGGTGCAAGACCTACCAGTGGCCGGTGTTCGGCATCGACAGCCACGGTTCGGCCGGCGGCTTGGGATCGCCCTTCTGCAACAGCTCGATCGAGTGCAGGTCGGGCGAGCGGACGAAGGCCATGTTGCCGTCGCGCGGCGGCCGGTTGATGGTGACGCCCATCTTCATCAGTCTGTCGCAGGTAGCGTAGATGTCGTCGACCTCGTAGGCGAGATGGCCGAAATAGCGGTCCTCGCCGTATTTCTCCTCGTCCCAGTTATAGGTGAGCTCGACCAGCGGCGCGCCGCGGGTCTTGGGGGTGTTCTTCAGGAGGTGCTCGTCCTCCGGCGCGCACAAAAACACCAGCGTGAACTTCGCCTTGTCGTTGTCGATGCGGCGAACTTCCTTCAGGCCCAGCGCGTCCTGGTAGAATTTCAGCGCGGCATCGAGATTGCGCACGCGCAGCATGGTGTGGAGATAACGCATGGTTCGGCTTGCTCCCTGGGATTGAAGAGGCTGTTGTTGGCTCGGGGCGCTTCATAGCAGCAAAATACGGACGGGGGCAGGGCGGCGGCACAGACGAATTTCTTTCCGCCGCCGACGTCCGCCTCTCAGCCGGATATCCCGGAAGTGGCCTCCCGGGCCTTTTGTTGGCCTCCATTTTGGGTAGTATTAGCCCCGGGGGCAACCATGACGCCATTTCTTTCGTCGGCCTGTGAGTGGTCGTCGCACGTGACGGCGGGCATCTCCGCCAGTGCGATACTGGGATTGCTGTTCTGGAAGGCCGACGGTCTCTTCTCTGATTCGGGCAGGAAGCTCGTTTACGCACGCATCATGGCGACCGCCTCGCGTCCCGATGATCCCGCGCTTGCGGCCGAACTCTCCGACTTTCTCGGCGGGTTCTATTCGCGAAAGGTTCCGGCAAGACGCTTCTTCGGCTTTCTGCTGGGAATGTCGGTCGGAACGATGCTGATGGTGTTGGCATTCTACATCGCGCAGACGCCCGGGCTGTTTTGCCAGTTACTGTCGGACCCCATGGCCAGTCGGTTGTTCTTCGGGCAGGTGATCGGCAACGGCATCGTGGTGCTCTTGCTCTCCAACTACTTCGGGCTCCTGCTGAATCAACTGGTATTTGGCGTGGCGCCGCAGTTTCGGTCGTCGACGATATATGCGGTCTTGCTGGTCGAAATGCTGGTGAAGATAGTTATCTTCGTTGTGGTTACCGCCGTCGTCTACGTAGCTTACGCCGTTTATGCGGACGCGTTCACCGGCAGTCCCGTGCGCGCGCTGAAGGCCGTTGCGCCGACGATCCGCGATGCAATCGCTTTCGGCAACCTGACCTCGGTCTATCTGTATGCGACGATTATTTTCTCACTTCCGTTGTTTATCGTGGCCTTGATCCGATTCATGAGCACGCATCCTTCGGTTTCGCATGTTATGGAGCGTTCGCTATTTTTCCTGAATTTTGAAAACAAGCCGGTCCGAACCTTGGCGGTAGCCCTGGGGATCCTTTTCGCATTGTTTTCGACCGTCGCTTACGTGGTCGTCGGACTTCTTGCGACGATGGTGCGTTAGGGATTCCTCTCCGATGCGACGGCAGCGCTGCGCCATGCTGCAAGAGCAGCGTGTTGCGCGATGTCGCGCGTCGAACTACCGACGCCCAGTTCCGGCCGTCCGGGGGCTACTTCGCGTAGCCCTGCGATCGCAGCCATCCGATGCGGCGGTCTCCGTTCATCCAGTCGTCTGCGTCGGCCTTGCTTGTCAGGCCGGTGATGCGACGGGGCTCGGCGCCCGGATATTCCGCCAGGATGTTCCAGTCGTCCTCGGCGTTTCGGATGATCTTGAAGGTCACTTTTGCTTTTGCCATGCAGCACTATGCAGGCAATCCATTCAAAAGAGAACCCGTATCGCCAGGGCCCCTCGTTTCGCTGGCTGCCTTCAGCAACAATCCGACCGGCCTTGTCGAAACCCTGCGCCAATAGATCGGCGTCCCGCCGTCGCTGATTTCCCGCATCATCGAGATGCGTATCGCACGCGAAAGAATTTTCGCTTTGTTAAGATGTGTCTGAGTGCGAAAACGTGTCCCCTGTTCGTTCTTTCCGGAACAAAACGGAATCGATTCGTGTCAAGAATTGACGGAATCGCGCGGTAATGCATGCTCGCTGCATGTTCGGATTTAGGAATTGCAGGCTCGCCCGCATGAGCAGCGGCCGCTACTGTCTGATACGGGACCTCGGTCTCGTGAAGGGCGGCAAGGGCCTGCGGCACCACGAAGTGCTGATCGCCTTCAGCCTTCAGGCGGCGCTGAAGCGGATTCGCCAGGGTCAATTCTCGCTCGGACGTTTCCAACCCGCGCCCGAACTCCGGGCCCGCGAGATTCTCGGCAAATAAGACTCGATCGGGCGGGCCCGCGGCGCGCCCCAACTTTGGCTGTCATCACCCCGAAAGCCTTCGGGGTGTAGCGGCGCGAAAGAGAAATGCCCCGCTCTTTGCTACGACCAGAACGGCGGATCCTCGAATTCGCTGCGGACCGTTCGCCCAAATCCGCTCCACGCACTCCCCAGCGTCGCGGCGTAATACTCTTCGCGCTCGTGCTGGAATTTTTGCTGCGTGGCTTTGAAGTGTGCGAGGCGGCCTGTGATTTCTTCCCGCTCGCGCGCGGCGTGGCTCAGCTGCTCGGTCATGCCCATCCCCTTTGATTCTTGTCCCGCGGCTATTGGGGTTCGAGATTGGGGCGCGAATTGGGACGAGACGTTGCGGGATTGTGATGGCCCTCGGGCAAAGTGAAGTCAGCTGACGCGATCGGGCTCGACCAACGGCAACGCAGCAAGGCAATGAAGACGTCAACGAAATTGGGGACGTCCCACGTTCGTGGTGGATAAAGGTGGCGCCGCGCTTGTGGCATCTGCGCCTTCCCGGTAGCCAAAAACAAACGGGAGGACCGCCATGGCAAAAAACGATCTGGACTTGCTGAGCATCGAGGAACTCGCCGCCCTGCGCGAGAACGCAACCGACAAATTGATGGAAAAGGTCGCGGCGCGGCGGGCCGAACTCGAGGCCGAACTGGAAAAGCTGTCGCAATACGACAAGCTTGCGAGGAAATCCCAGGCGGCTCCGGTGGCTAAGGCCAAAAGGAGCGATGAGCAGAAGGCCGACGTGGCCAAGGAGCCGGTTGCCAAGGCAGCCTGAGCTGGCGCGCCGGTCCTGCGCTCGACTTAGCAATCCGACCGGCCGTGCTATAATTAGCACCGCCGGTTTTTCGGATGTTTGCTCATGATCGCCAAGGATCTTCGCAGCGGCGTGGAACAGCTCGGCGACATGCTTGCCGAGGCCTCTACTATCGTTCCCTTCACCGGCGCCGGCATTTCCACCGAATGCGGCATTCCTGATTTCCGTTCGCCGGGCGGATTGTGGACCAGGAACCGCCCGATCCCGTTCGACGAATTCGTCGCCAGTCCGGACGCCCGCGACGAGGCATGGCGGCGGCGCTTTGCGATGGAGCCTACCTTTGCCGCGGCGAAACCCGGCCGCGGCCACCGGGCGCTCGCTTCGCTCTACAGGGCCGGCAAGATCCCCGCCATCGTCACCCAGAACATCGATAACCTGCATCAGATGTCGGGCTTCGCCGACGAGCACGTGATCGAACTCCACGGCAATACCACCTATGCCCGCTGCATCGGCTGCGGGAAGGCCTACGATCTGGCGTGGGCGAAGCTGCGCTTCGAGGAGACCGGCGGCGCGCCGGATTGCGCCGATTGCGACGAGCCGGTCAAGACCGCCACCATCTCCTTCGGGCAGGCGATGCCGGAAGACGCCATGCGGCGCGCCACCGAGCTTGCCCAGCATTGCGACCTGTTCATCGCGATCGGATCGTCGCTGGTGGTGTGGCCGGCTGCCGGCTTTCCGATGATCGCCAAGAACTGCGGCGCCCGGCTGGTGATCATCAACAACGAGCCCACCGAACAGGACGACATTGCCGATCTCGTGATCAGGCACGACATCGGGGAGACGCTGGGACCGTTCGTGGGCAATTGATGCCCGTTTGATTCGCAGCCGCGCAAGGCTGTTCATAGTTCCACATGAATTTGTTTTTTATCTATGCGCCGCAAGCGGGAGTGTTATCTTTTGATTCGAGAGATTCGCGTGGCGTCATCATGAATTGTCATTGATGGGCGCGTGTTCCGGCGGCGTCGCAGCGGTGACGGGGTCGTCGATGATGAGTGGGGTCCGGGGTCATGGGGTCGGACGGATTTGAGTCCAAGAAGCTCGGGGGACCGGCGTCAGTCGGGACCGGACCAGCCCGGCTTGGGCCTGGCGAGTTTGCAGCTAATAGCGGGCGCGACCCGGCGGTGGACGCCCTGTCGGGGCTCGGCGATGCCGCTGCCAACCTGGTCGAAATCTCCGGCGTCATCAAATGGTTCGATGCCTCGAAGGGCTACGGCTTCATCGTCCCCGACAACGGCTGGGCGGACGTGCTCCTGCACGTTACCGTGCTCAGGCGCGACGGCTTTCAGACCGCCTACGAAGGCGCGCGGATCGTCTGCGAATGCGTGCAGCGCCAAAAAGGCTATCAGGCGTTCCGCATCCTCTCGATGGATGAGTCCACCGCGATCCACCCGGCGCAGATGCTGCCGCCGCGGACCCATGTCAGCGTCACCCCGACCAGCGGGCTGGAGCGGGCGCAGGTCAAATGGTTCAACCGGTTGCGCGGATTCGGCTTCCTGACCTGCGGCGAGGGTACGCCGGACATCTTCGTGCATATGGAAACCCTGCGCCGCTTCGGGATGACCGAGCTGCGCCCCGGCCAGTACGTGCTGGTGCGGTTCGGGCCCGGCTCCAAGGGCATGATGGCCGCCGAAATCCAGCCGGAAACCGGCTCGCCCGGGCTTTCCTCCCACTGATCGCACGCCACCTCACGGAAGCGTTAGCCGGCAATCGAAAATGCCGGCGCACGCGGTTCCGTAGGTCTGGTATTTGCCATGATCGTTGGGCTAGGATTCGCTCGGATCCTCTTCGGGTTCCTCTTGAAGTTTCTCTTGAAATTCCTCTTGGGTTTTCGGTGAGCGTTTTCGATGAGTTCTGATTCAAGCGTTGCCCGGCGTCGCGCCGACGCATGGTTCTGGCCTTTGGCCGCGGCGCTCGCATTTTGCGCTTTGGCCGGTTTCGGCGCGCATGCAGCGAGTATCCAGCCGCTGGAGATCGTCACCAAGAGCGGCGTGCATGTGTTCTCGGTCGAGATGGCGACGACCGACGAGGAGAAGCAAACCGGCCTGATGTACCGCAAGGAATTGCCGGACGGGAAGGGGATGCTGTTCGACTTCTCGCCGGAGCAGCAGATATCGATGTGGATGAAGAACACCTACATCTCGCTCGACATGATCTTCATTCGCGCCGACGGCCGGATCCTGCGCATTGCCGAGAATACTGAGCCGGAGTCCACCAAGATCATCTCGTCGGGCGGGCTCGCCAAGGGGGTGCTGGAGGTGATCGCCGGCACGGCGCAAAAATACGGCATCGCGCCCGGCGACAAGGTGGCCCATCCGCTGTTCAATCGCCGCTGAGGGCCAGCCGCAAGCCGCCTTGCTGGCAGGGCTTGAAGCGTGTAACGACATGGTTTCCCAACAATCGGGGTATAGCGCAGCCTGGTAGCGCGGCAGTTTTGGGTACTGCAGGTCGTTGGTTCGAATCCAGCTGCCCCGACCAAATAGCTTCGTTTCTTCAAATGGTTGGCGCTGCGGATTTTCAGGGCGCTTTAGCTGTCAGATAGTAGCCTCGGCCAGTTCGTTGGGCGACTGAGAGAGCTGTGCCTTCGCGTCGTGCAGCGAAAACGCAGGACCATCGTAAAGAAACGAGCACTGGTGGATGACGATGTTTCCAGCATCCACGTTGACGAGGGCGTAGTCCGGCGCCTCATGCGTTCCCGGGATGTGGCCCTCGGTCTCGAAATCGAACGCGACCTGATGGGTCAACGCGCGCTGGATATGGAAGGGTATGCCGCGCCAGGTTCCGGCGATCGGCCGGTGCAGATGGCCCATGAACATATGGTCGGGCTTGCGGGTGCGGGCGATGACGTCCCATTCGGCCTCGCCGTTGGCGAGCTTGATGGTGTCCATATAGCGCAGGCCGCTGTCGAACGGCGGATGGTGCTGGAACAGCAATAGCGGCCGGTCGGCAGGTGCGGAGCCGAGCGCATCGGCCAGAAAATGCAGCCGCACATCGCACAGGATTCCGGCATGGTCAGGCGTATCCTCGTTCAGCGTATCCAGCGTGACGATGGTCGCGGCGTCGAAGATATGCACGGCCTGTACGAAGCCGTCGGCATCGCGATCGGCGCCTGGAAATTCGGCCCGGAAAGCCGCGCGTTTGTCATGGTTTCCCATCATCAGGATGGTGGGGGCGTCGAGCCCTGCGAGCACGCCGGCGAGACTGGCATAGGCCGCCTGTTCGCCCCAATGCGCGAGGTCGCCGGACACGATGACGAAGGAAATGTCCTTGTGGGTCGCGTTGATCTTCTCGACCGCGATAGCGAGGCGTTGGGCCGGATCGAGCCCGTACAGCTTTCTGCCGCGCGGGACGAAATGCGTATCGGTGAGGATGACAAATTTCATCGCTGCATGGTCTCCCGGTTCCACATTGCAAAATCCGGCGATCCCTCGGTCCGGATTGCTCCCTGGTAGCCGAACTCGACCATGTGCACGGTGACATAGTCGAGGCCGACGAACGCGACGCCATAGGCTTCCGGCAGGTCGGACGCGCTCAGCATCAGCTTCTCCGAAAACAGGGGATAGCTGGCGTGATTGGTGCCGCGCAGCGAGGTGGCGGGTACGCCGGCTACCGAGCCGCCCAGCGGCAGGTGGCAATGACCGAAGAAGATGTGCCGGATCTTGTCGCGGTGCCGTCCGACGATCCGGCGGAACGCCGCGTCGTCCAGGAGCCGGATCTGGTCCATCGGGCCGAGATGCGTCGGCATCGGATTGTGATGCATGAACAGCAGAAACGGCCCGTCATGTTCGGACAGCCGCTGCTCGAGCCAGTCCTGCCGCGGTGGGCAATAGCGGCCGGCATGGGTTTGGGGTTCGGTGGTGTCGAGAAACAGGCAGCGGCCGGCGGCAGTGTCTTGAAATCCCTGCGCAAAGCCATCGGACTCGGCATATTCGGGGAAGACGCCGAGGAAGTCCTCGCGGTTGTCGTGATTGCCGATGCAGAGCCGGACCGGAAGCGGAAAGCCGTCGAGCCGGCCTCGCAACCACTCGTAGTCCGCCCGGTCGCCCCAGTCGGATAGATCGCCGGTTATCACCATCAGCTCGGCGTCGCTGTGGTCCGCAACGACGTGCCGGAGCGCCCGTTCGAAATTATGGCGGGGGTCGCGGCCGCCGATGGTGCTTCCGGGGGCGGTCAGATGGATGTCGCTTAGATGGATGAGCTTCATGGTGAACCTCGCTGCGATCGTCAGCGGGGCGCCGTGGCACCCCGCTGTATTGGGTCAAGGCGGGCGCGTGCCCGGGTGCGCAGATCAGCGCGCCGAGCCGACCGATCGCGGCAGCAGTTTCTGCACGTCGGCGGCCATGTCGGCGAGCACGGCATCGGGCTCCTTGGTGCGCGTGCCGCTGACGATGGTGTTGAGGTGGTCCTTGATGACGTCGGTGATCTTCAGGCCGTTGTCGCCCGGGAATGCGTACCACTTGGTCAGGAGCGGCAGCTGCTTGACCGCGGTGTAGTTGTTCGGGTTCTTGACGTAGAAGTCCTTCAGATAGACTTCGTTGGTGACCTTGTTGGGCGGCATATAGCCGGTGGTCTGGGCCATGATCGCCGCGCCCTTTGGGCCGGTCCAGAACTTTACTACCTCCCAGGAAGCGTCGCGCTTGGCCTTGTCCTTGGCGAGGATCATGACCACGTTGCCGCCGGCCGGCAGCCGGCCGTTCGGGCTCACGACGTCGGGGAAGGTATGCGTCTTCAGCTTGAACTTGTCGCCGATCATCTGCGTCACCTTGTTCAGGTCCGAGGTCGAGGTGACGTGGATGCCGGTCTTGCCGGCGGCGAACGCCGCGCGCATTGCGGGCTGATCGAGGTTGGGCATGCCGCCATCGCTGACGAGGCGCGCCAGCGTCCGGATAGCGAACTGGCCTTCCGGGCCGTTGAACGCCACCTTGGTCTCATCGGCGTTCAGCATCGAGCCGCCGCGGGAGAACACCGGCGCCTGCCACAGCCAGTTGCCGGTGATGTCCCAGGAATAGGTGATGCCGTTGACGTCGGGCGCGCTGGCCTTGATCTTTTTGGCCAGATCGATGATGCCGTCCCACGTCGTCGGCAGGTTCTCAGGATCGGCGCCGGCCTTCGTGGCGAGATCGAGATTGACATAGACGATCGGCAGCGAGATCGCGAACGGCAGCGCGTAAACCTTGCCGCTGGAGGTGCCGATGTCGAACATGGCCTGGTGGAAGCCCTGCTTGTCGAAATCTTTTTCGGCAGCGATGTAGCCGTCGAGCGGAGCGGGAATGCTCTTGTCGACGAGCACGCGGATACGGTTGAGGCCCTGGAAGCTGACGTCGGGCATCTGGCTGGTGACGGCCTCGCGCAGCACGCGCTGGGTGCCGTCCTCGTAGGATTCATAAGGTGCGCGCAGCGTCACCTTGATGTCCGGCCTGACCTTGGCGAACTCTTCCGCGATCTTCTTGTGGGTCTCGGTGAACAGTTCCGGGTAGGGATACTGCAGCACCACTTCGGTCTGGCTCTGGGCGTGTGCGCCGGCGACGCTGGCAAGCACCGCTAGTGCAGCGACAGTCATTCTCTTCAACATCGATATCTCCTTCGTTACGATTGCACCTGAGGTCTATTTGATGCCGGTCAGCGTGATGCCCTCGATGAACCGGCGTTGGGCAAGCAGGAACGCGACGACGAGCGGCGCGATGATGACGATGGCGGCCGCCATCAGCGGGCCGTAATTGGTGCCGGCTTCCTCGTTGCGGAAGCTGGCGACGCCGAGCGGCGGCGTCCGCAAATGTTCGCTGTTGAGCACGATCAGCGGCCAGAAATAGTCGTTCCAGTGTGCGACCACCGAGAAGATGCCGAAGGCGGTCAGGGCCGGAATCGCGGTCGGCAGCATCACGCGCCAGACGATGCCGAACTCGGAGATGCCGTCCATCCGTGCGGCCTCGATCAGGTCGTCCGGCACGGTCTTGAAGAATTGCCGCATCAGGAAGATCCCGAACGCCGAGATCGTGAAGGGCACGATCAGCGCCGCATAGCTGTCCAGGATTCCGAGCTTGTGAAACAGCAGGAACACCGGGATCGCGATCGCCTGCGGCGGAATCAGGATGCAGAACAGCACCAGTGCGAACAACACTTCACGGCCGGCGAACCGCAGCTTGGCCAGCGCATAGGCGGCGGGCAGCGCGATCAGCACCTGCAGGGTGAAGATCGATACCGTGACCACAACGCCGTTTATCAGGAACCGCCACAGATTGGCCTTGCCGAAGGCCACGGCGAAATTGTCCCACAGCGCGAAGCTGTGCGGGATGAAGTGGATATTGGTGGTGAAGATTTCGGTCTGCGGCTTCGACGCCGTCGAAATCATCCAGAGGAACGGCAGCAGGATGAACGCGGCGCCGCATAACAGCAGCACATGCCGCGCGGCGGACCAGGCGACGGTGCGGCGGTGCGGCGTCATGCGTAATGCACTCCGCGGTTCGCCAGCGCCGACTTGACCAGCGTCAGCAGCAGCACGAACACCAAGAATACCACGGTCAGTGCTGCGCCATAGCCCGAGCGGAAGAACTCGAAGCTCTCGACATACATGGTGTGGATCAGAACTTCGGATGATTTCGACGGTCCGCCCTTGGTCAGCACATGGACGGTGTCGAACACCTGAAACGAGCGGATACCGGTGATGACCACGACGAACACGGTGGTCGGTCCCAGCATTGGCCAAGTCACGAGCCGAAATCGCGCCCAGGCGCCGTGCGCGCCGTCGATTTCGGCGGCGTCGTAGAGCTGCTTGGGGATCGACACCAGGCCGGCGAGAAACAGCACCATGTTGAAGCCGAGCGCCTGCCAGATGCCGATCACGCAGAGCGCATAGAGCGCGGTGCGGCGGTCCTGCAGCCAGCTGTGACCCTCGAGCCCCATGCCGTGCAGCAGTCCGTTGACCAGGCCGAACTGCGGATGCAGCATGAATTCCCAGACGATCGACATCGCAATCAGCGTTGCCATCACCGGCAGGAAGTAGATGGTGCGATACCACGCCCTCAAGCTGCTGCCGCTCTCGATCAAGAGCGCCACGCCGAGTCCCAGCGCCACTGCTGCGGGCACCACGATCGCGACATAGGTCAGTGTGTTGCGCAGCGAGATCCAGAACACCCTGTCGGCAAACATCTCCTGATAGTTCGCAAGGCCGATCCAGGAGAATTGCGGGCTTCCGAGCTGGTAGTCGGTGAACGACAGCGCGATGACGCCGAGCAGCGGCCCGAGCAGCAGCAGGCACATCAGGACGAAGGCGGGTGCCGCCATCGCCAGCGCAGGCCGCGAGCGGTTTTGGCCTTGCGTCCTTGGCTGCATCGTTGCGACCGCTCGGCGGCCGGCCGGAATCGCTGTCGCGATGAGGGTATCAGCCAAGGGCCTTCTCCCGCACGCGCCCGCTGCGAACCGGCGCCGCGACCTCGATGCGCTTGCCGGCGGTGTCGAATACCCTGACGGCGCTGGCGGAAAAGCCGAGGTGGATCGCGCTTCCGATCGCCGGCAGCGGCCGGTCGGGGCTGACCCGCGCGAGCAAGGGCAGGTCGATGCGATCGACCCGGACGTGAACGAATGCCTCCGCGCCGAGGTTTTCCAGATGCACGACGGTGCCGGTAATGGCGCCCGGGCCGGCGCCGAGCTCCATGCGCTCCGGGCGCACGCAGACCGAGCAGCGGCCCGCCGCGGCCGGGGTGCTCAGGCCAAGCGGCCGTCCCAGTACCTCCAGGCCGCCGTCGTCGCGGACGACACCGGGCAGGGCGTTGATCTTGGGGCTGCCGACGAATTCCGCGACCCGGATATCCTGGGGATTTTCGTAGACCTCGGCCGGCGTTCCGATCTGAACGATGTGGCCCCCGATCATGACCGCGATGCGGCTCGACATCGTCATCGCTTCGGCCTGGTCATGTGTGACGTAGACGAAGGTGGCCTTCAGTTGGCGGTGCAGTTGCGCGAGCTCCGTGCGCATATGCACCCGGAGTTTGGCGTCCAGGTTCGACAGCGGCTCGTCGAACAGAAAGCCGACCGGCTGGCGTACGATGGCGCGGCCGACGGCGACACGCTGCCGCTGGCCGCCGGACAGTTGTCCCGGCTTGCGCTTGAGCAGCCCCGAAAGTTCGAGTTGGGCGGCAACGCGCTCGACCTCTTCGCGGATGCCGCGTTCGGTGCTGGCGCGGCCGGGATGGAGCCGGCCGACCAGGGGCGTGCGCGCCAGCGCGGAATGGCGTCGCATCCGCAGCGGCACGGCAATATTGTCGAACACGGTCAGGTGCGGATACAGCGCGTAGGACTGAAACACCATCGCGAGGTTGCGGGCGCTGGGCCTGATACCGTCGACCTGAACGCCTTCAATACGTACCTCACCGGAGCTCTGGGGCTCCAGACCGGCGATGACACGCAGCAAAGTCGACTTGCCGCAGCCGGAGGGGCCGATCAGCGCGATGAATTCGCCGTCCTCGATCGCAAGATCGATGCCCTTCAGGATTTCCGTCGAGTCGAATGTCTTGCGAATTGCTCTCAGTTCGATCTTCGCCATTTCGTCGGTGCCCCAACTGCAATGCAGCAATGGGCGATGATTAGGGGAGGCGCTTGACAGTCACATAACAGTCAAAGGATTTCCCTATCTTCAACCCAACCTTTCCCTCTGGCTCATTCCCGAGCGCCATGGGAGGCGATCGGTGCTGGAGGCTTGAATTGAAATGGCTTTGACGTCTTCGCGCGTGCGTGCCGTCAATGCGGTCTTTGAAGCCGGTAATTTTTCGGCTGCGGCAAGACGTCTCGGCGTCTCGCAGCCTTCGATCGCGCAGTTGGTTCGCGAACTCGAGTCCGAGTTCGATGTCAGGCTTTTTGATCGGCATGGCCATAGCCTGGTGGCAACCCCGCTTTGCCGTCAGCTCTATGCGGCGACCAACCGAATCCAAGCGATGGAAGCCGATGCGGTCGCGATCCTCGAGCAGCGTGAGGAATTGGCGGGAGGTGAACTGCGCGTCGGGCTCGGTAACTCGATGCCGGGAATGGCGCTCATTTCCTCGTTCAAGGGGGTCTATCCAAAAATCCAGATTCGCGTTGAAATCGGTAACTGGTCGGACATCGTGGCCGCCGTTATCGACCGGCGCGTCGACGTCGCAGTACTCCCCGAAGTACCCCAGGATCGCCGCTTTCGATCGGAGGTTTGCCTCAGCCAGCGGGTCGTCGCGATTTGCCATCCCGGGCATCCGCTAAATCGGTGCCAGGTGCCGATCGCCGAATTGATGCAGTACCCTCTGGTGTTCCGCACCGGAAATTCCTCAACCCAACGCGTCGTAGACAAGGCTTTCCGTGCAGCAGGACTGCGGCCCGAGCCCGCGATCGTCGTCAATACAAGGGAAGGCATGCTGGAGGCGGTGGCGAACCAGCTCGGCATCGGGTTTATCTGGGAGCACGGGTCAAGCCGCATCGATCGGATCGCGAAAGTCGTGGTGACGGAAATGGACGTTGAACTGCCCGAGTATATTTTCTCGCTGATCGGCGCGAAGGGAAAGCTCGTGGAATTGTTCTTTCACTCTCGCAGCCTGCTGCCATAGGGGTCATCGGCCTGTCGCAAAACCTTCGGCCCAGAGTCAAGTTGAGCGGGCACCCTTCGTCGCGATTCGACGAGGGCGCCGGGGATGACTTTTGCAATACGCGCGAAACACTTTCTGACCAGACGGCAGTTGCTGGTCCGTTCAGCATCGACGGTCGCGCTGGCGGGGATGGGAGGCCTCGCGATTCCCTATCTGAGCCGCGCCGCGGATCGCCCGCGGATTGCAGGCGGAATTGCATCGGGTGATGTCGCAGCCGATTCCGCTGTCATATGGGCGAGAGCCGATCGGCCGGCGCGCATGCTGGTGGAGTGCTCCACCGATGAAAGTTTCAGGACCATCATTGGCGTCGCATCGTCGGAAGCGTTGCCGGATTCCGACTTTACTTCAAAATTGCTGATCGAGGGCCTGCCGCCCGGGCATGACATCTTCTATCGGGTGCGCTTCGAAGATATCACCGAGACCGGGATCGCGGGCGAAGCGCAGACCGGGCATTTCCGCACGGCGCCCGTTGAGCGCCGCTCGATCTCGTTCGTCTGGTCGGGCGATACCGCGGGCCAGGGCTGGGGCATCGATCCCTCCCGTGGCGGCATGCGAACTTACCGGACCATGCTCGAAAATCATCCGGACTTCTTCATTCATTCCGGCGATCACATCTACGCCGATTGTCCGATCCCGTCCGAACTGAAAATGCCGGACGGCAACATCTGGCGGAACATCGTCACGGAAGAGAAATCCGTTGTCGCGCACAGCCTCGCGCAGTTTCGCGGCAACTACAAGTACAACTTGCTCGACGTGAATTTGCGCGCCTTCAACGCGCAGGTGCCGATGCTCGCGCAGTGGGACGATCATGAAGTGACCAATGACTGGTCGCCGCTCGGAACCACCGATGAGACCGGATATGCCGAGGACGGCACGTCGAAACTGGTGGCTCGGGCAGCCCGCGCATTTCACGAGTTCATGCCGATCCGCAAGGTGCCGACGCAGGCGGGCCGCCTCTATCGCCGGATCGGATACGGGCCGCTGCTCGACGTCTTCCTGATCGACATGCGCAGCTACCGCGATTCGACATGGAACAAACGCGACGACCGCAGCGACACCTGCGTCCTCGGAGCGGTCCAGCTGGCCTGGCTGAAGCGAGAGCTCGCGGCCTCGAATGCGACCTGGAAGGTCATCGCCGCAGACCTGCCGATCGGGTTGATCAGCGAAGATGCGATTGCACTTGGCAATGGCCCGCCGGAGCGGCGCGAAAACGAAATTGCCGATCTGTTGTCGTTCATGAAGCGCGCCGGCATCAGGAATACGGTGTGGCTGACCGCCGATATGCACTATACGGCCGCGCACCGTTACGATCCGAACCGCGCGGTATTCAGGGATTTCGAGCCGTTCTGGGAATTCGTCTCCGGCCCGCTGCATGCCGGGACCTGGGCGCCCGGCCAACTGGATAATACATTCGGTCCGGTGGCGGCGTTTCAAAAGGGCTGCAGCGCAGAGCAGGGCGAGAACCTCGCGCCGTGTTTCGGACTGCAGTTCTTCGGCCGCGTCGATATCGACGGCCGATCGGAGGTCATGACGGTGACATTGAAGGACGTCGACGATCGGGACCTGTGGTCTGTCGACATCGAGCCGCGGCCGGACGCGCGACCGGCCCGAACCTTGGCTCAGTATTGAGCCGATTGGCGCAGCCCCACGGCAGGTACCGCCAATCGCGTGCTCGCCATGATGCAATCCCCCCGAAGCGGCGTTCTATTGACCGGCCTGCATCTCTTTTCGCCTGGTCCGAGGCGGGACCGCCTTTGACTTCCGAAGATGGTCGTCACCAGTGCCGGATCGCCAGCTCGCTATTTCAGCAAGCTCTGCCTCGGGCCGCGTCGCGATCGTCTCGCGTCGGCCCAGATAGAGCTTGCCACTGTCGCCGTCGATGGTGATCCAGTCGCTTCCCGATATCGTCGTGCCTGCGAGCTGCGCGCGGTCGGCGGCGCCGTCGATCGTCATGCCGCTGCATCCGACGACGCAGGGCTTCCCCATCTGGCGCGCGACCAGCGCTGCATGCGCGGTGCGGGCGCCTACCGATGTCACAATGCCTGCCGCGACGGCAAAACCCGCGACGTCGGCGGTGCTGGTATCGGGTCGCATCAGAATCACCGGGTCACCTGCGGCTGCCAGGCGTTGGGCGCTTTCGGAGCAGAACGCCGCGCGTCCCACCGCGATGCCGCCCGACGCGCCGATTCCGACCGTGACGGGATCGTCCGCCGATGCCAGCGAGACCTGGACGAGGGCGGCAAGATCGATGCCGTCGAGCCGCTGCAGCGCTTCGGACCGGGTCATCAGTCCCTCGTTCACGAGGTCGATGGCGATCCGGATCGCCGCACGCGGCGTCCGCTTCGCCGAACGCGTCTGGAGAATCCACAATTTGCCGTCCTCGATCGTGAACTCGACGTCCTGGACGTCGCCGAACTCGCGTTCGAGGCGCTTGAGAATTTCCTTGAGTGCGGCCGCGATCGTCGGCATCGCGCGGGCGAAGGTCTCTTCCGTGTCGGGCGTCCGGCGCCCCGAAACTACGTCTTCCCCCTGGGCATCGAGCACGAGGTCGATCATAGGCTGCGGCTGGCCGGTTGAAGGATCCCGCGAGAACGCGACGCCGGCCCCGGATGAAAGCCCGCCATTGCCGAATACCATGGCCTGAACCGTGACCGCGGTACCACGGAGATCGTCGAGTCTCTGGAGACGGCGGTAGGCCTGCGCCCGCTCGCTCATCCAGGACCGGTATACGGCCCTCGCCGCGCTGTCGAGTTGCGCCGTCGCATCCTCGAGCCAGTCGTCGTCGCGATCCTCGATCATCGCCTGTTGGTCGCCGGCGAGACGTTCGAGCGCCTCGCTATCGAGTTCACGGTCGTCAGTGACGCCCTCGCTGGCGATGAGTTCGGCGAGGTGCGCCGCGAACGGCCCGGGATCGAGGCCCAGCACCGTTTCGGTGTAGCTCTCGAGAAAGCGCCGCCGGCAATCCCATGCCAGTCGCGGCCGGCCGCCGGACCGGATCAGGCCTTGCACGGCGGTCGACGTGCAGCCCACGTCGAGCACGGTGTCGAGCATGCCCGGCATCGATCGCGCCGCTCCCGACCGCACCGAAACCAGCAGTGGCTGACGGACGTCGCCGAAGCGTTTTCCGGTCGCGCTCTCGAGGAACTCGATGCCCTCCTTCAGTCTGTCGCGCAGGTGGCGCTCGGCATGCGCATCCCCGTCGATGATAGCAGCGCAGAGCTTGACCGGGAGCACGAAGGCCGGCGGCACCGGCAGACCGAGGGCGGCCATCCGCGCCAGGTTGGCGGCTTTGGCGCCGATCGCGTCGGCGGAATGTTGTTCGGTCGAAACACCGCCGATACGCACAATATGCATAGGCTGGCCCTTCCTAGGCTGACAGATCGGTCATGACGTGCCGGCGCAGCAGATGCCCGAATCCTGCGAGCCGGTCGGTGGCGCGCTCGATGGCGCGGGCAAGCTCGAGAACCGAGAGCGACGTCGCGACGTCGTAGCCGCCGGCGAAGACTTGCGTGGTGACATCGCGTTCCCGTGAATCTGCGGCGTGCTCGGCATCGATCAAACGGACGACTGCGGCCAGCGCGTCTTCGGAGTCGGCGCGGCGGCCCTCCGGGACTTCGATCGCGGCCGCAAGCCCCGAAGCGGCGGCCTCCGTCGCTGTCGTGGCGACGGCGCACAACGCGGCAAGTGCCCGTAGTAACGGCGGATCGATCCCGGCCGGCGCCAGCGAGGCGATGAATGCCGCCTGTTCCAGCTCATCGACGGTTTCCTCGACGCGGTCCACCAATTGTTCAATGATGGGGCCGGCATTGAGACGGGTCGCTTCCTTGCGGGCCTCGATTGCGATGCGATCGGCCTTGCGCTCGATGAGGCCGGCACGGGCCGCGAGCCGCGTACCGTCGGCCGGGCGGCCCGCCTGCAGCGCGGCAAGGTGGTGAGCGACGGCGGCGGCCACATCGTGCGCCAACCCCACTTGGCGGAGGACGGTGGTGAGCAGGGTGCTGTCGACGCGTTCCAGATGTCTGACCAGATCCGCTTCAATCTGGTCGCGCACCAGCCGGACCGATTGCCCCGCGCCAAGCGCCTCGCTCGAGACACGCATCGCGGTCTTGAGGAAATCGACCGCGGCGTTGCGTCCGAGCGCCTGGTCCAGGCGCTCACCGAAGCCGATTCGCGCCGGTGCTGCATTACGCACCGCGGCGCCGAGCAATTCATTGCCGCCGAGCTCGAGGAAGGCGCGGTGACCGAATCGTTGCTGGGCGGCCCATTCGAGAATACGGGCCGCATCGTCCTTCGCCACCCAGTTGCGCAGGAGCTTGCGCGCCTTGTTCCAGTCGATCAGGAACACCAGCGCCGCGCCAAGGGCGGTCAGGAAGGCGTTGCGATCCGCGGCGCTGTCGGCCCGATACTGCCCGGTGACGAGATAGAAGGCGTCGTCGTCGCCGAGACCGGCCGCGCTATGGCGATCGAGGCCACTCCATTTCGCCTGGAATTTATCGAACAGGGCGATGAAGAACTTCGCACGCGCCCGATGCACGTCCGTATAGGTGACCGTTACTGAGTTCCTCTTGACCGCGATGACCACCACATGGGCATCGGTGGTCCCGATATCGTTTTGAATCAGCAATCGGCCGCCCGACCGCGTCGCCATGGTATCGAGGCCAGGATGGTCGAACTTCAGGGCACGGGTCTCGTTGAGCCCCTGCATGAAACTTTCCACCGGCGCGCGGTCCTCGGGGTGCAGGCCAAAAACATGGGCGCCCGCCAGGATTTCCTCGGAGCAACCGGCGGCCAGCCGGTTGAGCGACTTGTGCAGGTCCATCACCAGCCGATGCAGGCTGTCGGCGCCGTCCTGCGCCACACCGGTCAATTTGGCGATACGCGCGAATTCGATTTCATTCGACGCCTCGAGCGTGCCGGCGGCGCGGATTGCCGCGAGCCGCGCACCCATGGTTTCGCCCTCGGACGGCTTGCCGGCGCTCACGGCCCGGATCATAGCCGTCACGTCGTCGTGGATTTCCTTCATCAGCCTGGCGAGATTGGGTGCAGCCATTCGGCCGTCGCCGGCAAAATGCGCGCCGCCGATCAGTGTCGTAAGCGCCGCAGGCGCGATGCCGGCGGCGAGACATTCGACATGCAAATCGGTGGCCGGGCGGTCGGGCTGCTGCGCGTGGCGTGATGCCGCCTGAAGCGCGCTCATGCGAACCTTGACGCGATCGTTGGCGGCCAATCCCTCCGCAACGAGCGAGGGCAGCAGAATGTCGGCTTGTCCGAGCTGCTCGATGATTTGAGATTTCATGGCTTGTCAATCCAAAGGAGGGATATGGATATGCCCGGCATTGGCGACAGTTTCATTGCGCCAGATCATTCACGGAAACGTCATATACGAAGGTGCCGCGCTCTTCGCGCCGGCGCTTGGCATCGGCAGGAGGGGCGGCCGGTCAGGTGTGGCTTGGGCGCAGTTGCCAATGGCCGACGACCCGAAATCGGGAGGCGGCGTTCTCCTGACGAAAAACGGCGATCCGGTCGATTGGCAGCGTCGTCAGTCGGCACGCGGAAAAGCGGTCCGCCAGCATCGCCAGGACCGGATCTCGCCGCGCGGCATCAAGTCGGCCCGTGAGCGTCATGTGGAAGCGGAAGTCCTCCATCGCATAGGGATATCCCCAGCGATCGAGATGTTCGCGCTGCCGCGCTGTCAATTCGGAAGGATTGCGCCGGGCGCGATCCGATTCGGTGAGCGGCGCTCGGAATGAATCGAATTCACTGACGCAATCGGCGGCGAGGCGGATCAGCTCCGGTGACGGATCCGCCGGGATCACCGCGATAAAGCCGCTGATCGAACCGACGACCGGACTGATGACCGGAATTGCCCGGGGCGTTGCGGCGAACGCCGCACAGGCCGCCACAAGCTCGGCCTCGTTCCTGCCGGGCGCCAGCGCCAGCGGCGCTTTCAGCGTGGCGTGAAAGCCGTATTTTCGCGGATCGCCGGTCAGCTCGCGCCAATCCGGTACTTCCTGCAGCATGCCGTCCGGAAAGGGCAGGTCTTCGCCGCCGTAGGCATCATAGCCGAGCAGTCGTGTGCCGAAGCGTTCGAGGCCGCTGCCGGGCGCCGGGGCATAGTAGATCGCGTAGCGCGGAAAGTCGGCCATATCAGCAGAATAGAGCCGGCTCACGCGGCTGCAACCGCCTTGCGCGGAAAGGTCGTGAATCGGGTCAAGCGGTCGGCCTCGGTGAGCTGAACCACCCGGCCCGCAGCGAGGACGCCGACGATGCGCGGCCGCAGCGGCACCTCATCGTCGACGAGGATGATGTCGGCGCGCCGGCCTTCTTCCAGTACCCCGCGATCGGCGAGGCCCGCGGCTCTGGCCGGACCCGCCGATATCAGGTGCCAGGCGTCGGCAAGCGGCAATACGCCGTCGGCGGCGAGGCGGAACGCGGCCAATAGCTGCGCCGGATAGTAGTAGTCGGAGGCGAGCACCGAGCATAAGCCCTTGGCGACCATGTCGGCGGCTTTGGTCCAGCCGGTATGGCTGCCGCCACGCACGACATTGGGCGCGCCGAACACGATGAAGTCGCCGGCTTCAGCCGCCTCGCGCGCGGTTTCCTCGTTGACCGGAAATTCGGCGATGTTGACGCCCTGGGCCCTAAATGCCCTGCGCATTGCCGGGCTCTCGTCGTCATGCGACAGCATTCGGACGCCGGCTTCTCGCGCTGCTTGCGCCAGCCGCGCGATCGATGCCGGGACGTCGTGACCGCGGGAAACGACGCGCCCAACCAGGGCATCGAACGCCTCGCTGGAGAGGCCGCTGCGTTCGACCATGCGGCTTCGCTTCTGCGGTTTGGCAAGGTTGGCGACCGTGGAATTCATGTGGTCGTTGAACGCAAACAGATCGATCCTGCCGCCGGATAGCCATTCGGCGATCTCGGCTTCGGCATCGAGATTATAGGTCTCGTGGCGCAGGTGGAAGCGGGTGTCCGCCGCGAGTTGCGGCCTCAGCGCCTCAATGGCTTCGAGCAGCTGCCGAGCGTTGTCGGCGCTGCGCAGGCCCGGCTCCCAGGACCAGGTCGTGGCATGAAAAACCGTCGTGATGCCGTTGGCGATCGCCTGCCGGTCGCTGTCGGCCAGCGCCACGTCAACGGGAAAGTCGACGCCGGGCCGCGGCATCATCTGGCGCTCGAACGCATCGCCGTGCAGGTCGATAATGCCCGGCAGCACCTTAAGGCCGCTGGCATCGATGCCGGAGGTGCCTCGTTGCGGTGCCGAATCCAGAGCGGCGATGTCGCGCCCGGAGATTCGCAACGTGGTCTCGACAAACTCTCCACCGAGCAGCGCCTGGCCGCCTTCGATCGATATGCTGGTCATGACGCGGCGCTTCGCTGCCTCGGGTGCGAACGCCCGGAGGTCGCCGCAGCCTCATACCTCCCAAGAAAATCCTCGACGGCCAGTTTGCGGAAGTCGGGCAGGGCGCGGCGCAGGGTTTCATGGTCCC
Organism: Bradyrhizobium sediminis; assembly: GCF_018736105.1. Taxonomy (NCBI): domain Bacteria; kingdom Pseudomonadati; phylum Pseudomonadota; class Alphaproteobacteria; order Hyphomicrobiales; family Nitrobacteraceae; genus Bradyrhizobium; species Bradyrhizobium sediminis. Next base: position 2,746,080 of record NZ_CP076135.1, read on the forward strand.
AGTCCCACCAGGCGAGCTCCGCCAGCCGGTTGGTGACATCTTCCGGAAACCGCCGCTTGATGATCCGCGCCGGATTTCCGGCAACGATAGTGTAGGCCGGCACGTCCTTGGTCACGATAGCGCCGGCGGCGACCACGGCACCGGTGCCGACGCTGCGGCCCGGCAGCACGACGGCGCCGTGTCCGATCCAGACGTCATGGCCGATATGGACATGATGCCCGCGCCGCCATTCGAAGAAGTCCGCATCGTCGCTTTCCCCCGGGAAATAGGCGCTGGCGCGATAGGTAAAGTGGGCCTGCGAAGCCCGCTGCATGGGGTGATTGCCCGGGTTGACTCGCGTCATTGCCGCGATCGAGCAGAATTTTCCGATCGTCGTGTAGGTGATCTGGGCGTCGTTCACGACGTAGGAATAGTCGTCCATCGACACTTCATGCAGGATCGTCCGGGCGCCAACCTCGCAGTAGGCGCCGAGCTTCGTGTCATGCAGTTTCGCCGTGGGATCAATCGTTGGTTCAACCGAGAGCATTTTGCCGGTCATGCGGATTCCCGAAGGCGAAGCGGATTGCTGGAGAAGTCCGCATGTCATCGGTGGGCTTGATGACGGTGTCATGACGAATGAATGACGGTCGGCCTGGCTGTGGATGGCGACCTCCCAGCATCGCGACTGTCACACAACTGTTGAATCCAGACGCTAGCGGTGGTGCCAGTTGGGGCAATGGAGCATTGCATGCTGGTGGTGGAAGGCCTGACCTGCCGTTTCGGTACGAAGGCGGCGGTCGACAATGCGTCGTTCTCGATTGCGCCCGGCGGCTTCGTCGGTGTGATCGGCCGTTCCGGCGCCGGCAAGTCGACGCTGCTGCGGATGATCAATCGCCTCGCCGAGCCGTCCGAAGGACGCATCCTGTTCGAAGGCGTCGATGTCACCGCGCTGCGCGGCAGGGATCTGCGGCAGTGGCGCGCCCGGTCGGCGATGATTTTTCAACAGTTCAATCTGGTCGGCCGTCTCGACGTGCTGACCAACGTGCTGATGGGCAGGCTCGCAACGGTGCCGGCATGGCGTTCGCTGGCGCAGCTGTGGCCCGATCACGACAAGGCAATCGCGATGTCGGCGCTCGAGCAATTCGATATGGCTTCGATTGCGGCGCAGCGCGCCGATCAGCTTTCGGGCGGCCAGCAGCAGCGCGTGGCGATTGCGCGCGCACTGGTTCAGCAGCCCGCGATGATACTTGCCGACGAGCCGATCGCCTCGCTCGATCCCCGCAACACCCGGATCGTGATGGATGCGCTGCTGCGCATCAACAAGCACTTCGGTATCACGGTGGTATGCAATCTGCATTCGCTCGATCTGGCGCGCAGCTACTGCGACCGCCTGATCGGAATGGCGTCGGGGCGGATCGTATTCGACGGCGCGCCTGCGGCGCTGACCGACCGCATCGCGCGCGAGCTTTACGATCTCGAGGCGGATGAGGTGATGGGCGTGGCGCCGGAGCTTGTGCCGGCCGGTTCGGCGCTTCCTGCTCTCGGCACGGTTGCTGCGGCCTGAGTGCTGCGTCTGTAAATCAAAAGGTGTGCGGGAATGAAATCCGCAAGCTTCATCACTGCAAAACAGGAGACGTCATGATCAACCGTCGTATGATTCTCGCCGCTGCGGCGGGACTGGCATTCTCGGCTTCCGCCGCATCGGCGCAGGACTGGAAGGCCAAATATCCTGAACTGGTCTTCGCAAAAGTTCCAGATGAGAATGCCTCGGGCACGACCAACCGGTGGACGCCTTTGGCGGAGTATCTGTCCCGCGAGCTCGGCACCAAAGTCACGCTGCGGATCGCCAACGACTATGCCGCCGTCATCGAAGGGCAGCGGGCCGGCAATATCCACATTGCGATGTACGGTCCGGCGTCCTACGCCCGAGCCTACATTATCGGTGCGAAGGTCGAGCCGTTCGCGATCGAAGTAAATGGCGACGGGACCAAGGGCTACTACTCGGTTCTCTATGTCAAAAGCGATTCGAACTACAAGGACATCAAGGACCTCAAAGGCAAGAATCTCTGCCTGGTCGATCCGAATTCGACGTCTGGCAACAACGTGCCGCGTTTCGCCATGGACAAGATGGGCATCGACCCGGAAAAGTTCTTTTCCAAGGTCGTCTATTCGGGGAGCCATGAAAACGCGGTGATCGGACTTGCCCAGGGGACCTGCGACGCGGCGTTCAACTGGTGGAACGACGAAAAGGAATCGAACCTGCTGCGAATGGAACGCAAGGGCATGGCGAAGGCCGCCGATTTCAAGATCATCCTGAAGTCCGAACAGATTGTGAATTCGCCGATGGCATATCTCGGCAGCCTGCCTGCCGACCTCAAGGCGGCGATCAAAAAGGCCGTGCTCGAAGTTGCGGTGAAGGACAAGGCTGCTTTCGACAAGATCTACGAAGGGAAGCAGCTGCCCTTCGTCGAGGTGGATCACAAGGCCTATGAGCCTGTGGTCGATCTGATCAAGTTTGTCGACAGCATACGCAAACATAAGTCCTGACCGGAACTGCGGGGGCAGATGATATGGGCAGATCGCGGGATCTGCCCATTATCTCTCCAGGAAATCCTATGCGAGCAGCGGTCCCCGAATTCCCGGAAGCCAGGCTACAAGAGCTTGCCGATCGCTACGCGGCTGCGGTTGCCGCCAAGCGACGGCGCATATGGCTGGGCTCTGCGGTCCTGATCGCCGCGGCGCTTGCCGCCGGCTGGATGGGCGATGTCGACCTGTGGAAGTTCTCCGAGAATTTCTGGCGCTTCCCGGCCTATTTTGCCGGTACGGCTCCAAAGTTCTCGTTCTCGTCGGCGTGGGTGGATCTTTCGGAATGGCTTTGGGGGCTGCCTCGCTGGACGCGGCTTCTCGGAGATACGTTGCTGATTGCCTATATGGGAACCTTGGCAGGAGGACTACTCGGATTCGTTCTCTGCTTCCTCGCATCGGCCAATCTCGTCAAGTCGCGCGCGATCGTTTTTGTCACGCGGCGCGCCCTCGAAGTTTGCCGGACCGTGCCGGAGATTGTCTTTGCCCTGATCTTTGTGTTGGCATTCGGTCTGGGGCCTCTACCGGGCGTGCTTGCCATTGCGATCCACACCACAGGCGCGCTTGGCAAGCAGTTCGCAGAAGTTGTCGAAAATATCGATAACAAGCCGATCGAGGGCGTGGCGGCGAGTGGAGGAAGCTGGATTCAGATTGTCCGGTTTGGCGCGGTGCCTCAGGTTCTTTCAAATTTCGTAAGCTACGCCCTGCTGAGATTCGAGATCAACGTGCGCGGCGCGGCAGTGATGGGATTCGTCGGCGCCGGTGGGATCGGACAGGATTTGATCGAGGCCGTCCGCAAATTCTACTACACGGATGTCAGCGCTATCCTTCTGCTCATTGTCGTCACCGTCATGCTGATCGATTTCCTCACGGAGCGCGTGCGCCACCGCCTCCTTGGGCTGGAGGGCTCCTGCACGTGAATTCGTTCAGTCTTGAAAGCCAGACCGCCATCGTTGAACGCTATCCGGACGTTTTCCGCCCGGACTGGTGGCTCAGGGGAAAAATCACAATAGGCCTCGGCGCGGCCGTCGCGCTTTTTCTGTTCGGGATTTCCCAGCTCGACATTCCGTTTCACCGGCTTTCGGACGGAATGTTCAGGCTGGGTGGATTCCTTCGGCTTATGTTGCCACCTGATCCCGGGTCATTGGCGGAAGCGTTGAAATATTTGCGGGCGCTCGGGGAGACGGTGTCGATTGCATTTCTGGGCACGCTGGGCGGAGCACTGTTGGCGTTGCCGGTTTCCCTGCTGGCGGCGCGCAATGTAGTTGCGAACCGGATCGTCCACGTCTTGACGCGCCGCAGCCTCGATACCATCCGAGGTGTCGATACCCTGATCTGGGCTCTCATCTGGGTCGGTGTCGTGGGATTGGGTCCATTTGCAGGTATCCTGGCGGTCATCTGCAGCGACTTTGGGAGTTTTGGAAAGCTGTTTTCGGAGGCCATCGAAGCTGCCGACAAGAACCCCTCTGAAGGGGTCCGATCGGCGGGCGGCAACCATCTCCATGGCGTCCGGTTTGGATTGTTGCCGCAGGTCTTTCCGATCTTGTTGAGTCAGGTGCTCTACTATTTTGAATCGAATACGCGGTCGGCGACGATTATCGGAATCGTCGGAGCCGGTGGAATCGGGCTTCAGCTTGCCGAACAGATCCGGGTGCTGGAATGGCAAAAGGTATCGTTTCTGATTCTGCTGATCCTCATCGCGGTAACGGCGATTGACTGGATTTCCGGCAAACTCCGCTTCGCGATCATCGGGCAGCGGGCCATCGCGTAAGGTCTCAAAGCCAGGCTAGCCGTTCTCGACCACGAACTCGATCCGCTCGGCGGCAAAGCGTGCGTGCGTCGTCAGGAGCGGCTTGGCGTCGGAATCGACGTCAACGCTGTCGACCACCAGGACGGGGCGTCCGAGCGCAAGATCGAGCCGGATAGCGTCGGTGGCGTCGACAATGGCGGCTGCCACGCGGGTCGAGGCGCGGCGATAGTCGCGGACACCATAATGCGCCAGCAGCTTCGTCGTCGAGCGCACGCGCTCATAGATCCGCCCGGCGTCGGGGAAGCGCTCCGCTGCAAGCCAGGTGGTGCCGACGCAGATCGGCGCACGGTCGGCGAGCCGCAGCGCCTCGATCCGGATCAGCGGCGCGCCGGTCTTCACGCCCAACTGGCGAGCCAGTTCTCGCGTCGCAGGCTCTTCGGATGCGCCGATCAACTGGCCGCGCGGCTCGCGGCCACCGGCGCCGACGATCTCGGAGAACCGGGTGCGCGAGCGCAGCGGATAGGCCATGCGTGGCGCTTCGACGTAGGTGCCGCTGCCGCGCTCGGCGCGCACCAGGCCGCGCTCGGCCAGGGCCGCCAGCGCCCGGCGCACGGTGTGGCGGTTGACGCGGTAGGTCTCGGCGATTGCGATCTCGCCCGGCAGCCGTTCGCCGGAGGCAAAGCTGCCATCGGCGATGCCGCGCTCGATGCCGTCGGCGACCTGCCGCCACAACGCCACCCCGGAGGCTGCATCCTGCATGGTCATGGCGTGGGAAGGTTGGGGAAAGGCATCGGAAAAATCATCCCGCCGTCACGAAACAGTCATGGCGCTTGGTTATCAGGTTGTCTATTAACATAGACAACTTGATTCCGGCAAGGCTGACATGACTGCAGCGGGCGAAAACGGCAAACAGGCGCTACGCAAGGCGGCCATGACGGTGCTGGCGAATTCCGATGCGACGGAGATTGCCCGTTGTCTCGACGTGATCGCGGCACCGGCCTACCAAAGCCTGCGCGAGCCGGAGAATGGCCTCGTGATGCTGCGCGGCCGGATCGGCGGCGACGGCGCGCCGTTCAATCTCGGCGAGGCCACGGTCTCGCGCGCCGCGGTGCGGCTTTCGACCGGCGAGGTGGGGTTTGGTTATGTGCTCGGTCGCGACAGGCGGAAGGCGCAGATGATAGCGCTGTGCGACGCTTTGGTGCAGTCGGATGAATTTGCGGGCACGGTGGAAGAAAACGTGGTCGCGCCGCTGCGCGCGGCGATGAGTTCCGACCGGAACCGCAGGGCGCAGGAGACCGCTGCGACGCGGGTCGATTTCTACACGCTGGTGCGCGGTGAGGGCTGAACGATGACGACGGTTGCCGAACTGCCCGCGGGCTTCGCCGACAAGGTTCTATCCGCGCAGGCGACCTTCCGGTCGGTGATGGATGCGATGGCGCGCCCGGGCAGTGTCCAGCGTATCGCGGCCGTGGCCGGCGCGCCGGCCGCGATGATGCGCGGAACCGCCGCGATTGCGCTGACGCTGTTCGATCACGATACGCCGCTCTGGCTCGATCCGCGGATGTCGGAGACATCGGACGTCAGCAAATGGCTCAGGTTCCACACCGGTGCGCCGGTGATCGCGAATTCGTCGGTCTGCAGTTTTGCGCTCATCGGAGACGCGCGAACCCTCCCGGCTCTCGACCGCTTTGGCTTTGGCAGCAACGAATATCCCGATCGTTCGACGACGTTGATCCTGCAGGTGCAAAGTCTGGCGCAGGGGCCCGCCTTCGAACTGCGCGGCCCCGGCATCGACGGCACCGCCATCCTGCGGGCCGCGCTGCAGCCGGTGGACCTGTTTGATCGGCTGACCATCAACGCCGCGTTGTTTCCGCGCGGCATCGATGTCGTCCTGGTGGCCGACGATGCCATTGTCGCGATACCACGAACCACGCGGGTCGCCGCGAAGGGAGATTGAAGTATGTATGTCGCCGTCAAGGGAGGCGAACGCGCCATCGAGAACGCCCATCGTCTGCTGGCGCATGAGCGCCGCGGCGATCGCGATGTTCCCGAACTCTCGCTCGATCAGATATCCGGACAACTCAGCCTCGGCGTCGATCGGATCATGACGGAAGGCTCGCTCTATGATCGCGAGCTTGCGGCGTTGGCGCTGAAGCAGGCGCGCGGCGACATGATCGAGGCGATCTTCCTGGTCCGCGCCTTCCGCGCCACCTTGCCGCGCTTCGGCGCGAGCGAACCGGTCGATACCGGGCAGATGCAGGTGCGCCGCCGGATTTCCTCGACCTTCAAGGATATTCCGGGAGGCCAGATTCTGGGGCCCACCTTCGATTACACCCATCGCCTGCTCGATCCGGAACTGGCGGGAGTGTCGATGCCGGAGGCGCCTGCGACCGGGGAGGCGTCGCCGGAGGTGATGCCGCGCGTCACCGACATTCTCGGCCGCGACGGCCTGATCGAACCTTCGCCGCAGGCCGATGCCGGTTCGGCGGTCGGCGATCTCACCCGCGAGCCCCTGAGTTTCCCTGCCGATCGCGACCTGCGGCTGCAGAATCTGGCGCGCGCCGACGAGGGCTTTCTGCTGGCGCTCGGCTACTCGTCGCAGCGCGGCTATGGCCGGAACCATCCGTTTGCCGGCGAAATTCGCCTCGGTGAGGTCGAAGTGGAGTTCATGGCCGAAGATGCCGGCTTTGCCGTACCGCTCGGCGCGGTCACGCTGACCGAGTGCCAGATGGTCAACCAGTTCAAGGGCTCGGCCACTGAGGCGCCTTGTTTCACGCGCGGTTACGGGCTGGCGTTCGGCCAGAGCGAGCGCAAGACCATGTCGATGGCGCTGGTGGACAGGAGCCTGCGGGCCCGCGAACTCGGCGAGGAAATTATCGCGCCGGCCCAGGACGAGGAATTCGTGATGTCGCATTCCGACAATGTGCAGGCCACCGGCTTCGTCGAGCATCTCAAGCTGCCGCATTATGTCGACTTCCAGTCCGAACTCGGTCTGCTGCGCAAACTGCGGGAGGAGTTCGGCGAGACGGAAGCGTTGCCGCCGATGCAGGAGGCCGCGGAATGAACGCGCCCGCCTACAACTTCGCCTATCTCGATGAACAAACGAAGCGGATGATCCGCCGCGCCATCCTGAAGGCGATCGCGATCCCCGGTTATCAGGTGCCGTTCGCCAGCCGGGAAATGCCGATGCCCTATGGTTGGGGCACCGGCGGCGTGCAGGTGACGGCGGCGATCCTCGGGCCCCAGGATGTACTGAAGGTAATCGACCAGGGCTCCGACGACACCACCAACGCGATTTCGATCCGCAAGTTTTTCGCCCGGACCGCCGGCGTCGCGACCACGACGTCCACGGCGGAAGCCTCGGTGATCCAGACCCGGCACCGGATTCCCGAAGCGCCGCTGCATGGCGGCCAGGTGCTGGTCTATCAGGTGCCGATCCCGGAACCGCTGCGCTTCCTGGAGCCGCGCGAGACCGAGACCCGGCGCATGCACGCGCTCGGCGAATACGGCCTGATGCACGTCAAGCTTTACGAAGACATCGCCCGCTTCGGGCACATCGCCACCTCCTACGCCTACCCGGTGAAGGTCAATGCCCGCTATGTGATGGATCCGTCGCCGACGCCAAAATTCGACAATCCGAAGATGGACAATTGCCCGGCGCTGCAGCTGTTCGGCGCCGGCCGCGAGAAGCGCATCTATGCGATTCCGCCCCACACGCAGGTCACCTCGCTCGACTTCGAGGATCACCCGTTCACGCGCTACCGCTTCGACGCGCCCTGCGCGCTGTGCGGGGCCGATGATTCCTATCTCGATGAAATCGTCACCAACGACAAGGGCGGCCGGATGTTCGTCTGTTCGGACACCGATTACTGCGAAACCCGCCAGGCCCAGGGGCATCGTGGCAGCGAAAGCGCGACGCCGCACAAGGAGACGGCGCATGGCTGAGACCTACACCGCCGGGCAGGACAACGACCGGCCGTTGCTGATGGCCGATGGCCTCGGCAAGGACTATGGCCGGCTGGCCGCCTGCCGTGACGTGTCCTTTGCGCTCTACCCCGGCGAGGTGCTGGCGATCGTCGGCGAGTCCGGATCGGGCAAGTCGACGTTGCTGCAACTGCTGTCGGCGCAGCTCGCGCCCAGCGCGGGGCGGGTGTCGTACCGGATGCGCGACGGGGTGATGCGCGATCTGGCGGCGCTGGGCGAAGCCGAGCGGCGGTTCCTGTTTCGCACCGACTGGGGCTTTGTGCACCAGGATCCGGCCATGGGGCTGCGGATGGCGGTATCGGCCGGCGCCAATGTCGGCGAGCGGCTGATGGCGGTAGGCTGGAATCACTACGGCCGCATCCGCGACACTGCGTCATCCTGGCTCGAGCGCGTCGAGATCGACACCGCGCGCATCGACGATGCGCCGCGGACCTATTCCGGCGGCATGCGGCAACGGCTGCAGATTGCGCGCAATCTGGTGACCGAGCCGCGGCTCGTCTTCATGGATGAACCGACTGGTGGCCTCGACGTGTCGGTCCAGGCGCGGCTGCTCGATTTGATGCGAAATCTGGTAAGCGAGCTCGGGTTGGCGGCCATCGTGGTCACCCATGATCTCGCCGTGGCGCGGTTGCTGTCGCACCGGGTGATGGTGATGAAGGGCGGTCGGGTGATCGAGACCGGCTTGACCGATCAGGTGCTCGACGATCCCCGCGAGCCCTATACCCAGTTGCTCGTTTCCTCGATACTGCCGGCATGAGCGTGCATCAATGACTGCGATGATCGATATCGGCAATGCCGAAAAGACCTTCACCATGCATTTGCAGGGCGGCGTTCAGCTTCCCGTCGTGCGCGGTGTCTCGTTTAAGGTCGAGCCCGGCGAGTGCGTGGTGCTGTCCGGCCCCTCGGGCGCCGGAAAGTCCTCGATCCTGAAGATGATCTTCGGTAATTACCGCTGCGACGGCGGCCGCATCGGCATCCGCCACCGGGGTGCGGTGGTCGATCTCGCCAGGGCCGAGCCGCGGCAGGTGCTTGGCGTTCGCCGCGAGACCATCGGCTATGTCAGCCAGTTCCTGCGCGCGGTGCCGCGGGTGGCAACCATCGACGTCGTCGCCGAGCCGCTGATTGCGACGGGAACGGCGCGGGCCGAGGCGCGCGAGCGGGCAGGGCAGTTGCTGCGCCGTCTCAACATTCCGGAGCGGCTGTGGGCGCTGCCGCCTTCGACCTTTTCCGGCGGCGAGCAGCAGCGCGTCAACATCGCGCGCGGCTTCATCTCCGAGCTGCCGATCCTGCTGCTGGACGAGCCGACCGCCTCGCTCGATGCGGCCAACCGCGCCGTGGTGGTGGATCTGATCGACCAGAAGAAACGCGCGGGCGTGGCTATGGTCGCCATCGTCCATGACGACGAAATTCGCCATCTGATCGCCGACCGGATCGTCGACGTGACGTCATTCGCATCAGCGGCATAGGAAAGAGAATTGACATGACTTCGACCGGTTCCGAGACCGTCATAGGCAACGCCAGGATCGTTCTGGCGGACCGCGTGATCGAGCGCGGCTGGGTCGCCTTTGCCGACGGCCGTATCGCGGAGGTTGGCGAAGGCAATGGTCCGGCTGGCAGCGAGGACGCGGCAGGCGATCTGGTTTTGCCCGGCCTGATCGAGCTGCACACCGATCATCTGGAAGCGCATTACGTGCCGCGGCCGAAGGTGTTCTGGGATCCGATCGCCGCCGTCGTCTCCTATGATGGACAGCTGGCGACGTCGGGCATCACCACGGTGCTGGATTCGTTGCGGGTCTGGCGCGAAGACGGCGCCGAGGACGTCGATGGCAGGGCGGGCGTGCTGGCCGGGGCAATCACGGCGGCGCGTGACGCCAATTTGCTGCGCGCGGATCATTTCCTGCATCTGCGCTGCGAGATCCCGATGCCGGACGTGGTCGAAGAAGCCAAGGAGCTGATCGGGCGGCCGGACATCCGCCTGATGTCGCTGATGGATCACACGCCCGGACAGCGCCAGTTTCGCGACGAAGGCAAGCTGCGCGACTATTACCGTGGCAAGGGCGCCGGCATGACCGACGCCGAACTCGACACGCTGTTCGAACGGCGGTTTGCCTATCAGAAGGCCTATGCTGCGACCAACATGCGCGAGATCGTGGCGCTGGCGCATCAGTACGAGATCCCGCTCGCCAGTCACGACGACACCACCGAGGAAAACGTCACCGATGCGATCAGGGATCGCGTTTCGGTAGCGGAATTTCCGACCACCATGGAAGCCGCGCGCGGATTACACGAGGCCGGCATCGGCATCTTGATGGGTGCGCCGAACGTGGTGCGCGGCGGCTCGCATTCCGGCAATATCGCCGCGGTCGATCTCGCCCGCGAGGGACTGCTCGACATCCTGTCCTCCGATTACATCCCTTCGAGCCTCTTGATGGCAGCGCTGCAACTGCCGCAGCGCGTGCCCGACATCGATCTGGCCTCCGCGGTCCGCACCGTCACCAAGACGCCGGCCGAAGCGGTCGGTCTTGCCGACCGCGGCGAGATCGCGGCCGGCAAGCGTGCCGATCTGATCCGCGTCCATGTCGCCCGCGATGTCCCGGTGGTGCGCAGCGTCTGGCGCGAAGGACATCGCGTGGCGTGACGGGAGCGCCGACGATATCCGGCGACTGGCCGAGCATGGGGATGGGACCCGGGAGGCTCGTTCTGGTGGTCGGCCCGAGTGGCGCCGGCAAGGACACTCTGATCGGGCTGGCCCGGGCCGCTTGCGCCGATGACGCCGGCATCGTCTTTCCGCGCCGCGTGGTGACCCGGGAAGCTTCACCATTCGAAGACAATGAGCAGATGAGCCATGAGGTGTTCCGGCAGGCGCAGGCACAAGGCGAATTTGCGATGCATTGGGAAGCGCATGGCCATTGTTATGGATTGCGCCGCACGATCGCCGGCGATATCCGGGCCGGGCGCACCGTAGTCGCCAACGTCTCGCGCATGGTGATCAAGGCGATGCGCTGCACCTATGCCGCTGTCACTGTGGTCTCGATCACGGCGCCGCCGGAAATCCTTGCCGAGCGGCTTGCCATGCGGGCGCGTGGCAGCGACGGACAGGTTGCGGATCGGCTCAATCGCGCTGTAGATGATGCCGCTGTGCCCGATGTCACGATCATGAATATCGGCCGCGCCGAGGATCACGCGCGTGAACTGTTGCTGGCCATCAGGGGTATTTGAGCGATGCCGATGATTGCAACGATCGAGGAACTGGAGGCGATCTACGGGCAGCCGAATGAGGCGTCGACCGTCAAGGTCGCGAACCGGATCACGCCGCCATATCGGATGCTGATCGACAAATCGCCGTTCGCGGCGTTGGCGACGTGCGGGCCGGAGGGACTGGATTGCTCGTCGCGCGGCGATCTGCCCGGCTTTGTCCGGGTCCATGACGAGAAGACGCTGATGATGCCGGACCGCCGCGGCAACAATCGCGTCGATTCGCTGCGCAACATCGTGCGCGACCCCAGGGTGGCGCTATTGTTTCTGATTCCCGGCTCCGGCAGTACGCTGCGGGTCAACGGCCGCGCGCAGCTGTCGGCGGACGCGGACTTGCTGGCGTCGTTCGGGATGGACGGCAAGGCGCCGCGCACGGTCATCGTCTTGACGGTGGACGAGATCTATTTTCAGTGTGCCCGCGCCATCGTGCGCTCCGACCTCTGGAATCCGGACAAGCGCGTCGACTCCAAGAGCTTGCCGACGCCAGGTCAGATTCTCGCCGAGATGAGCGACAACCGCGTCGGCGGCGAGGACTATGACCGGGCTTGGCCGGAACGCGCGCGGCAGTCGCTGTGGTAGGAGGCACGCCAGGCCGTCGCCGTCCCGATTTCGATTGCAGCGCTTTCCGGTGCCGCAGAGCGACGGTAATGCGACTGTCACGACAACATGCCAATGGATCGTGTCGATCACCCCGAATCAGGCCGCACGATCATTGACGACGTTGCCCGAATGGACACGCCCGCTGAAAGCCATTGTGCCGAAAAGGACCCTCGGCGGCGCTCGATTGCGGGGGCTGGGTGTCGTCGTCAGCGTCGCCATCGCTGCGGCGGCAATATACGCGTTGACCCATGCGCTCAAGAACGTCGACCATGTTGAAGTATTCGAAGCCGTTCGACGCACAAGTGCCGGCCTCGTCGGGCTGACGTTGTTGCTGGTCGCGACTTCATACCTCAGCCTGACGCTGTATGATCTGCTGGCGCTGCGTACGATCAGGCGCGGCGACGTGCCCTACCGGGTCGCGTCGCTTGCGAGTTTCACCAGCTATCCGATTGCACACGGCGTCGGCGCGGTCGCGTTGATTGCGCCGGTGATCCGTTATCGCATCTATTCGCATTATGGCCTCGGTGTTTTCGACGTCGCCAATATCAGCTTTCTGACCGGGCTGACGTTCTGGCTGGGCAATTTGACGGCGCTCGCGCTCTGCCTGCTAGGCGAGCCCGGCGCCATCAGCCTGATCGACTTTCTGCCGCCGGCGGTCAATCGGCTGCTGGCGGCGGCGCTGCTCGCCGCGGTATTTGCATTCCTGCTTTGGACCTGGCTCGCGCCGAGGCGCTTCGGCACCAGCCGGTGGCCGGTCAGGTTGCCGTCGGGGCCCATGGTCCTGCTGCAGATCGGGATCGGGATCGTCGATCTCGGCGCCGCCGCGCTGGCGATGTACGTGCTGATTCCGGCTGGAATGGATGTCGGGATCTTCCACGTCATCGCGGTGTTCATCGCGGCGACCTTGCTGGGCTTTGCGAGTCATGCGCCTGCAGGCATCGGTGTATTCGACGCAGCGATACTGGTTGGACTCGGTGGCGAGCACAGGGAACCGCTGATTGCGGCCCTACTGATATTCCGGGTTCTGTATCACCTGCTTCCGTTTGTGATGGCGCTCGTTCTGTTCGGTGCCGTGGAAGGGTGGCGGAGCTGGCGCGCGAAGCGGTCTCTCAGACCGGCGAGTTGAGCTTGAGCCCGACCATCCCGGCCACGATCAGCGTGAGGCACAGTACCCGGACCGGGTCGGCCGGCTCGCTGTAGATCAGCATTCCGACAAGGATGCTGCCGGTGGCACCGATGCCGGTCCACACCGCATAGGCCGTGCCGAACGGCAGCGACTTGAGCGCGACGGCCATCAGCCCGAAGCTGAGGGCTATCGCAACCAGGGTTGCGGCCGTCGGCCAAAACCGGGTCAAGCCATCGGAATATTTCAGGCCGAACGCCCAGGCGATCTCGAATAATCCGGCGGCCAGCAACGCAAGCCAGGCGCTCACGGCGGCGTCGGCCCTGGCGGGAGCGCCAATACGGCGTATTGCGCATAGCCACGGAACGGTCGTTCGAAGCTCAGATCGGCGCCGGCGGCGTCAGCCATGGCTGACAGCACCCGCTCGAGTTCGTCGCGCGGCGTGACGTCGAACATGGCGAGCCACTGCGTGAGGAGCGACCGAGCCAAGTTGGGCAAGCGTTCCTGATTGCCAAAATCGACGATGTGCAGGGATCCGCCCGGCCGGAGGCGGCTCACGGCCGCCGCCAGAACGCCGCGCCAGTCCGGGATCATCGACAGGCTGTAGGAGATCATGACGTGGTCGAACGCTGGAACGCCGAACAAAGGCTGCGGATCGAACGCGGTTGCGTCGCCGTGCGCGACGCGAATTCGTCCGGTCAGATCGCTCCGTGAGATCGCCGATATCGCCGACGTCAACATCTCCGTCGAGACATCGATGCCGAAAAATCTTGCATGGGGATAGAGCCGGGCGGCGTGCACGAGGTTTCTGCCGGTTCCACAGCCGATTTCCAGCACGTTCGCGCCGGCCTCCGGTCGTAAGTTTGCGATCAGCCGGTCCCTGCCGAGCAAGTAATATCGCCTCGTGCCGTCATAGATGTGGCGCTGCCGGCGGTACATCCGGTTCATGCGAACGGTTGCCTCGACCGGCCACGAGCCATCCGCGCCGATATCCCGGGAATAGGCCGACATCCAACACCTCGCATTGCCTGCAATGGCTTCTCCTTGCGATGTTCGCGCGACAAGGGTGTGACAGCGAACGCGGGTAGCTGCGGTCCTGCCGTCGTTGCTGTCGCAAAACTGCAGCGTGCCCGCGATACCGTCACTGGATTGTTGATTCGGAGGACGGATGAATACGCAGCTTATCGCCGACGCGGTCCGCAACAGCAGGGGGCACGACGAAGCGACGGTCTGGGACCGGCTATTCGCGTTCTGGTTTCAGCGCCTGGTCTACACCCAGATCTGGGAGGACCCTGAAGCCGACCTCGCCGCGCTTCGGTTGCCGGTCGGCTCGACAATCGTCACCATCTCATCCGGCGGATGCAACGCGCTGTCCTATCTCACTGCGCGACCGGCGCAGGTGTATGCGGTCGACCTCAACGAGGCGCACCTCTCGCTGCTCAACCTCAAGCTAGCCGGGCTTCGGGGCTTCTCCAGCTACGCCGAATTCTGGCAGTTCTTCGGCGAGGCCGCTTCGCTCTCCAATACCGGCCTCTACCTAGAGCGGTTGCGGCCTTTGCTCGACGCCGAGACGCGCGCCTACTGGGACAAGTGCAACGTCCTTGGGCGACCGCGGCATGCCTATTTTACCGACGGATTCTACCGCCACGGCATGCTCGGCCGCTTCATCGGCCTTGCCCACCTGCTGGCGAAACTGGCGCGGATCGACCTGGCGGCGCTGCTAAACGGGAAGGCAGATGCGCCCGAACGCATTCAGGCGCTGGATCGCCTGCATCGCCTGTTTCATTCGCCGCTGGCTCGACTGATCACGGGAACTCCCGCGTTGCTGTTCAGCCTCGGCATTCCGCCCCAGCAGCGGGCGCTGCTCGGAGCTGACGCGCCGCTCAACGAGGTGCTTCACGAGCGGTTGCTGCGCCTGATCAACGGCCACCCCAATGCGACCAATTACTTCGCATGGCAGGCCCTGCATCGCAGTTATCCCGGCCCCGGCGATGCCTGCCTGCCGCCTTACCTGCAGCGCAGCCAATTCGAACGCATGCGCGACGGCGCGGGATTGATCATTCCGGTGCACGCCAATCTTCGGCAGTTCCTGGAGGGCTTGCCGGCGCGTGAGGTCGATGCGGTAGTGCTGCTGGACTCGCAGGACTGGATGGCATCCGAGGAGATCCGCGCGCTCTGGAATGCCATCGATCGCACCGGCAGCGAGGACGTTCGGATCATCTTCCGCACCGCCGGCAAGGAATCTCCGCTGGAGAATGAGGAACTGGCGTCGCTGCGGCAGATATGGCGTCGCGACGAGGAACGCAGCGCGACCGGTTTCGCGCGGGACCGCTCGGGGATTTACGGCGGGTTCCACTGCTACGAGCGGCGCTGATTGCGGCCAAGGCATCGGCCCGGAGAGAAAAAGATGCTCCCGAGCAGAACTCGGGAGCATCCGGAAGTTGAGCGGCAATGTCCAGGGAAGGGAACATCCGCGAAAATAGGATGAGTCGATTCAGGTGCCGCGTCGTTGCGCTGGATCAAACGGGTGGCGGTGCCGCGTCGCCGCCCGGCAACTCACCAGAATTGCCACCAGCTCTTCGCAGCGGCGCTCTTCTTCACGAGGTATTCGACGATTTGAGGTTTGACCGAATCCATTTCATTGGGGTGGCCAGCCGTGAATTCCAGAATCCAGGCGCGCCGGACCTCATCCGGACCCTTCGGGATTTCGCGAAGGATATTCTTGTCCGAGCTATGACAGCCACCGCAGCCGGCCTTGAAGGCTTCTTCAGGGGGCACTGCATGGGCGGGCAACGCAGCCGACGCGATCAGGGCGGCTGAGACGATCGCGTTCGCGCGCATCCTGT
The DNA here is from genome assembly GCF_018736105.1 of Bradyrhizobium sediminis. Classification (NCBI taxonomy): domain Bacteria; kingdom Pseudomonadati; phylum Pseudomonadota; class Alphaproteobacteria; order Hyphomicrobiales; family Nitrobacteraceae; genus Bradyrhizobium; species Bradyrhizobium sediminis. Next base: position 2,762,200 of record NZ_CP076135.1, read on the forward strand.
TGGGCGGCATCGGGCGCGCCGATCACATGGCCATTTCCGGCTCGGCCGGCCGCTCGCGCTTCGGCTCCGGAATCTCCGTCATCGTCGCTTCCGTGAGCAGTAACACGCTGGCGACCGACACGGCGTTTTCCAGCGCGGTACGGACCACCTTGGCGGGATCGACGATGCCGGCCTCGACCAGGTCGACGTACTCCTTGCGCGCGGCATCGAAGCCGAAATTGCCCTGGCCGCCCAGCATCCGCGCTACCACGACGCCGCCGTCGACGGCGGAATTCACCGCGATCTGGCGGGCAGGGGCCTCGAGCGCCCGCTTCAGGATCTGGACCCCGGTCCTTTCGTCGCCTTCGCAGGCGGCCTCTTCCCGGGTGACCGCCTCGATGCATTTGAGCAGCGCCAGACCGCCCCCCGGCACGATGCCTTCAGCCACCGCGGCCTTGGTGGAACTGATGGCGTCATCGAGCGCCTCCTTCTTGGCCTTCATCTCGGCTTCCGTCGGCGCACCGACGCGGATCACGGCGACGCCGCCGGCCAGCTTGGCGAGCCGCTCCTCGAGCTTCTCGCGATCATAGTCGCTGGTGGTCTTTTCAATTTCGCGCCGGATTTGCGTAATCCGGCCGTCGATCCGGGCACGGTCGCCGCCGCTGCCGATCAGGGTGGTGTTTTCCTTGTCGGCGACCACGCGCGCCGCACGGCCGAGCTGCTGCAGGGTCGCGTTTTCGAGCTTCAGGCCGATCTCCTCGGAGATCACCTGCGCGCCGGTCAGGATCGCGATGTCTTCCAGCATCGCCTTGCGCCGGTCTCCGAAGCCGGGCGCCTTGACCGCGCAGCCCTTGAGAACGCCCCTGAGCCGGTTGACGATCAACGTCGCCAGCGCCTCGCCCTCGATGTCCTCGGCCACGATCAACAACGGGCGGCCGGACTTGGCGACCTGTTCGAGCACCGGGATCAGGTCGTGCAGCGCCCCGATCTTGTGATCGCACAGCAGCACGTACGGATCTTCCAGCACGGCTTCCATGCGCTCCGCGTCGGTGACGAAGTAGGGTGATATGAAGCCGCGATCGAACTTCATGCCTTCGACCACGTCCAGCGTGGTCTCCGTGGTCTTGGATTCCTCGACCGAGATCACGCCGTCGCCGCCGACCTTTTCGATGGCGTCGGCAACAAGATCGCCGATCGCCGGGTCATTGTGGGCCGACAAGGTTGCGACCTGCGCCTTCTCCGCTTTCGTCTTCACCGGGCGAGACATGGCGCGCAGCGCCTCGATCGCAACGCGGGCGGCACGGTCCAACCCGCGCTTGAGATCGATGGCACTGGCGCCCGCGACGACATTGCGCACGCCGTCGGCCAGGATGGCGTGCGCGAGGATGGTCGAGGTGCTGGTGCCGTCGCCGACCACATCGCCGGTCCTCTCCGCCGCCTGGCGAAGGATCTGGGCGCCGAGATTCTCCTCGGGATCCCTGAGATCGATCTCCTTGGCGATCGTGACACCGTCGTTGCAGACGATCGGCGCGCCCCAGCTCTTCTGGATCAGAACCGATTTCGATTTCGGCCCCAACGTGACCCGCACCGCGTCGGCAAGCAGCGTGGCTCCCCGCAACACCTTCTCGCGGGCCGCGGAATGAAACAGGATCTGCTTGTGGGCCATTCGCTGCCTCTCGGTGCATGCGGGTCGTCAGAATGACGTGCGGCCTCGCCGATCAGCATCGTGATGCGGCGAGGCCGGCGGTGTGTCTATTTTGAGGTTACGGGAATCTTCTTCTGATTGTTCTGCGCGTCCGGCGACTTCGGTAGCGTCACCGTCAGGACCCCGCTCTTGTAGCTCGCCTCGATCTTGCCGGCGTCGACGCTGCCGGGTACTTGCAGCGAGCGGCGGAAGGAACCGTAGCGGCGTTCGGAGACGTAGCGGTCCTTGGTCTTCTCTTCCTTTTGCTCCTGCTTCTCACCCTTGATCGTCAACACGCCGTCGGCGAGCTGGATGTCGATGTCCTTGACGTCGAGCCCCGGCAGTTCGGCCGTCACCTCGAACGCCTTGTCCTTTTCGACGATGTCGATCGCCGGCGTGACATTGAAGCCGAGGTCGCGGCGCCAGAACGATTCGATGTCGGGTAGTGGGCGGAACAACGGGGCCTGCATGAAGCCGGTCTGGAAATCGTGAAACAGCCGGTCGACCTGACTGCGCAACACGTCGAAGGGCTGCCAGTCCGCGGACTTGGTGGCCGGCGCAGCCGGGCCAGCTTCGGTCTTGATGGGTAATTTTGTTGCAGCTTCTGCCATGACAAACACTCCTTGGAGTTAGAGCCAGAGCTCGCCGGTTGGGGCTCCGGCGTTTGGACCAGGAAACGATATGCCTCGGGCTGCCGGCGGCTTTGATCTCCATCAAGAGATCAGGGGTGCCGGTTGCGCCAGCCGGGCTACTCGACGATCTCGATGGTCGTGTTCCTTGGCCCGTGGCTCTGCACCAGACCGAACAGCGACCGCGCATGGTCGGGGCTGAGCCGGACGCAACCGTGGGACACCGGGCGTCCGAGATTGCGGAGTTCAGTGGTGCCGTGGATGGCGTAGCCGCCGCGAAAAAAGATCGAATACGGCATCGGCGTGTAGTCGTAGAGCCTGGAGTAATGCATCCTCTGCAGCGAATAGGGCTGGTAGCTGCCGGGCGGCGTCCGATAGCCGCGTCTGGCCGTCGACACCGGCCAGGTGGCAAAGTCGGCGCCATCGACCGCCACGTTCATGGTCTGCTGCGAAAGCTGGATCCGGACCGCGACGCTGGCGCCGGCGCGATCGGCCGCCGAGCCGGCAAACAGCGTTGCGAGGAGGAGATGAAACGGGACACGAGCATTCATGACTGGGACGGGCATCCGGTCTCGGCGGTCTTGCGCTGGGTTCCTCGCGGGTTCGATCGCCAACGCCGGCTTGTATTGGTCGAGAACCTTGATAGAGCGGGCCTTGGCAGCGGCGCGTGAGATAGATCAAGGTCGGAAGAAATCGGGCGTTCTAATTTTTTAGATAAATTTCGCGCCGAGGACACCGGCCGATGCCCGTCCGCAGTCTGAGCCGCTACCGCCGCAAGCGCAATTTTACCAGCACGCCGGAGCCGAAGCCGGGGCGCGGAAAACGCCGCAGCAGTCTCGCCTTTGTGGTGCAGAAGCATCGGGCTTCGCACCTGCATTACGATTTCAGGCTGGAGTTGGACGGTGTGCTGAAGAGTTGGGCGGTCCCGAAGGGACCTTCGCTCGACCCCAGGCAGAAGCGACTGGCGATCCGTGTCGAGGACCATCCCTGGGACTACCGGAACTTCGAGGGGACGATCCCGGAGGGGAACTACGGTGCCGGCGATGTCATCGTCTGGGACAGGGGGACCTATCGGTGTGCCGAAGCGGACAGCGAAGCTGCAATGCGCCGCCAATTGCGCAAGGGTTCACTCAAGATTTTGCTGCGGGGCCACAAACTCAGGGGTGGATTTGCGCTGGTGCGGTTCGGTACGCCGCGGCGATGGCTCCTGATCAAGGCCAATGATCAATATGCGACGCTGCGGGATGTGACGCTGGACGATCGCTCGGTGAAGTCGCATCGCAGGTTGCCGGATGCGAAACCTGAGAAGGCAACCCGAAAGCGGCGAAGAACGTGACGGAACGCAGGCAGAAAACCGGGATCCCGAAGGCGGCACTCAAGCCGATGCTCGCGACCCTGATCGGCGCGCCGTTCGATGACCCGGATTGGGTATTCGAAACCAAGTGGGACGGCTACCGGGTCATTGCCAAGATCGACCGCGGGAAGGTCGTGCTGCTGTCTCGGCGGGGCACCGTGATTACCCCGGATTATCCGGGTATCGCCGCGGCCCTGGGAAAACTCAAGCGCGCGCATCAGGCCGTCATCGACGGCGAACTGGTCGCGCTCGATAGCCGCGGCCGTTCGCGGTTTCAATTGCTGCAGAATGCGCGCAACACCCGGGCGCGGCTCGTCTACTACGTCTTCGACCTGCTGTTCCTGAACGGCCGCAGTCTGCGCCGGTCGCCGCTGGTCGATCGCAAGCGGTTGTTGAAGGCGCTGCTGCCGCCGGGCCGGGCGATCCGCTTCAGTCGGCATGTCAAAGGTCATGGCAAGGCCGCGTTCCGCGCCGCGAGGCGCCACGGCTACGAAGGCGTCGTGGCGAAGCGGGCGCAAGGCCCTTACTTCCCCGGCAAGCGCACCCGCGAATGGCTGAAGATCAAGACCGTGCTGCGGCAGGAAGCCGTGATCGTCGGATATACCCGCCCGCAGCGGTCACGGCAGTATTTCGGTGCGCTGGTGCTCGCCGTACGCAAGGGCAGCAAATGGCAGTATGTCGGGCGGGCAGGAACCGGATTTGACCGCGACAGCCTCAAATTCATCCATGCGAAACTGACGCCGCTGCGGTCGGCGCGGAAGCCTATCGACGCTGAGGTTCCGGGCGAACGCACCACCACCTGGGTGCGCCCACGTCTGGTGTGTGAAGTGAAGTTCACCGAATGGACCAATGACGGGCAGATGCGGCACCCGGCCTTCCTGGGCTTGAGGACGGACAAGCCGGCGCGGAGTGTCGTGCGCGAGAGGAGGTCACTCGCATGACCAAGGTCGAGCTCACGCACCTCGACAAGATATTCTGGCCGAAGGAGGGTTACAGCAAGGGCGACGTCATCCAGTACTACGAGCGTATGGCCGGCGTCATCCTGCCCTATCTGAGAGACCGGCCGATGGTGCTGGTGCGCCATCCGAACGGCATCAAGGGAGGCAGTTTCTTCCAAAAGAATGTCGCCTCGATCCACCTGCCGCCATTCGTCCGAACCGTGAAAATTCGCGCCAAGAGCACCGGCAGGAACGTGCAGTACGTCGTCTGCAACAACAAGGCGACGCTGCTCTATCTCGCCAACCTCGGCTGCATCGAGATGCATTGCTGGGGATCGCGGGTCCGCAAGCTCGATTATCCCGACTATATGGTGATCGATCTCGATCCCGGCCGAAACACATTCGCCGAAATCGTGGCGGTGGCAAAGGAAACCCGCAAGGTCATCGCGGCCGCGGGCGGGACAAGCCTGGTCAAGACTTCCGGCAAGAGGGGCATCCACGTCTATGTTCCGCTACGTCCGATCTACGATTTCGATGAGGTGCGGGCGGTTGCGAGGCTGGTCGCCGAGATCGTCAACCGCCGGATGCCGAAGCTGACGACGGTTTCGCCGAGGCTCAGCGGACGGAAAAACCGGATATTTCTCGACTGCGCCCGTAACGGATTTGGCCAGACCACCGTCGCCCCGTATTCGCTGCGGGCATTCGCCAAGGCCACCGTTTCGGCGCCGCTCGACTGGCGGGAACTGACGGCGGGCTGCAGTCCGGCGCGCTATCATTTGAGATCGATGGTCAGAAGGGTCAGAATGAAAGGTGACCTCTGGGAATCCGCGATCGGCAAATCGAACAGCCTGCGAAAGCTTGAGAGCTCGCTCAAGGGCATGGCGTTGCCGGCAAAGCCTGCGAGGGGACGCGCTGTCAGAAAATAGAGGCTTCCTCCCCGGTAGCCTCACCCGAGCAATGAGATTGATCCAGCTCAAGACGGCGGGAGCAGATTTAGCGTCCGGATTTTGGAATGTACAGGCATCCTGGAGGGCAATTCCCTTACGCGGCGTTCTTCTGGCCGGCGCTTGCCGCCGCGTCAGCCAGTGAAACCGCATCGCTGATGGCAGCGCATTTTTTGGAGGTTTTGAGCAGTGCCGGTGCCGGCGCCCCACAACCGCCGGAAGGCGCGACGCCCAGCGAGATTGCGCTCGACCTGCACACGGTGCGGCTCCGTGATTTTGCCCTGGCCAGCAGCGGCGTTCCGACCCTGCTGTGCACACCGCTCGCGCTGCATGGCGCCGCCGTTGCCGACCTTGCCACCGGGCATAGTCTCGTTGCCGCCCTTCGTGGCGCCGGGCTTGAACGGCTGTTCATGGCCGACTGGCACACGGCCAGCGCCGACATGCGTTTTCGTGGAATTGACGACTATCTCGCCGATCTCAACGTCCTGGTCGATCATCTCGGCGGCCTGGTCGATCTCGTCGGGCTCTGTCAGGGCGGCTGGCTATCCCTGGTCTATGCCGCGCGGTTTCCGGCCAAGGTGCGCAAGCTCGTGATGGCGGGGGCGCCGGTTGATATCACCGCGCGCCAATCGGCACTGTCGGCGGTCGCCGAGGCGACGCCGCTCGCCATGTTCAGAAACCTGGTTTGTCTCGGCGAAGGTCGTGTGATCGGCCGTCATGTCGCGACATTCTGGGGAAACGACAGCGTCGCAGAAGACGATATTCGCGAAGCGCTACAGACGCTTGAGCCGACCGGTTCACCCGAATTCGCAAGGATCGAGACCATCTTCAAGAACTGGAATTCCTGGACCATCGATATTCCCGGCAGCTATTACCTCGAAATCATCGAGAAACTGTACAAGCGCAACGAGCTTGCCACGGGATGCTTCGTCGCCCTGGGACAACGGATCGACCTCTCGCGGTTGCGGATTCCGATGTATCTCCTTGCCGGAAGCGACGATGAGGTGGTCACTTCCGAACAACTATTTGCAGTGGCGCCGCTGGTCGGAACGCCGCCGGAGCAAATCGTCAAGGAGGTCGCGCGGTCCAATCATCTGGGTCTGTTCATGGGCAAGCGGACGCTGGAGGAATACTGGCCGCGCATTGTGCATTGGATGAAGAAACCTCCGCGCCTTCTTCCTTGACATGCATCAACGACCGCAGGTGCACGGAGGGCTCACAGTCCAAAAATATGATGGAGAAAACCATGCAAACCCCTGTCGAACTGGAAATTCAGGAGATCGCTGCCAATGCTGCGATCGAGCAGTTGATAGCGGATCAGGTGACTACGTTCGAGCAGCGCTATGGCCGGATCACGGCGTGCCGAATCGTCGTCAAAGGTCCCGGCAATCGGCATCAAACCGGCGGTCTGTATGATGTCAACATTCGCCTGGCGTTGCCGGATGGCCGCGAGGTCAATGTGGGTCGGACGCCGAAGTCCGACGAGCGACACTCAGATTTGCCGTTCGCGATCAATGACGCTTTCAAGCGGGCACGCCGGCAACTGCAGGACACTACTCAGCGCATGGAGGGAAGGGTCAAGACCCATAAGGCATAGAAGCGCCGCCGCTGGCAACGGGTTGCTGGCGGCGACTGTAGTTCAGGCCCGTAATTCAGGCCCACGTGCCGCCGGAGTACGTCACCAGATTGTCATTCACGGCCCGGACGCCGGCAGCGGCTTCCGCCGCGACCTTGATGGCCTTGCGCTCGGCCTTCGATTCCGCAACACCCCAGAGATCGACGACGCCATCGGATACGGTGACGTTCAGCAGTCCCGTGTGAGCCCAGGGTTCCTTCCTCAGACTGGAGAGGATACGCTCGCGAATGGCCTGGTCGGACGGCGTCACGTCGATCAGCTTGCGCCCGGTGGCCACCGCCTGAAGCAGGTTGGATCGGCTGACGATACCGACAAGCCGACCATTCTCCACCACTGGCAGCCGCTTGATCGCGTTCTTCTCCATGGAGGTGGCAACTTCGTGAAGCGGCGTTTCGGGAGCGGTAGCGATGACGTTGCGGGTCATGACATCCGAGACCTTGCGGCCGTGAGCCTTGACATATTCGGTGGCGAGCGTGTCGTTCTGGATAAAGGCCTGAAGCCACCAGGAGCGTTGTCGCTCCGTGCCGGCCTCCACGCGATGCAGGAGGTCTGCTTCGCTGACGATGCCGACTATCTTGCCGGTGTCGTCCAATACCGGCGCCGCGCTGATCTTCTTATCCAGAAACAGTCTTGCGACCTCCTCCACGGTCGTGGAGGGCTTGACGGTGATGACCGGCGAAATCATGACGTCGCGCACTAGCATGGCAAATCTCCATCAATGACAATACCAGTTAAGGGCGAGCTCCGCTGCTGTCGTTGATTCAGGTCAAGCTGCGGTAGCCGTCGCGGCCTTGGTCTCCAGCGCCGCGGCGATGGCGTCGTCGACCCGCTCGAGCCAGATAAACTCCAGCTTTTCGCGGGCGGTCAGCGGAATATCATCGAAGTCACGCCGGTTTCGAGCTGGCAGCATGACGCGGGTCAACCCCGCGGCGGCGGCCGCGACTACCTTTTCCTTGATGCCGCCGACCGGAAGCACGAGGCCCCGCAGCGAAATCTCGCCGGTCATGGCGGTGTCGCTCCTGACCGTGCGATCCGTGAGCAGGGAGGTCAGGGCGGTAAACATGGCGACGCCCGCGCTCGGTCCGTCCTTTGGCGTAGCGCCGGCAGGGACATGGACGTGGATGTCGCTCTTTTCGAACAGTGTGGGGTCGATCCCGAGCTGGGCGGCGCGGCTCTTCACCAGGGTCAAGGCCGCCTGCACGCTTTCACGCATGACTTCGCCAAGCTGGCCGGTCAGGATCAGCGCGCCCTTGCCCGATGTGCGGGTGGCTTCGATGAAGAGGATGTCGCCGCCGACCGGGGTCCAGGCGAGCCCGGTGGCGACGCCGGGCACGCTGGTGCGCATGGCGATCTCGTTTTCGAACCGGGGCTGGCCCAGGACCGTGGCGATTTCCTTGGCCGAGAGAACCACCCGGCTGGCGCTGCCTTCTGCGACCTGGACCGCGACGTTGCGGAAGGCCTTGCCGATTTCGCGCTCCAGGCTGCGGACGCCGGCTTCGCGGGTATATCCCCTGATGATGAGCCTCAGCGCATCCCCGTCGATCTCGACCTGTTCCGCCTTCAGTCCGTTGGCCTCGAGCTGGCGGCGGACCAGATAGCGCTGCGCGATCTCCAGCTTCTCGTCTTCGGTGTAGCCGGCGAGACTAATGATCTCCATGCGGTCGAGCAGAGGCCCCGGGATGCTGTCGAGCATATTGGCGGTGGCCACGAACACCACCCGTGACAGATCGAACGGCACCCCGAGATAGTTGTCGCGGAACGTGCCGTTCTGCTCGGGGTCGAGCACCTCCAGCATGGCGGCCGAAGGATCGCCCTGAATGCCGCGCCCCATCTTGTCGATCTCGTCGAGCATCATGACGCAGTTGCGCGCGCCCGCCTTCTTGATCGCCTGGATGATGTTGCCGGGCAATGCGCCGATATAGGTGCGTCGATGACCGCGGATTTCCGCCTCGTCATGGACGCCGCCGAGGCTGACACGCACGAATGGCCGCTGCATCGCGCGGGCGATGGATTGCCCCAGCGATGTCTTGCCGACGCCGGGCGGACCGACGAAACAGAGAATGGGCGCCTTGCCCTGCGGCGCCAGCTTGCGGACCGCGAGATATTCGACGATCCGGCTCTTGATTTTCTCGAGACCATAGTGATCCTCATCGAGAATGCGCCGCGCCCCGGCGATATCGATCGGCTTTTCCTCCGGCAGGCTCCAGGGCAATTCGATCAGCCAGTCGAGATAGCTGCGGACCATGCCGGCTTCGCCGGCTGCCTCCGGCATCCGCTCGTAACGGCGGACTTCCTTGCGCGCCTGGCTTTCCGCCTCCGGCGGCATCTTGGCCCTGGTGATGGCTTCGTTCAGCTCCGCGACCTCCTGCGCCTTGCCGTCGCCTTCGCCGAGCTGGCGCTGGATGGTGGCCATCTGCTCGCGCAGGATCGCCTCGCGCTGGCGCTCGTCGAACGTCGCCTTGGTTTGCTTGCCGATCTCGGCGCTGAGCCGCAGTACTTCGATGCGCTCGGCCAGGTGCCGCGAAACCTTGTCCATGCGGAGTGCAAGGTCGACGGTCTCGAGGATCTCCTGCTTCTCCTGCGGCTTGATATCCATGTAGGAAGTCGCAAGGTCGGCCAGTGTCGAGGGCGAAGTGGTTCCCTGCAGCACGGCAATCAAATCCTGCGGCGCTTGCGGCAACAGCTCGGCGGCTTCGATGGCCTGCCGCTGCAGATTCAGGAAGCGGGCTTCGATTTCCGGCGAACTCGTCGTGGGCTCCGGGACGTGCAGGACACGGGCTGCGAGGAACGGCGCGCCCGGCAGGAAATCGAGCACCCGGATGCGCTGGACGCCCTGGCAGATGATATGATGCGTTTCATCGGGGCCGGTGATGTAACGCACGATATTGGCGAGCGTGCCGACACGATAGAGATCGTCGGGGCCGGGCTCGTTCACCTCGGGATCGCGCTGCAGCAGCAGGCCGATCTGCCGCTGTTCGCGCACGGCCTGTTGGGCGGCCGCAACCGATTGCGGCCGGCCGATCGTGATCGGGAACACCACCCCCGGAAACAGCACGGTGTTGCGCACCGGCACGATGATGAGAGCATCCGAAGGTATCGAAACCGGTTGCTCGGAGGCCGGGCCGGGGGCGGGTGCATTGCTATCATTGACCGACATGGGCATTCCTCAGGATTTGGCGAGGCGCAGGCCGACGCAGCCGTTGGCGGCGAAGCGGGTGATGGTGTAGCGGCCGAGCGGCAATTTGATGCGCCGTTCGAAACGCCCTTGCGGCAGTTCGAGACGGAGGATCCGCGCGTTACGCAATTCCGGTGGCAGCACCCGGTGTCCGCTGACGACAAGAACTCCCTTTTCGATCACGGCTTCCACTTCATTGGGATCGACGCCGGGCAGGGCGATAAAGATCAGCACCTCGCGGTCGGTCTCCAGCACGTCGATCGGTGGCTCCCAGCTCGGCTCGCGCGAGCCGGCCAGGGGCTGCAGATTCAAGAACTGCTGGTGCAGACGCTCGGCGCGGGCAAGCGTCTCGATCGCGTCGGACAGCATCCAGTTGATGGGGTCCTTTGGGGGCATTCATGTCTCCCGTCCACATTCAATGGCTAGATAGGATGCGTTTGGCTTTTGCCAAATGTCGGCCGCAGGTCGAATGGATTGGTTGCAGCAGATCGGCACATCGCCGGGATGTTATTGACCCAAATCAAGCGCCGGTTCGATCCAATGCCTATCAAAGATGACAATCCAGAGCCGGATTTTCGCTGGGATCGGGCCGAGCCTTGGTGCCGGCCCTTCACTCTCGTTTGAAGATTGGGGCGGCGCGTGATGGAAAATAAGATCTGGTCGCCCGCCGCCGCCGGGCCGGTTGCAAGTCACCGTCTGCTTCGGCTGTTCGCCTTGAACGGAACCGACGAACTCGGCCGCGAGATCGGCAATATCCTCGGCCATTCCCTCAGTGCGCATGAGGAGCGGGGGTTCGAGGACGGCGAGCACAAGGCAAGGCCGCTCGACCCCGTCGGCGGCGCCGACGTTTACGTGATCCACAGCCTTCACGGCGGGCCGGAGCAAAGCGCCAACGACAAGCTCTGCCGGCTGCTGTTCTTCATCGGGGCGCTGAAGGACGCAGGCGCCCGGCGGGTTACCGCGGTTGCGCCCTATCTCTGCTATTCGCGAAAGGACCGCCGTACCAAGGTGAATGATCCGGTGACGACACGTTACGTCGCTGCGCTGTTCGAGGCGATCGGCTGCGATGCCGTGGTCACGCTCGAAGTGCACAACGAGACGGCGTTCGAGAATGCGTTTCGTTGCCGCGCCGTGGCGCTCACTGCCGCGCCGTTGATGATCGACCGAATCAAGGCCACCGTCGGCAGCGAGCCGCTTTGCGTGATCTCGCCGGATCTGGGAGGCGGAAAGCGGGCGGACCTGCTGCGGGAAGCGCTGGAAGCCGTGCTGGGCCGCCCGATCGGCAAGGCGTTTGCCGAAAAACGCCGCAGCGGCGGGGTGGTTTCCGGCGACCTGTTCGTCGGCGACGTCGACGGCGCCACCTGCATCATCGTCGACGACCTCATCAGTACCGGCGGTACGCTGGCGCGGGCGGCGCGGGCCGCGCGTGCTCGTGGGGCGCGTGGGGTCGTGGCCTGCGTTGCCCATGGCCTGTTCATGCCGGGGGCCGAAACGGCACTCGCCGATCCGGCGATCGATCGCATCATTGCCACCGACGTGGTGCCGCCGTTCCGGCTGCCCGCCGGCCCGGTGCGCGACAAGCTCGATATCGTGCCGGCCGCGCCGCTGTTGGCGGAGGCGATCCGCCGGCTCCATGAAGACAAGGCGCTCGGCGATCTCCTGGTATTTTGAAGGCGGTCTCAGCGGCTTGACCGAACCCTGCGGCGGTCGCCGAGAAGACGTTCGAGGCGCGCGGCGTCGGCGGCCGCAAGCTCGAGATAGATGCGGGCCTGGCGAGGCCATTTCTCGGGAGTGCGAGGATTGGCGTCGAACAGATGGGCGATCGACAGGCGCGCGCGCAGCATCGCCCGATGACTGCGATAAAACAGGAAAAGCCCGCTGCAGTCATCGTCATCGAGGGCACGCGCCAGATGCAGCCTGATCCGCTCGGCAGCCCACAGGCCGCCGAGGCGCTCACATTCCAGATGCAGGAAGGCGACCTCATCGAGGGGGTCGAGCGCCCGCAAATTGCGATCGAATTCCAGGCAGTCGATGATGGTTACGCCGTCGCGGAGCCAGATATGTTCGGGGCGAAGGTCGCCATGAGCATCGACGTATCGCCGCGCGCGAATTCTTGCGAGCAGCAGCGCGGCGCGTTTCGCGGAAAAGCGGCGCTGGACCTGCGCGATCCGCTCCACGCGCCCTTGGGGAAGGCCGAGGCGGGCGTCGAACAGCACACGGCAGTTGTCCCGGAGCGCCTTCTGCCATCCGGCAAGATACTGCTCGGGGTCGAGCTGGACCCGCGGCGCATGCGCGTAGAACGCGCCGAGCCGAGCCGCGACCCGGTCGACCTGCTGGGGCTTGAGCCAGCCCCCACGCAAGGCCTCCTCCAGCGTCGCATTCTCCTCGAGCCGGCGCATCACCACCAGCCAATCGACCACGGGTCCGTCGCCGGAGATGGCGAGACCGGACGGCGAGATGGTCAGGGGGACGACGTCCAGATAAACGTCATGGGCGAGCCGCCGGTTCAGCAGGAATTCCGCGCGACAAGCGGCCGCACGCCGTTCCAGGGTTGAAAAATCGAGATAGGCGAAGCGAACGGGCTTCTTGAGCTTGTAAACGCGATTCCCCGCCATGAAGACCCAGGACATGTGGGTCTCGCGGGCGACAACTGGCGCTGGCGCGCCGGAATACGCTTCTGGCCGGCTGAGAAACCGCACCTTGTCGCCGAGCGTAGGTGCGGCCCGATCGCAAGGAGATCTGCCGGCCTGCGGTAGCGTTTGCAAAGGCTCCATTGTTCCAAGCCTATTTCGATCTATTCCGCCCGGTTTGATGCTGATCAAGATCGCTCCCGGGCCGGGAGATAGCATTTGTTGTCAAACGGAGTGAACCGGTCATGCGTCGAGCCCCGGCATTCAGCCGCGATGATGGGAACAAGGGTCCATCGACCGCTTTCGCCCGGGATGTGCAGATTCCGCCCCTTGGCATGGCCGGCGCCCTGAGGTATCCGGCGCAAGCCAGTGCCCTGATTATCTTCGCGCATGGCAGCGGCTCCAGTCGTCTCAGCCCGCGCAATATCCAGGTTGCGGAAGCGCTCAATCGCCGGGGGATGGCGACCTTGTTGTTCGACCTGCTGCTGCCCGAAGAAGAGGGCGAGCGCCGCAATGTGTTCGACATCAAGCTGTTGGCGCAGCGGCTGACGCAGGCGGTGCGCTGGGCCGGCGACGAACCGGATGTGAGCGCTCTGCCGATCGGATTGTTCGGAGCCAGCACCGGTGCGGCGGCGGCGCTGGTCGCGGCCGGCGTGCTCGGCGACCGCATCGGCGCCGTGGTTTCGCGGGGCGGACGTCCCGATCTCGCAGGCGACATCCTGGCCGATGTGAAGGCGCCGACGCTTCTGATCGTCGGAGGTGAGGATTTCGGCGTGATCGAACTCAACCAATGGGCGCTGCAGCGTCTCGAATCCGAAAAGGCGATCGAGATCGTGCCGGGCGCAACGCATCTCTTTCCGGAAGCCGGTGCGCTGGATGCCGTTATCGAACTCGCCGCGAACTGGTTCGAGCGTCATCTCGGCGTCAAGAATCGCAAATCGGATGCACATCGATGATGACATTCAGGGACAGATCGGATGCCGGCCGCCGATTGGCCAATGCGCTTTCGGCCTACAAGGGCCGCAATGCCGTCGTTCTCGCCTTGCCGCGCGGTGGCGTTCCCGTCGCAGCAGAGGTTGCCGAGGCGCTGGATGCTCCCCTCGACTTGATCCTTGTTCGCAAGATCGGCGTGCCGTCCCAACCGGAGTTGGCGATGGGGGCCGTGGTGGACGGCCCGGCGCCGATCGTGGTTCGCAATCAGGAGGTGATTGAGCTTTCGGGCACCACAGCGGAGGAGTTCGACGCGGTGTGCGCGGAGGAACTGGCGGAGATCGAACGCCGGCGCAAGCTCTATTTGGGAGAACGCACCCGGGCTCCGGTTGCGGGGCAGGTTGTCATCATCGTCGATGACGGCATCGCAACCGGCGCGACGACGCGGGCGGCGCTGCAGGCGATCCGCAACCGCAAACCGAAAGAGCTGGTGCTTGCCGTTCCCGTGGCTCCCCCCGACACGATCGAGCGATTGCGCGGGGAAGTCGATGCCCTGATTTGCCTGGAGATGCCGGAATTGTTTGGCGCGATCGGCTATTTCTATCGGGACTTCCGGCAGGTCGGGGATGAGGAGGTCGTGGAAACGCTGAAGCGCTTTCCGGTCAAGGGAAAGACTTCGATCGCCTGAGAGTGCAGGCCGGCGTTAGTCCGCGATTCCCACTTCCTTGTCGGGCCGCTCTGCTTCCGTTTCTGCCTCCGCGCTGGAGACCGCGCCGCTGGGTCCTCGGACCGGGGCAGGCTCCTGCTGGCTCGCGCGCGCGAGCTGCTGGCTGGCGATCACCTTCTGCCACAGCCGCAGGATATTTTGCTGGGTTTCTGCCGCGATGAAGCAATGGCCTTCGCGGTCGAAGCCGCAGAATTTCGCACTCGCATCGCCGCAGGCGCGGCCGAACGCCTGGTTGATGAGGTCAAGGCAGGCCACGACCTGAGCCACATCAGGGAGACGGACATGGTGGGCGATGTCGATCAGCCGGAACGCCTCGATGTTGGGCTGGCCGAAGACCGCACCCTGGCGGCCGAATTCGAAGAACACGTTCACGGCAGGCAGCACGCCCTGAATCTGGGACAGGATGGCGGCAGCATGTTCCTCGCTGCAGATCGCCAGATGCTCGGCATGGGTCTTGCCGCCCTCTGCCGGCGGGGCTTGCAATCCGAGGGACGTCATCACCTCGCGCTCGATCCAGCGCCGGACTTCCGGGGGAGCGGTGCGAATCTGTTCCGAACTCAAAGTGATGCCAATCATGATCTCGCCTCCTTGGGTGGCGCTTCAGTGGCATCGTTCGGCGATGGCGATGTTGATCGGGATCAATCGGGATGCGTGGCGAGCCGCCGGCCGTCAGTCGGACTCGCGCAAAATCCAGCGGTCGCCGGATTTTTCATATTTGAGCTTGACCGCCGCCCAGGCGACGCGGTTGCGCGGTACTCTCGCGTTGTTCGGGGCCGCGATCCGCATATTGCGTCCAGGCGCTGTTGGAGGCGCCGAGATAGATTTCCTGCGCATGCAGCGGCAAATGGGCCTGAATTGGTTGGGGGAGATCTTCGACTGTCAGGTAGGGCAAGCCAACCCTCCGCGTTCGATGCGACGCCGGGCGGTATCAAGACGCCTCAAAATCTACATAAACGCCACGTGATTGCGCCAATTGATCCAGAGCAAGCGGCCGGAACCCGTGGCTGTTAGAAATTTCAGGAGAATTCCGGCCGGAGAATGAAATGGAATCGGACCCGTCGTCACGCAAGCAGAACATTGCCGTCGGCTATATTGTCGCTGCCAGCATCGGCATGCTGCTGCTGCAGTGGGTTCTGGCGACCTACAATACCGTTGACACCATTCCCTACAGCGAATTCGAGCAGCTCGTCGCCCAGGGCCATGTCACCGAGGTTGCCGTCGGCCAGGATACCATCCATGGAAAACTGAAGGACAAGTTGCCGAGCGGCAAGTCGGCCTTCGTCACCGCGCGCGTCGACGCGGCGTTGGCGGAAAAGCTGGAGGCCAAGGGCGTTCAGGTCACCGGCGTGCCGTCGGGCGGGCTGTTCCAGACCATCCTGTCATGGATCGTGCCCGGGCTGATGTTTTACCTGATCTGGGTATTCCTCGGGCGCCGGCTGGCGGATCGCCAGGGTTTTGGCGGCCTGATGTCGATCGGAAAGTCGCGGGCCAAGGTCTATGTCGAGAAGGACACCAAGGTCACCTTCGCCGACGTCGCCGGCGTCGACGAAGCAAAATTCGAACTGCAGGAGGTGGTCTCCTTCCTGAAAGATCCCAAGAGCTACGGTCGGCTTGGCGCCCATGTGCCCAAAGGGATATTGCTGGTCGGGCCGCCCGGCACCGGCAAGACCTTGCTGGCGCGGGCCGTGGCCGGCGAGGCCGGGGTGGCGTTCTTTTCCATTTCCGGCTCCGAATTCGTCGAGATGTTCGTCGGCGTCGGCGCCGCCCGGGTGCGCGATCTGTTCGAGCAGGCGCGCAAGGCCGCGCCCTGCATCATCTTCATCGACGAACTGGATGCGCTCGGACGCAGCCGCTCGCCCGGCGCCTTCGGCGGCTACGATGAAAAAGAGCAGACCCTGAACCAGCTGCTCTCCGAACTTGACGGCTTCGACCCCTCAGCGGGCGTCATCCTGCTGGCGGCGACCAATCGACCCGAAATCCTCGATCCCGCGCTGCTGCGGGCAGGACGGTTCGACCGGCAGGTGCTGGTGGACCGTCCGGACAAGGGCGGCCGTGTCGCCATTCTCAAGGTGCATGTCCGGAAAATCCGTGTCGGCAAGGATGTAGATCTCGACAAGGTCGCGGCTCTCACCACCGGCTTCACCGGCGCCGATCTCGCCAATTTGATCAACGAAGCAGCTATCGCCGCGACCAGACGCAATGCCGAAGATGTGTCGTTCGACGATTTCACGATCGCGATCGAGCGGATCGTTGCCGGGATCGAGAAGAAGAGCAGGGTGCTCAGCAAGGAGGAGCGCCGCAGGGTCGCCTATCACGAGATGGGTCACGCCCTCGTCGCCGCGAGCCTGCCGGGCGTCGATCCCGTGCAGAAAGTCTCGATCATTCCCCGCGGCGTCGGCGCGCTCGGCTACACCATGCAGCGACCGACCGAAGACCGTTTTCTGCTTTCGGCCAGCGAACTCAAGAACCGCATCGCCGTGCTGATGGGCGGTCGCGCCTCCGAGCGACTGATCTTCGATGGCGACGTCTCGACTGGTGCGGCCGACGACCTGCAGCGGGCGACCGAGATCGCCGT
Organism: Bradyrhizobium sediminis; assembly: GCF_018736105.1. Classification (NCBI taxonomy): domain Bacteria; kingdom Pseudomonadati; phylum Pseudomonadota; class Alphaproteobacteria; order Hyphomicrobiales; family Nitrobacteraceae; genus Bradyrhizobium; species Bradyrhizobium sediminis. Next base: position 2,779,401 of record NZ_CP076135.1, read on the forward strand.
CGAGATGGTCACGAAATACGGCATGGATGCGAAAGTGGGGCAGCGAACGTATGCGCCCCGGCCGCAGGCCTTCCTGCCGTCCCTTCAGGATACGGTCGTCAGCGCTGCGGAAGCGACGGGGCGCGAGATCGATCTGGCCGTGCGCGATTTGATCGAGGCGGGCGACACCTGCGCGCGCGCCATTCTCGAAAGGCGGCGGGCCGATCTCGATGCCGGCGTGCAACTCTTGATCGCCAAAGAAACCCTGACCGGGGAAGAATTCGCGCCGTTGCGCCCGGTAGCCGGGCGGGAAGCTGAGAAGGCGACTGCTTGAAAGCCGCGGCGTGAGGAGCCGTAGAGCGTCTGCGAAATCCAGTTTTTGGATGCGCTGCCAAGCTCCAGCAGAGTCTGAGTCCAGGATCGAAATGAGCAGTCCAGGCATTGATGCCCCCTATTGGAGCCAGGATGCCGCCGCGCTCAGCGCGGCGTTAGGGTCTGGCCCCGGAGGCCTTCCGTCGGAGGCCGCCGCGGCGAAGCTTCGCCTGGTCGGCCCCAACAGCGTTGAGGAAGAATCGCAGCTGAGCGCACTGCGTTTGCTTCTGCGCCAATTCGAGAGTCCGCTCGTTCTCATTCTGATATTTGCCGCTGCAATTTCGCTGCTGCTACAGCAATGGGTGGACTCGGCCATCATTCTGGCGATCGTGGCCGGAAGCACGCTGCTCGGCTTCTTTCAGGAATACCGGGCATCGACGGCGGTCGAGGAATTGAAACGGCGGCTGGCGCTGACCTGCCGCGTCATGCGGGACGGCGTTGAACTGGTTGTGCCCGTGAGCGCTGTCGTGCCCGGCGATCTGATCCTGCTGTCGGCAGGCAATTTGATTCCCGCTGACGGACTGGTGATCGAGGCGGAGGATTTCCTGGTTACCGAAGCCAGCATGACGGGAGAATCCTTTCCCGTCGAAAAGCGGCCCGGGATCGTCAAGCCGGAGACCGCGCTCTCGGCCCGGACCAATGCAGTCTTTCTCGGCGCGTCGGTGCGAAGCGGAACGGCGAAGGTCCTCGTTGTCGAAACCGGTCACCGTACTGCGTTCGGGGCGATCGCGGCACGGCTCAGAACCCGCGAGCCTGAGACGGATTTTGGGCGCGGCGTGCGCCAATTCGGATACCTTCTGATCCGCGCGATGATCGTCATCGTTCTGTTCGTCCTGACCGTGAATCTGCTTCTCGGTCGCCCGGTAATCGAGTCCCTCCTGTTTGCCGTTGCGCTCGCGGTCGGTCTGTCGCCCGAACTGTTGCCGGCGATCGTCAGCGTCACCCTGTCCGCCGGCGCCCGGGCCATGAGCCTGCGCGGCGTCATCGTCCGCCGCCTGGAAGCCATCGAGAACCTCGGCAGCATGGATATTCTGTGCACCGACAAGACCGGAACGCTGACCGAGGGCACCATCGTTCTCAACGGCGTCCTCGACCCCGAAGGTCGGTCATCTCAGGAGGTCAGCCGGCTGGCCTTTCTCAATGCGGCATTCGAGACCGGTATCGAAAATCCGCTTGACGCCGCGATCATAGCAGCAGGAAAATCCGCGGGCCTGACGACGGATGGCTTTACGAAGATCGACGAAATTCCTTACGACTTTCTTCGCCGCCGGCTAACCATCGTCGTCGCGGAAGACGGCAATCCGACGCAGCACCTTATCGTTACCAAGGGTGCATTCTCAAACGTGCTCGACAACTGCTCATCGCTCGAACGGGATGCCGTCGATATCCCGCTCACGATCGAAATACGCGCTCAACTCGATGCGGTCTTTCAAGCCAAGGGGGCCGAGGGGTTCCGGGTGCTGGCTGTGGCGACCCGCAGGGTCGCGGCCAAGCCGCACTATGGTCGCGATGACGAACAAGGCATGACTTTTCGCGGGTTTCTCGTTTTTCTGGACCCGCCCAAGCTGGAAGCTCAACGAACAATCGAGGATCTCGCCCGGCTGGGTATTCGCATCAAGGTCATCAGTGGAGACAACCGCTTTGTGACGGCACATCTGGCGGCAGCCGTAGGCCTCAATGCGAAGTCGATACTCACCGGCAGCGACCTCGGGAAACTCCGGGATGAGGCGTTGTGGCACCTCGCGCCGCGGACCGATCTCTTCGTGGAAATCGATCCCCAGCAGAAGGAGCGGATCGTCCGTGCCCTGCAGAAAACCGGTCACTCGGTTGGATATCTCGGCGACGGCATCAACGACGCGCCGGCTCTGCATGCCGCCGATGTCGGCATCTCGGTCGAGGAGGCCGTGGATGTCGCCCGTGAGAGCGCCGACATTATCCTGCTGAGCCGCGATCTCGACGTCCTGCGCGTTGGCGTCGAGGACGGGAGGCGGACCTTCGCCAACACGCTCAAATACATTTCGATCACCACCAGCGCAAACTTCGGGAACATGCTGAGCATGGCGCTGGCGGCGCCGCTGCTTCCATTCCTGCCGCTGGCGGCCAAGCAAATTCTGCTGAACAATTTTCTTTCCGACGTGCCGTCGATCGCGATCTCGAGCGACAATGTCGATCGCGACCGCGTCCGCCGGCCGCAGCGCTGGCACATCGGGGAAATTCAGCGTTTCATGGTGGTCTTTGGGCTGATCAGCTCGGTGTTCGACCTCATGACATTCGCGGTGCTGCTCCTGGTCTTTCATGCCGATCAGCCCACGTTTCAGACGTTTTGGTTCATAGTCTCGCTGCTGACTGAACTTGCCGTCGTGCTTGTGCTGCGGACGCACAAACCCGCGTTTCGCAGCAAGCCCAGCGGCTTGCTGTTGTGGACTACGCTTGCGGTGGCCGCCGCCACTATCGCGATCCCGTTCCTCGGCTCCCCGGGTGCGGTGTTCGGTTTTGTGCCGCTCTCAGCTCTCCAAATGGGTACCGTCATTGTGATCGTCATCGGCTACATTGCCGCGACGGAAGCAGCGAAATTCTGGTTCTATCGAGGCAAGTCAAGGCGGGGCATTCGCATGCGGGTTAGCTGACCTGATGGAAGGTCCGCTCCGTGCTCCCGGTCGGGTAAGGGCGCCGACATGAGAATGTTTTCCCCCGCGCGCCTTGATACTGATCAAGCCGGGAAACTGCGGCGGCCCTAGCGTTACTAACGTGCTGGCGAGAGCCAGAATTTCCGAGAGGACCACATGAACAACCTCAAGATCCCGCATAATGCTTTCGTGTTCGTCGGCGATGGCCGCAAGGCCCTGTTCCTGCGCAATGATGGCGATGAGAAGTTTCCCAATCTCAAGACCGAGACGGTCTTTGCGGAGGAACATCCGTCCAGCCATGACCAGGGCACCGAGCGCCCGGGCCGCGTCAGCAAGGCTTCGCAATCGGGCCAAAGGAGCACTGTCGAGCCGACCGACTGGCACGACATCGAAGAGCACAATTTTGCACGAAAGGTTGCGGCCGCCCTGGAGCAGGTGATCCGCGAGCGCAAGGTGCAGGCGCTGGTGGTGGTGGCTCCGCCGAGGACGCTTGCCGATTTGCGCGAGGCTTTCCATGCCGACGTGAAGGCCTGTATCGTGGCCGAGATCAACAAGGATCTGACCAAGCACCCGGTGTGGGAAATCGAGAAGCATCTGACCGGCGATGCCAATTCGCACTGAGGCATCGCGGCGGCCGGCGGAGGGGCACATGCGCGACTCAAGCAGAGCGAGGAATTCCGCGGCGGCGTCGCCGCCGCGAAAGGGCCCGCCTTCGGAGCAAACCGATGAGGCACCGGGCCTGATCGACAAGGATCGCGTCGACGTCGAGCGCGAAATCCCCGCGGAGGACAATCAGCCCATCGAAGGCGCCGAGCCGCATCAGCGGCCCGATCCGCCGGCATTCGAGGACTGAAAGCGTCGTCGTGTGCCCGGACCTATGACGGGGCGCCGGACACGGCGACCTTCTCGTCCTTCGCCAGCCGGCCGTCGACGACATGAATCCGGCGGTGCATCTGGGCAGCCAGATTGAGATCGTGGGTGACGGCGACCACGGTCTTTCCGCGCAGCGCCACCAAGTCGCGCAGCATGCCGAATACCTGCGTGGTGGAGACCGAATCCAGGCTTCCGGTCGGTTCATCCGCGAGGATGACGGGGGGATCGTTGGCCAACGCCCGCGCCACCGCGACGCGCTGCCGCTGGCCGCCGGACAATTGATCCGGGGTCTTGTGGCGATGATCGCCGAGCCCGAACGATTCCAGGAGTTCCTCGGCGCGTGCGGTGATGGCGCGCGGCGACAATTTGCCCAGCGCCCGCATCGGCAATGCGACATTTTCGGTGATCGAGAATTCCGGCAACAGAAAATGAAACTGGAAGACGAAGCCGAGGCGGGTAAGCCGCACTTTCGCGCGCGCGTCCTCGGTCATTGCGGTGGTGGAATGGCCGTCGATCAGGACTGCGCCCGATGTCGGAATATCCAACAGCCCCAGCAGGTACAGCAGCGACGATTTACCGGAGCCGGACGGACCGGTGATGGCGATGAACTCGCGCGGCATGATGGAGAGGTCGATGTCCTGCACCAGGGTGACCGGGACGATCCCGGAGAGGACCTTGGTCACGCCACGGGCCTCGATCAGCGCCGTGCTCATGTCGCGCCCCGGATGATATCGACGGGGTGCAGCCGCGCCGCGGATCGGGCCGGGAAATAGCCGGCCACCAGGCTCGACACCAGCGCCACGCCGGTGGCGAGCAGATAGTGTTTGACCGAATAGAGCACCGGCAGGTGGTTGTAGTCGGAAAACGGGGTCTTGAATTCCAGCGACGCCAGCCCGCGGGTCAGGAGATAGCCGAAGATCCAGCCCAGCACGGCGCCGACCAGACCGACCAGCAGTGCCTCGACGATGAAGACGGTCCGGATGATCTGCTCCCTGAAGCCCAGCGATTTCAGGATGGCGATGTCGCGGGTCTTCTCATGAGTGATGGTGGAAATGATGTTGTAGGTGCCGAAACTCGCAACCAGGAGGATCGCGCCGACGATGGTATACATCAGCACGTTGCGCAGCGTGATCGCCGACAGGAGATCCTCCTGGGCTTCCTGCCAGGAGATTGACTTATAGCCGGTCTGTTCACCGATCCGCTCCGAGATCAGGCGGGCCGCCATCGGATCGTGGGTGCGCACGCGGATCTCGTTGACGATGCCGGTCTGCTTTTCCAGGATCTGCGCGGTCTTGAGCAGGACATAGCCGGTGGTCTCGTCGGTCATGCGGAAGCCGGTATGGAAGGTGCCGACCACGGTGGCGTTCATGGTGGCGCCTTCGGCGGAAGCCAGCGTAATGTTGGAGTTGACCCGCGCGCCGATCTTGTTGGCAAGGCGGTCGCCGAGCAGGATGGCGTTGGACGAGCGATACAGCGAGTGCAGCGTTCCCTGCTTCATGTGGGTCGCCAGATTGGAGACATCGGCCTCGGTGCGGGGATCGATGCCGATGATCGAGATGGTCAGGTTGCGCCCGGCAAACCGCAGCACCGCCTTCGACTGTACCGACGGCGTCAGCGCGCCCGGCACCCAGCTATGCAGCGACGCGATTGTGGCCATCGGATTCTTGATGCCTGGGCGCCGGACGTCCGGCGTCAGGCCGTGGAATTCGGCGGCGGCGTAGGCGATATCCGCCGGTTGCCGCGTCGGCTGCCGAAGTTCATCGGTGATCGAAATATGCGGCAGCGCGTCGACCAGGGTCCGGATGAAATCGTCCTGCGATCCCTCCATCATTGCCGCCATCATCACGGAGAATCCGACGCCGGTCATGACGCCGGCAATCGCCACCAATGTCTGGCGGGCGCGGTGGCGGACATGAGTCCAGGCTATGGACAGGATCAGGTTCACCGCACGGCCGGCTCGGCGAGCAACGGCCGGACCCGCGACCCGTCCTTGATATTGGTGGTGGCAGGCGAGGCGACCAGTTCACCCTCGCTGGCGCCAGCGACGATCTCGACGAAACCTGTGCCGCGAATGCCGGTCTCTACCTTGTGCAGGCGCGCCCGATCGTTTTTGATCGTCAGCAGGCTGTTGCTGACCACGGCGTTGGCGGGGACCAGCAGGACATCCTGCTTCTCCCGGCTGACGATGTTGGCTTCGACGCTCATGCCGACCCGCAACGGCGTGTCTTCGGGCAGGCCAATGCGGACGCGGAACGTTTTGGAGACGGGGTCGCCGGCCGGCGTAATCTGTTTCACGAAGCCCGGGAGCACTTGATTGGCGAAGGCGTCGGTGCGCAGCAGCGCTTTCTGGCCGACCTGAACGCGGGGGATATCCTCCTCGTTGACGTCGGCGACCACCCATAGCGGCTTTTCCAGGCCGACGCGGTAGAGAATCGTGCCGGGGTCGACCATGTCGCCGACTTCGCCGTCCTCCTTGAGGACGGTGCCGTCCATCGGCGAGACCAGTTTGAAGTATTCCAGCCGCTGGGCCTGTGCGGCGATCTGGGCATGGATCCGGGCAAGGTCGCTTTCGGCGCGCTGATAGGCCTGCGAGGTCGCGACTCCGCGCGCCAGCAATTGCGACTGGCGGTCAAATTCCCGGCGCTGGAATTCCTCCAGCGCGCGCAGGTCGTTCAGCGTAGCCAGCGCCTCCTTGTCGTCGAGGCGGGCGAGGACATCGCCCTTCTTGACGCTTTTTCCCTCGCATCGGCAGCGTTCGATGATGCGGCCGCGAACCAGCGGCGTCGAGCGCGACCAGGTCTCGGGTTCGACCGCGCCGGTGGCATAGACGATTTCAGCGGCGGCGCCGCGGGTGACCCGAACCACCGTGATGGCCGGACCGCGCGACATCCACCACGCGACGGCCGCCAGCGCGGCGGCTAGCATCACCGCCATCAGCAGTTTCCACGGAGATGGACGCCGGTCGTCCGCCGCCGGCCCGGTTGCGGTTTCCGTCGTTTCGGTTGGCGCCACCCTCATGTCCATGATCGATCAAACCCCGGCTGATCGCGGCACGGGGTTAGCCATTGGTCGCCCCGCTTGCCGCCGCTACTCTCGGGGGAGCGATTTTGAAATGCTTCTTGGCATAGGCGACGATCTCGCGATCGCTGGGATGATCGGCGGGCTCCACGGCAACGATGCGATCGCCGATCTTCGAATGTTGCTCGCGGAGGAATTTGGCAAGCTCCGCCTTGGCGCCGGCAGGGCCGATGATCAGGATTTCGCTGGCGTCGCTGACGGCGTTCATGACCTGCGTCAGAAATTCCTTGTCCGGCGCCGCATGGCCGCTGCCGATCGAGCCGGCCTTGTGGTGCAGGTGCTTGGTGGGCAGATGCGGGTGCATGACCATCTCGTCATCGCCGGTGCGTCCGACATGGAACATCTTGGCTTGCTCATGATCGATCCAGACGATCGCGTGGAAGTGAGTCGGCATATTCGATCCTTTTTTGTGCAGCGATCGGCTGGTATCAACCGAATGGATACGCGCGCATGAGGCATTTTTGAGCCCCACGGCGTATTAAAAGAAAAAATACCGCAATGCGGAATCGGTCGATTGATTCAAGTCAATCGAACCGATGATGTCCTGCCGCGATCAGTGGACCAGAAGCGTGCAGATCGAGCTGTGCTGCAGAAGGTGGCGCGTCACCCCGCCGAATATCCACTCGCTCAGACGGGTGTGTCCGTAAGCTCCGGCGACGATGATATCGGCCCTCGCTTCGGACGCGATGGCTTCGAGCTGGCTGCCGGGGGCGCCGGCGGACGGTTCGACCCGCGCCGACGCCGGGACGTTATGGCGCTGGAGCCATTTCGCCACGTCGGCGACGCGCTCATTGGCAGCGCTCCGCTCGCTCTCGTCGGAGGCGATCTCGACGATGATCAGTTCCTTGGCTCGCTTGAGCAGCGGAAGCGCCGCCGGAAGCGCCCGCCGCGCCTCGGCGGAATCCTTCCACGCAATCAGGATGCGATTGAAGGCGAGGCAGGTGCTGTGGGGCGGCACGACCAATACCGGCCTGCCTGCCTTCATGACGGCGTCGCCGATCTCGAGCAGATGGTTTGGTCCGAGCCGATTATAATTCTCGGCGCGGCCGACCACCAGGATGTCCGCGGCCCGGGCTTCCTGCACGAGAAAATCCGCGGGGTAGGCGGCGTCCGAGCGCCATTCCAGCGCACCGTTGAAGTCCTTCAGTGCCGACCGGAAGTGACTCTCACAGCGGCCGATGGCCTGGTTCAGCTGTTCGTAATCGGCTTCGAGCACGTTCGACGCGATCATGCCGTCGGCATGAATCGGCACGTTGGGAAGGCCGGCGGTGACTCCGATCACTTTCGACTTGAACCGGTCGGCCAGCTCGCAGGTCACGCGCAGGGCGGGCTCGCTGTATTGTTCGAGGTCGAGATGCACCATGACCGTCTTGTACGTCACGCCGCCCTCCCGGTTCAGTGCGAAATCAACGCCGGGACGGTGAGCGATTCGAACATGCCGCGCGTCGCGCCGCCGAGGACGAACTCCCGAAATCTGGAATGCCCGTAGCCGCCCATCACGATCAGATCGGTGTCGTTGTCGGCGGCCAGTGACAGAATCGCGTTGTGGATATTGGATGTGGCTGCCGTCAGCCGGTGAGGGGTTGCGGGCAAATCGCGCCGGGCGAGGTGGGTGATAAATGCCGCCAATGATGCTTCGCCGACGGTATCTTCATCCTCGTTGACGGTCACGACGTCGATGGCCTTCGCCTTGCGCAGAAACGGTCCGGCATTTTGGACCGCCCGCGCCGCCGGCGCGCGACCGTCCCAGCAGATCAGCACGCGATCGGCCTTGAAAGCACCCCGGTTGATATAGGGCACCATCAGCATCGGCCGTCCAGATCCGAACAGCACCGCCTCCGAGATGAAATCGGTCTGGCTCGGCTTCGAGCTGTCGGGTTGACCGACGATGTTCAGATCGTAGAGGCGCGACAGTTCGGTCACGGTGCGGGTCGCGGCATAGGAAACGTTGAACGTGCTCTTGGCGTCATGTGGAATATTGAGGCGTCTTGTCACGATCTCGAACTGGTCGAGCACGACGGCGGCCTGCTCGACGCCGGTTTCGTACTGAGCGGCCATGACGACGGCGGATGCCTCGAACGCAATCATCGGATTCAGGGCCTGATAGGCGCATGCGATGCCGTCGAGATGGGCTTCGAAGAGACCGGCGACTGCCGCGGCGCAGTCGATCAGAGGGCCGGCCGGCCGATCGACGGGAAGAAGGACGGCGATATCGTTCAACATGCTGGGTCGCTTTCTGGCTAGGTGGCCTGATTTCACAGGAAACGATTATGCCCGCCGATGCCCGGGGCATTTTGATCTATCTCATGCCAGACGCCCGACGCTGGTCGAGCCCAATCCAAAAAAAATCAGGCACGCCGGTTGACCGACGCACCTGATTTTCTGTTCCTATCGGGCGTAGCGAATACGCCGATTCAAACTGCAATCAATACGGGCAGATCACCCGGCCCCAGCGCGGGCTGAAATAGCAGCCGCGACCGCGCACGATTGGGGGCGCGACATAGATGCCATAGCCGCGACCATAGCCTCTGCCGCGATAATAGCCCCTGCCACGATAATAGCCGCGGCCTCGACCGCGGCCCCACTGGGCTTCCGCCGACGAAGTGGATGCCGCCAGGAAGAGACCCGACGTGCCGACGACGCTGACCATGTAAACGAAGACCAAAGCCGCCGCGGCGATGATGCGCGAAACGATATTGTAGCGTTTAGCCATTAGGGATCTCCTGGGTCATTCCAATCGCCGTCAACTCTCAGCCGATCTCAGCCAAATTCTCCGGCAGCTTATAAGTTCACCAGAAAAATGTTGTTCTTGTGACTTTTCAACATGCTATTGGGAAGCTCAAGTGAGGTCAAGTTACGGTGTCTGTCGGCCGAACATGGGAAAGAGGTTCAAACATCCGACTGCATTTGAACAAATTGTGCATTGCGCCATCCCCGCCTTCGACGATGCGCCGATTCCGCCAAAATGTGCACCAATCCTGCCCAAACGAATCCTGGCAAAACTAGGATTGCCCCTCGCGTCCCGACATTGATCCAGATCAAATCAGATCCCCTCAAAAGAGTGCCGATGCCCAAACAACACACCTATGTTCTCGGCCTGAATACCTACGACCACGATGTGAGTGCCTGCCTGCTGCGCGACGGCGCCATTGCCTTCGCGATCGCCAAGGAACGGATCACGCGCGAAAAGCACGCTACGGGATTCTACCAGGAGGTGATCGACTATTGCCTGAATGCCGAGGGCATTACGCTTGACGACGTCGATCTGGTCGTCCGCAATTGCTACATTCTTCCAGTCCCGGAAATGGAGGAACGGCTGGTCTATCAGGACATGCCGGGCTTCCTGCCCCCACACGAGCGTGCCGGGGCTCCAAAGCATCCGCTGTACCTGTCGCATTCCGATAAAGTTGTCTCGATCTCCCACCATCTGGCGCACGCCTACAGCGCCTTTGCGGTATCGCCGTTCGAGGAAGGCGTCGTCATGATCGTCGACGGCGTCGGCAGCTATCAATCCGACGTCATGGAGCCCTATCCGCCGACCGACACCGCCACGCCGCTCGCCCGCGAGTCCGAGAGCTATTACAAGTTCAGCGGCTCGAAACTCGAATGCCTGAAGAAGGTCTGGATGGAGCCCGATCGCGGCTTCCTGAGCGACGAATTCTACAACATGCCCGGACTTGGCGCGCTCTACAGCCGGGCCTCGACCTACATTTTCGGCGATTGGAACAAGTGCGGTGAGCTGATGGGGCTCGCACCATATGGCCGGAAGGAGCAGGTCAGGCATCTGCTCGAACTGACCGACGGCAAGCTGCACGTCCCGCACTGGACCAGGGAATTCAACCAGCCCTACGTCATGGACGGCGACGAGAAATGGGAAACCAGCCCGTCGATGCGGCATTGGGAGGATATTGCCTGGCGGGTGCAGGACGACACCGAAAACGTGCTGCTCGCCCGCGCCCGGTGGCTGCGCGAAACAACCGGCGCCAAGAACCTCACCATCGCCGGCGGCGTCGCGCTGAACTGCGTCGCCAATGGCCGTGTGGCGCGGGAGGCCGGGTTCGAGAACGTCTGGATCCAGCCGGCGGCCGGCGATGACGGCATCGCGATCGGCTGCGCCTATTACGGCTGGCTCGAAATTCTGAAACGGCGCCGCGCCTTCGTGATGGATCATTCCTATGTCGGCAGACGCTACACCGATCAGGACGTCAGCGACGCCGGCGCGAAGTTTCTGGTGCGCATTCAAACCTCGGCGGTGCGCAGCGAAGATATCTGCCGCGACACGGCAAAACTATTGGCCGAGCAGAAGGTGATCGGCTGGTTCCAGGGGGCTTCCGAATTCGGACCGCGCGCGCTCGGCAATCGCAGCCTGCTGGCCGACCCGCGCAAGGCTGGCATGAAGGACATCCTGAACAGCCGCGTCAAGCACCGCCAGCCGTTCCGTCCCTTCGCGCCGATCGTTCTCGCCGAACGGGCCGGAGAGATATTCGAAGGCGACGAGGATTCGCCGTTCATGCTGATCGCCAAGCGCGTCCGTCCGGAGTGGCGCGACCGGATTCCGGCGATCGTTCATGTCGACGGAACCGCGCGCGTTCAGACCGTCCGCGCGGAGACCAATCCGGTACTGTACCGCCTGCTGAAGGAGTTCGAGGCGCTGACCGGGGTTCCCGTGCTGATCAATACGTCATTCAACGTCAAGGGCGAACCGATCGTGGAAACGCCGCGCGACGCCATGATCTGCTTCCTGACGACGGGGATCGACAACCTGATCCTGCACGACACCGTGGTCTCGAAAAACGCATGGCACAGGGTCGTCGGACCGCTGGTCGGCATTTACACCGATGTGGCCAACCTGGTGCTGTCGAGCACCCGCCCGGCATGACCGGCCGCTCCGCCTGATCCGCCGGCGCGGCCCTCCCGGGGCGAATTCAGCCTGATATCAGCTGGTTTTGGCCGCCGCGGGTTTGGGCAGCGGCTTGTCCTGCCTTTTCGACCAGGAGATGTAGTAGGCGACGCAGGTCATCATCGCGATACCGGTCACGCTGACGAAAATCTGCGCGAACAGCGAGCCCGAGCTCATCATCAGTTCGAAATGCCCGACGAAGGACAGGAATACGCCGACGCAGAACACGGCGAGCGACTGCTGGCCGCAGACCACGAGCGGATCGAACACCTTCCATTCCAGGCCCGGCCAGTCCTTCGGCACGAAACGGATCACCATGATCACGATCACCACGAAATGCAGAAAGCGGTAGGGCGCCAGGAAGGTCTTGTCGTTCGGATTGAAGGTCGAATAGAGCCAGTGCGGGAACAGCGCACCGAAATCCGGGAATTTGCCGGCCATCGTCATGACCAGCGCAAGGATCAAATAGGCGATGCACAGATACAGCGTGATCGGTAGATCGATGAGCCAGCGAGACCTCTTGGCGCCACCGAGTGCGCACCATGAACCGAATACGAACAGCACCTGCCAGCAGTATGGATTGAAGTACCACGCCCCGGCAGGATAGGCCCGGAAATTCCATTCGAAATAGCGGGCCGCGAGCCACAATGCGATCGATGCCAGCATGGTCAGGTCGGGCTGGCGCAGCATTAGCCACAGCACCGGCGGAAACAATCCCATCAGCACGATATAGAGCGGGAGCACGTCGAGGTTGACGGGCTTGAACTTGAGCAGCAGGCCCTGGCGCAGCGTTTCGATCGCCTGGTCGCCGGCGAGGCCCGCGAGGTTGAATTCGCTGATGATCTCCGGATCGCTGTAACGTAGCGCAACGTAACCGATCGCCACGATGTAGATCACGAACAGGAAGACGTGGGCGACGTAGAGCTGCCAGACCCGCTTGGTCAGGCGGGTGGCGCCGACGATGAAGCCGCGTTCGATCATCATCCGGGCGTAGACAAAGGAGGCGGTATAGCCGGAGATGAAGACGAACAGATCAGCGGCATCGCTGAAACCATAATTCCGGGTGGTGATCCAGTTCACGACATTGTCGGGGATGTGATCGAGGTAAATCGCCCAGTTCGCGACGCCGCGAAACAGATCGAGCCGGAGGTCGCGTCCTTTTTCGGGCAGGGTGGCGTTGATTTTCATGGGTCCGTTTCGAAGCGATGCTTTGGATGATATCGAGCCGCAGGCGAGGGGGGCCTCAGCCGCGCGGCCGGCCAAGATTGTCACAACGCAGCATAATGACTATACCGATCCGGAAAATGTACCATCCGGGGTCAGAATCACCGATCAAATTCCTGAAAGGTGTCTCTATACTATCCCGGCCGTTTCCACCACGCGCTTACATGCCGCAGATCCAACGGGGCCCGACCATCCATGACCGCACGCATCTCTAAGCCCGCCAAAAACGCGATGCAATCGGGGAAGGCCAAGACCAGGGAGTGGCAGCTGGATTACGAGCCCGAGCAGCCGCGGGCGATCGAGCCGTTGATGGGCTGGACCTCGTCCGGCGACATGAAGCAGCAGCTCACCATTCGCTTCCACACCAAGGAAGACGCCGTAGCCTATTGCGAGCGCGAGGGCATCCCCTACCAGGTGATCGAGCCGAAGGAGCCGGCCCGCCGCCAGGCCGCCTATGCCGACAATTTTGCATTCCGGCGCGGCGAACCCTGGACCCACTAGGGGGCGGCATCCATTTGGCGAGGCCGTGAAATTGCCGGAGGGAATGTCGGGAAAAAGACATTTCAGAGGGGCGTTTTGACCTAATAGCGCTAGTGTCGCCCCGGGCACGATCCCTTCGCAAAGTCGAGGTTGCGCCAGACGGCGACCCAATGACATCTTAACGCAAGCCCGATGCCGGATTGCGGCGCACCATAACTGCGGAAAAACATGCCGCTTCATTCCACGATCGACACCACCTCGTCCGATTTTGCCCGCAACGCCGAGGTCATGCGCGCGCTGGTCGCCGAACTTCGTCAAAAGCTCGATTCCGTGGCCGGCGGCGGCGGCGAAGTCTCGCGCAACAGGCATACCTCGCGCGGCAAGATGCTGGCGCGCGAGCGCGTCGATCTTCTGATCGATCCCGGCACGGCGTTTCTCGAATTATCGCCGCTGGCGGCGCACGGCCTCTATGGCGGCGACGTGCATTCGGCGAGCGTCATCACCGGCGTCGGGCGGATATCGGGGCGCGAATGCGTCGTGGTTGCCAACGATGCGACCATCAAGGGCGGTACCTATTACCCGATGACGGTGAAGAAGCATCTGCGCGCCCAGGATATCGCGCGGCAGAACAATCTGCCCTGCGTCTACATGGTCGATTCCGGCGGCGCCTTCCTGCCGATGCAGGACGAGATTTTTCCGGACGAGCGGCATTTTGGCCGCATCTTCTACAACCAGGCGCAGATGTCGGCGCAGGGCATCCCGCAGATCGCCATCGTGATGGGTTCCTGCACCGCCGGCGGCGCCTATGTCCCGGCGATGTCGGACGAGAGCATCATCGTACGCAATCAGGGCACGATTTTTCTCGGCGGTCCGCCGCTGGTGAAGGCGGCGACCGGCGAGGTGGTGACGGCGGAAGAACTCGGCGGCGCCGACGTGCACTCGCGGCAATCCGGGGTCACCGACCACTACGCCCAGAACGACAGTCACGCCATCGGCATTGCCCGGCGCATCGTCGCCACGCTGAAGCAGCCGACACGCGCTAATCTGAACATGCGCGCGCCGCGCGAGCCGCTGTTTGCGCCGGAAGAGATCTATGGCGTCGTCTCCGCCGACGGCCGCAAGCCGTTCGACGTGCACGACATCATCGCGCGGCTGGTCGACGGATCGGAATTCGACGAATTCAAGAAGCTTTACGGCCAGACCCTGATCTGCGGCTTCGCCCATATCTGGGGCTATCCGGTCGGCATCATCGCCAACAACGGCATCCTGTTCAGCGAGAGTTCGCTGAAGGGCGCGCATTTCATCGAGCTGTGCTGCCAGCGCAATATCCCGCTGGTGTTCCTGCAGAACATCACCGGCTTCATGGTCGGCAAGAAATACGAGGCCGGCGGCATCGCGCGCGACGGCGCCAAGCTGGTGACGGCGGTGGCCACCGCCGGCGTGCCGAAATTCACCGTCGTGATCGGCGGCTCCTACGGCGCCGGCAATTACGGCATGTGCGGCCGCGCCTACAGCCCGCGCTTCCTCTGGATGTGGCCCAACGCCCGCATCTCCGTGATGGGCGGCGAACAGGCATCGATGGTGCTGAGCCAGGTCCGGCGCGACAACATCGAGGCCAAGGGCGATACCTGGTCGACTGAAGAGGAAGACAAGTTCCGCAAGCCGATCCGCGACCAGTATGAAAGCCAGGGCAGTCCCTATTACGCCACCGCCCGGATCTGGGATGACGGCGTGATCGATCCAGCCGATACAAGGCTGGTGCTCGGCCTCGGCCTGTCGGCGGCGGCGAATGCGCCGATCGAGCCGACGCGCTTCGGCCTGTTCAGGATGTGACGATGAAATCGCAAGCGCAGTACCGGCGGTTTCACACCCTGCTGATCGCCAACCGCGGCGAGATCGCCTGCCGCGTGATCCGCTCCGCCAAAGCGATGGGACTGCGCACGGTCGCGGTCTATTCCGAGGCCGACGCCGAGGCCATGCATGTTGCCATGGCCGATGAAGCCGTCCTGCTCGGACCGGCGCGGGCCCGCGACAGTTATCTCAACGTCGAACGGGTCATCGAGGTGGCGCGCAAGACCGGCGCCGAGGCCGTGCATCCCGGCTACGGCTTTCTGTCGGAGAGCGCCGAATTCGCGCAAGCCTGCCTCGACGCCGGATTGGTGTTCGTCGGCCCGACCGCCGCCATGATCCGGACGATGGGTTCGAAATCCGGTTCGAAAATGCTGATGGAGCAGGCCGGCGTGCCGCTGGTGCCCGGCTATCACGGCGACGCCCAGGACGAGGCGACATTGGCACAGGCGGCCGACAAGATCGGCTTTCCGGTGCTGGTCAAGGCCTCCGCCGGCGGCGGCGGCCGCGGCATGCGGATCGTGCGTTCGGCCACTGAGCTGGCCGCTTCGATCGTCAGCGCCAAGCGCGAGGCCAAGGCCGCGTTCGGCGACGACCGCATGCTGATCGAGAAATTCGTGCAGAATCCGCGCCACATCGAGGTGCAGATCATCGGCGATAGCCATGGCAATCTCTTGTCGCTGTTCGAGCGCGAATGCACGCTGCAGCGGCGGCACCAGAAAGTGATCGAGGAAGCGCCTTCGCCGACGCTGGATGCGACCCAGCGCGAGACGGTATGCGCCGCCGCGCGCAAGGCTGCGGCTGCGGTGAATTACGTCGGCGCCGGCACCATCGAATTCGTGTCCGACGGCAAGGACGTGTTCTTCATCGAGATGAACACGCGGCTGCAGGTCGAGCATCCCGTGACCGAGCTGATCACCGGCATCGATCTCGTGGAATGGCAGCTGCGGGTGGCGTTCGGCGAAAAGCTGCCCCTGACGCAGGATCAGATCACGCTCATCGGCCACGCCATCGAGGCTCGGGTCTATGCCGAAAACCCGCACAAGAATTTCATGCCCTCGGTCGGCCGGATCAGGACTTGGCGGACGCCGGCGGAAACCAACGGCCTGCGGATTGACGCCGGCTATCGCGCGGGGGACGCGGTCTCGCCGCATTATGACGCGATGCTGGCCAAGGTGATCGCCTGGGCGCCGACCCGCGACGAGGCGATCGAACGGCTCAACCGCGGCCTCGGGGAGACCGACGTTCGCGGCATCGTCAGCAACATTCCCTTCCTGTCGGCGCTGGTGACGCATCCCGACGTGCGCGCCAACACCATCGACACCGGTTTCATCGAGCGCGAACTGAAGAACCTGACGCCGGCGGCTCCGGCTCCGCACGATCTCGAACTCGGCGCGGCTGTCGTGACGATCCTGGCCGAGGAAGCGAAGGCCGCGGGCGCCGAGGCGCATTCACCGTGGCGAACGTCGGGCTGGATGCCGGTCGGCCGGCGGCAGCGGGTGTTTACGTTCCGGCACGGGCAGGGGGCCGAACATAGGGTCACCCTGACCTACGGCAACGGCCCCGCGACGCTGTCGATCGGCGAGCGCGAACTGGCCTTCACCACCTCGCCCGACGCTGCCGGCGGTTTTGAGCTCAGGCTGCACGGCATCAAATCCCACGTCTTCGCCGTGATCGAAGGCCATGAACTCTATCTGCGCACCCGCAACGGCCGCTTCGAGCTGCATTGGGTCGATCCGTTCGGCGGTGAGACCGAAGAGCAGGTCGGCGAGGACAAGATCGTGGCGCCCTTGCCGGGCACCGTGGTGGCGCTGCTGGCGGAAGTCGGCGCCAGCCTGGAGAAGGGCGCGCCGATCCTCACGCTCGAAGTAATGAAGATGGAGCAGACCCTGCGCGCACCCTTCGCGGGTGTGCTGAAGACGATCAAGTGCAAGGTCGGCGATATCGTCGGCGAGGGTGTCGAACTCGCCGAGGTCGAGCCGGCGGCTTCGTGAACAGCTTCGCGAGATCACCATGAGCGATTCCGTCCGCATCGTCGAAGTGGGCCCCCGCGATGGCCTGCAGAACGAGAGGACGCCCGTCAGCGTCGAGAACCGCATCGCCTTCATCGAGGCGCTGATCGGCGCCGGGCTGCACACCATCGAGGTCGGGGCCTTCGTGTCGCCGAAGGCGATTCCGCAGATGGTTGGTTCAGATCAGGTGTTGCGCGGCGTCATCGATCATGTCGGCAACGAATTCCACGTGCTGGTGCCGAACGAAAAGGGCTACGAGGCCGCGTGCGCGTCGGGCGCCCGGGTGATCGCGGTATTTGCCTCGGCTTCCGAAGGCTTTTCGCGCGCCAACATCAATTGCACGGTCGCCGAATCGATCGAGCGCTTCAAGCCGGTGATCGCGCGCGCCAAGGCCGACGGCATCAGGGTGCGCGGCTATATCTCCTGCGTGCTCGGCTGTCCCTTTGACGGCGAGGTCAGGCCGCAGGCCGTCGTCGACGTCGCGCGGAAGCTGTGGGATCTCGGCTGCTATGAGGTCTCGCTCGGCGACACCATCGGTGTCGGCACGCCGCTGAAGGCGCGGCAACTGCTGCGCGCGGTGGCCGGCAGCGTTCCGATGGCGAAGCTCGCGATGCATTTTCACGACACCTACGGCCAGGCGCTGGCCAATCTCTATGCGGGAATGGAAGAGGGCTGCCGCGTGATCGATTCCGCGGCGGGCGGCCTCGGCGGCTGTCCCTATGCGCCGGGCGCCACCGGCAACGTCGCCACCGAGGACGTGGTCTACATGCTGGAAGGCATGGGCGTCGCCACCGGGGTCGATATGGCGAAACTGGTGGCGGCCACCAACGAGATCAGCCGGCTGATCGGCCGCCCGCCGGCGAGCCGGGTGGCGTCGGCGATGAATGCGAAGGGGCGGGTGGGGTAGCCGATCCCGGATGGTGAGGAGTGCGACCTATCTGGAAGCGGCGAGGCTTCTGCGCCTTTCCGACGGCCCTGGAATGGCCCTGCAACATGAAATCGGAACATTTTCCGCGCTTACTTTGCATGGGGTTGTTTTCGCGATTTTTGTAAAGGGCATCACAGGGAGACGTCGATCGCGAGCTTCAGCAGGTTGGCCGAGGTCGCCGTCCTGGCACTATAGTCCCGCCATGCGGTATCGCGCGCAATGTCGCGCCACTTGCCCACGATGGCCTTGTCGAGCTTGCTGACCTTGGCGCCGACTTTTTCATAGACCTTGGCGACTTCGATGTCGTCGCCCTGCGCGCCATTCTTGCCGAAGGCTTCAAGTTCGGCACCCACGCTGAGGATGATGTCCTGCTGATTCTTCGGCAACTTGTCGAAAATCGTCTTCGACATCAAAAGCGGCTCCATCATGAACCAGTAGGAAGCGTCGGCGCCCGAAGTCAGGCTTTTTGCGACTTCCTCGAGACGGAACGAGATCAGGCTGGTGGAAGAAGTGATGCCGGCGTCGCAGGCGCCGGTCTGCATCGCCGCATAGAGTTCGTTCGAGGGTACCGACAGCACCGCGGCACCCGCGGTCTGCAGCACCATATCCATCTCGCGCGAACCGCCGCGGACCTTGAGGCCCTTGGCGTCCTCGGGGGCTATCATCGGCTTGGAGCGGCTGGCGACGCCGCCGGCCTGCCACACCCAGGTCAGGATGATGATGCTCTTGTCGGCCAAGAAATCCATCAGCGCCTTGCCGACCGGCTGGCCCTTCCAGCGCAGACCCTGATCGTAGGTCGAGACCAGCCCCGGCATCAGGCCGATATTGGTTTCCGGCAATTCGCTGCCGGCATAGGGCAGGGGATACAGGCTGATGTCGAGGGCGCCTTTGCGCATTGCTGAGAATTGCGCGTGGGTCTTCATCAGCGATGAGTTCGGATAGACTACGGCTGCGATCTCGCCGCCGCTGCGCCTTGCGACTTCGGCCGCGAACATCCGGCAGAGTCGGTCGCGGAAATCGCCGTTGTCGATGGTGCCGCCGGGAAACTGGTGCGAGATTTTCAGCGTGGTTGCGGCCTGCGCCGTTCCGGCCCCGAAACGCAGGATCGCGGGCGCAGCAACCGCAGCCATGAGGGTTTGGCGGCGTGTCAGCATGGCGTTCTCCTTGGAGCCGGCCCGGCGTTCAGGACATATGCCGGATTCTTGTCCAGCCTGATAGATAGAGCGCCGGCTTGATTTTGTTGCAGCGCACACTTGCCGGCAGATTCGACGGAAAGAAGACGGATTGGGGTACTTTTCCTGACCCCCGTAGCCGGCGCTAAGAGCCGTCAGGCCGATAATTTTTCAATCGGCAGGTAACAAAGATCATCGCGGGTCCGTCCTGAACCATAGCGGCATCAGTCGCTTTCAAAACGGTTTCAAAGGAAAGACCAGCCAATGACGATCAGCACCCGCTTCGCACTCGGAATTTCGGCCGCCGCCATCTCGCTCAGCCTGGCGCTGGCACCTGCCGCCTTCGCCCAGGACAAGATGGGCAAGGACGACGCCATGAAGAAGGACACCATGTCCAAGGACGGCATGAAGAAGGACGACGCCATGGCGAAGGACGGCATGAAGAAGGACGCCATGTCCAAAGACGGCATGAAGAAAGACGATGGAATGAAGAAGTAAGCCTCGCCGCTTCCGCACTCCGCAGGCTCGCCTCGATCGGCGGGCCTGTGATGCCTTCGATCGACCCGAACGCTACCGCTTCTTGCCCTTGGTCTTGCGGGCGGCATAACGCGCGTCGCGCGCGGCCTTGCGTTCCGCCTCGAGTGCGGCCTCGCGGGCGATCGCCTCTTCCTTTTCGCGTGCGAGCTGCGCCGCGGCCTCGGCGGCGGCCTGAGCCTCGCGCGCCTTTTGCTCGGCCTTGGCGGCTTCGCGCGCCTCCTTGGCCTTGGCCCGCTCCGCAGCCTGCGCCTCGCGCTCGGCCCGCCGCTTGGCAACCTCCGGATCGTCCGGCCCCGGCTGGGCGCGGAACTTGTTCAAAATGTCCTTCCTTGCCTGCTGCGCCGCCTTTTGACGGTCCGCAAAGCTCGGTTCCTTGAATCCACTCATTAAACGGGCCTTGTCGATTGTGAGACCGGGGATAATCGCTTTCGCGCTTACTAGGTGAACCCGGGGCAAAATACCAGCGTCAAAGGGCTGCAATAACGCTTGGGGGGCTTCCGTGCAGGGCAGATGGCCGAAGGTGATGCTGATGAGTGCTGTGACTTCCGGCTGGCTCATTTACGACATGACGAGCGCGACCGAGGCGCCGAGGCAGGCGCTTGCGGTATTGCAATATTGCCTGTTGACGCTGGCGTTGGTCGCTCTGGTCGGCTCGGTCCTGATGTATGCGACGGAAAAATGATGGCGAGCGCCCGCTTTGCCGGCATGGTGCGGCGTCAGGGGGCGCCCTATCCGGGCGCTAATCGAACTTGAATCTGTCGCGGCGGCTTCCGGCGATCGGTCCGAGGATCCTGGATACGGTTGCCGCCGTCATGGCAACCCGATCGGAGGTGCGCTGCGCCTCCAGCCTCTCGCGGGCCTTCTCCCTGATCATGAGCTCGATCAGCTCCAGCCGCTTGGTTTCGTCGACCGCCTCAGCCAGCAATATCCTGTAGCGATTGTAGTCGTAACCCGCGTCCTGCTTGCTCATGGTACGCCCCCGCACGCCCGTCCCAGGCGCTCAGTGTTTCTCAAGCCGTGCGCGGGCGCAACGCGGCGGCGAAAGTTATCCCGGATTCTAAACGCGTGATCCTGCCCGTCTGCGTCGGCAGCAATGCTTCCCGACTCGAACGGCGTCAGTCGGCCAACCGGCGCAATGTCGCGTGAAAACTGATGCTCCTCGTGCCCACCAGCGAGGTGCCGAACACCTCCGAAGTATCGTCGCGCCAGGTTCCGGAAAAGCCGGTCGTGACCTCGCGGCCGCCGAAGACCGGCCGCGCGGTGGGGTCGCGGTACGGTGTGTGCTGGTTGGTGACGAGATCGCCCTTCCAGGTGCCATCCCTGACCGTGTAGGAGCCTACCGACCAGAAATAGGGATCGCCGCCATAGATCCGGCCGTCGCGAAGCACGATCACCCCGCTGGCCCGCCCCTTGACGCCGTCGCCCATCTGGATGTGAACCGAGTAGAGCCCGTTCTTCATGTTGGCGTGTCCGGCCGGCCTCCGACTATAGCAGGATTTGGATCATCGCCGTTGGGGTCCAACGGCGGGAAACAATGCGCGCGATTGAGGAGCTTCACCAGGCCTCGAAACGCAAGCCGTCAGTGCCCTTGGCGGCGATGCCGCGGACGTCCCAGCTGGCAGAGCCGTTCAGGGAGCGGCAGTGGATGCGGATCATCGTGCCGCGGTCGTCCTTGCCGGCGTCGTCGACCACGCCGACCCTGGGGCAGTTGAGGCCCTCGGCGGCGATCTGTTCGGCGAGCTTCTGCTTTTCCTTTTGATTGGGTTGGGTGTGGAGCGGAGATTGCGCGATCACGCCGGCAGGGCTGCACATGAGCGCGGCGCAAACCGCGAATACGAATCGAACGCGAGGAGCTGAGCAGGGCATCTGTTCCAACGATCGGGTTCCTTGGGGTAGCGCTTCGTCCAGTATGGACATTTCCCGAGGGCAGGGCCAGTTCGCGCCATTCAATCCGGCAACAAACCTGACGGAAACGCTTCGTTAATGATTTCCCTTAAAGGGAAATTTGCCTCTCTCGTTGACGATCGAAGCCGCAAAACACTTTGCAGATCTGCATTTTTTCAAGCCACACGGGGAAGGCACCCAATGACTATGTCACGCGTATACGCAGCACTGATCGCTTCGGCCGTCACAGCAATCGCGCTTCCGACTGCGGCGTCCGCGCAATGCCAGGGATGCTATGTGCCGCCGCCGCAGCCCTGCGCCACCTGCTATCAGCGTCAGGTCGTGCCGCCGCAGTATCGCACCGTCGAGGAAACCGTGATGGTGTCGCCCGGCGCTGTCATCGCGCATCGCACGCCCGCGCAGTACCGGACCGTCATGGTGCCGCAGACCGTGATGGTGGCGCCTGAAGGCGTGCAGTACGAGCGGACCCCGCCGCAATATGCCACCCGCCAGCGCGTCGAGATGGTCGCGCCCGCGCGCGAATATTACGTGGCGACGCCGCCGCGCTGCTTCTCCTGCGGCTACTGACATCGCGCGAAATCGCCCGCGGGGCTTGATGATAGGCAAGAAGCCCCGGAGCGATCCGGGGTCTTTTCATTGGCGGTGCAAGGATTGGCGTTGGCGGACTTCGTGCGGGCGCAGTCGCGATCAGCGTTTGGCGACGCGCTTAGTCTTCCGTGGCGCGGACGGCTGCGGGACCGCGAAGATCCCGAATTGCTCGGTCAGCACGGTCGCCAGCCAGGACTGGTATTCGCCGTAGCGGCTGTTGTCCTTTGAGATCACACCGAGTTCCGGCATTTCCCCAGTTTGCAATTTGCGCAGCACGATCGGGGCGGCAACGGGAATGTAGATCGAGCCCTTGGGGTTGCTCAGCGTCGAGATGATGCCGCGCATCATGTCTTCGGAATCCGGAAGCGACAGCAGGATGGTCCGCACGTTGCCCGCGCTCGAACTCACCAAGTTCATGAACGAGGTTCCGAACGGAATGTAGACCGTGCCCTGCTGCCGGTACTTGCCGTCGAAGCGCGATTTCTCCTCGAAGACGAGGCAATTCTGCTGGTCGCTCCAGGCAATCGTAATCAGATAGGCATTGAAGCTGGCGGGGTTGGCGAACATCGGACGAACGCAGAGATAGTCGCCTTGCAGATATTCGACGGCATCGAAGACATAGCCGCCGACCGATTTGGCGGCGGTGTCCTTGACCGCGGGGGGCTTCTGAAAACTGGTCTTCAGGATGCCCTCGACCTTGTTCAGGGTGCGCTCGGTGAAGTCGCCCTGGAACAGCTTCTCGATCGACGATTTCGAGAGGTGTTCGCGAATGAGGTCCTTCCTCGCCAGACCGTTGGCGTCCAGATGGCGCTGGATGGCGTTGGCGATTGCCTTCTTGTCTGGCTTCGAGCCAAGCCCGGTCTCGTGCTTCATGTCCTGCCCCAAAATTCATCAAGATCTAGCACGAACTGGCAGAGTTTGGCCAAGCCGCCGCCGCCACGCTCCGCTTTTTGCAAGTTCACCCCCGCGTTCATCCGAACAATGCGGTGAAGCGACATTCTTGAAGGTCGCGGGGGGCGACATGGTTAATTTATGATCGCGGCGTCGCAGCTGGAGAAGGGGAGGTTCGGCCTTCTCATCTCATTTCCCGGTTCTGCCATGTCCGCGATCCCTTCATCGATGTCCAGGCGAACGCCAGAACAGAGCGGACTGAGCACGTTGCGGTGGCGGTCCGGAGTATTTGAGAGCGTCGGCCGTGCGAACGGCGGGATTGAAAACGAAGGCGCAACTGGCGATCCCAGCAGGATTCGAACCTGCAACCCACGGAGTAGAAATCCGTTACTCTATCCAGTTGAGCTATGGGACCGTCGGGGTATCAATAGCACTGCCAATATGAAAAATCCGCTGCCCGGCCAAGCCCTTTCCGAACCCTTTTCCGCTTTCAGGCGACATAGCCAAACGGTGGGCCGTTGCGCCTGGTCCGCCCTCAACGCAATGCTGCGCCGCAGCCGGCTCCCGGCTGCCGCCCAGAGGCTCGCTTCGCCCGATGCTTTATGCGGCTTTTTCGCTGATCCCATTCGCGGCCATCAGTCCGTCACCTTTTCGCGCACTTCTGTCCATTACGCGGCGTTTGTCCGCGGCCCAAGGAGCTCCATCATGATTGGTTTGGTTCGCGCCGCAGCCCTTTGCGCAACGCTGGCGCTTGGCCTGGTCACGGCGCAGGCGGCGGATAAGGCCTTCAAACGCGACGATCTGGCCGATTCGGCGGTCAAGCTGGAAGCCCAGATCAAGAGCGAAGCCGGAGCGGTGGCCAAGACCAACGCCACCCTGAAAACCGATGCCGATGCCGCCTTCAAGCGCAGCGATTTCCGCACCGGGCTGCAGATCCTCGGGCAAATCGCCGCCACGACCCCGGAGGACAGTGTCAACTGGCTGAAGTTGGCCCGGACCATTTTCCAGATCCGCTCCGCCAGCAGCAGCGAACAGACCTTCCTGCTGGAGCGCGCCTCGACCGCGGCCTATATCGCCTATCAGCGCGCCGGCAATGCCGGCGAAGAGGCCGACGCGCTCGCGGTGCTCGGCCGCGCGATGTCCGAACGCAAGCTGTGGCGCCCGGCGCTCGATAGCCTGCGGCTGTCGCTCGACCTGCGCGAAGTCGCCGAGGTGCGCGGCCAGTACGAGAAAATGCGCGACCAGCACGGCTTCCGGCTGCTCGATTACACCGTGGATTCCGACGCGGCCTCGCCGCGTGCCTGTTTCCAGTTCTCGGAAGAACTCGCCAAGCGCGTCGATTTCGCGCCATTCCTGGCGCTGGCAGGAAGCGACAAGCCGGCGCTGTCGGCGGAAGGCAAGCAGTTGTGTATCGACGGCCTCAAGCACGGCGAGCGCTACAACATCAATCTGCGCGCTGGGCTGCCGTCCACGGTCAAGGAAACCCTGCCGAAATCGGCCGAGTTCAACATCTATGTGCGCGACCGCAAGCCGTTCGTGCGCTTCACCGGGCGGGCCTATGTGTTGCCGCGCACCGGCCAGCGCGGCATCCCCGTGGTCAGCGTCAATACGCCTGCGGTGTCCGTCAATGTGTTCCGGATCGGCGACCGCAATCTGATCAACACCGTGATCGGCGCCGATTTCCAGCGGGCGCTCAGCAAATACGAACTCTCCGACCTCGGCGACGAGCGCGGCGTCAAGGTCTGGTCGGGGGAACTCGCCACCGCGACCACCCTCAATCAGGACGTCACGACAGCGTTCCCGGTCGACCAGGCCCTCGGTGACCTGCAGCCGGGCGTCTACGTCATGACCGCCGAAGCCAAAGGCCCGGGCAGCGACAGCGACGGCTCGCTGGCGACCCAGTGGTTCATCGTTTCCGACCTCGGCCTGACCGCATTCTCCGGCAATGACGGTATCCACGTCTTCGTCAATTCGCTGGCCTCGACCGAGCCGGTGGGCAAGGCCGAGGTACGGCTGGTGGCGCGCAACAACGAGATTCTCGCCACCCGCAAGACCGATGAGAGCGGCCATGTGCTGTTCGAGGCGGGGCTGGCGCGAGGCGAGGGCGGCCTTTCTCCGGCGATGCTGACGGTGTCAGGCGAGAAGGCCGACTATGCATTCCTCAGCCTGAAATCCAATGCCTTCGACCTGTCCGACCGCGGCGTTTCCGGCCGGGCGGTGCCCGCAGGCGCCGACGCCTTCGTCTACGCCGAGCGCGGCGTCTATCGCTCCAACGAGACGGTCTACCTCACCGCGCTGGTGCGCGACGGGCAGGGCAATGCCGTCACCGGCGGCCCGCTGACGCTGGTGATCGAACGCCCCGACGGCGTCGAATACCGCCGCGCCGTGTTGCCGGACCAGGGCGCCGGCGGCCGGTCCCTGGCCGTGCCGCTCAATTCCGCGGTCCCGACCGGGACCTGGCGGGCGCGCGCCTTTACCGATCCCAAGGGCGCTTCCGTGGGCGAAACCAGCTTCATGGTCGAGGATTACATCCCCGAACGGATCGAGTTCGAGCTGACCGGCAAGGAGAAACAGATCAAAGCTGAAGTTCCAGTGGAACTTAAGGTGGCCGGTCGTTTCCTTTATGGCGCGCCGGCTTCCGGCCTTCAGCTGGAAGGCGACATGCTGGTCGCGCCGGCGGCCTCGGGTCGTCCTGGCTATCCCGGCTATCAGTTCGGTGTCGCCGACGAGGAGACCTCCAGCAACGAGCGCACGCCGATCGAAAACCTGCCCGAGGCTGACGCCAATGGCATTGCGACCTTCCCGGTCAGCCTCGCCAAGCCGCCGTCATCGACGCGCCCGCAGGAAGCGCAGATATTCATCAGGATGACGGAGGCCGGCGGCCGCGCCGTCGAGCGCAAGCTGGTGTTGCCGGTGCAGCCCTCAACCGCGCTGATCGGGGTCAAGCCGCTGTTCGGCGACAAGAGCGTCGCCGAGGGTGACAAGGCCGAGTTCGACGTGGTGTTCGTCGCGCCCGACGGCAAGCAGCTCGCCCGCAGCGGCCTGCGCTATGAACTCCTGAAGATCGAATCCCGCTATCAATGGTACCGCCAGAATTCGTCCTGGGAGTACGAGCCGGTCAAATCGACCAAGCGGGTCGGTGACGGCGACCTCAACCTCGCCGCCGACAAGCCTGCGCGCGTGACGCTGCTGCCGCAGCCCGGCCGCTACCGCCTCGATGTCAAGTCCACCGAGGCCGACGGGCCGATCACGTCGGTGCAGTTCGATGTCGGCTGGTATTCCGATGGCAGCGCCGATACGCCGGACCTGCTGGAAACCTCGATCGACAAGCCGGAATACCAGTCCGGCGACACCATGGTGGTATCGGTCAACGCGCGCTCTTCCGGCAAGCTGACCATCAACGTGCTGGGCGACCGGCTGCTGACCACGCAAACCACTGACGTCAAGCAAGGCACCGCTCAGGTCAAGATTCCCGTCGGCAAGGACTGGGGCACCGGCGCCTATGTGGTGGCGACGCTGCGCCGTCCGCTCGAGGCCGCCGCACTGCGGATGCCCGGTCGCGCCATCGGGCTGAAATGGTTCAGCATCGACAAGAAGACCCGCACGCTTGCAGTCAACCTCTCGCCGCCGGCCCTGGTGCGGCCGGGAACCGCGCTGAAGATTCCGGTCAAGCTCGGCGGACTCAATCCCGGCGAGGACGCCAAGATCGTGGTCGCCGCCGTCGATGTCGGCATTCTCAATCTGACCAACTACAAGCCGCCGGCGCCCGACGATTACTATCTCGGCCAGCGCCGGATGACGTCTGAAATCCGCGACCTCTACGGGCAGCTGATCGACGGCATGCAGGGCACCCGCGGCCAGATCAGGACCGGCGGCGACTCCGCCGGCGCCGAGCTGCAGGGCAGCCCGCCGACGCAAAAGCCGCTGGCACTGTATTCCGGCATTGTCACGGTCGCCGCCGACGGCACGGCCATGATCAATTTCGAAATACCGGAGTTCGCCGGCACCGCACGGGTGATGGCGGTGGCGTGGACATCGACAAAGCTCGGCCGCGCCACGACAGATGTCACGATCCGCGATCCCGTGGTGCTGACGGCGACATTGCCGCGCTTCCTGCTCAATGGCGACAAGGGCACCATGAGTTTCGACCTCGACAACGTCGAGGGCGCGGCGGGCGACTACGCCATCAGCGTCAAGACCACAGGTCCGGTGAAAGTCACAGGCAATCCTGCCACCACCGTAAAACTCGCCGCCAAGCAGCGAACGTCGATGTCGCTGGCGCTCGATGCCGGCGGCGCCGGAACCGCGAACATCGATGTCGATATCAAGGGACCGAACGGGCTGACGCTGGCGCGGCACTATGCGCTCGACGTCAAGGCGGCGACGCAGATATTGGCGCGCCGCTCGATCCGCACGCTGGCCAAGGGCGAGAGCCTGACGCTGACGTCAGACATGTTCTCGGATCTGGTGCAGGGCACCGGCGGCGTGTCGCTGTCGGTCAGCCTGTCGACCGCGCTCGACGCCGCGACCATCCTGAAGGCGCTCGACCGCTATCCGCATGGCTGTTCGGAACAGATCACCAGCCGCGCGATGCCGCTGCTCTACGTCAACGATCTGGCGGCGGGCGCGCATCTGGCGATGGATAGCGCGGTCGATCAGCGCATCAGGGATGCGATCGACCGGCTGCTGGCGCGACAGGGCTCGAACGGTTCGTTCGGGCTGTGGTCGGCCGGTGGCGACGACGCCTGGCTCGACGCCTATGTCACGGACTTCCTGACCCGCGCCCGTGAAAAGGGATTTGCGGTGCCGGATGTGTCATTCAAGAGCGCGCTCGATCGCATCCGCAACTCCGTCGTCAACGCCAACGAGCCTGAAAAGGACGGCGGCCGCGACCTGGCCTACGGCCTCTACGTGCTCGCCCGCAACGGCGCAGCGCCGATCGGCGATCTGCGCTATCTCGCCGACACCAAGCTCGGCAACCTCGCCACCCCGATTGCAAAGTCGCAACTGGCGGCGGCGTTGGCGCTGGTCGGCGACAAGGGCAGGGCGGAGCGGGTCTATGCGGCTGCGCTCGAAAGCCTCGCGCCGAAGCCGGTGATCGAGTTCGGCCGGGTCGACTACGGCAGCGCCTTGCGCGATGCCGCGGCACTGGTTTCGCTCGCGAGCGAAGGCAATGCGCCGAAGGCGACCCTGACGCAGGCGGTTGCCCGGGTCGAGACCGCGCGCGGGCTGACGCCTTACACATCCACGCAAGAGAACGCCTGGCTGGTGCTGGCCTCGCGCGCTCTGGCCAGGGAAACCATGGCCCTCGACATCAACGGCGCGTCGGCCAAGACTGCGGTTTATCGCAGCTACAAGGCGGCGGAGGTGGCCGGCGGGCCGATCAAGATCACCAACACCGGCGATACCCCGGTACAGGCGGTGGTCGCTGTCTCCGGTTCGCCGATCACGCCGGAACCGGCGGCATCGAACGGCTTCAAGATCGAGCGCAATTACTTCACGCTCGACGGCAAGCCGGCCGACGTCTCGAAGGCCAAGCAGAACGATCGCTTCGCGGTGGTGTTGAAGATCACCGAGGCCAAGCCGGAATACGGTCACATCATGGTGGCAGATTATCTGCCGGCTGGCTTCGAGATCGACAATCCGCATCTGGTGTCGTCGGGCGACACCGGCACGCTGGACTGGATCGAGGACGGTGAGGAGCCGGAAAATACCGAGTTCCGCGACGACCGCTTCACCGCAGCCATCGATCGCGCCAGCGACGACAAAGCGGTGTTCACGGTGGCCTATGTGGTCCGCGCGGTGTCGCCCGGCAAATATGTGCTGCCGCAGGCCTATGTCGAGGACATGTACAATCCCTCGCGCTACGGCCGCACCGGCACCGGCGCGATCGAGGTGCGTCCGGCAAAATGAGCGGAGAGACTGCCATAGTGCCGACGGCGCGACGCTGGCGGCGGATCAAGCTGGTCGCGGCGGCGTTGGCTGCGGCTTGCCTGATCCTCGCCGGCGCCTTCGCGGCATGGGTCGTCTCGCTCGGCCCCTTGCCGCTGCAGCAGGCCCGCCAGATTTCGGCGACGATCGTCGACCGCAACGGCAAGCTCTTGCGCGCCTATGCCATGGCTGACGGCCGCTGGCGGCTGCCGGTCGACGCGCGAACCGGCGTCGATCCGTCCTATCTCAAGCTGCTGCTGGCTTATGAAGACCGGCGTTTCTATTCGCACCATGGCGTCGACCCGCAGGCATTGGGCCGCGCCGCGCTCCAGTTCGTCACCCACGGTCGCATCGTCTCCGGCGGCTCGACCATCACGATGCAGCTGGCGCGGCTGATCGAGCCGCGCCGCGAGCGCTCGGTCCATGCCAAGCTGCGCCAGATGGTCCGCGCGGTCCAGATCGAGCGCCAACTGACCAAGGGCCAGATCCTCGATCTCTATCTGGCGCTGGCGCCGTTCGGCGGCAATCTCGAGGGCGTCCGCGCCGCCTCGATTGCCTATTTCGGCAAGGAGCCGAAACGGCTGTCGCTGGCGGAATCGGCGCTGCTGGTGGCGCTGCCGCAATCGCCGGAAACCCGCCGCCTCGATCGTCACCCCGACGTCGCGCGGACAGCCCGCGACCGCGTGCTCGACCGCATGGTTGAGGACGGCCGCCTGCCGGCGGAGGAAGCGGCTCAGGCGAAGGCGGTTGCGGTGCCAAGGCTGCGCAAGCCGATGCCGATACTCGCACCGCATTCCGCCGATCAGGCCATCGCCACGGTGAAGGATGCGCCGGTGATCCGGCTGACGGTGGATTCCGGGTTGCAGAAGGTGCTGGAAGCGCTGGCGCGCGACCGCGCGGCCGCGCTCGGTCCGAACATATCCGTGGCGATCGTCGCGGTCGACAATGAGAGCGGCGACGTGCTGGCGCATGTCGGCTCCCCCGATTATTTCGACGACCGCCGCGCCGGACAGGTCGATATGACCCGCGCGGTGCGCTCGCCCGGGTCGACCCTGAAACCGTTCATCTACGGTCTCGCCTTCGAAGACGGCTTTGTCCATCCGGAAAGCCTGATCGACGACCGGCCGATCCGGTTCGGCTCCTATGCACCGGAAAATTTCGACATGACCTTTCAGGGCACGGTGCCGGTGCGCAAGGCGCTGCAGCTGTCGCTCAACGTGCCGGCGATCGCCTTGCTGGATCGCGTCGGCTCGAGCCGGCTGTCGTCGCGGCTGAAGCAGGCCGGCGCCAATCTGGTGCTGCCGAAGGACGAGGCGCCGGGCCTCGCCATGGGCCTCGGCGGCGTCGGCGTCACGCTGCAGGATCTGGTGCAGCTCTATTCGGGGCTGGCACGGCTCGGCCATACGCGGCCGCTGCGCGAGATCGTGAAGGCAACGGACGACGTGCGGGAGCCGCTGCGCCTGATGGATCAGGTTGCGGCCTGGCAGGTCGGCAACGTGCTGATCGGTACGCCGCCGCCGGAAAATGCCGCGCACAATCGGATCGCGTTCAAGACCGGCACCAGCTACGGCTATCGCGATGCCTGGTCGGTCGGCTTCGACGGCCGCACCACCATTGGGGTCTGGGTCGGACGGCCTGACGGTGCGCCGGTGCCGGGTCTGGTCGGGCGCACCGCGGCAGCACCGATCCTGTTCGATGCCTTCGCCCGCACCGGGAAATTGCCGGCAGCCCTGCCGAAGCCGCCCAAGGGTGCGCTGCTGGCCAGCAATGCCAAGCTGCCGCTGCCGCTGCGCCGGTTCCGCCCGGCCGGGGAACTGGTGCGCACCGGCAGCGATCAGGCCCCGCGCATCCAGTTTCCTCTTAACGGATCGCGGATCGATGTCGATCGCTCGGCCGGCAGTCAGTTCGCGGCGATGCCGGTGAAGGTCGCCGGCGGCGTGCTTCCGATGACCATGCTGGTCAACGGCGTCTCGGTGGGCGAATTCGACGGCCGCCGCCAGCGGCTGGTCGATCCGCCCGGGCCGGGCTTTGCCCGACTGACCGTGATCGACGCTGTGGGCGCCGCGGACACAGTTGTCATCAGAATTCAATAGAGGACACCTAACCGGTTGTAGCGATAGCGGTTTCGGCGTATGCGGAACCAATGGTCGAGACCCATGCCCGTCCCCGATTTGGAGAGCCGCGCGAGCCGAAGAACCGGGCAAATCCGGGTAGCCGGCTTGCCAGCGTCATTGACCTCGTGGCGGCCAGCCACGTCCGCGCGGCGGCCTTCCTGCTGGTCTGCGGCCTGATCCTGTTTCTGCCCGGCTTTTTCAACATCCCGCCGATCGATCGCGACGAGGCGCGGTTCGCGCAGGCGACCAAGCAAATGGTCGAAAGCGGCGATTTCGTCGACATCCGCTTCCAGGACGATGTCCGCTACAAGAAACCGGTCGGCATCTACTGGTTGCAGGCGGCCGTGGTCGAAACCGCCTCGGCGCTGGGCTTGCCGCGCGCGCAGCTGAGGATCTGGCTGTACCGCGTGCCGTCCCTGATCGGCGCCATCGGCGCGGTGCTGCTGACCTACTGGACCGCGCTGGCGTTCGTGACGCGGCGCGGCGCCATCTTCGCCGGTTTGATCATGTGCAGTTCGGTGCTGCTCGGCGCCGAGGCGCGGCTCGCCAAGACCGATGCCATGCTGCT
This sequence comes from Bradyrhizobium sediminis, assembly GCF_018736105.1. Taxonomy (NCBI): domain Bacteria; kingdom Pseudomonadati; phylum Pseudomonadota; class Alphaproteobacteria; order Hyphomicrobiales; family Nitrobacteraceae; genus Bradyrhizobium; species Bradyrhizobium sediminis. Next base: position 2,811,428 of record NZ_CP076135.1, read on the forward strand.
GCTCACGGTGGTGGCGGCGATGGGAGCGCTGGCGCGGGTCTATCTGTCATGGCAGCGCGGCGAGGACCCCGAGCGCCCGCCATGGTCCTGGCCCGCGATCTTCTGGACCGCGCTGGCCGGCGGCATCCTGCTCAAGGGCCCGTTGATCCTGATGTTCGTCGCGCTGACGATCGTCACGCTGGCGATCCTCGACCGCTCGGCGGCCTGGCTGTGGCGGCTGCGCCCGGTCTGGGGCCTGATGTGGATGCTGGTGCTGGTGCTGCCGTGGTTCGTCGCGATCTTCTGGCGCGCGGGCGAGACGTTCTTCACCGATTCAATCGGCGGTGACATGCTCGCGAAATTCGCCGCGCAGGAATCCCACGGCGCGCCGCCCGGCCTTTATCTGCTGCTGTTCTGGGTGACGTTCTGGCCCGGTGCTGCGCTGGCGGGCATGGCGGCGCCGGCGGTGTGGCGGGCGAGGCGGGAGCCGGGCGCGCAGTATCTGCTGGCGTGGCTGATCCCGTCGTGGATCGTGTTCGAACTGGTGCTGACCAAACTGCCGCATTACGTCCTGCCGCTCTATCCGGCGATCGCGATCCTCACCGTCGGCGCGCTGGAGCGCAGGGTGCTGTCGCGATCATGGCTGATGCGCGGCGCCGCCTGGTGGTTCGTGATTCCGGCCGGCGGGTCAGTCATTGCCGTGGTCGGTGCGATTGCGCTGACGCGCCAGCCGGTGTTCCTGGCGTGGCCGTTCATTGCGGCGGCGCTGATCTTCGGGCTGTTCGCGTGGTGGCTGTATGAGGACGGCCGCGCCGAGCGTTCGCTGTTGAACGCGGTGGTGTCGGCGATGTTCCTGGCGATGGCGGTCTACGGCATCGTGCTGCCGTCATTGAAGCCGCTGTTCCCGAGCGCCGAGATTGCCCGTGCACTGCGCAATGTCGTCTGCGTCGGACCGAAGGCCGCCGCCGCCGGTTTTCACGAGCCGAGCCTGGTCTTCATGAACGGCACCTCGACGCTTCTGACCGATGGATCGGGGGCTGCGGATTTCCTGAAGCAGGGCAGTTGCCGCTTCGCACTGGTGGAGGCGCGCTCGGAGCGTGGCTTTGCAGCGCGCGCCGAAGCCATTGGGCTGCGCTACAACGTGGCCACCCGCATCGACGGCTACAACATCTCGCAGGGCAGGGCGATTTCGATCGCGATCTTCCGCTCCGAAGGAACGGAATAGGATGTCCGCCAGGGCCGGTAACGGCGAATACTCGAATTACTTTTCTCGCTTCTTTACGATCGCAGGGCGGTCGCTGGCGCAGCTCGTGCGCTCGCCGTCGCATTCGCGCCGCGCCGAGGCGGCGCGGCGATCGGCGCGCCACGTCCTGCTGCTCACCGCCATTCTCAGTGCGGCGATCATTGCGCTGATGTACGCGCTGGATGCGCGCGAGATCGCACTGATGCCGCCGCGCGGCACCGCCAGCCTTTGGCCGATCCGCATCCTGACCGATTTCGGCAAAGCCGCCTATGTGCTGTGGGCGCTGGCAGGCCTGCTATTGGTCGTTGCGATTGTTTCCGCAGCGCTGCGCGGCAATTCGCGATCCCTGCTGCTCGGTCTCGGCACCCGTCTGCAATTTGTGTTCTTCGCGGTGCTGGTGCCGGTCCTCGTCGGCGACGTTTTCAAATGGATCGTCGGGCGCGGGCGGCCGTTCGTCGGCGGCGAGGCCAATGTCTTCAACTTCAGGCATTTCGGCGGCACTGAAGCCTTCGCCAGCTTTCCCTCCGGTCATGCCGTCACGAGCTTCGCGCTGGCGTTCGCGATTTCCGCGCTGTGGCCGCAGGCGCGCCTGGTGATGATCGTGTACGCGATCGCTATCGCGCTCAGCCGCCTCGTGCTGCTGGCCCATCACCCGAGCGACGTGGTGGCCGGCGCACTGGTCGGCCTGATCGGTGCGATGGCCGTGCGTTACTGGTTCGCCGCGCGCCGGCTCGGTTTTGCCATCCGCCATGACGGGGCCATCGTGCCGCTTCCGGGACCCTCGCTGGGGCATCTCAAAAGGGTTGCCTGCGGGCCGTTCGCCCCATAAGAAGCGGACGTTGCCGTAGCGTTTTCAAGCGAAGTGGACACCGGTTCGCGTGAAGAAAACGCGTCAAGACATCATGGGTCGGCACCGGGCGCAGCGGTTCCGGCTGCACGCCAATTCCAACGACGAGCGTCGATTTGCCTTCATCTGACCCGACAGAAGTGGCCGTTTCCATCGTTGTTCCCGTGCGCAACGAGGCCGAGAACGTGGCGCCGCTGATCGCGGAAATCGCCGCTGCGCTCGATGGTCGATGGACCTACGAGATCATCTACGTCAATGACGGCTCGACCGATGCGACCGCCGACCGGCTCGCCGCGCTCATGAAGGCGCGCGCAAACCTGCGGCAGATCCGGCATGCGAATTCGGCCGGGCAATCGGCGGCGGTGCGCAGCGGAGTCCGCGCTGCGCGCGGCGCCGTCGTGGCGACGCTCGACGGTGACGGCCAGAACAATCCGGCGTTCCTGCCGGACCTGATTTCGGCGATCGAAAAGGGCGGCGACCGCATAGGCCTGGTTGCCGGCCAGCGGGTCGGACGCAAGGACACCGGTTTCAAGAAGATGCAGTCGCGCATTGCTAATGGCGTGCGCAATGCGATCCTGCGCGACGGCACCCGCGACACCGGCTGCGGCCTGAAGGCGTTCCGCCGCGACGTGTTCCTGATGATGCCGTATTTCGACGGGCTGCATCGGTTTTTGCCGGCGCTGGTGCGCCGCGAGGGCTATGAGATCGCCTATGTCGACGTGATCGACCGGCCGCGCCATTCCGGCGTGTCAAATTACGGCTTCTTCGATCGGCTATGGATCGGGATCATGGATCTCGCCGGCGTGTGGTGGCTGATCCGCCGCAAGAAACCGACACCTGTTGCGACCGAGGTGACAAGTCATGACTGACCTGTTCAACACACTCGCTGCCTACCTTCATGACGTATTCATCATCAAGTTCGACGGCTGGGTCATCCTGGGATTTGTCGCGCAGGCATTCTTCACCATGCGCTTCGTGGTGCAATGGATCGCCTCCGAGCGCGCGCGCAAGAGCGTGATCCCGGTGGCGTTCTGGTTCTTTTCGATCGGCGGCGGCGTGCTGCTGCTGGTCTACGCGCTGTATCGCCGCGATCCGGTCTTCATCGCAGGACAGGCGCTCGGGCTCGTGGTCTATGTCCGCAATCTGTATTTCATCATCGTCAACGGACGGCAGGCATCCAGCTAGGATTGAGCGTTGCGTCCAGCGCCGGACTGCGTGCCAAAAATGAACTCGCGAGCGGCAGCCGACTACTCTAAAAGCGTTCCGATGTCGCGAAAGGCGCGCGTTGGAATCCGGGTCGTTGATGAGATGCCGCAGAATTCGAGTCTCGAAATCGCTCGCCGCGTCGATCGCTGGTGGGAAAGCGCCGGGCGCAACGTCCTGACCGACCCGTTCGGAGCGATGGCGCAAGCGGGCCTGTTCCAGATCGGCCTTCCCGGCGCGGGCGCAGCGCTCGACAGCTACCGCGCGATCGCAGCCGCCGAGCAGGCCATTGCCGCGAAAACCGGACTGTTGGGCCTCGCGAGCGCGTTCGCTGCGCGGCAGATGACGGCCCGATTTTTCATTGCGGGTTTTGCCGATGGCGATCAGCGCGCCGCGTGGCTGCCGCGCATTGCGGCCGGCGAGGCCTGCACGGCGATCGCGATCTCCGAGCCTGGCGCCGGCGCGCATCCGAAGCTTCTGAAGACGACGGCAAAATCCCGCGGCGCGGGATTTGTTCTTAGCGGCGGCAAGGCCTGGGTCACCAATGGCCCGGTCGCGGATCTGTTTCTGGTGCTGGCCGTGACCGCGATCGAGGATGGACGCAAGCGATACGGGTTGTTCCTGGTCCCGAAAGGGACCGCCGGCCTCAGCGTCGAGCCGATGGCGGCGCTGGATACGTTGGCGCCGGCCTCGCATTGCGAACTGGAGCTCGACGGCTGCGAGGTGCCGGCGACGGCGCAGATCGGCAAGATGGATGATGCCTATCCGGCGATGGCATTGCCGTTTCGCGATGTCGAGGATACCGTCGGCACCGCCAACGTTTCCGGGCTCTTGAGCTGGCTGCTGGAGAAGACCGCCGCCCAGATCGAGCGCACCGAAGACAATGCCTTGCGGCTCGGCCGTGTCGCGGGCCTGGTGTCGCTGGTTCACGCGGCGAGCCGGCTCGCGGTGGAAGCCCTCGACGGCAAAGGCCAGGAGGCGCCGGCGCGGATCATCGGCGTGCGGCTCCTGGCCCGCGACATCGTCGGCGAGATCCGTGAACTGTTGGCGCAGGGTCGACGGCAAGACGAAGCGATCGAGGGCGCACTTGCCGCGTTCGATCTGTTGGCCTCGGTCGCGCGCGAGCCGCGCAAGGTGCGCCAGATCAGGCTTGGAAATTCCATAGGAAGCGAGAGACAATAATGAACAACCATCTGCCGGCGGACTCGATCGAAGCCGTCACCCGTGGACTGGCGTCGGCGGGCTATATCGCCAGCAAGCAGATCGCGACCGCGGTCTACCTGGCCGAGCGCATCGAGAAACCGATCCTGGTGGAGGGACCGGCCGGCGTCGGCAAGACCGAGCTGGCGAAGGCGCTTGCGGCATGGCGGGGGCTCAAGATGATCCGCATGCAGTGCTACGAAGGGCTCGACGAGGCCAAGGCGCTGTATGAATGGAAATACGCCAAGCAGCTGCTCTACACCCAGATCCTGAAGGACAAGCTCGGCGAAGTGCTCGGCGGCGCCGATACGCTGGCGGCAGCGCTCGGCAAGCTGCACGATTTCGGCGACGTGTTCTTCTCCAAGGAGTTCGTCGAGCCGCGTCCATTGCTGCAGGCGCTGGAGCAAGCCAAGGGCTGCGTGCTGCTTGTCGACGAGATCGACAAGTCGGATGCTGAATTCGAATCCCTGCTGCTCGAAATTCTCAGCGACTATCAGGTCAGTATTCCCGAACTCGGCACCGTCGCGGCGGTCGTAAAGCCGACGGTGATCCTGACCTCAAATGGTGAGCGCGACCTTTCCGACGCGCTCAAGCGCCGCTGCCTGCATCTGCATATCGGTTTTCCCGAGCAGCGGCTGGAGGAGCGCATCGTCGAAAGCCGCGTCCCCGGCATCTCGGAAACCCTGCGCCGGCAGATCGTCGGCTTCATCAACCAGGTCCGCGCGCTGGATCTGAAGAAGCTGCCCTCGGTCAGCGAAACCATCGACTGGGCGCGCGTGCTGGTGCTGCTGCAAGCGTCGGAACTGGATCATGAGACCGTCAAGGACACCCTCAACGTGCTCCTGAAATACGAGGCCGACATCGAGACCACGCTGCCCCAGGTGGCGAGTTTCGTCGCCAAGGCCGGCCGGCAGGGCGTGTTCGGCTGATGCGCGAGGAACTGCATCGTTTCTTCCGGGCGGCTCGCGGAGCCGGCGTTCGGGTATCGCCCGCGGAAAGCATCGATGCGATGAAGGCGGTGGCCGATGTCGGATTTGGCGACCGCGGCATTCTGCGTGACACGCTGCTGCTGACGCTGGCCAAGAGCCAGGATGAAAAGCAGGCGCTGGCCGCGTGTTTCGATCTTTTCTTCAGCCAGCCCGAGGTGCCGGAGCAGGCCGCGCCGGAGGATGCCGACGAGCACAAAGCTGCGGGCTCGGCGGCAAACGAGAACGAGCCAGGCGGTCCGGGCGCGCCGGCGCCGGAGCTCGGCGAGTTGGCGCAGATGCTGATGTCGCGGGATCGCAACGCGATCGCGGCCGCCATGGCCGCCGCCGCCAATGCCGCCTCGTTGTCCGACATCCGCTATTTCACCCAGCGCGGCATCTTCTCGACCCGGATTCTCGAGCAACTCGGCATTGAACGGCTGCGCGACGACCTCGACGCGCTGACATCAGCCAATCCGGCGGAAGCCGAGCGGCTGGCGGCGGCGCTGCAGGGGCTGCGCGAGAACGTGCGGGAGGTCGTCAATCAGGCGCTCATGCTCTATGGACGCGAAGAGACCGAGAACCTGCGCAATGAAATCCTGCGCAACGCGCCGTTGGCCTGGCTCGAGCGCCGGCAGGTCGAGCAGATGAAGGCCCTGATTCGCGCCATCGCGCGGCGGCTGCGCGAGCGTTACAGCAAGCCGCGAAAGCGGCAGCGGCGCGGGCATCTCGACACCCGAAAGACGCTGCGACGCAACGCCGCCTGGGGGGGCGTCCCGTTCCTCACCTCCTGGAAACGCCGCCACCGCGACCGGCCGAAGATCGTGGCGATCTGCGACGTTTCCGGGTCGGTGGCGCAGGTGTCCGACTTCTTCCTGCTGCTGATCCACAGCCTGCACGAGGTGGTGGACGACGTGCGCTCGTTTGCGTTCTCCGGCCACCTCATCGAGGTCAGCGACATCCTCGACACCAAGACGCCGGAGGAGGCGATGAGCGAGATCATGTCGAAGGTCGGATTCGGCTCCTCCGACTATGGCGGCTCGTTCAGGGATTTCGAAAAGGATTTCATGCGGACGGTGACGCCGAAGACGACGGTGATCGTGCTCGGCGACGCCCGCACCAACAATCTCGATCCGCGCGCCGACATCCTTCGCACCATTTCGGAACGGGCCAAGCGGCTGGTCTGGCTCAACCCGGAGGGGCGGATGGCCTGGGGCTGGGGCGACTCCGAGATGCCGCGCTATGCCTCCTTCTGCAGCGTGGTGCGCCAGTGCGCTACTGCAAAACAGCTCGAGCGGGCGGTGTCCGACATCGTCGCGGCGTACCAGTAATACCGGCTACCGCGGCAAGGAGGGATGCGCTGCGGGTGAGGGCAGCGAGGCCGGATCGGGTTCCGCGCGCTGGCGGATGGGCAACTCGCCGGCGGCATCGAGCACGGGGTAGGCTACTGAACAGATATGCGAGTGGATGCGCCGAAGATCGCGCAGCACGTCGAGATGCAGCGACGTGGTTTCGATGCTCTCGGGCCGGCCTTCGCGCAGCCGGTCGAGATGACGTTCGGTGGCGGCCAGCTCGACATTGCGCAGATTCGATTTCTCCGCGAGCAGCTTGCGCGCTTCATTAACGTCGCCCGACATGAACACGCCGAACGCGATCCGCAGCGAATCCGTGGTCCGCTTGTGGAAGGCCGACAGTTCCTCGGCGCCTTCGGGCGAAAACTGGAACCTGCGCTTGATCTTCTTGGTCGCGAGTTCGCTCAGGTTCTTGTCGATGATGTCGCCCATGTGCTCGAGATTGATGGCGAAGGAAATGATCTCCATCGCCCGCTGCCCCTCGCGCTCGTCGAGACTGCCGCGCGTGAGCTTGGTCACGTAAAGCTTGATCGCCTCGTCGAGATTGTCGACGCTGTTGTCCATCCGGGACACTTCGTCGACCAGCGCGCGATCGTTGGTCATCATCGCGGCCATCACCTTGCGCAGCATGACCTCGACCAGATCGCCCATGTGCAGGGTCTCGCGCGCGGCGTCCGCCAGCGCGAGCGAAGGCGTCTCCAGCGCGCTCTCGTCGAGATAGCGCGGCCCCGACGGGTCGGTCTGCCGGATCCGGTCGGGGAGCAGCTTGTTCAGGAGCCTCGCCATGCCGTCGAGCAGGCCGATGAAGATGACCGCAGTCGCCACGTTGAAGGCGATATGGAATCCGGCCGTCAGCCTGGCGAGGTCGGGCTGCCACGCCTGCAGGATTTCGGTGATCGGACGCAGGAACGGCGCCACCAGCAGCACGCCAACCAGCCGGTTGATGAGATTGCCGACCGGGAGCCGGTAGCTCGCGGGGTTGTCGCGGTGCGCGCCTTCGAAAACCGGATTGATCGCGCTGCCGAGATTGGCGCCCAGCACCAGCGCCAGCGACGCCGCGGGCGAAATGAACTGTGCATAGGCCAGCGACATGATCAGCAGGACGCTGGCGACGCTGGAATGTACCGCCCAGGTGACGATGGCGCCGATTAGAATGCAGAGCACGGGGTCGCCGGTAATGGCGTTCATGAAGACGCGCATGCCGGGCGCGTTTTCCGCCGGCGCCAGCGTGTCGAGCAGGATATGCAGCGCCAGCAGCATCAGGCCGAGGCCGATAGAGACGCGGCCGACATCCTTGATGCGGGAGCGCGCGCCGCTGCGGAACGCGACCAGGCCGATGATGAAGAGAACCGGTGCCACCGCGGCGATGTTGAACGACAGGATCTGCACGATCAGCGTGGTGCCGACATTGGCGCCGAGCATGATCGCGAGCGCAGGCACCAGGCCGACCAGGCCTTCGGCGGTGAAGGAACTCGTAATCAGGGCGGTCGCGGTGCTGCTTTGCAGCAGCGCCGTGAGGCCGATGCCGGCGGCGAAAGCGGTGAAGCGGTTGCGCAGCGCCCTGGCCAGCAGCTGACGCAGATTGGGACCGAAGGCGCGCAGAATGCCGCTGTGGACCATATGCAGGCCCCACAGCAGCAACGCCACGCCGCCCATCAGGTCGAGAAGAACCACGCTTCCCATGCTCGTCTGCTCGTCAGGAATTGAATCGAAACCTCAGGCTATCGCTAAATACCCGCGGATCAATCGTTTTATTTGCGATTGGCTGTGGAAATGCGCCTGGAATCGCGCCTGCCGACCGGCTTTCGAGAGCCGCCGCGCGGTCCCGTGGACTCCTTCTGTTCACGGAGAACGAACGGAGTCCGCGAAAATGCGCTCGGGCGACTGGTTAAAGAATCGTCATTAACCCAAACCTTTTACAGACCGTAAACGGCTCCCTGACAACTTGGAGGTGTAGGGGAGGGCTCTATGGTCATTTATCCCGTGCCTGCAGCGGTGACGCAGGCCAAAGTCCAGCTTGTCATCGACGAGACTGCGAAGGCGCCGGCGACCGTCATCAACAGCGATGTGCAAGCCGTCATCGAGGTTCAGCGGCAGGCCGAGCAGGAGGCCCTGGTCGACGTCAAAGCATAGGGTCAGCCCTGCGGTCATTAACGGACGGGAATGACTGAACCGGTCGGCGACCGGGACTGCCACGTTACGGAAGTGACTTGTCGAGCTGCAGATGTCAGTTCAACGAAGCAAGGCGGACCTCGCGCGCGCGCGTCGACGTCCCGAAATGCCCCAGAACTGCTTCGGTTACTTTGGCTTGTAACCCTTTATCGCGTGCGCGCGTGCGCCATAGGTGATGCGCCCCCCAGCATCTGCGGGTAGGCGCGCGCATACCCGTCTCTTGAGCGTCTCGACGTCTGCGGATTCCATCGCGGCGACTGTGGGGCCGATCGAAGGAGCCTTCAGCTTGGTCATCCAGAAATCGTCAAAATCAGCGAAAGTCCGGTTTATTGCGATCTTCCGAGTCTCCACCGCCTCAAGACCGGCGCCGGTCCACAAGTCTCGCAGTGCTTCCATTCGAGACGCACCCATCTGCGGTGGCCGCGGGGGCGCAAGGCCCATCGCACGCATCTCGAGCAGGATTGGATCTAGGGGGAATCCGCCATCCAACATGTCCCACATGTAGGTCGCCACTGTGCCGCCCGGGCCAACCACCCGGACCATCTCGTCGACGCCTTTGGCGGGATCGGGAACGAACACAAGGACCAGCGCCATGACGGCTGCATCGAACCTGTCATCGGGAAAGGGAAGTGCCATGGCGTCGCCCTGGGAGAACTTTGCCAAGCGCGCCGCGGCTCTGGTGCGTGCAAAGGCGAGTTGCCCTTCGGACGGATCAATCCCTTGCACCTCCGCTGGGGCGCATCGCTCGATCAGCAACTCGGTGAAGGCTCCGTTGCCGCAGCCGACGTCGATCCATCTCAAGCCTGGGGGCGGAACCAGCCAATCGAGGAAGATGTCGCCGGCGAGCCGGCTCCAAATTCCCATCATTTGCTCATAGCCGGCGCCGTCCTCGAAGCGAATTTCCTGTTCGGCCATTTCCGACTTCCTGTGACGGCCATACCAACATCAGTAAGTCTATCGAGTTGAGGATACCCGTCTGTTTGCGTTTCCAGAAGCCGAAATACCGCTGGCGTCCATACTCGCGCTGCAGCATGGCACCGCGGTGGGCAAGAAACTGACCTACAATCATATCCAGCACATGTCCGCTGATCAGGGCTTCGGCCCTACGCGGCGTTGAAGGCGGCGAAGCCACGCTCCAGATCGGCTTTCAGATCCTCGACATTCTCCAGCCCGATATGCAGCCGCAGGCTGGGGCCGCCCGGCGCCCAAGTGGTGGCGGTGCGGTAGGGCGCGCAGTCGAAGGGGATGACGAGGCTCTCGAAGCCGCCCCAGGAATAGCCCATGCCGAACAGTCTCACGGTGTCGAGCAGGGCATCGACGGCGGCTTGCGGCTTCGGCTGCAGCACGACGCTGAACAGGCCGGACGCGCCGGTGAAATCCCGTTTCCATATCGCGTGGCCCGGATGGCTTTCGAGCGCCGGATGCAGCACGCTGATGACTTCGGACCGGCCGGCGAGCCAGCGCGCCATCTCGATCGCGGACTTGTGATGCTGCGCCAGCCGTACCGAAAGCGTGCGCAGGCCCCGCAGCGCCAGGAACACGTCGTCCGGTCCGGCGCAGACGCCGAGCAACTGGATCACCTCGGCCACCAGGGGCCAGGCCCCGGCATTGGCCGAAATCGTGCCGAACATGATGTCGGAATGGCCACCGATATATTTGGTCGCCGCCTGCATGCTGATATCGACGCCGAGCTCCAGCGAGCGGTGATACAGCGGCGTCGCCCAGGTGTTGTCGTCGATGACCAGCGCGCCGCGCGCATGCGCCACCGAGGCGATCGCGGGAATGTCGGGCATTTCGAAGGATTGCGAGCCGGGCGCCTCGACCACCACCGCCCTGGTGTTAGGCTTGAACAAGGCGGCGATGCCGCCGCCGGTCAGGGGATCGAAATAGGTGGTCTCGACGCCGTAGCGGGCCAGCATGCCGTTGCAGAAATTACGGGTGGGACGATAGGCATTGTCGCAGACCAGTAGATGATCGCCGGATTTCAGCACGGCGAGCAGGGTGGTGGAGATTGCCGCCAGCCCCGACGGCGCGATGCCGACGCCGGCGCATTGCGGGCCTTCGAGCGCGATCAGCGCCTCCTGCAGCGCTTTGGTGGTCGGGGTTCCCCTGCGGCCGTACTGAAACTCGCCGCGATGGGCATGCAGGTCCGCTGCGGTCGGATACAGCACGGTGGAGCCGTGAACCACCGGCGGATTGACGAATCCCTTTTGCGCCTTGGTGTCTCGGCCCGCCGTCACCAGCAGGGTTTCTGCCTTGTGCGGGTTCGCTGCTCCGTCATCCCCTGAAAAACTCATGCGCCGGCTGCCACCAAAAGATTTTTTGCCACAGCCGCGACCATCGAAAGCCCCGCCGGGCGGCGGGTTCGGGCTGGGTTTGTTAATAACAGGACACAGAAGACGGCCGTCAACCCCTTGACCCGGCTCGCCAGTCGTTCTGTGATGCAGGCGAGCTATTCAGTCGCTGCACGTTGAGGGGCCTGCCGCGATCGTCGATCCATTGCTTGACCGATTCTGCGTCCAACTGCCTGTTACGGCATGCCGTTTGCAGGAGCGATTTGCAGGAACGGCAGGAAAAGTGGATCACCGGGTAGGCCCATCGGCACGAGCGAGAATAAGCAAACGTTCCGGACGACCCTTGAAAGGCTTTGCCATGAAACGCGTATCACTGGTTTTTACACTCGCACTCGCCGCCGGTTTTTCGAGCCAGGCGGCCACCGCGCAGACGCTCAAGACGGTCAAGGACCGGGGCCAGCTATCCTGCGGCGTAAGCCAGGGCCTGCCGGGCTTCTCGTCTCCCGACGACAAGGGCAACTGGACCGGCCTCGACGTCGATGTCTGCCGCGCGATTGCCGCGGCGGTCCTGAACGATCCGACCAAAATCAAGTTCGTGCCGCTGTCCGCCAAGGACCGCTTCACGGCGCTGCAGTCCGGTGAAATCGACGTGTTGTCGCGCAACACCACCTGGACCGTGTCGCGCGATACTTCGCTCGGCGCCAACTTCACCGGCGTCACCTATTATGACGGCCAGGGATTCATGGTCAAAAAAGCGCTGAAGGTGAACTCCGCGCTGGAACTGAACAGCGCCTCGGTGTGCGTGCAGACCGGCACCACCACCGAGCAGAACCTCGCCGACTACTTCAAGGGCAACAACATGAAGTATGAGGTGATCGCGTTCGGCACCGCCGACGAGACCGTCAAGGCCTATGAATCCGGCCGCTGCGACGTCTTCACCACCGACGTGTCGCAGCTTTATGCCCAGCGTTTGAAGCTTGCCAATCCGGCCGACCACGTCGTGCTTCCGGAGGTGATCTCCAAGGAGCCGCTCGGCCCGATGGTCCGCCATGGCGACGACCAGTGGTTCGATATCGTGAAGTGGACCCTGTTCGCGATGCTGACCGCCGAAGAAATGGGCGTCACCCAGAAGAACGTCGATGAAATGGCGAAATCGGACAAGCCGGAATTCAAACGGGTTTTCGGCACCGACGGCAATCTCGGCGAACAGCTTGGCCTCACCAAGGATTGGGTGACGCGGATCGTAAAGGCGACGGGTAATTACGGCGAATCGTTCGATCGTAACGTCGGCGCCGGCTCCAAGCTCGGGATCGCCCGCGGACTCAACCAGCTCTGGAACAAGGGCGGAATCCAGTACGCGCCGCCGATCCGCTGATCGCAAGCCACCGGCACGGCGATGTCCATCGAAGCCCGAGCGCCTCCGTCGCAGTTTCTTTTCAGGCTGCAACGCGCGCTCGGCGGTCGGGCAGGGTGGAACGGATTTGTCGTTCAGCTCCTGTTCGTCGCTGCGCTGCTGTGGATCGGCTTTGAAATCGTCGCCAATGCGCGGGCCAATCTGCAGGCGCAGCGGATCACATCCGGCCTCGGCTTTCTGGAGAATACGGCGGGCTTCGACGTCAGCCAGAGCCTGATTCCCTATTCCGGTTCCGACTCCTATATCCGCGTGTTCTTTGTCGGCCTGCTGAACACTCTGATCGTCTCGGTCATCGGCATCTTCTTCGCCACCATCATCGGGTTCATCATCGCGCTGGGCCGGCTGTCGCCGAACTGGCTGTTGTCGCGGATTTCAGGTGGTTACGTCGAGTTGGTGCGCAACCTGCCGCTCTTGTTCCAGATCCTGTTCTGGTACCGGGCCGTGCTGGCGACGCTGCCCAACCCGCGACAGAGCTACTCGATACTCGACAGCGCTTTTCTCAGTAACCGCGGGCTCGTAATCCCGAAGCCGATAGCCGATCCGGGGCTGGAGCCGTTTGCGATTGCCGTCCTGATTGCGGTCGTGGCGGCGCTGGGCCTGCGGTGGTACGCACGCAAGCAACTGTTCGATAGCGGCAAACTGATCAGGATCTGGCCTTATGTGCTGGGATTGCTGATCGGTCTGCCGATGCTGGCGTCGCTGTTGTTCGGCAGGCCGGTCACCTTCGAATTCCCCGCGCTGAAGGGCTTCAATTTCGCCGGCGGCTCGCGCGTCATTCCGGAATTCGTCGCGCTGACGCTGGCGCTCTCGACCTACACGGCGGCCTTCATCGCCGAAATCGTCCGCGCCGGCATCCTGTCGGTTCACAAGGGGCAGATGGAGGCCGGTGCTTCGCTTGGTCTGTCACGCGGGTCGACCTTGCGGCTGATCGTGGTGCCGCAGGCGTTGCGCGTTATCCTGCCGCCGCTCACCAACCAGTATCTCAATCTCACCAAGAACTCGTCGCTGGCGGTGGCGATCGGCTATCCCGACCTGGTTTCGGTGTTCGCCGGCACGGCGCTGAGCCAGACCGGGCAGGCGATCGAAATCATCTCGATCACGATGGGCGTCTATCTCCTGATCTCGCTGGTCACCAGCGCGATCATGAGCTTCTACGGCTGGCGGCTCGGCCGGAGTGCCGGCCCATGAGCGATATCTCCGTTTCGCCGTTCGTTCGCCAGGAACTCGTCCCCGAGCGCCCTGCGCCGGTCAAGACCACCGGTTTTGTCGGTTTCCTGCGCACGCGCCTGTTCAATTCACCGACCAATGTTCTCCTGACCATTGCGGGCGTGCTGCTGCTCTGGTTCACCATCGTTCCGGCGGTGAAGTTTCTCCTGATCGATGCGGTCTGGACCGGCAAGGACCGCAACGCCTGCCTTGCGGAAAATGCCGGACATACGGTCGGCGCCTGCTGGCCCTACATCCAGGCCAAATTCAGCCAGTTCATCTACGGCTTCTATCCGGAAGCAGAACGTTGGCGGGTGAACCTGACGTTTTTCCTGGCGGCGCTGTTGCTGTTGCCGCTGCTGATTCCGCGGCTGCCGGCCAAAGGCCTCAACGCCGGGCTGTTCTTCGTCGCTTTCCCGATTGTTGCCTTTTTCCTGCTGCATGGCGGCGGCCTGAAGGGACTGGGCGTCAGCTGGACGGCAGGATTGCTGGCGGGATTTGGCGACAACATCGGCGAGGGCGGCCGCAAGCTGGTCGGCATGGGCGAGGCGACCGCGGTAATCGGCCCGCTGCTGTGGCTGCTCGGAAAGCTGCTGATGCTGCTCGGCACGGTCGTCTCGTGGCTGATCTGGCCGTTGACCTGGCTTCGCGACCAGACTCAGATATTCCCGCGGCCGCTATGGGCCGATTTCGTGGCCACCGCCGCGATCGTCTCGATTCTGTTGTTCCTGCTCAATGGCGGTGTCCGCACCGGATGGCGGGCCCTCATCAACAGCCTTGCGGTCTTTGCCGGCATCGGCATCGTCATCGCGCTCCTGGGCCTCGACCGCGGCGGCCTGCCGGTGGTCGATACGCGGCTGTGGGGTGGGCTTCTGGTGACGCTGGTGGTGTCGGTCACCGGCATCGTCACCTCGATGCCGGTCGGCATCGCGCTGGCGCTGGGGCGGCGCTCGACGATTCCGCTGATCCGGGTCTTTTCGATCGCGTTCATCGAGTTCTGGCGCGGCGTGCCGCTGATCACGGTGTTGTTTTTCGCCACCTACATGCTGCCCTTGTTCCTGCCGGGCAATTTCACGGTCGACGGTCTGGTCCGCGCGCTGATCGGCATCGCGCTGTTTGCTGGCGCCTACCAGGCCGAAGTCATTCGCGGTGGATTGCAGGCGATCCCGCGCGGGCAGGGCGAGGCTGCGAGCGCGCTCGGCCTGTCCTGGGCCAAGACCACCGGCCTGATCGTGATGCCGCAGGCGCTGCGTCACGTCATCCCCGGTCTGGTCAACAGTTTCATCGCCCTGTTCAAGGACACCTCGCTGGTCTCGATCGTGGCGCTGTTCGATCTGCTTGGCAGTCTGCAGGCTTCCTTCAGCGATCCGGTATGGTCGACGCCGACAACCCTGTTTACCGGGTTTGCCTTCACCGGAATGATCTACTTCGTCTTCTGTTTTGGCATGTCGCGCTATTCGCTGTTCGTCGAGAACAGGGTGAACGCGCATCGGCGCAATTGAGCAAAATGACCATGACCGCGAATTCGATCGTCAGCATCAACGGCCTCAACAAGTGGTACGGCGACTTTCACGTGCTGCGCGACATCAATCTCGAGGTCGCCAAGGGCGAGCGCATCGTGATCTGCGGCCCCTCGGGCTCGGGCAAATCGACGCTGATCCGCTGCATCAATGCGCTGGAGGAATTTCAGGAAGGCGCGATCGTGGTCGACGGCATCGAACTGGGTCCGAACCTGAAGCGGGTCGACGAGGTCCGCCGCGACGTTGGCATGGTGTTCCAGAGTTTCAATCTGTTTCCGCATCTGACCGTGCTGGAGAACTGCACGCTGGCGCCGATCTGGGTGCGCAACATCCCGAAGATGGATGCCGAAGCCGCCGCGATGAAATATCTGGAGCGGGTGAAGATTCCACACCAGGCCAACAAATATCCGGGCCAGATGTCCGGCGGTCAGCAGCAGCGCGTCGCCATCGCCCGCGCCTTGACCATGAGCCCCAAGGTCATGCTGTTCGACGAGCCGACCTCGGCGCTCGACCCCGAAATGGTCAAGGAGGTGCTCGACACCATGGTCGACCTCGCCAATGAGGGCATGACCATGCTGGTCGTCACCCACGAGATGGGATTTGCCCGCGAAGTCGCCAACCGCATCGTGTTCATGGACGCCGGGCAGATCATCGAGTCCAACACGCCGGCGAGATTCTTCGCCAACCCGCAGCACGCGCGGACGAAGCTGTTCCTCAGCCAGATTTTGCGGTGAATATTCGGCGCCCCTCGCAATAACTTCGCGGATATCGCTTCGCTCGTTCGAACTTCGATGCTGTCTGAGCATTGCAGCCGAATTTATCAGCCCCAGAAAGCGATCGGAAACCAAAGGTTGTAGGCGGCAGTGCCTGTTTACCGGGCGGAAAGTAGTTCGTGTCCAGTTGGCGCAAAGGGACGTGCCAATGTTGGGTTACCTGTTCGGTTTCAATGCCCGGCTCAGCCGGATGCATTATTGCCTCGGCATCATCGGCCTGGCGGTCGTGTCGACCGCTGTCAGTTTCGCCATTGCCGGTTATGCCATTCGATCCAACCCCAGGGGCATGTTTCCATCCGTCGGCCAGATGAGCTGGCCGACCATCGCGGTCGGCATCGCGTTCGTATGGGCGAGCTTCACGCTGCAATCGATGCGGATCAGGGACATCGGCTGGGATCCTGTCTGCATGATCCCGACATGGATCGCGATCCTGATCGTCGACAAGCTGGTCGCGGTCAAGGTTCCCGCGTGGTCGCTGGGCCAGGACCAGCACGGGACCGTCGTCGGCGCGCTGTTCAACGTTGCGCTGATGCTGGCCCTGCTGTGCTGGCCGAGCAGCGAGCAGGAAGGCGTGCCGTTTCCCGAGTTGCGCGGAAAGCCGGATCGGCCGCCGCAAGGGACGGACGCCGCGTCCGTGAAGGCGGAACGCATCGCGCGGGCGGCCGGAACCGAGTTCGGCAAGCGGGGATTTTGACATCTCCGCCATGGTGACGCGGCAGTCGGGCCGGACTAGTCTCGCCGCCGGGTCATACCTTCTCGAACGGTACGTCGATCTTGCTGTGCTTCTCCAGCCATGCCGGCACCGGAAGGTTCTTCGAGCGCATGAACTCTGGATTGAACAGCTTCGACTGATAGCGGTTTCCGGAATCGCAGAGGATGGTCACGATGGTCTTGCCGGGTCCGAGCTGCCTGGCGAGGCGGATGGCGCCGGCAACGTTGACGCCGGTGGAGCCGCCGAGGCACAGCCCCTCATGCTCGAGCAGGTCGTAGATCACCGGAACCCATTCTTCATCGGGAATGAGGAAGGCGGTGTCCACTTTGGCGGTTTCAATCACGGGCGTGACGCGCCCAAGGCCGATGCCTTCGGAGATCGATCCGCCTGGCGTCGATTTGGCGGTGCCGTTCTTGAACAATTCATACATTGCCGCACCGTGCGGGTCGGCGCAGGCGATGGTGATGTCCTTGTTCTTTTCCTTCAAATACCGGCTGGTGCCGGCAAGCGTGCCGCCGGTGCCGACCGAGCAGATGAAGCCGTCGAGCTTGCCGCCGGTCTGCTGCCAGATTTCCGGGCCGGTCGATTCGTAATGCGCCTTGGCGTTGTCGAGGTTGTTCCATTGATCGCCGAACAACACGCCGTTCGGTTCGGTGTTGCGAAGCTGTGCGGCCAGCCGCTTGCCCACATGCTGGTAACAGTTCGGATTGGAAAAGGGCAGCGCCGGCACCTCAACCAGTTCGGCGCCGCAAAGCCGCAGCATGTCCTTCTTTTCCTGGCTCTGCGTATCCGGAATCACGATCAGCGTCCGGTAACCGCGCGCGCTCGCCACTACCGCGAGCCCGATGCCGGTATTGCCTGCGGTCGCTTCCACCACCAGCCCGCCGGGCTTGAGGTCGCCGCGCTTCTCGGCTTCCAGGATCATCCATTTGCCGGCGCGGTCCTTCACCGACTGGCCGGGGTTCATGAATTCGGCCTTGCCGAGAATGGTGCAGCCGGTCGCCTCGGAGGCGTGCCTGAGCTTGATGAGCGGCGTGTTGCCGATCGCCTGAACGACGTCGTTGTTGATTGTCATGTCTTGGGAATTGCCAGTTGTTTCCTCACCGGAGGCGACCCTAAAGGACCGCCGCGAGGGGCACAAGCCGACGCTGCAACGCTCCCCGCTAGGACGATTTGGCGAAGACCACCTGGCGCACGTCGATATTTCCCGACAGGAAACCGGCCTCGCAATAAGCGAGATAGTATTCCCACAGCCGCCGGAACCGGTCGTCGAATCCTGAAGGCATCAGATTCGGCCAGGCCGCGCGGAAATTGCTTCGCCAGATCGCGAGCGTCTTGGCGTAATCTTGCCCGAAAATGCGCTCGCGGATAACGGGAACGCCGAACCGCTCGCCGAGCGATTTCAGCACCTGCGGCGAGGGCAGCATGCCGCCCGGAAAAACATAGCGCTGGATGAAGTCGACTTCGCGGCGATAGGTCTGGAACAGGCTGTCCTGAATGGTGATGGCCTGTATGCCGGCGAGGCCGCCAGGCAGCAGCCGGTCGCGCAACTGTGAAAAATATTTCGGCCAGAACTGCTCGCCGACCGCCTCGATCATCTCGATCGAGGCGATCCGGTCGTAGCGGTCGCGCTCGTCGCGATAGTCTTGCAGCCGGATCTCGACCTTGTCGCTGAGGCCGGCCTTGAAAATGCGCGCTTCCGCGAAATCGCGTTGCTCCTTGCTGATGGTGAGCCCGACCACCTTGGCGCCGTAGGTCTTGGCGGCATATTCCGCAAAGCCGCCCCAGCCGCAGCCGATCTCCAGCAGTCTCTGGCCGGGCTTCAGATCGATGGCCTCGGCGAGCCGGCGGTATTTGTTGTTTTGCGCGGCCGTCAGATCGGAGGTGCCGTCCTCGAACAACGCCGAGGAATAGGTCATGCTCGGATCGAGCCAGGCCGAGTAGAACGCGTTGCCGATATCGTAATGCGCGTAGATGTTGCGGCGCGCCTGCCGCCTGGTGTTGCGGTTGAGCCAGTGCCTGGCGATCTGGACAAAACGCATCAGCGGCTTGTCGCCGAGCATCTGCTGAATCAGATCGTGATTGACGCAGAACAGATAAAGGAACTGCGTCAGATCGGGCGTGTCCCATTCCCCCTGCAGATAGGCTTCGGCGATCCCGATATCGCCGCCGTTGAGCAGCCGCGAGGCGAAGCCGTAATTGTACAACGTCATGGCTGCCGCCGGACCCGGCTCCATGCCGCCCATCCGAAGCGTGCGGCCGTCGGGAAGCGTGATGTCGAGGGTGCCGCGTCTCAGCCTTGAGGCGAAGCCCAGGGCCAACCGGACCAGACGGGGCAAATCGGCCAGCGCCGTCTCCAGATTATCGGGAGTAACAGGTATCAACGCAGACATCGCCAGGCCCATCGATTGATGCGGCTCTGTGTCCAGCCAAGTCGTCCCAAGGTCACTGGACCAGAGCGCTTTCCCACGCTCCGGGCTTCCGCCCGGCGGCAGATAACGCTTGCGCAGTATAGTCGCTACGTTCGCCGCTCGCCAAGACGGTTCGCCGCGTTCGCCGGTGCAGCATTCGGTCGCGGCATCAGGCGCGCACCCTTGAGCCAAAGCCGCAAGGCTTCCCAATGGATTGCCGCGACGATCTTCAAGGTGACGAGCGGCAGCGCGACAAACGAACGCAACAGCGTCAGCGTGGTCAGCGCCCGGCGGCGGCCGCTGAAGGCCGCCGAGAGCAGGGGACCTTCGCGGTCGGTCTCGAGAATCCGCAATTTGACGCGCTCGCCCGGCGGCAAAACGCGGAAATGATAGCGCATCGCCATCTCGACGAAGGGGGAAACGTAAAACAGCTTGTCCTGCGACTGCCGGATGCCGGCGGCGTTGATCTCGCCGGGCTCCACGGCAAGCACGTAAGCGTGGATGTCGCCGAAAGTGTTGCGGACCTCGTAGATCAGGAGCGCCAGCTCGCCGGCCTTCGAGTAGCAGAAATACACCGACAGCGGATTGAAGGTGAAGCCGAGCAGCCGCGGATAGCACAATAATCGCACCCGTCCGCCGGTGAGATCGATACCGCGTCCGGCGGCGCAGGCTTGCGCGTGGCTGCGCAGGGATGACCCGTCGCGCCTGCCGTGGTCGGCCTCATGGAAGCTGTAGAGCGCGGCCCGATTGACGCCGAACAGGGCTGACAGGCGGTCGGCGTCGTCGAGCCGGTCGAGATCGATCAGGAGACTCATGACGCGATAGTTGAAGCGATGACCCATCGGCTTCAGCCTCGCATGCATCACATCGCCGAAGTACAGTGCGGCCGGGGCATCGGCCGATGGCGCGTCAGCTCTGGCGATCGGCTCGCTCATCGTCACTCCGCGGCTTCCGCCAGTTCGGGCAGCGGCTCGCGCCACGGCGCCATCGCGCCCAGCGCTTCCGCCACCTCGAGCCCCGAGCGTAATCCGTCCTCGTGGAAGCCATAACCTGTCCAGGCGCCGCAGAACCAGGTATGGCGCCGGCCCTGAATTTCGCCGAGCCGTTTCTGGGCGGCAAAAGCAGCTGCATTATATTGCGGATGCTCGCAGCTGTACGTGCCGAAGGTCAGCTTCGGAGCGGGCGCGAACGGCGGGTTGAGGCTGATGAACAGCGGCTTGTCGTCGTCGATGCCCTGCAGCCGGTTCATCCAGTAGGTCACGGCGACATCGTTGGCGGCTGTGCCTTCGCGCTGCCAGCGCAGGAAATTCCATGACGCCCAGGCCCGTTTGCGCATCGGCATCAGTCGGGTGTCGCGATGCAGATAGACGGTATTGGGCGAGTAGCGGATCGCGCTGAGAATGCTGCGTTCGCCGTCGTCGGCGTCGGACAGCATGTTCAGCGCCTGGTCGCTGTGCGCGGCAATCACGACATGATCGTACCGGTCGCTTCCACCGTGACTGTCGCTGACGACGACACCATGCGGCGTCCGCTCGATCGATGTCACGGCGCAGCCGAGCCGAAGCCGGTCCCGGTATGCCGAGGTCAGCTTCTCGACATAGCGCCGGCTGCCGCCTTTCACCGTGCGCCAGACCGGGCGATCGTATTGCAGCAGGCGATGATTGTTGAAGAACGCCACGAAATTCTCGGCGGGGAAGTCCAGCATTTCGCGTGCCGGCGCCGACCAGATCGCGGCGCCCATCGGCGCGAGATAATCGGTCAGAAGGCGCGGCGCGAAGTGGTTGCGGCGGAAATAGTCGCCGAGCGTCAATCCGGCCAGTCTGCCCGCTTTATAGTCTTCAGTGCTCTGGGTGTTGAAAGTCAGGATGTCGCGAAGCATCCACAGATAGGACGGCGACAGCAGGTTGCGCGGCTGCGCGAACAATCCCCTCGCGGTCTCGCCCCAGTTGTTGCCGCCGCCTTTCCATTCGAAGCGGCCGGCGTCGGCGGTGACCGCAAAGCTCATGCAGCTTGCCACGGTCTCGACGCCGAGATGGGCGAACAGGGCGGTGAGGTCCGGATAGTTGAGCTCGTTGTAGACGATGAAGCCGGTATCGACCGCAAGCTGTGTCCCGTCGTAGTCGATGGTGACGGTGTGGCTGTGTCCGCCGGGCCTGATTTCGCGATCGTAGACCGTGACCGGATAGCGTTTCGACAAGGTCCAGGCTGCGGCATTGCCCGCAATTCCCGTTCCGATCACTGCGACTCGCATTCGATAGCCCCCATTGGTTGCCATGCGAGATACGGCAAGTGGCTCGCGAAGTTTCAGCAGCGCCCGGGTGGCGCGGGCGAGGCGGCCTCGAATCGTCCGAATGGGGAAAACCACATGAAATCTTGGTAAGATTGCTGCAGCCCAAAGACCGCGCCGATCGCCAGAAACCCCCGTGGAATAAGGGAAACTGGGCGGTTCGCGGTCCCGGCCGCGATCGGGGCATGCGCGATGCGGAGCGGAACAGGACTGTCCGCCCCCGGAACGCCCGGCTAGTATGGCGACCGGAGTTCCAGAGGAAGCATCACAGTCGTGACCGGGTCGCAGGCCGTTGCCATCAATGTCATCAGCGAGTCGGTCGGGTGCTCCTCGAATCGTCGGATGCCGGGCGATGCTCCCGGCGGAGGGCGGACGTGAGACAGGGCCCCACTGATGCTGGCAAGGACGGCCCTGCCGCGATTTTTGGCCTCGACCGCGCGGCGAAATGGCTTGCCGCGCTGTGCATGGTGGTCAGTTCAGCCGGCTGCATTCTCACCAGGGACCTGCCCGATCCGGCGCTGGACATCCCGCAAGGCTACAAGGCCGCGCGATCGGCCGATCCGGACGCGCCGCCGACGCTCGACTGGTGGCGCGGCTTCCGCTCGCCGGAGCTGACCACGCTGATGGAGGAAGCCCAGACCGTCAATCTGGATATCGCGGCGGCCACCGCGCGTTTCATCCAGGCGGACGCGCAGGCGCGCATCGCCGGCGCGCCGCTGCTGCCGAGCCTCAGCGGCACGGGGCAGCAGACCTATGCCCGCAGCTCCGGCTCGAGCGCCAGCGGCCTGACCAACGGCGGGCGCGAGACCACCAATTACCAGGCCTCGCTCAGCGCCAGTTATGAATTCGATTTCTGGGGCAAGAACCGCGACGCCGCGCAGGCGGCGGAGGAAACCGCGATCGCCACCCGCTTCGATCGCGACGTGGTGGCGTTGACCGCGCTCGTCAGCGTCGCCAACGCCTATTTTCAGGTGCTTTCGGCGCAGGACCGGCTTCGCACCGCCGAGCGCAATATCGCCAGCGCCTCGCGCATCCTCGACGCCATCAAGCAGCGGCTGCAGGCCGGCACCGGAACCGATCTCGACGTCGCCCAGCAGGAAAGCGTGCTCGCCAGCCAGCGCGCGGCGGTGCCGCCGCTGCGCCAGACGCTGGCGCTGAACATCAATGCGCTGGCGACGCTGGTGGCGCGACCGCCGGAAAGCGTGCGCGTCACCGGCGGCTCGCTGAACCGGATTGCGTCGCCGCGGGTGACGCCGGGCCTGCCGTCGGAACTGTTGACGCAGCGGCCGGATATCAGGCGTCAGGAAGCACAGCTTGCCACCGCCACCGCCAATGTCGGTAACGCGCGCGCGCAGTTCTTTCCCAGCATCAAGTTGACGGGGTCGGGCGGATATCAGAGTTCGTCGCTGGTGTCGCTGTTCCAGCCCCATGCCGCCTTCTTCAACGTGGTTGGTAGCCTGACGCAGCCGATCTTCGACGGCGGACAGATTCTCGGCAATTTCGAGCTCACCAAGGCGAGGCAGGATGAACTGCTGCAGGCTTACCGCAAGACGGTGGTCTCGGCTTTCGCCGACGTCGACAACGCGCTGGTGTCGATCCGGCAGACCACCGAGAAGCTGCGGCTGCAGCGCGAGGTGTTGGCGGCCTCGCGGCGGGCCTTTCAACTTTCCGAGCAACAGCTGCGGGCCGGCACAGCGGACATCGTGACTGTGTTAAATACGCAATTGACGTTATTCCAGGCGGAAGATTCGCTGTCGCAGGCCCAGTTGGCCCGGATGCTGGCGATCGTCAGCCTGTATCAGGCGCTGGGGGGCGGCTGGGAGCCAAGGATGGAAAGGCCGGTCGATGCTCTTTAAGCCGGATTTGGATGCCGCGAAGACTGCCGGCAAGGGTGTCGCGCGTAGCGCGGGCCGCCGCATCGTGTCGATTGCGATTACGCTCTTGATCCTCGGTGGCCTCGGCTACATCGGCTGGAAAGCGCTGCAGCAGAAACAGGCCGCCAACAATCGCGGCGGCTTGCCGCGCGATCTGCCGGTGCCGGTGCTGGCGGCGACCCCGCGCATTCAGGACGTGCCGGTCTATCTCGACGGGGTAGGCTCGGTCCGCGCGCTGAACAATGTCATCGTGCGCGCGCAGGTCGACGGCAAGCTGATCGCAGTCAATTTCGTCGAGGGACAGGACGTCAGGAAGGGCGACGTTCTCGGCGAGATCGATCCGGTCATCTACAAGGCGCAGTACGATCAGGCGGTCGCCAAGAAGGCGCAGGATGAAGCGCAGCTCGCCAATATGCGCATCGACCTCGCGCGCTATCAGCAGTTGGCCGCCTCCAACGCCGGATCCAAGCAGCAGGCCGACACCCAGCGCGCCGTGGTCGCGCAGCAGGAAGCGCTGGTCAATGCCGATCAGGCCGTGATCGACAACGCCCAGGCGACACTCGGCTATACCAAGATCATCGCGCCATTGTCGGGCCGCGCCGGGCTGCGGCAGGTCGACCAGGGCAACATCATCAGGGCTTCCGACGTGACCGGTCTCGTCATCATCACCCAGCTGCAGCCGATCGCGGTGCAGTTCAGCCTGCCGCAGCAGCAGATCGTGCGGGTCAATGCCGCCTCCGCCAC
Organism: Bradyrhizobium sediminis; assembly: GCF_018736105.1. Lineage (NCBI taxonomy): Bacteria > Pseudomonadati > Pseudomonadota > Alphaproteobacteria > Hyphomicrobiales > Nitrobacteraceae > Bradyrhizobium > Bradyrhizobium sediminis. The sequence goes on from NZ_CP076135.1 coordinate 2,835,624, forward strand.
GGGCGCGCTGTCAGTCGACGTGTTCGGCAATGACGGCACTACTGTGATCGACAGCGGCACCCTGAAAGGCATCGACAACCAGGTCGATCCGACCACCGGCACGCTCAAGCTCAAGGCCGAATTTCCCAACGCGAACTTCCAGCTTTGGCCGGGCCAGTTCGTCAATGTGCGGCTGAGGGTGGAAACGCTTGCGAAGGCGGTGGTGGTGCCGACATCCGCCGTGCAGCGCGGTCCGGCGGGGACCTTCAGCTACGTCATCGGCCCGGACAATGTCGCCACGGCGAAGCCCGTCGTGGTGACGCAGCAGAACGAAACCGAAGCCGTGATCGCGAGCGGGCTGTCGGCTTCCGATCGCGTGGTGACGACAGGCTTTGCCAATCTGTCTGATGGCGCCAAGGTCTTTATCGGCAGGTCCGATCAGACTCCGTCAGTCGATCTCGCCCCGCGCAAGCGAACCAGGACCCCGCAGGGCGCGGACGCTCAGAGCAAGGACGCAAAAGGGGGCCCCCAGTCTGGCGGCGGAGCGAAGTCGCAGCCATGACCGAAGAACTCCCGACTTGAATGCCTGACTTCGCCAGCGTGAGCACGCAGCCATGAGCGTCTCGGAACCATTCATCCGCCGTCCGATCGCGACCTCGCTGTTGGGGATCGCGCTCCTGATCGGCGGCGCACTCGGCTACTGGGCGCTGCCGGTATCGGCGCTGCCGCAGGTCGACTTCCCGACCGTGCAGGTGACGACGCAGTTGCCGGGCGCCAGCCCCGACGTGATCGCCTCGCTGATTACGGCTCCATTGGAGCGCCAGCTCGGCCAGATCCCGTCGCTGTCGTCGATGCAGTCGACCAGTTCGTTCGGCGTCAGCCAGATCTCCCTGCAGTTCGATCTCAACCGCGACATCGACGGCGCGACCCAGGACGTGCAGGCCGCAATCAACGCCGCGGCCGGAATCCTGCCGAAAAGCCTGCCGTATCCGCCGACCTACGCCAAGGTCAATCCGGCGGATGCGCCGGTCATGACGCTGGCGCTGACCTCGGAGACGATTTCGCTGCGCGCCATGAGCGATCTCGCCGACACCATCCTGGCGCAACGCCTTAGCCAGATTTCGGGGGTAGGGCGGGTCGCGGTGCTGGGCGGGCTGAAGCCCGCGGTGCGGGTGCAGGCCGACCTGGCGCGGCTCGCCGCCTACGGTATTTCGATGGAGGATCTGCGCAGCGCGATCGCAGGCGCCAACGTCTCCGGGCCGAAGGGATCGCTCGACGGCGCGCAGCAGGCTTACACCATCGCCGCCAACGACCAGATTGCGGCGGCGGAAGCCTACAAGCCGATCATCATCGCCTACCGCAACGGCGCGCCCGTCACCATCGGCGACGTCGCCATCATCGTCGACGGGCTGGAGAACGACCGCACCGGCGGCTGGTACCAGGGCACGCCGGCCGTCATCATCGACATCCAGCGGCAGCCCGGCGCCAATGTGATCGAGGTGGTGCGTCAGATCCGCAGCGAGATTCCGAGGGTGCAGCGGGCGATCCCGGCCGGCGTCAACCTGACCGTGGTCAGCGACCGCACCGTCACCATCCGCGCCTCGGTGCGTGATGTGCAGTTCACGCTGATTCTGAGCGTGGTGCTGGTGACGCTGGTGGTGCTGTTGTTCCTGCGCTCGCTGCGCGCCACCCTGATCGCCGGCGTGGCGCTGCCGCTGTCGCTGATCACTTCCTTCGGCATCATGTATTTCTGCGGCTTCAGCCTCGACAATCTGTCGCTGATGGCGCTGACCATCGGCACCGGGTTCGTGGTCGACGACGCCATCGTGATGATCGAGAACATCGTCCGCCATATGGAGAACGGCGAATCCGCGATGGAGGCGTCGCTCAAGGGCGCCAAGGAAATCGGCTTCACGGTGATTTCGCTGACGGTGTCGCTGATCGCCGTGTTCATCCCGCTGTTGTTCATGTCGGGACTGGTCGGGCGCATGTTCCGCGAATTCGCACTGACGCTCACCATCGCGGTAGTGACGTCGGCTATCGTGTCGCTGACGCTGACGCCGATGATGTGCTCGCGGCTGCTGAAGCATGTCCATGAAGAATTCGCAGTGCCAGGGCTTGCCGCGGTCTCCCGCGCTATCGACCGCATGGTCGAGTTCTATCGCCGCACGCTGCTCTGGGTGCTGCAGCGCCAGCGCGCGACGCTGCTGCTGACCTTCGCTACCATCGCCGCGACCCTGATCCTCTATGTCGTCGCGCCCAAAGGCTTCCTGCCGCTGCAGGACACCGCCTCCATCACCGCGGTGACCGAGGCGGGTCCCGACGTGTCGTTTGCGGAAATGCAGAGCCGGCAGAGCAGGGCCGCGGCGGCGATCAAGGCCGACCCTGACGTGACCGGCGTCGTCTCGGTGATCGGCGCGGGTTCGGTCAACCCGACCACCAATGTCGGCCGCCTGGTGATGACGCTGAAGCCGCGCGGCGAGCGGCGCGACGACGTTGCCGCCGTCATCGTGCGCCTGAAGGCGCTGACCGCCTCGATCCCGGGCATGACGATCTACTTCCAGCCGGTGCAGGATGTGCAGATCTCGACCCAGTCGAGCCGCTCGCAATACCAGTACACGCTGACGGGCACCGACGCCGCGCTGGTGAGCGAGTGGGGCAAGAAGCTGGTTGCCGAACTGCGCCGCGATCCCCTGTTCCGCGACGTCTCCTCGGAGGCCCAGGAGGGCGGCCTGCGCGCCTCGCTCGACATCAACCGCCAGCGCGCGGGCCAGCTCGGCGTCAGCATCCAGGGCGTCAACGACACGCTCAACGACGCCTTTGCGCAGCGGCAGATTTCCACCATCTACGGGCAGGCCAACCAGTACCGGGTGGTGCTGGAAGCCATGCCGATCTATCAGCGCGATCCGTCGATCCTGTCGAAGCTCTATCTGCCCGGGGTGGCCGGCGCGCAGGTGCCGCTGTCGGCGGTGGCGACGCTGACGCGCACTACGGCGCCGCTGGCGATTTCGCATCAGGCCCAGTTCCCGGCGGTCTCGCTCAGCTTCAATCTGGCGCCCGGCGAGGCGCTTGGCGACGCGGTCAACGCCGTCAAATCGATCGAGCAGCGCATCGGCATGCCCGGCAGCATCGTCGGGGTCTATGCCGGCGACGCGGCCGAGTTCTCGAAGTCGCTGGCCGGGCAACCGTGGCTGATCCTGGCGGCGCTGGTCACGATCTACATCGTGCTCGGGGTGCTCTATGAGAGCTACATTCACCCGATCACCATTCTTTCGACGCTGCCCTCGGCGGGCGTCGGCGCCATCCTGGCGCTGATGTTGTTCGGACAGGATCTGTCTGTGATCGGCCTGATCGGCATCATTCTCCTGATGGGCATCGTCAAGAAGAACGCGATCATGATGATCGACTTCGCGCTGGATGCGGAGCGCAACCAGGGCATGTCGGCGACCGACGCGATCGTGCAGGCCTGCCTGCTGCGGTTCCGCCCGATCATGATGACGACGCTGGCCGCCCTGTTCGGCGCGCTGCCGCTGGCGGTAGAAAGCGGCACCGGCGCCGAACTGCGCTTTCCCTTGGGCATTTCCATCATCGGCGGCCTGCTGCTGAGCCAGTTGCTGACGCTGTACACGACGCCGGTGATCTATCTCGCGCTCGACCGCATCAATCGAAGGATCGAGAAGGTGGTGCCGCCGGCGCCCGAACTGCCGTCACCGCCGGTCGCGGGGGCCACCGAGGGGATGCAGTAATGGCATCGATCTCGGAACCGTTCATTCGCCGGCCGGTCGGCACCACCTTGCTGGCGGTCGGGCTGTTCCTGGTCGGCGTGGTCGCCTACGCGTTTCTCCCCGTCGCCGCGGTTCCCAATGTCGACTTCCCGATGATCCGGGTATTCGCCTCGCGGCCGGGCGCCGATCCTTCAGTGATGGCGGCGACCGTTGCGGCACCCCTGGAACGGCGGCTCGGCGAGATCGCCGGCATCACCCAGATCACCTCGACCAGTTCGCTCGGCACCACCAGCATCCAGTTGCAATTCGCCATCGGCCGCAACATCGATCGCGCCGCCCGCGACGTGCAGGCCGCGATCAACGCCTCGCTGGCGGATTTGCCGAGCGACCTGCCGTCGCTGCCGCGTTTCCGCAAGGCCAATCCGGCGGCGGCGCCGGTGTTCGTGCTGGCGCTGACCTCGAAGACGCTGACGACCAGCGCGATGTACGACGCGGCCGATACCGTGATCGCCCAGCGCATCTCGCAGGTGCCCGGTGTTGGCGAGGTGATCGTCAGCGGCGCCGACCAGCCAGCGGTGCGCATCGCTCTCAACCCGGTCGCGCTCGCCAATGCCGGGATTGCCACCGACGCCGTCCGGCTCGCGATCGTCGGCGCCAATCCGCTCGGTCCGGTCGGAATTTTCGATGGCGGCCGGCAGAGCGAGACCTTGTCGACCAACCGGCAGATGCGGACGGCGGCCGAATTCCGCGACATCCTGGTCAAGAGCTCGAACGGCAATTTCGTCCGGCTCTCCGACGTCGCCGAGGTCGAGGACTCAGTCCGCAACAGCCGGTCGATCGCCTGGTTCAACAAGCAGCCTGCGGTGCTGATTCAGATCACCAAACAGGGCGATGCCAACGTCATCGATACCGTCGATCGCGTGAAGGCGTTGATCCCTGAACTGAAGCAATGGCTTCCTGCCGGGGTCGAAATCTCGACCCTGGTCGATCGCACCGGCACCATCCGCGCCAGCGTCCGGGACATGCAGTGGACGCTGCTGGCGACCGCCTTCCTGGTCATGGTGGTGGTATTTGCCTTCCTGCGCCGGATCACGCCGACGATCGCGGCCGGCGTATCGGTGCCGCTGGCGCTGGCAGGCACCTGCGCCGGCATGTGGCTCGCGGGTTTCTCGATCGACAATCTGACGCTGATGGCGCTGGCGATCTCGGTCGGCTTCGTGGTCGACGACGCCATCGTCATGATCGAGAACATGTACCGCAACCTCGAGCAGGGCATGAAGCCTTATGAAGCGGCAGTCGAGGGCGCCAGGCAGATCGGCTTCACGGTGCTGTCGATCTCTCTGTCGCTGATCGCAGCCTTCACTCCCCTGATCTTCATGGACGGCATCGTCGGCCGGCTCTTGCGGGCATTCTCGCTGACCCTGACCTTCGCCATCGTGGTTTCGACCGTGGTGTCGCTCACCATCACGCCGATGATCTGCGCGCACTACATCAAGGCGGCGACCTCCGGTCATGCCACCTGGTTCGACCGCGCTGTGGAAGGCACGTTGTCGCGCATCGTCACCTTCTATGAGCGGACGCTGCGGGTCGCGCTCGGCTTTCCCCTGCTGACCCTGGTCGTGTTCTTCGCCACCATCGCGTTGACCGTGGTGCTCTACATCAAGACCCCGAAGGGATATTTCCCGGTCGACGATAGCGGCTTCGTGATCGGCTCGACCCGGGCTTCGGCCGACACCTCGTTTCAGGCGATGCTGAAGCTGCAGCAGCAGCTCGCCGACATCGTGATGGCCGATCCGGCCGTGGCCGGGATCGGCTCGGTGCTGGGCGGCCCTGGCGGTCCCGGCGGCGGCGGCGCTAATCGCGGGGTGATGTACATCAGCCTGAAACCGCCGGAGGAGCGCGGCGGCATCTCGACCCAGCTCGTGATCGACCGGCTGCGCAAGGATCTCTACCGGGTCGCCGGCATCCGGCTGTTCATGTTCGCGGCGCAGGATATCCGCGCCGGCGGTCGCCAAAGCGATTCCGACTACCAGTACACGCTGTCGAGCACCGATCTCGACCTGTTGCAGAAATGGGCGCCGATCGTCGCCAAGCGGATGGAGACCGTCGAGGGCATCACCGATGTCTCCAGCGACCGCGACCCCGGCGGGTTGCAGCTGACGCTGGCGATCGACCGCAGGGCGGCGTCGAGCCTCGGCGTCCGCGTCCAGGACATCGACAATGCGCTGAACAATGCGTTCGCGCAGCGGCAGATTTCGATCGTCTACACCCAGCGCAACCAGTACATGGTGGTGCTGGAGATCGATCCGAAATTCCAGGCCGATCCGTCCAACCTCGAACAGATCTTCGTCGCAGGCTCAGGCGGCGTGCAGGTGCCGTTATCCGCCGTCGTGCACACCACCCGCGGATTGTCGCCGCTGGCGGTCTATCATTCGCAGTCATTTCCCTCGACCACGGTGTCGTTCAACCTGCTTCCCGACGTGCCGCTCGAGGTCGCCACGTCGAATATCCAGCGCGCGGTCGACGAATTGCACATGCCCGAGGGCATCCGCGGCAGTTTCGACGGCAATGCCGGCGACTTCAACAAGACCAGCGGGCGGCAGCCGCTATTGATCCTCGGCGCGCTGGTGGCGATGTATATCGTGCTGGGCGTGCTCTATGAGAGCCTCGCCCATCCCCTGACCATCATCTCGACGCTGCCGTCCGCGGGGCTCGGCGCGCTGCTGGCGCTGCAGGTGACCAATACGCCGCTGACCGTGATCGCTTTCGTCGGCATCATTCTGTTGATCGGCATCGTCAAGAAGAACGGCATCATGATGGTGGATTTCGCGCTCGACGCCGAGCGTCACCGCGGCCTCTCGTCCGCCGAGGCCATTTTCGAGGCCTGCAGCGCCCGGTTCCGCCCGATCCTGATGACGACGATGGCGGCGCTGTTCGCCGGTATTCCGCTGGTCATAGCCACCGGTCCCGGCACCGAGCTGCGCCGGCCGCTCGGTATCACCATCATCGGAGGTCTGTTCGTCTCGCAGATCCTCACCCTCTATACGACGCCGGTGATTTACCTCTTGATCGACCGGCTGCGGCGGCGGCGATCCGGGCCGGTCGCGGCCGCCGCGCCCGCGGAATAGCCCCGCCGGACGGGCGTTTGCGTTGTTGAAGCGCAGGCCTGCGAAGCGTATAGCGGGCCCATGTCAAAACCATCCGAGCCTGAAACGGGCGCCGCCGCGGAGGCGGTGCCGGACTGTCCGCAGTGCCATAAACCGATGCCGCTGTGCATCTGTGACAGCATCACGCCGATCGAAAACAGGATCGAGCTGTTGATCCTGCAGCATCCGCAGGAGCAGGACAGGGCACTCGGAACCGCGCGGCTGACCGCGCTGCATTTCAAGAACGCGGTGCTCAAGATCGGGCTGTCATGGCCGAGCCTGTCCAAGGCGCTGGGACGGCCCGTCGCCGATCCCTCGCGCTGGGCGGTGCTCTATCTCGGCTCGGCGAAAGTCGCCGACCTCGACACCGACCAGGACATCGTCGCCATCAACCGCAAGGGCGAGGTCGAGGATCACCAGCGCGGTATCTTGCGGGATATCGAAGGCATCGTGCTGCTCGACGGCACCTGGAGTCAGGCCAAGGCGCTGTGGTGGCGCAATGCATGGATGCTGAAATGCCAGCGCGTCATCCTGGGCCCCGCGTATCCCTCGCGCTACGGCAGGCTGCGCAAGGAGCCGCGCCGCGACGGTCTTTCGACCATCGAGGCGGCGGCGATGCTGCTGTCGAGCCTGGAGAAGCGGCCCGACATCGCGGAAACGCTGCACGCAAGCTTCGAGCGGATGCTGGCGAGGTATCGACAGGTGCAGGGCACGATGCCCGAACTCGCGCCCAAGCCGAAGAAGAAGGATTACCGGCGGCGCAAGCGGGCCTGAACAAGGCGTTTCGGGCGAGGCTCCCAGCGCCTTGGTTGCCTATGGCGGGCAGGCCGTATATGAGTTCGCCCCCAAGGGGCCACGTGGCGGAGTGGTTACGCAACGGTCTGCAAAACCGTGTACACCAGTTCAATTCTGGTCGTGGCCTCCATTAATATAATCAATGCCTTGCATTGATTATCTCAGAGGCCGAAAGAGGCCGCTTGGGCGTCCTCTCAGCAGGCGGCATACCAGCCTTCGGGAAACGGAACCATCGGCCAGGCGTGCTGGTTGTCGTTAGCGGCTTTCGGCGCCTCCTCGAACAGCGGCAGTCCGGCCAAGAAGTCTTCCTGCGGCGCGGGTTCAATCGCCATCCTGACGCTCTCCAGCAATCGGTTGTATTCAGCTTCGCTCATCGCGCGCTCTCCTGGTTCGAGAGCGCACGATCTCAAAAGTGTTTTGTTTCCAGATTGAACGGATCGATCAAATTGTATCGATCCCGTAATCCCAGCCGTATTGGTTACTATTGCCCTAAATTCCCCGCCGGCAGACTAGGCGGTTCCATCCGCGTCCAAATGTGAGAAAAATCACTTTTTCCCGAAAAATTTTCTCGTATTCCCAAAATCACCACGGCTCCGGCGAGCCGTTAAGCGAGCGAGGGAGAACGGCGATGACAGCGAAGTTTCAGCGCGCCTGGGCCAAAGCGAGCCGCGCCAATCTGGCCGGTACGGTCGGTTTCCTGCTGGCGCTGTCGGCATCGCATTCGGCATTGGCCGCGCTGGCGAGCCCGGAGCAGCGCAAGGCCTGCACTCCGGACGTCTACCGTCTCTGCCCCGGCGAAATCCCCAACGTCCGCGCCATCACCAACTGTCTGCGGCGCCAGAAGGCGAGCCTCAGCGAGGCCTGCCGGGCGGTGTTCGAACAGTGAGATGACGGGGCCTTTGCACGTCGGTTCAAGCGACGATCGAGGCCAGCAACCAGATCGACGTTGCCCAACCGATCGCCCAGATTGCCGTCGTGATGCAAAGCACCGGCAGGAATTGCGTGAAAGTCGTGACCTTGGTCCGCCAATCCGGTTGCGCACCGGAAAACGTCACCGCGTTCAAGGTCGAATAGAGCGGCCAGCCGAAAATGGCCCTTGTGGCATTGACCTCGGAAAGGCTCATGACACGACCCTCCAATCCAGCGAATCGTCCAGATTCGTCCATTAACGATAGTGGAGCTAGCGGCTGAAGTGGTTAACGTGTGATGAAGGGGCGGCGCAGCCGCATGAGACGCTGTTTGCCCGAAGCGTCGCGTCGATCTCGTGCCATGTGAGAGATTTCTTGAGAGATTCTGGCTCCCCGGGCTGGATTCGAACCAGCGACCATTCGATTAACAGTCGAATGCTCTACCGCTGAGCTACCGAGGAACAGGCGAACCAGTCGTTCGCGAGACGGGCAGCGTATAACAAAGCCTTCCGGGCTTGCAAAGGACGAAATATCCCGTTCTGACGCGGTCTCGGGCGGGCGCCGAAACCACTTGCCGCGCAAGGTTTTTTGCGGTTTCCGGCCCGGCGAGGACACGGCGCCGGTAGCCGGTCGCCGCGGCTGTCGGCGCGCCCGCGTCATGACTGCCGCCAAATCGACCCATTCGCAGACGACGTTTGGCGCTGCCGGACTCGAACCCCTGAGGTGATTCGATGCCAGACGTCTTGACCCACCTGCTGAAACCGGTGCCGTCGATCGTCCCGAGCGACATCCCCATGCTGAGCGACGACGAATGCCTGCGCCGGCTCGCCCGGGCTGTCGCCGAACACGATTCCGAGCATCTGGACGAGGTGGCGCGGCTGATCGGGCGGCTGATAGCGACGATCGAATAGGCATCGCCAGCGCGCAGGTAGCGCGGGAAGCAGGACGGAATGCTGGTTCCGGCCTGCGCCAGCGCCGTGTTGCGTTTTGGCGAGCCTTGTTCCAAAGATGGCGCGGTTTCGCTCACCCCGCGGGGCTATGTCCGCCGCTTTCCAAGGTTCGCTCAAAGGTTCGCCCATGCCCGGTTTTTCGTCCGGTTTTTCAACCGCGCGCCAGAAGATGGTCGATGGTCAGGTTCGCCCCAGCGACGTCACCGATATCAGGATCCTCGACGCCATGCTGGCGGTGCCGCGCGAAGCATTTGTCCCGCAAAATCAGCGCGCACTGGCTTATCTGGACCTCGATCTCGATGTCGGCGAGGGGCCTTCCGCGAAGCGCTTTTTGATCAAGCCGGTGGTGACGGCGAAGATGCTGCAGGCAGCCGAGATCAAGGCAGGTGACAGCGTTCTGGTGGTGGGTTGCGCAACTGGCTATGCGGCGGCCGTGGCTGCCAAACTGGCCGGGCAGGTGACGGCGACCGAAGGCGATTCCGCGCTTGCCGCCAAGGCCAAGGACGCGCTTCTCCAGCTTGGGCTCGGCAATGTGACGGTCCGCGTGACCGCGGCCGCCGAAGGGGATCCGGCCAACGCACCTTATGATGTGATCGTGCTCAATGGCGCGACCGAGATCGTGCCGGACCGGCTCTGCGGGCAGCTCAAGGAGGGCGGCCGGCTGGTCGGCATCTTCGCCACGACGCAGCCGCAGCGGGCTACGATCGTGACCCGCTCGCATGGCGATTTCGGGCATCGGGCGCTGTTCGACGCCGCGGTTCCGGTTCTGCCCGGGATGGAGCGGCTCCCGGCCTTCGTTTTCTAGCCGATTCGGGCCTTCCCAGCGCCCGATGGCTGATAAAATCCCGTTCTGAATCAGAAGTGTGGCCCGGATGCCCCATGTGAAGAGTTTCCGCAGGGTTCCGTCGCCCTAGGGTTCCGTCGCGCTTGCCCCCGGCATAAGGTGAGGTGGGACTCACCTGCAATGACGACGTCCGGTTCGCTCGCTCGAACCGGCGGGGAACACGAATGGATTACACGGGATGCGTGGGGTGAAGGTCGTTACCGGAGCTGCGGCTGCGGCCCTTCTGTTGGCTCTTGCGGGCCCGATGCCTGCCTTGGCCGATACGATTGAGGCCGCGCTGGTGCGCGCCTATCAGAACAATCCACAGCTCAATGCGCAGCGCGCCTCGGTCAGGGCGACCGACGAGAGCGTGCCGCAGGCATTGTCGGGTTATCGCCCGCGCGTCGCGGTCACCGGCAGCGCCGGCTATCAGTACACCGATACGCTGACGACTTCGGGCGGCACGCCGACCAACATCGTCAGGACCAACATTCACGGCGCCAACGCGCCGCGCAGCCTCGGCGCCACCGTCTCGCAGACGCTGTTCAACGGCCAGCAAACCGCCAACAAGACCCGCGCGGCGGAGAGCCAGGTCTCGGGCGCGCGCGAAGCGTTGCGGGTGCTCGAACAGACGGTGCTGCTCTCGGGCGCCACGATCTACATGGATTACCTCCGGGACTCCGCGATCGTCGAGGTTCAGAAGAGCAACGTCCGCGTTCTCGAACAGACCTTGAAGCAGACCCGCGACCGCTTCAACGTCGGCGAGGTCACGCGTACCGACGTCGCGCAGTCGGAGGCGCAACTCGCCGCCGGCAAGACGCAATTGCTGACGGCCGAAGCCAACCTGACGACGACGCGATCGAAATTCCGCCAAATCATCGGCAACGAGCCCGAGGCTCTCGCGCCGGGTTCGCCGGTGGACCGCTTCCTGCCGGCAACGCTGCCGTCGGCGGTCGAAGTGGGCCTGACGCAAAATCCGAACGTGACCGCCGCCATGTTCGGCATCGACGTCAGCTATCTCCAAGTCAAGGTCAACGAGGGCGCGCTGCTGCCGACGGTGTCACTGCAGGCTTCGGTGCAGCAGTCCTACGAGCAGACCATGACGATCTACCGGTCGTTCAGCGCTGCGGCGGTCGCGCAGCTTTCGGTCCCCGTCTACCAGGGCGGCGCCGAGTACTCGCTGATCCGCCAGTCCAAGGAAACCCTGGCGCAGCAGCGCCTCAATCTCGAGCAGGTCCGCGACCAGGCCCGCGCCAACGTGGTGACGGCATGGGGACAGCTGGTCGCGGGCAAGGCCCAGGTCCAGTCCGCGCAAGCGCAGGTGACGGCTTCCGAGATCGCGCTGAACGGCGTGCGCGAAGAGGCCAAGGCCGGCCAGCGTACCACGCTCGACGTGCTGAACGCGCAGCAGGCGCTGGTCAACGCCCGCGTTGCGCTGGTCACCGCGCAGCATGATCGCGTGGTCGCCTCATACGCCGTGTTGAACGCCGTGGGACGCTTGTCGCCGCAGGTGCTCAATCTGCCGACCACCGTCTACGATCCGAGCGTGCATTATCACCAGGTTCGCGACAGCTGGTTCGGCGTTCGCAATCCCGACGGCCGCTGATCGCTTCGTCGACATCCGTGGCTCAGGCCGCGCATGTCCTCGGATCGTCTGGCGGGAAAACGCGGTTTGCGTTGCCGTCCGAGGGCACGCGTCAGCGCCGTATGCTTGAGCGTTGCAATCAATTATTGCCCTGACATACCTTTGCATGAGGCAGCAGAGCGATTCGCGCCGAAGCCTGCACCACTCGGCCGCGACGCTCTTCGGTGCCTGAGCAGGGGCGGGATCCCGCGCGGTGTCGCTGATGGCGCTTGATCTGGGGACAAGTCGGGCTTGTGCGATGAAAATTCCGGCCGGCGTTGCCGGGACCGGCGAATCCCGTCTTGCTTGGTGTAAAACGCGCAGGAGGGCGTTGATGATGTGGAGTCGGAGATGACGCAGCCTGCAAAGGTCCAAGAACCCTCGATGGAGGAGATTCTGGCGTCGATCCGTCGCATCATCGCCGACGATGAGGCGAAGCCGCCGGCCGCCGAAAAGCCCGCCGCTGCAAAGCCGGAGACGCCTGCGGCACCTGCAGCCAAGGTTCCGGTGACCAAGCCCCCCGTGATTAAGGATATTCCGCCGTCGGCCATCCCCGCGGCCCAGGCCGCTGCGGCGAAGGCCGCGCCGCCGCCGGCCAAGCCTGTGCCGCCTCCCGCCGCACCGGCGCCGGCCGCCTCGAACAGCCAGGACGACATCGACGCGCTGCTGAACGGGCTCGATGAAGCAACCTCCGCGGAGGAGATCAGGCCGCCGCAGCCCGACGGCGACGTGTTTGAACTGACCGACGAGATGGCGGTGCCGGAGCCGCCGCCGCAACCTGCGTTCCAGAAGATCGAACCCAGGGACGATCTGGAATTCACCGAAACCGCCGCTACCCGAGCAATGCAGCAGCCGCCCGCGTTCGAGCCGCCGCCGTTCGAAACGGCGCCGCCGCAGCAGATCCTGTCGCGCTCGACCGTGTCGGCGGTCGAATCCGCCTTCAACACGCTCGCCAACACCGTGCTGAGCAACAATGCGCGGACGCTGGAAGACCTCGTCAAGGAAATGCTGCGCCCGATGCTGAAATCCTGGCTCGACGACAATCTGCCGGGTCTCGTGGAGCGCATCGTGAAGGCGGAAATCGAGCGGGTTTCGCGCGGGCGCTAGGGTATTTTCCGGCACCGCCGCGGACCCTTGCCGGCCCTCGTTCAGTCCCAGATCCGGCCTAATGCGGCTTTCGGCGCGCCTGTCGTGTTGACTTGGCGCGTTCCGGCGGCTTTCTAGCCCGTTCCATAGCCCCAAAGAATTGCACCCCGATGATCGAGAAGAACTACCAGCCCGCCGATATCGAAACCCGCATGGCCCGGATCTGGGAGGAAAGCGGGGCGTTCCGGGCCGGGCGGCCCGAGCGTCGCGACGCCAGGCCGTTCACCGTGGTGATCCCGCCGCCCAACGTGACGGGTTCGCTGCACATGGGGCACGCGCTCAACAACACCCTGCAGGACATTCTCTGCCGCTTCGAGCGGATGCGCGGCCGCGACGTGCTGTGGCAGCCCGGCACCGATCACGCGGGGATCGCCACCCAGATGGTGGTCGAGCGGCAATTGATGGAGCGGCAGGAGCCGGGCCGCCGCGACATGGGCCGCGCCAAATTCCTCGAACGGGTCTGGCAGTGGAAGGCCGAGAGTGGCGGCGTCATCGTCAACCAGCTGAAGCGGCTCGGGGCCTCCTGCGACTGGTCGCGCGAGCGTTTCACCATGGACGAGGGCCTGTCGCGCGCGGTCGCGAAAGTGTTCGTCGAACTGCATCGCGAAGGCCTGATCTACAAGGACAAGCGGCTGGTGAACTGGGATCCGAAATTGCTGACCGCGATTTCCGATCTCGAAGTGCAGCAAACCGAGGTCAGGGGCAGCCTGTGGTATCTGCGCTATCCGATTGAGGGCAAGACCTTCAACCCGGACGATTCCGCGACCTTCATCGTCGTCGCCACCACGCGCCCCGAAACCATGCTCGGCGACAGCGCGGTCGCGGTGCATCCCGAGAATGAGCGGCTGAAGCATCTCATTGGACGGCACGTCATCCTTCCGCTGGTTGGCCGCCGCATCCCGATCATCGGCGACGACTACGCCGATCCCGAAAAGGGCTCGGGCGCGGTGAAGATCACCCCGGCGCATGACTTCAACGATTTCGAGGTCGGCCGCCGCCACCATTTGCCGCAGATCAGCGTGCTCGATCAGGAGGGTTGCCTCGCCCTTGCCGATAACGATGACTATCTGCGCGGACTGCCGGAAGGCGCTGGCCAGTTTGCCGACGAACTGCATGGCGTCGAGCGCTTCGCCGCGCGTAAGCAGATCGTGGCGCGACTGGAAGACTTCGGATTCCTGGAGCGGATCGAGCCGAACACGCATATGGTGCCCCATGGCGACCGCTCCGGCGTCGTCATCGAGCCGTACCTCACCGACCAGTGGTATGTCGACGCGAAAACCCTGGCGCAGCCGGCGATCGCGGCGGTGCGTTCGGGGGCGACCACCTTCGTGCCGAAGAACTGGGAAAAGACCTATTTCGAGTGGATGGAAAACATCCAGCCCTGGTGCATCTCCCGCCAGCTCTGGTGGGGCCACCAGATTCCGGCGTGGTACGGGCCCGACGGCAAGGTGTTCGTCGCCGAGACCGAAGAGGAAGCGGTCGGCAACGCGCTAGGCTATTACGCCGAGCAGGAGGTCATCACCCCGGAACAAGGGCGCGAGATGGCGCTCGATCCGGCCAAGCGCGAAGGCTTCATCACCCGCGACGAGGACGTGCTCGACACCTGGTTCTCCTCGGCGCTGTGGCCGTTCTCGACCCTGGGCTGGCCCGACGACGAGACGGATGTGAACCGCTATTACCCGACCGACGTTCTCGTCACCGGCTTCGACATCATCTTCTTCTGGGTCGCCCGCATGATGATGATGGGCCTTCATTTCATGAAGGACGTGCCGTTCCCGACCGTCTACATCCACGCCCTTGTCCGCGACGAGAAGGGCGCCAAGATGTCGAAGTCGAAGGGCAACGTCATCGACCCCCTGCACCTGATCGACGATTACGGCGCCGATGCGCTGCGTTTCACGCTGGCCGCGATGGCGGCGCAGGGCCGCGACATCAAGCTCGCCTCGAGCCGGGTCGAGGGTTACCGCAATTTCGCGACCAAGCTGTGGAACGCCTGCCGCTTCGCCGAGATGAACGGCTGCGCCTTGCCTCGGGATTTCGACGCCACCGAGGCGAAGGAGACGCTGAACCGCTGGATCGCGCACGAGACCGCGCGCGCCGCGCGCGAGGTGACCGAAGCGATCGAAGCCTACCGCTTCAATGACGCCGCCGCCTCGATCTACCGCTTCGTCTGGAACGTCTATTGCGACTGGTATCTCGAACTCGCCAAGCCGGTGCTGATGGGCGAGGAGGGCGCTGCCAAGGCCGAGACCCGCGCCATGGTGGCGTGGGCGCGCGACGAAATCCTCAAGCTGCTGCACCCGTTCATGCCCTTCATCACCGAGGAGCTTTGGGCGGTGACGGCCAGGCGCGACGGGCTTCTGGTATTGACGGAATGGCCGCGCAAGGCCGGCGGCCTGACGGCGGAGCAATTGGCCGTGGTGACGACGACCAGCCCGAACGATGCGTTGGTGCCGCCGTTGCTGCTGGCGCTGGAGACCGCCGACTTCAGCGATCCCGCCGCAGAAGCCGAGATCGGCTGGGTGGTCGACCTCGTCACCGCGATCCGCTCGGTGCGCGCGGAAATGAACATCACGCCGGCGACGCTGACGCCGCTGGTGCTTTCAGGCGCATCGCCTGAAACGAAGGCGCGCGCGCAACGCTGGAACGACGTCGTCAAGCGAATGGCGCGGCTTGCCGATATCTCCTTTGCCGACCGCGCACCGGAAGGCGCGGTGCAACTCTTGGTGCGCGGCGAGGTCGCGGCGCTGCCGCTGAAGGGCGTGATCGACCTTTCGGCGGAGAAAACCCGGCTCGACAAGGAACTGGCGAAGGCGGAAGGCGACATCAAGCGCGTCGATGGCAAGCTTGCCAACGAGAAATTCGTCGCCAATGCGCCGGAAGAAATTGTCGAGGAAGAAAAGGAAAAGCGCGAGGCCGCGGTGGCGCGGAAGGCAAAGATTCTCGAGGCGCTGGAGCGGCTCAAGAACGCGAGCTGACGGATTCGATGCTGGACCACGTCTCCATCACCGTATCAGATATCGCCGTTGCCGAGCCGTTCTACGACGCGATCATGAAGGTGCTCGGCGTGGTCAAGGTCGGCCGCCGCGACGATTGGCTTGGCTACGGCGAGCGGGCGCGGCTCGCCCATCCCGAGCGGGTCTATTTTTCGATCCGCAAGGGGGAGAAGCCCGACGATGCGCCGGGCCGCCACTGGTGCTTCAAGGCGAAATGGCGGACCCAGGTCGACGCATTCTGGGATGCGGGCATCGCTGCCGGCGGCAGCGATGACGGCCCACCGGGCCTGCGCAGCTACCACGCCTCGTATTACGCCGCGTTCCTCAGGGATCCCGATGGCAACCGGATCGAGGCGGTCTGCCATCATCCTGTGTGAGAAGGTTAGAACCGGTAGTTCAGCCCGACGCGTACCAGATTGAAGGCGGCCTCTCCGGAAGCGTTCAGGATGCTTGGACTCAAGGAGCCGGCATGCGCCGCCGGAACCAGAAACGTTCCACTTCCGAGGTTCACGTAGAGATATTCGAGCTTCACCGTGGCGTGCTGGCTGAACCGGTATTCCGCGCCTGCGCCCGCTGTCCATCCCGCCGAGGTGCGGGATCCGGCGCCGGCAAAGCAGGTAGAGTCGCCGTATACGCCGCCGCAGGCGTAACCGGTGCCGAAATTGCCCTGCGAATTCGCGACACCGGGCGGAAGCACGATGCTCGCGCTTTCGTTGACCTTGCCATAGGCGAGGCCGCCGGTCGCAAACAGCAAGAGGTCGGCGGTCGCCAGATAGCCGACGCGGGCGCGCAGAGTTCCGAACCACTCGACCTTCTGGCTGACGTTCAGCGTCGCCGGGTTGTTGCCGAGAAAGATCACGGTCGGCGCCGAGCCGTTGCCGCCGATGTCGGACCAGTCGAAGTCGGCTTCGACGCCGGCCAACCACCGCTGATTGAGATGCCAGTTGTAGCCGGCTTGCACGCCGCCCAGCCATCCCTTGCCGTCGAAGGATGCCGAGGACGATGCCACGTTGGGTTGTCCCTGAAAGACATAGCTGGTGTTCTGGTCGCCCGGCGCATCGGATATGCGGGCGCTGTTCCAGCCGTAGCCGCCGTTCGCGCCGACATAGAAACCGGTCCAGCCGGGATCGGCGGCGTCAGCGGGCGCGCTCCAGATCGCAACGGCCGCGACGCACGCGACAAAAATCCTCTTCATATCGATGTCTCCGGGCAGCTATTGGCATGTACTGTCGCACCCTACGCAGGCCCGGACGCCGAATTCAAAACATTCGCTGGTCTGCAACGTTGCAAACGCAATATTCGCGTCGCGTAGTCGCAAGATCGCAACAAGTTGTGCCGCATGGGCATGGTTGCTGTTCCGGATAGTCCATGCGGTCGGCGAGAGACGCGACCGCGCGTTCGTCGACGCCAGCCCATCCGCGTTTTAATCGGCGGCGCGATACCGGATTTTCACGCCCTCCGTGGTCATGGCGGTCGCAGGATCGCGACGGCGCGCGCCTCGTATCAAAACGGCTTGCTGAGAAACTTCGAGCCCTTCAGTCCGTACCGCCACGGCAGTTCGACCGCCTTTGTAATCCCGATCCGCACGCCCGCGACGACGTCGGATTTTGTCGCCCGCGCATGCAGCGCGATCGGCGGAGCATCGAGCGGCAGTCCATTGTGTTTGCCTGTAATCCCGAGCGCTTCGGTCAGCTTACCCGGTCCCGAGCACAGCGCGCGGGCGTCCTGCAGGCTGCGGCGGCGGCGCATCGCGGCAATGCCGTGGGTCGGCTCCAGCGCGCGGATCAGCACCGCGCTGGCCGAGCCCGCTTTCTCGCAGACGAAATTGACGCACCAATGGATGCCGTAGGAGCGATAGACATAGGCGAAGCCGGGCGGACCGAACATTACCAGGTTGCGTGGCGTCGGCCCGCGAAAGGAATGCGCCGCCGGATCGGTGTGATGATAGGCCTCGACCTCGACGATAACGCCGCCGACACCGTCGACCAAAAGCGTCGCGCCGATCAGGTCCGGCGCAACCTCGTGCACGCTGCGGGCAAAAAACGCCCGCTTGAGCGGTTTGCCGAGAACGGGTGGCGTTGCGGACATGCGACTTCGAGCCATTCAAAATCAGGTCTGCAAATCCGGCTTGGGGAGGCGGAATGCGTGGGCGAAGCCAATATGCTAAAGCATGGCAGCCAACAAGCCGGGCGGTTGCGATTCCCCTTCAAGGGGATTAGCTAAGCGCTTCCAAGATATGGACATTCCATGGTCGTTGTCGTCGATACCATCTCCGCCACGCCGCTCCGCCCGCGCCACCCCGAAAAGGTGAATCGGCCCGACGCCCTGTCGCCGCCGAAGCCGGGCTGGATCCGGGTGCGCGCGCCGAATACCCGCGGCTATGCTGACACCCGCAACATCGTCAAGGAAAACGGCCTCGTCACGGTGTGCGAGGAGGCGGGCTGCCCGAACATCGGCGAATGCTGGGACAAGAAGCACGCCACCTTCATGATCATGGGCGATACCTGCACCCGCGCCTGCGCCTTCTGCAACGTCAAGACCGGCATGCCCGGCGCGCTCGATGTGTCCGAGCCGGAGCACGTCGCCGAAGCTACCTTCAAGCTCGGACTTGCCCATGTCGTGATCACCTCAGTCGATCGCGACGATCTCGGCGACGGCGGCGCCGAACATTTTGCGCGGACCATCCGCGCCATCCGCGCCCGCTGCCCTTCCACCACGATCGAAATCCTGACGCCGGACTTCCTGCGCAAGGAGGGCGCGCTGGAAGTGGTGGCGAAGGCCAAACCCGACGTGTTCAACCACAATCTGGAAACGGTGCCGTCGAGATATCTCACGGTGCGCCCCGGCGCGCGCTATTTCCATTCGATCCGGCTGCTGCAGCGGGTCAAGGAAATCGACCCCACCATCTTCACCAAATCCGGCATCATGGTTGGCCTCGGCGAGGAGCGGCATGAAGTGCTGCAGGTGATGGACGATCTGCGCTCGGCAGATGTCGATTTTCTCACCATCGGGCAGTATTTGCAGCCGACCCGCAAGCATCACGCCGTGATGCGCTATGTGACTCCCGATGAATTCCAGGGCTATGAGAAGGTCGCCTACACCAAGGGCTTCCTGATGGTGTCGGCGAGTCCCTTGACCCGCTCGTCGCATCACGCCGGCGATGATTTCGCGAAGCTGCAGGCGGCGCGCGCGGCGCTTGCCCGCTGAGTCCCAGGCGATGCCGAAATTCTCCAGCAAGCGCCGGGTTCATCACAGTGCGACGCAGATGTTTGACCTCGTCGCCGATGTCGAGCGCTATCCGGAATTCGTGCCGCTGTGCCAGTCGCTCAAGATCCGGCAACGCACGCCGAAGCCCGACGGTACCGAGGTCGTGATCGCCGACATGACGGTGTCGTTCAAGCTGGTGCGGGAGGCCTTCACCAGCCGGGTGACGCTCGACCGTCCTAACTTGAAGATCCTGGTCGAATATCTGAAGGGACCGTTCAGCAACCTCGAGAACCGCTGGAGTTTCGAACCGAAATCCGAAACCGACTGCGTCGTCGGATTCTTCCTCGCCTACGAGTTCAAGAGCCGGATGCTGGCCGTCCTGATGGGAACCATGTTCGACACCGCGTTCCATCGCTTTGCCGCGGCGTTCGAAAAACGCGCGGACGCGGTTTACGGAAAGTCGCCTTAGCTAAGCCCGCGGCGGCCGCCGGCGTTTGACGGCGCTGCGGCGCGGCGAGCGCGCCACGCGCGGACGCAGGCGGCTGGCGGCCTCGCGCCGCGGCTTGGCGGGCGCCTGCGGGCCGCGCGCCAGCTCCGTCAGCATGCGCAGCGCCTCGACCACCGAGCGCTGCCGCACCGCGCTGCGGCCGATCGCGCCGAAGCGGCATTCGCGATGCAGGATGCGGCCGTCGCGCGCGGCGACGGCGAGATGGACGAGGCCCACCGGCTTGCCGGGGGTGGCGCCGCCGGGGCCGGCGATCCCGGTAATGGCGACGGCGAGATCGACGCCGGCCTTCTCCAGCGCGCCGAACGCCATCGCGGTCGCGGTCTCCTTGCTGACCGCGCCGAAGGTCGCCAGCGTCGTGGTCTTGACGCCGAGCATCGCGCGCTTGGCGTCGTTGGAATAGGTGACGAAGCCGCGGTCGATGACGTCGGAGGAACCGGGAATGTCGGTCAGCGCGGCGGCGACCATGCCGCCGGTGCAGGATTCGGCGGTCGCAATCGTCAGCTTGCGCATCCGGCACAGGTCGAGCAGCGAGCGGGAGAGGGCGCGGGCGTCGCTGCCGCTCATCTTAATCGCTCCAACCTTTGGCGTCCCAAGGCAGGCGGATGGTGGCGCTCGCGGTCGCAGCGATGCCTTCCTCGCGGCCGGTGAAGCCGAGCCGCTCGCTGGTGGTCGCCTTCACCGCGATCCGCGAGATGTTCAGCCCGGTGATGTCGGCGATCCGCGCCCGCATGGTGTCGCGCAGCGGCCCGATCTTCGGGCGCTCGCAGATCAGCGTGACCTCGAGATTGGCGATCCGGCCGCCGCGCGCGGTGACGCGATCGACCGCGTATTTCAGGAAGCGGTCGGACGCAGCCCCTTTCCACTGCGGATCGCTCGGCGGAAAATGCGAACCGATATCGCCGTCCGCCAGCGCGCCGAGGATGGCGTCGACCAGCGCATGCAAGCCGACATCGCCATCGGAATGCGCGAGAAAGCCCTTCGTATGCGGCACGCGCACGCCGCAGATCATCAGATGATCGCCGTCGCCGAACGCGTGCACGTCGTAACCGGTGCCGGTCCTGATGTCGCCGAGTTGGGCGGCGAGGCGGGCTTCCTCGCGGACGAAATCTTCCGGGGTGGTCAGTTTCATGTTCGCAGGATCGCCTTCAAATGTCGCCACCGTCAATCCCGCCCATTCCGCCAGCGCCGCGTCGTCGGTGAAATCGCTGCGGCCTTCGCGCGCGGCGCGGCGGTGGGCGTCGAGAATGGCGTCGAAGCGGAAAGCCTGCGGCGTCTGCGCGATACGCAGCCGCGCGCGCTCCGGCGTCGCCTCGACATTGCCGGTCTCGCCGACGAGCTTGATGGTGTCCGTGACGGGTATGGCAGGAACCGCCGCACCGGTGCGGCCGGCGGCGTCGATCGCACGCGAAATCAAAGCCGCCGTGACGAACGGACGCGCCGCGTCGTGAATCAGCACGACATCGGGCTTCTGGCTGGCGAGCGCCTCCAGGCCGGCATGCACCGAGGCCTGCCGCGTGGCCCCGCCATTGGCCGGCGGTTCGTGGCGCAACGCGCTGACCGCATCGTTGAACATCGCGGTGTCGTCGGGATTGAGCACCGGCTGCACGGCAAACACGTCCGGGTGCCGGCAGAACGGCTCCATCGCCCGGAAGATCACGGTCTTGCCGCCGATCGAACGATACTGCTTGGGTCCTCCCGAACCGGCTCGAAGCCCGCGTCCGGCTGCGACAAGGATGGCTGCAGTCCGCTCAGGTCTGGGCATTTGGCTTCAATGACTGACGATTCGGGGTTGATGGAGGGAGCGATGGTTCGCTGCGCCATGCCCTTATCATGTCAGGGAGTTAAGAACAGACCGATTCCCGATAACTGTGGGAAAAGCCTTTTTTGTTGCAGTGCACTTGCGTAATTGCCGGAACTGTCTAAAGTGTAGGCATGACGCTTGACTGCACAAGAATTGTGCTCATTATGGTCCCCGGCGGCCGCGATGTTGTATCCGCCAGAAAGACGAGAAGTCCGTGACCGGCCTGGAATGTTCACATCCTAAGCCATTGAAAATAGGCGGTATTGATGTCGCCAACCGGGCTCTTCTCGCGCCGATGTCCGGCGTCACCGATGCTCCGTTTCGACGCCTGACCGCCGCCCTCGGGGCGGGACTCGTGGTCTCCGAAATGACCGCCAGCGATGATCTCGTCAACGGCCGCGCGATGTCAGTGCTGCGATGCGAGGCGACCGGCATCGGTCCTCACGTCGTTCAGCTCGCGGGCTGCGAGGCCAGCTGGATGGCAGAAGGCGCGCGGGTCGCGGAGGCCTCAGGCGCTGACATCATCGATATCAATATGGGCTGTCCGGCGCGCCACGTCACCGGCGGCCAGTCGGGATCCGCCCTGATGCGCGATCTCGATCACGCGTTGACGCTGATCGAAGCGACGATCGCGGCGGTGAAGGTGCCGGTGACGCTGAAGATGCGACTCGGCTGGGACGACCGTTCACTCAACGCGCCCGAACTGGCGCGGCGCGCGGAAGCCGCCGGCGTGCAGATGATCACGGTGCACGGCCGCACCCGCTGTCAGTTCTACAAGGGCGAGGCGGACTGGGGCGCGGTGCGCGCGGTCAGGGATGCGATCGGCATTCCGCTCGTCGTCAACGGCGATATCACCTCATTCGAGAAAGCGGTGACCGCGCTCGAAATGTCGGGCGCCGACGCGGTCATGGTTGGCCGTGGCGCGCAGGGGCAGCCATGGTTGCCCGGCCAGATCGGACGCCGGCTCGAAACCGGCGTGGCCGAATCGGCGCCATCACTTGCCGATCAACTCGGCTATGTCCGCGCCCTCTACGATGACGTGTGCAGCCATTACGGCCTGCGCATCGGCCTGCGCCATGCGCGCAAGCACCTCGGCTGGGCCCTCGAAGTCGCCGCCCAGTGCAGCCGCGCACCTGCGATGACGCTGAAGACCTGGCGCCAGAAGATTCTCACCGCCGACAATCCGCACCGCGTGCACCGCTCTCTCGGGGATGCATTCGACGACTTTGCATGGAGTGCTGCTGCATGAGTTCAGCCGCAGAACATCGCCGGCCGGTGCCCTCGGACAGCGAGGCCATTCTCAACGCCCTGCCTAATCCGGTGCTGCTGGTCGCGCCCGACGGCAAGATCGTCGATGCGAACATGGCGGCGGAATCCTTCTTCGAGATATCGACCCAGTTTCTGAAGCGCCAGTCGCTCAAGGAACTGGTGCCGTTCGGCAGTCCGTTGCTAGCGCTGATCGAGCAGGTGCGCTCGAGCGGTTCGCCGGTCAACGAATACAAGGTCGATCTGGGTACGCCGCGGATCGGCGGCGATCGCCAGGTCGATCTCCATGTCGCGCCGCTCACCGAGCGGCCCGGCCACATCGTTGTCATGCTGCAGGAACGCACCATCGCCGACAAAATGGACCGGCAGTTGACGCATCGAAGTGCGGCGCGCTCGGTGATAGCGCTGGCCGCGATGCTGGCGCATGAAATCAAGAACCCATTGTCCGGCATCCGCGGCGCGGCGCAACTGCTGGAGCAGGCGGCCTCGTCGGAGGACCGCATGCTGACACGGCTGATCTGCGACGAGGCGGACCGCATCGTCACGCTGGTCGATCGGATGGAAGTGTTCGGCGACGATCGGCCGGTGGCGCGCGGCCCGGTCAACATTCATTCGGTGCTCGACCACGTCAAGCGGCTCGCCCAGTCGGGCTTCGCCCGCAATATCCGTTTCGTCGAAGACTACGATCCGTCATTGCCGCCGGTGCTGGCCAATCAGGACCAGCTGATCCAGGTGTTTCTCAATCTGGTGAAGAACGCCGCCGAGGCCGTTGTCGATCTCGGCAGCGACGCGGAGATCCAGCTCACCACAGCGTTCCGGCCGGGCGTGCGGCTGTCGGTGCCTGGCAAGAAGTCGCGGGTGTCGCTGCCGCTCGAATTCTGCGTCAAGGACAACGGCGCCGGCGTGCCGGAAGACCTGCTGCCGAACCTGTTCGATCCGTTCGTGACGACCAAGCCGACCGGGAGCGGTCTCGGCCTCGCGCTGGTGGCCAAGATCGTCGGCGACCACGGCGGCATCATCGAATGCGAATCCCAACCGCGAAAGACCACCTTCCGCGTGCTGCTGCCGATGTTCAATACCGCCAAGCATTTCGACCAAAGCAACCGCAACGACGTTTCGGGGACGCCGTTGCCTGCCTCACAGGACTCAAGATGAGGAATAACAATGCCCGCAGGTAGCATACTTGTAGCCGACGATGACACCGCCATCCGTACGGTTCTGAACCAGGCCCTCTCGCGCGCCGGATATGAGGTGCGATTGACAGGGAACGCCGCGACTTTGTGGCGCTGGGTCAGCCAGGGCGAGGGGGATCTCGTCATCACCGACGTGGTGATGCCTGACGAGAACGCCTTCGATCTGTTGCCGCGGATCAAGAAGATGCGGCCCAATCTGCCGGTCATCGTCATGAGCGCGCAGAACACCTTCATGACGGCGATCCGCGCGTCGGAACGCGGCGCCTATGAATATCTGCCGAAGCCGTTCGACCTCAAGGAACTGATCACCATCGTCGGCCGCGCGCTGGCGGAGCCCAAGGAAAGGGTGGCCAGTCACCCCGACGACTCCGAATTCGATTCGATTCCGCTGGTCGGCCGCTCGCCGGCGATGCAGGAAATCTATCGGGTGCTGGCGCGGCTGATGCAGACCGACCTCACCGTGATGATCTCCGGCGAGTCCGGCACCGGCAAGGAACTGGTCGCGCGCGCGCTGCATGATTACGGCAAGCGGCGCAACGGCCCGTTCGTCGCCGTCAACATGGCGGCGATCCCGCGCGATCTCATCGAGTCGGAACTGTTCGGCCATGAACGCGGCGCGTTCACCGGCGCCAACACCCGCGCCTCCGGCCGGTTCGAACAGGCCGAAGGCGGGACATTATTCCTCGACGAAATCGGCGACATGCCGATGGAAGCGCAGACCCGCCTGCTGCGTGTGCTCCAGCAGGGCGAGTACACCACCGTCGGCGGCCGCACCCCGATCAAGACCGACGTGCGCATTGTCGCGGCCTCCAACAAGGATCTGCGCATCCTGATTCAGCAGGGCCTGTTCCGCGAAGACCTGTTCTTCCGTCTCAACGTGGTGCCGCTACGGCTGCCGCCGCTGCGGGAGCGGATCGAGGACTTGCCCGATCTGATCCGGCACTTCTTCTCGCTGGCCGAGAAGGACGGCTTGCCGCCGAAGAAGCTCGACACGCTGGCGCTGGAGCGGCTGAAGCAGCACCGCTGGCCCGGCAACGTGCGCGAGCTCGAAAACCTCGCGCGCCGGCTCGCGGCGCTGTATCCGCAGGACGTCATCACCGGTTCGGTGATCGATGGCGAGCTGGCGCCGCCGGCCGTGACCTCGGGCGGCAGTTCCAGCCAGAACGTCGACAATCTCGGCGGCGCGGTCGAAGCCTATCTGTCGTCGCACTTCTCGGGCTTCCCGAACGGCGTGCCGCCGCCGGGTCTCTATCACCGCATCCTCAAGGAAATCGAGATTCCATTGCTCACGGCCGCGCTGGCGGCGACACGGGGTAACCAGATCCGCGCCGCCGATCTGCTCGGCCTCAACCGCAACACACTGCGGAAGAAGATTCGGGATCTCGACATTCAGGTTTATCGGAGCGGCAGTTAGCGATCTCGCGCGCGGAATTCGTTCGTTTCGCGCGGTTGTTGTGAAGATCTGGCGATTGCGCGTCCCGCTCGCAAAGTGCGCCGCGGAATTGTCGCAATTCGGCAACATTGTGATATGAATGCATCAGTCCGCTGCCGGGCGGACGTAAGGCCTTCAGCTCACACCTTTGCCGGAATGACCAGCGCAGACACCTCGGTCCCATCGTTCGATCCGTCGTTGGCCGAATCCAAGGGATCGCCCCTTCGGAGGTGGCTGGCGCCGTTTGCGGTCGGCACCGCGCTACTGTCGGCGTTCCTGACCTTCGTCGTGCTCACCGGGCTGACGCCGATCGAACCGACCCGCGAGGTCGTCTATTCGTTCCTGCTGATCAATGCCGCCACCATCCTGCTCTTGGTCGGCATCATCGTTCGCGAGGTCTGGCAAGTGGTCCAGGCCCGGCGCCGCGGCCGTGCTGCGGCGAGACTGCACGTCCAGATCGTCAGCCTGTTCTCCGTGATCGCGGTGTTGCCGGCCGTATTGGTCGCCATCGTCGCCAATATCACCATCGACCGCGGCCTCGACCGGCTGTTTTCCGGTCCGACGAAGGAAGTGATCCAGAATTCGCTGATCGTCGCCAATGCCTATCTGCACGAGCACGCGCAGCTCATTCGCGGCGATATTCTGGGAATGGCCAACGATATCTCCAATGCCCGGCCGCTGTTCGACCAGGATCGCGGAACCTTTCGTCAGCTGCTGACGCAGAGCGCGGCCTCGCGCAACCTGCCGGGCGCCATGCTGATCGACAAGGACCGCAATATCCTGGAAACGGCGCAGACCGGCATCAAGCACGCCTTCACGACGCCGGCGCCGGAATTTCTGAAGGGCGTCGATGAAACGGAACCTCAGATCGCGGTTTTCATCGAGGCGAACTATGTCGCGGCGGTGATCCGGCTGCGGGCGTTCAACGACACCTTCCTCTATGTCGCGCGTCTGCTCGATCCGCGCGTGGTCGCCCAACTCAGACAAACCCAGGCCAGCGTCGCCGAATACGCCCAACTCGAATCGCGCAAGCTCGGCATTCAGGTGGCCTTCGCGCTGATGTTCGCGGTGATCGCGCTGACCATCCTGATGGCGTCGGTACTGATCGGTCTGAATTTCGCCAACTGGCTGGTGGCGCCGATCCGGCGGCTGATGAACGCCGCCAATATCGTTTCGACCGGCGATCTGCACGTGCAGGTGCCGGTCCACAAGTCGGAGGGCGACCTCGCGCAGCTCGGCGAAACCTTCAACAAGATGACGCAGGAGCTGCGCACCCAGCGCGACGAACTGGTGAGCGCCAGTGACTTGATCGACAGCCGCCGCCGCTTCATCGAAGCGGTGCTGTCGTCGGCGAGCGCCGGCATCATAGGCGTTGATGCCTCCGGCAGCGTCGGCATTCTCAATCGTTCCGCCGAAAAGCTGATCGGGCACGCGGAATCCGAAACGCTGGACCATCCGCTGTCGGATGTGCTGCCCGAGCTCGACGACATGATGAAGACCGCGCGCGAGGGAACGCAGCGGCTGGTGCAGGGCCAGATCACGATCACCCGCGACGGCCAGGAGCGCAACCTTTCGGTCCGGGTCAGCGCCGAGCAGACCAGCCAGTCGCGCGACAGCTACATCATCACGCTTGACGACATCACCGAACTGGTCTCCGCGCAGCGAACATCGGCCTGGGGCGACGTCGCTCGCCGCATCGCTCACGAGATCAAGAATCCGCTGACGCCGATCCAGCTTTCGGCCGAACGCATTCGCCGCAAGTTCGGCAAGGCCATCACCGAGGACAAGGCCATCTTCGAACAGTGCACCGACACCATCGTGCGGCAGGTCGACGATATCAGGCGGATGGTCGACGAATTCTCGCGTTTTGCGCGGATGCCGAAGCCCGTGATGGAAGGCGAGGATGTCGCCGACACCGTCCGGCAGGCGGTATTCCTGATGCGGGTCGGACATCCCGAGATCGACATTCAGGCCGAGATCAAGGACGACCCGATGCGGGCGCAGTTCGACCGGCGGCTGATTTCGCAGGCGCTGACCAACATCATCAAGAACGCCACCGAGGCGATCGAGGCCGTTCCGGCTGAGGAGCTGGGCAAGGGCCGGATCGAGGTCGTTGCAGCGCGCGACGGTGACGACATCGTGATCGACGTCATCGACAACGGGATCGGCCTGCCGAAGGTGAGCCGGGCGCGTCTGCTGGAGCCCTATGTGACGACGCGGGAGAAGGGCACCGGCCTTGGCCTTGCTATCGTCGGCCGCGTGCTGGAAGACCACGGCGGCAAGATCGAACTGCACGATGCCGCAGACGTCCGGCCGGGCCAGCGCGGCGCCTGGATGCGGTTGCGGTTTGCGATATCGGGCCATGCCCCGAAGGCCGAGGCCAAGGAACCGGCGGCCGAAACAAAACAGCCGGCAGCCGGAACCATTGAGCCCACTGAAACGACTAACAACCAAGCAAAAATCGAAGCCGCAACAGGCAACTGACGAGACAGGCGCGACCCATGGCAAATGACATTCTGATTGTCGACGACGAGGCGGATATTCGGGATCTGGTCGCCGGCATTCTGGAGGATGAGGGATTCACCACCCGGACCGCGCGCGACAGCGATTCGGCGCTGGCGGAAATTGCCAATCGCCGTCCACATCTGGTGTTTCTCGACATCTGGCTGCAAGGCAGCAAGCTCGACGGTCTGCAACTCCTGGAGGCCATCAAGAAAGACCATGGCGACGTGCCGGTCGTGATGATCTCGGGTCACGGCAACATCGAGACCGCGGTCGCGGCGATCAAGCGCGGCGCCTACGACTTCATCGAGAAGCCCTTCAAGTCGGACCGGCTGATTCTGGTGGCGACGCGGGCGCTGGAAACGTCGCGGCTGAAGCGCGAGGTGAAGGAACTCAAGCAACTGGCGCCGGCAGCCAGCGTGCTGACCGGACGCTCGGCCTGCATGAACCAGCTGCGCCAGACCATCGAGCGGGCCGCCAAGGCCAACAGCCGCATCCTGATCGTCGGCCCGTCCGGCGCCGGCAAGGAACTGGCGGCGCGGACGCTGCACGGCATGTCGACCCGCGCCGAAGGTCCGTTCGTCGTCATCAACGCCGCGGCGATCACGCCGGAGCGGATGGAAGTCGAGCTGTTCGGCATCGAGCAATCCAACGGCGAGCAACAACGCAAGGCGGGGGCGCTGGAAGAGGCCCATGGCGGCACCCTGTTCATCGATGAAATCGGCGACATGCCGCGGGAAACCCAGAACAAGATCCTGCGCGTCCTGGTCGACCAGACGTTTCAGCGCTCGGGCGGCACCACCAAGGTCCACGTCGACGTTCGCATCATTTCCTCGACCGCACGCAACCTGGAGGAGGAGATCGCCGAAGGCCGGTTCCGCGAAGATCTCTATCACCGGCTGTCGGTGGTGCCGATCCGGGTGCCGCCGCTGTCGGAGCGCCGCGAGGACATCCCCGAACTGATCGACTATTTCATGGACCAGATCTCGGTGGCGACCGGCTTGCCGAAACGCCAGATCGGCCAGGATGCGATGGCGGTATTGCAGTCGCATGTCTGGCCCGGCAACGTCCGGCAGCTCCGCAACAATGTCGAGCGCGTGATGATTCTGGCCAGCGGCGGTCCGGAGGTCATCATAACCGCCGACATGCTGCCGCAGGATGTTGGCTCGATGGTGCCGGCGATGCCGACCAGCAACAACGGGGAACACATCATGGGCCTGCCGCTGCGCGAGGCGCGGGAAGTGTTCGAGCGCGACTATTTGATCGCGCAGATCAGCCGTTTTTCCGGCAATATCTCTCGAACAGCGGAATTCGTCGGCATGGAGCGCTCGGCGCTACATCGCAAGCTCAAGGCGCTTGGAGTTGGCTAAGCCGGGCTTGGATCGCTTATTCCATGCATTTGCTTGAGAAATTTCATCTCTTTCGGGGCCTTTACGGAGAATTGCCCCGGTGTTCCACCGGCCTGACGCGCGAACTGGCTTGCCTAAAAAGCGCGCCTGCCTTCTAATCGCACTACCGCGCCCTCGGAGGGGGATCTCAGGGGAAGCCGGCAACCGGGGGACGCTCCGCTAGAGAGCAGCAATCGGTTCAATAAAAAGAAGCAAACAAGACTGCGGGATAAAAACAATGGCGGCAGACCGCGCACAAAATCTACAAGACACCTTCCTTAATCACGTTCGTAAAACCAAAACGCCACTGACGATCTTTCTGGTCAACGGGGTAAAGCTGCAGGGGATTGTCACCTGGTTCGACAATTTCTGCCTGCTGCTCCGGCGCGACGGTCATTCGCAGCTTGTCTACAAGCATGCGATCTCGACCATCATGCCGGGCGCTCCGATCCAGCTGTTCGAAGGCGGCGAGGACGCACCGGCTTGAGGTTGATCTGATTGGAACCCCGAAATCCTGAAGGGGGCGCCGACCGTCCGCGGTCGGCAGGGGGCAAAGAATCGGGGCGGGTGATCGTCATCGGCCCTTATTTGCGTATGCGCCGCGGTGACCCCGAGGCGCAAACGGATGATCATGTCATACGCGGCTCCGAAGCGCGGCTGGAGGAGGCCGTTGGACTCGCGCGCGCCATCGACCTCACGATCGCGGATGCGCTGATCGCGCCGATCAGCCAGATCAGGCCCGCGACCTATCTCGGCAAGGGTAAGGTCGAGGAGATCGTCGGACTTATCACCGGCCACGAGATCGAACTCGTGGTGATGGATTGCGCGCTGTCGCCGATCCAGCAGCGCAATCTCGAGAAGGCCTGGAACACCAAGGTGCTCGACCGCACCGGCCTGATTCTCGAAATCTTCGGCCGCCGCGCCAAGACCAAGGAAGGCGCGCTGCAGGTCGAGCTGGCGCATCTGAACTATCAGCGCAGCCGCCTGGTACGGTCGTGGACCCATTTGGAACGCCAGCGCGGCGGCTTCGGCTTCATGGGCGGGCCCGGCGAGACGCAGATCGAAGCGGACCGCCGCCTGATCGGCGACCGCATTTCCCGGCTCGAGAATGAACTGAAGAAGGTCCAGGCGACCCGCCGGCTGCATCGCGAGGGCCGCAAGCGGGTGCCATACCGCGTGGTGGCGCTGGTCGGCTACACCAATGCCGGCAAGTCGACGCTGTTCAACCGCCTGACCCGCGCCGAGGTGCAGGCGGCCGACATGCTGTTTGCGACGCTCGATCCGACCCTGCGCGCGCTCAGCCTGCCGCATGGCGGCAAGGCGATGCTGTCGGATACCGTTGGCTTCATCTCCAATTTGCCGACCCAATTGGTGGCGGCGTTTCGGGCCACGCTGGAGGAAGTGCTGGAAGCCGACGTCATTCTCCACGTCCGCGACATCTCGCATGAAGACGCCGAAGCGCAGCAGCGCGACGTCGATACCGTGCTGCGCCAGCTCGGGATCGATCCCGACGCCGGCCGCATCCTCGAGGTCTGGAACAAGATCGATCGCTTCGATCCCGAGATGCGCGAGAACCTGACCAATATCGCCGCCCGCCGCCCGCCGGAGCGGCCGTGCTTCCTGGTCTCCGCCGAAACCGGCGAGGGGGTCGATGCGCTGCTGGCCGCGATCGAGGACCGGCTGGCGGCGACGCGGATGACGCTGGATCTGTCGATCGACGCCGCCGACGGCGCCGGCATCAGCTGGCTGCACCGCAACTCGGAAGTGCTCAACAAGGAGCTTCACGACGGGCGCTACGACATGACCGTTCGCGTCGACGAGACCAAGCGCGACATCGTCGTCAACCGTTTCGACGCGGTGCCGCATCCATTGTGAGTAACGATTTGTTGTTGGTGCGAAAGCAGGGACGACGGAAATCTATTCTTGGCCCTTCGCCTCGTCCCACAGCGCGTCCATCTCCGTGAGCGAGGCGTCCTGCAGCGAACGCCCCTGCGCCGCCAGCGTGCGCTCGATATAGCCGAAGCGGCGTTCGAACTTGGCGTTGGTGCCGCGTAGCGCCAGGTCCGGATCGGCGCCGACATGGCGCGCCAGGTTGACCAGCGCGAACAGGAGATCGCCGGTTTCTTCCGCGAGTTCTTGCGCGTCGCCGCGATCGAGCGCGGCCTCGATCTCGTCGGCTTCCTCGCGAATCTTGCGCAGGACTTCGCGGGGATCGTTCCAGTCGAAGCCGACGCTGGAGGCCTTGCGCTGCAATTCCATCGCGCGCGTCAAGGCCGGCAGTCCCGCCTTGACACCCGACAGCAGCGATTGGTGCGAGGCTTCCTCGTCCGGCCGCCGCGCCGCGCGTTCGGCGCGCTCCTCGGCCTTGATGCGCTCCCAGGCGCTCGTGACGCCAGGTGGCGTCAGCCGGCCGTCACTGTCGGCGAAGACGTGCGGATGCCGCCGGATCATCTTGCGGGTGACCGCCTCGACCACGTCGCCGAACGCGAACGCATCCTGCTCCTCGGCCATCCGGGCATGATAGACCACCTGCAGCAGGAGATCGCCAAGTTCGTCCCTGAGATCGTCGAGATCGCCGCGCGCAATGGCGTCGGCCACCTCATAGGCTTCCTCGATGGTGTAGGGCGCGATGGTCGCAAAATCCTGCTCGAGGTCCCATGGACAACCACTGCCGGGCGTGCGCAGCGCCGCCATGATCTCGAGCAGGCGTGAAATATCGCGGGAAGGGGTCATGGCGCTACCGAAGGCCTGAGGGAGGATCAGGCTTTATGCCGCATGAGGCGTGTCGATCCCAGCGAAACGAGCCGGCCAGGCGGCACTTTCCACCGATTGGCCTGGGCGGCGATGAGTGCTATGGGGCAGCCCATGAGCGACCAATTTCAATCCGAAACCGCGCTGGTGCTGTTTTCCGGCGGACAGGATTCCGCCACCTGTCTCGCCTGGGCGCTGCAGCGCTTTGCGCGCGTCGAAATGCTCGGCTTTGATTACGGGCAGCGCCATGCCATCGAACTCGAATGCCGCGCCCGTCTGCTCGACGGCATGAAATCGCTGCGCGCGGATTGGGCGGCCAAGCTCGGCGAGAGCCATACGCTGGCCATTCCGACGCTCGCTGAAATCTCCGACACCGCGCTGACCCGCGATGTCGCGATCGCGATGGGGGCGGACGGCCTGCCCAACACCTTCGTGCCCGGCCGCAATCTGGTGTTCCTGACCTTCGCCGCCGCGCTCGCCTACCGGCGCGGCATCACCCATATCATTGGCGGCATGTGCGAGACCGACTATTCCGGCTATCCGGACTGCCGCGACGAGACCATCAAGGCGCTGCAGAAAGCCCTCAGCCTCGGCATGGCAAGGGGCTTCGAACTGCACACGCCGCTGATGTGGCTGGACAAGGCCTCGACCTGGAAGCTGGCGCATGATCTGGGCGGGGCAGGGCTGGTCGACCTGATCCGCGAGCATTCCCACACCTGCTATCTCGGCGAACGCGGCGCGCGGCACGACTGGGGTTACGGCTGCGGCGAATGCCCGGCCTGCGCGCTGCGCGCCAAGGGTTGGCGCGAATATGCGGCGCGGACCGCCTAGCTCGCAAAATCTTCCGGCTGCAAGACGATCGGCGAGCCATGCGGCGTGCGGTCAGCGGCGTGGTCCCAGGCGTCGCGGTAGCGATGCAGGGTCTCTGGTGTCGTTACCCCCTTTTCGGCGATCAGCCGTTCCAGTGTCGCCAGCCAGTGCCGGTAATAGGTCTCGCCGGTATCGGCATCGCCGGCCGCCTGGGCGCGCTTGATTTCATCGGCCAGCGTTGCCGCCCATTCGGGCCAGGTGAACAGGCCGCGGGCATGCAGCGCCACCGCCATCGCGAAGGCCTGTGCCTCCCAGGGTTCGCGAAACACCGGCCCATCGGCATCGCGGGGAATGCCGGGGACGGCGCTGGTCGCATGTTGCGCGGCTTGCGGATCGAGCGGCATCAGGCGGTCTCCAGATAGGATTCCCAGGCGTCGACCGACGTCTTTACCGAGGCATCGCCGTCAGGGCCCCACAATTCGCGGCCGTCGAAGGTCACGGTGTAGAGCCATTGCGGATTCTCTTCGCCCAGCGAGTTGCTGTCCGGAAATACGTGAACTCCATGCAGCATCTCGATGGTGCCGACATGCCCGCGCACATAGCGCGGCAGCCGCGTATGCGTCGGCGGATGGATCATCCTGGTGCGGACGCGATCGCCGACGGCGAAGCGAGCAGGGCCCTTCGCCTCGCGCTCGGTCGGCCCGCCCCGGTGCAGCATGGCCGCGACGCCGTCGCGCGACAGTGTCCGCGCCACCGGTTTGGCCGGATGCAGCGGCTTGCCGGCCTCGATCTCGTCGGCCGCGATCAGTCCGCGTTCCAGCATCAGTTGTTCGAGGCCTGCGAGCCAGATCTGGTAATAGCTCTTGCTCAGATAATCCTCGGGCGGACGGTTCTCGCGGGCAAAGCGTGACATGTCGATGTTCCAGCCGCCGGGCATCGCCATCGCCAGCGTGATCGCGAAGGCGCGCCGCTCCCATTCAGCGTGAAACACCGGCTCGTTCGGCTCAGGTCGCACCGGACCGGACCATGCGACGCCGCCCATATCGTGCGCGCCATCCATCAGGCGACCTCGTGCGGCTGTTTCGGCAAACCGGTGCCGATCATGCTGTCGCGGGTGACGAGGTCCGCCAGCCGTTCCTCGCTCCAGCCCTCGGTGCCGGCGGGACGCATCGGCAGCACCAGATAGCGGATTTCCGCGGTCGAATCCCAGACCCGGATATCGGTGCCTTCGGGCAATTCAAAACCGAAATCCGCCAGCACGCCACGCGGGTCCTTCACCGCCTTCGAGCGATAGGGCGCGGATTTGTACCAGACCGGCGGCAGCCCGAGCACCGGCCATGGGTAGCAGGAGCACAGCGTGCACACGACCATGTTGTGAAGGCGCGGGGTATTTTCGACCGCCATGAGGTGCTCGCCCTGGCGTCCGGCATAGCCGAGTTCCGCAATCGCCGGCGTAGCGTCCTTGAGCAGGCGGGCGCGAAAGGCTGGATCGGACCAGGCCCGCGCTACCACGCGGGCGCCGTTACGCGGCCCGACCTTGGTCTCGTAGGTCTCGATCAAGAGATCGAGCGCGGCCGGATCGACATAGCCCTTTTCGGTCAGGATGGTCTCGAGCGCGCGTACCCGCAGCTGGGTCTCGGACAATTCCGAATGGTCGTGATCGTGATGATGGTGGTCGTGGTCATGGCTGGTCATACCGGGAAGATACGCAAGATTATGGGTATGTCGAGGCCGAGGGACTCTGCTAGCGTTCGCTCATGGGGCAAGGGGCAGGACGCATAGCCTTCACGGGCCTGGCGGTGATCGCGGCGCTGCTGCCATCGGATGGCGCCCGGGCGGCCAACGGCGCCTATGCGGTCGATGCCGCCGACATTGGCGAAACCGGCTCCTGCAAGGTCGAGAGCTGGTTGTCCACGGCCACCAACACCGATTTTTCCGCCGTGGCCAATCCATCCTGCGTGGTGAATGTCTTGCGGCCGGTGGAATTCAGCATGCAGACAATCAGGTCACGCAGCGACGGCGAGTGGAGCACGACGCTTGCGCCGAAGGCCAAGACCAACATCGTTCCCACCGGTATCGGACGATGGGGAGTTTCGGTCTATGCCGGCGGGTCGTTCGACGCGATGACCGGGGAAAACCTCACCGCATTCGCGGTGGTGCCGGCGACGTTCCGGCTGTCCGAAGCCATGCGGATCAACCTCAATGGCGGCTGGCTATGGGATCGCAGCGTCGACCGGCACTACCTGACCTATGGCCTGGGGTTCGATTGGAAATTCACCGACACCTTGCAGTGGACGATCGAGGCGTTCGGCCAGGCCGGGGCATCGGATACCCCGAGCGTCATCCGCCCCCGGTTTCAAACCGGAATCCGCTACCGGCCGAACGAGATATTCTCGCTCGATGTCATCTTCGGCCACAACATTTCAGGCGAAACCGCCAACTGGATCACCATTGGCACCACCATCCGTTTTCCTGTACCGCAGGGCAGACCCGCGCGTGAGCGTTCGGGACACCTGTGAGCCATCGTTGCAGGCAATAGCGGGCAGGGAGGCGTCGAGTTGGTGGATTTTGTGAGTATCGAAAAGGGCCTCGGGCCCGACGGGCGCATCGCCGTGGTGCGTTTCGACCGCGGCGACGGCATCAACGCGCTGTCGCCGGAAGCGCTGCGCCAGCTCACCGACGCCGCGCGCAGTTTCGAGGACGACGGCGAAACCTCGGTCGTGGTGCTGACCGGCGGG
The DNA here is from genome assembly GCF_018736105.1 of Bradyrhizobium sediminis. Classification (NCBI taxonomy): domain Bacteria; kingdom Pseudomonadati; phylum Pseudomonadota; class Alphaproteobacteria; order Hyphomicrobiales; family Nitrobacteraceae; genus Bradyrhizobium; species Bradyrhizobium sediminis. The sequence continues at coordinate 2,871,312 of NZ_CP076135.1, forward strand.
GCCAAGGCCTTCAGCGCCGGCTTCGACCTCAAGGACCCCGAAGGCCGCGCGCGCCGGGCCATGGATCTCGGCGCGCTGCGCCGGCACTTGAAGCTCGGGCCGCGGCTGACCCGCGCCTGGCAGGAGATGGAGCAGATCACGATCGGCGCCATCGAAGGCTTTTGCGTCGGCGGCGGCGTCGCGCTGGCGGTGGCGCTGGACTTTCGTGTCATGGCCAGCGACGGCCACATGCGGGTGCCCGAGATCGGCCTCGGCATGAACATGAGCTGGCAGAGCGTGCCGCGCATGCTGCATCTGATCGGACCGGCCCGCACCAAACAGGCGGTGATCCTGGCCGATCAGCGCATCTCGGCGGCGGAGGCCTATGAGTGGGGCCTGGTGGAGGAGGTGGCCGATCCCGGCAAGGCCTTCGACGCCGCCATGGCGCTCGCCGCCAAGGTTGCGGCACAGCCGCCGCTGTCGGTCGCCATGACCAAGCTGACCGTCAATCGCCTGGCGCATGCGCTCGACGATCTTGCCAGCCACATGGACGTCGACCAGTTCGCGCTGGCGAGCCTGACCGAGGACCACAAGGAGGGCGTCGAAGCCTTTCTCGGCCGGCGCAAGCCGCGGTTCAGGGGGCGCTAAAGACACTAACGATCTTGCGTGCCGGACCCGGCATAATCGGTCCTTCGGCGGTGCGCCGCAGGGCCTGGACAAAAATTGCGAAAACAACCCCATGCAAAGTAGAGCCGGACCCCGGCTCGCAGCATGCGCCAGCTCACGGATCGGTCGCATCAGTGGACGGCAGTGGGGTGCAGACTGATGGGCGGGCCCGGCTGTGCTCGGTTGACGCCCTCGTATCCAAGATTCGCATAAGGTATATTATGGAATATATTTATCCATCGTGAGATCAATTAGTTAGATAAAAATCGCGACAAATCAGCTTAGCAACAAGCGCTGCTTCCGTGCGCTACGGCCCAACCCGAAGCCGCCGACATACCCATGTCCAGCGTTACGCAGGTCTGCTCGAACCCGATATTGCCGCGGCCAACGGACACTGCAATAAGCGCTGCCGCGGCACGGCAGATGACCCGGCAGCATCGGTTCCGCGAAATGGTCTCGCGCAAGAACAACAAGGGAGAAAACCTGATGAGCTTTTCACGACGCACGCTACTCAAGGCATCCGCCGCATCGGCGGTTCTGGGCGGTATCGGCGCGCCATTGGTGGCGCGTGCCCAGGCGGCCGAATTCACCTACAAATACGCCAACAATCTTCCCGACGCGCATCCCATGAACATGCGCGCCAAGGAGATGGCGGCGGCGATCAAGGCCGAGACCAACGGCCGGTTCGACCTGCAGATATTCCCGAACAACCAGCTCGGTTCCGACACCGACATGCTGAGCCAGATCCGTTCCGGCGGCGTCGAATTCTTCACGCTGTCGGGCCTGATCCTGGCGACGCTGGTTCCGGCGGCGTCGATCAACGGCATCGGCTTCGCATTCCCGGATTACGACACGGTCTGGAAGGCCATGGACGGCGATCTCGGTGCCTATATCCGTGGCGAGATCACCAAGGCCAATCTGGTCGTGATGGACAAGATCTGGGACAACGGGTTCCGCCAGACCACGTCGTCGAGCAAGCCGATCAACGGGCCCGAGGATTTCAAGGGCTTCAAGATCCGCGTGCCGGTTTCGCCGTTGTGGACCTCGATGTTCAAGGCGCTGGACGCCTCCCCCGCCTCGATCAATTTCAGCGAGGTCTATTCCGCGCTGCAGACCAAGATCGTCGAGGGCCAGGAAAATCCGCTGGCCATCATCTCGACCGCCAAGCTCTACGAGGTGCAGAAGTTCTGCTCGCTGACCAACCACATGTGGGACGGCTTCTGGTTCCTGGCCAACCGCCGCGCCTGGGAAAAGCTGCCGCAGGACGTCCGCGCCGTCGTCGCCAGGAATATCAATGCGGCCGGCGTCAAGGAGCGCGTCGACGTCGCCAAGCTGAATGCCGGATTGCAGCAGGAACTGGCCGGCAAGGGCCTGACCTTCAATCAGCCCAATGTGGCGCCGTTCCGCGAGAAACTGCGCGCAGCCGGCTTCTATGCCGAATGGAAGGGCAAGTACGGCGAGCAGGCGTGGGATTTGCTGGAGAAATCCGTCGGCAAGCTGTCGTAAAGACCGTCATGGTTCAGGCCGAAGGCTCAATCGCGGCGGCCGGCGAGGAGGGTGTCGAGCCCCCTCGCCGCCGTTCGCTTGCGGGCTCGCTGGAAGCGTTCCTGGGAATGCTGGTGGAGATTCCGGCTGCACTTCTGGTCGTCGCCGAAATCGTCATCCTGTTCGCCGGGGTGGTGGCGCGTTACGGCCTGCACCGGCCCTTGATCTGGTCGGACGAACTGGCGTCGATCCTGTTCCTGTGGCTGGCGATGCTGGGCGCGGCGGTGGCGTTCCGCCGGGCCGAGCACATGCGGATGACGGCGGTGGTCGCCGGCGCGAGGCCCGCGGTACGTGCCTTTCTCGATCTGGTCGCGACGGCGGCGGCGCTGGCTTTCCTGCTGCTGATCGCCTGGCCCGCTTACGAGTATGCTTACGAGGAAAGTTTCATCACCACACCGGCACTGCAAATCGCCAACATCTGGCGGGCGGCGGCGCTGCCGGTCGGCATCGGCCTGATGGCGCTGTTTGCTTTGCTGCGGCTGGCACGGACCGGCGATGTCCGGACAGTGCTGGGCGCGGTGCTGTCGGTCGCTTTGCTGATGGCGGTGCTCTGGCTGGCGGAGCCGTGGCTGCGGCCGCTCGGTAATATCAACCTGATCATCTTCTTTGTCGGGGTGGCCGGGTTCTGCGTCTTCGCCGGGGTGCCGATCGCCTTCGGGTTTGGACTGGCGACCTACGGCTATCTGGCGCTGACCACGAATACGCCGCTGATGGTGCTGGTCGGCCGCATGGACGAGGGCATGAGCCACCTCATCCTGTTGTCGGTGCCGCTGTTCGTTTTCCTGGGGCTGCTGATCGAGATGACCGGCATGGCGCGCGCCATGGTGGCGTTCCTGGCCAGTCTGTTGGGCCATGTCCGCGGTGGCCTGCATTACGTGCTGGTCGGCGCCATGTATCTGGTATCGGGCATCTCGGGATCGAAAGCCGCCGACATGGCCGCCGTGGCGCCGGTGCTGTTTCCCGAGATGAAAGCGCGCGGGGCCAAGCCGGGCGATCTCGTCGCCCTGCTCGCGGCCACCGGCGCGCAGACCGAAACCATTCCGCCAAGCCTCGTCCTGATCACCATCGGTTCGGTGACCGGCGTCTCGATCGCAGCACTGTTCACCGGCGGATTGCTGCCTGGCGTGGTGCTGGCGATCACGCTGTCGGCGCTGGTGTGGTGGCGCTACCGCGACGAAGACCTCAGTCATGTCAGGAAGGCCGATGGCGGGCAGATCGCCAGATCCTTTGCCGTTGCCCTGCCCGCGCTGGCGCTGCCGTTCGTGATCCGCTACGCCGTGGTCGAAGGCATTGCCACCGCCACCGAGGTCTCCACGATCGGCATCGTCTATGCCTTCCTCGTCGGTTTCCTGATCTATGGCCTCTTGATCTACCGCAGCTTCGACTGGCGGCGCATCCTGCCGATGCTGATCGAGACGGCCTGCCTGTCGGGGGCAATCCTGCTGATCATCGGGACTGCGACCGGCATGGCCTGGGGCCTGACCCAGTCCGGCTTCTCGCGCTCGCTCGCCGCCGCCATGACCGGCCTGCCCGGCGGCTCCGCGAGCTTCATCGCGGTATCGATCGTGGCTTTCACCATTCTGGGCAGCGTGCTGGAGGGGATTCCGGCAATCGTGCTGTTCGGTCCCCTGCTGTTTCCGATCGCCCGGGCCGTTGGCGTTCACGAGGTCCATTATGCGATGATCGTCATCCTGGCGATGGGCATCGGACTGTTCGCGCCGCCGTTCGGAGTAGGCTATTATGCCGCCTGCGCCATCGGGCGCGTCGATCCTGCCGAGGGGATCAGGCCGATCTGGGGCTATCTGCTGGCCCTGATGGTGGGACTGATCGTCGTGGCGATATTCCCATGGATCTCGATCGGGTTCTTGTAACGATAATCTCGCGAAGTGGATGAACGCCCATGAGCGCTGCGCAGAATCAATACAGTATCGGTCTGGACAAGACGCCCGCCAACTACGTGGCGCTGACGCCGTTGAGCTTCCTGGCGCGCACTGCCGCGGTCTATCCCGATCACCTCAGCGCGGTCTACGAGGGCCGCAGCTTCACCTGGTCGCAGACCTATGCACGCTGCCGCCGCTTCGCGTCCTACCTTGCCGGCCGGGGCATCGGCCGCGGCGACACCGTGGCGGCGATGCTGCCGAACATCCCCGCGATGAACGAGCTGCATTTTGCCGTGCCGATGGCGGGCGCGGTGCTGAACGCACTCAACATCCGGCTCGATGCCCCTTCGATCGCCTTCCAGCTCGATCACGGCGGCGCCAGGATCATCCTGGTCGACCCGGAATTTGCAGGCGTCATCAGCGAGGCGCTCACCCTGATGAAAGGCCCGAAACCCTTCGTCATCGACGTCGACGATGCCTCGTTCGCCGGCGGAAAACGGATCGGCGAACTGGAATACGAGGACGCGGTGGCGCAAGGCGATGAAAGCTTCGCCGCACAGCTGCCGGAAGATGAGTGGGACGCCATTGCGCTCAGCTACACCTCGGGCACCACAGGCAATCCCAAGGGCGTCGTGACCCATCACCGCGGCGCCTACCTTAATGCCGTCAGCAACATCCTTGCAGGCCAACTCGGCCAGCATCCGGTCTATCTCTGGACCCTGCCGATGTTCCACTGCAACGGCTGGTGTTTTCCCTGGACGGTGGCCGCGGCCGCCGGCGTCAACGTCTGCCTGCGCAAGGTCGATCCCTCGAAGATCTTCGAGCTGATCCCGAAGCACGGCGTCAGCCACATGTGCGGCGCGCCGATCGTCTACAACACCCTGATCAACGCACCGGATGCGCCGAAGGGCGGCAAGGCGCGTCCCGTGGTCGGACTGATCGCGGGCGCAGCGCCCCCGGTCGCGGTGCTGGAAGGCGCCGAAAGCATCGGCATCAAGCTGACCCATGTCTATGGCCTGACCGAAGTCTATGGCCCGGCGTCGGTCTGCGCCGAGCAGCCGGGCTGGGACGACCTGCCCGCTGATCAGCGTGCGCAGCTGAAGCGGCGGCAGGGCGTGCCCTACCCGCTGCAGGAAGCCGTCACCGTGCTCGATCCCGAAACCATGCAGCCTGTGCCGCGCGATGGCGAGACCATCGGCGAAGTGATGTTCCGCGGCAACATCGTGATGAAGGGCTATCTGAAGAACGAGAAGGCCACCCAGGAGGCCTTCGCCGGCGGCTGGTTCCACACCGGCGACCTCGGCGTGCTCGACCAGCACGGCTATGTCATCATCAAGGATCGCTCCAAGGACATCATCATCTCCGGCGGCGAGAACATCTCTTCCGTCGAGGTCGAGGACATCCTCTACAAGCACCCCGCCGTGCTGTTCGCCGCCGTGGTGGCGAAGCCGGATTCAAAATGGGGCGAAGTGCCCTGCGCCTTCGTCGAACTGAAGGAAAACGCGCGCGCGACCGAAGCCGAGATCATCGCGTTCTGCCGCAGTCACATGTCCGGCTTCAAGACGCCCAAGGCCGTGGTGTTCGGGCCGATCCCCAAGACATCCACCGGCAAGATCCAGAAGTTCATGCTGCGCAACCAGGTGGACTCGGCGAAGGCGATTTCGGCCTGATCCACTTTCGTCATTCCGGGTTCACGCTTCACGTGCCCCGGAATGACGGTTCTGGCTTTACGCCCGCGCCCGAACCGGCGCGGTGCCGGCCACCTCGTCGCGATATTCGAGGATGTCGCCGGGCTGGCAGTCGAGCGTCTCGCAGATCAGCGCCAGCGTGTCGAAGCGTACGCCCTTCACCTTGCCACTCTTCAACAGCGAGACGTTCTGCTCGGTGATGCCGATGCGCTCGGCGAGCTCCTTGGAGCGCATCTTGCGCCGTGCCAGCATGACGTCGAGATTGACGACGATCGGCATGGCGCGGCTCACACGAAGGAGGCGTGTTCGTCGGCGATCCGTGTCGCCTCTACCATGACCCAGGCGACCGCGAGCAGCACGCCACCGACGATCAGGGCAAGATAGTCGTTCACCGACAGCGAAATCCCGAGTTGGCGGCTGCCCGGCGGATTGCTGAGCGTGAACGCAAGCAACAGTGCGGTCGAGGAGATCGGACCGAGGATCGCCTGCGCCAGCACGCATGCAGCGAAATCGCGCAGCCGCCGTGCGCTGTTCAGCGTGAACACGCGACCGGCAGCGAAATCCGCAAACAGCGCCCGCACCTGCCATAGCCCGAACAGCATCACGCCGACGGGAACGGCTGATATGACGGCGCCGGCGGCAAGGCGCCCCGGCGTCAGTGCGAGGTCGCGGCCGGCCTCGCCCAGCCGCGCCAGCAGCAGATTGCGCGTCCATTCCGGCACCAGAAACACCAGGCACATCGCAACCGCGATCAGCACGATGCCGAGTGTGGTGACGATCACCATGGCGTTGGAGAAGCGACGCAAGCGGTCCGAATGGGCGAAAGCGGTCATGGTCGTATCCTGCTATTGACGCGAGATATAATTATCGTAATACGATAAATTATTATCGTCAAGATGGTTGATTCCACATGCCTCCCAAACTCCTGCTGCACGTTTTCCTGCGCGCCTGCGTCACGATCGGACTCGCCGGCTGCGGCCATATGCCGGTGACGTCAATGGTGAAGCTCGCGCGGGTCGATTTCGAGACCTCGGATCCTGCGCAACTGCGTGCCGCGATCAAATTGCCGCCGGGCTTGCGGCCGAGGCCGAATGGCGTGTTGCTCCGCATCGCCGTGCGGGTCGGACGCGCGCCGGAGGAGGCGCGCGATTTTATGTTGCGGGAAATTCCCGCGCCGCCCGAGCTGACGCGCGAAGCCGGCAGCAACGTCCACGTCTTTGCCTACCGCATCGACGAGACTGACCTCACCCGCCTCGCCACGTTTCGTGCTGAACTGATCGCGAAAAAGAACAGCGGCCAGGGCGGCTCGATTTCGATCTCGGTACAGCCGCAGGCCTGCCAGGCAGGAGAACTGCCCAACGGCCCCGTCTATTTCACCACATACCTGCGAACGGCTGAGACTGGCGACTATGTCACGCTGGCGCGCGATGTCGATCTGCGCACGATCATGCGGGACCGCGCCATCGTGGACGAAATTCCGCGCTGCGCGCCATGATCAGACGCGCCGCCCGGCCGGCGGGCGGTACTGTGGCGCTTCGGCGCGAAGGCAATATCGGCGTGACGGAGTGATTGCGCACCGGTGGTGCCTTCGACCCTGATTCAGATCAATGCTGTCGCGCTCTGGCGCTTCCATGGTCTATTTATGGAACCCATAGCATTCGTCGCCGCCAGCGTAGCGCTCCTTGCAACACCAGGGCCGACAAACACCCTGCTTGCCACATCCGGTGCCGCCATCGGCGTTCGCCGGTCGATCCCCCTGCTTGCCGCCGAGCTATGCGGCTACATGACTGCGATAACGCTGCTTCGGGTCCTGGTCGGGCCGGTTGTCGCCGCGATCCCGGCGTTCGAAATTCTCCTGCGCACAGCCGTGGTGTTGTACCTGCTCTATCTTTCGGCCAAGCTTTGGCTGCACGGAGCGGCCGAGATTAGTGGGTCCAGCCCCGTTACGATTTCGCGTGTCTTCGTGACCACACTCCTGAATCCCAAAGCGATCATCTTTGCGTTTACGCTTCTCCCGCAGGGGATCGACCTTCTGCCGCTTTGTCCGTGGCTTGCCGCGCTGGCGGTTCAGATAGTTGCGATCGGTAGCGCCTGGATCGCTACCGGCGCTTGGTTGAGGCGCGGCTTACGTGGAGTGATTCCTCCCAGTATCGGTTACCGGGCGAGCGCCATCGCTCTCATACTGCTCGCCGGGATCGTCAGCGCGCACGCGTTCAAATGAACTGGCCGGCGCCTCGGCGGCGGTCCGGGCGTCACCGATCCGGCGGCGGGCCCGGTCGCAATTGAATCAACCGTCGGCTCGCGACAGGCCTGACGCGGGAGTTGCAGGATTTTCCTCCCTTGCCTTGACGGTCCCGAGCAAAACCTGTCCCTTCTACCGGACTGATTTCAGGTAGCCCGTTTTCGGCGCGGCCGGGATCGACAGGCCCTTTCCGGAAGGGGGACCGTTACCGGAAGTGGTACGTCTATTGCTTCCGGGCAATATGCGTGTGTGAGGGGGAAAGACACATTATGATCCGCCTGTTTCTCGATCGAATCTACCTTTTCTCCGGCTATCTCGCCGGAGTCTTCCTCATTGCGATTTTTGTGCTGATGATGTTGCTTTCGGCCGGCCGGCCGCTCGGCATCAATATTCCGGCGGGCGACGATTTCATCTCCTGGTGCATGGCGGCAACGGCTTTCCTCGGGCTCGCGCATACGTTCAAGCACGGCGAGATGATCCGGGTCGGTCTTCTGATCGACCGCCTCAACGACAACGTCCGCCATTATGTAGAGATCGCAGCACTCCTCGTCGGCACCGGCTTCATCGGCTTTTTCGCCTGGCATGCCGCGATCATGACCTGGCAGTCGTGGAAATTCTCCGACATTTCGCAAGGCGTCATCGCGGTGCCGCTGTGGATTCCGCAGCTCGGCTACAGCAGCGGCCTCGTGATTCTCTTCATCGCTTTTGTGGATGAGCTGGTCCATGTCCTGCGCGGCTTCGCCCCGCGCTACGAATTGCCAAAACCAGAGAGTGCCGAGGAAATCGTCGAGCGCGCCATACAGAGCGGGGTCTGACATGGAGCTGCTCTCCATCGCCGCGATTCTGCTGGGATTTCTTGCGCTGCTGCTTGGCGCCGGCGTCTGGATCGCCGTCGCCTTGATGGCGACGGGATGGGCCGGCATGCAATTCGCCGCCGGCGGCATTCCGGCGGGCAGCGTGCTTGCGACAACGGTGTGGGGCAACAGCGCTTCGTGGTCGCTGGCAGCCTTGCCGCTCTTCATCTGGATGGGCGAGATTCTCTTCCGCACGCGGTTATCGGAGGAAATGTTTCGCGGATTTGCGCCCTGGCTGAACTGGCTGCCGGGCCGGCTCATGCATGTCAATGTGCTCGCCTGTGGCGTGTTCGGTTCGGTCTCCGGATCGTCAGCCGCGACCTGCGCCACGGTTGCCAAGATCGCCCTGCCCGAACTGAAGAAGCGCGGCTATGACGAAGGCTTGAGCCTCGGCTCCCTGGCCGGTGCGGGCACGCTCGGCATTCTGATTCCGCCGTCGATCACCATGGTGGTCTACGCCGTCCAGGCCAACGTCTCCATCATTCAGGTCTTCCTCGCTGGATTTCTGCCGGGCTTGCTGGTGATGGCGCTTTATTCCGGCTACATCGCGGCCTGGTCGCTTGCCAATCCGAAGCGGACGCCGCCGGCCGATCCGCCCATGAGTCTCCGCAAGCGCATCGCGGAATCGCTCAATCTCATTCCCTGTCTGCTGCTGATCGCTTTCGTCTTTCTATCGTTGCTGATGGGCTGGGCGACGGCGACGGAATGCGCAGCCTGGGGCGTGCTGGGATCGCTCGCGATCGCCTGGTGGCAAGGCGCGCTGACCTGGTCGGCGTTCTGGGCGAGCGTCATGGGCGCAACGCGGGTCAATTGCATGATCCTGCTGATTCTGGCGGGCGCCTCCTACATGGGCACGTCGATGGCCTATACCGGCATCCCATCGGCGCTCGCGAACTGGGTGAACAGCCTCCAGCTCAGTCCCTATTCGCTGATCGCCGCCCTTACCGTCATGTACATCGTGCTCGGTACGGCACTCGACGGCATTTCCATGATCGTGCTAACTACCGCCATCGTCATTCCGATGGTGAAGCAGGCCGGCTTCGATCTCGTCTGGTTCGGTATTTTCCTGGTCCTGGTGGTGGAAATGGCTGAGGTCTCTCCTCCCGTCGGATTCAATCTGTTTGTCTTGCAGACCATGAGCGGCAAGGATTCCAACACGGTCGCCAAAGCGGCCCTGCCGTTCTTCTTTTTGCTCGTTCTGGCGGTTGCCATCATCACGGTGTTTCCTGATATCGTGATGGTGCTGCCGCGGATAGCGTTCCCTGGCTAGAGAGAGGTGTTGTCATGTTGAGGCTTGTTAAAACCTGCGCAATGGCTGCCTGCGTCGCGGCGCTTGCCGTCCCCGCACTTGTCGTTCCCGCGATGGCGCAGACAAAATGGAATCTTCCGGCGGCCTATCCGGCGGACAATCCGCATTCGGTGAATCTGATTGCGTTCGCCAAGGACGTTGCCGATGCCACCGGCGGCAAGCTGCAAATCACCGTGCATGCCGCGGCTTCGCTGTTCAAGGCACCGGAAATCAAGCGCGCGGTCGCAACCGGGCAGGCGCAGGCGGGCGAGGTTCTGATCTCTCTGCATGAGAACGAGGACCCGCTTTTCGGCGTCGATGTCATCCCGTTCGTGGCGACGAGCTATCCGGCGGCCAAGAAGCTGTGGCTGGCGTCGAAACCCGCGATCGAAAAGAAGCTCGCATCGCAGGGGCTGCTGCTGCTGTTTGCGGTGCCGTGGGGTCCGCAGGGCATTTATGCCAAGAAAGACCTCAACACCGTTGAGGACATGAAAGGCTTGAAGTGGCGCGCCTATAATGTCGGTACCTCGCGCATCGCCGAACTTGTCGGCGCGCAGCCTATCACCATCCAGGCGGCGGAATTGCCGCAGGCGCTGGCGACCGGCGTTGTGAACGCATTCATGACCTCAGGCTCGACCGGCTATGACAGCAAGGCCTGGGAAACCATGACGCATTTCTATGATACGCAGGCCTGGATTCCGAAGAACGTGACCTTCGTGAACAAGGCGGCTTTTGACGCGCTCGACAAGCCGACTCAGGATGCGGTCCTCAAGGCGGCTGTTGTCGCCGAAGAACGCGGCTGGAAGCTCGCGGAAGAAAAGGCGAAGTGGTATCTCGAACAGCTTCAGGCCAACAAGATGAAGGTGCTTCCGCCACCTCCGGCGCTGAAGGCTGGCCTCGAGAAGATCGGCGAGCAGTTGACGGCCGACTGGTCGAAAAAGGCCGGCTCCGATGGTGAAGCCGTGATCACCGCCTATAAGAAGTAGGACGATCTCTATCGCGCCCTGGATGTGGAGCCCTCTCTATTGAGAGCTCACATCCAGTCTAGCCCGGCTGCTCCACCGTCAGCCGCAACCCGTCATAGGCCGGGATCACGCCCTTGGGCAGGCTCTGCCGCAGCACTTCGTAATCCAGGTCGGAATGCATGTTGGTGATGACGGCCCGGCGCGGCTTGAAGCGATCGATCCAGGCCAGCGCGTCGTTGACGCTGAAATGGCTGGGGTGGCCGGCATAGCGCAGCCCGTCAATGATCCAGAGATCGAGATCCTTCAGGAACGGCCAGCTCTCGGCCGGAATGTCGCTGAGGTCGGGCGTATAGGCGGCGTCGCCGATCCGGTAGCCAAGCGCCTGGATATTGCCGTGCTGCAGGAGAAATGCCGAAAGCGTCACGGCACCGCCCCTCCCTTCGACGGTGCGGCTTTCGCCGGCCTCGATTCCATGCTGGTCGAGGATCGGCGGATACTCGCTGCCCGGCGGCGTCACGAAGCAGTAGGAAAACCGCAGCAGGACATGGTCGGCGGTCGACCGGTTGAGATAGACCGGAATGCGCCGGCGCTGGTGCATCACGACGGAACGCAGATCGTCGATGCCGTGGGTCTGGTCGGCGTGCTCATGGGTCAGGAACACCGCGTCGATATGATCGACATTGGCGTCGATCAGCTGCTCGCGCAGGTCGGGCGCGGTATCGATCACGATCCGGGTGATCCCGTCTTCCGATGCCCGCTCGGCCAGCAGCGAACAGCGACGGCGCCGGTTTTTCGGGTTGCCGGGATCGCAGGCGCCCCAGCCGAGCGCGGGACGCGGCACGCCGGCGGAAGAACCGCAGCCGAGCACTGTCAGGGTCAGCGTCATGCCGCAGCTTTCGTCGCCGGCACTTTGGAGAACAGGCGGAAGAAGTTTTCGGTGGTCTGGCGCGAGATCTCTTCGAACGAGACGCCGCGCGCTTCCGCCAGCACCTTGGCGACTTCGACCACGTAAGAAGGCTCGTTGCGCTTGCCGCGGAACTTTCCCGGCGCGAGATACGGCGCGTCGGTTTCCACCATGATGCGGTCGGCGGGAAGCTCGGCCGCGAGCTCGCGCAAGCTTTGCGATTTCTTGAAGGTCAGGATGCCCGTGAACGAAATCGAAAGCCCGAGCGAGATCGCCTTCATCGCCAGATCGCGCCCGCCGGTGTAGCAATGCAGCACGGCGCGAAACGGTCCCTTGGCCATTTCATCTTCGAGGATGCGGCCGCAGGCCTCGTCGGCCTCGCGGGTATGAATGACCAGCGGCAGGCCGGTCTCCCGCGCCGCGGCGATGTGGGCGCGAAAGCCGCGCTCTTGCGCTTCCGGCGAGCCGTTGTCGTAGAAATTATCCAGCCCCGCCTCGCCGAGCGCCACCACCTTCGGATGCCTGGTCAGTTCGATCAGTTCGGCGGCCGGAATGCCGTCTTCCTCGTCGGCGTGATGCGGATGGGTACCGACCGAGCAATAGACGTTCGGAAACCGCTCGGCGATCTCGAGCAATCCGGCAAGGCGCCTCACCCGCGTCGAGATGGTGACCATGCGCCCGATCCCGGCCGCTTCCGCGCGCGCGACGATGCCGTCGAGATCCTCGGCGAAATCGGGAAAATCGAGATGGCAGTGGCTATCGACGAGCATCGCAATCCAACCGTTCAGCCGGCGGTCGGTTCGACGTAACGCGGGAATACGCCCGTCGGCGCCGGCAGCTTGGTACCTGGCTTGATCCGCGTCGCGCCGCCGAGTGCGGCGAAGTTGCGCGCTTCCGCGGGCACCCCGAGACTGTCCAGCAGCTTCGCCGCCGATGCCGGCATCACCGGTTGCGCCAATATGGCGATCTGGCGGACCACTTCGGCGGTCACGTACAGCACCGTGCGCTGACGGGCCGGATCGGTTTTGGCCAGCGCCCAAGGCGCCTCGCCCGCGAAATAGCGATTGGCTTCCGCCACCACGGCCCAGACCGCATTGAGCGCCTGGTGGATCTGCTGGGTCGCCATCGCCGTGCGTGCCAGCGCAATCATGCCGTCGGCCTGCGCCAGGATCGCCTTGTCGTTGTCGGTGAAGGCGCCCGGCTCCGGCAGCACGCCGTCGAGCTGCTTTGATATCATCGACAGCGAGCGCTGCGCCAGATTGCCGAGATCGTTGGCGAGATCGGCATTGATGCGCGCGACGATCGCCTCGTGATTGTAGTTGCCGTCCTGCCCGAACGGCACCTCGCGCAGGAAGAAATAGCGCACTTGATCGACGCCGTATTGGTCGGCGAGATTGAAGGGGTCGACGACGTTGCCCAGCGACTTCGACATCTTCTCGCCGCGGCTGAACAGGAAGCCGTGGGCATAGACGCGCTTCTGCACCGGAATGCCCGCCGACATCAGGAACGCCGGCCAGTACACCGCGTGGAAACGGATGATGTCCTTGCCGATGATATGAACGTCGGCCGGCCAGTAGCGCCAGTTGGCATCGTTTTCATCCGGAAAGCCGACGCCGGTGATGTAATTGGTGAGCGCATCGACCCAGACATACATCACATGCTCGGGGTCGCCGGGAACCCTGACGCCCCAGTCGAACGTGGTTCGCGAAATCGACAGGTCCCGCAGTCCGCTTTTGACGAAGCTGATCACTTCGTTCTTGCGCGAGTCCGGCCCGATGAAATCCGGCTGCGTCTCGTACAGCTTGAGGAGCCTGTCCTGATAGGCGGACAGTCTGAAGAAATAGCTCTTCTCCTCGACCCATTCGACCGGCGTGCCCTGCGGCCCGCGCCGCACATCGTCCTCGCCGACGACGGTCTCGTCCTCGGCGTAATAGGCTTCGTCGCGCACCGAGTACCAGCCGGCATAGCTGTCGAGATAGATGTCGCCATTGGCCGCCATCCGCTTCCAGATCTCCTGGCTGGAGCGATGATGCTGTTCTTCCGTGGTGCGGATGAAGCGGTCGAACGAGACGTTGAGGCGCTCGTCCATGTCCTTGAACCGCTGCGCATTGCGGGTCGCAACCTCCATGGTCGGAAGTTCTTCGGCCTGCGCGGTCTGCACCATCTTCAGGCCGTGCTCGTCGGTGCCGGTGAGAAAGAACACGTCCTTGCCGTCGAGCCGCTGAAAACGCGCCAGCGCATCGGTCGCGATCGCCTCATAGGCGTGGCCGATATGCGGCACCCCGTTGGGATAGGCGATGGCGGTCGTGATGTAGAAGCTGTTCCTGCCGTTCGAAGCCGGCTTGATCGCGACCGGGGCGGCCTTCTTCTTCACCTTGCCGGCGGCGGGTTTCCTGGCAATCTCTTTGGCAACGGGCAGCTGCTTCGGCGTCGTAACGGTGTTTGATTTTGCCTTCCTGGCGGACTGCTTCGCCGACTTTTTGGCAGGCTTTTTCGCAGCCGGCTTTCGGGCTTTCTTTGCCGTTTTCTTCGTCGTTTTCTTCGTCGTCTTCTTGGCCGCTTTCTTCGCCGTTTTCCGGGCGGCCTTCCTGGCTTTCTTCACCGTGCCCCTGGCGCGCTTTTTCGCGGCCGCAGCCTTGGCGGCGCTGGCCCCGGAGGTCTTGCGAACCTTCTTCGTTTTTCGCTTGCTGGAAGTTTTCTTCTTAGGTGTCGCCACCACAATTTCCTTTTTGGCTCAAACCGGAATGCCGGGGGATGATAGTTGCCGGGAACGCTTATCGCGTTGCTTCCGCAAGCATCCCGAACACCGAGAAAACCAGCGGTTTTCGCTCGAGATTATAGGATTCGGTGTCGCGCGCGGCGCGGTTGATCTTTTCCCACACCTCCGCCAGCCGTGCAAGGCGGGGCAGGTTCGCATTGGCGTTGGCGTCATCGGCGCGCAGCCGCGCGCTGACCCAGCGATCGACGCTGTCGATGAACGCCGCCAGCGCCACCCGGTCGCTGCCGCCGAGCGCATCGCCGAGGGCATGGAGCTCGCGCGGATCGACCCGCGGCAGGGTCGCCAATAGCGCAGCGGTGCGCTGGTGGAGTTTCAGGGCGTCGCCGCCGAGCAGGGTCAGCGCGCGGGCGACGCTGCCCTCCGCAGCTTCCGCCGCCTCCGATAGCGCGGGATCGTCGATCGGGATATTGGCGGCCGCAGCGGCAGCACGGATGACGTCATCGGTCGAGAGCGGCCGCAGCGGCAATTTGCGGCAGCGCGACTGGATCGTCGGCAGCACGCGCGCGGGCGCATGACTGACGAGAAGGAACAGCGATTGCTGCGGCGGCTCCTCGAGAATTTTCAACAGCGCGTTGGCGGCGTTGGGATTAAGTTCATCGACGGTATCGACGATGCAGACCCGCCAGCCCTCCACCGCCGCGGTCGAGCCGAAAAACGAAATCGTTTCCCGGGTCTCGTCGACGGTGATCACCGTGCGCAACACGCCCCTGTCGTTGAGGCTGCGTTCGAGCGTGAGCAGGCTGCCATGGGCGCCGGCCGCGACTAGGCGCGCGACCGGATCCGACGGATCGATCTGAAGCGTCCCGGCGCGCTGCACCTCCGGGCCAAGCGGATTGCGATGAGCGAGCACGAACCGCGCCATCCGGTAGGCCAGCGTCGCCTTGCCGATACCCTGCGCGCCGCCGACCAGCCAGGCATGCGGAATGCGCCCGCTGCGATAGGCGTTCAGCAGCGCCATTTCGGCGTCGTGGTGGCCGAACAGCGCGGTGGTTTCGCGCGGATGAGGCACAGCGACCTCGGGCTCGACCTTGCGGGCGCTCATGCGAGATTGGCCATGCTGCCGGCATCGACCCTGAAGAAGCGGTCGCGCAAGGCCGCCCAGACGCTGGCGGCGACGGTCGCTGCGTCAGCGTTGGCATCGATCAGCACGCAGCGCTGCGGATCTTCGGCTGCGATCTGCCGGTAGGCCTCGCGCAAGTCCTGATGGAATTTGAGGTCTTCCGATTCGAACCGGTCCGGCGCGCCGGTGCCGCGCCGCATAGCTGCGCGTTTCATCCCGATCTCGACGGGCACATCGAGGATGATGGTCAAATCGGGCCTGAGGTCGCCGATGGTGACCCGCTGCATGGCGTTGAGGACCTCGGGAGCCACCTGCCCCAGCCTGCCCTGATAGACGCGCGTCGAATCCGAAAACCGGTCGCACAGCACCCATATCCCCTGCTTGAGGGCCGGCTCGATCACCGTGCGCACATGGTCGTCGCGCGCCGCGGCAAACAGCAGCGTTTCCGCTTCGGGACCGAGCAGCTTGCCCATGCCGGACAGGACCAGATGCCGGATGATTTCGGCACCGGGCGATCCGCCGGGCTCGCGCGTGACGAGGGTGCGCAGCTTGGCCGCGTTGAGACGTTCCGCGAGGGTCTTGATCTGGGTGGATTTTCCCGATCCTTCGCCGCCCTCGAAGGAGATGAATCGTCCGCGCCCGGAAGTTCGTTTGACCGCTGCCTCGGACATCGTCAGAGTTTCTCGGCGCCGGCGCGAAACATCCCGATCACGAGTTCGCTCGCGCCATCGATCGCCCGCCGCATCGTCGATCCCCTGGCGACCGGCTCGGCCGCATAGACCGGCGTTTCCATCGCGACGTTCGGACCGCGCCACACCTTGACGACCCCGACCCGCTGACCGGACTCGATCGGCGCGCGCACCGGCCCGCTGTAGACAATGCGCGCGATCAATTTTTCGCTGCCGTTCTTCGGCACCATCACCTTGATCGGTTCGGGGCTGGCGAGCTTGACCGAGCGGCTCTCGCCGCCGAACACCCTGGCGTAGCCGACCGGCTGCTCGGCCGCAAACAGCGTGCGCGCTTCGAAATTGCGGAATCCCCATTCCAGCATCTTCTTGGCTTCGGAAGCGCGGTCGTCGGGATCGTTGAGGCCGTTGACGACCACGATCAGCCGCATGCCGTTCTGCACCGCCGAGCCGACCATGCCGTAGCCGCCCTCCTTGGTGAAGCCGGTCTTCAGCCCGTCGGCGCCCTCGAGCGAGGTCAGAAGCGGATTGCGGTTCTGCTGCCGGATCTTGTTCCAGGTGTATTCGCGCTCACCGAACAGTTTGTAGAAATCGGGATAGGTCTGGATGATGTGGCGGGCGAGCCTGGCGAGTTCGCGCACCGTCATCTTGTTGGCGGGATCGGGCAGCCCGTTGGAATTGCCGAAGGTCGATTTCTCCAAACCGATCTCACGCGCGCGCTTGGTCATCATCTCCGCGGCGAAGATACGTTCATTGCCGGCCATGGCTTCCGCCAGCACCATGCAGGCATCGTTGCCGCTCTGGATGATGGCCCCGCGCAAGAGGTCGTCGACGGCAATCTTGCTGTGGATCGCCGCAAACATCGTCGACCCACCCGAGGGGGCGCCGCCCTTGCGCCAGGCATTTTCGCTGACGCGGTATTCGTCGGTGAGCTTGATCTCGCCCTTCTTGATGGCGTTGAAGACGACCTCGGCCGTCATCAGCTTCATCATGCTGGAGGGGGCCCGCAGCTCGTCGGCGTTCTTCTCGAACAGCACGCTGCCGCTGCTGGCTTCGATCAGGATCGCGGTCGGCGCGTCGCCGTCGAAGCCGCCCTCCACTTCCTTCTTGGCGCCCTGCACGCTGTTGTTGGCGGCGTAGACCACGCCGCTCCACCCCAGGGTGACTGCAATGGCGCCGGCGAACGCAGCCGCAATCAGGCGGCGCCACCAGCGTCCCGTCGAGGAGCCGGGCTTCCGGGAGGATGAGATTTCGACTGCCATCGGTAATGCCTTGAAGCCGGCGTTCTACCAGTTGGAAGTATCGCAAACAACACGGGTTTTGGCCGATGCCGCGGTCCGGTCGGATTGCGGTGCCATTCAAACGACCCTATCGTGCGGCTTTGCCGGTTTGCTCAAACAAAATCCCCGAAACAAGGCGGAAAAGCGATGCCATCGTCACGTACAGTTTCCGCCAATGGGATCGATATCTTTCTGCGCGAACAGGGCCAGGGTCCGCTCGTCGTGCTTTGCCATGGTTGGCCGGAATTGTCCTATTCCTGGCGGCACCAGATTCCCGCGATCGCGGCGGCAGGCTTCCGGGTCGCTGCGCCGGATATGCGCGGTTTCGGGCAGACCAGCGCGCCCGCCGACATCGGCGCCTACACCATTTTCGACACCGTCGGCGACATGGTCGCGCTGGTCGAAGCGCTCGGCGAAAAGCAGGCGGTGATCATCGGCCACGATTGGGGCGCGCCGGTCGCCTGGCACGCGGCGCTGTTCCGGCCCGATATCTTCACTGCCGTTGCCGGCCTCAGTGTGCCCCCGCCGCTTCGGGGCCGCGGCCGGCCGCTCGATACCTTGCGCGAGAGCGGCATCAGCAATTTCTATTGGCAGTATTTCCAGACGCCCGGCGTCGCCGAGGCCGAGTTCGAGCGCGACGTCAATTTGTCGATGCGAACCCTGCTGGGACGCGGATTTTCCGATCCCTCGGCTTCGATGTTCGTCGAGGACGGCAAGGGATTTCTCGGCAATCCGCGCGCCGATTTGCCCTTGCCGGGTTGGCTTAGCGAGGCCGACCTCGTCTATTTCAGCGAGGCCTACCGGAAATCCGGCTTCCGCGGCGGACTGAACTGGTACCGCAACATCGATCGCAACTGGGAGCTGACCTCGCCGTGGCAGGGCGCGCAGATCCGTCAGCCGTCGCTGTTCATTGCGGGTTCCAGGGATTCCGTCATCACCGGGCTGATCGGCAACAAACGGGTGGCCGATATGGAACGGGTGCTGCCAAACCTCAGGCAAAAACTCATCATCGACGGCGCCGGTCACTGGATCCAGCAGGAACGCGCCGACGAGGTCAACGCCGCCCTGGTCGCTTTCCTCAAAGCGAATGCGGGTTAGCTGACGTTTTTCAGGATCGGGTGGATTCAGTAGAGCCCGCGCCCGCTCAGCAGTTCGCTGGGGCCGCGCGGGTCGACCGGCGCATAGGCGCTGACCGGCCTGACATTGGGGGCATAGCGAGCGTCGTTCTCATAGGAAACGGCGCGGGGATTTTCGATCGCGCGTCCGGCTGGACGGGCGCGGCTCGAGGCGGACAGCTCGGAGGTCGCGTTGATCGACGCCAGATCCTGGGACGTATTGCCGAGGCTATAGGGCCGCCCCTCCGGCATCGGAACCTCGCCGCGGATCGCGCGGCTCGACGTTTCCGGAACGAACGGACGGGCCGAGGCGACCCGGACCAGCGACGGCGATGGCGCCGGCACCCCGGTGCGCAAGGTCGCTACCAGTTGACGGTCGTCGGAACCTTCGAGAGGCGCCCGGGCGACATATTCGACCCGCACGCGGGCCACGCCATGGCCTTTGAATTCAAGCAGTTCGGCAGCTTTGTTCGAGACGTCTATGAGCCGGTTGCCATGGTATGGGCCACGGTCGTTGACACGGACGATCAGCGATTTGCCGTTGGAGAGATTGGTCACCCGCGCGTAGGACGGGATCGGCAGCGTCGGGTGGGCGGCGGTCAGCGAGGTCATGTCGAACACTTCGCCATTGGCAGTCAGCCGGCCGTGGAAATCGTCGCCGTACCAGGAGGCGATCCCCTCGGCGCGGTAGTTGGGGTCCTCCTCCGGCACGTACACCCGTCCCGCCACGGTATAGGGTTTGCCGACGCGGTAGGTGCCGCCGCCCTTCGGCACGGGTTCACCCAGCGCCACCACCCGGGGGCTACTGGAAACGCCGTATTTGGGATCTACCCGGCTGGCAAACTTGCCCGAGGAGGCGCAGTTGGCGAGGACGAAGCATACAGCCACGGCAGCGGCGCTTCGCGCCACCCGTACCGCTGGATCTGACAGTCGAATCCCCATCCGCCCAAAATACCATTTCACCGGTCACACGCCTACGTCACGGCGCCGCCGGTCCGCCCCGATGCAGCCCACCTCCGCACCGAGCAATAACGATATCGCATCCCGAACGCGGCGGAAATGGGGTGAGCGCCGAGGTGGTGAATCAATGGTTGCCGGGGCAGTGCCCGTGGATTGTCCCGGGCTCTTGCGGGGTAGAGCCCTCACCCGTAGCCGTCGCATGCTCGTCCGCGGCGCGCCGTTAACGAATCTGTTGTGCGAAAGCATCACTCCGGCCCGATTTTCGATTCCGGCAAGGAATCCCTTTGACTGTGCGCGGTGCCGTATCGTTGTGTCGGAGCCGGGGCGCAAGGATATTTGCGATGATTGAGACGGTTACAGCGTGTTTGGGTCTGTTTAGCGCGGGCATTTTCCTGGCCCACGCCTTCGAGGGTTTTCGCTCGAGGGCCTGAAGCCTGCGAGAGCAGCACCTCTTTCAGGGAAGCCGATTCCGAAAGCCTTAATTAATTCGGGCGAGCATCGAAAGTGGCAGGTGTAACATGCGCAATCATGACTTGGTCTCCGACGGGTTCCTCGCACTGACAGCGGCCGGCTTTGCACTGCTGTGCTCCAGTCTGCTCGCTTTCGCGTTCACCTAGTCGGGGCAGGCCAGCTCAGAACTCCCGGACTCAGCGCTATTCGGCGCATCGACAAATCGAGCGCGTCCGCCGGGCCCGTTCGACCGGCAATTGATGCTTTCCCCGGGCGCATGCCCCTGCTAAGTCGCTGATCTCTACGGATGGAAGGGTGGCCGAGTGGTTTAAGGCACCGGTCTTGAAAACCGGCGTGCCTGCAAGGGTACCGTGGGTTCGAATCCCACCCCTTCCGCCAGGTCTGTAATTAAGTATTTGAAAGTACTACGTTTTACAGCATTTATTATTTTTGATTGGGCCTGCGCACAATTGAAGGCACAAATAGTCAAAGATAAAACCCCGCCGGGGTGAACCGACGGGACCGCCCCTGCATGACTCAGGGAAGGCCGCTGATGCGGGTTTTGACTTTCGGGGCCACGGGTGCCGGGCCGATCGGCGCCAGCGCCTTGGCGAGTCTGCTGGCGCGGCCGGCGGCACGAAAAGCCCGCCGGTGGTGAGCCGGCGGGCTTCGAGGTCAGGTCAGCTATCCAGCTATTTGCATTTTTGCCCGTCGACGAGGCCCTGAATATAGCCCTCCAAATATAGCCGGTTTGGCCCGGTGAGCGTTTCGAGTTTCTGCATCAATTCGCGGGTTGTGTAAGTCAGCCTGGGCGCTGCGGCCTTCGGCATGGTGACGACGGTTGCCGGCGTCCCTACCTCTGCGGCGGCCTTGGCCGCGCGCTCGGCCGGTGTTCCGTTTCTCGATCGCCGCGGCTTTCGTGAGTGCAGGCGGCGCGAAGCGTCATAGGGGAATTTGAGGACCGTCACAGCGCGCCCTCCTCGGTGTCTCTTCGGTGCTTCCCGTACTTAGCGACGGCGCGCAACGATAGCCGCATGGTTTTCAGCAATTCGAGCGCCAGCGATTTACCGCCGACTTCCGGCGGCAAAATGGAAAAGTGCTTTTCCAGATACATCGTCAGGTCGACCAGCCCGCGAAGGTCGGTCGGCATGGAAACGACGAGGCACCGGCCGCGCCAGTTCATTTCCTCGAAGGCTTCCACAACCGCTTTGCGCGCATCCTCTATCTGCGCCGGCGGCAGGTTGGATTCTTCCGCCGCTGCGGTCCATGCCACGGCCTGGGCATAATGCGCTCGAGCGGCTTCGTGTTGGCGAATGTCATGGGCTACCAGATCGCGTGAGCGAAAATCTGCCGCTTGCTCGGCGGCGCCGGCGGCGATCTCGGGGCGCGGAATGGCGGGGGCGGGGAAATTGACGACGTTCATGACCGCACCTCTTGCGGCAGGTTCAACCGCAGGAAGTCCATTGCCACGCTGTAGCTGATTATGGGCCTCGCGCCGGTGGCGAGCTCCGTCCGGTCATAGACCGCCGCCACCGCTGCGATAAATCCGAGTTCGTCCATATCGGCCGCCTGGATCTCGGCAACCGCCATTTGCTTTTTCCGAAAATCGGTTTCCGCGTTCATCCGCGCGTCCCAGCTTTTTTCCATGATCGAAAACCGCGCATCGCCATACTTGCGCTGCCAGCGTTTCTTACCCCGTCGACTATGCGGCCTCGGGTTCTCGGCAACCCAAGCTTTGATCTTGGCATCGTCGGCGACGACGAGGGCTTTTGCGGCCTCTACGGCCTCGCTGGATTCGGCCAACGCAATGACGGCGGCTCGGAGCGCGGGGCTGGCCTTGGACGAATCCAGCGGCCTCCCTGCGAAGGCCAGGGCCGGTTGCGGCGATACGGTCGCAGCGGCTGCAGCGCCGCCGGCAATAACGGTCAGGAAACCGCGCCGCGTTGCATTACGGGGCGGGAACATGGATCTTTCGATGGTCATGGGTTTGTCGCTTTCGGTTTGGCTTCCTACAGCCGATACCCGGAAACGGACCGGGCAGCCGGGGGGTAGGAACCTGCCGAAAGACAGGTCGCTGCGCTTTTAAGCCTCGCGGCTCTGGACATGGCGCAACGCCCCCGGCATAAAGCCAGAACGGCGCGCCCGCCAAGGCGCTCCTTAGCGCCTAGACAGCCCGCCAAGGCTGTTTGCGCTTTCGGCAGCGGTCGAATGAATCGACGGCCAGCCTATTTCGGTCCGGGTTCCTACACCCACGGACATGCTGCGCCTGATTTGCTTAAAAAACAATTCCCCCTTCTGGGGCGCCTTGGCGTTTCCTCAACCAGCGGTATGATACTCTGAGAGGCACCCGTCTGGCGGACATGCTTAAACGATACGCGGGGCCCGTCTCCCGCGAACAAGGGCATCCAATATGCTCGCGCGGCTAGCGGATGTGCTTTACTGGGGCGGCCTACTGATTGCAGGTGTGCTGGCGATCGGCGCCGGCTGGGTGTTGCTGGAGACTGGTGACCGTCGACCGGGGTTTATTGTCTTCGTGTTTGCGCCGGCGGTGATCGTCTGGCTGATCGGGCGTGCTGCTCGGTATTTATTGGCTGGAAGATAAGGCTTACCGCCGCCGGGCTACCGGCTATTCTCGCGCCATGAACCGCGGCGGGCGCCGGGGACGCTGATCTGCATGGGGCTGATCGTGATTGCAGCCCTCATCGCGAATGCTTGGCCCGGGGGGTTTAAGGCCCAGTGATGGCTGCGCCGCCTAGCCCAGCACTCGCAGTGAGAATGTCCCCGCCATGACGCCAAGCGTCACCGGGTCTCCAGTCGTCTGCTGCTGGCACGCTTCGGCGACGAAATAATCCCCCGTGTGAAACTGTATCGGATGGGTTTCGCTGCCGTGGTCAGTGGTCGTGTTGAAGATCACGGGCCGGTTGTCGGGGTCGCAGGCGGCGTATCCTGATGCGGCGTAGGAATTGTTCGCAGCGTTGTAGTAGCCGGGCAGGATCTGCACCCACTTGCCTGGCTTTCCGCCTTCCCATCGAACCGATATTTTGACAATCCCCCACTTACCATCGAGTGCGGGTGGGATGATCAGCTTCTTGCGACCGATCGTATCGTAAATGCCGTCACTGTCATAAAGAGCAGCGGGATCGAACGTGAGTTGCTGCCACGCCCCATCATTGTGAGAATTCGGAATCTGCTGAAGCGTATTCAAAAGAACGATAGCGCCGCGCATTCGTGCTTCCCTTTCTTTGCTGACTTGAATTCAAGGCGCCAGGTTATTGATCCGGATACCTTCCAACTTCGCCGCCACATTCGATGTGACATGAAGCGGGCTTTCAACGCGCATCCTCGTGAAATCGTCCACTGACAGCCTGATCTCGATCGCTCCCTGCAAGTCGGGATCAGCTTCCACGCTCTCGCCGCCGATCGTAGGGCAAAGCTCAGCGATATCAGCCGAAGCGAACAAGCGCGGGATCCAGGATTTATCAGACCGGTTCGCAAGCGTTCCGGAGACGAAATTTTCTATCAGCGTCTTTGCGTCTTGCGGCGTCATGCTAGCGCGGCCTCCGTGCCCTGACCTGACCCCACGCCTTGAAGGTGCCTGCGGTGAATGCCGACTGCGACACGAGATAGAGCGTCGTGGTTCCGCTCAGAGATTTGCGCGCCGGCCCGACGCCATTTGCAACCGTTGCCGAGATCGTCATCGGGGCCATGTAGATGTAAAGCCCTTCGGTAGTGTCCAGCGTGTTGTTGGTCGTTGAAAGGCTGACGATGTTGTAATTGTTGTTGGCCGGACTGCCGGTCACTTCGGTGTAGCCGGTACCCGATGCCTCCCAGTCGCCCGTGCCCAGTGAAATGCTGGTGAGGCTGACGCCAGTCGTATTCGTGAGCGTGACCCGGCTGGCGTAGCCAAGAGTTGCAACGATATATTCTCCGACATAGCCAGACGCCGCATCGTCGTTGGTGTTTGTCCCCTCAACAGGAACGCCTCCGCCGCCAGACCGCGAAAGCGCGGCCGTCGTATCCGCGATAATGAGCGCAGAGTTTTGGTATGTCCTGCCGCCGGTCCCATCTGCCCGTAGCGCCGCATTGTCTGTCGTGCTTGCAGGTGGGAAAATCATATCCTCTGCTAGAGGAACGATTGCGACCTTCGGTACGGTCGAAAAATTGACCTTGCTACCTGCCCCGGTCTGTCCAGATCCTGTCCCGGTACCGGCAGAGTTGAAAAGAACGTTGGTTCGTCCAAGCGTGACGGATGCCGACGTATAGGCGTCGTATCCGACCTCCCACTGCGAGAGGTCGGCGCTTCTCGCAAAATATCGATAGACTGCGGCGTTGACTGCGCCAGCGCTCGCCGGCGTCTGATGCCCGGTGATTGCAGACGCGACAACGAAATCACCCGTGCCGGTCGATGTCGCGTTGAAGTCGCAGTTGTCGAGAAATGACGCCATGTCAGCCGCGCCACTTCGCGCTGAGGATCATGTCGCTCTGCGTGCCCGTATAAGTGTTGTTCGTGGTCCCGGACGGAGCCTGCTCGATCGCATTCACCTTATTGATGCCGATTGACGGAGGCGCAATATGGGTGGCCCGAATGGATTGTGTGATGCTGGACAAGCCAGCGGCAGCGGAGCTGAAAATCAGCTTCCCGACACGTCCTGATTCCGTCGTCGTGGAATTGTAGCCAATGGAAATTTGCGAATTGGACGTATCGTTGTTGATGCTCGTTTTCAGGGTCTGCTCGAAGTCGAGATTGTAGAATTCTTCCGCAAGGCCACTGAACACATGGATGAAGTTATTCGCGTCCCCTTGAGATTGCCGCCATGTGGTCGGAGTGTCAGACCACGAGCTGGTGGAATCACCGCACTTCAACATGATGGGCTCGCGGTTGAAGGCGTTCCAGACGCCCCATTTACGAGACTGGCCCCAGTCGACGTGACAGGTGATCAGCCCCGCAGAACTGTCAATGAAGATCGATCCGACATACACGGCTGAAGCTGCCGCTACGCTGTAGGTCGTCGCGCCGTTGCGGGCGGTCATCGCAACCTTGTTGACGGGAAGGCCCTTGAGAATATCAAGTTCCGTCGTTCCGGCTCCGGTGCCCCGCGCGCAACTGCCGGCCGTCACGACGGACCATACCGGGCCTGTGCCGATTGTGATCGCGCCCGTGCTGTCCGCAAAAATGAACACGTCATAGATGCTGCTCGCAACGTGGTTAGCATTCAGCGACAGCGTTAATTCGGAAAATTCACGGACGGAAAACAGCGTGCCGTTCGGGATCGGGATCAGGTTTCCCTTGTACGGTCGATAATAGACCGACGTCTTTGCGGACTGGTCGGATGCGGGAACGGGCGAAAGCGGAGCTGTAGCTGCGGAGACCAGCGTCAGATAGCCCTGCGGCTGAACCAGCGTGCGCTGGAAATTCTGGCCTTCGGTGAACCAGTTGGTCCCGTCGGTTCGCACCCGGAAGCCGGCACCGGCCGGTACCGTCACGCTGGCGTCGCCGTCGATGGTCTGCGACCCGGAACCGTCGAACGTGATATCGCCCGTCGAGTCATTCAGCAGGCCGAATACGAACGGCGCATCGACATCTGTTGCATCAGGCGACGTAATCGTGATGCCGGCCGCCGTGCCACGAACCAGCTTTCCCTGGTCCGTCGAAATCACGGTGTAGCTGATCCCGGTCGACGTTACGCCGCCGTCAATTTTTCCGAACGCAGCGATCAGCGCCGTATTGATCGAGTCCTGCCGGTCCTTTACCGGATCGTTCAGCTTGGACTTGATCGTCGACCACTTGACCCGGTTCGCTTCCGTCGCGGTGCCGTCGTCAACCGGCGGGTTCGAATTGTATCCGGTAATGGATACGCCACTGTATGGATCGGCCATGTCACGCCTCTCTCGGATTGTCGAACACTGCCCCGGGATTTTTGGAAAACACGGACTGGAGCGTTTTGGCCATCCGCAACATGCGGGCGGACCTCAGAACCATTGCAATCCGTGGGGCCGTGGCCTCGTCGACATGGACACCAAACATGTCACAGGCACCGCCAGGCGCCGTCGCTATCGCCTCGAGGTAGTCGGCCAAAGTCATGCCATTGGCAGCGCAATACGCCTCCACGTCCGCAAGACCGGCTTCGCCAAGTACACACGCACATTCCGTGCGGACAATATCGGTTGATTGGGAAGTCATCGGAACAGCCTGTCTTTCTCCGCGGAGAACTCGTTGTCGGTCATTCGGTTGTAATTCGGGCGCGCCGGTTCGGGCGCCGCGCGCGATGCGCCGCGCACGGCCGCGGTGACTGCGGCGCGATCCTCCGTCGCCTGCAGATCGGGAATCCGGCTTGCCGATTTATGCATTTGCTTCAGGACGCGCTTGATGACGCGCGTCGCATATTCATCGTGATCCGGACTAGCGCGCCGCTCATCCCAGGCCTTCTTGAGCTCCGGGTTCATCTGATATTCCGCCGCCAGATAGCGTTTTGCGAAATCGTCCGGGACCGGCAGGCCTTCAAGGTGATCATTGGCCAGGCCAACGATCATGTCGAAATCGGCCGTTTCTTGCTGCTGCAATTGCTGCTGATATTGATGCTGCAAAAACGAGTCCAGGACGACGCGATGTTGATCGTTCTGCATCGCCAGTTTCAGAATATCGTCGTCGGAAAATCCCCTGATGTCATTCAGGTTGATTCGCGCGGGCGCGGCCTGATCCCCGGCCGCCGGCGCATCGGTTGCCGGCGCCTTGAGGGGAACGCGGGCTTCAAACTCCGCGATAAGCGAATCAAGCGTGATATGCGAATCGATATCGTCAACAGTGCCGGCACCGCTCGCGGCGCCGCCTTCATGGCTTGCCGGCGTCGGCGCTGAATTGTCCGATGGTGTCGCCGGTGCACCGCCGCCATTGTCGCCACCAGAGAAGGGATCGCTTTCCGATGCCATCGGTTGCAACTCCATCAGCCCATCAGCTTGTCTTTGAGGGCCTGAAACTGGCCTGCCGTCAGGATCGCGATTTTTTTGCTCTGTTCGGGATCATTCCCGCCGGTGCGGCGCGCGGACTTCGCCGCTTCGAACGCCTGCGCGGCCTGCGCAAACTGATCTTCGGGAAGTTCAACCAACCGCTGCTCGAGATCGCTCTTTGCCATGTCGTTTCCTTTTCTGTTCGTGGGGTTCACATCGGCCGGCCGGCGTGTCGAAGGCCGGGCCACCAATCCAAGAGCAACATTCGCTGCTGCAGGCCGATCAGATCGGCGCGCGCTTTGAATGCCTTGCGACACCGCGCCTTGTAATTTTCGTCGTCGTCGTGCTCGGTCATCAGCTTCGCGATCGAATCCCGAAAGCCGGTGATCTCGGATTCCATCGTCAGATGACGTTCGATCAGCTCGCAAGCGTCGTCGTCCTGGTCGCCGGCAACCGTCAGCATGTGCAGGAAATGCGGATCGCTGTTGTAGGGCGGCTTCCCGCTATCAGCGGTTTCGAACCGATCGCCGAAAACGTCGTCCATTGCCGCCGCGATCATTGCTTCCAACCGATCGGCCATCACACCCTCATCGTTGCAATTGGCGCGGACGGCCCGGGCGGGGACAACGTATCGATTCCCGCGGCTTGCTGCGCAATGAGTGCGGCGGCCTGTTTCGCCACGGTCTGGGAAATGTCCCGGCCCTGCATCCCGCCGGATTTCGGCAGGCGATCAGCAACGGCCGAAACGTGCGCCGCGTATTGATCGAGCAAGGCGCATTTGCCCATCTCGTGATTGATCCCGGGGACGCCGAGCCGGATCAGTTCTTTCCGCAAAGGCGTGATGCGCAGTTGGTCCGCGCGCTGCCCATCAGGCAGCAACAGATTTTTCCGGTCGACGTCGCGCTGGATGTAGTTCGTCATCGGTCGTCGTCCTTTTCGGAATCGTCCGGCTCGTCGTCTTCGTGATCGAGGAACCACAACAGAACGGCCAATTCGCCGCCGTCGTCGTCTTCCATGCGCTGCAGAAATCTCTCATAGAGCGCAACGCTCGCCTCAAGCGAATTCCCGGTCGACGCGCCGGGGATCTTCAGTCCCTTGAGTGCCGCGTTCAGTTCATCCCGCGACAAGTCCGCGACCTTGCGGTGGTCGGGCAGTTCCGAAAAATTCAGCCTTGCTTCGCTGTGCTTGTCATCGGCCAGGCGCTGGAGCGCGTCCGACACATCCGCCAAACTGGTTTTGCCGTCGGACATCTCGTCGCGCATTTCGTCGCGCATCTCGCCAGGCTTCATCATTTCGCCGCCGCCTCTGCCATGAAGGCGTTTTCGGCCGCCTGGGCGCCCTCGGTGCGAATCCGCTGGATGTGCTTCGCGTAGGCTTCCGCATTCGCGCTGCGGCCGTTCGCATGACTGGCGCCGGGAATGCCCCAGGCCATCAGCGCGCTTGTGAACTCGCCCGGCGCAACGTTGCCCAGCGTCCGGCCGCCCGGCCACGGCAAGCCGTCGTGTGACGTTTTGGCGTGGCTCGGTTGAACCGGCGCAATTCCTTCATTCGTCATCAATTCACCTCCAATGGTTTGACGTCCCGGAAACATCATTGTCCGACTCCCCGCGCGTCGCCGCTCGCCGCTCCATTCAGGGAATGGGCTTTGATCGGGATAACCGCGTCTTGCTGTTTGGCCTCCGCGCTCGGCATTGCCAGCGTTTGAGCCGATGAAAAATTGATCCCGTGAATTCGTGCGAGCTCGTCCGCGACCACCGCGCAGAGCGGGCTAAGCGCCGCGATCTCGCGCAAGGTGTTCACCGGGTCATGGTCGACCGGGGCCTTTTCCCGCATCCCCATGTCTTCCTGCAGCTGCGTATGTGCCTCGATCGCCCGAACCTGCATCTGCGGATTGTTCGAGCGCGCCAGCCGCGCCAGCTCTTTCAGCTTTTCCGCATCCGTCAGCGGCGCGTCCGGCTTGCCCGCCCGGTGATCCGCGGCCGCCTTGAGGAAACTCTGCATCCCCTTCGAGCGCGCCGTCTTGCTCGCAGCCGATCGAAGGGCGTTCCCCTCGCCCAGATAGCCAGCCGCTTTCGCCGCCGCCGTCGCGTTCATCCCGGTAAGAAGGCCGATGCCCATCCGGATTTTCTGGTCGCTCATCCCCAGCGAGCGGCCAACCTTCCAGGCATCGAAGTCGCCGCCTTGCTGCGCGCGCCCCTCGGCAATGATTGCATCGACATCGGTGTGCGACCGCGGGGCAACGGACTTCGATGGGGCACTGTCTGTGTCGTCTTTGTCGCTCATGCGCCCACAATGGGACGAGGCGACCCGGCGCGGCGGTACATAAGTCGTCACGGCGGGTGCTATGGCGGCGGAGCACCGCGGAAAGTTGCCGGTGCAACCAACCCGCGCCACCGCCGTGGCGATCGGCTCACAGGCGGGGCAACTTCAGGGGTGCGCGGAGTTGGTATGGATGGACTAGAACACGATCCCGCGGGCGCCAGGGGGTGGCCCGGGGGGCTCGGTCACGGCCTGATGGTAGCGATCGGCCTGGTCCGGCAGGCATCCAGGCGCGAAGCATCGCCTTCCCATGCCATCCACAACCATCCTCATTTGTGCGTAGGATTGTGAGTGCATCATGTTCACAACGAAAATGAGAGGCGTTGCAATCGCTTAGGCTGACGACGGGCGGACAATGCATCCGCCGGCGCGTCGGCCCGGGCAACCCACGGGCCACGAAACCCCACGATCGAGGCCGGTCCCAGCCGGCAACCCCGTCCCGATCGCCACAAACACACACAATCGGGCTCCGGTACTTCCCCGCCCCTTCCCGATCTGCACCCATGATAGGTCATGGTCCCTGACCCGTCTCCTTCCTGGCCCACTTCCCGACTGGCCCTGATCCCTCGGGAGTGTTTCGACCGAGCGGAGCGCCAGCGCAGCCGGTCGGAGCACGGCTAGGAATGCGCGCGAGGCGCTTCTATCCCCCGGGGGTATAAGGGGGGAAAGGTGCAGGGTGATAGCAGGGGATAGCAGGCGGATCGAAGGCTGATACCCACCCCGATAGCAGGCCGATAGCAGGGTGATCGACCGGGATAGCAGGGGGATAGCAGGCTGTTGTCAGGCCTTGCGGGCGATGCATTTGGCACCCTTCGAGGCGGGTCCATACGGCACGACGGCAATCACGCCGGCAGCGAATAGCCGCTCCTGGGCTTGCTGGAATGCGCGGGCGGTCATCCCGTTCGCCTGCGGCATGGCGGCGAATGCCTTCGGAGCGTAGCCGCGGCCAGGCGCGGGGCAGACGTTGCGGCCCTGCGCAGTCATCGCGTCCAGGCATTCGAGGTAACGCTGATCCGCGCCGGCCTGGGCTGCGGCCAGCTGCGGCGCTGGCGCGCTGCCCTCCATGACGAAACAACCATCCTCCCAATGCAGCGTGACCTTCTCGCCGGCGGGGCCATAGTTCGATTTCTTCATCTCGAGCACGCGGCCGGTGGTGCCGTCGTCGTTGGTCACGGTTTCGAGGTGCAGACGCGCCCGGGTCGCGTTTTGCCAATCCATTGACCCACCTCGCCCGGTGCCGCTGGTGATGCCGGACAGGCTCGGGTGGTCGAGCAGGAGCACTGCGGCGTCGACGTCCTGGGCGAGCCGGCGGAACAGACTGACAAAGGTTCGGGCGTGCGTGCGGTCATTCTGGTTTCCGCCGAACGTCGCGGCGATGCTGTCGACGATGATCAGCACCGGCCGGATGGTGGCCGCGGCGATCGCCAGCGATTCGAATAGCGGTGTCGGCGCCATGGTGCCATCGGCACGCGCCACGGCCAGCAGGCAGTTTTCGGGGCTGGCAAAATGGAAGTGCAGGCGTTCGATCGTGTCCGGCTCTATCCCGCGCTTTCGGGCGACGCGCTCCAGGCGCCGGCGCATTTCGTGTTCGGGCTCCTCGGCGCTGACGAAAATGACAGGGCCCGGTTCGCAAACGGTGCCGAGCCAATCGCCAAGGCCGCATGCGGCCGCAACGCCGCACTGCAGCGCGACCGTGGTTTTGCCGCCCCCGCCGTCGCCCGAAAGGATCGTGACGTCGGCCGCCGGGATCCGGTGCGTGGCAAGCCATCGCATCGGCGGCAGCGGCACGCCACGCCAGGCCGGCGGGGTAACGAGGGCGAGCGGCGGCGCTGCAACCACGGGAGCCGGCTCGAAGTCCTGCACGCCGTCGGCCAGGCCATAGTCGGCCAGGCTCTCAGGCGCTGGCGGTTCGGTGCCGCTGGTGATGCCGATCTCAAGGCGGGCAAGATCGCGGTCGCGCGGATCGCTCAATTCCATCCGCAGCCGTGTTGCGGTGGCGGCGGCCTGAATTTCGAGCTCGGCCGGGTCGCATTCGAACTCGGGGCCCTCCGGCGTATCGATCCGAATATGCCTGTCGATCGTCTGCCCGCATACGTTGCAGGGTCGCGGATCAATGTCGATCGGCGGTGGCTCGTCGGATTCGAGGTTTTCAGCGGCGACGCTATGCATCTTGGGTTGCCCTCCCCGCCTCGTCGGCGCTCGCGTCGTCGTCGATCAGCCCGAGCTCCCGCGCCTTTGCCATCGCCTTTGTGATGCCCGCGGCGAGCTCGGGCAGTTTGCGAATGCCCATCGCGACGCCCTTCGGTGTCGGGCGGTCGATCCCGTCGGCGCCGGTGGCGTACACGCGGACATTGATCAGCGCGTGCCCCTCGTATTCGCTCAGGGTGACGTGAATGGATTCGCCCCGGCGGCGATTTTTCCAGAATTTGACGATCTCGATCGGCTCGGCGAGCGGTGACGGTTTCTCGGTCATGTGATGAGATCCACCGCGGCGCCGATCGGGCTGGCCGCGATGCCCTGGGCATCCCGCTTCAAGGCGTGAGCGATGGTTTCCAGCGTGCAGCCGTGCTGCAGGGCGAGGCTCGCCAGGATTGCCGCGTCATGGGTCAGGGCGTCCAGAAACGAATTCGAATGCTCGGCATTCAGGAAGATTTCGCCGGGCCGGCCGTCGGGATAGGTGCCGACCGTCATGCAAAAATGCAGATTGCCGCGCTTGAAGCCGATGGTTTCGCTGGCCCGCCGGTTCGGCAACCGGTTGCGGTTGACGGATTCGGCCCCTTGGCCTATTTCAGTGTTGCGCATTAGCCCTGCGCCTTTCGCGATTTGGGTTGACGGCGCCGCTCCCGCCCGGGGCGGCGTTCGTTTTTCAGGCTCGTGCGCTCCATTTTGAAGGCTCGCCAGATCGAGTTGGCGCACATAAGTCGTCACAGTATTTTGCAATGCGGCTTTCCGACCTTTTCGACATCCTGACGCTTGGCCGATCGCTCTTGAGTTCGATCAACGGGCCGTCATAAAAATCGTCGATCAGGATCCGGTGAAACTCATTCAGGCTTTCGGTTTTGCGGCGCCGATGCGGATGCTTCAAAATCGTTTTCGCAAAAATTCGCATTCGGTCGCACACGGCCTGCGCCGAACATTTGCGCGGCCTACTATCTCTCGGGATGTATTCGGCCAGGGCGCCGGCGGCGTTGTCGCGGCCCATCCGCTTCATGCGGCGGCGCATCAGCCGCGCGGTGGCTTTGTCGATAACGATTCGGCTCGTCCCGCTGCGTAATGGTCGATCGACGATCTGATGCAGAAACGCCATATCGCCATCATCGAAATATTCCCCGGCCGATGTTATCCGCGGGCCGTTTAGCGCCAGTTCCTCGTACTGTTTCCATTCGACGGCAAGCGCGCGAAGTTCGCGAAGCTCTTGAACGAATTGTTCCAGGCCCATTGTCGGCGGGCAGTGTTTCTTGGCAAAATCCTCGAAGCGTCTTTCGCGGGCGCTGTCCGCGGACTTCGCGGCTGTCACCTTTCCGATTTCATCAAGCGTCATTGCCCGCAACGTCACCGCGTCCGCGGCCATCGACGCATTGAACCTTTCAAGCTGCCGGCCGAGTTCGGCCAGCAAATCCGTCTGATCCCCGAGCGGCGTGAACTCGTCGGGATCGCTCGGCCTCAGTGATTTCGGCAGGTTTGCCATTGCTCGCCCCGATCAAGCGGCATCCAGCTTGCCGGCTTCCCGCAGACGCGCTTGCTGCCAGACCTCAACGTCGGATTCGCGCCAGGCGACGCGGCCGGTCGATATCTGGAAGCATTTCGGGAACGTGCCGGCGTGCATCTTTTCGTAGATGGTCGATCGGGAAAGCGCGGTCTTTTCGATGACGTCGCGCAGCCGCAGGAATCTTTCAGCCATTGTGTGTCGCTCCAAGCAATGCCGAACCGTTTCGGCGTTGCTCGGATAAGTTCATGCTTCGATCGACCCGTTAAGCGGGGGACTTAACTTTCTGCGTCGCCCCCTCCCCGGGCCGGCAGTTGTCCCTCTTTTCGCCAATTGCGGATTGCCTTGGGCGTGACCTTTACCCGACGCGCGACTTCCTTGTCGGCGATCGCGGGATCGTTCTCGAACATTTCGCGCGCCTCCTCGATTGCGTCACGCTTCTGAGCGGCGCCGCGAATTCCGAAGGAAGCTACCTGCAGCTGCTGACAGATCAGATGTAGAAGCGGCTCCGAAACCGGAACGCCCTCTATCGCTGCGCACGAGAGGTAGCGGCCCGCCATGTAATCCACAACCTTTTGCGGAATCGAGCCGGGCCGGCCGGCGGGCAGATCGCGCTTTCGAGCGAGCAACGTCCGAATGTCGCGATCGATCAGATCCCATCGATATTTTCCTGGCCTTTTCAGCAGCTGCTTTCCCGTGGCCAGACCATACCGCCGCGCCGCGCGCTCGTGGGCTGCGATTTGCTTGTCGAGATGCGGCAGCATCTCACGCCCTCGCTTCGCGTATCGCGGTGACGTTCTGGCCGGCCACGATCGGCGGCCGATCGCAATAGCTCGCCCAATCGGCCATTAGCCGCCGGCGCTTTTCCAGCATGTCGCCGCGGTGATAGGCGGCCTTCACCTTGTCCTTGATGGTGTGCGCCAGCGCCATTTCGGAGAGCTCGTCACCGTAGGCGGTCTGTTCCATGCACCAATCTTTGAACGTTGATCGGAAGCCGTGCACGGTCGCGACGTCCGGCGCATAGCCCATGCCCTTGAGCAATTCCGACATGGCCGCGTTTGACAGGCCGGCGTCCTTTTTGCCGCCGGGGAAAAGATAATCGCCTTCTGTCGGAAGATCCTCGAGCAAGGCCATCGCCTGTTTCGAGAGCGGTACAACGTGGTCCCGCTTGCGGGCGCCCTTCTTTCCCTTCACCCGCTCTTTCGGCACCGTCCAAAGCTTCTCTGCCTTGTCGATCTCAGGCCACTTGCCGCCGATCGTGTCGCCCGTTCGGGCTGCGGTCAGGATGGTAAATTCCAGTGCCCGCGCGCTGATGCTGGCATTGGCGCGAAGCTTCGCCATGAACGCCGGCAATGCGCTGTAGGGCAAAGCCGCATGATGGTCGACCGGCGCCACCTGGGAACGGGCTGGCAAGAGTTGATCCAGATGCCCGCGCCACGTCGCCGGGTTTTCACCCTTGCGGTAGCCCCTCGCCCTCGCCCATGACAGAACCGTCTCGATCCGGCCGCGGACGCGGCTGGCCGTCTCGGTCTTGGTCGTCCAGATCGGTTCAATGACCTTGAGCACCAGCCCGACGTCGATCGCCGCCACCGGCAGATTGCCGACCACGGGATAGGCATAGGTCTTGAGGGTCGCTTCCCATTGGCCGGCGTGCTTGTCGCTCTTCCATCCGGCTTTGTGCGCCTTGATGTACCGTTCGGCACATTCCTTGAAGGTCACGGCCTTTGCGGTTTCAACGGCCTGCTCAGCCTTCCGGGCCTTCCGCTCCTCAATGGGGTCTATACCGTCCACAACGAGCCCGTAGGCCGCATCCCGTTTCTTGCGGGCATCCTTGAGGGAAACGAGATCGAAGTCACCCAGGCCCATCTTACGGGCGCGGCCGGCCATCATGTAGCGAAACACCCAGGCCTTGGTTTTGAAGTCGCTGACCTGCAGATAGAGCCCGCCGCCGTCGCCATAGAGGCCGGGCTTCAGGTCGTCTTTTTCGGTGAACTTGACGGAAAGCTTGTTGTTCGGGCGGGCCATCGCATATCCCCTATGTACGATCCTACGCACAAATATGCGCTGGATTATACCGAATTGCAACGGACAGTTTCGGACTATGCAGATGTAAAAAAGCCCCGTAGAATCGGGGCTAGTTTGAATTCTATCGGACGGTGCTGGACATGAAAATTACGGACACCCCTTCCGCCACAATCGCCGACGGCGCGGCTGGTATCCATCTCAATTTCAAATTCCCGGCTGGCGCTCTGCACCGCCATGATCCGAGGAAGCCGGGCAGCGCATGGTGATGCTGTGCGGCCCGGCAGATGGGAATCCCGCCGTTGCCGTTCCCGAAGTCATTCGGCGGCGGGGGCTGCCCCGATTGGAGCCGATCCCACGCGTTGGCCTCCTAAGCCGCCTCCCGTGGGCCGTATTTGTTGAGCGCGGGCTTCTTGCCGGTCTTCTGCGCTATCCGGGCGATTGCGTAATATTCGAGGCAGGCGACATGCCCCATCAGTCTGAGGTCATCGGGCTGGGCATCGACCTTGTCGCTTTTGCATTCGATCGCTAGCGCCGCGACGTAGAGCCGCCTGCGCGTCCTGAGTTGCGAGAATGGCTTGCCGCCGCAGTACTCACGATAGAAGCGCATTGCGCCACTGTGAAAATCGTTCTTCTCGATGCCCTTGATGAATTGCTTAAGGCGGGCGCGAACGCCTCCCGCTGAATTAGACATCCCAGCGTAGAGCACCTGATCCGGCTTCACCGTTTCGCCCGCAATCTTCTCGGACGTGAAGGCCAGAAGGTAGACGCCGGGATAGATCAAATCAGGCCGGGCCAGTGCCTCGCGGTCCAATGCTGCCCAGCGCTGTCGGAATAGATCGGAAACAAGCGCTTCAATATCTACAAATCTTGCCATCTTAGGTCTGCATCTGCCCCGGAGCCGAAAATCAAGCTTAAGGTCGGGCGTTATCCGAGGCCATCCGCCCTGCTGGGGACGTCAAGGGCTTTCCTCGACCCAGTGCAAAAAGGGGATATCACAACCGACGGCTCCCGCACCCACTTCCGCAGCGCCTTTTGGGACTCTTGCAACACTTTCTGCCAAGCGCAGACGTGACCCAACCATATCCGACGGGTTCAGCCGTCATAGTCTCGGATCGATGCGGCACAAAAAAGCCCCGGACGATGCCGGGGCTTAGGTTTGCTGGAGTAGAACGTGGAAATCAGTATCGCGCGACGACCGGCCCGGTGTTGAACAGATAGTTCACGCCAACGCGCACCGTATCTATGCTGACATTCGCGTTCACATGTCGAAAGGCCGCCGGGAAACCAGCATAGGTAAAGTCCCGTCCAACATTGTCGAATTGCAAGTGCAGGTATTCGACCTTGACGGTCCAGTTGGGCAGGAAGCCCCATTCGATGCCAGCACCTGCCGTCCAGCCTGAGTGAGTACCGGAGGAATTCGCAACCAGACCTACGAGAGCTGGGGCATTAGGAGCCGCAGTAATCGTGCGGTCGGTCGTACCGTGGTTCCAAGCCCAGCCTCCCGTTCCATACAACAGCACATTATTCGCGACATATCCAATTCGGCCCCGAACGGTGCCGAATCTATCGGTTTTTCCATCGCTCGATGCGCAGCCTGTCGCCGAACAATTTAGGCTCGACCCCTTAATGTCGCTTGCCTGCGCATCGGCTTCAATGCCCAGAAGCCAGTTTGGCGCAAACTGCCAATTGTAGCCGATTTGACCGCCCCCAAAGATACCCGCCGCATCGGTTTTCGTGTTCTGTATGAATACGCCCGCATTGTCGAACGCGTCGTTATCGGACTTGAGCCAGCCGTAGCCAACATTGGCACCAAGGTAGAAGCCGTTCCAGTTGTATGCGGGCGCCACCATCGGCGCTGCTTTCATCGGCATTCTCGCCGGCAGATCGGCGGCCAACGATTGGCCCATGAATCCCAGTGTTGCGACAGTCGCGACGATGATTTTCTTCATGGCGGTTCCTGTGGTGCAATTTAAGCTGGCACACGAATCTTTAACTCAACCGCTGCGGCGTGCCTGTAACGAAAATATCACATTAGCCCAAATTCAGCCGAACATAGCGCCCGGCTAGGTTGAGTCATGCCATTGGCGGGGTCGAGCGCGCAGAATGCCCAGCGCGCGCCTTGGAAAGCTCTTTTCGGGCTGTGGAGATGGAACCGTACCGAATCAGTGATGGAGGTATGACCGGCGCTCGCCCGGTCAGCGGCGCTTGCCGAGACTTGGCAACCCTCAGGAAATGGCCCGGACGCTCTTGCTTTGCGGGCCGCGCTTGCTCTTGGCCCGCTTCGCCAGCTTGCGGTACCGCGCCCTGATTTCTTCCTCTGGCCTGACCTTGATGTTCCCCATGCCGGAAATCTTAGCGCAGCACCCGACGCCGGTAAGGCGGAGGGACCGGCATTCGAACCGCCCTCGCCTCTCTTTCCCAGTCTCTATCCCAGCCCGAGGCTGATGGCTGCCATAGTGCTATGGCGTAGAAATACTGCTCATCATCGTCGTTCGTGGCCCGCCACCTCAGTACCGCGCCACCACCGGGCCGCCGAACTTGTAGCTCGCCCCCAGCCTCACGATGTCGTAGCGGACCTCGCGCGAGAATGTCGCCCCGCACGGCCCGCCGGCGAAACAGCTGTTGACGGGGTCGAGGACCAGGAGGTTGGTCACGTTGCCGAGGTCGGCGTGCAGGTACTCGCCGCGCACCACCCAGTTGGCGTCGAGCATCCACTCGATACCGCCGCCGGCGACCCAGCCGGTCTTCTTGGTGGCGTAATTCGACAGCGCCGCGCTGGCGCCGCCCTGGTCGGCACAGCCGTTGACCAGACAATTGGTTCCGAGCGACGAATTGACCTCGGCAAACGCAATGCCGCCGGTGCCGTAGAACATCAGGCGATCGAAGGTAAGGCCCAGTCGTCCCCTGATCGTCGCCAGCGATTTCGCTTCGCTGCTGCCATAGACGAAGCCGCGGCCGTTATCGGCGCAGGCAACGCCCGCGATGTCGGTCTGGCGGCAAAACAGGTAGTGCGCCTTCATCCATTGCCAATCCCCCTCCACGCCCGCCACCAGCGACCGCGCGAATTGCCAGTTGAAACCGGCATGCAGGCCGCCGATGAAGCTGCTGGAGCTGGGCGATTGCGCCTGGACATTATTGGCGAACGCCGGGTCCGGATCGTTCTGGAAGAAGTCGGAGGTGCCTGAGCCGGTTTGCGCCATGCCGCCGATATCGCCGCCGACGTAGAAGCCGCTCCAGTCGTAGGCGGCGGGCGCGAGCACCGGCGCTTTCGCATGGGCCTTGGTGTACATCGGCGCGGGCGCGGCGACGACCGGATCGCCAAAACTTCGGTTGAGGCCGACCCTGATGATATCGGCGCGGAAGCTGACGGTTTCCGGCACCAGCGGAACCACATCGAACAGCACGCTGTGGCCGAGATCGACGTGAAGGTATTCGAGCTTCGCCGTCCATTGCGGCGCGATCCGCGCCTCGATGCCGGCGCCCGCGGTCCAGCCGGCGCGGAATCCGCTTCCTTCCGACGGCGTCAGCCTATCCCAACCCTGCATGTTGCCGACCGCGAGGCCACCCGTGATGTATGGCAGCACCGAGCCCGACGGCCCCATTGCATAGCCTACCCGGCCGCGAAGCGTGCCGAGTGCGTCCAGCTTCGTTCCGCAGGGGTGAGGCGTTGCGGTGTTGGCGGCGCAAACCGGCGAACTGCCGCTGATATTGGCCCACGAATAATCGCCATCGAGGCCGAGAACCCAGGAGCCCTGTTGCCAGTTGTAGCCGATGGTCGCGCCGGCGAGGCCGCCGCTGACGCGAAAACTGCCGTCCCCGAGCGGTACGATCGCGGGCGGGATGCCGGAGTCGGTCTGGTCGGAGTGGCCGCTGCCATAGCCCGCGGTCAAACCGACGAAAGGTCCAGTCCAGGACTGGGCCAACGCGGGCCCGCTCCCCGTGACCGCCAGCAGTGCAACCCACGCAACAACTGATCGACCCGAAGTATTCATAGCCGCCTCGGCGAATCTTGAATGCCTGGACCAGTTTAGGGCACGCGCATGGTTAACGGAACCTTACTCGGAATATCCGTCGTCCCTTCAGTCCCTATGGCGCGTCGCGATCGCCACCCTCGCCGGTTCGTCTGTCTCGGCTGCCGCCGCGGCGGCGTTGGCGAAAACGGCAACTGACCCTCTTCGCGTCAGGCTATTGCACTCGTCCGCAGGTTGAGAAACAATTTAGTCGGGAATACGCGCTGTGGGGGCGTGGGATGGCGAAGCCGGATGCGGGATACGATTTCCATCGCTATCGAAAGCTGCTGGCTGAAGCGGTCGACGAGCCCACGCGGCTCGCCCTTATCGACCTGTTGATCGAAGAGCGCGCCAGGGAAAGGCTGCAAACCGAGATTACCTCCGAGCGGCTTGCCGTCACAACGAAAGCGGTGGCCAGCATTCTCGGCATATCGAAGAACTGATTTGCGGGTTCGGAGTTTTCAGTTGACCGCTCCACATCGGAACTACGCCGCCGCGCTGCTGCTGGCCGGCCTTGCCTCTCTGTTCGGGTTGATGTCCGCCGCTCCGGTCGGCGAGGCCAAGGCCAAGGACGCCTTCGCCGTGCTTGTGGCCAGGCCGGTGTCGCTGCCGGACATGGTGCTCGGCTCGGCAAAAGCGCCGGTGACCATCACCGAATATTCGTCGATGAGCTGCCCGCATTGCGCCGCCTTCGGCCAGAACGTCTTTCCGATGCTGCGATCGAAATATATCGACACCGGCAAGGTGCGTTTCGTGTTCCGGGAATTCCCGCTCGACATCAAGGCCGCGGCGGCCTCGATGCTGGCGCGCTGCATCGCCGAGGGCGATGCCGAGAAATATTTCGGCACCGTCCAGCTCTTGTTCCAGCAGCAGGAGCGGCTGATGGCGCAGACCAAGGATACTCTGATGCTGATCGGAAGGCAGGCCGGGCTGAGCGAACAGGCCGTCGAGACCTGCGGGAAGGATCAGACCCTGCTCGACAAGCTCGCCGCCGACCAACGGTTCGCTCTCGACGCGGTGAAGGTCGATTCAACCCCGACCTTCTTCGTCAACGGCGAGAGGCTGAAGGGCGCCATGTCGTTCGAGGAACTGGAAGCCAAGGTCAAATCGCTGCTGAAGCGCTGACGGCTGCGCGTGGTGCGAGCTGTCCTTACGGCACTGCAACGAAGGTCAGGCCGATCCGGTTTTGCTGGATCCAGACGACCCGGCACTCGCGGACCGAGGAGTCGTTGGCCATCACCAGACGAAAGTGCGCCGGCACGAAAGCCGCGTTCTCGACATCGATGGCGGCGCCCTCGGGCGAGATATTCCGGACGGTGCAGCTCATGACCGAGCCGCCCGACGATACGTAGGCGGGTTCATTGATTTCGGAGCGCGGATATTTTCGCTTTTCTTCCATCGACGTCGGCCTTGGCTGGCAGCTGCGGGAAAGCCTAGCGCCAAACCCTAAATAAAGGGCTCCATCGCGTTTCGCGCCTGCGAAGGCGGACATCGGGCGCGGTGCCGAAGCGACCTGAGCGCGCGCTTTGCGATTGTCGCAATCTTCGATCGCGCCGTCCAAAGCCGACCTGTGCAAGCTCGCGCGCCGCGCGCCGGCGCTACGCCGTGCCGAGCGCAAACGATGTATCCGCGCAACACCTGGATGGGAAAAACAGGCATTCCCTACAAGGCCCCGACTGCGCCATCAGTCGGGCGCGAGTCGGACAGGGTTTCTTCATCATTGCATGACGATTGGAAGGGCCGCGCCGCTGCGGCAGGATAGCCGGGTACCGGGCCTCTCAACCTACCCCAGGGCACGTGTGCCCGGCTATTCGCGGCGGCCGCCGCGAATGTCTGAGGAGCTTGATCGGTCGGATACGCGCTAATCCAGCCCGCGTTCGCGGCTGAGCCGCACCATTTCATTGATGAAAATCTGCTTCTGCCTGTCGTCGAGGCTGGCGAACAGCGGTTCGGCGGAGTCCGCGACATTGCGCTGGTCCACCGCGCGATCGTTGAGGAACTGGGCTTCGTTGCGCATCTGCTCGATAATATCGTCCGGCGGGTCGCGCTTGGCGCGGGCAATTCGCAGGTTGAGGCGGTCGGCGCCATTGTGGCCGAGATAGTGCATGGCGCTGTTGAAGCCGGTCCAATGCTTCTCCTGCTCGGGCGTCAGTTTCAATTCGGTCTTGATCCGTTCGATGTTGGCATCGCTGTTGGCGACGATCTGTTCGGCCGTCAGCTGCGGAGCGCCATCCTGGGTGAGCACGGCGTTTTGCTTGGTTCCCTTCGCGCCTTTGGCGCCCTTTGCGGGTTTGGCCGAGCTGCCTTGCTTGTCGTTGGCTGGCGGCGTCGATGCGCTCTTCCCGGCGCCGAGGACGCCGGTGAACACGCCGACCACGCCGCCGATCGCGCCGCCCAACACGCCACCGACCGGTCCGGCGGCCTTGTTGCCTTCGCGGGCGCCTTTTTGAACGCCCTCAACCACTTGTGCATCCGCAGCAGAGGGAGCGCAGAGAAGCACCGCAACAACTGCGCCAAGCGCAAAGCACAATCGCGCACGCGCTGCTGGTGTCGGGTTGATCATTCGTCGCTCTCCATGATGATTTCGACGGGCTGGCGGGGAATCTGGCAGTGCTCACGTTGAATCGGACATTATCGTTTTCGCATCAAGCTAGTCTACCGCCGCAAAGTGACGCGTCTCGATCAGAGCCGCTCATTGCAAGAGCAAAACCGCGACGGAACCTGCGCCTATTGCGCGCCCCTCGATCACAGCGCGCACGGCATGTGTGCGGCGCAATATGCTTCCCCAGGCCGCGCAGGTCGGCCACGCGCCACGGGCTCTGCAATCATTGGCGGATCATAGACAATCTCCTGCCGCCGATTTGAGCACAACGCTAGTTCTATAGATGGCGCCACCTGATTTCTCGACAGACGCCGGCAATTCTGCTCTGATCGTCAATAACGAAGGTCTCTGCGACGTCTTGCAACGCCATCTCGGCCTGCCTGGCGGCGAATAAAAAACAACAACGAGACCAGCCTCGCACCGCGATTGGTTCACCAGGGAGAGAACGTAATGTCACGGAACAAGCTTTCTCGACGACAATTCGTAGCTGCTACCGCACTGTCTTCCGCGGCGCTGATATCAGCGCCGTATATTCGATCGGCCAATGCCGCCGGCAAACTCAGCATCGGTTTCTGGGATCATTGGGTGCCCGGCGCCAACAAGACCTCAACCGAGCTGGTCAACGAATGGGCCGCCAAAGAGAAGGTCGAGGTTTCGATCGACTACATCCCGAGCCAGGGCAGGAAGAACGAGATAACCATCGCAGCCGAAGCGCAGGCAAAGTCCGGGCACGATATTCTCGCGATGGCGTCATGGTGGCCGCACTCGCAAGCCGACCTGCTCGAGCCGATGAACGACGTTGTCGAGCCGCTCATCAAGCAGAACGGCGATGTCAACGGGACCGTCAAATACCTCGGCAAATCCGGCGACAAGTGGCTGGCCGTCCCGACCTGCATCGGCAGCCAGATCAAAGGGCCTTGCTCCCGCATCGACCTGATGAAGAAGCACGCCAACATCGACGTCCAGGCGATGTACCCCGCGGGTGCGCCGCCGCAAGCCGACGCCTGGACCACGGATGCCTTCCTGAAGGCGGCCGAGGCCTGCCACAAGGGCGGCGTTCCCTTCGGCATCGGTCTCGGCGAGACCAGCGACTCCGTCGATACCGTCGGCGCGTTCTTCCTCGCCTTTGGCGCGGAGGTCGTCGATATCAAGGGCAACGTCGTGGTGAAGAACGACAACGTCCGGCAGGTTCTCGAATACTACAAGAAACTGATGGCATTCCTGCCGCCCGACGCGCCGGCTTGGGACGATGGATCCAACAACAGGTGGCTGATCTCGGGCAAAGGCGCACTGATCATGAATCCGCCGAGCGCATGGGCGGTGGCCAAGCGTGACGCGCCGCAAGTCGCCGAGCAATGCTGGACGCATGGGTTCCCGGTGGGTCCGAAGGGCCGCTTTGCGCCCTTCCTTCCCTATTTCTGGGGCGTGTGGAATTTCTCCAAGAACAAGGAAGCGGCCAAGAGTCTGCTCACCCATATGTCGCAGCCGGCGGCG
Organism: Bradyrhizobium sediminis; assembly: GCF_018736105.1. Taxonomy (NCBI): domain Bacteria; kingdom Pseudomonadati; phylum Pseudomonadota; class Alphaproteobacteria; order Hyphomicrobiales; family Nitrobacteraceae; genus Bradyrhizobium; species Bradyrhizobium sediminis. The sequence goes on from NZ_CP076135.1 coordinate 2,914,754, forward strand.
GTCGAGAAATTAGTCGCGGCGAGCGGCGGCTACGATCTGCCGGCGTACGAAAAGCTCACGACCCTGAAGACCTGGGCGGAGGAAGCCCCGCCGAAGGGGACGCTCTATCATTATCCGAATCCGCACAAGCACCAGATCCTGTCGATCTCGGCGTCTCCGGCCCCGCCGAAGATCGCCCAGCAAATCTACACGCAGGCGACCCTGACCAAGATGTGCGTGCGCTACTACCAGGGCGAAGCCATGGAGAAGACGCTGTCTTGGGCACAAGGCGAGCTGGAAGGCTTCATGCGGAGCTGAAGCGGCGGATTTTGCGCAGCGACCACGCAAATTGCTTGCGTGGCCGCTGCGATGAAACTCCGAATGACCCTTTTTCGGTCAACACGATTGGCGGCCGGCCCTGCGCCGGCTTCCGGTTGAAACATCCGGAACTGACCGGTTGCCGGCTCCCTTTGAAACACGCGAGGAAGATGCATTATGGTTGATGTCGCGGTTCAGCCGAACAGCGCTGCCGGTCCACGAACGGCGAGGAAACGCGCCAGTTTGCGGACCGCGTTGAAGCGAAAATCCACTGCGGCGTTTCTCATGACGCTGCCGCTGATCCTGCTGATCGTGCTCCTGGTGATCTATCCCGCCTTCTACTCGCTGCACCTGGCAACGCTGAACAAGTCGATGCAACGTTTTGTCGGGCTTGGGAACTTCCAGTTCCTGTTCACGCGCGAAACGTTCTGGCTTGTAGTCCAGCAATCCTGCATTTTCGCGATCACGGCCGTGGTCTTCAAGGCGCTGATCGGCTTCATCGTCGCTCACTTCGTCCACAACATTCCGACCAAAGGCCAGCGCAAATGGCGCGGAATGCTGCTGGTGCCGTGGGTCATTCCGCCGGCGATGAGCACGCTGGCGTGGTTGTGGCTGTTCGATCCGTCGTACAGCGCCTTCAATTATTTGCTGGCCGGTATCGGTGTCGACCGGATTCCCTGGACCGGCGAGGCCGGCTGGGCCCGGTTCTCGGTCATCCTGGTGAATATCTGGTTTGGCGCTCCGTTCTTTATGATCATGTATCTGGCTTCGCTGAAGTCGGTACCCGACCAGCTTTATGAAGCCGCAGCCATCGACGGCGCCAATTGGTGGCAGCGGATCTGGTACGTGACGCTGCCGATGATGCGCAACATCATCGCGATCACCACGCTATTTTCGCTGATCGTGACGTTTGCGAATTTCGATATTGTGCGCGTGCTGACCTCGGGCGGTCCGCTCGATCACACCCATATCTTCGCGACCTGGGCGTTCCGCGTGGGTATCGAGGGCGGCGACATCCCGCTCGGCGCCAGCGTGTCGCTGTTCATGTTCCCGATCCTCGCAATCGCAGCGATCTTCATCCTGCGCGACATCAACAACCGCGGGAATGAAGCCTGATGACAAGCACCGTGGTGACAGACAAGGCCGCGCCGACCCGCACGGTCAAATATGGCAGCATGAGCCGTGACCGCGCCTGGGCGCTCAAGTGGTCGTACTTTTTTCTCACCTTGTACGCGATCTTCTCGCTGGTGCCGCCGCTCTACATGCTGATCACGTCATTGAAGACCAGCGCAGAGATTTCCGCGGCTACAAATCCCTGGTGGATATTCCATCCAACGCTGTCAAACTACGTCGAATTGCTGACATCGAACCAGTTCCTGACCTTCTTTCGCAATTCGGCGCTGGTCTCGATCTTCGTCGTGACAATCACCATGCTGATCAGCGTGCCTGCCGCATTTGCGCTGGCGCGAATGCGATTCTGGGGCTCGGCAACGCTCGCGACCGGGGTGTTTCTGACCTATCTTATCCCCGAGACGCTGCTGTTTCTCCCCTTGTTCAAGATGTTCGCGATGTTCGGCGAACTGACCGGGATCCAGCTGATCAACAAATGGTACGTGCTGCTGATCGTCTACCCGACGCTGACCGTGCCGTTCTGCACCTGGATCATGATCGGTTACTTCGCGTCCATTCCCAAGGAGCTCGACGAGGCCGCCATCATCGACGGCGCGTCATGGTTTCAGACCTTGACCCGCATCTTCATCCCGGTCGCCCTGCCCGGCCTGATCGCGGCAACCATCTTCGCCTTCACGGTGTCGTGGGCGCAGTTCCTCTATCCACTGGTGTTCACGACCTCGACCGACCAACTGGTGCTGCCGGTCGGTATCATCACCTCCTTGATCAAGGGTGACGTGTTCGCCTGGGGACAGATCATGACCGGCGCCCTGCTCGGGGCTGCGCCGCCACTGATCATCTACGCGTTCCTGATGGACTACTACATTGCCGGCCTGACCGCCGGCGCGACAAAGGGTTGATATCAATGGCTGACGTCACGTTGCGCAAGGTTATCAAGCGTTATGACGAGGTCGAGGCGGTGCGCGGCATCGATCTCGACATCGCCGACCATGAGTTTGTCGTGCTGGTGGGGCCTTCGGGCTGCGGGAAATCGACCACGCTGCGGATGATCGCGGGGCTCGAGGACATCACCGACGGCGACATCATGATCGGCGGCGACGTCGTCAACGACGTGCCGCCGAAGGACCGCGACATCGCGATGGTGTTCCAGAATTACGCGCTCTATCCGCATATGACGGTCGCGGAGAACATGTCGTTCGGACTGCGCCTGAAGCGTTATCCGAAAGCCGAGATCAAGACGCGGATCGACGAGGCCGCCCGCATGCTGGATATCGTCGAATTGGTCGACCGCAAGCCGAAGCAATTGTCGGGCGGCCAGCGCCAGCGCGTCGCCATGGGCCGCGCCATCGTGCGCAACCCCAAGGTGTTCCTGTTCGACGAACCGCTGTCCAACCTCGACGCCAAGCTGCGGGTCCAGATGCGGATCGAGATCAAGAAGGTGCATCAGAAGGTACGCACCACGACGGTCTACGTCACCCACGACCAGGTCGAGGCGATGACGCTTGCCGACAGGGTGGTGGTCATGAACCACGGCCGCATCGAACAGATCGGGACGCCGAACGAGCTCTATCACCACCCGGCAACGCGTTTTGTCGCCGGGTTCATCGGCTCGCCGGCGATGAATTTCGTGCCCTGCCGCATCGAAGACATCGCCGGCAAGCTGCACATCCGCCTGACCGACCGCCTCGCCTTCCCGCTGCCGCCGGCTCGCGCGGCAAGGTATCAGGGCGTCCCGCGAAACGAGAAGCTGCAGCTCGGCTTGCGGCCCGAGCACATTACCGAAGCGAGCGCGCATGCCGAGCCCGGCGTCGAAACCTTCGAGGCCATGCTCGACGTCACCGAACCGATGGGCATGGAGACGCTGATCTATTTCACGATGGAAGGCGCGCAGATCTGCGGACGGGTCAATCCCAATGCCGGCGCGCGCGATGGCGCCCCGCTCCGATTGGCAGTGGACCTCAACAATATGCACCTGCTAAATGAGGCCACCGGCGCCGTGTTGTGACGGCCGCATAACAAGAAAAGGACCGGGGGCTCCGGAATGGCGACGAACAAGAAGAAAATTCTCATCACTGAATCGTTTTCGCAATCGGGACGAGCTCTGCTACGGGAACGCGACGACATCGACCTCGTCGAATTCCCGAATATGATATCCGCCGGGGATTTCGAAGCCATGCTCAAGGAGCAGGCGCCGGTACATGGCGTGGCATTGGGCGCCACCCGGTTCGGCGAGCCGGAGCTCGAGGCCTCCAGGGACATGAAGGTGGTGACCCGGATCGGCGTCGGCTACGACGCCGTCGATGTTCCGGCGCTGAGCCGCCGCAAGGTGCCGCTGATGGTCGCCGGCACCGCGAATTCGCCGTCGGTCGCCGAACAGGCGTTGTTCATGATGCTGACGCTGGCCAAGCGCGCCGTCGAAATGCATTCCATCGTCAAGGACGGCAAATGGGCCAGCCGGCTCGGCATGCTGCCTTATGATCTGTTCGGCAAGACCGTGCTGATCGTGGGCTTCGGCCGCATCGGCACCCGCACCGCCAAGCGCTGCCTGGCCATGGAAATGGACGTGCTGGTCTACGATCCCTACAAGCCTGCCGCCGAAATCAAGGCGGCCGGCTGCGAGCCGGTCGCCGATCTCGATGCCGCGCTGCCGCGCGCCGATTTCGTCAGCATCCACTGCCCGAAGAACCCGGAAACGGTCGGGATGTTCAATGCGGCGCGGCTGAAACGGATGAAGGCGACCGCCTACCTGATCAACACCGCGCGCGGCGGTATCGTCGACGAGCCGGCGCTGTATGACGCGTTGACGTCCGGCAAGCTTGCGGGCGCCGGTCTCGACGTATTCGAGCAGGAGCCTCCGCCGTCAGGGCATTCGCTGTTCGAGCTTCCCAATGTCATCATGGCGCCGCACGTGGCGGGGGTGACGCGGGAAGCGGTCGACCGGATGAGCGAGCAGACTGCGCGCAATATCCTGAGCGCGCTCGACGGCCAGCCGATACGCCAGAACGTCATCAATCAGGATGTGCTCGGCTGAGCCCGAGACCTCGCCGGCCGGCACGACTTGGCGGCACCAGACCCCTTCAGCGGCTTTACGGGTATCAAGATGGCTTTCAAGGAATACGGCAGCTATGACGCGACCGGTCTTGCCGATCTCGTCCGCAACAAGCAGGTCAGCCCCGGCGAATTGCTGGACGAGGCGATCGCCCGCACCGCCAAGGTCGATCCGCAGATCAACGCCGTCGTCGTCAAGCATTACGACTATGCGAAGCGGCAGATCGACAAGGGGCTTCCGGACGGGCCCTTCACCGGCGTGCCGTTTCTGCTGAAGGATCTGGATATCCTGGAGGGCACGCGGACGACCTTCGGCGCCAGCGTATTCAAGGACGATGTCGCCGATCATACCGGCACCCTCGCCCAGCGTTTCCTCGCCGCCGGCGTCACCATCTTTGGAAAGAGCGCCAGTCCCGAATTCGGATTGATGCCGACCACCGAGTCGCGCCTGTTTGGCCCCACCCGGAATCCGTGGAATTTGGCGCATTCCTCGGGCGGTTCGTCCGGCGGCGCCGCCGCTGCGGTTGCTGCGCGTATTCTTCCCGTCGCGCATGCCAGCGACGGCGGCGGCTCGATCCGCATTCCCGCTTCCGCCTCCGGCGTGTTCGGATTGAAACCGACCCGGGCGCGCAATCCGCTCGGGCCCGATCGCGGCGAAGGCTGGGGCGGATTTTCCTGCGGCCATGTGGTGAGCATCAGTGTCCGCGACAGCGCCGCAATGATGGACGCGGTCCACGGGGCTGAACCGTCGAGTCCCTATGTGGCGCCGCCGCCGGCGCGGCCATTCCTCGAGGAGGCCGGACGCGATCCCGGGCGGTTGCGCATCGCTTTCACCGACAAGTCGCCCTATGGTGACGCCATCGATCCGGAAATCGCCGCAGCCACCCGCGAGATCGCGGCGCTGCTCGCCGGCCTCGGCCATCACGTCGAGGAACGGGCGCCGCCACTCGCCGCCGATCCGGCGGTCGTGATGTCGACCATCGTGGCTGCCAACACCGCGCTGAACGTGCGGTTTGCCGAGCAGCGCTTCAAGCGCGCGATGACGGCAGATGATTTCGAGGTGCTGACGCTGGCGAGCGCCCACAACGCGCAAAAGGCGACCGCAACCGATTATGTGGCCGCGCAGCTGGGCGCGTTCCAGATTTCGCGGGCGCTGGCCACCTTCTTCGAGAGCTGCGATGTGTTCCTGTGTCCGACGCTGTGTTCGCCGCCGCTGCGGATCGGTGAACTGAACACCATGTCGGAGGATCTGTCGCACATCGCTCCGATCCTGCGGCGCTATATGCCGGCCACCGCGATGTTCAACATGTCCGGCCAGCCCGCGATGTCGGTGCCGCTGGCATGGAATGCGGCCGGATTGCCGCTCGGCATGATGTTCTCCGCCAGATTTGGCGACGAGGGAACTTTATTCCGTCTGGCGGGCCAACTCGAACAGGCGCGGCCCTGGAAGGACAAATTGCCGCCGGTATGCGCGTAAGCGCGCACTTGCCACGGACAAAACTCAGCCTCATTCGCGCGCGAAGAAAAGCCACCGGCACGGTAACGGGGACACCGATTCCGCTGACGGAATTTTTATCCGGAGGCGAATAGTGAGCCAGAGCGACCCGACCGATCATGCGCTGGCGGCCATTGCCAGCATCCTCGATCACCCGGAGCCTCATCGCGAGCCGGAGGAGAAAGCCGCGGTCGAGGAGAAGCCTGTCGCGCCCGTAACAGTAGAAGCCGATGGCTATTCGAAGATCGGTCCCGGTCCGATGGCGGCGCTCCGCTTCAAATGGACCGTTCGCCGCGACGACGATGGCGAATATTATGTACATGAGACGATCGGCGAGAGTTCCGTACCTGTCGTCACCGGGCCGCTGCCCGCCGATGCCGCCATCAGGCTGGTGGACGATCGCGCAAGCGAGGCGCGGCAGCGGTTCGAACAGCTTCGAAGCGAAATGGCGGGACGCGCCGCAGCCGCCAACCTGCTCCGGAGAGATAGCGGCGAAATGTGATTTGCGATCCTAAATTGGCCTGACTTGCAGGGACGCTTTTGAACCAAACTCGCTGGACACACGACTCATAGCCATGAAAGTGACCTGGATCACGTTGCGGAACACCACGGCAACGTACGGTCGACACTGAGATTTCACTGCTCAGGGGATCATGATGAAGAAGCTTTTTGCTGTCGCGGCGCTGTTGCTGGCGAGCACGGCCGCGCAGGCCCAGTACACCTTCGAATATGGCGGACGCACCATCCGCATCGATCCGGATCGCGGCACGGTTTCGATCCCGGGCGTCTACGACAACACCGGACGCAAGGCCAAGCGCCCGCGCGACGATCAGGACACGGACCGTACGCCCAAGCAGGCGCCGCAACAGGCGAAGAATGATCCGCAGGCGCCTGTCGTCGAGCCCGCGCCTGCGCCCGTTCAACAAGCCCCTGCGGCAGCCGCGCCTTCAGCCGAGCCTTCCAGGGCAACCGCGAATGTCGCACCGGCGGGTACCGCCCCTGCGACCCAACCTCCAGCCAGCGCGCCCGCGACGCAGCCTCAGCAGAATGCGGCACCCGCTGCGCCACCCGCGCCGGCTGCCCAACCCGCCCCGGCTCCGGTCGTGGCGACGGCTCCCCCGGCGCCGGCAGCAGTCCCCGCTCCGAAACCGCAGGCACCCGCCCCCGCGGCGGCCAACTCGCCGCTCGGCGTCTGGCTGACCGAGGAGAAGGAAGGCAAGGTCCGGATCGAGCAATGCGGTCCCAATCTCTGCGGATATTCCGTGGACGCCAGGTCGAACCAGAACGGTGAGCAGGTTCTGATCAATATGAAGCCCACCAAGGATTCCAAATGGAGCGGGCGAATCCTCGACCCGAATTCCGGCAGCACTTATGACTCGACGATCGCGCTGAAGGGCAATGACAGCCTGCGCGTTCAGGGCTGCGCGTTCGGCGGCATGTTCTGCGGCGGTCAGACCTGGAGCCGGCTGAATTAGAGTATGATCCGGAAAAGTGGGAACCGGTTTTCCGAAAAGATCATGCGCAAACAAGAACATGGACGAGGAGCATGATTCAATTCGATTGAAGCATGCTCGAGGTCGCGTCTTTCATCGCAGTCGTCGGCAAAACGGCGCCGGTAACGGCGCCGTTTTCGCGAGTGCGGACTTCTAAACGACCAAGGCCAGGACGGGTTATGCCGCCCTGCTGCCGGCCGCGTTCTTCCTGCGAAAGGTTTCGGTATCGCGCTTCAGCGCGATGGTGTCCTGCTCGGCTTCGAAGATCGCAAAGCCGCCCTCCTCCAGCTTCCGCGCCAAGTCGGCGGCATCGGCTTTGGTCATGCTTTCGGTTTCGTAGATCACGAGCTTGGTCGAAAGCCGGGCGAAATCGAACTGCGACAGGATCAGGTGATCAAAGCCTTCAGCGTCGACCACGATGACATCAGGGTCGCGATGCGCGGCGCGATCGAGCAGATCGGCAACCGTGATGCACTGGACTTCGTCGGAGCGGATGTAGGATTCGATATTGTCGATCTGGTCGCCGAACTTGCGGATCTGTTCGTGCGAAAGCGTACCGACGCCATGGGCCCAGCCGGGCAGCCGGCCGCCGCTGCAGTCGAGCGTGTACATGGTCATGGCGCCCTTCTCCGCGGCGATGGCGCATTGCAGAAAGACCATACCGGGGAAATTGCGATAGGTTCGCTGCAGCTCGCGATAGTAATTCGACTGCGGCTCGACGAAGGTGCCCGTTAACCTGTGGCGGAAGATCGCGAGGTTGAGCGGATCGGAGAGATAGCCGTCATTGGCGCCGATCTGCAGAAAGGTCCGCGCGCCGTCATTCAGCACCACGTCTTCCACCAGAACCTCTACCGGGCGCCTGGTATAGCCGCCCAGTCGGTAGGCGATGTTGCGAATGCTCGATTTCTGCCGTGCCGATAAATTACGTGCCGCTAGCGATCTGATCATCGGTCGTATCCTTTTGGGCAAGGGCTGTGTCGTCCCGGAACAGCCGGCCTCCTGCCGATCGGAGGTTTGCGAGGATCGTGCCATCGGTCCGGAATTAACCTTTGGGTGTGCGGCACGTCACGTCGGGCCGGGACCGCGCGGCGTTCACGGCAAAATCGGGTGACTGCCATCACATTCCCCGGCTCAGGCCTCTGTAACCATGCCGGCGTCCAACCATGAGGTCGCGCCATGCAACCGTTTCGCAAGATGCTTATTGCCAGCCGAATCCTGATCCTCGCCGGCATGTCGGCCGTCACACCGGCTGCGGCGTCGACATTTGACGGCGCGTGGAATGTCCAGATTGCTTCGAGCAACGCGGCTTGCCCCAGCGGGACGAGCGTCTCGATCGACATCAACAACGGTCATGTCGAGTCCAACAACGCCTCGGTTACCGCGTCAGGCCGCGTCGCCGACGCCGGCACCATCAGCGTCACGCTCTCGAGCGGCATGAAGCGGGCGGTCGGCTCGGGCAGACTCACCGCCACGTCGGGATCGGGCACGTGGCGCGGCGCCATGTGCTCCGGCACCTGGACGGCGCAGCGGATTTGACCAAACGATGAACCGTTATCCGACCCTGGCCGAATAGTCCGCTTCGCTCACCGGCTCCATCCAGGTGGCATAGCTGCCATTCAGCGATTCCTGCATCGCGATATGGGTCATGCCATTGCTGGGCGAACCGCCATGCCAATGCTTTTCGCCCGGCGGGATCCAGACCACGTCGCCCGGCCGGATCTCGCGCACCGGCTGGCCCGCGGTTTGAACCCGCCCCACCCCCGAAATCACGTACAGCGTCTGGCCGAGCGGATGCGAATGCCAATTCGTCCGCGCGCCCGGTTCGAAGGAGACGCGGGTCGAGACGATCCGTGCCGGCGGTTCGGCGGCAATGATCGGATCCTGCCACACCGTGCCGACGAAATACTCTTGGGGCGCGCGGCGTGTCGGCCGTGACCCGGCGAGATGGATATCCATGAAGTCCTCCTTGCTGCGGACGCAGCGCCGCTGAAGCGCGGCTATTTCTTCGTGGCGGCGTAACGTGCCTTGGTCTCGGCATTCATCGGATAGAGTCCAGGCAGCGCAGCACCGCCATTCACCTCTTCAACGATCCAGGCTTCCATCCGCTCCTGCTCGGCGCCTTCGGCCAGAATGAGGTCGAGGAATGCTTGCGGGATCACCACGGCGCCGTCCTGGTCGGCGACAATGACGTCATTGGGAAAAATCGCCACCCCGCCGCAGCCGATCGGTTCGCCCCAGCCGACAAAAGTCAGCCCGGCGACCGAGGGCGGCGCGGCAAAACCGTCGCACCACACCGGCAGGCCGGTGCCGAGCACACCTTCGAGATCGCGCACCACGCCGTCGGTCACCAGCGCCGCCACGCCGCGCTTGACCATGCGCGCGCACAGGATGTCACCGAAGATGCCGGCATCGTTGACGCCCATCGCATCGACCACGGCGATGCAGCCCGCCGGCATGGCCTCGATCGCGGTGCGGGTCGATATCGGCGACGACCAGGATTCCGGCGTCGCCAGATCCTCCCGCGCCGGCACGAAGCGGAGCGTAAAGGCCGATCCGACCAGCCGCGGCTGTCCCGGTCGCAGCGGGCGCGAGCCCCGCATCCAGACGTTGCGCAGGCCCTTCTTGAGCAGAACCGTGGTGATCGTGGCGGTGGACACGCGGGACAGGGTCGCAATCGCTTCGGGGGTGAGGGACATCGAAAAGGTGGCTCCGGTGGGGGATGAATTGGGCGCGCATCTTGCGGCGCGCGGGCATCGCGTCAAGGGGCGACACTAGCCCACGAGCGGGCGGGATGCATCGCCAAGTGCAATCAAATTCCCTTATCACCAGTATGCTGATTAATTTATTGAATTTGCAGGCCCATTTGCGCAAAGCGAATTCCACTTCGCCGCGAAACACGTTACAGCTTGGTGTCCGCCGATGAATTTGTGAGGCCATGGCCGCGACACTCTCCCCTCCCCGTATTTTGCCGAGTGGCGACAGCGCCATCACGGTCGAATTCAGCCGCAACATCGATGACGCCGCAAACCGGCGGGTGCTGGCGCTCGATCGCATTCTTGCGCGTGAACCGGTCGCCGGCGTGACCGAAACGGTACCCACCTATCGATCCCTGCTGGTGCATTACGATCCCCTGCAGATCGGCTTCGACGCGCTGAGCGAGAAGCTGGTTGTGCTGGCGCAACTGCCGGTTCCGCCGACGGCAAAAGCCCGGCGCTGGCGGATTCCCGTGGTTTACGGCGGCGAGCACGGCATCGACCTCGAGGACGTCGCCAAGGCGCTGAACACGACGCCGGACGAGATCGTGGCGCGGCACGTCGCCGGCGACTACCGCGTCGCCATGATCGGCTTCACGCCGGGCTGGTCCTATCTCAGCGGCCTCGATCCGTCGCTGCATCTGCCGCGGCGGCAGAACCCGCGCCTGCTGACGCCGGCCGGCACGGTCTCGATCGGCGGCGTGCAGACCGGCGTGCAGTGCCTGGCCGGTCCGAGCGGCTGGCACCTCCTGGGGCGGACGCCGGTCCGGACCTATCAGTTGCATCGCGATCCGATCTTTCTGCTGGAGCCCGGCGATCACGTGACGTTTTCGGCGATCGATGCGAAGACCTTCGCCGAGCAGGATCGCGCTGCTGAAGCCGGCGAAATCGTCGCCGAGTTGATCGCCGCATGAGCAAGCTCGTCATTTCAACGATCGGCCCTGCGAGTTCGGTGCAGGACGGCGGCCGCCACGGCACCCAGCGCTACGGCCTGACGCCGAGCGGCGCGATGGATATGCTCGCGCTGGCGGCAGCGAACGTTCTGGCCGGAAACCCGCCATTGGCCGCGGCGATCGAAATCGGTCCGTTCGGCGCGGCGTTCAAGGCGCGCGGCGGCGCGGTTCGCGTCGCGCTCGCCGGCGCCTCGCGTAACGCCGACATCTCCGGCCGCGCAGTCGCATTCAATACGTCGATGACGCTCGCGGACGGCGAGACGCTGACATTGGGCTTTGCACGCGGCGGCTCGTTCAGCTACCTCGCGATCGAGGGTGGCATTGCCGGCGAGCCGATGTTCGGCAGCCTCGCGGTCAACGCCCGGGCCGGCCTCGGCAGTCCCTATCCGCGGCCGCTGCAGGCCGGCGACGAATTGCAGACCGCGCCGGCAAGCGGCGCGGCCGAGCGGCGGCTCGATCTGCCTGCGGCGGCGGACGCGCCGATCCGGGTGGTGATGGGCCCGCAGGACGATGAGTTCGGCGACGCCACCAAATTGTTTCTCGACGGCGAATGGAAGATATCGGCGACCAGCGACCGCATGGGATACCGCCTGGAAGGCCCCGTGATCAAGCATCTGCACGGCCACAACATCGTCTCCGACGGCACCGTGAACGGCAGCATCCAGGTCCCGGGCAACGGCCAGCCGATCGTGCTGATGCCGGACCGCGGCACCAGCGGCGGCTATCCGAAGATCGCAACCGTCATCTCCGCCGATCTCGGGCGGTTCGCGCAGATTCCGGCGGGAAAGGTTTTCCGCTTCAAGGCCGTCAGCATGGCGGAAGCCCAGGCGGAACTGCGGAAATCCGCAGAATTGCTGCGCTCCCTGCCCGACCGGCTCCAGCCGATCGAAAATTTTGATCTCAACATCGAAGCCCTGCATGGTGCTAATGTCGCCGGCGCCGCCGTCAGCGCGGTCGATGCCGGCACCTGGCATGCGCCATCGGCTGCGGATGTCGAGGTTCCGGACTAGCCGGCGCACGACGAATTCAAGATCCACTCACGCGAAGCGGACACATCATGAAGACCATCGACCTGAATTGCGATCTCGGCGAAGGATTTGGCGCATGGGAAATGGGCAATGACGCCGCCATGATCGAACTGGCCACCTCGGTCAATATCGCCTGCGGCTTTCACGCCGGCGATGCCGATATCATGCGCAGGACGGTCGAACTTGCGAAAGCGCGCGGCGTCAGCATCGGCGCCCATCCCGGCTACCGCGACCTGCACGGCTTCGGCCGGCGGCCGATGGTCGGCCTGAAATCGTCGGAGATCGAAAACCTGGTCGCCTACCAGATCGGCGCGCTGCAGGCTATCGCGACTGCGGCCGGTCACAAGGTCACCCACGTCAAGGCGCATGGCGCGCTGTCCAATGTCGCCTGCGAGGACGACATGACCGCGAAGGCGATTGCCTCAGCCATCAAGGCGGTCGATCCCAATCTGGTCTTCGTGGTGCTCGCCAATTCGAAACTGGTGCAGGCCGGCGAAGCCGCCAACCTGCCGATGGTGCACGAAGTGTTCGCCGACCGCGCCTATGAAGACGACGGCTCGCTGGTGTCGCGCCGCAAGCCCGGCGCGGTGCTGCATGACGCCAAGGAAATCGCCGATCGCGTGGTGCGGATGGTGCAGGACGGCGCCGTGGTCTCGGTGACGGGCAAGGCGATCAAGATGCGCACCGACACGGTGTGCATTCACGGCGACACGCCCGGCGCCGTCGATATCGCGCGCGGCGTGAGGCAAGCGCTGAAGGCCGGGGGGATTGAAGTGGCGCCGTTCAAGAAGGCGAATTAGGGAGTTGCCCTAGAACGGGTGGACCGAGAGCGTACCCAACAGGATGCCGGCAATGACCGCGAAGGCGCCGTAGAGGGCGGTTGCGTGAAATCCGGTTCCGTTTCGCCTGGACAGCGAACGCGCGTAAAGGTGCAGGCGGGCTTCCGCCGATAGTTCGCGCATGGTCGATCTCCAACGCAGCATGAGGGCATAATGAAAGGCCGTTCGCTGCCGGATGCAAGACCGTCCCCGAAAATAGCGACGTGAACGCCTCGACAGACTCCGATTGCAGTCAAAAATTCTCTGCAGCGAATTCGGACGAGAATATTATTCGTTCGAATTGAATCGGTCTGGAACCCGATCAGTAGACATCCTGCTGGAACCGTCCCTTCTTCTTGAGATCGGCGACAAACTGCACCGCCTCGTCGGTCGAACGCGCGCCGAACTGCGCGACGATATCGACCAGCGCGCGTTCGACATCCTTCGCCATCCGCTTGGCGTCGCCGCAAATGTAGAGGTTCGCGCCGTCGGCGAGCCACGTCCACACCTCGCGGCCGAGTTCGCGCATGCGGTCCTGCACATAGAATCTCCTGTCGCCATCGCGCGACCACGCCAGCGACAACCGCGTCAGCACGCCCGAGGTCTTGAGGGCGTTGAGCTCGTCGGCATAGAAGAAATCGCAGTCGCTGCGCTGATGGCCGAAGAACAGCCAGTTCCTGCCAGGCGCGCCGGTCGCCTTGCGGTCGAGCAGGAAGGCGCGGAACGGTGCCACGCCGGTGCCCGGCCCGATCATGATGATCGGCGTATTCGGATCCCGCGGCAGTGCAAAGCCATGGGCCTTCTGCACATAGACCTTGACCTCGTCGCCGGGATTGATGCGTTCGGCGAGGAAGGTCGAAGCCAGGCCGAGGCGCTTGCGCTTGCCGATCACGTAGCGCACGCAGTCCACCGTCAGCGACAGTTTGCCGGGCGTCGCATTGTGCGACGAGGAGATCGAATAGAGCCGCGGCTGCAGCGGCTCCAGCGCCTCGACGAAGGCTTCGGGATGCGGACGGACGCCGGAAAATTTCTGCAACGCCGCCATCACGTCCAGCGTTGCGGCGTCGCCGTCGGGATCCTCGCCTTGCGCCAGCGCGCGCGCCTTTTCGCGCAGCGCGCCGCCGGCGATGAACGACAACAGCTCGAACAGGCTGTCGGGGGCCGGCGCCAGCGAGACGTCGTCGATCAATACCTCGCGCAGCGTCCTGCCTCTCACCTTGGTGGTATGGGACGCGCCGAGCAGGGCAATGATCTGATCGACATGGCCGACATCGTTGCGGGCAAAGATGCCGAAGGAATCGCCGACGACATAATCGAGACCGGCGCCCGAGAGGTCGAAATCGATATGCCAGGTCTCTTTTTCCGAGCCGGGCTTGTTGAGCAGCCGCCGCGAGACGAAGGTCGCGGTCACCGGATTGTCCCGCGAACGGCCGGGCTCCGCCGCGACGGCCGGCGCAGCTGCCGCGGGCGCGGCCGCCAGACCCGTTGAGGCCGGCGCCTTCTCCAGTTCCTCATGCAGCGTCTTCAGCATCCGAGCGGTTTCCTTGCCGCCGGGGACACAGAGGTTGAGACGCGCTTCCGTCTTGCCCGCGATCGCTTCCGAATAGTCATGGCAGTTGTAGCCGCACTGGCCGCAATCCTGCTGTGCCATCGCTGCCATCATCCGCCGCCGCAACGGTCGGCCTGCGGCGAGCTTCATGCGGTCCGAAATCGGCATGGTCTGGTCATGCCAGGGCGCCTCGCCGTCATCGCCGTCGCCGGCAGGGCCTTGCAGAACGGCGGCGCCCTGCTCCGCCGACAGCGCCGTCGGGCCCTCGGTCGACAACAGCCCGGCAAAGAAGCCGTTGAGCCAGGAACGCTGCGCTTCGGAAAACGGTGCGCTCGACGGAATGATCTCGATCTTCGGAGGCGGTGTCATCTGGTTCATGTGGAAGCCTCGGCAAGCTTGCGCAGCGTCTCGCCGTCGTGGCGGCGCGCGAATGTCAGGAAGGTTTCGTCAGGTGAGGCGCGATGCGCGAGATAGGCTTTCAACAGCTTCTCGACCGTCTTCGGCGCATCCTCCGCCTTGAGGTCGTGATAGACCTCATGCCCGACATCCGCATTCGGACCGAACCCGCCGCCGGCGAACAGATGATAGCCCTCGACGGTGTCGTCCTCCTCGCCCACCGGCACCTTGGCGGCGATCAGGCCGATGTCGCTGATGTAATGCTGCGCACAGGAATGGTGGCAGCCGGTGAGATGGATGTTGAGCGGGGTATCGAGTTCGACCCGCGGTTCGCACCAGTCGCCGATCGCAGCCGCGTGCCGCTTGGTGTCGGACGCCGCGAACTTGCAACCGGCGTTGCCGGTGCAGGCGATCAGTCCGGCGCGGATTTGCGAGGCCTCGACCGCCAACCCGATCTTCTTGATCGCGGCGACCGCGAGTTCGACGTTGTCGTCGCGCACGCCGGAGATCAAGAGGTTCTGCCAGACCGTGAGGCGGATATCGCCGTCGCCGAGATCCTGCGCGATTTTCGCAAGGCCCCGCATCTGCTCGCAGGTCACCTTGCCGAGCGGCAGGGCGACGCCGATCCAGTTCAGGCCGGCCTGCTTCTGTTTGTGCGTGCCGATATGGGCCATGCGGTCGAAAGCCGGGCGTGGCGCCAGCGCCTCCGGCGGCACCCGCGTGAAGGCGTAGCCGAGCCTTTCCTCGACCAGGTCAAGGAACTTCTCCATGCCGATGCTGTCGATAACGTATTTCAACCGCGCCTTGAGCCGGTTGGTGCGGTCGCCGAGATCGATGAAGACGCGGACGATGGCGTCGGCGACCTTGGTCGCATCATCAGGCTTGACGATGATGCCGGTCTCCTTGGCAAAATCCTTGTGGCCGGTGATGCCGCCGATCCCGAGCCGGAACCAGACCCCGGGCTCGGCGCCGAAACCATCCCTCACCTCGGCCGCGGCGAACGCGATGTCGTTGGTGTCTTCGAGGACCGCGATCCTGCCGGCGCCGTCGAAGGCGACGTTGAATTTGCGCGGCAACCCGGTCAGCGAGCGGTCGTTGAGGATATGGTAGTGCCATTCGCGGGCATACTCGCGGGTGTCCAGTAATTCCTGCGGATCGATGCCGGCGGTCGGCGTGCCCGTGACGTTGCGGATGTTGTCGGCGCCGGAGCCGCGCGAGCACAGGCCGAGGTCCTGGATGCCCTCGATCAGGGCCACGGCATTCTTCGGCGGAATTTCCCGCACCTGCAGGTTGGCGCGGGTGGTGACATTACAGAACGGCCCGCACAGCGGTTCGATCAGGTCGGCCAAGCCTGAAAACTGCCAATGCTTGAGGATGCCGTTCGGGATCCTCAAGCGGCACATGTAGGAATCCTGCGCCGGCGCGACATAGAACAGGCCGTAATAGCGCCAGCGGAAATTATCCGCCGTCGACGGCGGCGCGTTGGTGCGCGCCTGCTCCTTCAGCCGCGAATAGGCGTCGAACGGATGCTCCTCGCGCTTGAATTTCTCCGGGTCGGCCAGTTTCTTGCCGGACGCGATGACCTTGTCCTGCGCCTTGAAATGCGCGGCGTCGGGTCCGATCGGATGGCTCGTGGTCTTGCCGGCGGCCGCGGCGCCGAGGCCTCGCCCGACCCGGCTGATCTGCAGGCCCGTCGTGAACCCTTCGAGATAGCGCTTCTGCTCGTCGGTAAAGTCGAATGAGAGACTTTCGATTTTCATGGTGCGCGACGAAACTCCTGCGGCCACGACTGGTGGCATTCAACGGAAAGGGAATACGACCCGCTCAAACCAAAGGAAGCGGTCCGCCCAGCTTCGTTGCAGCGGAAATCCATCTTGGACGTAGGCCAGCGGCATCTGCGACGGCCGGCCGCACTGCAACATTCAAGTTGCGTGCCACGCCGATATCAATAAAAAGTTTATCTCTTTCAATTGGTTATGTTTTTGAGTGGGAACTCGATGGGCGGACGCCACCGCCAATTTCAAGCAAATTGCCTAGGAATTAGCCACTCTAGGTAGCTGCCCAACGATTGTCCAAGGGATTTCCGTCAGGGCTTCGGTGTCAGGCCTTCCAGTGTCCGATCTTGAAGGCCGCCAAATGGCCGGCAATGTCGTTGGCGTCGAACGCCGGGCCGGCGAACGCGCCGATGGCGTCGGGAGCCCGGGCGGTCGCCTCCCGCCCCAGCGCTGCGTCATACAGATCGGGCCGGAACACCGCCATGGCGGTCTTGAGCGCCTCGGGGCTGATCGTGGTCTGCCCCCACCGCACCATCTGGGCGTAGAGCCAGGCGGCCTGCACCGGGTCGGGCCGCGCCGCGCCTTCCCGTCCCACCAGCAGATAGCGGCTGCTTTCGCGCATGGTTCCATCGGGTGAAATCTTGAGGCGGCCATCCAGCGTCCGCCGGATCACCTCGGCATCGATCCCGATCCGCTCCGGCGCGCCGAGGATTCGCGCCGCCTCGGCGCGGTTCTGCGGCTGCTCGATGAAGTCGGCGGCGCGATCATGCGCCCGCACCAGCGCGGCCAGTACTTGCGGATTCTTCTCCGACCAGTCCTGTCTGACGGCCAGCACCTTCTCCACCGCATGCACCAGAATGTCGGCGACGAAATGCAGGATATGGCCGACGCCGAGGTCGACGGCGACCGAGTTCCAGGGCGCGCCGACGCAGAAGGCGTCGACATGGCCGTTGGCGAGACTGTCCACCATATAGGGCGGCGGCAGCACCACGAGGCGAACGTCCTCATCCGGATCGACGCCGCCGGCCGCCATCCAGAACCGCAGCTGATAATTGTGGGTCGAGAACGGAAAGGTCATGCCGAAGGTCAGCGGCTCGGCGCCGCTCCTGCGCCGCGCCGCCACCACGCGGGACAGCGCCAGCGCCGTCGCCATCGGATCGAACGGATCGCCTTCGATCTCGCCCATGATCGCCGTATGCAGCGCCGGCGATACCGTGATCGCGTTGCCGTTGATGCCGAGATTGAAGGGCGCCACGATCGGCACCTTGACGTGCCCGAGCCCGAGGCTGGAGGCGATCGCGACCGGCGCCAGCAGATGTGCTGCATCGAATATGCCGATGTTGAGCTTGTCGCGAACGTTCGACCACGACACCTCGCGGACCAGCGTCACATCGAGTCCCTCCGCGGCGGCGAAACCCTTGTCGACGGCGACGATCAGGGCCGCGGCGTCGGCCAGCGGGATGAAGCCTATGCGCAGCGGTGTGGTCATTTCAGCATCTCCGAAGCGGTCAGGATCGACTGCGCGATCTCGCCGATTTTCTTTTTCTCGCGCATCGCGGTGGAGCGCAGCAGGACGTAGGCCTCGTCTTCGGTGAGCCCCTTCAGCTTCATCAGGATGCCCTTGGCGCGATCGATCACCTTGCGGTCCTCGAGTGCGGATTTGGCGCGATCGAGTTCGCCCTGCAGCTTGGAAAAGGCGTTGAAGCGGGAGATGCAGAGATCGAGGATCGGCTTGATGCGCTCCTTCTTCAGCCCATCGACAATATAGGCGGAGACGCCGGCATCGACGGACGCCTGGATCGAGGCGGCATCGCTCTGGTCGACGAACATCGCGATCGGCCGGCGCACGGCCCGGCTGACCTGGAACATCTGTTCCAGAACGTCGCGGCTGGGGTTTTCGAGGTCGATCAGGATGACGTCGGGATCGAGCGAATAGATCCGGGCCAGCAGATTGTGCATCTCGCTGATGTGAGTGACGCCGATAAAGCCCGCTTCCCGCAGCCCCTCCTCGAGGATGGCCGCGCGGATCGGGCTTTCGTCGACAATGACGATCTTAGGAGACGACTCGGCGCCCATCGGTCACTCGCATTCCGGCAAAACACCTCTTACCACGCTCCAGCCTGCCTCAAAGTCTTGTAATTGTGGACAATTGGGACTAGCTCCTGCCCATCAATCAGGCAAATCAAACATGCAACAGGCCGCCGCGCCCAAAGTCAGCTTTGTTTCCTTGGGTTGCCCCAAGGCGCTGGTGGATTCCGAGCGGATCATCACCCGGCTGCGCGCCGAGGGCTATGAGCTGGCGCGCAAGCATGACGGCGCCGATCTCGTGATCGTCAACACCTGCGGCTTTCTCGACAGCGCCAAGCAGGAATCGCTGGGCGCCATCGGCGAAGCCATGGCCGAGAACGGCAAGGTGATCGTCACCGGCTGCATGGGCGCGGAACCCGAGCAGATCGAGGCCGCCTATCCCGGCGTGCTGTCGATATCGGGGCCTCAGCAATATGAGAGCGTGCTCGCCGCCGTGCACCGCGCGCTGCCGCCGGTGCACAATCCCCACCTCGACCTGGTGCCGCCGCAGGGCATCAAGCTGACGCCGCGGCACTACGCCTATCTGAAGATTTCCGAAGGCTGCAACAACCGCTGCAGCTTCTGCATCATCCCGAAGTTGCGTGGCGACCTGGTGTCGCGGCCGGCAGGTGACGTGCTGCGCGAGGCGGAAAAGCTGGTTAGCGCCGGCGTCAAGGAGTTGCTGGTTATTTCGCAGGATACCTCGGCCTACGGCGTCGACATGAAGTATGCCGCCAGTCCGTGGAAAGACCGCGAGGTCCGCGCCAAATTCTTCGACCTCGCGAAAGAGCTCGGCGAGCTCGACGCCTGGGTCCGGCTGCAATATGTCTACCCCTACCCGCATGTCGACGAGGTCATCGGCCTGATGACCGAAGGCAAGGTGCTGCCCTATCTCGACATTCCCTTCCAGCACGCGAGCCCGGAAATCCTCAAAGCGATGAAGCGCCCGGCGGCGCACGACAAGACGCTGGCGCGGATCAAGAACTGGCGCGAGCAGTGCCCCGATCTCACCTTGCGCTCGACCTTCATCGTGGGTTTTCCCGGCGAGACCGATTCCGATTTCGCCTATCTGCTCAACTGGCTGGAGGAAGCCGAGATCGATCGCGCCGGCTGCTTCAAATATGAGCCGGTCGCCGGCGCCTCGTCGAACGCGCTTGCCAATGCCGTGCCCGAAGAGATCAAGCAGGAACGCTGGAACGCGCTGATGGCGCGGCAGCAGAAGATCTCCGCACGCCGTTTGAAGCGCAAGGTCGGCACGCGGCAGCAGGTCATCATCGACGAGGTCGGTCCGACAGTGGCCAAAGGCCGTTCCAAAGCCGACGCCCCGCAGATCGACGGCGCGGTCTATTTGTCGAGCCGTCGCCCGCTGAAGGTCGGCGAAATCGTCACCGCGAAGATCGAACGCTCGGACGAATACGATCTCCACGGCAGCGTCGCGGGGTTCTGACGCACTTGCTGCGCACGGCCCGGCGCGGGACGGTCTCAAGTGGATCGATCTGGTAACCTAGATGTCTGATGACAAGGATCCGATTTCCAGAGTTGAAGAAGCTTTCGGGGAAGCTGGCCTGATAGGCTGGCAGTTTGCAGCCGACGGTGATTGGGATGGAGCGGAGCGTATTTTCTTTGAGCATTCACCGGATCGGGCTGCAGTACGGATCCAGCGCTGGCTCGACCAACAGGCGACCAACAATATTGCTTTCGAGGCCCTGTTTGAATTCGCCAGCAGTGAGCGGTTTTTCTTTGGCGTTCGCATTACTCATTTACAGCCAGAAGCAAAATCAAAGGCCATTCAGGCCCTTTTGACCGGTTGTCCAAAAGGAAGCCCTCTTCGCCACGTTGTTCAGCAAGCACGCGACGTCCTTGGCGAACGGCAGCTTGTCCGCGATACACCTGATTATCTTGAACTAGGCGTGTTTGATGTTTGGAACAAAGTTAAGCCACTTGTCGTCTGGAAGAAAAACGAGAAGTTGGGAGAAGCCACGGCGATCCTTTTGCCTAATGAGATAAGAAACAAGACGCAGAAGCCGGACGCCGGATTTTCTCCCCTTCACGAGCCGCAGGCTCAACCGCTGATGCTCGAGGCGTGTTGGAAAGAGGGTGACGAAAGCCGTTGCGGGTTTTCTTGTTGGGTTGGCTTGCCTGTGGGTGATCTTGATGGAACTTCGAAAACGCATACACTTTCCAACAATCGATACCTTTCGGCGTCGGCTACGTTCATCGGAAGCAACCCTCCTTGATATTTGAACTGGGCACCCTCGCCCCATCGTCAGGTTGTTGACTTGGCTAAGGCTCTTGACAGCCCGCGCCCTTCGGCTGTATGGCGGCGTCATGATGTTGAACCGGACCATCCGCCGCGCAGCTTTCCGTCGTCGCTCTGTCGACGATGATGGGTCGCGCCGTGTCCGACGACAACGCTGAACAGATAGATCAGCAACGTTTTCGAGAAGGCCGCACCCTGAAAAGTGCGGCCTTCTTGCGTTTCGGCCCGCTTCCTCAACCTCAACCCGCAAGGAATTCGACATGAACATCGCCACCCATCCGTTTGATGCGCTGATGGAAATCACCGCGCGGCCGCCGACCGTTTTCGTCCGCGGCGAAGGCTCCTATCTGTGGGACGACAGCGGCAAGCGCTATCTCGACTTCATCCAGGGCTGGGCGGTCAATTGTCTCGGCCACTCGCCGCCTAAGGTCGCCGAAGCGCTGGCCGCGCAGGCCAAACTGCTGCTGACGCCGAGCCCGGCATTCTACAACGGCCCCAGCCTCCAGCTCGCCAAGGCGCTCACCGAGCACAGCTGCTTCGATCAGGTGTTCTTCGCCAATTCGGGCGCGGAAGCCAACGAGGGCGCGATCAAGCTCGCCCGCAAGTACGGCGCCCTGCACAGAGGCGGCGCTTACGAGATCATCACCTTCGAAGGCGGTTTTCACGGCCGCACGCTCGCGACCATGTCGGCATCCGGCAAGAAGGCGTTCGAGCCGCTGTTCGAGCCGAAGGTCTCCGGCTTCCCGAAGGCGAAGCTGAACGACCTCGACTCGGTGAAGCGGCTGATCTCGGACAAGACCGTCGGCGTGATGCTGGAGCCGATCCAGGGCGAAGCCGGCGTCTGGCCGGCGACCGATCAATTCCTCCGGGAGTTGCGGGCGCTGACCAAGGAGCACGGCCTGCTGCTGATATCAGACGAAATCCAGACCGGCATGGGCCGCACCGGCAAGCTGTTTCACTATGAGCATGCCGGCATCACACCCGACATCATGACGCTGGGCAAAGGTATCGGCGGCGGCGTGCCGCTGGCGGCCTTGCTGGCGACCGACAAAGCTTCCTGTTTCGAGCATGGCGACCAGGGCGGCACGTTCAACGGCAATCCCTTGATGTGCGCGGCTGGGCTCGCCGTTCTGGCCGAGGTCAGCAAACCGGACTTCCTGAAATCGGCCGCCGATGCCGGATTGTTTCTGGAGAGCGAGTTGCAGCGGATCTCCGCCCGGCACGGCCTCGGCGAGGTCCGCGGCCGCGGACTGTTGCTGGCGCTCGACCTGAAGCACCCGATCGGCGCCTCCATTGTTGCGGAAGCGCGGGCTGACAGCGTGCTGCTGAACTCGCCGCAGCCCGACGCGCTGCGTTTCATGCCGGCGCTCAATGTCACGCGCGAGGAGATCGCCCTGATGATCGATTGTCTGGACGAGATCCTGACCAGAATGGGCGCGGCGCGGCGGGTGGCGTAGTTCGAAGTCTCGCGTCATTCCGGGTCTGGTGCTAGCGCACCAGCCCGGAATGACAGTGCCCTTCTACGGCTTCAGGATCGACGCGCCGGTCGTGGCCCGGCTCTCCAGGTCGATATGTGCTTTCGCCGCATCCTTCAGCGCATAGGCGTGGTTGATCGGCACGTGCAGCTTGCCGTTGATAACGGCCGAGAACAATGTGTCGGCGCCTTCCAGCAGGTCCGAGCGCTTGGCGATGTAGTCGTTGAGCTTCGGCCGGGTCGCAAACAGCGAGCCGTGATTGTTGAGTTCGGCAATCGCGAATGGCGGCACCGGGCCCGACGCATTGCCGAAGCTCACGAACAGGCCGCGCGGCTTGAGGCAGGACAGCGAACCCGGAAAGGTGGTCTTGCCGACCCCGTCGTACACGACGTCGCAAAGCTCGTTGCGGCTGATCTGCTTCACCCGCGCGACGAAATCCTCTTCATTGTAGAGGATGACATGATCGCAGCCATTGGCGAGGGCAAGATCGGCCTTGGCCCTGGAGCCGACAGTGCCGATGACATGCGCGCCCATCGCCCTCGCCCATTGGCACGCGAGCAGGCCGATGCCGCCGGCAGCGGCGTGGATCAGCACCCGATGGTGCGGCTCGACCTGGAATGTCTTGTGCAGCAGATACCAGACCGTCAGACCCTTGAGCATCAGGACGGCGCCCTGCTCGTAGGTGATATGGTCGGGCAGCTTGACCAGCTTGTCCCAGGGGATGTTGCGCTCGGTGGCGTAACCGCCGAGATTGAAATAATAGGCGACGCGATCGCCGGGATGGAAATTGGTCACGCCGGACCCAACTGCCAGAACCTCGCCGGCGGCTTCATTGCCGGCGATGAATGGCAGCCCCGGCGCCTTGTAGAGGCCGGTGCGGTAATACACGTCGATGAAGTTCAGACCCACGGCATGCTGGCGGATGCGGACTTCGCCGGGTCCCGGCGCAGCCACGTCCACGGCTTCGTAGACTAGGGCTTCCGGGCCCCCTACCTTGTGCACGCGCACGGCCATGGTCATCTCAGGCTCTCCTTCATTTCTTAGCACTCAAGCGATAGCCATCGAGGCCGCGTTGTCAACTCGAGGCGAGAGGGAGCATCGCCGACGGGCTATTTGACGGCCTTCTTGCGGTTGCGCTTGGCGAGCACGTTGAAGGCTTCGACCGCCGCCGAAAACAACATGGCAAAATAGATGTAACCGCGCGGGATATGAAACTGGAATCCATCCGCCACCAGCGCGACGCCGATCAGCACCAGAAACGCCAGCGCCAGCATTTTCGTGGTCGGATGCTCCGCCACGAACCGCGCGACCGGGTTAGCCGATACATACATGATGATTACGGCGATGATGACCGCGGCGATCATGATCTCGAGATCCTGCGCCATGCCGATCGCGGTGATGATGGAGTCCAGCGAGAACACCAAGTCGATGATGATGATCTGGACGATCACCCAGAAGAACGCGCTGGCCGTCGGCGTGCCACCGTCCTCGTGGTCGCGCGCCTCCACTTCGCCGTGGATCTCGTGGGTCGCCTTCGCGATCAGGAACAGCCCGCCGCCGATCAGGATGATGTCGCGCCACGAAAACCCGATATCCCTCACGGTGAGGACGGGCTGCGTCAAACCAATCAGCCACACCAGAACGCTGAGCAGCAGGATGCGGAACACCAGCGCCAGCGCAAGCCCGATCTGCCGCGCGCGCTTCGCCTGCAGTTCGGGAAGGCGCGAGACGATCACCGACAGGAAGATGACATTGTCGATGCCGAGCACGATTTCAAGCGCCGTCAGGGTCAACAGCGCCGCCCAGGCTTCCGGACTGGTTAACAATTCGATCATGCTTTGAAGGACCTCACGATACGGATGGCAGCGTCGCTCGCCACGATATAGATGGCGATCGCGCAGAGTCCGATGGTTACGGGCGCACTGACGGCGAAATCGCTGGCCAGCGCGACAATCGCGAGCACGGCCCAGATCCCGATCAGCGACAAGGTCAGCCCTCGCATTCGCACGACGCGGAAGGGATGCAGCACGTTGAAGGGCACGAAGGTCAGCACGATGAGGGCCGCGACCAGGAGGCTCGACAGCCACGGCCGCAGATGCAGCAGAAACAGATAGAACGCCGCCGCATTCCACAGCGCCGGGAAACCGCGGAAATGATTGTCCGACGTCTTCATGCGGCGATCCGCGAAATAGAGCGCGCCCGATATGGCTACGCCGGCGCCCAGGATCGGCGCGGCCAGCGGCAACAGCAGGCCGCTTGCGGTGATCGCATAGGCCGGCACGAAAACATAGGTGACGAAATCGACCACGAGATCGAGCACCTCGCCCGACCAGTTCGGCTGCACGCGCACGACATCCATCCGGCGCGCGATCGGGCCATCGAGCGCATCGACCACCAGCGCGAGCCCGAGCCAGGCGAACATCGCCGCCCAGTGCTCGCGCACTGCCTCCAGCAATGCGATCAGGGCAATGCCCGCTCCCATCGCCGTGAAGACATGCACGGAAAATGCAGCCGCCCGCGTGGCCGGCGATGCCGGTGGAGAAATTGGCTGGTTCGACTGGTCCATCGGACCGCACTGCTATCAGGAATCGCTGTGATTTGCACATCCATGCTTGCGGCGTTCGGTCGCGCAAATCGCCGGAACATTTACTCCATGATGTGCCTTGAAAATGCTGCCGGGAACGTCAATTGTCCCGGTATGAATGATGGATCCGGTACCTACGACGTCGTCGTGATCGGCGGCGGCCCTGCGGGGCTCGCGGCGGCGGTCGCGCTGGCGGAGACCGGCGCGAACACGGCCCTGGTGGCCCGCCGCGTCCCCTATGCCGACAATCGCACCACGGCGCTGTTGGGCGGCTCCATCGATCTGCTCGAACAGCTGGAAGTCTGGCCTCGCTGCAAGAACAAGGCGGCGGCCCTGCATGTGATGCGGCTGGTCGACGATACCGGCCGGCTGATCCGGGCCCCGGAGGTCCGGTTCTCCTGCGACGAAATCGGTCTCGAGGTGTTCGGCTACAACATCGAGAACCGCGCGCTGATGATCGCCTTGGAGGAACGCGCCGCCGAGCTTCCCGGTCTGACCCGGTTCGACGATGAAGCTGATGCGATCGACCCTGGCGACGCCGTTGTTGCGATCCGGTTGCACAACGGAAATTCGCTAGCGGCCCGCCTCGTCGTCGGCGCCGACGGGCGGCAATCGCTGTGCCGGGAAGCCGCCCACATCGAGGTTACGCGCCGCAATCTGAATCAGGCCGCATTGACTTTCAATATCAGCCATTCGCGGCCGCATCGAAATATCTCCACGGAGTTTCACACCCCGCATGGCCCGTGCGTATTCGTGCCGCTGCCGGGCGACCGCAGCAGTGTGGTGTGGGTCACCGCACCGAAGGAGGCCGAACGGCTGAGGGCGCTGAGCGATGACGAACTGTCGGAGGCCGCGGAACGGCAATCGCATTCCATTCTCGGCCGCATCGCGGTCGAACCGGGACGGTACGTGTTTCCGCTAGGCATCGAGCAGCCCCGGCAATTCGCCAAGGCCCGTATCGTGCTGGTCGGCGAAGCCGCGCATGTGATCCCGCCGATCGGTGCGCAGGGCCTGAACATGGGTCTGCGCGACGCCGCCGACATCGCCGATATCGTGCGGGAGGCGATGACGTCAGGCGAAGATCCCGGCGCGCCGCAGGTGCTCACGCGCTACGACTCAGCCCGGCGCACCGATGTGACCAGCCGCACTTTCGCGATCGATCTGGCGAACCGTTCGTTGCTCAGCGATTTCCTGCCCGTGCAGTCGCTGCGCGCGGCCGGAATGCATCTGATCGGCTCGGTCGGCCCGCTCCGCCGTCTCGCCATGCGCGAGGGCCTGGCGCCGTCGTGGCGGTCATCCAGGCACAGTTAGAAGTTTTTTTGTTTGACGCGTTTTCTTTGCGCGAACCGGTACCCACTTCGCTCGAAAACGCTATCTCACGGAAACGCAAGCCGACCGATCTGAATGAACCACATCACGCTGGTGAGCGTGACGACCGACGCGAAGGTTCCAATCAATACGGCGACGGACGCGGGCTCGACCCAGGTATCGTGCTGCCGGGAAATGACGAACACATTCAGCGCCGGCGGCAGCGCCGCCATCAGCACCGCGGTCGCCGCCCAGGGCTGCGCGAAGGGGCCGAACAGCAGCATCAATCCGAAAACGACCAGCGGATGGACCAGGAGCTTGACCGCGATGACACCGGGGACTTCCCACGGCATGCGTTCGAACGGGCGCAGCGCGACCGTCACGCCGAGCACGAACAGCGCCACTGGCGCAGCGGCGTTCTGCAGAAACAGTAACGTATTGTCGATCGCGACCGGCGGATGAATATGGAGCCCAGCCGCGAGCGCCCCGGCGACCGCCGACATGATCAGCGGATTCAGGACGATCTGTCGGACCACCTGGCCGAGCGTGTGCAGCAGTGACTGGTGTTCGCGATCGGTGAGCGCGATCAAGAGCGGCACGATTGAAAACAGGAAGATGCTGTCGCAGCAGAAGATCAACGCGGTCGGCGCCGCGGCCTTGGCGCCGAGCACGGCCAGCGCCAGGCCCGGGCCCATATAGCCGATATTGCCGTAGCCGCCCGACAGCCCCGCCAGCGTCGCCTCACGCAACGACAGCCGGCCGATCCCGCGACCCACCGCCATGGCAATGGCGAAGGCGCTCATGGTGCCGAGGGTGGTCGCGATCAGGAACGGCGGATTGTTGAGTTCGGCAAACGGCGTCTTTGCCATGATTCCAAACAGCAGCGCCGGCAGCGAAACATAGAGCAGGAAGAAGTTCATCCACGCCAGGCCGCCCTCGGGAATCGCCTTGGCCTTGCCGCAGGCGAACCCGATGAAAATCAAGCCGAAATACGGTAACGCGAGATTGAGAATGTCGATCATCAGGTGGCGTCTTTTTCAGCATGGTTGGCCCCGATCGGCACCCTGAACGGACCGGCACGGCAAAGGTTAATTCGCCCGTTGCCTCTAGCATCGGCCACAATCATGGTCTATTCGACGAGCTATGATAAAAGCGCGGACCGCCAAGTTTCAGATCGGACAGATCGTCCGTCACCGGATCTTTTCGTTCCGGGGCGTGATCTTCGATATCGATCCGGTATTCAACAATACCGAGGAATGGTGGCTGTCGATCCCCGAGGAAGTACGTCCGAGCAAGGATCAGCCCTTCTATCACCTGCTCGCCGAGAATTCTGAATCGGAATACGTCGCCTACGTTTCCGAGCAGAACCTGCTGCCCGACGAGTCGGGCGAGCCGATCCGGCATTCGCAGGTCGCCGAGATTTTCGTGAAGGACAAATCGGGCGGCTATCGCCCGCGCAATTCGTCGCTGAACTAGCGCCGCCGCCAGTTGTTGCCCATTAAAGTTGTTACCCATCAAAAAAAGGCGCCCGATCCGGGCGCCTTTTTGCTGGTCGACAGGACCGCCCTGCCTGTTACTTCGCAGCCGGATTGGCCGCGGGCGTGCCGGCGGGCGGGTTGGCCTCGAGCTTCTTGCGCGCTTCCTCGGCGCGCTTCTGCAGCTCTTCCTGCAGCTTCTTCTGGGTTTCCTCGAACACCTTCGGGTCGGTCGGCGGGCCGTCAAAGGCCTTGGCGAATTCGCCAGCCAGCGGCAGCGGCAAGGTGAGCGGCGCGCCGTTGGAGTTGATCGCCTGAACCACCAGATTCTGCCCCTTCTTCATGCTGGCAATCAATTCCGGCGATGCCTCGTAATCCGACATGCAACCATTCTGGAAGCAAATGACGTAGGGGCTCTGCAGCGGGGCATTGGTGTCGACGATCACACGCGTTCCGTGAACGAGCTGCATGCCGAGCGGAAGCGTGACACGCAGGATCTTCTTCGGCTCGCCTTCCGGCTCGATGATGACGGCGGCGATCACGGGCTGGCCGGATTCGATACGTCCGTCCTTGCCGGTGAAGCAGACCTGCTTGGCGCCGGCATCCTGGCCCTTCAGGCAGAATTTGGTCCACGGCGCATAGATCAGCTGAACCTGCTGGTCGGCGGGCTGTGCAGCGCCTGCCGGCGGGGCGGCGGGTGCCTGCTGGGCCTGCGGAGCCGGGGCTGGCGCCTTCGGCGCAGCCTTCGGTGCGGCCTTGGGCGCCGCCTTGGGGGCTCCGGGGGCCGGAGCCGGCTGCTGGGCCTGGGCGCCGGGAGCCAGCAACGAGGCGGACAGTGCGGTCGCCGCGAGCAGGGCGATAACCCGCCCACGCGGCCAAACCGTCGCGGCCAAGATACGGAAATTCATTGCGGAAAACCCTTTCTGAACGGAGACGGCCGAAACCGCTGCAGGTACCGACACCTAGCCGTTGGGGCGGCTGTCTCTGTGCCAATTGAGGCGGATACGTGACAGGCCCTGCCGTCTTGGTCAATTGCCCGCCTTCAATACAGCGGCGGGCGAAAAGATCAATGCCGACAGGCATATTTGCCACCTGCCGGGACCGGATGCGGCCGCTATGGTAAAATGCGCCTGTGACCAATATCGAATCAAAATCGAGCGCTGCGTTGCGAATTTCCCGGTGCTCGCGCGTTCGTGCCTGCCTCTGTGCTTTCCTCACCCTGTTTGGCGGCTTCCTGCTCGCGGCCGATGACCCGCTCCGGGCAGAGCCGAGCCATGCCATCGCCATGCACGGCGCCCCTGCCCTGCCGGCCAATTTCGTCCACATGCCCTATGCCAATCCCGAAGCGCCGAAGGGCGGCCGCCTGGTGTGGGGGATGCTCGGTGCCTTCGACAGCCTCAACCCGCTGATCGTGAGGGGCCTTGCCGTGCAGCAGATCAGGGGGTTCGTGGTCGAAAGCCTGATGGCGCGGGGCAATGACGAGGCCTTCACGCTGTACGGCCTGCTCGCCAAAAGCGTGGAGACGGACGACAGCCGAAGCTATGTCACCTTCCATCTCGATCCCAGAGCGCGCTTCTCCGACGGTCAGCCGGTGCGGGCCGAGGACGTGCTGTTTTCGTGGGCCCTGCTGCGCGACAAGGGGCGTCCCAATCATCGCCAGTATTATTCGAAAGTCGCCAGGGCCGAAGCGCCGGATACGCTGACCGTGCGGTTCGACCTCGCAGGCGCCAACGACCGCGAGCTGCCGCTGATCCTCGGCCTGATGCCGGTGCTACCCAAGCACGCCGTCGACATCGCGACCTTCGAGGAAACCTCGATGGCGGCGCCGATCGGCTCGGGCCCCTATCGCGTCACGGCGGTCAAACCCGGTGCCAGCGTCACGCTGACGCGCAATCCCGACTATTGGGGCCGCGACGTGCCGGCCAACCGCGGCCTGTGGAATTTCGACGAGATCAGGCTCGACTTCTATCGCGAGGCCAACGGCCAGTTCGAAGCGTTCAAGCGCGGCCTCTATGATTTCCGGGTCGAGACCGAGCCGCTGCGCTGGCACGACGGATATGACTTTGCCGCAGCCCGCAGTGGCGAGGTGATCCGCGATGCGATCAAGACCGGAATGCCGCAGCCGTCCGAATTCCTGGTGTTCAACACCCGGCGTCCGGTATTTTCCGACATCCGCGTGCGCCGGGCGCTGACGCTGCTGTTCGATTTCGAATGGATCAACCGCAATTACTTTTTCGGGCTCTATGGGCGCTCGGCGAGCTTCTATGCCGGCTCCGAACTGTCGGCCTACGGCCGTCCCGCCGACGGGCGCGAGCGGGAACTGCTGAAACCTTTCGCGTCGCACATGCCGCCGGATATCCTCGATGGCAGCTACCGCCTTCCCGTCACCGACGGTTCGGGCCGCGACCGCGCCACGCTGCGCAGCGCGCTGACGCTGTTGTCGGAGGCCGGCTACGATCTCGACGGCACGGTGCTGCGGCAGCGTTCGACCAAGGCTCCCCTCACCTTCGAAATCCTGGTGACGACGCGCGACCAGGAACGGATCGCGCTGGCCTATCAGCGCGATCTCAAGCGCGCCGGCATCGAGGCCTCGGTGCGTGCGGTCGACGCCGTTCAGTTCGACCAGCGCCGTCTCGGCTTCGACTTCGACATGCTCCAGAACCGCTGGGATCAATCGTTGTCGCCCGGCAACGAGCAGTCGTTCTACTGGGGCAGCGAGGCCGCCGGAATTCAAGGCACGCGAAACTACATGGGCGCTAGGGACCCCGCCATCGACGTCCTGATCGCGGCATTGCTCGAGGCGCGCGAGCATCCCGGCTTCGTCTCGGCGGTGCGGGCGCTGGACCGAACCCTGATGTCCGGCTTCTACGCGATTCCGCTGTTTAACGTTCAAGAGCAATGGATCGCGCGGTGGAATCGGATAGAACGGCCAAAGGCTACCGCGCTGACGGGTTACCTCCCGGAGACCTGGTGGCAGAAGCCGGCCCCGCAAGCGAAGTGATCCCGTGATCCAGACCAACGCATCGCCGACGCTCGACGTCTTGTTCAAGCGGATCCTGGCGCGCAAGCCGGACGCGCCGGCGCTGCTCGATCCCGTCAACAAGCCGCGCGTCACCGGCCAGCCGCCGAAACGCCTGACCTTCGCCGAGGCCGACCGGGCGATAACGGCGCTGGCGGCGCATTTCATCGAATCCGGATTGCCGTCCAATTCCGTGATCGCGGTGCAATTGCCGAACACGGTCGAGTTCGCGCTGACGGTGCTTGCCGCGCATCGCGCCGGCCTGGTGGTGGCATTGTTTCCGCTGCTGTGGCGGCAGGCGGAACTGACCGTCGCGCTCAATCGCACCGGGGCGCGTGCGATCGTGACGTCAAGCAGGATCGACGGAGTGGTTCACGCCGATCTCGCCATGAACGCCGCGGCCGAGGCCTTCTCGATCCGCCACGTCTGCGGCTTCGGCACCGACCTGCCCGAAGGCATGGCCTCGCTCGATCTGGCAATGTCGAATGGCTCCACCACGTCGCGCGCGGTCGTGCAGGACGGCCGCAAGGCGGCGGTGATCTCCTTCGACGTGACCTCGGACGGCTTTCGCCCGGTGCCGCGCACGCATCTCAATCTGATCGCCGGCGGCCTCGCATTGTCGCTCGAAAGCGACGTGCCGCAGGGCGCGACGATCATGTCGGCATTCGCGCCGTCGTCGTTTGCGGGCCTGACCTCGTCGCTGGTGATCTGGCTGTTGTCGGGCGGAACGCTGGCGCTGCATCATCCCTACGACGGCGACGCGCTCGAACAGCAGATCGTCGAGCATTGCTGCGATACCCTGGTGGCGCCCGCGCAACTGGCGTTGCGGCTGGCCGAGATCGACATGGCGTCGCGGCTGCCGGCCTTGCGCAATGTGATCGGCCTGTGGCGCGCGCCGGAACAGGTCGCATCGAGTCCGGCCTGGACACCGCAACACGCCGCGCTGACCGACGTCTATCTGTTCGGTGAAGCCGGATTGTTCGGGGCGCGCCGAACCGCGGCCGATGGCTCGCCCGCGGCGATCCTGCCGGGGCCGCATAGCGCTCCGCGGGAGGTTCCGGGCTCGTCGATTTCAGGCGAGATCTTTCTGACGCCGCGGGGAACGCTGGCCCTGCGCGGACCGATGATATCCCCGTCGGCTTACGCGCCGCCGCCGCCGTCGAGTGACTCTTTGATTGCGCAGCCGCCGCGCGATTACGTCGATACCGACTACGCCGCTCGGCTCGACCGTTCGACCGGCACGATCTGCATTACTGCGCCGCCCTCGGGCACCATGGCGGTCGGCGGCTACCGGTTCTTGTCGCAGGACCTGCAGGAGTGGGCCCGGCGGCTCGGCCAGGGCGCGCTATTGACCGCGTTGCCCGACCGGCTCAGCGGTCACCGGCTTGCCGGACGCGCCCAGGACAATGCCCGCGCCCGCGAGGCGCTTGCCGAACTCGGCCTTAACCCGTTGATGGTGGAAGCGTTTCGCGATCGGGCAAGTCAGGCTTGATAGAAATCCGGGGGCTCCGTTGACGCGGCATTAAGACCGCCCAACTAGGATTCTGCGCTCATCCCAGAGCGCCGATCCGAGTATCAGATGTCCCAGCAAGGCCCGATCATCGTCGTATCGACCGCCGGGCGGCCGCCGTTCGCGAGCGCGCTGGACGATGCCAGGATTTTCCCGGTCATCGATACCGGCCTGGCCGATGCCGCACGCGCAGTCGAACAGATGCACCCGGCCGCGGTTCTGGTTGCGACGTCCGCGACCGCCGAACCCGGTTTCGACGCGCTGGCCAAACGGATCGCCCTGCTGCAGCCATATCTGCCGCTGATCGCGGTCGATCCCACGACGCGCCTGCCGGAAACCGCCCTGCCTTTCTCGCAGACGGGCGGCAATTACGACCGCCTGATCGCGCGACTACGGGCCAGCTTGCGGGTGCGGACATTGCACATCACGGTCATGCGCAGGCTCGACGGCGCGCCGCTGGCGCGAACCGCGCTGCCCGACTTCGATCCCACCCGCGACGCCACCGTGCTCCTGATCGGCCGCGGCGCCGCTTACCCCGCGCTTTCAGTATCGCTCGGCGAGCGGATGGGGGTGGTCGGCGCGCTCTCGATCGAAGCCGCGGCGAAGCATCTCAACACCCGCGACATCGACGGCATCGTGCTCGGCGAAGGCTTTACCCCGCGCGTTGAAGACGCGTTCCTCACGGTACTGGCCGAGGATGCGCGCTTCCGCAGCCTGCCGGTCGTGGTGACGTCGGAGGGACTGGCGCCGGACTATGAGCTGCCCAATCTCGAAATCATATCCGGCGAACCCGCGTATATTGCCGCCAATGCGCTGCCGCTGATCCGTCAGCATGCCTTCGAGGCCCATCTGACCCGAACCCTCAAATCGATCGACGCCGAGGGCCTGCTCGATCCGCGGACCGGCCTCTTGACGCCGGAAGCGTTCAGCCGCGACTTCGCGACATCGGTCTACCAAACGCTGTCGCGCGGCGGCGGATTGTCGGTGGCGCGCTTCGCCTTCGATCCCGCCCACCCCCGCGCCCAGCTCGATGGCGCTCGGATACTGAGCCGGCTGATGCGGCAGATGGATTTCGGCGCCACCCAGCCGGACGGATCGGTCATCGTGGCTTTCGCCGATACCGATCTGCGCACCGCCCACATGATCGCGCGGCGGCTTTCCAGCGTGATGCGCCATACCAGCTACGGCAAACGCGACCCGCGATCGGAGCCGGCCGTGACGGTCGCGAGCCTGATGCCGAACGATTCGGCCAAGTCGTTGCTGACGCGGCTCTACGAGCAAGCGCGTCGCGCCGCGTCCTGAACGTCACGCCGCCTTCCTGTCCTCGGCGAGATTGGCAAGCTGCCGCAAGATCTCGGTGGTGCCCATCAGCCGCTCCTCCGGCGTCTGCCAATCCTGGAAGAACACCACCTTCATGTCGGGCCGCACCCTCGCCGCCTGGCCGTGCTGACGGATGAAGTAGACCAGCCGGTCCGGCTGCGCGAATTTGTTGTCGCGGAAGGTGATGACCGCGCCCTTCGGCCCGGCATCGACCTTCTCGACATTGGCGCGCCGGCAATAGCCCTTGATGGCGGCGATCTTGAAGAGATAGCGCACCTCGTCCGGCAGCACGCCGAAGCGGTCGCGCAGCTCGGCGGCGAAATTGTCGATCTCGTCGTCGGTATCGAGATCGGCGAGCCGCCGGTACAGCGACAGCCGCACCGAGAGGTCTGCGACGTAATCCTCGGGGATCAAGACGGGCATGCCGACGGTGATCTGCGGCGACCAGCGGTCGGCGGCGGGCTCGACCACGCCGGCCTTTAGGTTGAGGATCGCCTCCTCCAGCATCGACTGGTAAAGCTCGAAGCCGACTTCCTTGATATGGCCGGACTGCTCCTCGCCGAGCAGATTGCCGGCACCGCGGATGTCGAGATCGTGCGAGGCGAGCTGGAATCCGGCTCCCAGCGTTTCCAGTGACTGCAGCACCTTGAGCCGGCGTTCGGCTTGCGCCGTGATCTTCTGCTGCGCCGGCAGCGTGAACAGCGCGTAAGCCCGCAGCTTGGAGCGCCCGACCCGGCCGCGCAGCTGGTAGAGCTGCGCCAGCCCGAACATGTCGGCGCGGTGCACGATCAGGGTATTGGCAGTCGGGATATCCAACCCGGACTCGATGATCGTGGTCGAAAGCAGGATGTCGTATTTGCCGTCGTAGAACGCCGACATGATGTCCTCGATCACCGTCGGCGGCATCTGGCCATGCGCGACCGCGACCGTCATCTCCGGCACGTTCTTGTCGAGGAAGTCTTTTACTCCCGCGAGATCCTCGATCCGCGGCACGACGTAGAACGCCTGCCCGCCGCGGTAACGTTCACGCAGCAGCGCCTCACGGATCATCAGGGGATCGTGCGGCGCCACGAAGGTGCGGACCGCCAGACGGTCGACCGGCGGCGAGGCAATGATCGAGAGATCGCGCACACCGGTCAGCGCCAGTTGCAGCGTGCGCGGGATCGGGGTCGCGGAGAGCGTCAGCACATGCACCTCGGCGCGCAATTGCTTGAGCTTTTCCTTGTGGCTGACGCCGAAATGCTGCTCCTCGTCGACGATCAGCAGGCCGAGATCCCTGAACTTGATGGATTTGCCGAGCAGCGCGTGGGTGCCGATGACGATATCGACCGAGCCGTCGGCCAGACCTTTCTTGACCTGCGTCAGTTCCTTGGCCGGTATCAGGCGCGACGCCTGCGCAACATTGACCGGGAAGCCGCGGAACCGTTCGGCAAAATTCTTGCTGTGCTGTCGCGCGAGCAGCGTGGTCGGCACCACGACGGCGACCTGCTTGCCGTCGAGCGCGACCGCGAAAGCGGCGCGTAGCGCCACCTCGGTCTTGCCGAAACCGACATCGCCGCAGATCAGCCGGTCCATCGGCCGGCCGCTTTCGAGATCCTTCAGCGTGGCATTGATGGCGCCAAGCTGGTCCTCGGTTTCATCATAGGGGAAGCGCGCGCAGAACTCGTCGTACAGCCCGGGCTGCACCGGCAGCTTCGGCGCTTCATGCAGATGCCGCTCGGCGGCGATCTTGATCAGTTCGCCGGCGATCTCGCGGATCCGGTTCTTGAGCTTTGCCTTGCGCGCCTGCCAGCCGCTGCCGCCCAACCGGTCCAGTTCGACATTGGCGTGGTCGGAACCGTAGCGCGACAGCAGTTCGATGTTTTCCACCGGCAGGAACAGTTTGGTGTCGGCGGCGTAATGCAGCTCCAGACAGTCGTGCGGCGCGCCGGCGACCTCGAGCGTCTGCAGTCCGACGAAACGGCCGATACCGTGCTCGACATGCACCACGAGATCGCCGCTGGCGAGGCTGGTGACCTCGGAAATGAAATTGTCGAGCTTGCGGCTGGCCTTGCGCGGCCGCACCAGCCGGTCGCCGAGAATGTCCTGCTCGCTGATGACGGCGACGTGGTCGGTCTCGAAACCGGATTCCATGCCGACCACAGCCAGCATGGCCTCGTTGCGCGGCGTCGCCTGCACCGTGCGCCAGCTGTTGACGCTGGTGAGGTGGACCAGCTTGTGGTCCTGCAGCATGCTGCGCATGCGGTCGCGCGAGCCTTCGCTCCACAGCGCGATCACCACTTTCTTGCGCTGGGCCTGCAACGCCAGCACATGTGCGACCACAGCCTCGAACACGTTGACGGAAGTATCGGTGCGCTCCGGCGCAAAGTTGCGTCCCTGCCGCGCGCCGGCATCGACCACGCCGGCGCCGGCGTCGGGCATGGCGAACGGAGTCAGACGAGCCAGCGCCGACTGCTCCAGCCGCCTGGTCCACTCGTCCTCGGTCAGATAAAGCCGGTCCGGCGGCAACGGCTTGTAGATCGCGCCGCCGCCGGGATGCTCCAGCGCTTCGCGCCGCGCGTCGTAGTAGTCGGCGATCTGCTTGAAGCGCTCGCGCGCGGCGTCCTCGCTTTGCGGCTCGATCGCGATCGGCGCGCCGTCGAGATAATCGAACAGCGTATCCATCCGCTCCTGGAACAGCGGCAACCAATGCTCCATCCCGGGATGGCGGCGGCCTTCGCTGACCGCCTCGTACAGCGGATCGTCGCGCTCCGGCGCGCCGAAGGCTGCGACATAGCCCATGCGGAAGCGGCGGATGGTTTCGGTGACCAGCTGGAATTCCGAGACCGGCACAAGGTCGAGCGCGCGCATGTCGAGCAGCGTGCGCTGGGTTTCGGCATCGAAGGTGCGGATCGATTCCAGGCTGTCGCCGAAGAAGTCGAAGCGGACGGGCTGATCGAGCCCGGCCGGAAACAGGTCGAGGATGCCGCCGCGCACGGCGTATTCGCCGGGTTCGCGCACGGTGGAAGAGCGGTTGTAGCCGTTATGCTCCAGCCACGACACGATCGAGTCCATCGGCACGACGTGGCCGGGAGCGACCGACAGCGCTTGCGCCGCGACGGTTTCCCGCGCCGGCACCCGCTGCACGACGGCGTTGACCGTGGTCAGCACGATCAGCGGCTTGTCGCTGCCGGCAAGCCGCGACAGCCGCGCCAGCGTGGTCAGCCGTTGCGCCAGGATGCCGCCATGCGGCGACACCCGGTCATAGGGCTGACAGTCCCAGGCCGGGAATTGCATGACCGGCAAATCGGGTGCGAAGAATTCCAGCGCGCGCGCCAGTTGCTGCATGCGCGGGCCGTCGCGGCAGACCACGGCGAGGCTGACCGCCGATGGTCTGGGGCGCGCCGCCACCGCGCGCGCCAGATCCGACACGACAAGCCCTTCGGCGCCCTCGGCGACGTTGGCAAAGGTCAGCGCCCGCCCGGGCGACAGCAATTCAGCCGGCGATCGAACGGGCGATTTCATGCGCCGTGATCCGCCGAGCTAAACGACTGGATGCGGTCGAACAGGCGGTTGGCATATTCCGGCGCCGGCGGCATGTGGCCGGTCAGCGCGGCATAGAGATCGGGGTCGGGCACATCCATCAGATACTCGAATTGAGTCAGTTCCTCATCCGAGAGATTCGCGATCTCGGCGTCCGCGAACCGGCCGAGAATGAGGTCCATCTCGCGGATGCCGCGATGCCAGCAGCGAAACAAGAGCCGCTTGCGGCGGTCGTCCAGGCCCTCGCTCGATCGTGCCGATCCCGTCATTTTCCGATTCCCATCCGAACGCCAAAAGCCCGGACGTGCCGGGCGGGGTTGATATAGCGTTCGTTGTGGCGAATGTCAGCCCCGGTGTTTCGCCTGCAGTGCAGGCATATCGGATTTCGCTGTCCCGGATTTCGCCGAGCCGCAATGGTTTTGCTGCTTGCTCCGCGCTCCCCAGCGACCGGGCTTTCTTGCCACCGTCATGATCCGGCTTCAACAAATTCGTTTTTTGGCGCAAACCCGTCGGGCGGGTTGATGGTCTCAGCCCGTCGTCGCGCCGGATATTCCGGCGGGCGGCGTCCTGCCTGCAACGTCGCCTTCGAAAAAAGCCGTGGATGCCAGGTGCAAAGCTGTGCAAAGCCGGGCATGACGAACAGGAACGGACTTAGATTTCCCGATGCGCCCTGTTCTGCTCAATCCCTTGTTTGCGCCGGTCACGACCCTCAGCGGCGTCGGGCCGAAGCAGGACAGGCTGTTTCGCTATCTGCTCGACCGCCATGAGACGCCGCGGCTGGTCGATTTGCTGCTGCATCTGCCGGCGAGCGTGATCGACCGCCGGGCGCGGCCGAAAATCCGGGACGCCGCTCAGGGAACCATCGTCACGCTGGAGGTGACCGTCGACCGTCACCGCCCGCCACCGCCGCGCAATGCGCGCGCACCGTTCCTCGTCTATGCCAGCGACGACACCGGCGACGTGGTGCTGACCTTCTTCCGGGCCAAACCGGGCTACGTCGAGAAGCTGCTGCCGGTCGGCGCCAAGCGCTACGTCTCCGGCACCCTGCAGATGTATGACGGCGTCCCGCAGATCGTGCATCCCGACCGCGTCGTTGATGAAGAGGGATTCGCCAAGCTGTCGGGCATCGATCCCGTTTATCCCCTGACCGAGGGGCTGGCGTTGGGCTCGCTGCGGCGTGCGATGGCGCAGGCGCTGCAGAAGCTGCCGGATCTTCCCGAGTGGATCAGCCCGGAAGTGATCCGCCGCTGCAAGTTTCCTGCTATCGCCGAAGCGCTCCATCGCGTGCACGTGCCGGTCGAGCTCACCGATATCCTACCGGACAGGCCGTTCTGGTCGCGGCTGGCCTTCGACGAATTGTTGGCGGGGCAACTGGCGCTGGCGCTGGTGCGCGCGCAGTTGCGCCGTCCCGCCGGCGACCGCCACGTCGGCGATGGTCACCTGCGCAGCCGGATCATCGACGCTTTGCCTTACGCATTGACGACGTCGCAGCGCGAAGCCGTCGCTGCCATCACCGAGGATCTGCGTCAGCCGGTGCGTATGCTGCGGCTGCTGCAGGGCGACGTTGGAAGCGGCAAGACCGTGGTGGCGCTGCTGGCGGCGGCCGCCGTCACCGAGGCCGGCAAGCAGGCCGCGCTGATGGCGCCGACCGAAATCCTGGCGCGCCAGCACATCAAGACGATTGCGCCGCTGGCCGAACGCGCGGGCCTGCGGGTCGCGATCCTCACCGGGCGCGAAAAGGGCAAGGAGCGGCGCGAACTGCTGGCGCGGCTCGCCGCCGGCGAGATTGATTTCCTGGTCGGCACCCACGCGCTGATCCAGGACGACGTGGTGTTCAAGGCTTTGGCGCTGGCCGTGGTCGACGAGCAGCATCGCTTCGGGGTGCGCGAACGGCTGGCGCTGACCAACAAGGGCGACGCCGTCGACGTGCTGGTGCTGAGCGCAACCCCGATCCCGCGCACGCTGGTGCTGACCTATTTTGGCGACATGGACGTCTCGGAATTGCGCGAGAAGCCGGCCGGACGCCAGCCGATCGATACCCGGGCGGTGCCGAACAGTCGCCTCAACGAGGTGATGGAGGCCGTCGGCCGCGCGCTCGACAAGGGCAAGCTGGTGTACTGGATCTGCCCGCTGGTCGAGGAATCCGAAGCCGAGGGCACAGAACATCTGACCAACGCGACCGAACGGTTCGAAAGCCTGCGAGAGCGCTTCGGCGGCCGCGTCGGCCTGGTGCATGGCCAGATGAAGGGCGCCGAAAAGGACCGCGTCATGGAGCAGTTCGCCGCCGGCGAGATCGGGCTATTGGTCGCGACCACCGTGGTCGAGGTCGGCGTCGACGTGCCCGCCGCCACCATCATGGTGATCGAGAACGCCGAACGCTTTGGGCTTGCGCAGCTGCACCAGTTGCGCGGCCGGATCGGCCGCGGCTCCGAAGCCTCGACCTGCCTCTTGCTCTACAAGGAACCGCTCAACGAGATGTCGACGGCACGGCTGAAAGTGATCCGCGAAACCACCGACGGTTTCCGGATTGCCGAAGAAGACTTGCGACTGCGCGGCGAAGGCGACGTCCTGGGCACCAGACAAAGCGGCCTGCCCGGCTACCGCATCGTGCGCTCCGAAGTGCACGGCCAGCTCATCACGCAAGCACGCGACGAGGCGCTGCGTATCATGAAGGACAATCCGAAGCTGAAAGGCGACCGCGGCGAAGCCTTGCGCTGCCTGCTCTATCTGTTCGAACGCGATGAAGCGATACCGCTGATCGGGGCGGGGTAACTCCTGTCCCTCATGGTGAGGAGCCGCGAAGCGGCGTCTCGAACCATGAAGCCCGCCTGCGGCGCATCCTTCGAGACGCGGCGCAAGCGCCGCTCCTCAGGCTGAGGACTGTAGCGAAGCCTACTCCACCTTCGCCGGTTCCGGCTGCAGCGGGGTTGAATTCGCCACCCGTGCGGCGTTCGCCATGCCCGCCAATGCAGCAAGTTTCTTCTGCTGGTCGGAGCCGGGCTGCACCACGCCGCAGGACATGATCAGGGTCGCGGCGTCTTCCGCGCTCATCTGGATATCGACGATCTTGCTCTTCGGCACGTAGAAGAAGAAGCCGGTGGTCGGGTTCGGCGCGCAGGGCAGGAACACCGAGATGTGCTCCTCCTGGCCCGGCAGCTTGTTGGCGATCTCCACGCTGGGCGACTGCGAGATCAGCACGATCGACCACATCCCGGGCGAAGGGAATTCGACCAGGCCTACCCTGCGGAAGCTCGATCCCTGCCCCGAGAACAGCGTCTCGAACACCTGCTTGAGGCCGCGATAGATCGCGCGCACCACCGGCATGCGGCCGAGCAGCCGCTCGCCGAGATCGACCAGGGTTCGCCCGATCAGGTTGGCGGCGAGGAAGCCGAGCAGTGTCAGCGCGAACACGGCGACGATCAGCCCGGAGCCCGGCAGCCCGAACGGCAGATAGGTTTCCGGCCGGTACGCCAGGGGAACGAACGGCCGGACGATGCCGTCGACCCAGGTGACGAACCACCAGGTCAGATAGAAGGTGATCGCGACCGGACCGGCCACGATCAGGCCAGTCAGGAAGTAGTTGCGGAATCGGGCCATCAGGCCGCTGTGGACTTCCGGCGGGACTTCGTCCGTGGGCACGGGCGGAGGCAAATCGTCTGAATTCATCAGGGTTCCAGGTTGGTCGGAGCGGCTACCGTACAGTGCCAGCTAAGCCATCCTAGCAGGTTTTTGAAGACCGCGACCACCGCCTGAGGTGTGACACTTGTTCCCCGGTCCCCTATTCCACGGTCACCGATTTCGCCAGATTGCGCGGCTGGTCGACGTCGGTGCCCATGACCACGGCGGTATGATAGGCCAGCAACTGTACCGGAACGGCATAGACCATCGGCGTAAAGGCCGAGCCCATATCGGGCAGCACGATGGTCACCAGCGAGTCCACGGTCGCCTCCGCCGCACCCCTGGCGTCCGTCATCAGGATGATGTTGCCGCCGCGGGCGGCGACCTCCTGCATGTTGGAGACAGTCTTCTCGAACACCTTGTCGTGCGGCGCGATCACCACGACCGGCATGTTCTCGTCGATCAGCGCGATCGGGCCGTGCTTGAGCTCGCCGGCGGCGTAGCCTTCGGCGTGGATGTAGGAGATTTCCTTCAGCTTCAGCGCGCCCTCCAGCGCCAGCGGATAGCTGGTGCCGCGGCCGAGATAGACCACGTCCTTGTGCTTGGCGATCTCGCGCGCCAGCTTCTCGATCTGGGGCTCGGTCGAAAGTGCGGCCGCCATCAGCCGTGGAATTTCCACCAGCCCTTTCACGAGCCTGTTTTCGTCGGCGTCCGACAATTCGCCACGTGCCTTGCCGGCGGCGACCGCGATCGCGGCCAGCACCATCAGCTGGCAGGTGAAGGCCTTGGTCGAGGCGACGCCGATTTCGGGGCCGGCCAGCGTCTGCAGCACGGTCTCGCTTTCGCGGGCGATCGTCGAGGTCGCCACGTTGACCACCGACAGCGTGTGCACGCCCTCCGCCTTGGCATAGCGCAGCGCGGCCAGCGTGTCAGCGGTCTCGCCGGACTGCGAAATGAAGATCGCCAGATCCCCCTTGCGCAACGGCGCCTCGCGGTAGCGGAATTCGGAGGCAACATCGAGCTCGACCGGAAGGCGGCCGAAACGCTCGATCCAGTATTTGCCGACGTAACCGGCGTAACTCGCGGTGCCGCAGGCGACGATCGAGATGCGCTGGATGTCCTTGAAGTCGAACGGCAGTTTCACCGGCAGCGCGATGCGCTCGGTCGCCATGTCGACGTAGCGCGCCAGCGTATGGCCGACCACTTCCGGCTGCTCGTGGATTTCCTTGGCCATGAAGTGCCGGTAATTCGCCTTGTCGACCAGGAACGACGAGGCGCCGGATTTCAGCACTTCGCGATTCACCACCGTGTTGTGCTCGTCATAGATCACGCCGACCTCGCGGGTCAGCACCGCCCAGTCGCCGTCCTCGAGATAGCTGATGGTGTCGGTAAAGGGCGCCAGCGCAATCGCGTCCGAGCCGAGATACATCTCGCCGTCGCCATGGCCAATCGCCAGCGGTGAGCCCTTGCGGGCGCCGATCATCAGATTGCCGTGACCGCGGAACAGGAACGCCAGCGCGAACGCCCCGCGCAACTGCGGCAGCGACGCCTTCACCGCGTCCTGCGGCGACGCGCCCTTGAGGATGTAGGAATTGACCAGATGCGCCACCACCTCGGTGTCGGTCTCGCTGGTGAATTTCGCGCCCTGCTTTTCCAGCATCTGCCGCAATTCGCGGAAATTCTCGATGATGCCGTTGTGAACCACGGCGACGTTGTCGGTGGCGTGCGGATGGGCGTTGTTCTCGGTCGGCTTGCCGTGGGTGGCCCAGCGGGTGTGGCCGATGCCGGTATGACCGCCGAGCGGTTCGGCGCGCAGCCGGGCTTCCAGATTCTTGAGCTTGCCTTCGGCGCGGCGGCGCTCGAGATGGTCGCCTTCCAGCGTGGCGACCCCGGCGGAATCGTAGCCGCGATATTCAAGGCGCTTGAGCGAATCCACCAATTGCTCCGCGACCGGAGCGCGTCCGAGAATGCCGACAATGCCGCACATGCGGATCAATATCCCCAAATCGTCGAAAGATTTCGCAAACAGCGCGCGACCCTCTTAACGAAAATCGCCTGTTCCCAGATACTCAATAATTATTGCGGATTGCGACAGGGTAAAGTGTAAGCCTTAACAAGCCTGTCCGCGGAGCCCGCGGAATACCCGTTTCTTCCGGATCGGGACAGCACGTTAACCCGAGATCAACTGTTTTTCGGAAGGCTAGGCGATCCGGAGACAGGATCGTGACAGACACGCGCGACCACAGACCAGGCGACCGAGGCCTTGCTTCCCTGCATGTGCAGGCCAGCGAGACCGCAGGCACCCACCTGGCCCACTGGCCGCCGCCGATGCGCGGGCAGGAATCGAAGCCCGTACTCGTGAAGCACCAGCCAGGCGAGCCGGTCCAGCGCGCCAAACCGCGCGGCTGGCGGCTGACCCGCGCGATCTTTTCGGAATTCGCCGACGACGAGTAGTGCGCTCGCGCCAACAGCGTTCCCCATCACGCCGCGGCAGGTTCAAGCCTTCGGCGTCTTGGCCTTGGTCTTCAACTCGCGGTACCGCCTCGCCCCGCCCTCGCGGTTGGTCTGCGGGCTGCGCTCCACCGCCATGGCGTCGTCGGGCACGTCCTTGGTGATCACCGAGCCCGAACCGATATAGGCGCCGGCGCCGATTTTCACCGGCGCCACCAGCGACGAATTGGTGCCGATGAAGGCGCCCTCGCCAATCGTGGTCTTGTGCTTGGAGAAGCCGTCATAGTTGCAGGTGACGGTGCCGGCGCCGATGTTGGCCTTGGCGCCGACATGGGTGTCGCCGATATAAGAGAGGTGATTGACCTTGACGCCCGCCTCCAGCGTCGCCGCCTTGGTCTCGACGAAATTGCCGATTTTGGCGCCATCGCCGAGCGAGGTCCCCGGCCGCAGCCGCGCGAAGGGGCCGACCGACGTGTTCTTGCCGATCGAGGACTGCACGATGTGGGAGAACGAGTGGATCACCGCGCCGTCGGCGATGGAAACGCCGGGGCCGATCACCACGAACGGCTCGAGCGTCACGTCCTTGCCGAAGCGGGTGTCGGCGGTGAGATAGACCGTGTCGGGCGCGATCATGGTCACGCCGGCCTCGAGCGCCGCCTTGCGTAACCGCGCCTGCATGACCTGTTCGGCCTCGGCGAGCTGGCCCTTGGTGTTGATGCCCCGCACTTCGTCCTCGCTGGTTTCGATCACGACCGCCTCCAATCCCATGTCCCGGCTGATGGCCACTGCATCGACCAGATAATATTCGCCCTTGCTGTTGGCATTGCCGATCCGGTCGAGGATTTGCAGCGCCCGGCGGCCATCGAAGGCCATCACGCCGGCATTGCAGAGCGTGATCGCGCGTTCGGCAGGCGTTGCGTCCGCGTGCTCGCGGATCGCCACCAGCCGCCCATCCTCGACCAGCAGCCGGCCGTAGCCGGTGGGGTCGGCGGCTTGAAAGCCCAGCACCGCCAGCGCCGCGCCATTTTTCAACGGCGCGCGCAGGCGCGAAAACGTCTCGGCC
Organism: Bradyrhizobium sediminis; assembly: GCF_018736105.1. Lineage (NCBI taxonomy): Bacteria > Pseudomonadati > Pseudomonadota > Alphaproteobacteria > Hyphomicrobiales > Nitrobacteraceae > Bradyrhizobium > Bradyrhizobium sediminis. The sequence continues at coordinate 2,959,162 of NZ_CP076135.1, forward strand.
GAGATCAGCGGCGTATCGCCGAACACCACCAGGAGATCGTCGGCGCCGCGCGCCAGCGCTTCGCGTGCGGCGAGCACCGCATGCGCGGTGCCGAGACGCTCGCGCTGCACGAAGGTGGCGGCATCGGGACGAACGCGTCGGGCCTCGCCGGCGACCGCCTCGTGGTCGGGGCCGATCACCACGGCGAGCGTGGCGCCCGCTCCCTTCGGGGCGGCGCCGAGCACATGGGCCAGTAGCGACTGGCCCGCCACGGGATGCAGCACCTTCGGCAGCGAGGATTGCATGCGCGTGCCCTCGCCGGCTGCGAGCACGATGGTAAGGCTGGAACGAGCAGTCATCCTGTTCCCTGTTCAATGGCGGCTGACGCCAGCGCCGCCGCCCTCTTAGAGCGTTTTGCTCCCTCTTGGAAACCCGATTCGCCGTCAGGCCAACCGGGGGGATTCAAGATGAGGACGTATTTCCTGTTAATGTTTGCCGTGTGATTCGGGTGGGCCTCGGGAGGGCCGGCAATTTCGTATGGCCAAGAATACCGACCATCTGGCTGACGGCTTCGAGGCCGAAAACACCGGCGGCGTGCTGTCGGGTTTTCTGGCGGAGGAAGACGAATTCGACCGCCGCACGCTGTGGCGGCTCGGCTCGTGGGGCGTCGCCTCGGTCGGCGCCCTCGTGCTCGCTGTGATCGTCAACCAGTCCTCGATCGGATCGCGGCGCGAGCAGGTCGCCGCCGCCGATCTGGCGCGGCAGGCGCAGCAGCAGATTCAGTCGGTCGCCAAGGAAAGCCACAGCGAGGCTAGGCGGCTGGCGTCCGCGATCGAGACGCTGAACGGCGATCGCGACCGGCTCTATACCCGCGTCACCGTTCTGGAACAGGGACTGGATACCGTCACCGGCTCGATCGGACGGCAGAACAGCGCCACGATGCCGCCGGTTCCCGCCTGGCCGGCGGCCGAGACGGCCGCGGTGCCGGCAAGTCCGCCCCCGGTTGTAGCACCCGTGGCGACGACGGCTGCGGCCGCAACCGACAAGGCGCGCACGGCCATGGCGGCGGTCGAGCCCGTGCCGACCACGGTGTCGTCGGTTGCCAGGGAAACGCTGAATCCGCCGGCGGCAGGCACTTCAACGCCGTTGATGCCGGCGAAATCGATGATGGCTCCGCCCGATGCCGCGGCAGGAAAACTGATCGAACCCGAGGCGTCGAAGCAGGCCGTCACCGCTGCGCCGATGCCGGAAGTGGCGTCGGTCGCCGCCGACGCCGAGCCGGGCGCGCCGGCGGCGGCTAAACTCGCGGTGCAGCGCACCGAATTCGGCGTCGATGTCGGGCGTGCGAATACGGTCGGCGGCTTGCGCGCGCTGTGGCGCGGCCTCTTGAAGTCGAAGTCCAACGCGCCGCTGGCGGCGCTGCGGCCGATCATCGTGGTGAAGGAAGGAAGCGGCGGGGTCGGCATGCAGCTGCGGCTGGTCGCAGGTCCGCTCGGCGATGCCGCCGCCGCGGCGAAAATCTGCGCGGTCATGATCGAGAACGAGCGGACCTGCGAGACCACCGTGTTCGACGGCCAGCGTCTGGCCCTGACGGGCAGCGAGCCGCCCGCTGCCGCCGTCAAGCCCGCGCCGCGCAAGCGCGCCAGCCCGAAGCGGCCGGTGGCGGCGGTCGAGGAGCCGGCCAAGAAGCCGGAATCCTCCTCGATGCTGACGTCGATGTTCACCCGACGCAGTCAATAAATCGTGTAATAACAATGTGTTGTATCCGATTCTTGATGCGATTTCGCGCGGCTGGCCGCCTGACGGCCTGTGCCGGGTTGTCCCGCAACGCGTTCCCGAGCATATTCGCGAAATGAAAAAGACCCCGTTCCGGCTGACGCCCTATCAGGTGCAATGGCTTCTGGTCGTCGGCTTCGTCACCGTCGGCTATGCGCTTTATCTGCGCTATCTCGCGATCGAGTTTTCCACCGTGGCGCTGGCCTGCGATGCCGGCCTGCACACCATGCTGTGCAAGACCCGGACGCTGGTGACGTCGCTGTTCAAGAATTCGGTGTTCGGCATCGTCGCGCTGATCATCGCAGCACTTCACGTCATCCGGCCGTCGATCGTGCTGCTGACCGGCGGGCTGGTCGCCGCCGGGTTCGGGATCGTGCTCTACAATATCAGCCTGTCAGGGCTGGCGATCGGCCTGCTCATTTTGGGCTTTGCACGCCCCGCGCCCGCCACAGCGTGATCGCCAGCAGGAAGTACATCGCGCAGGTCCACAGCGACTGCCAGTTGTCCCTGCCCTCATTGAACCCGGTGTAGAGCGCGGCAGCCGCCAGGAGGCCGGCGAACACGGCCTCCGCGATCGGGCGGGCGCCCTCCTGCGGGCGGTTCAGCGCCATCAGCGTCCACAACGGCACCACCGCCATGGTCAGCGCCGCATAGGGAAAATCCTTGTAGCGCGGGTCGAACACGAAGCCGAGCGCGGTCTCGGCGCCGATCAGCGTGGTGATCGCCAGCACCACGGCGAGCAGCGTGCCCAGGAGTGGGCGGGGATTGTCGTCGCGCGGACCGAGCAGTTCCAGGAAGGTCGGCAGCGAACGCCCCGACATCAAGGCGTTGGTCGCAAGCAGGGGCGCGGCGATGCCAGCCGCCAGCAGTGCACCCCATTTGAGCCAGCCGCCGATGCCGTAGCTTTCGTAAACCAGCTTGTCCCCGGCGATCCCGAGCAGGATGCCGGCCGTGGTGGCGGATACGGCAACCGCAATCCAGGCTGCCGGCCGGGGCGTCCAGGGCCGGCGGCGCAGCGTCAGCCAGGCTGCGCCGAACACGACGACGGCCAGCGCCATTCCGCCTCCCATCTGCAGCTTCCAGAACGGATAGTTGGTGATGGCTTCGCCCGGCGGGTACTTGACGGCGCGTTTGACCGAATCGATCAGGCCCCAGTAGCCGCCGACGGTGCCCTCGAGCTGGCGCTTCCACGGCTGGTCGTAGGCCTCGATCAGATTGACGCGAAAGTTCTCCCGCTTCGCCAGCGCCAGGATCTCCGACACCACGCGCGCCTGGTTGGCGCGCGACGGCAGCGCCGACTCGCGCATCCGCCCCGCGCTCGGCCAGCCGGTCTCGCCGATCAGGATTTCCTTGCCGGGAAACGCCACCGCCATCCGCTTACGGATGGAGTCGACGTGGATCGCGGCATATTTGGCGCGGATCGGGAAGTCTTCCCAGTAAGGCAGGATGTGAATGGTGACGAAGTCGACAGCGTCATAGACTTCGCGGTTGCGCAGCCAGTATTCCCAGACGTCGGCATAAGTGACGGGAACGGCGACCTGCGCCTTGACCGAGCGGATGATGGCGGCGAGGTCGGAGGTGGTCATCTCGCCGCGCAGCAGCACCTCGTTGCCGACCACGACCGAGGTGATGACACCGGGATATTCCTTCGTAAGCCCCACCACCGTCGCAATCTGCGCCTGGTTCTTCAGGCGGTTGCTGCCGAGCCAGATCCCCTGAATCACCTTCAGCCCGACCTTGGCGGCGAGCGCCGGAACCTGGTCGAGGCCGTTTTCGATCGAATAGGTGCGCACGCAGTCGGAAATCTTGGCAAGCTGCGCCAGATCCTCGGCGATCTGTTCCGGCGCGATATGGGTGGTCTGCACCAGCGGCGTCTGGTCGCCGCGGAACGGCGCGTAGGACACGCACAACAGCTTGGCGTTGGGGTCGATCGGCGCGCGCGCCAGATTGATAGGCGTGGCCAACCACCACCAGGTGGCGGCGATCGCACTCAGGGATATCAGGAGAAGCGCCAGTGGCGTACGAAGAGAAATCGGTTCCATCCTCCGGGCCGGGACCGTCGATTAGCTTGTCACCGGCCGTCTGCCAAGAGCAGGATAGCGGCAGGATGGACGCAATTCGGGACCCGCCGATGCGGGCGGCTCGAAACGGCGCGATAAAGTTGTGAGTTTGCTGGACAAAATCTGAAATGTCCGTCATGGGAATCCGGCAGGGTCGCCGCCGCATTGGGGACCCATTTAGGCGGCATCACACCAGCCGTCCGGACCGAGCGCGGACGGGCAACACATCGGGGAATCTATGCGTCGACGGGTGCTTCAGAGTAGAAATGCGGTTTTGCGCCACCTCGCCATTCCCGTGCTCGCCCTCCTGATCGGTGTCGGCAGCGCCCTCGCCCAGAGCGGCGATACCCGCGCCCAGGACCCCAAGGCGCCCGCCGCCAATCCCGCCGATACCGCCAAGGACGACCAGCGCAAGACCGACCAGTTCGTCGAGGCGTCGCAGGCCATCAACGGCCCGGCCGGAAACCCGGAATGCGTCTGGCTCGGCCGCCGCATGGTGCGCCTGATGTGGCTCGACGATCTCGATACCGCCTTCCGCCATCTCGATCTTTACGACCGTTTCGGCTGCCCCGGCGGCCACATCCAGGCGACCTTCCGCTGCCTGACCCGGTTCGGCGCGTCGATCGATTCGAAGGTTCCGGAGTCGCTTTCCGGCCGCATTCACGCCTGCTGGATCAATCCCGCGGCGCAACCGCAGGCCGCAGCGGCGGCAACGACGGCTCCGGCCGCCACGACGGCCGGAAGTGCGGCCGCCGCACCGGCGGCCTCACCCGCACCGGCCGCCGCGCCGGCGAAGTAACCGAAACCCAACCAGACCTTCTTCCCGCGATTTTGAATCGGCTGCGCCCTTAAAACGCCACGGCGTCATACCAGTTGTTAAATCGCGTGGCAGGATTATCCTTTGAGATGCCGCCGTGTCGGTCGGACCTAGGGGACGGGTTCGCTTTCTTTTCAATGCAGGCCCCGTATGGTTTAGTCGCGATGCGCGCCGTCGTCGCCGTTCTGTTGTTTGTGACTGCCGTTCACGCTGCCATGTGGGGGCTGCTGCGGGACAAGCAGCAAGCCCCGGACTTCAAGGGCATCCTGCCGAGCGTCTCCTACGCGCCGTTCGAAGGCACCGGGCATCCCGACGTCGACAACATTCCGAGCGTCGAGAAAATCCGCGCCGACCTCAAGACATTGTCGCGGACGACGCGGGCGATCCGGCTCTATTCCTCGACCGGAGGCGTCGAACTGGTGCCGCCGATCGCCGCGGAATTCGGACTGAAAGTCACCGTCGGCGCCTGGATCGACAAGAATTCCGAACGCAACGAGCGCGAGATCCAGGCCGCGATCAGCCTCGCCAAGCGGAACAGCAATGTGAACGGCGTCGTCGTCGGTAACGAGACGATCTACCGCGGCGAGCAAAAGGTCGACGACCTGATCGAGCTCATCAAGCAGGTCAAAAAATCGGTCAATGTCCCTGTTACAACAGGTGAAATCTGGAATATCTGGCGCGACAATCCGAAGCTGGCCTCCTCGGTCGACTTCATCGCCGCGCACGTGCTGCCGTATTGGGAGAACTTCACCGACAAGCAGGCGGTGGATCAGGCCGTTTATCTCTATGGGTTGTTGCGCGAACAGTTTCCCGGCAAGCGGATCGTGATCGCCGAATTCGGCTGGCCCAGCGCCGGCTACAATCTGAAGAACGCCGAACCCGGCACCTTCGAGCAGGCCGTGGTGCTGCGCAACTTCGTGACCCGCGCCGAAGCCATCGGCATGGAATACAACATCGTCGAGGCGATCGATCAGCCCTGGAAGTTCTTCGAAGGCGGCGTCGGGCCCTATTGGGGCATTCTCAACGCAGCCCGGGAGCCCAAATTCGCCTGGACCGGCCCGGTCGTGAACGAGAATTACTGGAAACTCGCGACGATAGCGGTGCTGGTCGGCATCCTGCTGTCGCTGCCGATTCTGCGGCTCGCCCAACCCACCGTGATGCAGGCGCTGCTGCTGTCGGCGGCGTCCGCCGGCGTCGGCACCTGGGCCGCCACCGTGTTCGCCTATTGGGAAGGCCATTACTTCGTGTTCGGTTCGGCCTTCGCGCTGACGCTGGGACTGATCCTGCTGATTCCGCTGGTGCTGATCGCGATGGCGCGGATCGAGGAAATCGCGGCCATCGCCTTCGGCCGCAAGCCGCGCCGGCTGATCGTCAAGGGCGACCCCGTAGCGCCGGCGACGATCGGCGAGAACATCTCCTTCCCCAAGGTATCGATCCACATCCCCGCTTATTTCGAACCGCCCGAGATGCTGAAGCAGACGCTCGATGCGGTGGCGCGGCTGGACTATCCGAACTTCGAATGCGTCGTCATCATCAACAACACGCCGGATCCGGAATTCTGGCAGCCGATCCAGGATCACTGCCGGGCGCTCGGCGAGCGCTTCGTGTTCATCAACGCCGAGAAGGTCGAGGGCTTCAAGGCCGGCGCGCTCCGTATCGCGATGGCGCGCACCGCCGTGGACGCCGAGATCATCGGCATCATCGACGCCGACTATGTGGTGCAGCCGGACTGGCTGAAGGACCTGGTGCCAGTGTTCGCCGATCCGCGCGTCGGCCTCGTGCAGGCGCCGCAGGATCATCGCGACGGCGATACCTCGCTGATGCACTACATCATGAACGGTGAATATGCCGGGTTCTTCGACATCGGCATGGTCCAGCGCAACGAGGCCAACTCGATCATCGTCCACGGCACCATGTGCCTGATCCGGCGCGCGGCGATGGATATGGCCGGCGGCTGGGCCGGCGACACCATTTGCGAGGACACCGATCTCGGCCTCGCCATCATCGAGCACGGCTGGCTGACGCACTATACCAACCACCGCTACGGTCACGGCCTGCTGCCCGACACCTATGAGGCCTTCAAGAAGCAGCGCCATCGCTGGGCCTATGGCGGCTTCCAGATCGTCAAGAAGCACTGGCGGCGGTTCCTGCCGGGCGCGAGCCGGCTCTCGCCCGATCAAAAACGCGAATTTTCGCTGGGCTGGTTGAACTGGCTCGGCGCCGAAAGCCTCGGCGTGCTGGTCGCGATCCTCAACCTGATCTGGGTGCCGATCGTGGCGTTTGCCGGCATCGCCATTCCCGACAAGATCCTGACGCTGCCGATCATCGCCGCCTTCGTCGTCTCGCTGCTGCACTTCATGATCCTGTACCGGCTGCGGGTGCCGGTGAAATGGGGCCAGATGCTGGGCGCCATGGTCGCGGCGATGTCGGTGCAGTGGACGGTGTCGCGCGCGGTCGCCAACGGCCTGATCACCGAACACCTGCCCTTCGCCCGCACCTCCAAGGGCGGCCTGTCGCGGATGTCGATCGAATTCCAGGCGTTCTGGGAAGCCGTGATCGGCGTGCTGCTGCTGGTCGGCGCCGCGGTCCTGGTCGTCACCAACAGCCAGAAGGAAGTCCGCGAAATCTATATATTCGCGGCCGTGCTGGTGCTGGAAAGCCTGCCGTTCCTGTCGGCGGTGGCGATCGCCATTCTCGAGAGTTCGCGGATCAATTCGTTCGAGTTCTGGCGCTATGCCGGGGTGCGCAGCGCCGAACTGATCGGGCTGCGCCCGGTGGCGATGCCGACGGTCACCGGCACCTCGCAGCCGGTGGCGTCGGAGGTTCGCCGCGAAGCCAGTTGACGGGAGCCAGTTTTCCGGCATCCGCGGGGCATGAAGAATTGCCGCTAACGGCCGGTACCGGCTGGGAAATCCGGGCCGTCCCCAACGGGGCACTTGCGCTTCGCCGCGCTATTGACCCGCATCCAGCCGCCCCCTACACAGCGCGGCAGTGAGCGCGTAGCTCAGGTGGTAGAGCACGTGACTTTTAATCATGGGGTCGAGGGTTCGAGTCCCTCCGCGCTCACCATGACAAAATCAAATCAATAGCTTAGGCGTGATCTTGTCCCCGCATTTCGGCCGCTATTTTGCCGCTTGCGCACACTGTGCACACAGACTTCCGGCTAGTGGTGCAACTTTCTCAACTCCGTTCCAGAACGGAAAAGACCCCCGCGTGCTCGATGAAAATGACGTTCGCGCAGCGCTGTCCGATATCTGTCCCGTCGGCGTTTTCAGCGTGGACGAAATCCATGAATATCATCTGGATCCCGGACTCATCTTCGGGAGCTGGTCCGCTGAGCAGGATCGCATTGCCAACTTGCGAAACTCATTTCGACTATTTCAGCCAATCTCGATGGGCGCGCGACGACCTTGAGCGCCCTGCAAGGCGGTCTGCATCAGCGGCTTGATGTCGAGACTAAAGACTACTCGCATTGGATCCTGACGTGGGATGAAGAGCACGCAACCGACGTCTCTCGAGCCCCGAACATAGTTCATTTTCCGTCAGTATCCCTGTCTTGCATACGCCAAGCCGATCTCTCCCCTGATCAACAATGGCAACGCATCAGGCGCGCCGAGGTTTCGTCGTCTTCACGTGGTGTGCGGCTCAGAGCCACACCCGACTGACGCGACTAACCTCAAGTCAACGAGCCGTCAGGGGTAACCTTGACGGCCCACTAGTGTCAGCCCCGCTGCCTGCATCCGCTGGTGATGAGTTCGAGTCATGAGACGCTGGCGGACAGTCCGCCAGTATCGCCCGCATGCTGTTCGCGATGACGCCGAGGTGAGGATCGACGCCGTCGATTGCCGAGTCGTGCTCGATACTCGGCGACATATCGGCGAGGTGTCCCGCCTAATGTTAGAAGTTGCGGTTCGGCACGGCGATGACATGATGACGTTCGGTGATTTCAAAGAGCTGGTTCTCCGGGTTGCTGCCGACGCCGGCAGCGTCAAAGCCGCTATCAAGCGGCTCAACCCGCAGGCGACCGCCAGCCGCTTGAGGTATTCCTCTCAAGGTCCGATCTGCACAAAGTTACGCAATGTGATGAACGAAGCTTAACCGTTCAGCGGCAAGAATACTCGGCATGCTCAAGGACAGATCACGGCTCCAGCAAGAGCGTCAGCAGATTCGCAGGCGTCGCCGTCAATCGGCCTGGATCACGTTCGACGGCGAGGCAACAGATCGCGAATGCTGGGTCGCGGATGTTTCACAAGGCGGCGCGAAGATAACTGGCGTTGCCGCAGAAGTTGGAAGTCAGTTCGACATTACTCTCGTGCCCCACGCACCCAAGCGGCGTTGCGAAGTTGTTTGGCGTCATGGGAGGACATTAGGCATCAAATTCTTGGGCTGAACTGCTTCAGCCGTGCATGGCCTCGAAAAATCTGGTCACACCGACGCCTGATGCCACCTTGCCCGATAAACCGACGCGGACACGCGCGCGGCTAAGTTTGCCGAGACCACGCAGGACGAACGGTTCATTCAAAGGGCAGCGTTGCCTGATCCTCGGACCAGTCGATAACCTCGAAAAACATCCCGCGCCTCAGCATTTCCGCCTCAATCTCTGCGGCATGCGTTTTCCACTCGGCGGTCTCCCGAACACGAAATCTTGGCTCCTCGCCAAGACCGCTGCGTCCGTCATCCGCCGCTAGCGCCCCGCGGATGCCCTCGTACATCATGGTGAGGCTGTCATTTGTGAAGGCTTGATAATTCATCGTCCCCCAGGCCCTGAAAACCCTGTGATTTCCGCAACCTGCACGAGCAGCAAAACTGGCGCGTCGGCAGACCAGCCAGCTAGCCCTATGATGGTAATATGACACTTCTCACCGACTGAGGTCACTTTGTTAACAATAGATAAATGCGCCGAGACCTGTGGCCGAAATGTCATAGGTGATGTGGTGCCCCTTTGCTACGCTTCCCTTTGTTCTTTTGAGAATTGGTCGCGAGTGCATTTTGGTATTGTAATGGGACGGGGCAAATGAAATCCGCATACTTTGCGATCGCCGGTCTCGTATTGGTCGCCAGCCCTCTGGCGGCCGAACCTTTTTCGATCAATGAGGCGCTCAAACAAGCTGTACAGACCAATCCGGGCGTAGGTGAGGCTTCGGCGAACCGCCGCGCCACTGAATCCGAGCTTCGACAGACTCAAAGCACATTGCTTCCCCAAGTACGGATAGAGGCTCGGTACGGTCCCGAAAAGTTCGACCAGAGCGCGGCTGTAGGCAGCTCCAGTGCCCTGCCCGTTCCTGTTGTGGGAAATGGCGCCTGGCGGAACGGTTCGCAGGAATCCGTGGTTGTCAGGCAAATTCTTTTCGATGGATTTGCGTCAATCCACGATATCTGGCGCCAATCCGCCAGGGTCAATGCTGCCGCGTTTCGCGTTCGCGAGCGAACGGAATTGATCGCACTGGACGCCGCTGAGGCGTACGTCGATGTCGTGCGGTATTTGCGGCTGGTGGGCCTTAGCGAGCAAAACGTAGCCAATCACGAGAAGATATTCTCGAATGTGAATTCGCGATTTTCCGGCGGGCGAGCCGGCGAGGGTGACCTCGAACAATCCCGGGAGCGAGTCGAAAACGCTCGCGCTACGCTTGCGGAGTTTCGCAAGAGCCTTGATGACGCCCGGGCAAAGTATCGCAAAGTTGTAGGGCTGGAGCCGGTCAATTTGCGATTCCCAGGCCCCCTCGCCGGATTGCCGCGCTCAAAGGATGAAGCCCTTGCCGTGACGATTCGCTTCAACCCTACCATTCAGGCCGCCCAGGCAGATGCTGACGCGGCGAAGCATGCGTTTCGGGTAACGGATGGCGCGTTTGTCCCGACGTTCTCGCTCGAAGCCCGCGCAACTCACAACGACAATACCTATCCCTATCTGGGCGTCACGCACGACGACTATAGCGGCAAGGTGGTGATGTCCTGGGATATCTTCCGTGGCGGACAGGACGTTTGGCGCCGTTCGGAAATGGCCGAGCGTCATACCGAAACAACGATGCGTCATGCTCGATTGCAGCGCGACGCGCTCGAGTCGATCGACAAGGCCTGGTCGGCGCGTACCATTACCGCAACTCGGGTCGCCGCATTGACGCGGCAACTGCAGGCGGACCGGAAGACCATCGCCGCTTTCGATAAGGAATACGAACTTGGTCAGCGCTCCCTGATTGACCTTCTGAATGCGCAAAACCAGTATTTCAATGCGGCCGTTTCGCTCACCTCCTCGCGCGGCGTGATCGTGTTCGCCGACTACCAGTTGCTGGCCGCCATGGGGACGCTTCTTGAATACCTCAAGGCCCCTCCGCCGGTGGATGCTGCTCCGCTTGATACGCTTGCGGGCGGCTTTGTCCCGTACAAGTTCCCCACGATCCGAGTAACGTTACCGCAGACCGGATCGGAGCCGCTCCGCGTCTCCGACGCTGCCATTGGTGGAGCTTCGGCCGGTGCCAATGCCTATGCCGCCGTCGAGCCTCAGGATGGTTTCAGGGATCGCTGGCCGCACTGGGCGTTCGCGGCGAGGATGCTGGGCGCGCCAGAATGGTTCGCCCAGAAAAAGGGCCGCAGTCCCGAGTCCGCCGTCGCGCATGTAGACCCGACGGAGCAGCGAGCTATGTCCTATGCTGCGGCTGATAAGGGCAAGCCATTTTGGCTGCTGACGGCCTTCGCGCCAAAGTAACCTCCGGGACTGCCGACCGGTGCCAGGATGGCTGCCGCGGGAAGACGGTTAGCACGCCGTCCCGATTAACTGTCCGGCGGGATATCCGACAGAGCGAATGATTCGGGTCGCAAATTGCTGTATTGTAAGAGTTATTGCTCCTGCGTCCGATATTTCCGCAGGTCTTGTCCACTTACGATCAGAGGCTTTGGATTTTGCTGTTCCGGAGACGCAAGTCGGCTAAGGGCCTGCCATCCAAGGATGAGCCGGAACGGAAGATCGTTGCGCCGCCTGAGACGAACACTCCTCGACACGATCCACTGGCCGCCTCTCTAACCTATCTGGCCGCACACCATGGCCGGGCGATAAGTCGCGAGGCTCTCCTCGGGGGCCTTCCCATCCTTGATGGGCGGCTATCGGTAGCATTGTATGACCGGGCGGCCAAGCGCGCTGGTCTCGAAACCGAGGCCATCAAGCGAGCCGTTACCGACATTCCAGCGATGGTTCTTCCCGCCGTTCTGATTATGAAAAACGGGACTGCGCTCATTCTCCTCGGGATTGATGCGAATAACCAGAGCGTCAAGATCCTCGACCCCACGGTGAAGCCGAGCACTCCGCGAATTGCGGGCGTCGATGCGGTGACAGCGGATTATACGGGCTACGCGTTTCTGGTCAGGGCTGCGGCTGAATCCGATGCGCGCGCAGTCGCTGCTGGAGACCTCCCGCGAAACCACTGGTTTTGGTCCGTCGTCAAGGTGCACTGGCGCAGTTACGGACACATTGCGCTCGCCGCTTTCCTGGTCAACATGCTCGCGCTTGCGACACCATTGTTCATCATGAGCGTCTACGACCGGGTCATACCGAACGGCGCCATTCCTTCCTTGATTGCATTATCGATCGGGATGGGCCTCGCCATTGTCTTCGATTTTGTGCTGCGCACGGTACGAAGCCGCATGATTGACATGACCGGCAAGACCGTAGACGTCGTTCTCGCGGCAAATATTTTCGAACACGTAATGGCGGTGAAGATGGCGCAGCGGCCGGCTTCTGTCGGCATCATCGCAAATCAGCTCCGCGACTTTGATTCGGTTCGCGAGTTTTTCACTTCCGGTAGCGTGGTATCCGCGACGGATTTGATTTTCGCCATCCTGTTCGTGGGTGTTCTCTTCATTATCGCGGGACCGTTGGCGTGGGTTCCGCTCGCCATGTTGCCGATCATGATCGCGCTCGGCTTGACGATGCAGCGTCCGCTCGATCGCGCAATGAAGCGGCTGCAGGCTGAATCAGCAGCACGTCACGGCGTTCTCGTGGAGTCCCTTTCCGGTCTGGAAACGGTTCGTGCGACTGGCGCTGAAGCCCGCATGCAGACCGCATGGGAGCGCTCGGTTGCCGCGACCGCGCGATCGGGAGAAGACGTGCATTTCTGGGCCTCGCTTACATTGACGAGCGCCAACGCTGCACAGCAGCTCACCAGCCTCCTTTTGGTGATTATCGGTGTCTTTCTCATCCTCGACGGAAAACTGACTGTCGGCGCTCTGGTCGCCGCCAATATGCTGGCGGGGCGCGTTCTGGCGCCGATCGCGGGCATCGCATCGGTAATTACGCGCGGGACCCAGACCCTGTCAGCGCTGAAGGCGATCGATCGCATTATGTCATTGGAGCGCGAACGATCGCCGCAGCGCGCTTACGTCGCGAGGAAAATCGACCAAGGACGGATTGCTTTCGAGAACGTCAGCTTTTCCTATCCGGACGCCCCTGCCAAGGCGCTGGAGAAAGTTTCCTTCAAAATCGAGGGTGGCGAACGGATCGGCATTATCGGACGTGTAGGGTCCGGGAAAACGACAGTCGGCCGGCTCTTGCTCGGTTTTTATGAAGCCCAAGAAGGTCGAATCCTGATCGATGGCGTCGATTCGCGTCAATATGATCCTTCGGATCTGCGTACCGGCATCGGATTTGCGATGCAGGATACCGACCTGTTCTTCGGAAAATTGCGCGACAATATTGCGTTGGGCAAGCCTGACGCGACCGATGAAGAAGTTCTCGCCGCTGCGCGGCTTTCGGGCGTAGAGAGTTTTATCGCCGGACATCCGATGGGGTACGATATGCCTATCTCGGAGGGCGGTCGCAGTCTGTCCGGCGGCCAGAAACAGGCCATTGGACTGGCCCGCGTACTGATCAGGAAGCCACGTGTGCTGTTCCTGGACGAGCCGACTGCGCATTTTGATGTCCGCAGTGAAGCCGAATTCCTGGAGCGACTGAAAGCGATCGGTGGTGAGCGGATGACCATCATCATCTCGACGCACCGGCTTTCGCTCCTCAGCATGGTGGATCGACTGTTGCTGTTCGACAACGGCCGCTTGGTCGCCGACGGGCCGCGCGACAAGGTGTTGGCCCTCCTCCAAGGGAAACATGCTGCGCCACCTGCCGATAAAGCGGCCCAGCCTAATCCCACGCAAAGAGCAACTTTGGTGCAAAAGCCTAATGCCGCCATCTGACTTTGCCTTCGCCAACGACATCCGGGCGGCGGCGGCGCTGCGGACGCCGCGGACGTCACGCATGCTGTTGTTGACGTTCCTGGCTCTCCTGATGTCGTTTCTGGTGTGGGCCCACTTCGCGGTTCTGGACGAGGTCAAACGCGGCAATGGCAAGGTCGTGCCGTCACGCCAGACCCAGGTTGTCCAGACCCTTGAGGGTGGCATTGTCGGCGATATCCTTGTGCAGGAAGGCGCCATCGTTCAGCAAGGTCAGTCCCTGATGCGGATTGACGACACCAAATTTGCTTCGGAATTCGGTGAAATAAGGGAGCGGCGCGCGGCGATGGCTGCCCGTGTTGCCCGGCTCGAGGCGGAGGCGCGCGGACGAAACGATGTCACGTTTCCCGACCAACTCGATAAGGTAGTGCCGGCTTCGGTCGCTACCGAAACCAGCGTGTTCAAGATGCGCGCGCAGAAATTGTCGCAAGACGTCGACGTGTTGAACCAGCAGGTAACCCGGCTCACCGGCACTCTCAAATTGCTGGACCGCGAACTCGCCCTCACCCGCAAGCTTTACGAACAGAAGGTAGTCCCCGAGATCGAGATGCTGCGGCTGGACCGCCAGGCGACCGAAATGAGAGGCCAACTCGCCGAGACTCAATCAAAAATCAATTACGCCATAACGTCTTTCCGATCGCAGGCGGATGAGGATCTCGCCAAGTCGAAAGGGGATCTGGCCGTCCTGGATGAAAACATCAAATCTGCGCAGGACCGCGTGCGACGGACCGACCTGAAGGCCCCGGTACATGGCATCGTTAACAAATTGAACGTGACCACGATCGGCGCGGTGGTCCAGCCCGGCGCCAACGTGATGGACATCATTCCGCTCGACGATTCATTGCTGGTTGAGGGCCGGATCCGCCCGCAGGATATCGCCTTCATTCGCCCCAACCAGGACGCGGTGGTCAAGATTTCTGCTTATGATCCCTCGGTTTATGGCTCGCTGAAAGGCAAGGTCGAGCGCATCAGCGCCGACACCATCGTCGACGAAAAGGCCGAGAAATCGGAGCGCCAGGAGACTTTTTACCGGGTGATGGTTCGAACCGAGAAGAACCATCTTGGGACAGCCAAGAATTCACTGCCGATCATTCCCGGCATGGTCGCCACGGTCGAAATCCTCACCGGTGAGAAATCGGTCCTGGACTACCTGCTCAGGCCTGCCCGCACCTTGCGTGACGAGGCCCTGCGCGAACGTTGAGCGCGCGGCGGTTTGCTTAACAAACCGTCATTTTCGATCGTTCAATTTTGAATGGTCCTGCAAACCGGCAATTGACCGCCTTTCCGACATTACCGCCGTCCCCTGCCCCCTCTTAACTCCGCATAAGCAGCAGAGGCCGCAGGCTCCGTCCCGATAACAGATTGGGACGGAAGATCGACGCAAAGACGTTGGCTGACGTTCCGGACAAGGGGACGTCATGACGCCGCGTTTGGAATTGCGGGTGCTTCGCTCGTTTGCGTTTGTTGCGGGGCTCACTGTTTCGATTATCGCATGTGCGACCTCCGGTTCATTCGCGGCCGAGGAAGTCGTCGTCGCCGAAACTGCCGCTGATTTTAGCCCCGGCGCCGACCGGACGTCGATGCGCCCTCCTGCAACGTTTTTCAGTATCAACGCCGTCCTCGCGAAACACGACCAGCAGCGCGGCCGCGGACCTGGTGCCATTCGTCTGGCCTCGCTCACTCCCCCGTCGAATTCCGCGACGGACGCGCAACCCGCGTCGAGGGAAACTGCGCCGGCCGGCAAAGATCCCTTTGGCTTGTTCACGTTTCGCGCGCCCGAAGGCCTGCTCTGGCGCAAGTGGCGCGGCGTCGAAGCCGCCATGGCGAAGGAGCAAGCCGTTCTGGATCAATGCCGGGCGGATGCCGGGAACTGCCCGTCGTACGCCGCGCAATTCATGCGGCTGATCCACGCCGTCAAGTCAAAGTCCGGCCGCGTCCAACTCGACGAGGCCAATCGCGCCGTCAACACGGCGATCCGCTATGTCAGCGACTATGCCTTGCATGGTGAAGCGGATCGATGGAGCACGCCGCTCGCGACTTTTGCGACCGCGAAAGGTGACTGCGAGGACTACGCAATTGCCAAATATGTGGCCTTGAGCGAGGCGGGCTTTCCCCGTGAAGATCTCCAGCTGGTGCTGGTTCGCGATCGCGCGGTCCGTCAGGATCATGCGGTGCTGGCCGCACGCCTCGACGGCCGCTGGCTGATCCTAGACAGCCGGCATTCCACGCTGGTTGAGGACTCCGATGCCTCGAGCCTTACGCCGTTGTTCGCTATCAACCAGCGGGGCGTGCATCTGTTCGCGGCGCCCTATGCGAAACGACCGCTACTGGCAGACGAAGTCGAGGCAGCACCGGCGGCGGCAGGCGGCGACGTCACGGAATGGACCGGCGCGGAGGCATCGAGCGACGGCAGCTTTCAGCTCTTCACGCTGCCCCTCCTGATGTAACAAAACGGCCCGCCGGCTGTCCGGCGGGCCATGTTTTCGTGGGTGCTCGACTTAGACGATGCGAATGTCCGTATTGTTGAGAGCAAAACCGTTCTCGAGAACCGCCATGGCTATGGCAGCCGCCGCTCCCGTACCGTCCGAGTCATAGGAAAGCGTGTGCGAGGTAGTATTATACACGAACTGCGCCGTTGCCGCCGTCGCTGTGCCCGACGCGTTCGAAGCGAAGTGAGACACATCGAGCGTTCCCACGCCCAGACTTCCAAAGGCAGCGTTGTCAAACTCTAGCACATCGAGCTGGCCACCATGGCCGCTGAAGTCGATGATGTGATCGAGCCCTTCCGACGTCGCGTTATACTGGAAGTGATCAACCCCCGCGCCGCCTGTCAGAGTATCAATACCTCCTCCTCCGACCAAGATGTCGTCGCCGCCTCCTCCGGACAAGGAGTTGGCGTTACCGTTGCCTGTCAACGTATCCGCAGATCCAGAGCCGATGAGATTGTCGATATTCAAGAGCGTATCAATACCCGCTCCAACAGTATTCTGCGGAGTGACAACGTTGAGGTCGACAACGACGCCGACGCTTGCGCTTGAATAACTAGCAGTGTCGGTTCCAGTCCCGCCATCCAACGTGTCGTCGCCAAGGCCGCCACTAAGGAGATCATTGCCACCGCGGCCGAGAATGATGTCGTCACCCCCATTTCCGGACAAGTTGTCGTTGCCGGAGGTACCGTAAATCTGGTCTGGCAGATTGGTGTCACCGTTGACGACAATGCCAGGGTCCCCCGGATTATTCGTGAAGAAATCAAATTGGGCGAGACGAGCCTGATAGTTCCCGCCGTCATTGTCCCTATACGAAAGCGTCCAGGTGTCGCCCACAGAGGGTGGATGGAGGATCAGATAATCAGCCAGCGACGTTGTCGTCGCGTTCCCCAGGGAATCAAGCAAGAAGATGTTGCCATAGCTGACTGTGGCCTCCATTAGACCGGTTAGAGAGTTATAAGTCCAGCTTTGCTCAAAAGTTGCGGCGGTCAGGTCGTCTTCTACAATAACGAAATGGTTGGTTCCGATCACAATCTCGACCTGCACCTCCTCCTCGCGTTCTGAGCCGGCGCTGTGGTCGTGGAATACGCCAGGATTTCGCTCAGCCACTGGAATGGGGACCACAAACGGAGCTTCTTGAAAATCGGTAGAAACACGAATGGTGCTACTGAACGGATCATTAAGAATGCCGTCCACCGTTGCCTGCGAAAGTGTGATCGGCAGGGTTTGAGCGTTGCCAAAGTTCAGAGGACTACTTCCGTTTCCGATTGTGTGGACTTCAGTCGGCAAACTGTTCGGCGGAACCTCATGGATGAAAACCGTTTGCTGGACCGTCGCCGTTCCATCGGTGACATTCAGAACCAGGCTCGCATTCAGCGTATCGTCCACAGTGACCGTCGGCCGATAGACAAGATCATCGAGAAAATTGATACCCGATGAAGGGTCATACAACACGGTGACGCCTGCCACGACCGGCACATAATTTATCCCGTCGAAATAATAAACACCGCCCGGAACGGTATTTGCAGTTACGACAAGATTCTCCCCATCGACGTCGGTCGGAATAGTAACGAGCAGTGGATATCCGTTCGGGTAGCTTGGTGAAGTGGCAGTCTGTTGGGCCGGATCGCTGGACATCCAGTTGTGCGTGTTGACAACAACCGGCGCGTCGTTGGTGCCGAACACCGTCACCGTCAGCGTCGCCGTCGTCGTCGTCGTGCCGTCCGTCACCGTATAGGTGAACGCGTTGTCCACCAGCGACTCGCCGGTATCCAGCCCCTGCACCGCCGCATTGCTGTTGTCGACCACATAGCTGTACGAGCCGTCCGCACCCAGCGTCAGCGTGCCGTACTGGCCAACGATCACCGTGCCGTTCGCCGACGTCGTCCCGGCGATAACCGCCAGGTTCTCGTTGGTGTCCGAGACGTTGGTGACCGTCAGCGTCTCGATGTCGACATCGGTATCCGCAACGTCCGAGAAGATGCCCGACGGCGCGCCCGCATGCGCAATCGTCTGCAGCACGTTGCCGGTCGCATTCGTAGTGTCCTCCTGCGCCCAGTTGGTGTCCGCATTGGCAACCGGCGCGTCGTTGGTGCCGAACACCGTCACCGTCAGCGTCGCCGTCGTCGTCGTCGTGCCGTCCGTCACCGTATAGGTGAACGCGTTGTCCACCAGCGACTCGCCGGTATCCAGCCCCTGCACCGCCGCATTGCTGTTGTCGACCACATAGCTGTACGAGCCGTCCGCACCCAGCGTCAGCGTGCCGTACTGGCCAACGATCACCGTGCCGTTCGCCGACGTCGTCCCGGCGATAACCGCCAGGTTCTCGTTGGTGTCCGAGACGTTGGTGACCGTCAGCGTCTCGATGTCGACATCGGTATCCGCAACGTCCGAGAAGATGCCCGACGGCGCGCCCGCATGCGCAATCGTCTGCAGCACGTTGCCGGTCGCATTCGTAGTGTCCTCCTGCGCCCAGTTGGTGTCCGCATTGGCAACCGGCGCGTCGTTGGTGCCGAACACCGTCACCGTCAGCGTCGCCGTCGTCGTCGTCGTGCCGTCCGTCACCGTATAGGTGAACGCGTTGTCCACCAGCGACTCGCCGGTATCCAGCCCCTGCACCGCCGCATTGCTGTTGTCGACCACATAGCTGTACGAGCCGTCCGCACCCAGCGTCAGCGTGCCGTACTGGCCAACGATCACCGTGCCGTTCGCCGACGTCGTCCCGGCGATAACCGCCAGGTTCTCGTTGGTGTCCGAGACGTTGGTGACCGTCAGCGTCTCGATGTCGACATCGGTATCCGCAACGTCCGAGAAGATGCCCGACGGCGCGCCCGCATGCGCAATCGTCTGCAGCACGTTGCCGGTCGCATTCGTAGTGTCCTCCTGCGCCCAGTTGGTGTCCGCATTGGCAACCGGCGCGTCGTTGGTGCCGAACACCGTCACCGTCAGCGTCGCCGTCGTCGTCGTCGTGCCGTCCGTCACCGTATAGGTGAACGCGTTGTCCACCAGCGACTCGCCGGTATCCAGCCCCTGCACCGCCGCATTGCTGTTGTCGACCACATAGCTGTACGAGCCGTCCGCACCCAGCGTCAGCGTGCCGTACTGGCCAACGATCACCGTGCCGTTCGCCGACGTCGTCCCGGCGATAACCGCCAGGTTCTCGTTGGTGTCCGAGACGTTGGTGACCGTCAGCGCCTCGATGTCGACATCGGTATCCGCAACGTCCGAGAAGATGCCCGACGGCGCGCCCGCATGCGCAATCGTCTGCAGCACGTTGCCGGTCGCATTCGTAGTGTCCTCCTGCGCCCAGTTGGTGTCCGCATTGGCAACCGGCGCGTCGTTGGTGCCGAACACCGTCACCGTCAGCGTCGCCGTCGTCGTCGTCGTGCCGTCCGTCACCGTATAGGTGAACGCGTTGTCCACCAGCGACTCGCCGGTATCCAGCCCCTGCACCGCCGCATTGCTGTTGTCGACCACATAGCTGTACGAGCCGTCCGCACCCAGCGTCAGCGTGCCGTACTGGCCAACGATCACCGTGCCGTTCGCCGACGTCGTCCCGGCGATAACCGCCAGGTTCTCGTTGGTGTCCGAGACATTGGTGACCGTCAGCGCCTCGATGTCGACATCGGTATCCGCAACGTCCGAGAAGATGCCCGACGGCGCGCCCGCATGCGCAATCGTCTGCAGCACGTTGCCGGTCGCATTCGTGGTGTCCTCCTGCGCCCAGTTGGTGTCCGCATTGGCAACCGGCGCGTCGTTGGTGCCGAACACCGTCACCGTCAGCGTCGCCGTCGTCGTCGTCGTGCCGTCCGTCACCGTATAGGTGAACGCGTTGTCCACCAGCGACTCGCCGGTATCCAGCCCCTGCACCGCCGCATTGCTGTTGTCGACCACATAGCTGTACGAGCCGTCCGCACCCAGCGTCAGCGTGCCGTACTGGCCAACGATCACCGTGCCGTTCGCCGACGTCGTCCCGGCGATAACCGCCAGGTTCTCGTTGGTGTCCGAGACGTTGGTGACCGTCAGCGCCTCGATGTCGACATCGGTATCCGCAACGTCCGAGAAGATGCCCGACGGCGCGCCCGCATGCGCAATCGTCTGCAGCACGTTGCCGGTCGCATTCGTAGTGTCCTCCTGCGCCCAGTTGGTGTCCGCATTGGCAACCGGCGCGTCGTTGGTGCCGAACACCGTCACCGTCAGCGTCGCCGTCGTCGTCGTCGTG
Source organism: Bradyrhizobium sediminis (assembly GCF_018736105.1). Classification (NCBI taxonomy): domain Bacteria; kingdom Pseudomonadati; phylum Pseudomonadota; class Alphaproteobacteria; order Hyphomicrobiales; family Nitrobacteraceae; genus Bradyrhizobium; species Bradyrhizobium sediminis. Next base: position 2,979,712 of record NZ_CP076135.1, read on the forward strand.
CCGTCCGTCACCGTATAGGTGAACGCGTTGTCCACCAGCGACTCGCCGGTATCCAGCCCCTGCACCGCCGCATTGCTGTTGTCGACCACATAGCTGTACGAGCCGTCCGCACCCAGCGTCAGCGTGCCGTACTGGCCAACGATCACCGTGCCGTTCGCCGACGTCGTCCCGGCGATAACCGCCAGGTTCTCGTTGGTGTCCGAGACATTGGTGACCGTCAGCGCCTCGATGTCGACATCGGTATCCGCAACGTCCGAGAAGATGCCCGACGGCGCGCCCGCATGCGCAATCGTCTGCAGCACGTTGCCGGTCGCATTCGTGGTGTCCTCCTGCGCCCAGTTGGTGTCCGCATTGGCAACCGGCGCGTCGTTGGTGCCGAACACCGTCACCGTCAGCGTCGCCGTCGTCGTCGTCGTGCCGTCCGTCACCGTATAGGTGAACGCGTTGTCCACCAGCGACTCGCCGGTATCCAGCCCCTGCACCGCCGCATTGCTGTTGTCGACCACATAGCTGTACGAGCCGTCCGCACCCAGCGTCAGCGTGCCGTACTGGCCAACGATCACCGTGCCGTTCGCCGACGTCGTCCCGGCGATAACCGCCAGGTTCTCGTTGGTGTCCGAGACATTGGTGACCGTCAGCGCCTCGATGTCGACATCGGTATCCGCAACGTCCGAGAAGATGCCCGACGGCGCGCCCGCATGCGCAATCGTCTGCAGCACGTTGCCGGTCGCATTCGTAGTGTCCTCCTGCGCCCAGTTGGTGTCCGCATTGGCAACCGGCGCGTCGTTGGTGCCGAACACCGTCACCGTCAGCGTCGCCGTCGTCGTCGTCGTGCCGTCCGTCACCGTATAGGTGAACGCGTTGTCCACCAGCGACTCGCCGGTATCCAGCCCCTGCACCGCCGCATTGCTGTTGTCGACCACATAGCTGTACGAGCCGTCCGCACCCAGCGTCAGCGTGCCGTACTGGCCAACGATCACCGTGCCGTTCGCCGACGTCGTCCCGGCGATAACCGCCAGGTTCTCGTTGGTGTCCGAGACATTGGTGACCGTCAGCGCCTCGATGTCGACATCGGTATCCGCAACGTCCGAGAAGATGCCCGACGGCGCGCCCGCATGCGCAATCGTCTGCAGCACGTTGCCGGTCGCATTCGTGGTGTCCTCCTGCGCCCAGTTGGTGTCCGCATTGGCAACCGGCGCGTCGTTGGTGCCGAACACCGTCACCGTCAGCGTCGCCGTCGTCGTCGTCGTGCCGTCCGTCACCGTATAGGTGAACGCGTTGTCCACCAGCGACTCGCCGGTATCCAGCCCCTGCACCGCCGCATTGCTGTTGTCGACCACATAGCTGTACGAGCCGTCCGCACCCAGCGTCAGCGTGCCGTACTGGCCAACGATCACCGTGCCGTTCGCCGACGTCGTCCCGGCGATAACCGCCAGGTTCTCGTTGGTGTCCGAGACGTTGGTGACCGTCAGCGCCTCGATGTCGACATCGGTATCCGCAACGTCCGAGAAGATGCCCGACGGCGCGCCCGCATGCGCAATCGTCTGCAGCACGTTGCCGGTCGCATTCGTAGTGTCCTCCTGCGCCCAGTTGGTGTCCGCATTGGCAACCGGCGCGTCGTTGGTGCCGAACACCGTCACCGTCAGCGTCGCCGTCGTCGTCGTCGTGCCGTCCGTCACCGTATAGGTGAACGCGTTGTCCACCAGCGACTCGCCGGTATCCAGCCCCTGCACCGCCGCATTGCTGTTGTCGACCACATAGCTGTACGAGCCGTCCGCACCCAGCGTCAGCGTGCCGTACTGGCCAACGATCACCGTGCCGTTCGCCGACGTCGTCCCGGCGATAACCGCCAGGTTCTCGTTGGTGTCCGAGACATTGGTGACCGTCAGCGTCTCGATGTCGACATCGGTATCCGCAACGTCCGAGAAGATGCCCGACGGCGCGCCCGCATGCGCAATCGTCTGCAGCACGTTGCCGGTCGCATTCGTGGTGTCCTCCTGCGCCCAGTTGGTGTCCGCATTGGCAACCGGCGCGTCGTTGGTGCCGAACACCGAAATAGTTAATGAAGCAGAGGATGCATCTCCATCGCCATCTGTGACCGTATAGGTAAAGACGTCCAGAAGCGGCACATCTCCATCGTCCAACGCCTGTACGGCCGCCGTGTCTACTCCGCTTCCACCAAGCGAATAGCTATAAGATCCATCCTCATGGATAACCAAGTGCCCGTATGCACCCGTGATGTCCACACCGCCGAGTCCAGATGGAACGACCACCGGCGACCCCGCACCCGCGGCGATCCCCGTAACAAAGCCGCTATCCGCACCAACAATGTCGCCGACATCGGCGAAATCAAGCACGGGGGAAGGATCGCCAGAATGCGAAATATCCAGAAGAGCGTTGCCGACAATAGAACCTGCCGAGTCCTCAACGGTCCAATTGGTATCCGCTACCGCATGCGGACCGTCGTCATTGATCGTAATCTGCGGCCCAAGATCGATACTCGCGCTCGCACTGACGTTATTAACGTCCGTCACCGTTGCGGTCAGCGAAACCAATCCTGACGTCAGTGAAATACCTTCGTTGAAATCGCCGGGTGTGCCCTCATGCACGCCGCGCAGCTCGGTGAACGTCACGTTGCCGGCGGCGTCGACCGTAAGCGTGAATACAAGGTCGCCGCCGATCGCCGTCCGCCCCTCGACCATGGCGCCATTCAGCGACAGCAGCACCTGCTCGCCGCTGATCGAATCGATCAAATTGGTCGTCGGGTTGTTGATCGTCAGCGCATAGGTCACCGACTGTACGCCGGCCGGCGCATCCACCGTGAACGCTGACGCAAAGGCCTCGGTATCGACATTCGATCCGGCCGGCGCCTGCTGCGATCCGACGACTGGAATGAAGCTTTCATCCACCGACAGAGGCAGCCCAATGCCCGCCACGATTGTCGGGCCGGCTGGTGGCGCTGGTTCTTCGGTCGGCACGCCCGCGAAGGTCTCCGGGGTAAGGACAAAATTGCCCAGCGCTTCCTGGGGCGCCAGTTTATTGGTTGGGACAGGCGGCAACGGGTCCACTTCGTAAGGGCTGAAGTTCGCGCCGCTCGCCTGCGCGTTGCCGCCTTCGGTGCCGGCTGCCGGCAACACGGATTGATCGGTGGTGATCGGAAACAGGCTGGCAAATTCATTGACCGTAACCTGGCGGCCCGGCGCCACTTCGATCGAAAGATTTTGCTGCGCATCGTGCCTAGAATCGAAGAACGGCTCGACCGTCACGGTCGACTGGTTGTCGAACAGGATGATCAGCTTTTCGCCGACGTGGACGAGCGTGATTTTCTCATTGGCGATCGACGAGAAGTCGACTTGAACTTTTTGGTCGTAGCCGAGATTGATGATGACCGCTTGATCGGTCAGCGGCTTCGTCAGCTTGAAGATTCGCGGCTTTGCTGCGCTAGCGGAATTTCCAGTGCCGGTGCCGGTGGCCTGAGCTATCTGAAATTGCGCGTTCATAATCTGTCTCCGCCGACTGGAATTGTTGAATCAACTGCCCATCAAATTTGCTGCAAAATTTCGAGTTAAAGTATTGTTAACCCCAAGGGGGGTCAAGAAAAGTGTTTGGTTAATCAATGCTTTCAGCGCCAATGTGGTAAAGGGGGGACAGGGCGGAGTCGGATGAGGAAAGGTCAATTGGATGGCCTGCCCTTAGGCATGGCTTGGCACTCGCATCCGAGCCCTGCCAAAGGCGTCGTTGCTGAATGGAGCCGTTAATGAGGGGGGTTTTGCTGGTCTTTGGGGTAGCCGCATGCGCAGGCTGGGCAGGCGCGGCGAATGCGCAGACCCAGATGGTGGAACGCTCGGTCAAGGCCGTGCCAAACCAGGACACCCGAATAGGTGTCTACCTCAACGTGCTGCCCGACTGTACGTCCGGCCCACTCCCGACCATCCGGCTGGCCAAGCCGCCCACCTCCGGCAAGGTTGTGGTCAAGACCGCCAAGGTGAAAGCTACCAACTACAAGGCATGCCTGGCTCTGGAAGTGCCGGCCTATATTGCGTTCTATAAGTCGCCGCCGGAATTCCTGGGCGATGACGTTCTGACGATTGAGGTCAAATACCCGGGCGGACGCACGGAAATCCAGAAAATCACCGTTAAAGTTGCTGGAGCCGGAGCCCAGCAGAAGATCTAGCACCGTCCTGGTCGACGGAACGATCGCCGCCATTTGAGAGGCAGAAGTACGCCTCTTGCCTTGCAGGAAATCTCGTCAAAGGTGCACCTTTCGACAAATGCACCTTTTAAGACATTTACGGACTACGTCGACCCACCAACCCCGAGAAGTCGCTTACCGGTCGCCCCTCCGCGCAGGAAGGCGATCGGGGCTTCCGTCAAATACTTCGGATCTGCCCCAAACCCCGCGGTCAGTGTGACAAGACAGCCTGCCGGCCGGAATTTCCTGCATCACCGTCGCAATCCCCTACCCTCCGCGCCACGACCAATTCCGACCTCGGAATCTTGCCGACGGTGAGTTCGTTGGCTTCGGTGTAAGATTCATCGCTGTGAACGGTTATGACGGTGCTGACCGGCCCCATATAGTCGCACCGATTGGAGAAGGTGTACTTATTGCCCGACTTTTCCGGCTTTGCCGAAACGCAGCTTCCAACAGGGGCCTGCGAAAAAGTGACCTTCATGGCCTGTGTGGGATCAACACAGCGCGTCATTTCTCGCGCCAGCAATTTATGCCTGATCTTCGAGGACACAACCAGCTCGAGCGTCCTTACAAAGTGCCACATCCCCTTTCGAAAAGTGGGACCTTCGAGCGCCTCTGCGCTGGCTCGGGATGCAAGCGGCCCGACTGCGACCAATGCGATTACGAGGCAAAGGCATCGAGCGGATATTCTTGAATTAGTCACACGATCCCCGAACGACATTCCTGAACTTCCCCCCGTCCTTGCCCGAACCACCCTGTCGCGCCCCTCGCTCGTCGTTGGTGACTCAGCGACCCAGCATTAAAGGTGTCTTCCACTGAATCAAGGATTAACAAAGGCGACCGAATCGAAAACCGCGCCAAAGCACAAAGGTCTTTGCGATCCACTCTCAATTGCATCGCGACCGGCCCGTGCGGGCCAGACGCCGCCAAGCAGGGGCTTGGGAGCGCGCGGGAAGTGACGACCTCCAAACCCTTGCGCGGTATCGCGGACTGCGGAATGATTTCATTCTTGAGCTGGGGAACGGCCGAAATGAAGTTCATAGCAGCCGCAATTTCCCTGGTTGGCCTGATCGGTCCCGCGATCTGCCAGACCTCAACGCCGCCAGCGGCGGGCGCGGCTGGCATTGCCGAGCAAGTCCCGATTAGTTCGTTCCAGTGGCAGAGGCGCGAGGACGACAATGGCATCGCAAGTTTCAAAATCTCAAACAATACGGACAAGGCGATAGATTCTATCGAACTGATCTGTTGGGTCGGCGAAGACCGAACAGGAGGAACAAAGGTAATGGTTTGGCCGAGCCCGGGACCGATCTTGGCTCACGAAGTGCGACAGTTTTCTCGCGTCAATATTGGACCCGTCGGGAGTAGCCCAAGCGTTGCCTGCGAAGTGGCTGACGCCAATTAAGCTCACCGCGATTTTCGAAGGGTGTAACGCCTTATCGTTTTTTGACGGGCCGGCAGAAGTCGCCGGCCCAACTGCGCCCGATTAGGCCCTTTTGGCTACCTCTCGAACCAGTTGATCCGCTCAATATCTGTTTGACCTTGTAGGCCATTTTTGCTCTGATAACGGACATTACATCAGCCTTGGGGGCGGCCATGCATGCGGGATTTCGCAAGTTTATTTTGATCGCAGCCTTCATGGGATTTGCCATTGGCGCCGCTTCGCGGCCGAGTGCTGCGGCGGATCTCGGCCTGATGACGTCGGGCCAAGGCGGCTGTTCCGAGATTGTCTTCACTTGCGAAAACGGCCGGCAGTATCCGCTTTGTCCGATCGCCGTCAGCGTCGTCGGGGAGATTGTTACCGCCTCCCTCTTCACGTCGCCTCGCAATGCGATGCACGTTCGGCTTGTACCGATGGGTGTGGGTTATCGCTACGCCGGCCGAGGGGTCTGGTTGGACGGCTTCCGCGAGAATGCACTACTGAATTTCGGCAAGCATACCCAGGTCGCCTGTACGATTCAGCATTCCTGACACCAAATCTCGAGGCCACGCGAGCGTAGCCTCGCCCTTAGCAGCTGACCGTCAACCTCTGGTTCGCAACACCACGCGCGATGAGCGCGGGTACATATATGCTTTGGGATGAACATAGACAGGACAGTAGTTGTCCCAATGATGCTGCTGCCAATTCCACTTCCAGCAGCCCGATTGGATCTCGGGATCGTATCCCCAGTTCAGCCGGTACGGTTCATCGCCGAAGGGATAAGGTCCGCAGTATGCGCTGCTGCTACAAAGGACGACAATCGAAAAGGCAGCGGCGCCAATCAATGATCTTTGCATGATAGCCCTCGATCTCAGGACACTCCCGTCCCAAAGAGTGTCAAATGGCTTAGCCCATATCAAGAGCTTTCGAAGCGTTAGCATCGTCCGAATTGATTACCTGCACCAGCGTGAAGCCCAAACAGCCCTTCCAAGTGGACTGTTTTGCTCCCGGTTCGCGACTGGGCCAGTCGAGAAGCCGGACAGGCCCGAAAAAGCTGATGTTGGCATCAACGCCGGGGGCGGCCGAATCTCGGGGGAAAAAACAGATGACGGCTTCAGGGGAACCTGGACAAAACCCTGTGGGTCAAACATCCGCGACGGCTCAGTGGTGATGTGTGACTAGTACGCGGAATTTTCCGGACCGGCCTCACCTCTCCTGTCCGGATTTACCCAAAGCTACGGCGTGATTTCGTGGCCGCTCGTCAGCTTGATCAAGTGCAATGGCGGCGCGTCGCGCCCTCTATCTCACCGGCAGCGTCGCCGCGAGCGTTTGGGCGACCTTCGCGGGCAGCTGGATTCCGGAGAGTTGCCATCCCGCGCCGTTGAAATGAAGGCTGATTCCGCTGGCATCTTCGGCGTCTCCGAGTCGAATAGCGAACTCGACTGGCTTCACCAACGAGATCCTGCGGATGACTTGGCCGAGGTCCGACAGCTCGATCGTTTTCAGCGGTTCCAGCGATAGGTTCGTGACCCCGTCGACACCTCTGACTTTGCCATCTTGCAGCAACGAGGCCAGATTTTCCTTGGTCAGCATTTTTCCGACGAGAGCGTCGGCGATCGACGCGCCATAGGTATGGGCCACCATTCGCTCCAGGGGCTTAACGGGCCGCTTTTCGCCCAGTCGCTTCAGGTACGCGCCGACGATCTGATCGACCAGCGAACGCTTTGTTCGCTCCAGGTCGGTTCGGGCCATGACTTCGTCGATATCGGCCGCGCGTGCGGCCTTGACCAACCCGTTCAGCGAGACGTAAGCCGAGCCCGCATACACCAGCAGCAGCACGAGCAGCGCTGCGAATACCGCGGCGATCCAGCGCATGGGAGACTCCTGACGTCGAAGTTTCCCAGATAATCATCCGTCCGCGACATGCGATGCCCGGCCGCCGGTACAGATGGTCGCAGGCCTCTCGGGGTCAGTCCCCCGCCCGGGACAGCAGCGCAGGCAGTTCAGCCAGCGTGCGGATTTCATGATCCGGCGCGCCCGGTAATCGTTCGCGCTGTTGTCCGTAGCGGTTGCACCAGACCACCCGCATGCCGAAATCCGAGGCCGCATAGGCGTCCCATCCATTGGAGGATTGGAACGATACGGCGGAGGCAGGCACTCCCAGTCGATCCAGCGCGTATTGATAGACCTTGGGATGGGTCTTGAATGCGCCGACCGCATCGGCGGAGAGCACGGCATCGAACAGCCCGCCGAGCCCGGCGCCGGCGACGGCCGCCTCCAGCATCGCCGGCGATCCGTTGGAGAGGATGGCCGTCGAAAAGCCGGACTGGCGCAGGGAACGAAGCACGTCGAATACCTCCGGGAAGGCGGCGAGCGTGCGATAGAGCTCCATCAACGTTTCGTGCAGACCCGGTTTTCGAATTCCAAGACTATCCAGCGCGAAATCCAGGGCGTCGCCGGTGACCTGCCAGAAATCGACATAGCGGCCCTGAAGCGTCCGCAGCCAGGTGTATTGAAGCTGCTTGTCGCGCCAAAGCGTCGTCAGGGCGGCGCGACTTTGTTCCGGAATATCCGGGCAGCGCGAGGCAGCGGTGGCGAAATCGAACACCGTGCCATAGGCGTCGAAGACGCAGGCGCGAATCCCAGTGAGCTTGTTCATCGAGACGTCCCCCGGATTGCATCGTTGCTATCGATTACGCAACGCGCAACGTCATTGGAAGCCTGATCCCGGGCACGGCGGCGCGGAAACCAGGCGCGTGCCGGAGCGGTAGACCGTCCGGCACGCGCGCCAACTGCAGATTTCCGGCGCTATGCCGCCTTCGGCGTTTCCCAGCGATACGCCGCGAATACCGGATCGACTTCGGTATGGAAGACGTGGTTCGAGTAGTTGCTGATGGTTTTCACGGCGATGGCGAGAATGATTTCCAGCACCTGCCGTTCGCTGAAGCCTGCGGCGAGGAACAGCTGGAGGTCCTGGCGGGTCGGTTTGCCGCGGCTCGCCACCATGACGCGCGTGAAGACGGACAGCGCTTGCAGCTTTGCATCCGGCAGCGGCAGACCCGAACGCAATGCATGAAGAACGGGCGCCGGGACCCCGGACATCTTCTCGCCGACCATGCTGTGCGCGGCCATGCAGTATTCGCAGCCGTTTTCATGGCTGATCGTGAGGAACACGACCTCCTGCTCCGCCGGCGTGAAGCCGCCCTCGCCGCGGAAGAAACCATAGCCGACGCCATACGTTTCAAGCGCGCCCGGCGAGTTTGCCATGTTGGCATACATGTTCGGGACGAAACCGAGGCCCTTTTGCACGGCCTCGAGAGCGGCCTTCGCGCGCGGCTCGGCGTTGTCGCGGCTCTTCTTCTCCAGCGTCAGTCTTGCGATCTCAGTCATGGTGTTGGCTCTCCTGGTGGGCGTCGGGAAGGAAGCAGATCCAGCTTGCCGATTGCTCTGCATGTCTGCGTGACAGTAAGGCAGAGCTAATGCAGCCTGACGCGCGCGACCATGCGCGAGATTCCGGAATTCATGTCCGTAAGTTCGGAGGATGAAATTGGACGCACTGACGGCGCTGGCGAACGGTCTCAATCTGCGGGCGAAGCTGGTCTATGCCGGCGGCGTGTGCGGGCAATGGCTGATGGACCACAACTCCGACAAGTCGATCTGGTTTCATCTCGTCAGCAAGGGCCGGGGCTGGGTCCACTCGCCGGCATGGGCGGCGCCGCTGGAATTGGCGGACGGCGATTTGATCCTGTTTCTGCCGCACGCCGCGCAACACTTCCTCTCCTACAGCCCGGCCCACCTTCCCGGCGACATGGAGGGCACGCGCCTCACCAACTTTGATCAAGGCGAGGCCGGCTTTGTCTGCGGGGAAATCGAACTGGCCGTACCGCAGTCCCCGCTGTGGCGCACGCTACCCGCCGAGATCGTCATCCGGAAAACCGAAGCCGGCGAAACATCGGCGCGGCTCATCGAACTCGTCATTGCGGAATCGGCGAGCCCGCGTTTCGGCAGCGACTCGGTGATCGAGCGGCTATGCGACAGTCTCTTCATCCTCGTCATCCGCCATTGCATCGAAGCAAATCTGGTTAGGCAGGGAGTGTTCGCGGCGATGCAGGATCGACGGCTGGCGACCGTGCTGCACTTGATTCACCAGGAGCCATGGCATCCCTGGACGATCGCCGAATTCTGCACCCGCGTCGGACTGTCGAAGACCGTGCTGACTGACAAATTCAGGAAATTGATCGGGCTTCGCCGGTCGAATACCTCAAGGATTGGCGAATGCAGATCGCCGCCCAATGGCTGAAGGAATCGGGCATGACCATCGACCGCGTGGCCGAACGTTGCGGTTATGACTCGGTGGCAGCCTTCAGCAAGGCATTCAAGCGCAGTTTTGGAGTCTCCCCGGGCGCCTATCGCCGAAGCCCGGCAGCGATACCTGCTCGAGGACCGCTTGCTGCTCCGACAGTTCGCGGAGATGCGGCTTGACGCGACGGTTTGCGACGCCGCCGTCGTATTCGCCGCGACGTGGGTGCCGCATCAGGATGCGGCACCTCTGGCCGTGACGACGGCTCAGAACGTCAGGACACGGTAGCCCGCGTCGAGATACTTGGAGACGTCAACGATGCCGGATGTGCCGGGGATCGCCTTCTCGTCGATCAGCGACAGCCCCGCCGCCCGGACGCCGTCGGTGGCGCCAAAGACATCGGCGCAGCCGCGACAGGCGCCGACCACCGTATCCTTCACGGCGTCGTAGAGCGCATGGGCGGGGTGGTCGAGCTTGACGACCTCGTTCACCCAGCGCACCCCCGCCCCCTGGAAGATGAGCGCGACCTCCTGCTTCTTCTCCTGAAGTTCGTAGGCGACGAACATCGCATTGAAGAGGCGGCCCAGCGCCTCGTCGGAGCCGGCCTTGGGGTCCGAATAGATGAAGATGGCTGTTTTCGACATGGGAGCTCCTGTTGATCGATTGTATAATTACCGAACGTTCGGTATAATACAATTGGCAGTCGCGGGGCGCCCCTGTCAAGTTCCATTTTAACGGTCGTTCGGTTACAATGATTTGAACGAAGCGGAGCAGTGATCCCGATGGGACGCAAGGTAGCGGTCGAAGACGCGGAATTGATGGACCGGCTGGGCCGGGTGTTTCGCGATGTCGGTTATGAAGGCGCGTCGCTGACCCTGCTGGCGGAGGCGTCGGGCCTGAAGAAGGCGAGCCTCTACCATCGCTTTCCCGGAGGCAAAGAGCAGATGGCCCGCGAAGTGCTGCAGACCGCCGGAGCCTGGCTCGACAAACACATCCTGTCGCCGCTCAAGGGCGGTGGCGCGCCGAAAGACCGTATCGGCGACATGGTCCGGCAACTCGACGCCTTCTATTCCGGCGGCAAGCAGGCCTGCCTGCTCAACATGTTGTCATCGGCGCGGATTCACGACGGGCCATTCACCGACCTGATCCGGCAGACCTTCGATGCCTGGATCGATGCGCTGACCACCGTGTTGACCGACGCCGGCGTGAACAGGACGATTGCGCGAAAACGCGCCGAACGCGGCGTGATGATGCTTCAGGGCAGTCTGGTTTTCTCACGCGGCGTGGGCACGACGCGACCGTTCCGCAGCTTTCTCAAATCCCTCCCCGGCGATCTCCTGGGTACGGCGTGAGGAGACCGCACGGGTCCGATGCGGCGGCAAAGGCGTTGCGGACCTCACGGTGGAATCGCTCTTTACCCCTGCCCGTCCTCCAGCCCGTACTCCCGATAGATCGTCAGCGGATCGCGGTCGGGAAACAATCGGCATTTCGCCTGCGCCAGATGCAGGTTCACGCTGCCGGGCTGGCAACCCGCGGCCAGCAGCTTCTTGACATCTTCCATGTGGGCGCGCGGCTGGTTGACCGGCGGCAGCTGTTCCAGCGCGACCAGCGCCGTGGCCAAGGCTTCCGTGACAACCCATTCGTCGTGTCCGGTAATTCCCTTTTTCGGCATCTGGACAGCCTCGCTTCAAGGTGCAGACCGGTTTTGATCGCGGCTCTGTGGCTGAATTGCGGAGTGCCCGCCGACCGCGCCGGCTACCGCTTATCGAACGGAATATATTGCTGGTACTCCTTCGGCACCTGGCTGCGATAGCGCGAGGGGACGGTGCCTTGGTCGATCGACCTGTCGATCTCCTGCTGCCTGGTTTCCTTCTTTGCGGCCTTCTTCTTGGTCTTGGCCGGTTCGGTCGTCGTCGCATCCTTTGAGGCGGCAGCCGGTGGCGTGGTCGATGCCGCGGGCGGCGTCGTCGTTGTGGCCGCGGGCGCCGGTGTCGTCGTTGCGGCAGGCGGTGGCGTTGTTGCGGCCGCCGGTGCTGTCGTCGTCGCCCCCGTGCCGCTGCCGGATGAGGTCTGGGCCAGCACCACACCGGCCGGCAAGGATGCGAAAGCAATCAGTACTGCGACAAGGGAAGCTCTTTGCATGGAAAAAACTCCAACATTGACCCGGCCCGCAATGCAATCAGCGTAATCCCGCGGCGTTGCGCGGTGCAAGCCGCCTGCGAATGATGTTTTTGTGAGGAGTTGGGCAATCCGTCGGGATCCCCCGGCCTGTTGATAACCCGACCGTCCCGATGCGGGCGGGGTGACAGTGGGCTGCGACGTGTTATCGACGGGGCGCCTTTGCAAAGGACGGAACGGAACACCATGCGGATTACCCTCGTCGGCTCCCGCCATTTCGGCGTCACGACCCTGAACATGCTGCGCCAGCACGGCGTCGATATCGTCAGGGTGGTGGTCGCCGATGCCGAGGACCGGCTTGCCGCCGCCGCCAAGGCGGCGGGGATCGAGGTCATCGTGCAGGCCGATCCCAGGCTCGTGGTCGCCTCGGAGATCGCAGCGGGTACCGACCTGATCGTGACCGCGCACAGCCACGCCCGCATCGGCGAGGACGCGCTGGCCGCGGCCAGGTTCGGCGGCATCGGCTACCACCCCTCGCTGCTGCCGCGGCACCGCGGCATCGCCGCGGTCGAATGGACCATCCGGGAAGGCGATCCGATCGCCGGCGGCACCGTCTACCATCTCGCCGACCGCATGGACGCCGGTGCGATCGCCGCGCAGGAATGGTGCTTCGTCAAAAAGGGCGAAACGGCGCGCGAATTGTGGGAACGCGCCCTGGCGCCGCTCGGCCAGAAGCTGCTGGCCGAGGTCATCGACTACGCCAAGGCCCACCACGCCCTGCCGGCCAAACCGCAGGACGAGCAGTTCGCGACCAACGCCCCGAATCTACCAAAGTAATATTTTACCGGCAACGGTGGCCATTCGGAACAAATTCCGCTCCCGCAGCGGAATAAATCCGTCCATTAACCATCTGATATAATTGGTAATTTTTTCACTATCGCGATGCAGCAAATTTTGAACACATTGTACGTGAATAAGCCGCTCATCACACACACGGGGATTTGATTTATGCGCCACAATCGCATTCGCGCCGCTTTTTTCGCCTTCGCCGCTGCAGGCGCCCTCGGCGCCGCTCCGGCCACGGCCGCCGACAACTCATATGACGGGCTCTGGAATGTCACGGTTGTGACCAAGAGCGGCAGCTGCGAGCCGAGCACCAGCTCCACCCTGACCGTGTCGGACGGCAAGGTCTCCGCCGGTGGCGCGCCCGCCGGAACCGTCGGCCGCGAGGGTCTTGTGCGAGTCTCGATCAATGGTGCATATGCCAACGGCCAGCTCAGCGGCAAGACCGGATCGGGGAAGTGGAATGGGGCATCCGCGGGTGTACCGTGCAGCGGTCGCTGGGAAGCATCGCGGCAATAAGCCGAACCCAACAACGGAATTCTTCGCGCTCACGCGACGGCTGACATTCGCAGCCGTCGCGTTTTTCTTGGTGGCAGCGTCCGGCTCCGCCGGCTATGCGCAGTCCGGGCCGTTCGCCGGGATGGCCGGCAACTGGTCCGGCGGCGGCACCATCACGCTGGACGACGGATCGACCGAGCGTATCAGGTGCCGCGCCAGCTATGCCGTCGGCGCCGGCGGCAACGGTCTCAACCAGTCCCTGACCTGCGCCAGCGACAGCTACAAATTCAATCTCGCCAGCAACGTCATCGCCCAGGCCGGCACGCTGTCCGGGACCTGGAGCGAAAGCATTCGCAATGTCAGCGGCAACCTCGACGGCCGCGGTGGCGGCGGCAATTTTCAGGTCATGGCCAGCGGCCCCGGATTCACCGCGAGCATTGCGTTGACGACGCGCGGCAACAAGCAATCCGTCGTGATCCGCTCCCAGGGCACGTTCCGGGTGACATCGATTTCGCTGTCCCGCAGATAGCCTTGCCTCGCCGCGATCGGCCCAGCCAGAGCCATTTCCACCTCAGATGCTCCATCCTTCGAGACGCATCGCGGAGCCTGTCATCGGGCGCGCATTCGCGCGACCCGTTGGCGATGCTCCTCAGGATGAGGTCTCAGTCCCTCATGGTGAGGAGCGCGTCTTCGCGCGTCTCGAACCATGAGGCCCAGATCTAGCTGGTCTTGCCGCCTTTGGGCACCACCAGCCGGGCGGCGGTTTCCTTCATGGTCTTTGCGATCAGCAGGGCCTGTTCCTTGTTCATCGCGAAATCCTGAACGCCCTTATGCGTCGTCAGCGAAAGCACCATGATATCGGGCTGCTGCTCGGGCCAGCCGGTGGCGAAGGCCGTCACATAGTCTGCGGATGTGGATCGCTTTGTCATCTTGGGATTTTCCTTCAAGCCTTCGGTACGAATGCGGTGACTTCGATCTCGACCTTGGCGCGCTCATCGACCAGGCCCGAGATGTAGAGCAGCGTCGAGGGCGGGAAATTTCGCCCGAGCGTCTCCTTCCAGGCCGCGCCGATTCCCGCTCCCGCAGCCTGGTATTCCTCGCGGCTGGTCAGGTACCAGGTCAGCCGGACGATATGCTCGGGTCCCGCGCCGGCCTCGCCGAGCAGCTTGACGATGCGTCGCAACGCCGTGCCGACCTGCGCGGCCATGTCGGGCGCATAGTCGCCCTTCTCGTCGCCACCGGTCTGGCCGGCCAGCACGATCCATCGGCCCGGACCATCGACGGCGACGCCGTGCGAAAAGCCGCGTGGCTTCGACCATTCGGCCGGTTGCAAGGTGAGCATGAAGAGTTCCCCCGGAATTGATTTCACCCGCTCCTTAGCACCGTTTATGCGGGCTCTCCCACCCCCGATTTCGGCGCCGCGCATCACTGCATCGGCATATTTGCGCGTTGCATATTCGCCAGATGTCGCCGATACCGGCCTGCCCTCACCGTCTCTATGCGCCGCGCGCCGCGCGGGATGCCTGGCAATCACATAACGATGGACCGAACCCCTTCCATACCAAGGGCCGCGCTGTGGATGGCCGGATGGCTCGCTTTGATGCTGATCGTGGCGGTGGCCGGCCGCGAGACGACGCGCGAACTGAACGTGTTCCAGATCATGGAGGTGCGCTCGGTCCTCGGCTTCCTGATGCTGTACCCGCTGATCCGCCGCGCCGGCGGCTTTGCGGCCATGAAGACGTCGCGGCCGCTGCAGCATGTCGCGCGCAATCTCATTCACTACGGCGCGCAGCTCGGCTGGTTCTTCGCGCTGACGCTGATTCCGCTCGGTCAGGTGGTGTCGATCGAATTCACCATGCCGATCTGGACCGCGATTCTCGCCGCGGCCTTTCTCGGCGAGCGCATGACGGTGTGGAAGGTGGCCGCCATCGTGCTCGGGATCGTCGGCGTCATCGTCATCGTGCGGCCCTCGACCGGCGAGATCAATCCGGGCCAGTTGATCGCGCTCGCCGCGGCGGTCGGATTCGGCATCTCCATCGCCATGGTCAAGTCGCTGACCCGCACCGAAAATACCCTCGCCATCATCTTCTGGATGCTGGCGGTGCAGTCGGCGGCCGGATTCTTGCCGTCGATCCATGTCTGGATTTGGCCGTCGGCCTGGGCCTGGGGCTGGATCGTGGTGATCGCATTCTGCGGCACGTTCTCACATTACTGCATGGCGCGCGCGATGCTGCACGCCGATGCGACGGTCGTGATCCCGATGGATTTCCTGCGGGTGCCGCTTTCCGCCGCCGCCGGCTGGCTGATCTATTCGGAGCGGCTCGACATGTTCACCGTGCTCGGCGCCTCGCTGATCCTCGCCGGCAATCTGTTGAACCTGAAAGCGCCAGCATCGGTTGCCGCGCGCGCAACCTGAGCGGTTCAGCGCCGGCCGGTGCTTTTTTCGGACCGCTCGCGCCGGATTGTGATCTAGATCACGCAAGCGCGGATGCCGGCTTGCTACCGTTGATTCCGCCGGACGACCATCGCCGAAAATTGGGCAAGGGCTCAATTTTTTGTGGCACGAAGCATGGTCTTTTCGTGTAAACTTGCACGGCGCGTCGCTGCCTGAGACGCCCGATTCCACTGGGGGATTTTTGATGCGCTACCTCACCCTGATTCTTTCCCTGATTTGCATGGTATTCGCCGCCCAGTCGGCCAAGGCCGACCGGCGTGTCGCCTTTGTCGTCGGCAACGGCGTCTACAAAAATGTCCAGCCGCTGCCGAATCCCGCGATCGACGCCAAGTCGATGGCGAGCGTGCTCCGCAATGTCGGCTTCGAGGTTGTCGAAGGCACCAATCTGACCCGCGACAAGATGACCGAGCGGCTGCTCGAGTTCGGCAAGAAGGCGCAAGGCGCCGACGTCGCGGTGTTCTTCTATGCCGGCCACGGCATCGCCATCAGCGGCACCAACTATCTGTTGCCGATCGACGCCGACATCAAATCGGAAATGGACGTCAAGCTCGGCGCCGCCATCAATATCGACCTGACGCTCGAACAGACCATGGGCGACGCCAAGGTCAAGCTGGTGTTCCTCGACGCCTGCCGCGACAACCCGTTTGCCGCCAAGATCAAGTCGAATGCCGCGACCCGCAGCGTCAACGTGCAGACCGGTCTTGCGGAAATGAAATCCGGCGAAGGCACGCTGATCGCATTCGCAACCGGTCCCGGGCAAACCGCGCTCGACGGCAAGGAAGGCACCAACAGCCCGTTCACCCGTGCGCTGATCGCCAACATCACGACACCCGGCGTCGAGATCCAGCAGGCGATGACCAAGGTCCGCGCCCAGGTCAACGAGGAAACCAACAAGGGCCAACTGCCCTGGGGACACACCAACCTGATCGGCGCGGTCTATTTGAACGGGGCTGCGGCGCCGGCGGCCACGGCCGCGGCTTCGTCGGCGCCCGCTGCCGTTGCCTCCTCCGGCAATTCGGACGTCGAAGTCGAGTTCTGGCGCTCGGTGCGGGAATCGAACAAGCCCGAAGAGCTCAACGCCTACCTGAGCAGCTATCCGAATGGTCAATTCCGGTCGCTGGCGCTGGCGCGGATCGCCTCCCTGAAGGACAGTTCATCGACGGCGACCCGCAACCTCACCGCCGGCATCGATCCCGCAACGTTCAAGGACGAAGCCAATCAGACCACCGAAGACCAGATCGGCCTCGACAAGGGCCAGCGCCGCGACGTGCAGCGCCGGCTCAACGGTCTCGGCTTCGACACCAAGGTGACCGGCAAGTTCGACGACTCGACCCGCGCGGTGATCACGCGCTGGCAGGCCGCCCGCGGCTATCCCAAGAGCGGCTACCTCAACAGGTTGCAGCACAAGGCGCTGCTGACGGAAATCGTCGCCGCGGTGCCGACCGCCTCCAGCGATTCCGATGAGAAGCCGGTCCGCCGCGCGCAGCCGCAGCGGAGCAGCGGAGGCAGCGCCCCCGCCCCGCAGCGTAGCGGCGGCGATCCCGGTGCAGCCTTCGTCGGCGGCGTGGTCGGCGGCATGGTGGGCGGCATGTTCCGTCGCTGATCGTCCGGTCCAGGGCCATCACATCAACCAGCAAAAAGCCCGGCTCGTGCCAGGCTTTTTAGTTCACGGCTCGCGGCAATCTCGTGCACTCGGCGTGCCCTTCCCGCAGCTTCACCATCTTGTCGCCGCCGCCCGACGTCAGCCGGCACATCTGCACTTCCTTGCCGGCCGGAACCGGCTTGGCGCAGGTAATCTGCGGATTGTTGTTGTACTTGGTGGTCTGGAACCTGCAGGTCACGATGCAGGAGGCGTCGCCGGCGAGCGAATTCGTCAGCGTGATGCTGGCGATCTCGTCACCCGGCAAGATCACGCAGGAGAACGGCACCGGTTCGGCCAGCGCCGGCGCCGTCAGCAGGCCGGGCCCTAGCAGGCCAAGTCCGAGCCACAGCGCGACGAGCGGAACCGGTTGTCGGTCGGCCGGGCGCCGGCGCATGGTCGCTTTCCGAGCAGGCGTCGCGGCAAAGCGCAGCCTATTTGCCCGCGGCCTTTCGCAAGGCGTCATTGATGCGATCCTGCCAGCCCGGTCCATCCTCCTGGAAGTGCTCGAGCACGTCCTGATCGATCCGCAGCGACACCAGTTCCTTCACTCCCGGAAGCGCGGCCCTCTTCGGCGGCGCCTCCGGAACCTTGGTGGTGGTCTTCTTGAACGCCGCCTCCGCCTCGGTGCGTGCGTCGTTTAGGGTTCGCGGCCGTCTCGGCTGATCCGCCATGGCGCTATATCCCCTCGAACAGCGCCGTCGACAGATAGCGCTCGGAGAATGACGGCACGATCGCAAGAATGGTCTTGCCCGCGTTCTCCGGCCGCTTGGCGATTTGCAGCGCGGCTGCGATCGCCGCGCCGGAGGAAATGCCGCCGGGAATGCCCTCGTTGCGCGCCAGCGCGCGCGAGGTCTCGATCGCGGTCGCGCTGTTGATCTTTATGATCTCGTCGATCACGGAGCGGTCCAGGATGTCGGGAATGAATCCGGCGCCGATGCCCTGGATCTTGTGCGGGGTGTGCTGTCCGCCCGACAGCACCGGACTTTCCTCCGGCTCCACCGCGACCACCCGCAAGCCGGGCTTGCGCGGCTTCAGCACCTGCCCGACGCCGGTGATGGTGCCGCCGGTGCCGACGCCGGCGACGAAGAAGTCGATATTGCCGCCGGTGTCGTTCCAGATTTCCTCCGCCGTAGTGCGGCGGTGAATCTCGGGGTTGGCGAGGTTCTTGAATTGCTGCGGCATCACCGCGTTCGGCGTCGTGCGCACCAGTTCTTCGGCGGTGGCGATCGAGCCCTTCATGCCCTGGGCGGCCGGCGTCAGCACGATCTCGGCGCCGAGGAAGGCCAGCATCTTGCGGCGCTCGATCGACATCGATTCCGGCATCACCAGTTTCAGCCGGTAGCCGCGCGAGGCGGCGACGAAGGCGAGCGCGATCCCGGTATTGCCCGACGTCGGCTCGATCAGCACGGTGTCGGCGTTGATCAGGCCGGCCTTCTCCATCGCGATGACCATCGCCGCCCCGATGCGGTCCTTCACGCTCGCCGCCGGGTTGAAATACTCCAGCTTGGCGAGGATGGTGGCGTGCGCGCCATGGGCTTGCGGCAGTTTGCGCAGACGAACGATCGGCGTGTCGCCGACCGCATCGACGATCGAGTCGAAAACCCGGCCCCGGCCGGGACGGTGCACTGCACTCGTGGCTGACGAGGCGTCCATGGCAAACTCCTGTGCAAGCAATGTGTATGAAGATAGAAGCTGTTCCCTCATTAGGGTGAGCTTGAGGCGGCATGCAAGCCGGAACTGGCTGCGCCAGAGTTTCGCTGCATTGCAAAACAGAAGCGCGGCCAAACAGCATAAAACCAACGCATTTCTGTTGCGACATCGTCAAACAGATCGGTATATGCTAAAGTCTAATTTGAGAGTGCAGCAATCTAATTTCAGAGCGCCCAAGAGGTCCAGATCGCAAGGAGGTCACGATGCCAGCAGTCGCTGAATTCCTGCCGACCGTCGCGTCCAACCCCGCCCCGCGCGGCTGTGATTTACCGAGCTGCCCTGTCTGCGCCGATTCCATGGTGGCCGCCGAAGCTTCCGCCTACCTGTCGGACCACGTCATCAGCTATCTCTGGACCTGCGACACCTGCGGCTACGGCTTCGTCACCAGGCATTCGGTCAAGAGGTTTGCCTGTAACTAGGGCCTTGTTTGACGCGTTCGCTTGACGCGGACCGGGTCCCACCTCGCTCGAAGACTTTCTATGCGCTCACCTTTCAGCGCGGCGCGATGTCGCCGCGCGCCCAATCGGCGCGGGTGCGCTGACGAAACTCCTCGAACGTTCCCTTCGCGATCGCGTCCCTGATGTCCTGCATCAGGCGCTGGTAATAGGCGACGTTGATTTCCGACAACAGCATAGCGCCCAAGGTTTCGCCCGACTTCACGAGATGATGCAAATAGGCGCGCGCGCAATCGCGCGTCGACGGCCACTCGCTTTCCTCATCCAGCGGCCGCGGATCGTCGGCGTGGCGGGCGTTGCGCAGATTGACCTGGCCGAACCGCGTGAACGCCACGCCGTGGCGGCCGTTGCGGGTCGGCATCACGCAGTCGAACATGTCGATGCCGCGCGCGACCGCCTCCAGCATGTCTTCGGGGGTGCCGACGCCCATCAGATAGCGCGGCCGCCCCTCGGGCAGGATCGGCGCTACCTCCTCGATCATGGCAAGCATCACCGCCTGCGGTTCGCCGACCGCGAGGCCGCCGATCGCATAGCCGTGGAATCCGATCTCGACCAGGCCGCGTGCGCTGGTATGGCGAAGTTCGGGCACGTCGCCGCCCTGCGCGATGCCGAACAGCATGTAGCCGGGCGCAGCACTCTCGAAGGCGCGCTTGCTGCGCTCGGCCCAGCGCAGCGACAGCTGCATGGCGCGTTCGATGTCGGCGCGTTCGGCCGGCAGCCGCACGCATTCGTCCATCTGCATGGCGATATCGGAGCCGAGCAGCCGCTGCACCTCGATCGAGCGTTCCGGCGACAATTCGACCTTGGCGCCATCGAGATGCGAGCGGAAGGTCACGGCGTTTTCCGTGACCTTGCGCAGCTCGGACAGCGACATCACCTGGAAGCCGCCGGAATCGGTCAGCATGGGGCCATTCCAGCCGGTGAAGCGCTGCAATCCGCCCAGCGCGGCGATGCGCTCGGCGCCCGGCCGCAGCATCAGATGATAAGTGTTGCCGAGCACGATGTCGGCGCCGGCGTCGCGCACCTCGCGCCAGTGGATCCCCTTCATGGCGCCCGCGGTGCCGACCGGCATGAACGCCGGCGTCCGCACCACGCCGTGCGGCGTGGTCAGCCTGCCGGTGCGCGCGGCGCCGTCGGTCGCGATGAGGTCGAAGTGATTGGCAAGGCTCATGCGTCAGCTTATGGCGTGACAGGGACGCCCTGTTCAACCTCGTTGCATCAGATTTTCGGTGCGAAAGGCGTTGACGCCGTCAGAAATCTCCCGCATAAGCCCGCCCCATGACGACCACCACCAAACGCACCGCGAAAACCACCAAGCCCTGCCGGGCTTCGGGAGACGTGCGCACGTAGGTACACCACCGCATCATCTTGAACCGAAGCCCCGCCTGAAAAGGACCGGGGCTTTTTTATTGCCTGGAGCATGCCCCGGAAAAGTGGGCACCGGTTTTCCCAGCGACAAACGCGAAGCGTTTGCGCGGAGGGCATGCTCAAATAAATGGAGATACATGTGAAGAACGAACCCGTTGTTGCCATTGTCGGCGTGACCGGCGCCGTCGGCGCCGAATTCATCGCCACCATGGACAAGCGCGCATTTCCGGTTCGCCGGCTGAAGGCGCTGGCGAGCGCCCGCTCGGCCGGCAAGACCGTCGACTTCCGCGGGCAGAAGATCCTGATCGAGGAGCTCAACGAACGCTCCTTCGACGGCGTCGACATCGCGCTGTTCTCGGCCGGCGGCGGCATTTCCAGGAAGTTCGCGCCGATCGCGGTCAAGGCCGGCGCCGTCGTGGTCGACAATTCGTCGGCGTTCCGGATGGATCCCGACGTGCCGCTGGTGATCCCCGAGATCAACGCTATCAGGATTCGCGACCACAAAGGCATCATCGCCAATCCGAACTGCTCGGCGATTACAGCGCTGGTGCCGCTGTGGCCGATCCACAAGGCGAACCGCATCAAGCGCGTGATCCTGTCGACCTATCAGGCCGCCAGCGGAGCCGGCGCGGCAGCGATGGAGGAACTGCTGGAATCGACCCGCGCCAGCCTCGACGGGCGGCCCTTCACGCCCAAGGTGATCCCGCATCCCTACGCCTTCAACGTGTTCAGCCACAACACGGCTGTTGATCCCGAGACCGGCTACAACGACGAAGAGACCAAGGTCATCAAGGAGACGCGAAAGATTTTCGAAGACGACCGCATGGCCATCGGCGTGACCTGCGTGCGGGTGCCGGTGCTGCGCGCCCATTGCGAGGCGATCACCTTCGAATGCGAGAAACCGATCACCGAGCAGGAAGTGCGCGAGATCCTGTCGGGCGCGCCCGGCGTGAGGATCGTGGACGACCGGCAGAAGAACTACTTCCCGATGCCGATCGACGCGTCGGGCCAGGACGACGTCCTGGTCGGCCGCATCCGCAAGGATCTCAGCGACCCCAGTGGCCACTCGATCTCGATGTTCGTATCCGCAGACCAGCTGCTCAAGGGCGCCGCACTGAATGCGGTCCAGATCGCGGAACTGCTGCCGCAGCGCGTGACGGCGTGAGGTGCTGACTTAAAAAGTAGCCAATGAAATAGGCTTCTCAAGCAAAGGTCGTCATGCCCGGCCAAAAGCGCGAAGCGCGTCTTCGCGCTAGATGTGCCGGGCATCCACGCCTTAGCTGCATCTAGGCAAGTAAGACGTGGATGGCCGGGACGAAGCCCGGCCATGACGGAAAGTGAATCGTTTTCAACTGCTTGGAAAGAGTCTGAAAATATTGACTGCTTTTTCGGTCAGACTCTTAGGGCGTGAACTCATCAGTCCATGGCGTTGACGGATGTCCGTTTTGCTGAGCATTGCGGACTCTCGTCGGGCACGGCGGGAGTTCCGCTTAGTGCCAATTCCGGACCTGCCCGACGTTCCATTCCCTCCAAAGACGCAGGAAGCGATAAAGAAAGCTCGCAGGAACTGCCTCGCCAGATCCTCTGACCATATGACCCCGAGGGAGACTTCGAGTCAGCTCAGGAGAGCTCGCCTTGAGGATGTGAGCAACGCCAGCCACATCCCTTGATCTTGCGCGATGTCCGTGGTATCTGCGTCTCATGATTAGATCAGTGCGCATCGTCAGCCGTCAACACACGTCCCGCGTTTGCTGGGCCGTGGAAGGAGTCGTGCGCTAGGAATTCGACGACGCGATCTTTTCACCAGGCCCCGCCGGCATCGGACGGGGCCTTTTGTTTGGCCACGCTCCCTGCCGGCGCAACAGCAGGAGCATCCGATGCCACCCCAACAGACGAACCTCACATCCGAGATCGGGCGCGATGCCGCAGGGCTCGGCCCCGACCTCTCCATCGCGTTGGTGAAAGACGCGATGGGCGAAGCTTTGGCAGCGGCGCGCCCCGATGCGTCCATCGTGGCGCTGAGAGACGCCTTGTCGGAAAAGGAAGCGGCTGGACCACCGGCCGCATCGACGCGGAGCGTCTTGAGCTTGCTCAAGGGATATTGGCGTGCGTTTCAGGAGCAGCGTCAACGCCATAGGTTACGAGCCAGCTTGCACGACCTGAGTGACAGGGAGTTGAAGGACATCGGCGTGACGCGTGATGAGATCGCCGCTCACCGAGCCATCGATAGGCTCAGAGATGGCACGACGCATCTATGGATACTGTACCGCGGTGTGATGTAACTGATGCAAGGCACCGCCAATTCTACACAAAGCAGTCCGTGGGGCGGATCAGCGAAGCGTGATCCGCCACTCGCCGGCAGCGCGCCCGTCACCTCCGGTTCGCGCCCAATAGCGGACATTGCATCGGATTTGGGGGCTTTGGCCTCGCCAAGCGGCGCGTTCGTTGTCTACGATCCGATGAGTGGTATCCGGTGAAACACAGGCATTGCGAGATTGCCATGGAGACAAGAAGTCATACCGCTGCGCCCGCGGCAGCGCTCGCGCTCGGACTTTTGTTCACGCCGGCGGTTTCCATCGCCATCGGCAATCTCGGCTTGATGTCCCCTGCCATGGCGCAGCCGGGCGCACTGACAAAAAAGCAATCGGACGCGCTCAATACCTACGACAACACACTGAAAAACTTCGAGTCGATCCTGGGCCAGCGGCGCGCGCAGATCAACGCAAGACAAGGGCTGCCGAACTTGCCGGGACAGGCTCTCTATCTTGCACGCAACGGCATGATGAGCGCCTACAAGGACCTCACCGACGTGCTTCCGTCCAGGATCGGACGGCCCAACAAATTCGGAATCCCTCCGGCGTACTTTGACGCCGGCAACGAGCCCTTGATCGACGAGTACAGGAAGCTTTTCGACCACATGGAAGCGCCGCCCGGCAACGCGCAGAAATCAGATACGCCGTTCAAGGACGTTGTCGATCTGGCAATGGTCATTGCGCGAGCCAAGGGCCTCGATGCGGCGAATGCCGAAGCCGCAGGCCGTATCGCCCTGGGGCTGTTCTTTGCCGAGACGAATGGCCATCAGAACGTGGGGAATGCGCGCTCGAACAAATACAAGGGAAGTTTTCAAACCGGCCCATCCGAAGATCAAAATGGCCGAAGGAAGTGGGCAGCAATAAAGCAATCGATCGCAGCCCTTGATCCCGCACTGAGCCTTCGCGACGACAAGGAAGAGGCGCGGGTTGACCATCTGGACCATCGGTTCAACCACTGGACCGCCGTGCGGGACGCCCTCATGAACGCACACGCGGATATTTTCCCGCAAGTTCCGGCAATCGTGAAGACGCTGCCAGGTCCGATCGATCAAATGAAGCTGTTTGAACTGATCCAGATCATTCCGACCCCGACCAGGTCCGCACTGAGGTCAGGCGACCTGCTCAGCTATCGAATTTCCGACCCGACGATCATGGGGTATCTGCGAAACAACAGCGTCTTCGCCTTCGGACAGGCCGACCGGGCACGAACATCCGCGACCTTCCTCGAAATTCTCGATGCGATGTGGCTTTTCAACGCCAAGTTTGAACGAGCGCTTTTTGAATTCGACGAGATCAAGAAGGGCTCAAGGGGTTGAAGTCGGCCGGCGCCAATCCGGCAGGGGCGAAAAAGCGCGCCCGGCAGGAGCGATATCTATTTGCTCTTAAAGAGGTTTTCTTGACCCATCCGCCCCAATCCGGCGCGCAATAGGTTTTCAGCCGTTCATGGTTCATAATTCCTGCTGGAATTCGTCCAGGGCCGCCACGCCGTCATGAGGCGCGAACAGATCATCGCTCCGGGGGAAAGCAGGGATTGCTGTCGCTAGCGAGAAAATTCACCGGGTCAGGCTTTGGCGTCCGGCACCGCCGCCGCACCATCATCGCCGCGATGGCCGCATTGGCGCTTTTGCCCATCGAGGTCAGCGATGCCGGCTGGCTGTCGGATGTCTTCAAAAGCTCGGCAAAGCCCGGTAAATCGCCCAAGCATCATTCCTCGCCAAAGCACGCCACCTCGCCAAGGCGAGCCGCCCTGGTGAAGCGAACTGCCCCGGCGAAGCCTGCCGCCTCGTCAAAGCCCCGCAATGTGAGGCTTGCCGCCCTGGGTCCGGTCACCTTGAGCCCTTCCGCCCTGAGGCCGGGCGCACCAACATGCGATCCCTCGAAATTCCGGATCGTTCTCGATGTAGGACATACCGCCGAGTCGGAAGGCGCGATGAGCGCCCGCAACGTCGCCGAGTTCGTCTTCAATCATCGCCTTGCGCAGCGGATCGAGCAGAAATTGAAGGCCGAAGGCTTTGCCGAGACCATGTTGCTACTGACCGAGGGCAAGGCCAGGCGCAGCCTGGTCAAGCGCGTCGCCGCGGCCAACGATCTGCAGGCCAATCTCTTCCTGTCGATCCACCACGATTCCGTGCCCAACAAATTCCTCGAGGAATGGGAGTTCGAAGGCAGGAAAAGCCGTTTCAGCGACCGCTTCAGCGGCTATTCCGTCTTCGTCTCGCGCAGAAATCCGGACTTCAAGACGAGCCTTTCGTTCGCCGAACTGCTCGGCAAGGAAATGAAGGCGCAGGGCCTGCAATATGCCGAGCAATACAGCCAGGCCATCATGGGCCGGCACCGGCGTCCGTTGCTGAACAAGGAAACCGGCGTCTACAGCTACGATGAGCTCGTCGTGCTGCGAACGACCCGGATGCCTGCCGTTCTCCTGGAGGCGGGCTCGATCATCAATCGGGACGAAGAGCTCAAGATGGACTCGCCTGAACGCCGGGACATCATCAGCAGCGGAGTCACCGCGGCCGTGAGGGAGTTCTGCGATCCCCGATGGGCCATCCTCGGCGCGCTCTGATCTGTTGTCGGTCGGATAGCGCTGCGCAATCGCTAGAGCGTTTTCCAGCTTGCCCGAACCAGTACGCTTCTCGCGGGGCCTCATGGTTCGAGACGCGCGAAGACGCGCTCCTCACCATGAGGGACTGAGACCTCATCCTGAGGAGCATCGCGAAGCGATGCGTCTCGAAGGATGGAGCATCTGAAGTGGAAATGGCCCTAGTCACGAGAGCGAAACAACAGGCAGGCGTCGCCATAGGAGTAAAATCGGTAGCCGGTTTTGATGGCGTGGGCGTAGGCGCGCTTCATGGTGTCGAGGCCCGAGAACGCCGACACCAGCATGAACAGCGTCGAACGCGGCAGGTGGAAATTGGTCAGGAGAATATCGACCGCGCGAAACCGGTAGCCCGGCGTGATGAAGATCGCGGTTTCGCCTTCGAACGGCTGGATCGTTCCGTTTTCCGCGGCGGCGCTTTCCAAGAGCCGCAGCGAGGTGGTGCCGACGGCGACGATGCGGCCGCCATCGGCGCGAGCCGCATTCAGCGCCTCGGCGGTATCCCGCGACACCGAGCCCCATTCGGAGTGCATCTTGTGCCCGGCGGTGTCCTCGACCTTGACCGGCAGGAAGGTCCCTGCCCCGACATGCAGGGTAACGCGGTGGATCCCGACGCCGCGCTCGCGCAAGCCTGCCTGCAGCGCGTCGGTAAAATGCAGCCCTGCCGTGGGGGCCGCGACCGCGCCCTCGTTGGCCGCGAACATGGTCTGGTAGTCAGCGGCGTCGCGCTCGTCGGGCGCGCGCCTGGAGGCGATATAGGGCGGCAGCGGCGGGCTGCCGAGATCCGATATCGCCTGGTCGAGCGCCGGCCCGTGGAAGGAGAAGGAAAGCGTGACCTCGCCCTCCTCGCCCTTGGCCTCGACCTCGGCGTCGAGATGGCCGAGCAGGCAGACCTTGCCCTCATTGCCGAAGCGGATCACGTCGCCCGGCGCCAGCTTCCTGGCCGGCTTGACCAGCGCCTGCCAGCGCGAGCCGTCGAGGCGCTTGATCAGCGTCGCCTCGATCTTCGGTTCGGTATCGCGGCCGATGCGGCGGCCCCGCAGCTGGGCCGGTATCACCCTTGTGTCATTGACGACCAGCTGATCGCCGGGCTCGAGCCATTGCGGAAGATCCGCGACGATGCGGTCGCGCAACACGCCGTCGCCCTGCACCACCAGCATCCGTGCGGAATCGCGCGGACTCGCCGGGCGCAGCGCGATGCTGTCGGCGGGAAGTTCGAAGTCGAAGAGATCGGTGCGCATGAGCCTGGCACGTCATTCCGGAGGCCGCGCATGAGCGCGGCAATCCGGAATCTAGAGGTTGTTAGCGCGAGATTCCGGGTTCATGCTTCGCATGCCCCGGAATGACGGTTTATATCACGCCGCGTCGAGCGCCATGCGCGCCTTGACGATCTTGTCCGGGTTCTGCACCGGCTCGCCGCGCTTGATCTTGTCGACGTTCTCCATGCCTGACGTGACCTTGCCCCAGACCGTGTACTGGCCGTTGAGGAACGAGGCGTCGTCGAAGCAGATGAAGAACTGGCTGTCGCCGGAATCCGGGCTCGCGGCGCGCGCCATCGAGGTGGTGCCGCGCACATGCGGCTCCTTGTTGAATTCGGCCTTGAGCTTCTTGCCGGAACCGCCGGTGCCGGTGCCCTGCGGGCAGCCGGTCTGCGCCATGAAGCCCTCGATCACACGATGGAACACGATGCCATCGTAAAAGCCCTCGCGCACCAGTTCCTTGATCCGGGCGACGTGGCCGGGTGCAAGATCGGGACGCATCTCGATGGTGACGGGCCCCTGGGTGGTTTCGAGGATCAAAGTATTTTCGGTGTCAGCCATGCTCTCTGCTCTGCGGGTTTGAGTGGGGTTTTCTTACGGTATCTGAATGGAACCGCGAAGGGCCGGCCGGCTACGGCGCCGCCCAGTCCTTCGGTAAATGGCAATGGCGTGCAGCGTTGCAACGCCTCCATGACGGCGATGCGGTACGCCAGACGGTCCTTGTCGGTGGCGTTTGCCGATTCATAGGTAATCCTGGGGTGACCGAGGATGGCGCCCTCGCGGTTGAAGCTGACGATCACCGTGATGTCGATCGGATTGGCGCGCGAGGCCGGCGGCGGTTTCCAGCAGGAATGCAGCCTTGCAAACACGTCCCTGATGGTGTCGAGCCGCTCTGGCCGGCCTTGCGCCGGGGCGGTCGACAGCGGCAGCAGCAGGAGCAGCGCGGCAAACCAGAGAACCGGCTTGCTGCGCGGCGGCGCCATGGTTCACTTGATGTCGGATGCGACCTGCACCTTCACCATCTTGTCGGGGTCGGTGACCGCGCCGCTGCTCGAGCCCGGCGGCGCCTTCTTGAGCTTGTCAACCACGTCCATTCCCGAAACCACTTCGCCGATCACGGTGTACTGGCCGTTGAGACCGGAGCCATCGGCAAACATGATGAAGAATTGCGAGTTCGCGGTATCGACGCTGTCGCCGCGCCGCGCCATGCCGACGATGCCGCGCGTGAACGGCACCTTGGAAAATTCCTGTTTCAGGTTGGGGTATTTCGAACCGCCGGTGCCGTTGAAATTCTGGCCGTCGCCGGTCTGCGCCATGAAGCCATCCATCACGCGGTGGAACGGCACGTTGTTGTAATAGCCTTCTCGCGCAAGCTGCTTGATCCGCTCGGCATGCTGCGGAGCGAGGTCAGTGCGCAGCTTGATGACGATGCGGCCCTTGGTGGTATCGATGACAACGGCATTTGCCTTGTCGAGATTGGCGGGCAGCGGTTGCGCGACCGCGGGGGCCGCAAGGATCAGCGCGGCGATCAGGCCAAGAATTCGGATCATGAAAACTCCGGATCAGAGAAAGCGGGTCAGGTGGCGAATTTAGTCTTGAGGCCGGCCGCGACCGCCGGCGGGACGAACGCCGAGACGTCGCCCCCCATGGCTGCGATTTGGCGCACCAGTGTGGCGGTGATCGGGCGGACCGCCACCGAGGCCGGAACGAATACCGTCTGCACCCCGGGCGCCATGGTCTCGTTCATGCCCGCGATCTGCATCTCGTAGTCGAGGTCGGTGCCGTCGCGCAGGCCCCGAATCATGATCGCCGCCCCGGTTTTCTGCGCCGCCGTGATGGTGAGGTTGTCATAGGTGGTGCAGTCGAACGCGCAGCCGGCCTTTCGGGCCACCGGCTCGAATACCGCCCGGACCATGTTCAGGCGCTCCTCGATCGAAAACAGCGGCTTTTTGCCGGGATGGACGCCGATCGCGACGATCAGGCGGTCGCACAGCCCGACGGCGTGGCTAACCACGTCCAGGTGGCCATTGGTAACGGGGTCGAATGAGCCGGGATACAGTGCAATGCGGGGCATAAACCCCGTCTACCCCGCCCCGGGCGACCGGGCAAGCCGGGCGGTTCCCCACGGATGCGGGTTCTATTTCAGGTCGGCCACCGAACCACCCCCGCCGTCGCGGCGTCTCATTGGGCGGGCCGGCAATGTTTCGTCCCCGGACGGGCCACGAAACAAAACTCCGGCCGGACGAAACCATTTTCGATAGCCGCGAAGACGTCCGGAAACCGGCGCTGGCTATCCATTAACCAACGAAACGGCGGGCCAAGAAGGCCCAATGACAGGGGACCGTCATGATCAAGGCATTTTCAGCCATCGCTATCGCTGCGCTTATTGCAGCAGGACTGACCGTTCTGCCCGGCTTTGCCCCGCAGGTCGAAGCCAGCGTGCCGCAAGCCCTCGCCAAGGGCGACCGCCTCGACATCCGCCCGGTCGGCGCCAGCTGCTCGCAGCAGGCCTGGCCGAATTTCGAGGCCTCCTGCCTGCGCGTCGCCGGCAAGAAGACCGTGATCCGGGAAGCCCGGCTGGTCACCGCCGACCGCACGCCATAACGGCGCCGCCCATACCGATTTAGTCTGCCAGGTTGCTCTGGATTGAGACCCTCGGGATGCCCCCCGAGGGTCTCATTGATTCTGGCGAGGCGAATGGCGAGTAGCGAATTGGAATGCCACTCGCTATTCGCCATTCGCTCAATCGCCACTCGCGCTGCCATTACCGTTCTCGGCGTCCTCGCCGATGTGCTCGACCGACACCACATGCTCGTCCTCGGCGGTGTCGAACACGATGACGCCCTGGGTCGAGCGGCCCGCGATCCGGATGCCCTCGACCGGGCAGCGGATCAGCTGGCCCTTGTCGGTCACCAGCATGATCTGGTCGCCATCCTCGACCGGGAACGAGGCCACCAGCTTGCCGTTGCGGTTGTTGACCGACATCGCGACGATGCCTTTGCCGCCGCGGCCGGTGGTCCGGTATTCGTAGGACGAGGTGCGCTTGCCGTATCCATTGACCGACACCGTGAGCACCACCTGCTCCTGCGCCGACATCTCGACATAACGCTCGGAACTGAGCTGGATGGCGCCCGAGGTTTCCTCGGTGTCGGTTTCCGCGCCCTCTTCGGCCACAGCTTCGCCCGCCACGGCGCGGCGCATCTTCAGATAGGCCGACCGGTCGTCCGACGTCGCCTCGACATGCCTGAGGATCGAGAGCGAAATCAGCCTGTCGCCCCCGGACAGCGCGATGCCGCGAACACCCATCGAGGTGCGGCCGGAAAACACCCGCACGTCGGTGACGGGAAAGCGGATGCACTGGCCGCCGGCGGCGGTAAGCAGCACGTCGTCGCGTTCGGTGCAGATCTGCACGTCGACGATCGCCTCGTCGTCGTCGAGCTTCATGGCGATGATGCCGGAACGCCTGACGTCGACGAAATCCGACAGCTTGTTGCGCCGGACATTGCCGCCGGTGGTGGCGAACATCACGTCGAGATTGCCCCAGGAGGATTCATCCTCGGGCAACGGCATGATGGTGGTGATGCGCTCGCCCTGCTCCAGCGGCAGGATGTTGATCATCGCCTTGCCGCGCGCGTTCGGCGCCGCCATCGGCAGCCGCCAGACCTTTTCCTTGTAGACCTGTCCGCGCGACGAGAAGAACAGCACCGGCGTATGGGTCGAGGCCACGAACAGCCTCGAAACGAAATCCTCGTCGCGGGTCTGCATCCCCGCGCGGCCCTTGCCGCCGCGGCGCTGGGCCCGATAGGCCGACAGCGGCACGCGCTTGACGTAGCCGGCATGCGAGACCGTGACCACCATGTCCTCGCGCTGGATCAGGTCCTCGTCCTCGACCTCGCCTTCCTGCTCGACGATGACGGTCTTGCGCGGGGTCGCGAATTCCGACTTCACATCGGCCAGTTCGGTCTTGATGATGGCCTGGACCCGGGCCCGCGACCGCAGGATCTCGAGGTAATCGGCGATTTCCACCGCCAGCTTGTCCAGCTCTTCGGAAATCTCCTCGCGCCCGAGCGCGGTGAGCCGCTGCAGCCGCAGGTCGAGAATGGCCTTGGCCTGCTCCATCGACAGCCGCGCGGTGCCGTCGGCGTTGAGCCGGTGGCGCGGATCGTCAATCAGCGTGATCATCGCCGCGACGTCCTTGGCCGCCCAGTCGCGCGACATCAGGGTGTCGCGCGCGGTGTTGGGATCGGGCGAAGTCCGGATGACGCGGATGATCTCGTCGATATTGGCCACCGCGATCGCAAGGCCGACCAGGATATGGGCGCGGTCGCGGGCCTTGTTGAGCAGGAACTTGGTACGGCGCGTGACCACCTGTTCGCGGAAGGCGATGAACAGCGTCAAGAGATCCTTGAGGTTCATCAACAGCGGGCGGCCGGCGTCGAGCGCCACCATGTTGGCGCCGAAATTGGTCTGCAGCGGCGTGAACCGGTAGAGCTGGTTCAGCACCACGTCGGGCATCGCGTCGCGCTTCAGCTCGACGACGACGCGGAAACCGTCGCGGTCGGATTCGTCGCGCAGGTCGGAGATGCCCTCGATCTTCTTCTCGCGCACCAGTTCGGCGATGCGCTCGACCATGGTGGCCTTGTTCACCTGGTAGGGAATTTCCGAGATGATGATCGCTTCGCGGTCCTTGCGGATGGTGTCGATCGAAACCTTGCCGCGCATCACGATCGAGCCGCGGCCGAGGTGATAGGCGGAGCGGATGCCCTGGCGACCGAGGATGATGCCGCCGGTCGGGAAATCAGGACCCGGAACGATGTTGATGAGTTCGTCGATGGTGAGCGCGGGATTTTCGATCAGCGCCACGCAGGCGTCGATCACTTCGCCGAGATTGTGCGGCGGGATATTGGTCGCCATGCCGACCGCGATGCCGCCGGCGCCGTTGACCAGCAGGTTCGGGAACTTGGCCGGCAGGACCGACGGTTCCTTCTCCGAATTGTCGTAGTTGGCCTGGTAATCGACGGTGTCCTTGTCGATGTCGTCGAGCAGCGACTGCGCGATCTTGGTCAGGCGGGATTCGGTGTACCGCATCGCGGCGGCCATATCGCCATCGACCGAACCGAAATTGCCCTGGCCGTCGATCAGCGGCACGCGCATGGAGAATTCCTGCGCCATGCGGACCATCGCGTCGTAGACCGACTGGTCGCCGTGCGGATGGTATTTACCGATGACGTCGCCGACGGTGCGCGCCGACTTGCGATACGGCTTGTTCCATTCGAAGCCGTTCTCGTACATCGCGAAGAGAATGCGGCGATGCACCGGCTTCAGGCCGTCGCGCGCATCGGGCAGCGCACGCGCCACGATCACGCTCATGGCGTAATCGAGGTAGGAGCGCTTCATCTCGTCGAGGATGGATACGGGACGAATATCCGAAGGCGCCGGCGGCTCGCCGGGCTTCGTATCTTCAGGGTCAGACAAAGGGGAAATCCGGTCAGTTTTGGCTTCGAATCATATAGCAGTTCAAACGCCTTCAAACCACCCTTAAGTGGTTTACGCCAGAGGTTTTTCCCTTTGTTTTTTCATGGACTTATGGCACCAGCGCGGGGCCCCGCCGGGCCCGAGAATCCAGCTCCCAAACCGGCCGAAAGCCGCAAGGCGCCCCACTCCCCCTGGCGGGCTCCCTATGAGCCGAAAAGGACGTCGTGCATGATCCGTCCGGGCACCAGCGTGAACAGCCCGGCGAGCAGCAGCGCACCGGCAAAGATCCATGTCATCGCGATCCGGTGAGCGCGGACGCGGTGGGCGCGGGCCGCCAGCACGGCGGCCACCAGCATGATCGGCGTGACCACCGACAGCAGGTGAATCGGGCTCCACGGTCCCCACATCTTGATGCCGTGGATCAGAAACGAGGATCCGCTGATCACCAGCATCAGCACCACCCAGATCCAGCCCAGCGTCCGGTGCGGCAGCGTGCCTTTCGGCGCAGCCAATTGGACCGCGCCGAGGGCAAAGGCCGCCATCGCGGCAAAGGCGTGAATCTGGACTTCGGGAGCAGCATTCAACAGCGGTGCGAGCGACATTCGGGACACCTCAGAGGCCATCTGAAACCACGCGTCATGGCCGGAAGATCAATGTAAGGAGTATTTACATCTATCTTTCCAATGTCAAGATCAATCGCCGCACGGTTCCGCCCTCTCCGCGCCGCCGGCGAAGGCCGCCTGCCGGCGACCCTCGCCGGAGCCGTCAGAACGGAATATCGTCGTCCATGTCGCTGTTGCGCGCGCCGGCCGCCGCAACCGCGCGCCGGGGCGCGGCGCTCGAGGGCCCGCTGGAGCCGAAATCGCTGCCGGAATCATCGGAGCCGAAATTGCCGCCCCCGCCGCCGCTGCGGCCGTCGAGCATGGTCAGGTTCGAATTGAAGCCCTGCAGCACCACCTCGGTGGAGTACTTCTCGACACCGCTCTGGTCGGTCCATTTGCGCGTCTGCAGCTGGCCCTCGATGTAAACCTTGGCGCCCTTCTTCAGATACTGCTCGGCGACCTTGCAAAGGCCCTCGTTGAAAATCACCACCCGGTGCCACTCGGTCTTTTCCTTGCGCTCGCCGGTGGCCTTGTCGCGCCAGCTTTCGGAGGTCGCCACGCTCAGATTGGCGATCGGCCGCCCGTCCTGGGTCCGCCGGATTTCCGGATCCTTGCCGAGGTTACCGACCAGAATCACCTTGTTCACGCTTCCCGCCATCGCCGCTCTCCACTCTTCGAATCCACTGGCAAAACCACAAGCCCCGCCCGATCCGGACGCCGGCTGAGCCGCCGCCGCGCCTTCGAGATCTCTCGGGGCCACATTGGGGACGACCCTATACGCTCACCGGTCCCGCGAGCCCGGCGATCCCCGGTTATCCACATTATAGCATTCCCGGATCGCGCGTTCCAGTTTTGTTCTTGTGCTGCAGAGCACAAACCATACTCTACTCTGGCGGCGCCATCAGCACCGGCAGCGGTCGCAGTTACCTTGGGTTCCCTGCCGGCTCCGGAATTCGGTAAACAAATCACTAACTTGCCACAATTCACTTCGCTGGCGAGTGTTGCATTTGGGAGACGGCTTTTTGCGCGGAATCGGGTATAGGTATGCAGGAACTTAGATCGCTTGGGCGCTCGCACCGATTATTCAAAACCGCTTCGGGACCAAAGTTAGCGGATCAAAACTGGAGAGACTACGATGAAGAAGATTTTGCTGGGTACTGTTGGTCTGGTGGCGCTGAGCCTGTCGGCTCCGGCATCGGCCGCCGATCTCGCTGCCCGCCCCTACGCCAAGGCCCCCCCGATGATCGCCGCAGTCTATGACTGGAGCGGCTTCTACATCGGCGTCAACGGCGGCGGCGCTTGGAGCCACAAGTGCTGGGATTTCTCCGGCCAGGCCACTGCGCGCCTTGCCACCAACGTCGCGGAAGGCTGCCATGATGCAACCGGCGGCACCGTCGGCGGACAGATCGGCTATCGCTGGCAGGCTGCTTCCTGGGTGTTCGGCCTGGAAGCGCAGGGCAACTGGGCTGACCTGACTGGCTCCAATGTCAGCCTCGTGTTCCCCACCATCACCAACAAGACCAAGGTCGAAGCGTTCGGTCTCTTCACCGGCCAGGTCGGCTACGCCTTCAGCAACGCCCTGCTCTACGTCAAGGGCGGCGCCGCTGTCGTCAGCGACAAGTACAGCTACGGTTTGACCGGCGGCGCCGTGAACGGCACCGCTTCCGAGACCCGCTGGGGTGGCGTGGTCGGCGTCGGCTTCGAGTACGGCTTCGCTCCGAACTGGTCGGTCGGCATCGAGTACGATCACGCCTTCATGGGCGGTCGTGACATCACCTTCAACCAGATCACCCCGGTTGCTTCGCCGGTCGACCGCATCGGTCAGGACCTGGATATCGTCACCGCCCGCATCAACTACCGTTGGGGTGGCCCGGTCGTCGCGAAGTACTGATCTTCTCGACCGCTTCCCGATTGAGCTACGAAAGGCCGGCCTCGCGCCGGCCTTTTTGTTGGCGGGACGCTGCTTGTTTGCGGGACGCTGCCAGCTGCTGCCATTGCGGTTGATTGCAAAACTATCCGTTGATGGCCTGCACGGAACACTGGAAATCGCTGCGCGTTCTTCCTATGTTCCGAACTCACCCATTGGCGTCCGATCCCCGGCTTCCGGAAGATGCGCGCCTGAACGCGGCGCGATCAACGCGCCTGGGAATCCGATATGGATGAAGTGATCAGGGCGAAGCGCCAACAGAACGCCGCATCCGCCACGCGCGCGATAACGATCCGCGGCGCTCGCGAGCACAATCTCAAGAACGTCGACCTGGAGATCCCGCGCGACAGGCTCGTGGTGTTCACCGGCCTGTCCGGCTCCGGCAAATCCTCGCTCGCCTTCGACACCATCTATGCCGAGGGACAACGGCGTTACGTCGAGTCGCTGTCGGCCTATGCGCGCCAGTTCCTGGAGATGATGCAGAAGCCCGACGTCGACCAGATCGACGGCCTGTCGCCGGCGATCTCGATCGAGCAGAAGACCACCTCGAAGAATCCGCGCTCGACGGTGGGCACCGTCACCGAGATCTACGACTACATGCGGCTGTTGTGGGCCCGCGTCGGCGTGCCCTATTCGCCGGCCACCGGCCTGCCGATCGAAAGCCAGATCGTCTCGCAGATGGTTGACCGGGTGCTGGCATTGCCCGAGGGCACCCGGCTCTATCTGCTGGCGCCGGTCGTGCGCGGCCGCAAGGGCGAGTACAGGAAAGAGCTCGCCGACTATCTCAAGAAGGGATTCCAGCGGGTCAAGATCGACGGCACGTTTTACGAGCTTTCGGAAGCGCCGACGCTGGACAAGAAATTCCCGCACGACATCGATGTCGTGGTCGACCGCATCGTGGTGCGGCCGGACATCGGCCAGCGGCTGGCGGAAAGTTTCGAGACTGCGCTGAAGCTCGCCGAGGGCCTCGCGGTGATCGAATATGCCGACGCGCCGGCTCCTCAGCCATCATCCTTCGAGACGCGCCCTGCGGGCGCTCCTCAGGATGAGGACGGAGCGCGACGATCGAAGGCAACCAAGCGGGGCTCTCTCCCTCACCCTGAGGAGGCGCGTAGCGCCGTCTCGAAGGGTGAGGAGGCGACAAAGAAAGTCGCAAAGATCCACGACAAGAGCGGGCCGGAGCGGATTTTGTTTTCGGAAAAATTCGCCTGCCCGGTTTCCGGCTTCACCATTCCCGAAATCGAGCCCCGACTTTTCTCGTTCAACAATCCCTATGGCGCCTGTCCGGCCTGCGGCGGCCTCGGCGTCGAGCAGCACATCGACGAGGACCTGGTCATTCCCGACAAGGAACTGACCTTGCGCAAGGGCGCGATCGCGCCGTGGGCGAAATCGTCCTCGCCCTATTACATCCAGACCCTGACCGCGCTCGGCAAGTTCTACAAGTTCACGCTCGACACCAAGTGGAAGGACCTGTCGAAGAAGGTGCAGCAGGCGCTGCTGCACGGCTCCGGCGAGGATGAAATCAAGTTCTCCTATGAAGACGGCGTGCGCTCCTACGACACCAAAAAGCCGTTCGAGGGCGTCGTCACCAACATCAACCGGCGCTATCGCGAGACCGAGAGCGAATGGGCCCGCGAGGAACTCGCAAAATATTTCTCCGACGTTCCCTGCGAAGGCTGCCACGGTCACCGGCTCAAGCCGGAGGCGCTGTGCGTCAAGATCGGCGGCAAGCATATCGGCGAGATTTCGGAAATGTCGGTGCGCGGCGCCGGCGAATGGTTCGAGACCGTGCCGAAGGCGCTGAACGCGCAGCAGAACGAGATCGCTGGCCGCGTCTTGAAGGAAATCCGCGAGCGGCTGTCGTTCCTGCTCGACGTCGGCCTCAACTACCTGACCCTGGCGCGCGCCTCCGGCACGCTTTCCGGCGGCGAAAGCCAGCGCATCCGCCTCGCCTCGCAGATCGGTTCCGGGCTGACCGGCGTGCTCTATGTGCTGGACGAGCCCTCGATCGGCCTGCACCAGCGCGACAATGCGCGTCTGCTGGAAACCCTGAAGCGGCTGCGCGACCTCGGCAACACCGTGATCGTGGTCGAGCATGACGAGGACGCCATTCGGCTGGCCGACTACGTCGTCGACGTCGGCCCCGGCGCCGGCGTCCATGGCGGCAACATCGTCGCCCAGGGCACGCCTGCCGACGTCATGAACAATCCGAAATCGCTGACCGGAAAATATCTCACCGGCGAGTTATCGGTGGAAATCCCCGAGCGCAAGCCGCCGAACCATCGCCGCACCATCAAGGTGGTCAACGCCCGCGGCAACAATCTGAAGAACGTCTCGGCGGAGATTCCGCTGGGCCTGTTCACCTGCGTCACGGGAGTCTCCGGCGGCGGCAAGTCGACGCTGCTGATCGACACCCTGTACAAGGCGATCGCCCGCAAACTCAACAACGCCAGCGAGGGCGCCGCCCCGCACGACCGCATCGAGGGGCTCGAGCATATCGACAAGATCATCGACATCGACCAGTCGCCGATCGGCCGCACCCCGCGCTCCAATCCCGCCACCTATACCGGCGCCTTCACCCCGATCCGCGAATGGTTCGCCGGCCTGCCCGAAGCCAAGGCGCGCGGCTACGAGCCCGGCCGGTTTTCCTTCAACGTCAAGGGCGGCCGCTGCGAAGCCTGCCAGGGCGACGGCGTCATCAAGATCGAGATGCACTTTCTGCCCGACGTCTACGTCACCTGCGACGTCTGCAAGGGCAAGCGCTACAACCGCGAAACCCTGGAAGTGCTGTTCAAGGGCAAGAGCATCGCCGACGTGCTCGACATGACCGTCGAGGAAGCCGCCGACTTCTTCAAGGCGGTGCCGCGGGTACGCGAAACCTTCAAGACCCTGCACCGCGTCGGCCTCGATTACATCCATGTCGGCCAGCAGGCCACCACCCTGTCCGGCGGCGAAGCCCAGCGCGTCAAGCTGGCGAAGGAACTGTCAAAGCGCGCCACCGGCCGCACGCTCTACATCCTGGATGAGCCGACCACTGGCCTGCATTTCCACGACGTCAAGAAGCTCCTGGAAGTGCTGCACGAGCTGGTGTCGCAGGGCAACACCGTGGTGGTGATCGAGCACAATCTCGAGGTCATCAAGACCGCCGACTGGGTGATCGACCTCGGCCCCGAAGGCGGCGACGGCGGCGGCGAAATCGTCGCCTGGGGCCCGCCGGAGGATATCGTCAAGGCGCCGCGGAGTTATACCGGCAAGTTCCTGGCGCCGGTGCTGGCGAAGGCGGGGAAGCCGCGGAAAAGCGGGGCGAGCGAGGCGGCGGAGTAGGCTGGTAGCGATACTTTGCGCCGCGCTAGCTCCTCACCATGGTGTCACCCAGCAATTTGCGTTTTCTGTCGGGCGGCGGCTGCTGCTGGCTCAATGACTTGATATGTTGCCAAGCGCGGGGAAATTCCTTGCGCGCTTCCGCCTTTTCCCATTCCGACAATTTCCATGTCTTCGGCGGCGTTACATTCTCACCGAAGTTGCTTAGCCACACCACCGCTATATGGAACGGGGTGACGCGGTGCGCGCCGCAATTGCCCTGCCGGTTCCACAACCCAGCCGCAATCGGGCCGTCGACTCCGCTGCTGATGATTTCCGCGGCGAGCGCCTGTTCGCGAACCTGTCCATAGTCGACCAGCGTTTTGATGACTTCTGCAAGGATGAGTGCGGATTCGTCGAACTCGATCGGCTTCGATCCATCCTTGCCGTTCACGTCGTCGAAACGCACCACGTCGTTGTATTTTGCGGGCTCTTGGTCGACGTAGCAGTTGCGACCGTAAAAAAATCCAGTCATGTACGATATAGGCCGGGCCAAAACCCCAGGGCGAAAGGCCGTTGAAAATCTGGGCGATGCGCGGAATTGAACCGCCATCGGTGTACATCAAGCCAGGAGCGATCACGCGTCCGGTCGATGCCGTCTCGAACGCGAAATTCTTTCCCTCACCGCCCGGCACGTAAACGAACTTATCCGCGCCGACCCACATGGTGACGACAGAACCGCCGATCCTGCCGGTCTTAGCGATCAGGTACGGCGAGACGCATCCCGCAAGCGTCAGCGACGCCGCGACAACAAACCCCAACTTGCGCATCGGACCCGCCCCGAGGTTGTATATTGTCTCTACGCTACTTGGCGGCATGTATACTCACAAGCCGCTAAATCGGGGCCGCGCGCATATACCCCGGAATTGTTGCCGAAATAGCGCGGGACGCAAAATCAGGGCGATCACTCCTCCATCACTGCCTCCACAAACCCCGCCGGATCATCGCAGAACTCCCGCATGACCTTGTAGTGATCCGTGTCCTTCACGGTCACCGGCTCCAGCCCGTCCTTGGTCAACCGCAGCAGCCGCGCATCGGGATAGGCCATCAGCATGGGCGAATGCGTGGCCATGATGATCTGGCAATGGCCGGAATTTTCCATCCGCCGCATCAGCTTGAGAAACTCGATCTGGCGCGAGGGCGACAGCGCGGATTCCGGCTCATCGAAGATGAAGATGCCCTGACGCTGGCAGCGCTCTTCGAAGAAGCGCAGGAAGCCCTCGCCATGGGAATGGGAGAGGAAGTCGGGCGGCATACCGCCGCCGCCTCGGGCGGCCTCGTCGAGATATCTGGCGACCGAAAAGAAGCTCTCGGCGCGGAAGAACCAGCCGTTGGTGATCTTCGGCAGCCAGCTCGCGCGCAGCGCTTTCGAAAGCTGCCCGCCCATCTTCTCCAGCGCCATGGAATGATCGACCGGCCGGTAGCCCTTGCCGCCGCCGGCTTCGTCATATCCGGCGAGCACGGCGATGCCTTCGAGAAAGGTGGATTTGCCGGTGCCGTTTTCGCCGACGATGATGGTGATGGCGCGATCGAAACTCAGCTCGAACTCATCGCCCAGGAACGGCAGGCAGAACGGATAGGCCTCGCGGTCGGCGATGCGCGACGGCTCGAGCCAGACGCGCCTGAGATACGGCGCAGGCAGATTGATGTCGCGCTTTCGTTTCGAACTCATGCCCCCGCTCCGCACCGCTCTGTTGAGACCTTAAGACGTCGCTTTCCTAATCTAGAACATAACAGGAACATGATACATATGGAAGTGCGGTCTTGGCCGGGTTTGTCCGCTCAAACCGCATCCGCCGGCCTGACCCGCATGGCGATCACGGCGCCCTTGTCCCGCTCGACTACGCCAATTTCGTACTGGCCCTGCAGGTCCGACCAAGATGATTCACTTTCCGTCACGGCCGGGATTCGTCCCGGCCATCCACGTCTCACTTGCTAGACGCGGCTAAGACGTGGATGCCCGGCACGTCTAGCGCGAAGACGCGCTTCGCGCTTTTGGCCGGGCATGACGAGCTTTGCTTGAGATGCCTATTTCGTCGGCTACTTTTTCAGTCAGACTCTGAGGAGCCCGGCGAGGCGTAGCGAAGCCGGGCTCCTCCAGCGACAACGGCGAAGCCGTTGCGCGGGGATGAGGTCCGGGACAACCTGGCGAACCGCTGCAATCGACCGAGCGTCAACCCGGCAATGCACCTTCTGAACGATGTATGGTGGATCGAGTGTCGCATTGCCCGGACGGTGCCGTGAATTGAATTCAAAGGGTAGCGTCTTGCACGGCTGACGTCCCCGGCCATCCCGTCAAGACGGATCGCTTGCCCGTGCTTCTCTGAAGATCAGGTTCCGGCAGCGCTCTACAAGTTGCGGAATAATGGAATAGTGCCGGTGATTTGCCCGACGTGTCAAAATGTTTTCGCAGGATCTCTCAAATCGTCCCCGGCCCGGCAATTCTTACTTTGCATGGGGTTGTTTTCGACATTTTAGTTTGGGGCGAGCATGGCGTGATGGTGGGGACGGCGCGAGGCGCTCTTGCCCGCCCTAAAAGCCGTCAAGCACTTCAACCACCAGCTCCATCGTCATCAAGACCGGATTGTCGCCGCGCTCGAGCCGGCCCTCGGCGAGGCCGCCGGTGTAGTCGACCAGGGCTATGTCCAGCTCCGCTTCGAGCGCGCCGCCTGCCCCGGCGGAAATGACACCCGAGCGGATCATCAACTCGGTCGCGAACGGCTCGACGATGCCGCCGCCGGTGAAGCGGGCGCCGATGGTGCTGCCGACGCCGCCATGCAGCTTCGCCCGCGTGATGCCGCGCTCTCGGCAGAACGCTTCCAGCGCGCCGGCAAAGTCCTGGTTCGGCCGCAGCCGCAGCACGAAGGCGCGGCTCGTTGTCTCCGCACCTGCAGCCGCATCTCTTGACGCGTTTTCTTCACGCGAACCGGTACCCACTTCGCTCGAAAACGCTATGGGCACCGGCCCGAACAGTTTGAAGTTGGTCTCGGGATCGAGCTCCGCCATGAACAGCGCGCCGTCGATGCCGAACGCCTCCACCTCGAACGGCTCGGCGACCATAGTCTCCTCGGGGAGGATATGGCCGCCGCCGGCGCGGCCGTCGGCCTCAACCCACAGCGCGTGGCAATGGAAGAACGGCGCGCCGTCGCGGCTACCCAGCGTCATCGCGCCCATCTTGAGGCGGGTGACGCCGGCGGGCCTAAACGTGTCGCTGTAGAAGGCGGCATTCTCGCCAGTCTTCGACAGGGCCGGCATCACATAGGCGAACGGGCCGAGCGCCCCGCCCCGGATGTTCAAGGTGCCGCCGGCAAAACCCTCTGCCGCAAAGCCGCGGCGCGCGGCCTCCAGCAGCGGCACGCCCGCCTGCAGCGTGAAGGAAAAGGCGCGGCCGCGCGCCTCGACCCACTGGATGCGCGCGGCCACGGGCGGGCCGGGTTGCTGGATGCTTCGCATCTTCTCAGCGACCGCCATCGGCTTGCTTCGTGAGGTCGAGCAGTCCCCGCGCCTCCAGCTCATCGCGCACCAGCCGTTTTGGAATCTTGCCATAGCCGGATTTCGGCAGCGCATCCCAGAAGAAGAAGCGCTTCGGCATCTTGTAGCGCGGCACCTTCGGCGCCAGGAACGCGGCCATCTCGGCCTCGGTCACTGCGCCTGCGCCCTCGCGCGCGACGCAGACGGCGACGCCGACCTCGCCCCAGAACGGGTCGGGCACCCCGAGCACCGCGACCTCGCCGATCGCGGGATGGGTCAATATCTTCTCCTCGACCTCGCGCGGATAGATGTTGGATCCGCCCGATATGTACATGTCGGAGGCGCGGCCGGTGATGTAGACGAACCCCTCCTCGTCCATGTGGCCGAGGTCGCCGGTGCGGAACCAGCCGTCACGAAACGCCTTGGCGTTCGCCTCGGGGTTATCGTAGTAGCCGGCGAACACCGCGGGACCGATCACGCAGATCTCGCCGGTTTCGAACGGTTTCAATTCTTGACCGTCGTCGCCCTGGATCGAGACCTGCATGCCCGTGCGCTCGAAGCCGCAGGTGCCGATCCGCGCCTGCGGACCGTCCTCGGGGTCGTGCAGTGCGGGCGGCAGCACCGTGATGTTGCCGGTGACCTCGCCGAGCCCGAAATACTGCACCAGCACCTTGCCGAGCTTGTTCAGCGCCGCCTTCTGGTCCTCGCGATACATCGGCGCGCCGGCATAGATGATGTAGCGCAGTGAGGAATGATCGTGGCGATCGATGGCGGGATGCTCGACCATCATCTTCAAGATGGTCGGCACGGTAAAGATGTTGCTGACGCGGTGGGTCGCGATCAGCCGGAACGCCTCGTCGATATCGAAGCGCTCGGTCGACAGCAGGATGGTCGGCACGCCGCGCGCGGCCTGCACCAGCTGATGCACGCCGGCGCCGTGCGACAGCGGCGCCACCACCAGCGATGCGTCCTTCTCCGTGGTGCCGGGCATCAGGTCGGCGAGATGGTTGGTGACGACAAACGCCATCTGGCCATGGGTCAGCACCGCCGCCTTGGATCGCCCCGTGGTGCCGGAGGTGAAGAAGAACCAGCAGGGGTCGTCATAATCGACCGCTGTGTTCCCGAACTTCGCACCCGCATGAGCCGCGATCACTTCGCTCACAGAGCTTTCGCCGAATGCGCCCTCGCCGATCCGCCAGGTGAATTCGAGCGCCGGGCTCGCGGCCTTCACCGCGGCCACGTGGTCCGGAAAGTCGCCATGGCACAGGAACGCTTTGGCGCCGGATGCCGTGGCCAGATAGGCGACCTCGTCCGGCATCAGGCGGAAATTGGTCGGTACCCAGACCGCGCCGAGCCGGAAGGCTGCAAACATCGACCAGAACATCTCGTCGCCATTCTTGGAATGCACCAGGATGCGGTCGCCCTTGGCGATGCCGCGCTCGGCGAGCGCCGCCGCCAGCGCCGAAACCCGGGCGTCGATCTCGCGCCAGCTCCAGGACTTGTCGCCCCAGATCAACCCGGGCCGGTCGCCGTGGCGGCGGGCATTTTGCGTCAAGAGATGCGCGAGGTTCATGACCCGGCGCGACATCCGCGCCACGCCGCCCGTCGGCGCGATTGTGCTGACAGCCTCGGTCACCCCGCATACCCCATCGCAATTCCTGTCAAACCATCCGGCATGGACCACCTTCTATCGATAACGCGCTGTATGAAGTCTATCAGCGGCCGCGCCTCAATGCCCAGTAGCCCTGAGCGAGCGCCATGCTTCATGCGACACGGAGGATAAGTCAGCGCAACCCGGTCCCGCCGCAGCGCTGGCATTTCACCACCTTGTCGCCCTTCTTCAGCAAGCCCTTGCCTTCGCAATTCTTGCATTTCTGCTTCTTCTTGATGTTGGGGCCCTTGTCATTGGCCATGATCGCCTCCAGACCAGCGCGCCGGAAATGGACGTGCTCGGCTACGCCTTAGCATCAACCGGCGGCGGAATGCCCCTCATAAGTCGACTCAAGACGGATTCAGGAGCCGCATGATCACCCGCCGGACGGGCGATTTCCACCGGCGTTATGATTTCGTGGGTGAAGGTCGCGGTTGGAAGATCGGCGATATCAGGGGGCGCGGCCGAGGGCCGGCCATGGTCCATGCACGCGACGCTAGACGCTATCGGCATCCCCTGAGGGGCGGGCAGCCTGCCGGCCCGTTGCGAGGC
Source organism: Bradyrhizobium sediminis (assembly GCF_018736105.1). NCBI lineage: Bacteria > Pseudomonadati > Pseudomonadota > Alphaproteobacteria > Hyphomicrobiales > Nitrobacteraceae > Bradyrhizobium > Bradyrhizobium sediminis. The sequence continues at coordinate 3,023,915 of NZ_CP076135.1, forward strand.
CGGCAGACCCGTTTGCGCTATTGCCCGTGCTTGAGCATGTCCTGATCGTTCAGGTCCCAGTCCTGCCACAGCTGCAGGGCCGCCAGCAGCACGACAAATCCGCCGAGGATTGAATGCCAGAACCGCAGTGCACCCTCGCCGGAATAGCCGAACATGTAAGGGGAGGCGATCAGCCAAAGACCGGCGGCGACCTCCGCCACCTGCTCCCAACGCTGCAGCGCCACATATTCAAGCTGGGCGAGGCCGAACACCAGGATGCCGATCGTAAGCGTATTCAGGATCACGTAGCTACGCTCCGCGCCGCCAGTTTCCTGGCCAGTCTGCGTGGAAAGCCACGGCGACAGCACGATCAGCACGCCAAGCAGCATGCCGCACCAGTCCTCCCATGTTCGATGAATGCCAAAAAACCGAAAGTCCGACATAGTAAACCTCCCATTAAAAGAGGCATACGTCAGCGGCTGGCGAGCCTGACACTCCGACTGTCAAACGACCGGTCCGGCCGCATCGGGGGCGTATGTCTGTTCAAAGACGTGGGGAAGGCCCCGGCTCTTGCAAGCCCCGGACCAGCAATTTTGCAGCTACGGCGTGACGCCAAGCTTCTGCAGGCTGGCGCGCGCCGTCGCGAGATCCGGGCGAAGCTCCAGGGCTTTCCTGAAATCGGCGATCGCACCGGCCTTGTCGCCAAGCCGCAACCTGGCCTGACCGCGGTTGTTCCAGGAGAACACATCGGCGGGATCATATTGCAGCGCCTTGTCGTAGTCGGCGAGGCCGCCCTTGTTGTCACCCTTGTACAGCCGGATCATGCCGCGATTGCGCCAGCCGCGCGCGTCGGTCGGCGCCAGCCTGATCACCTCGGCATAGTCGGCGGCGGCGCGGTCGAGCTGTTCGGAATCGCGCCAGGCATTGCCGCGGTTGATGTAGGCGAGCAGATCGGGCCTGAGCTTGATCTGCATGGTGTAGTCCTCGATCGCGCGCGCCATGTCGCGCTTGCGATAATAGGTATAGCCGCGATTGCCGTAGGCGATGGCCAGCGCCGGGTCGAGCCGGATCGCCGCATTGAAATCGGCCAAAGCGCGCTCGATGTCACCCCTGCCGAGCCAGGCGTCGCCGCGGTTGTTGTAGGCCAGCGCGAATGTGGGGTCGATGCGGATCGCCTCGTCATAGTCGGCCATCGCGCGCTGGATGTCGCGCTTGAAGGCATAGACGCGGCCGCGGTTGGTATAGGCGCAGACATAGGCCGGGTCGAGGCGGACCGCCTCGTCGAGATCGGCCAGCGCACGGTCGAGTTCGCGCTTTTCAGTGAAGCCGTGGCCGCGGTTGCAGTAGGCCGCAGCCAGCCTGCGGCCGGTCTCCGCCTTGGCGTCGATCACCGCCGAGCAGGCCGATATCCTGTCATCCGGCGCTGACGTCCTGCCGATGCAAGCCTGCCATGTCTGGTCGGCCTGGGCAGAACCGGTGGTGGGGTACGAGAGCGTCAATGCTGCGCCGAGCAGAGCTGCGGTCAGGCCGGTCCAAATATGCATATTTCGATGTCTCCATGCGCCACTTCGCTTGGTCGCAGGTTTGCATCGGCGGGTTCACCCGCCTAAATGACCTCCTGGAATCGCTTCGAGAGAGTTTTGGGCATGGCTGCAGCTTCCGTTCGCGACAACAAGGCGCAGAGCCGGTTCGAACTCGATGTCGAAGGCACGCTGGCGTTCGCGAATTACCGCCTGACGCCCTCGGCTGTCATCATCACCCATACCGAAACGCCGCGTGCATTGCGCGGCCGCGGCATCGCCTCGCAACTGGTGCATGGCGCGCTGCAGCTGATCCGCGCCGATGGGCTGAAGGTGATCGCCGGCTGCAGTTTCGTGGTCGATTACCTGCACAAGAATCCGGCGTTTGCCGATCTGGCCGGGTGAACGAATGACAGCAGCTGAAATCCGCGGCCCGTTGCCCTCGATGACGCCGTGTGGCACTCACTTTCCCCTGGGCAGCAACGTTTCAGGGACAATCCGGCGATGACCGATTCACCCCCGGCGGGGTTTCAGCCGTTCGGGGTGACCGACGGCTTCATCGGGCACAACGGCCCGTATTACTGGCGTCAGGATTCCACCGGCCAGCTCGAATTCGGCTTCCAGACCGACGAGCGGCACGGCAACCCCAATGGCGTCCTGCATGGCGGCGCCGTGCTGAGCTTTCTCGACACCATCCTCGGCCACGCGGTGGTCACGGGCACGCAGCGGCCCTGCGCCACCATTTCGCTGGACAGCCGGTTCATCGGCACGGCGGCGCCGGGCGAATGGGTCGGCGGCCGCACCACGGTGAAGAAGCTGACCCGCAGCTTTGCCTTCGTCGACGCCGAGGCTTTCGCGGGTGACAGACTGCTGGTCACGGCGACGGCGATCTTCCGCATTTTCGAGGCCGAGCCCCGGAAATAACCGCCCTCGCGGGGCGCGGGCGCGCGCGACCAGGACAGGCTTCACTTCGGATCGGAAAAAAAGGCCCGCCGTCCGGCGGGCCCTTTGATTTCGGCTGACGATCGGTCTGTCGCCGGCCGCCTAGTGTTTGATCTCCGGCGGCAGCTTGCCGCCGTTGGCGGCGAATTTCGTCATCACCTGCTTATGCAGCCAGATGTTCATGCTCGCGGAATCGTTGCTGTCGCCGGTGTAACCGAGCTCCTTGGCAAGCTCCTTGCGCGCGGTGAAGCTGGAATCGATATCGAGCGCCTTCATCAGATCGACGATCGAGGTGCGCCATTCGAGCTTTTCGCCCTTGGCCTTCACCGCCGCGTCGAGAATCGGCGCTACATCGACGGTGGCCGCGGGCGTCGATCCGCCCGATGCGGTGCCTGCCGCGCCGCCGCCGGCTGCCGGGGCCGCGTCGGCCTTGGTGCCGAAGATCGCGCTCATGATTTTTCCGAAAATGCTCATCGTTCTCTCTCCAATGGACGTTTCACACCGCGTAATGACCCCATCCGGACCTTAACCTCCTCGCCGAGGCTTGCCAATGCGGCATTCACCGAACCGTGAGCAATGGCATCGGCTGATTACGCTACGATGACATACTCAGTTCGCGACACGGCCAGCTTTGGTTTCCTGTCGTCTGGTCTGATCGTGATCGTTTCCGCAATCGCCTTCGCGCCGCAACCGGCGCGAAAATGGTCGTTGCGGCAAGGGAGACGACGACCATGGCCACCTTTCCTGGGAATGTCACTCAACTCGCTCAACCCGCGCCAGACAGCGCGGCAGCTCCGATCATACGGAAGATCGGGCTTTCCGATCTGCACCGGGTCTTGCAACTCGGCTGGGAGGACTTCAAAGCCATACCCAGCCACGCCATCATGCTCTGTCTGATCTATCCCGTGCTCGGGCTGGTGCTGGCGCGCACGGTGCTGGGTTATTCGGTATTGCCGCTGCTGTTTCCGTTGGCGGCGGGCTTCGCCCTGCTCGGCCCGTTCGCGGCACTCGGCCTCTATGAATTGAGCCGGCGCCGCGAGCGAGGCGAACCTGCCTCCGCATTTGACGCCATCGACGTGTTCCGCTCGCCGTCCTTCGGCGCCATGCTCGGGCTCGGCACGCTGCTGCTCGCGCTGTTCGTGACCTGGGTAGCGACCGCACAGGCGATCTATGTCGCGGCGTTCGGGTACGAAACGGCGGCCGGAATGCCCGACTTTGCCGGACGCGTTCTGACCACGCCGCAGGGCTGGTGGCTGATCGTGGTCGGCTGCGGCACCGGCTTCCTGTTTGCGCTGGTGGCGCTGTGCGTCAGCGTGGTTTCGTTCCCGCTGATGCTCGACCGTCACGCCGGCGTCGGCGACGCCATGGTCACTTCGCTCCGCGCGGTGGCGCAGAATCCGGTGCCGATGGCGGCATGGGGATTGATCGTCGCAGTACTGCTGGTCGCAGGATCGCTGCCGCTGTTCCTGGGGCTTGCCGTCGTCATCCCGCTGCTCGGCCACGCCACCTGGCATCTCTATCGCAAGGTGATCGCGCCCGAACTCAATCCGCAACCGCTGCCTCCCCGGCCGCATCGCGAGCGGCGTCCGGCTGCGGATTTCCCGGCCAACCTGTTCCCGTGGCGTCGCAAGACCGACGCGTAACGCGCGCGAAGGCCGCTCAATGCGCTATTGTGATCCGACCGTCGGTTGCCTGTCGACCGGCGGTCGCTGGTTCGCGCAGGTGTTACGCAAAGACGAATTGAGTCAATTTGACATCACCGATCCCGAACGCCCTCGCCGCCTCATCCGGCCGCCGAGCTTTTCATCACGCGAAGTTGCGATCGATCGGCGCCCGCGCGAGCCTTGTTTTGGCCGCGGTTGGCGCTGACATTTTGCAGCATGAGTCTGCAATCTCTCTTCAGAGCGATCGCGATCGGCGCTGTCCTGACGACGCCTGTGGCATCGGCATTTGCAGCGCCTTGCGGCACCGGCAGTTTCGAGGCGTGGCTCAACGACTTCAAGACCGAAGCCGCGACCAAGGGAATTTCGCAAACCGCAATTGCCGCGGGACTAGGCGGCGTGACCCTGGACCGGAGCGTGCTCTCGCGCGATCATTCGCAGCGCGTGTTCAGCCAGAGCTTTGAGGAATTTTCCGGCCGCATGGTGCCTCCCCGCCTCGGACGCGGCGCCAACATGCTGAAGCAATACGGCTCGGTGCTCTCGCGCATCGAGAAGGATTACGGCGTGCCGGGCGAGGTGCTGGTGGCGATCTGGGGGCTGGAGACGGACTACGGCGCCAACATCGGAAAATTTTCGACGCTGCGTTCGCTGGCGACGCTGGCCTATGACTGCCGGCGAACGGAGATGTTCCGGGCCGAACTTCTGGACGCGTTGCGTATCGTCGAGCGCGGCGATCTCGCGCCGTCGGAAATGCGCGGCGCCTGGGCGGGCGAACTCGGGCAGACCCAGTTCATGCCGTCGTCCTACATCAAATACGCGGTCGATTTCGACGGCAACGGCCGCCGCGACCTGCTGCGCAGCGCGCCTGACGTGCTGGCGTCGACCGCCAATTACCTCGCCGGCCATGGCTGGCAGCGCGGCAAGGACTGGGAGCCAGGCAGCGCCAACTTCGCCGTGATCCAGCAATGGAACAAGAGCGAGGTCTATTCGAAGACGATCGCTCATTTCGCAAGCCAGTTGTCGCGCGCGCCCTGAACAGACCAGCCTCCGGCTCCCCATACCGAGCGGAATCGCCATATAATGAATTACTATTCATTTTGTCTTGATTGTTGCATGCGAATCACGCATGCGTGATTGGATATGCGCAGCCCAGAATGATCCAGATTTTACGGTCCACCCTTGAAACAAACGCCTTCGAGGCCATCTCAATTCCCGTAAACCGATGTGTCGCCATTCCGACAATCCTGCGATTGTACGGCCATTTTTTGCGTGATGGCGTCACGACGGGGCTTCATCGGCTGCGGTCTCGAGAGCTATCCCGAAAGGTTAATCGATTCTTACACTTGCCATGCGTTTTCTACCTAGCTGCATCGCAACATCGGAACTTCTGCACTGCGGTATGTTTCCCTATATTCATTTTAACGATGAGGCTTCCTCCAAGGGCTGAATCGTCAATACAAGGAGACTACCCATGTTGCTCTCGCTCATCCGCATGATCCAGGCGTTCCGGGACTATCAGCGCAATGTCAGCGAACTGTCCCAGCTCAGCGATCGCGAGCTGGCCGATATCGGCCTCGATCGCTCGGACATTCCGCGCGTTGCAGCCGGTACCTACAACGGCTGATCTGTTTTCAGCCGACTGACGAACGGATAACGCCCGCTCGCTGCGGGCGTTGTCGTTTCTGGCGCATTCCACTCGGGACGGAAAAGCGCTACCTGTCTCGCCATGACAGCCAAAAAATCGTCCTCGGAAACCGTCCACATCATTGGCGCGGGCCTCGCCGGCTCGGAAGCCGCATGGCAGGCCGCCAGCGCCGGCATTCGCGTGGTGCTGCATGAGATGCGCCCCGACCGCATGACCGAGGCCCATCGCACCGACGGCCTCGCCGAACTCGTCTGCTCCAATTCCTTCCGCTCCGACGACACCGCCAACAACGCCGTAGGCCTGCTGCACGCCGAGATGCGACGGCTGGGCTCGCTGATCATGCGCGCCGCCGACGCCAACCAGGTGCCCGCGGGCGGGGCGCTGGCGGTGGACCGCGACGGATTTTCCGCCGCCGTCACCAGAGCGCTGCAGGACCATCCCCTGATCGAGATCCACCGCGGCGAAGTCGCGGGCCTGCCGCCTGGGGACTGGAGCAATGTCGTCGTCGCGACCGGCCCCCTCACCTCAGCGCCGCTGGCGGACGCGATCCGGGCGCTTTCGGGCGAAGACGCGTTGGCGTTCTTCGATGCGATCGCCCCGATCGTGCACAAGGATTCGATCGACATGTCCAAGGCGTGGTTTCAGTCGCGCTATGACAAGGTGGGTCCCGGCGGCACCGGCGCCGATTACATCAACTGCCCGATGACCAAAGAACAGTATGACGGCTTCGTCGATGCCCTGATGTCCGGCGAGAAGACCGACTTTAGGGATTGGGAGACCAATACGCCCTATTTCGACGGCTGCCTGCCGATCGAGGTGATGGCCGAGCGCGGCCGCGAGACGCTGCGCCACGGGCCGATGAAGCCGGTCGGGCTGACCAATCCGCACGATCCCACCGTGAAGGCCTACGCCATCGTGCAGCTGCGCCAGGACAACAAGCTCGGCACGCTCTACAACATGGTCGGCTTCCAGACCAAGCTGAAGCACGGCGCCCAGCAGCGCGTCTTCCGCACCATTCCCGGGCTCGAGAACGCCGAATTCGCGCGGCTCGGCGGCCTGCATCGCAACACCTTTCTGAATTCGCCGAAACTGCTGGACAACCAGTTGCGGTTGCGCGCGCAACCGAGACTGCGCTTTGCCGGTCAGATGACCGGTTGCGAAGGCTATGTGGAATCCGCCAGCATCGGATTGATCGCCGGCCTTTATGCCGCCGCCGATGCACGCGGAACGGCTCTGGCGGCGCCGCCCGCGACCACGGCGCTGGGATCGCTGCTCGGCCACATCACCGGCGGCCATATCGAAACCATCGACGCCGGGCCGCGCTCGTTCCAACCGATGAATATCAATTTCGGGCTGTTTCCTCCGCTCACCAGTCCGCCCACCAGGAAGCCCGACGGCACGCGACTGCGCGGCAACGAAAAGACCGTGGCCAGGAAACAGGCGATGAGCGCCCGCGCGCTGTCCGATCTCGACCGCTGGATCGCCGATCATTTGCGCGTTGCAGCGGCGGCGTGAGCGTTTCATGAGCCTGCCAAGAGACGACGCAGCAGCGCTGTCGGCGCGATGGACCGAAGGCGTGCTCCTGAAGCGCGACGTGTTCTCGACCGTCGAACGCGGCCGTTTTCGCAGCGATGCCGGCGAGGTCGATGCGGTTCTGCGCCGGCTCGATCAGGTGCCGTGGTGGTCCTACATCCCGGCCCGCCATCTGTTCGAACGCGAACGCCGCGCGCTGGCGCTGGCGCGCGACCTCCATGTCGGGCCGGAACTGCTGTGGGCCGGCAAGCAGGCGCTGGTGCGCGGCTTCATCAACGGCGTGGCGCTGCATCTGGCCAAGCCGCACGGCGACCTCGCCTATTTCCGTTCCGCCAAGACTGCGCTACGCAAGCTGCACCGGGCCGGCATCTGCCACAACGACCTTGCCAAGGAACAGAACTGGCTGCGCGGCAATGACGGCCGCGCCTATCTCACCGATTTTCAGCTTGCGCACTGTTTCAAGACACGCGGCCGGCTGTTCCGGATCGCGGCATACGAGGACCTCCGGCATCTCTTGAAGCACAAGCGCAGCTATGCGCCGCAGGCGCTGACGGCGAAAGAACGCCAGATCCTCGCGCGCAAGTCGCTGGTGGCCAGCGTCTGGCTCATGACCGGCAAGAAGGTCTACCGCGCCATCACCCGCGGCCTGTTCAATTTCACCGACCGCGAAGGCGGCGGCCGGCGGCTGGTCAACGACGCCCCCGCCCTGATCGAACTGATCCGGAAGAACCCTGACGTCCACGACGTCGCCATCGTCGCGTTTGCCGACCGGCGCAGCGGAGTCGGGCTCTATGCCTTCGTCGAGGCCGACCAAACCGCGCTCGAAGCGCGATTGCGCAACGACCTTACGGCGGCGAAGGGTCCGAAACCGCCGGAGCATATTCAGGTGGTGCAGGCCCTGCCGCGCGACGCGGCCGGCAAACCCCGCACCGAGATTCTGCAACTGGTCGCGATGAACCAGCTCGACCTGATCGAGCCGATGATGAGCAGCGAGACGGATCGAGCTTTCCTCAAGAGCATTCTGGAATCGCGGAAGAACTTGCGGGACCGGTTCAATTTCGAGGCGACCGTGCCGCCGGCGCCAACCGGCGTCATCACCCGCGAAGGCGGGTGATCCGGTATTCCAGAGGCATTCGAGATTCAGTCGAGAGGCCGCGTCGTACCACTCTCTTTCGCGGGTATGACGACCTCAGATCGGGCGGTTGCCCGGCCTCACGAAAACTCCCGCGACTTGGATGCCCGCCACAACGTCCACAACGTCCGGAATCTCGAGCTGACCTGCGGCACGAACGGATCATTGTCCGCGCGTGCCATCCGCTGCAGGTCGCTGCGCGCCAGCGCCAGCGGCAGAAATACCTGCCGCACCTCCGGCGGCGCGCTCGCCAGCAGCGCGAACGCGGTCTTCAGGTGCCCCCGCGCCTCGGCGATCAGCTGATCCAGCGCCGCGCGCAGTTTCGGGGTTTGCTTGCCGGCAAACACCTCTTCCATTCCGCAGCCGTGGCTCTCCAGCAGCTGCAGCGGCACGAACAGCTGCCGCCGCGAGGCATCCAGCGGCAATGCGGCGATCACCTGGGCTATGCCCTGCGCCAGCCCGGCGTGGCGCGCGAGGTGCTCGACGTCACCGGACTGCCGCCCGGCGATCGCAGCACCGAACGAGAGCAGCGCACAGCAGGTGTCGTCGATGTAGCCTTCCAGCGCCGCCATGGTCGGCATCGGGTCATTGTATAGATCGAACTGATGCTCGTCGATCAGGCGCGACAGCCGCTCGACCGGCAGACGATGGTTGCGGATCGCCAGCTTCAGTTCGGCGGCGACCGGGTTGCCCTCGACGCCGCCATGGCCGGCGCCCGCCAGCATGTCGGTCCACCATTGCAGGCGCATTTCGCCGGGCAGCGGTTGGCTCACCTGCTCGCGGACGCGGGAAATCTCGACATTGAAGGCAAACAAGGCCAGCAGCGCACGCCGCTGGCCGGCGGGGACGAACAGCGCGGAAGCGTAGCGGCCGAAATCATGGGTCCGCACCAGATCGGCGCAAAAGGCCGCATCTTCCTTGTTGCCGTCCATGCTGCTCATGGCACCGCGATCAATGCGGCTGCGACGCGCCGCCGCTCGCCGATCATGATGTTGTAGGTTCGGATCGCCGGTCCCGTCTGCATCGGATCCAGCACCACCTTCACGGCGCGCAACGCCTCGCGCAGGCCGGGCGGCGGCAGCCAGACCTCATTGCCGGTGCCGACGATCAACGTATCGATGCCTTGCGCGGCGGCGAACACCCGTTGCAGCGATGCTTCATCGATGCCGGCGGCGCTCTCGACCGGCCAGGCCCAGATCGCATCCGGCAGGCACAACAGCGAGCCGCGATGCGACATCCCGGCGAAGGCGAAACCGCCTTTGCCGTAGGCCTCGATCGGCGCCGACCTCGGAAGATGCGGGGCGTCCGAGCGATCCGCCATGGCTATTTCTTGGCTGGCTTTTCCGGCGCATCCCGGTGGGTGCCGACGCCGAGATAGATCAGGATCGGCGCTGCGATGAAGATCGAGGTGTAGGTGCCGACCAGCACCACGCCGAACATCATCACCGCGGTGAAGCTGTGGATGGCGTGACCGCCGAACAAAAGCAGCGCCAGCAGGGCCAGCGTCACCGTTACGTGGGTGATGATCGAGCGCGACAGCGTCGAATTGATGGACTCGTTGAGCAGTTGCGGCATCGGCATCTTCTTGTAACGCCGCAGCATTTCCCTGATCCGGTCGTAGATCACGACGGTGTCGTTCAGCGAATAGCCGAGAATCGTCAACAGCGCCGCGATGCTGGTCAGGTCGAAATCGACCTGGGAGATCGACATGAAGCCGATGGTCAGCACGATATCGTGGACGTTGGCGATCATGGCGCCGAGCGCGAACTGCCATTCGAACCGGAACCAGAGATAGATCAGGATCGCGAAGATCGCGAGCATCAGGCCGAGCATGCCGAAAGCCAGCAGTTCGCTGGAGACGCGCGGCCCCACCACTTCGACGCGGCGGTATTCCACGGCGTCGCCGAGCGCGCCGCGCACCTTCTGCACCGCCGCCTGCTGGGCGGTATCGCCGCCCGGCTGTTCGGCGACCCTGATCAGGACGTCGGCGGGTCCGCCGAACTGCTGCAGCTGCACGTCGCCGAGACCGAGACCGCCCAGCGTGCTGCGCATCGCGGCGATGTCGGCGGTGCCGGACTTGGCCTGTACTTCCAGGAGCGTGCCGCCCTTGAAGTCGATGCCGAAATTCAGCCCGTGGGTGAAGAACAGGACGATCGCGAAGATCGAGAGCAACGCCGAAATCGGAAAGCTGATGCGGCGAAAACGGGTGAAATCGAAGTGCGTATCGTCAGGCACGATCCGCAGCGACGGCAGCCAGCCGAAGCAGCTGACGACCGTCAGCACGGCAATCAGGACGCCGAGTCCGATGAGAACGAGTTGTGTCAAAGCCGGCTCCGCATTCCCTGGAACATGATCGAGCTGCGCTGGATCATATTGGTCCCGTTATTTTGTAGGGGCATGATCTGTTCCGAAAACCGGTGTCCACTTTTCGGGATCATGCCCTAGATCGGCACGCTATGCGGACGCTTCCACCTGACCCAGGTCGCGACGATCAGCCGGGTGAGCGTAAACGCGGTGAAAACCGTGGTGATGATGCCGATACCGAGCGTCACGGCAAAGCCGCGCACCGGTCCGGTGCCGATATAGAACAGCACGGCCGCGGCGATGAAGGTGGTGATGTTGGAATCCAGAATCGTCGACAGCGCCCGCTTGAAGCCGGCGTCGATCGCCGAGATCGCGTTGCGCCCGCCGCGCAATTCCTCGCGGATGCGCTCGTAGATCAGCACGTTGGAGTCGACCGCGATGCCGACAGTGAGCACGATGCCGGCGATGCCGGGCAAGGTCAGCGTGGCGTTGAGCAGCGACAGCACGCCGAAGATCATGGCGACGTTGATCGCGACCGCGATGTTGGCGAATACGCCGAACAGCCGGTAGGTCACCAGCATGAACACGATGACCAGGATCGAGCCGACATAGGCGGCAAGTTCGCCCTTCTCGATCGAATCCTGGCCGAGGCCGGGACCGACGGTGCGCTCCTCGATGATGGTCAACGGCGCCGGCAGCGCGCCCGCACGCAACAGAATGGCCAGATCGTTGGCCTGTTGAACGGTGAAATTGCCGGAAATCTGTCCTTGTCCGCCGGTGATCGGCTCCTGGATGACGGGCGCCGAGATCACCTTGCCGTCCAACACGATCGCGAACGGCTCCTTGACGTGTTCCGTCGTCGCCTGCGCGAACTTGCGCGAGCCCGATGTGTTGAATTTGAACGACACGATCGGCTGGCCGTTGCGCTGGTCAAATCCCGGCTGGGCGTCGGTGAGATCGCCGCCCGAGACCAGAACCTGCTTCTTGATCACTTGGGGCGCGCCTGACGCTTCGGCGCTCGGCAGCAATTCCGAATCGGGCGGTACACGGCCGCTCGCCGCCTGGTCGGGCGGCACCGTGAGGTCGACCATCCGGAATTCCATCTTGGCGGTCTTGCCGAGCAATTCCTTCAGTCGGGTCGGATCCTGCAGGCCCGGCACCTGCACCAGAATGCGGTCCACCCCCTGGCGCTGGATCAGCGGCTCGACGGTACCGAGTTCGTTGACACGACGTTCGACGATCTGGATCGACTGTTCGACCGACTGGCGGACGCGTTCGGTGATCGCGGCCTGCGGCACGTTGAGCCGGATCAGCCCGCCGCCGGCATCGCTGATCTCAAGGCTGCGCTGGCCGCTGGAGCCGAGCAAGCCGCCGAGCGGCTGCGACAGCTCGCGCAGTTTCGACAGCGCGGTCGACAGGTCGGTGTCCTTGGTGATGCGCACTTCGACATTGTCGTTGCGCACGGCAAGCCCGGTATAGGGGATCTTCGCATCGCGCAGCGTCCGGCGAACGTCGTCGCGGACCTGGTCGAGCTTGTCCTTCTTGACCGAGTTCGAATCGACCTCGAGCAGGATGTGCGAACCGCCCTGCAGGTCGAGGCCGAGCACGAGATGGCGCTGCGCCCATTTCGGCCAGGTCTTGACCTTGGCTTCCGGGAAGAAGTTCGGAACGGCGCAAAGGCACACCACCAGCGCCGTGAGGATGATCGCCAGCGCTTTCCACCGCGTGAAATACAACATCGAGTTGACCCGTCAGATCTGGGGAAGAGCGGCGCGCAGGAAGCTAGCTCGCGGACGTCTCGTCCTTGGCGGGCTCACTCTTTTCCTTCGCCGGCTCGCCCTTGGCGCGGACGCCCGAAATCATCTGCCGCATTTGCCGCACGCGCACGCCGTCGGAGATTTCGAATTCGATCTGGTCGTCGTCGACCACTTTCGTCACCTTGCCGACGAGGCCGCCCGAAGTGACGACGGTGTCGCCGCGGCGGATGTTCTTCACCAGTTCGGCATGGTCCTTCACCTTCTTCTGCTGCGGCCGCAGAATCAGGAAATACATGATCACGAAGATCAGCGCGAACGGCAGCAACGACATCAACATGCTGTTGGTATCGCCGCCGGCCGCGGCCTGGGCAAACGCAGGAGTAATCAGCATTCGGACAATCCTCGTGAAACGGGGGTAAACCGGCAACCCAACGGCGTCAGGCCGGTTCGGGCAAATTCGCGCGGACTATAGCGACCAGCGCCCCAATTGCAACGCTGCCAGCCCCCTCATTTACACCGCTTGCGGGACGTTCAAAGGGCCGATATGGCTGCAGGATCAGGAACTTCACAAATGTCGAAAAAAGCCAAAAAAACCGGGCCCCGGGCCGCCTCCAGGGTGGCCGCGCGCAAGCCCGCAACAGCCGCGACAAAACGTCCGGCCGCCGCGCCCAAGAACGATAGTGCGGCGCGGATCGCGCGCGCGCTGGAGGCCATTGCTTCCCACCTGTCCGCGGCATCGCCGGCCGCGGACGCCGCCAACTCGTTTGCCGGCGCCGACGCCTTCGTCTGGCACCCGAACGGCCGGCTGGCGCCGGTGCCCCGCGTCAGCCGGGTCGATCTCGGCCTGCTCAAGGGCATCGACCGGATGCGCGATATCCTGATCGAGAACACCGAGCGCTTCGCCGACGGCCTGCCCGCCAACAACGCCCTGTTGTGGGGCGCCCGCGGCATGGGCAAATCGTCGCTGGTGAAGGCGGCGCATGCCAGCCTCAACGTCAGCCGCAAGCCGGCGGACCGCCTCAAGCTGATCGAGATCCACCGCGAGGACATCGAAAGCCTCCCGGCGCTGATGGACATGCTGCGCAGCTCCGAATTCCGCTTCATCGTGTTCTGCGACGACCTGTCGTTCGACGGCAACGATGCCTCCTACAAGTCGCTGAAGGCGGTGCTGGAGGGCGGCATCGAGGGACGTCCCGACAACGTGATCCTGTACGCGACCTCCAACCGCCGGCATCTCCTGGCGCGCGAGATGATCGAGAACGAACGCTCGACCGCGATCAATCCCGGCGAAGCGGTCGAGGAGAAGGTCTCGCTGTCGGACCGGTTCGGTCTCTGGCTCGGCTTTCACCGCTGCAGCCAGGATGAGTACCTCGCCATGGTGAAGGGCTATTGCGGCCATTTCGGCATCAAGCTCGCCGAGGAAGAACTCGAGCGCGAAGCGCTGGAATGGTCGACTACGCGCGGATCGCGCTCCGGCCGTGTCGCCTGGCAGTTCACGCAGGAATTGGCGGGGCGCCTCGGGGTCAGGCTCAAGCCGAACTGAACGCTTCAGCCGGCGGCGGCATCCGTGCGCGGCGGCTTCGCCAGCGGAATCAGCAGCAGTCCGAGCAGCGCCACCGAGGCCAGCAGCGCCCAGGCTTCATTGACGCTGGTGGCAAGCGCGGCCTGCTCGATCATGGAACGAGCCGCCGATAGATCGGGAGGAATCCGGTCGAGCCCGATCGCCCGCGCGGCGGTCGCATCGCCCGCGATCAGGCGCTGACGGATGGCTTCGGCATGTCCCGACATGCGTCCGTAGAGGATGGTATCGATCAGCGCGATGCCGACCGCGCCGCCGAGGTTTCGCATCATATTGAACAGGCCGCTGGCGTCCGGCACCTGCTTGTGCGGCAAGGTCTCCAGCGCCATCCGCGTCGGCGGCAGCAGGCAGAACATCGCGGCGAAGCCGCGCAGGACCTGGGGCCAGAACATCTCGTCGAAATCGGCGGTGCGGCTTTCGAACGCGCTCAAGCCCAGTCCGATGGCGAACAGACCGAATCCGAACGCCGACAGCCAGCGTGGATCCAGCCGGCTCTCCAGCGCGCCCGCGATCGGCGCGGCCACCAGTTGGGCGGCGCCAGTCACCAGCATGATCGAGCCGATCTGCAGCGCGTCGTGCTGCCGGACATAGGCGAGAAACACCGGCATCAGGTAGACCGCCCCGAACAATCCGACGCCGAGGCAAAAACTGAGCGCGCAGCCGACGGAAAAGGGCCGCACCCTCAGCGTTGCGAGTTCCACCACCGGCTGCACGGCCTTCAGCGTTCGGATCGAAAACAGAGCCGTCATGACCGCGCAGAGCGCGAACAGCCCAAAACAGACTGCGGAGAACCAGCCTTGCTGCGGGGCTTGTTTCAAGCCGATCTCCAGGCTCGCCAATGCCATCGCCATCAGCGCCAGCGAGAACCCGTCGAAATTCTTCAGACTGTTGAGCCGCGGCCTGCCGCGCGGCAGCAGGAATGGCGTGGCGATCGCGGCGATGACGCCGGGGATGACGTTGACGAGAAACAGCCACGGCCAGGAATAATGGTGCGTGATCCAGCCGCCGACCACAGGTCCGACCGTCGGCGCAAGCACGGCCATGATGCCGGCGATGGTGCCCGCGAACGGGTGAGCGCGCGCCGGAAACAACAGGAAGATGCCGGAGAACACCGCAGGGATCAGCGTCCCTCCGGAAAACCCCTGCAAGATGCGAAAGCTGACGAGGGACGCGAAGGTGCTGCTAAAGGCGCAGCCGACCGATGTCAGGGTGAACACGATGATGGCCAGAACGAACAGCCAGCGCAAAGTGAGCACCCGCGTCAGCCAGCCCGTCAGCGGAATCGCAGTGATTTCAGCGATCAGATAGGCGGTCTGAATCCAGCTCATCGCGTCAGGCGATATCGCCAGCGCATCCTGGATCGTCGGCAGTGACGTCGCAACGACCTGAATGTCGAGGATCGCCATGAACATGCCGAGGCACATCAGGACGAAACCGAACCAGGTGGCGACTGTTGCCTTGGTGGTCCGCCAGATCATTTTACGTCGCGCAGCATGGTCTCACGCGGGGCGCCAGACGCGATTTGCTGCGTGCAACGCAAACCGAGCGTCCTGAAATCTACTCCGACAAAAAACGTCCTGGGGAAATAGCCGACCGGGGCGACAATGTACACCTTTGGTCAGGTGCACGGCCGGGAGAGACGACGGTAACCCGCCTCGCGCGATTCAATCGCAACTGAGCCGGAAGACGGGATCGCCCGGCCAAACACCAGGCCGGGCGATCGGAGTCAGAGGTATGGACTAACCGTGCCTCGCAACGCGGCTTCACGCCCCGTTGAGGAATTGCAGCGGGTCAACCGGAGAAGATCCCTTGCGGATCTCGAAGTGGAGCTGCGGCGACCCCACCTCGCCCGATTGACCCGACTTGGCAATGATCTGGCCGCGCTTGATGGTGTCGCCGCGCTTCACCAGCAGTTCACTCGCATGGGCATATGCGGTGACGTAACCGTTGGAGTGCCGAACCAGAACCAGATTGCCGTAACCCTTGAGTTCGTTCCCTGAATAGGCAACGACGCCGTCCTCCGCCGCCTTCACCGGCGTGCCTTCCGGGACGGCCAGATTGATGCCGTCATTCGACTTGCCGTTGGTCTTGGCGCCATAGCTCGTGATCACCTTGCCACGCACCGGCCAGCGGAAGGTCGGCAGCGCGCCGGTGGCTTCACTGGCCTTGACCGGGGCCTCGGCCGTTGCCGGAGCCTCCTCGACCTTCGCGGTGGCCTGTGCGAGCCGCGCGCTCTGCGGAGGCGAACCGGCCAGGGCAGCCGTTCGGGTAGCGGGCGGCGTCAACACTGCAGCGGACTGAGCCGACGGCTGCGCAGCGGGTGCGGCAGCCGCGGTCTTTGCGCCGGGCACCGTGAGCTTCTGGCCGAGTTTGAGTTTGGCGGAGGCATCCAGGCTGTTGGCCCTTGCCAGTTCCGCCACCGGCACATGGTTGCGGCGCGCGATGCTGAGCAGGGTGTCGCCGCGATTGACGACATGAACCGTCGGCGCAGCGGCCACGGGCTTGCTGGCGGGCGCCGCCAAGGCGGGCACGGCAGCGGCCGTGGTCGGACGCGGAATGATCAGTTGCTGGCCCGGCGACAGCGCGCGCGGCCCCTTGTAACCATTGGCCTGCAGGATCGCGGCGGACGAAACGTTGTAGCGGCGCGACAATGTTTCGAGCGTATCGCTGGTGCCGACGATGATCGTGGTCCCGCCATGAGACGATCCCTGCCCCGGAGTACGGGTCGCCGCGACCGAGCGCGGCACGGTACCGGTGGTCTCGATCGGCGGATGGGCAGGCGGAGCGTAAGAAGCCAATCCGCGCCCTCCTCCGGACACGCCGGCGTTCGCGGCCGGATAGGACTGCGGCGCCGCGATCGGCGGTGGCAAGGGCTGCGACTGGTATTGCGAATGCGGGCGGGCGTATTGCGGCAGTTCGCGGCGCTCGACCGCGGGGGTCCGCACGGAGCCGGTAGCTTCTTGCGAGGCAAAGGGATTGGAATATGAACTCTGCGAAAGCCGCGTCGACATGTCGGCGCTGCAGCCGGCGAAACCAAATGACATCAGCGCCAGCGCCGCGACGTGCGGTACGCGACGCGAGCAAAGCAACTCGACGACACGGGACATGGTTACTCACTCGTACGCAACAAATTACTGTTTTGAGTAAACACCTCCCCAGTAAACAACCGCTTAACCCTGGGAATAAGACGTTGGCGGAACAGCCGATCCGGATTTCTACAGTTCCCGGGCGATACCCGGCAGCGCCGGCACGAAACGCACCTCCACCAGCTCCTTGCGCTCGAAACCGGCGTCGGTCCTGACCAGGCGGACCAGAGTCTGGACGCCATGGTGCGGACCGATCGGCGCGATCAGGATACCGCCAGGCTCGAGCCGTTGCGTCAGGCTTTCCGGAATCTGCTCCATCGCGGCAGTGACGATGATGCGGTCGAAATCGCCGCCGCCGGCCGGGATCTCGAAGCCGTCCCCCAGCATCACCTCGACATTGTCGCATCCCACCTTCTCAAGCCGCGTCCGGGCGCTGTCGGCAAGCGTCCGGTAACGCTCGATCGACAGCACATGGCCGCAGAGCCGCGACAGGATGGCGGCCTGATAACCGGAGCCGGTGCCGATCTCCAGCACGCGATGGTGCTTCTGCAGCTGCAACTGCTCGGTCATATAGGCCACCACGAAAGGCTGGCTGATGGTCTGTCCGCAGGCGATGCCGAGCGCGCTGTCGCGATAGGCATCGGCGCGATCGGCCGGCGCCACGAACGCGTCGCGCGGAATCTCCTCCATGGCACGCAGCACCGCCTGATCGCTGATCCCGCGGCGCCGCAGGTTGAGCTGAAACATCATCTTTTCGGGCGGATTTTGAGCGGCATGCATTTCGGCCTCGCAATCTCCACCGACGCACCCTAGCGCGCCCCGGCCGGACAGTTTGAATCAAAGAACGCAGAATACCTTTTCGAATCCAGGTTCCCTCCAACGGAACCCGGCGTCCAGCCTGGCGTTCCGGCCGCTCGCCCGCAACGGCGCAGGTAGCGTACCGGTCTACTTTGACATTGCGCCTGATAGCGCTATTTGCGATCTTTACCAAAGGGATGGGCAAGGACATCGTCATGATTGCGACGAGGCCGCGAGGCGGTTCAGTGTTTCTCGTCGAGGACGAGGTCATGATCCGGATGATGGTCGCCGACATGCTGGAGGAATTGGGTTACAGCGTCGTGGCCGAGGCCGGCGAGATCAACGAGGCGATCAGGCTGGCCCAGTGCACCGAATTCGACCTCGCCATTCTCGACGTCAACGTCAACGGCAAGGTGATTTCGCCGGTTGCCGAATTGATCCAGGCGCGCAACCGCCCATTCATCTTCGCGACCGGCTATGGCTCTTCGGGGCTTCCGCAGGAATTTCGCGACCGTCCCGCGCTGCAGAAACCGTTCCAGCTCGAGACGCTCGCGAAGATGATCGACACCGCGCTGAAGAGCGCGACGGTTTAGCGTGGCTCTCCCCGCATAAAGACGCCGTCATGGAACCGTGAAGCCGCTGCGTACTGAATCCCCCGCTTTCGCGGAGGATGACGCGTCATTTCAGCGTCGCCGTCAGTGCATCCGAAAAGGCTTCGTCGGTGCGGTCGAGCCGCAGCGGCGTCACCGAGACATAGCGCGCCGCCAGCGCCGCGAGGTCGGTGCCTTCGGCCGGCGTGTCCATCATCGCCGCACGTTCGAAGCCGATCCAGAAGTAGGGATTGCCGCGGCCGTCGTGGCGCTTGTCGACTTTGAGGAAGCCTAGGTTGCGCTTGCCCTGCCGCGTCACGCGCACGCCCGCGACCTGCTCGGGCGCGCAGGCGGGAAAGTTGACGTTGATCACGGTGTTCCTGGGAACGCCGGCGGCGATCACCTTGCGCAGGATTTGCGGGCCGAATTTCAGCGCCGTCTCCCAGAGCGGCGCATTGCGGGTCTCCAGGCTGAATTCCTGCGACAGCGCGAACGACGGCAGTCCGAGAATGGTGCCTTCCAGCGCGCCGGCAATGGTGCCGGAATAAACGACGTCTTCGGCGACATTGCGGCCCTTGTTGACGCCCGACAGCACCAGATCCGGCATGGTGGTACCGAGGATGTGGCGCGCGCCCATGATCACGCAATCGGTCGGCGTTCCCCGCACCGCGAAATGCCGCGGGCCGACCTCGCGCAGCCGCAACGGATCATTCAGTGACAGCGAATGCGAGACCCCGGACTGGTCCAGTTCCGGCGCCACCACCCAGACGTCGTCCGACAGCGCGCGCGCGATCTCCTCGACGATTTTCAGGCCGGGGGCATGGATGCCATCGTCATTGGTGCAGAGAATTCGCATCCGCCTGGTCGCCTCCTGCGTCGATTCCATAACGCTTGCGCAGTCTTTATCCGGCTATCGCCACTGAGGCAAACCCGGAAAAATGCAGGCGAAATCGCCCTTCTGCCGCATATCCATGAGGCGTCGAAGGCGTGATCTAGCGGGCCGCGCAGGGGTCGCGCAGCACCTCAAGTTGGTGGCTTCAGTTCACCGGCAAGCCAGCCGAGCGCGCCTGAGGTCATGGGGTCGCTCTCGACCACCATCATTTCGACGCGACCGCAATTCTGGCACTCAAAGCGGTGGTGGCTCGCCTCGAACTTCGACGGCAACATGCGGTCACGCCCGCAATTCGGGCAGCGTGGCCGTTCAACGGCCCAAATGAGCGGTGACGATACCGGCTGGTATTCGGGCATGCGCGCCCCCCCCCCGCGCTGGTCTAGCCGCATTACAACCAAGAATACCGCTTCCAGCTGTGCATGCCGAGGCCAAAGCCGCGCAGGTTGCAAAACATGAATGAGCAGGGTGAACGGATTGATGCCGGCCGTGCAACACTTCAATTCAAATTGCCGGTTAATTTTCAGGCCGCCAATGTTGCGGGCCAAACGCCGCTACCGCCGGACACGCGCGCGCCACGGGCGCACGAATTTCGCCGGCCAGCCCTGGACCCGCATGGCGAATTCCCGAGCCACAGGTTTCGGCGGTTCAGCCGGGGCGCTTTCAATCACGCGCGAGGCACTCGGCTCAGGCGGCGCGGGTGATGGTCCGGATGCCGCGGGCGGTCCAAGTGGCGCAGGCGGCACCGGCGGCGCGGCCTTTCGCGGCGGCTCCGGATATCGCGCCCGCGCCACCGAAAGCGCCTTGTCGAAATCCCCGCGATTGAGCCATCCATCGCGATGCAGGCTGTCCGCAAGGCCGTCGTCCCATAGCCGGGAGACCTCGATATCGAACTGGCCCTTCAACTTCGGATCGACCGCCTGCACCCCATAGCCGGTGACGGCCCACTGCCGGCCAACCCAGAAGATGTCGCGATGCAACGCCATTGTCGGTATTCGTTTCCTTCGGAGGCTCGCCGCCGGCTGAAACGAAGATATCCGGCGCTGCCGCGCAGGCAACAGCGGGCGCGCGGATTGTGGTCAATAAACTGGGACTACCGATCGCGCGCGATGACCTTCAGCCCGCCCATATAGGGCTGCAGCACCTCGGGCACGGCGATCGAACCGTCTTCCTGCTGGTAGGTTTCCATGACCGCGATCAGCGCGCGGCCGACCGCGGTACCGGAGCCGTTCAGCGTATGCACGAAGCGCGGCTTGCCGTCCGCCCCGCGATAGCGGGCGTCCATGCGGCGGGCCTGGAAATCGCCGCACAGCGAGCAGCTCGAGATTTCGCGGTAAGCGCCGCCCTCACCCTGCCCGGGCATCCAGACCTCGATGTCGTAGGTCTTCTGCGCCGAAAAGCCCATGTCGCCGGCACAGAGCGTCATCACGCGGTAATGCAGGTCGAGCCGCCGCAGCACTTCCTCTGCGCAGGCCAGCATGCGCTCGTGCTCGTCCTTGCCGTTCTCGGGCGTCGCGATTGAGACCAGCTCTACCTTGGTGAACTGGTGCTGGCGGATCATGCCGCGGGTGTCACGGCCGGCGGCCCCCGCCTCGGCGCGGAAACACGGCGTCAGCGCGGTGAGGCGCATCGGCAATTCCTTGTCGTCGAGAATGGATTCGCGCACAAGATTGGTAAGCGGCACTTCGGCGGTGGGGATCAGGCCGAGACGTTCGCTCCTCAATTTGCCCACGGCGTCTGCATCGCCCGCTGTCAGCAACTCGCCTTTGACGGCCCAGAACTGATCGTCTTCAAACTTCGGCAACTGCCCCGTGCCGAACATCACGTGGTCCCGCACCAGCAGCGGCGGATTGATTTCGGTGTAGCCGTGCTCGCCGGTGTGGAGATCGAGCATGAACTGCCCGATCGCGCGCTCGAGCCGGGCGAGGCCCTTTTTCAGCACCACGAAGCGCGCGCCGGAAAGCTTCGCCGCCGCTTCGAAATCCATGTAGCCGAGCGCGCCGCCGAGATCGTCGTGCGGCTTCGGTGCGAATGCATAGTTCCGCACCGCGCCGAAGACGTGGCGCTGCACGTTGCCATGCTCGTCGGCGCCTTCGGGCACATCGTCCGCCGGCAGGTTGGGAATCGCGGCGAGCTCCCTGGCGAGTTCGTCATCCGCTTCCTTCGCTGCCAATTCGAGTTCCGGCATGGTGGTCTTCAGTTCGGCGACCTCAGCCATCAGCGCCGCGGCGCGAGCCTCATCCCTGGCCTTCTTGGCTTCACCGATTTCCTTCGATGCGGAATTGCGCCGCGCCTGCGCCTGCTCCGATTTAAGGATCGCCGCGCGGCGCTTTTCGTCGATCGCCAGCAACGACGGCGACAGCGGCCGCAGGCCCCGCCGTTTCAGCGCGGCGTCGAAAGCGGTGGCGTTGTCGCGGATCGATTTGATGTCGTGCATGGCAGTTTTCCCGTCATGGCCGGGCAAAAGCGCGAAGCGCGTCTTTACCCAAAATCCCGGCCATCCACGTCTTTGCTGCCTTAGAACAAGTCGTGGATGCCCGGGTCAAGCCCGGGCATGACGAATCATGGGCAACGTGGAGCGACGATAGAGGAAACCGGGCTGCCTGCCCCTACTCCGCCGGATTGGCCTCGGGCGGCGGCGGGCTCGCCGACGGCGGGGTGCCGGCGGCGGTCTTGGCGGCAGCGGCCTTCTTTTCCACCATGGCGACCGCGATGATCGAGCCTTCGTAGAGCAGCAGCAGCGGCAGCGCGAGCGAGGCCTGGCTGATGACGTCGGGCGGCGTCAGGATGGCGGCGATGATGAAGGCGACGACGATGAAATAGCGGCGCTTCTCGCGCAGCTGTTTCGAGGTGATGATGCCGATCCGGCCGAGCAGCGTCAGGATCACCGGCAGCTGGAACGCCACACCGAACGCAAAGACCAGCGACATCATCAGCGACAGATATTCGCCGACCTTCGGCAGCAACTGGATCTGGGCGGTTTCGGAGCCGCCGACCTGCTGCATGCCGAGCGAGAACCGCACCAGCATCGGCAGCACCACGAAGTACACCAGCATCGATCCCAGCGCGAAGAAGAACGGCGTCGCGATCAGATACGGCAGGAACGCGCCGCGCTCGTGCTTGTAGAGGCCGGGCGCCACGAACTTGTAGATCTGCGTCGCCACGATCGGGAACGAGATGAACCCTGCGCCGAACAGCGCCAGCTTCAGCTGGGTCAGGAAGTATTCCAGCAGCGCCGTGTAGATGAATTTCGAATTCTCCGGTCCCGCCACCCAGACGAACGGCCATACCAGCACGTTGTAGATCTGCTTGGCGAAGAAGAAGCAGAAGATGAAGGCGATGCCGAATCCGAGCAGCGCCTTGATCAGCCGCGAGCGCAGCTCGATCAGGTGATCCATCAGCGGCGCTTTGCTGGCCTCGATGTCTTCGGCGCTCATGACGCTTTGGCGTCCTTCAGGACGTCGGCATCTTCAGGCATGATACCCAGGCGCTCCGGCTCCGGAGACGCCTCGCGGGTAATCACGAGCGGCTCGGCTGCCGCGGTGTGGGCTTCCGCCTCGACGAAGCTCTGCGGCGTCGGCGGCACCGGTACGTCGGCATCCGACGTCGCGGTCACCGGCGGTTCGATCGCCGCCGGCTTGTCGATGTCGTCGATCTTGAGGGCGTCGCCGACGTCCTTCTGCAGCGAGGTCATGACGTTGTCGGTGGTGAAGCCGGTGGCGGCATCCTTGACCTCGTCGAAGGACTTCTTGAGGTCGGCCATTTCGGCCTCGCGCATGGCTTCCTGGAACTGGCCCTGGAATTCAGAGGCCATCTTGCGCGCCTTGCCCATCCATTGTCCGACCATGCGAAGCACGCCCGGCAGTTCCTTCGGGCCGATCGCGATCAGCGCGACAATGCCGATAACGACCAGTTCACTCCACCCGATGTCGAACATGAAAACTTCCGCTCACGCGAGGCATTCCCGCCCCAATCCCTGTAGCCAAGATTGGGGCTGCCCGCGTCCTTCTTCAACCGGCTTCTAGCTCAGACAGCCTTGCTGCCGACATCCGAGCGTGCCGCGGACGGCGCGGCATTGTGATCGATCGTCTTCACGGGCTCGGCCGGCTTTTCAGCCGTCTTGTCATCGTCCTGCATGCCCTTCTTGAAGGCCTTGATGCCCTGCGCGACGTCGCCCATCAGGTCCGAAATCTTGCCGCGACCGAACAGCAGCAGGACCACTGCGATCACCACGATCCAGTGCCAAATGCTAAGCGAACCCATCCTGCATCCCTCCAAACACGCGGCCGGCGACCCGGCCCAATCTGTCCGGAAAGTAGGCTCAGGAGGTGTCAAAAACAAGGACTTAAGCCGCGTCAAATCGGCGTTAACGCACTACCGTTAACCGGCGCGGCACGTCGACGCCGACCTGTCGCAGCTTTCGGCCGGCGCTAGCCTTCGCCGTCCCGTTCCGGCTCGACCGCCGGCGCCAGCGCGAGTTCCAGATCGCCGACCTCGAGCGGATCTTCGTCATCGCGCAAGGTGGGGTCGTCCGACGGCGTCGGAACGCTGAAGCCGGAAGGCAGCCGCGAATCCAGCAGGCCCGTGCCCTTCAACTCCTCGAGGCCCGGCAGGTCGCCAAGCGCCTCCAGGCTGAACTGCGACAGGAAGGCCTCGGTGGTGCCGAAGGTCAGCGGACGTCCCGGCGTCTTGCGACGGCCACGCGGCCTGATCCAGCCGGTCTCCAGCAGCACATCCAGCGTCCCCTTGGAGGTGATGACGCCGCGGATTTCCTCGATCTCCGCGCGCGTCACCGGCTGGTGGTAGGCGATGATCGCCAGCATTTCGATCGCCGCACGCGACAGCCGCCGCGTCTCGGTGCTCTCCCTCGTCATCAGCCAGGACAGATCGCCGGCGGTGCGGAAGGTCCATTTGTTGGCGACGCGAACCAGATTGACGCCGCGCGGGGCGTAGTCCGCCTGCAGCTGCGCCAGCGCCGCCTTGATGTCGACGCCGTCGGGCATCCGCTTGGCAAGCGCGGCCTGATCGAGCGGCTCGGAAGAAGCGAACAGCAGAGCTTCGAGCAACCGCAGTTCCTCGGGGCGCGCTTGCGGGTCCATAGAAGGCTCCTCGGCATCCGCTACGCGTTTTTCCGCCAGGCTTGCCATGGCTCGGTCTCCTTCTTCCACTTACTCAGCCGGCAGATCCGGCGCGGTCATCGCGTCGGATACTGGTTGCGGCGGACGCTTTCGAAAAAACAAAGGCGCGAACGCCTCCTTCTGGTGCAGTTCCATCTCGCCTTCCCGGACCAGTTCCAGCGCCGCAGCAAAGCTGGACGCAAAGACCGTGGCCTTTTGCGAGGGATCGACGACGTAATTGAGCAAATATTCGCCGAGGCAGCTCCAATCCTCGGCCATCCCGACCAGGCGCTCCAGCGACGCGCGCGCCTCCGCCAGCGACCACACCGTCCGCTTGGCCAGATGCACCGTCGCCAACACCCGCTGCTGGCGCTGCGCGGCATAGGCGGTGAGCAGGTCGAACAGCGTCGCGGTAAACTTGGGATGCCTGATTTCCGCGATCGATTCCGGATTTCCCCGCGGAAAGATGTCCCGCATCAATTGCGGGCGGTTCATCAGCCGGTTCGAGGCTTCGCGAATGGCCTCGAGCCGACGCAGCCTGTTGGCGAGCGCGGTCGCCATTTCCTCGGCGCTCGGCCCGTCCGCTGTGGCGGGTTCGGGCAGCAGCAGCCGCGATTTCAGAAACGCCAGCCAGGCCGCCATCACCAGGTAGTCGGCGGCAAGCTCGAGGCGGATCTTCCGGGCCGCCTCGATGAACACCAGATACTGGTCGGCCAGCGCCAGAATGGAGATCTTGTGCAGGTCGACCTTCTGCTGCCGCGCCAGCGCCAGCAGCAGATCGAGCGGCCCCTCATAGCCCTCGACATCGACGACGAGCGACGGTTCATCGTCGGCGAGTTCGGCTGGCCGGCCGGTTTCAAACGATAGAATTTCCGCGCTCATGCGCCCGCCATCCCTGCCCGATTGATCAATGCGTCCAGTTCAGCCCGTGCCGCCAGCCGGTCCAGCGGCCGCGGCGCCCCGCGCGACGCCAGCGCCCGGCCGGCGCGCTCCAGCGCCTTACCCGACAATTCAGGCGTCTCACGGGCGACCTCGCGCATTTCGTCGAGCTTGCCGTTACAATGCAGAACCATGTCGCAGCCTGCGGCGACGATGTCCCGGGTCCGCTCGGCAATCGATCCGGCCAAAGCGTTCATGGACACGTCATCACTCATCAACAAACCCTGGAACCCGATCACGCCGCGAATCACTTGTTCGATGATTGTCGCAGAAGTCGTCGCCGGATGGGCGGGGTCCAGCGCGCTAAACACAACATGTGCGGTCATGGCCATCGGCAGGTCCGCCAGCGGTTGGAATGCGGCGAAATCGGTCCGTTCCAGCTCCCCCCTCGGCGTATCGACCTCCGGGAGCCTGAAATGGGTGTCCGCGGTGGCCCGTCCATGGCCGGGAATGTGCTTGAGAACCGGCAAGACGCCGCCCTGCACCAACCCCTCGGTCACGGCGCGAGCGATCGCGGCGACCTTGGCCGGCTCGGTGCCATAGGCCCGGTTGCCGATGACCGCATCGGCGCCTTCAACCGGGACGTCCGCCAGCGGCAGGCAATCGACGGTAATCCCGAGTTCCGTCAGGTCTGCTGCGATCAGCCGGGCGCTCAGGCGGGCCGCGGACAGGCCGGCCGCGCGATCGAGGTCGTACAGCGCCCCGAAGACGGCCCCGGGCGGATAGACCGGCCAATGCGGCGGCCCCAGGCGCTGGACCCGGCCGCCTTCCTGATCGATCAGGACCGGCGCATCCGCACCGCCGATGGCATTTCGCAACTCCTGAACAAGCTGAGTGACTTGTGCGGGCGTCTCAATATTCCGCTTGAACAGAATGAAGCCCCAGGGCCGCTCCTGACGGATGAATTCGCGCTCGGCGGCGCTGAGTTCCAATCCGGATACGCCTGTGATGAATGCGCGGCTGCCCATGGGGCCGATTAGCCCGCGCGCCGCCCAGGGGTCAAGGAAACGGCCGTTAATTCCTTTGGACGACGCACTGCCCGCCGGCAGTCTTCAGATTGCTGCAGAAATGCGACGCTTCATCCGCGGACCCGAACGGACCGATCATGGCGCGGTAATAGACGCCCTTGTCGCCGAGGTCGGCGCGCCTGATCACCGGCGAGCGCGACCCGAGCACGGACGAATACTTGCTCTGCAGCGCCCGATAGGAGGCCTGCGCATCCGCCTCGTTCTTCTGCGAGGCGACCTGGACCATGTATCCCCCGCCACCGCTGGGCGCGGTCTGCACGGGATTGGTGGCCGCAACCCGGGTTCCGGGGGCCGGAGCCGGCGGACCGCCCTGCGGCGTCAACGACAGCGGCGCATTGGCGCTGGCATTGGCCGATGATGGCGGGTTTCGCGTGGCCGGCGCAGCTGCCTTGGGCGCGGCAACCGGTTTGGCCGGCGGCGGTGCATTGACCGGCACCGCGGCTGCATCGGCCTGGTCGCCGCGGACGGCCAGCGTCTTGATCTTGCGCGGCTCACTGCTCGACAGCGTGCCATTGCCGGTGCCCGCAGGCGGCGGGCCGCTGGGCGTGACGCTCGCGACCGGCGGCGGACTGCTATTCGGATTCAGCGGCGGAAACACCACGCGCGGGCCGGATCGGTTGACGTCGACCGGGGCCTCCTCGCGCGGAACGATCTTCTCGGCGCCATCGCCGGTCGCCATGCGGTCCGGCACCTTGGCGGTGCCGTCCGATGGGGCCGGAACGATCTTGGTCGGGCTGTTGTCGGCCTTGATGATCGGCGGCTCGCCACTGCGGGGCGATCCGACATAGGTACGATAGGCAAAGGCAGCCCCCGTTCCCACTACGGCCAGCGCAAGCACCACCGCAACGGTGACCATGCCGCCGCCGCGCTTCCGGACCGGATCGTCTTCGATGCCATCGTCGTAGCCGTCCTGATAGCCATAGGCATCGTCGGCATAGGCCGGATCGTGCTGGGCCTGCTGCGCGCCGGGATCGAGCTGACCGTACAGCGCATCGTCATAGCGCGACGGATCGGGTTGGTAGTCGGCTTCGGCGTAGGCTGGCGGCTGCTGGTAGTCCGGTTCCGGCGCGGCATGCTGGGCTGCGTAGCGATGCAGCGGATGCACGGCGCTCGGGTAATCCTCGGCGTAATCTTCCTGCGGGGCCGGGGCTGAAGTTGGGGCTGGCGCCGGCTGCGGGGTGGCTCGCCGCATCCACGGCGGCGGGCCCGCGGGAGGCTCATGGTCGACAGGCGCCGGCGGCTGATATTGCGCGCGCTCGACGCCACGCGGCTGCACCGGCTGATTGGCCCTGCCCATCGCAAACGGGTCGGTCTGGCCGATCAGCCGCGCCAACTCGGCCAGCGGATCGCTCTCGGCCCTCGGCGGCTGCGCGTGCGGGTCTGCGCTGCGATCGTAGTCATCGCCCGCTGAAAAAGGTCTGTCCTGATATCGATCAGCCATCGTGATGATGCGTCCCCTTCGGGAAAGCTGCCAACCCGCCCTTACAAACGAACCAGGTACAAACGAACCAGCCCCTGCTGGATGCCCTCACAGGTCCCCATGTGAGGGGCTTCGCGTCCCGCCTATCGCATCTCGTCCGGAGCATGGACGCCGAGAACGGCGAGCCCAGATGCCAGGACCGAGACGACGCCCTGGACCAACGCCAGCCGCGCCTTAGTGATCTCTGCATCATTATTGATAATGAAGCGTAAATAGGGCAAATCCCGGCCCCTCGTCCACAGCGCGTGAAATTCGCTGGCAAGATCATACAGGTAAAACGCGATTCGGTGCGGTTCGTGCGCGACCGCCGCCGCCTCGATCATGCGGGGATAGAGCGCCAGCAGCCTGAGCAGGCTGAGTTCCGCGGGGTCCGTCAGCCGTTCCACCGCCGCATCGTCCAGGAATGCGGCGCGCGCGCGCGTATCTTCCGGCAGGCCGGGGATCGTCTCCCGGGCGTTCTTGAAGATCGAATGCCCGCGGGCATGGCCGTACTGGACATAGAAAACCGCATTGTCCTTGGACTGCTCGATCACCTTGGCGAGGTCGAAATCCAGCACCGCGTCGTTCTTGCGGAACAGCATCATGAACCGCACCGCGTCGGAACCGACCTCGTCGACCACCTCGCGCAGGGTGACGAAATCGCCGGAGCGTTTCGACATCTTCACCGGCTCGCCATGGCGTAGCAGCCGCACCAGCTGCACCACCTTCACGTCCAGCGTGGCCTTGCCCGCGGTGACGGCCTTGACCGCCGCCTGCATGCGCTTGATGTAGCCGCCGTGATCGGCGCCGAACACGTCGATCAGGTTGGCAAAGCCGCGGTCGAACTTGTTCTTGTGGTTGGCGATATCGGAGGCGAAATAGGTAAAGCTGCCGTCCGACTTCATCAGCGGGCGATCGACATCGTCGCCATAGGCGGTGGCGCGGAACAGCGTCTGCTCGCGATCCTCGTAGTCCTCGACCGGCGCGCCGCCCTTGGGCGGCGGCAGTCGGCCTTCGTAGATGTCGCCCTTGGAACGGAGAAAATCGATGGTCTCTGTGACCTTGTTGTTGCCATTCTCGATCAGCGACTGCTCCGAGAAGAACACGTCATGCCGGATGTTGAGCGCGGCGAGATCGCCCTTGATCTCGTCCATCATCATGGCGATGGCCTTGTCGCGCACGGCCGGCAGCCACGCGCCCTCCGGCATCGTCGTGAGCTTGTCGCCATATTCGGCGGCCAGCGCCTGCCCGACCGGCTTCAGATAGTCGCCGGGATACAGCCCTTCCGGAATCTCGCCGATGTTCTCGCCGAGCGCTTCGCGGTAACGCAGAAAGGCCGAACGCGCGAGCACATCGACCTGGGCGCCGGCGTCGTTGATGTAGTATTCGCGGGTGACATCGTAGCCCGCGAACTGCAGCAGGCTGCACAAGGCATCCCCGAACACCGCGCCGCGGCAATGTCCGACATGCATCGGCCCGGTGGGATTGGCCGAAACATATTCGACATTGACCTTCTCGGCCGCGCCCATCGCGCTTTGCCCGTAGGACGCCCCCTCACGCAACACCGTGCGCAGTTCATCCGACCAGGCCGACGCCTTCAGGGTGAGGTTGATGAAGCCGGGACCGGCGACATCGACGGACGCAATAAGATTGTCAGCACGCAGTTTTGCGGCGATTTGTTCGGCGAGATCGCGCGGCTTTGCCTTCGCTTCCTTGGCCAATACCATCGCGGCGTTGGTCGCCATGTCGCCGTGCGAGGCATCCCGCGGCGGCTCGACCACGACGCGCGACAGGTCGATATTGGCGGGCCAGCCGCCTTCGGATGCGAGCGCGCCGCAAACCGCATGGACGCGCGCGAGCACGTTGGCGAAAAGATGCTGCGGCTGTCTGGAATCGACCATGGGCGTGACTGGACCGGGGATTGCGCCGCGCATGCGGCTTGAGGCCGCCGCCTAACGCAAATCCGGGGTCGAGTCAAAAAGCCTGTGATGCTCGGTCAGCGCGAAGCGGTCGGTCATCCCGGCGATAAAGTTGCCGATCCGCCGCGCGCGCCCGGTTTCGGTCTCATGGCCGGCAGCGTCGGGCAGCCATTCCGCCGGCAGGTCGCCCGGCACGCGCTGATAGCGTGCGAACAGGTCGGACACGATCTGTTCGGCATCGCCCATCACGCGCATGACGCGGGGATGGCGGTACATCCCCCGCTTCAGGAACGCCTTGATCTCGGCTTCCGCCTGCGCGACGCCGGGGGGAAACGCGATCAAGACCTCGCCATGGTTGCGGACGTCGTCGACCGATTGCGGCCGGGCGATCTGCAGACGCCGGCGCGCTTCCGCGACCACGGCCCCGATCAGATAGGAGATCAGTTCGCGAACCAGTTCCGCGCCGCGCCTGATGTCGTCGAGATCGGGATAATGCCGCGCGATCTCCGCGATCATGTCTGCGGCAAGCGGCATCACCTTGAGGTCGTCAACCCCGAACAGCCCGGCGCGCAGGCCGTCGTCGATATCATGGGCGTCATAGGCGATGTCGTCGGCGATCGCCGCAACCTGTGCCTCCAGCGAGGCAAAGCTCCACAGTTCCAGGTCATAGGTTCCGACATAGTCGGATATCCCTGCGGGAACGCCGCGGTCGCGATAGCGCCCGACGGCGGCGCCGCCGCGGTCGGTCAGCGGGCCGTTGTGCTTGACGATGCCCTCCAGCGATTCCCAGGTCAGGTTGAGCCCGTCGAAATCGGGATAACGATGCTCCAGCGCGGTGACGACGCGCAGGGTCTGCGCGTTGTGATCGAACCCGCCATGGGCCTGCAGGCAGGCGTCCAGCGCCCGCTCGCCGGCGTGGCCGAACGGCGGATGGCCGAGATCATGCGCCAGCGCCAGGGTTTCCGTGAGGTCCTCATCGAGGCCGAGCTGCCGGGCCAGCGCGCGGGCGATCTGCGCCACCTCGAGGCTGTGGGTCAGCCGGGTGCGGTAATGATCGCCTTCGTGGAACACGAAGACCTGGGTCTTGTATTTCAGGCGGCGAAAGGCGGTGGAATGGATCACCCGGTCGCAATCCCGGCGGAACGGGCTGCGGGTCTGGCTCGGCGGCTCCCCGAACAGCCGCCCGCGGCTGCGGTCGGGGTCGCAGGCATAGACCGAGCGAGGAGCAGCCATTCCGACCGACACGATGTATTGATCCCCTGATGGTTTGATTCCCGTGGCCGGCGCACTTAACTATGGTGAGCGCCGGATACCAAATAAATTGGCTATGGCACCGGCGACCGGAGACCTCACATGACGACTGCCGTCACCATCAGCGAGCGGGCCGCCCGCCGCATCGGAGAGATCCTCAAGACCGAGGGTGACGGCGCCATGCTGCGGATCAGCGTCGAAGGCGGCGGCTGCTCGGGCTTCCAGTACAAATTCGACGTCGAGCGCGCGAAGGCCGAGGATGATCTGGTGATCGAGCGCGACAGCGCCGTGGTGCTGGTCGATCCGGCCTCGGTGCCCTTCCTGGCCGGCTCCGAAGTGGATTTCGTCGACGACCTGATCGGCGCCTCGTTCCGGGTGGTCAATCCGAACGCCACCGCATCCTGCGGCTGCGGCACCAGCTTCTCGATCTGAGAACATCTAGCGGCCTGCGAACAGCGCCCTGGCGTTGCCGTGCGCGATCTGCCGGGCGACATCGGGCGGCAATTGCGCCAGCCAGGCGCGATAGCCGGCCATGATTTCACCGTAGCTTGCCCAGCGCTCCGGGACCCAGGTGTCCGAACCGAGCAGGAAACGGTCGGGATAGCGCTCGAACAACGCGCGCCATTCCGGCGTCAGTTTCCCCGCCCCGTCGGTGATGCCACTGCGGTACGACAATTCACCCCACAGCTTGGGATATTTGGCCAGCATCGCGGCGACGCGCTCGCCGGGGATGCCAAAGCCGGTATGCGCCCAGATGATCCGCGCCTTGGGATTGTGCCGCATCAGGATCTCGAGCGCGGCCTCATCGGCATGGGCGTGCAGATAGAGATCGTTCGCCACGGCAAAGTTGACGGTGTCCCTGACCACCTCGGTGTCGGCAGCTTGTCCCGACAGATGAAACTCGCCGACGCCGCGATAATAGCCGCGCTTGAACTCGTCCTGCACCAGTTCGAAGATGACGGGGTCCTTGAACCAGGTCTGGATATCGGGACGCACCCGGTACGGCCTGATGAAGGGCACCACCTGCAGGCCCTCGGCCTTGGCATCCATCAGCGCATGGGTGCCGGTGTTGGGGCGGCTGGTGGCGAGGATACCGGTCACGCGATTTTTCTTGAGCAGCGCCAGCACCTCATCGGGCTGGTAGTACGGCTTCGGTTCCCAGTTGTAGTGCAGGTGCGCGTCGAAGATTTCGATCGGCTCGTCGGCCAGCACGCGTTCGGCCATGCCGGCGAGCAGGCTCACCACGATCAGAGCCGCCACACGGTGCGGCGTCATCTTCGGCCCGGCGTCATTACTCCGCCGCGGCGACATGCGGCCGCTCGACATTGTCGCCCTCCTCGATCTGCGGTTCGAGACGGCGCTTCAGCCGGCGGTCGATCCGGTCGAGATAGATGTAGATCACCGGCGTGATGAACAGCGTCAGCAGCTGTGAGACGCAGAGCCCGCCGACCACGGCAATGCCGAGTGGCTGGCGCAGCTCGGCGCCGGCGCCGGCGCCGATCGCGATCGGCAGCGTGCCGAAGATCGCCGCGAACGTCGTCATCATGATCGGGCGGAACCGCAGCAACGCGGCCTCTCGAATGGCGTGCTCGGCGCTCAACCCGACGCGGCGGCGCTCCAGCGCGAAGTCCACCATCATGATGGCGTTCTTCTTGACGATGCCGACCAGCATTACGATGCCGATCATGGCGATGACCGACAGTTCCATGCTGAACGCCATCAGCGTCAGGATCGCGCCGATGCCGGCCGACGGCAGGCCGGAAATGATCGTGATGGGGTGAATGAAGCTTTCGTAGAGAATGCCGAGGATCACGAAGGCCGCGAACACCGCCGCAAGGATCAGCACCCCCTGCCCGCGCAAGGAATCCTGGAACACCTGCGCGGTGCCGGAGAAGCCGGTGGCGATGGTGGCGGGAAGATTCGAGCTTTGCTCGATCTTGGTAATCTCGTTCACGGCGTAGCCGAGCGAATAGCCGGGCGCGAGGTTGAACGAGACCGTCACCGCGGGCTGCTGGCCCTGGTGATTGATCTGCAGCGGGCCGACCGTCGGCACCAGTTTGGCCACCGCATCCAGCGGGATGGTCTGGTTGTTGGCGGTCTTCATGTAGAGCTTGGACAGGTTCGAGGGGTCGACGCGAAACTGCGGCTGCACCTCGAGAATGATCTGATAGTCGTTCGACGGCATATAGATGGTGCCGATCTGCCGGCCGCCATAGGCGTTGTAGAGCTGGTTGCGGACGTGATCGACGGTGATGCCGTAGACCGCGGCCTTCTCGCGGTCGATCTCGACGGTCATTTGCGGATTCTTGATGTAGAGATCGGTGGTGACGTCGAGCAGCCCGGGGACCTTGGCGATCCTGTCGCGCATTTCCGGCGCCACCCGGTACAGCGATTCCGTATCGCCGCTCTGCAGGGCGTACTGGTACTGGCTCTTGGACAGCCGGCCGCCGATGTTGAGGTTCTGGACGCTCTGGAAAAACGCCTGCATCCCCGGCACCTCGGCCGCCTTCTGGCGCAGGCGCGCCATCACCACCGGGGCGGCTTCCCGCTCCTTCCTCGGTTTCAGGGCGATGAACAGTCGCGCATAATTGGTCGTCGTGTTCGGGCCGCCCGCGCCCACGGTACTGTTGATGTACTGTACCGCCGGATCCTTGCTGAGAAGATCGGCCAGTTCCTTCTGGCGTACCGTCATGGCCTCGAACGACGTGTCGGTCGCGGCTTCGGTCGTACCGAACAGGAAGCCGGTGTCTTCCTGGGGAAAGAATCCCTTGGGCACGACGACGTAGAGCGCGACGGTGCCGGCGAGCGTCGCCAGCGTCACCACCAGCATCATCGGCTTGCGGGCAAGCACCCAGTCGAGCGACCACTCGTAGGCACGAAGCCAGGAATCGAACATCCGCTCGAACACCCGCAGCACGATGTTCGGTTTCCTGGTCTCGTCGTGGGCCTTCAGCACGCGCGCGCACAGCATCGGCGTCAACGTCAGCGAAACGAATCCGGAAACCATGATCGCAACCGCGATCGTGACCGCGAATTCGCGGAACACGCGGCCGACGATGCCGCCCATCAGCAGCACCGGAATGAACACCGCGATCAGCGAGAAGGTGATCGAAATGATGGTAAAGCCGACCTCGCGCGCGCCCTTCAGGGCCGCCTCGAACGGTCGCATGCCGTGTTCGATGTGGCGGACGATGTTTTCCAGCATGACAATGGCGTCGTCGACCACGAAACCGACCGACAAGGTCAGAGCCAGCAGCGTCATGTTGTTGACGGAGAAGTCCAGCACATACATCACGGCGAAGGTGCCGCAGAGCGAGATCGGCACCGCCAATGCCGGAATAAAGGTCGCAGACGCCGAGCGCAGGAACAGGAAGATCACCAGGATCACGAGGCCAATGGCGATCAGCAGGGTCTCTTCGACGTCGGCGACGGATTGCCGGATCGACTGCGAACGATCCATCGCGACCTGGATCGTCACCGATGGCGGAATCTGCGCGCGCAACGCTGGTAACTTCGCCAGCACGCCGTCGACGACGGCTACCGTGTTGGCGTCCGGCTGCTTGTAGATGGCCAGAACGATCGAACGGGTGCCGTTGAACCAGCTTGCGATCTTGTCGTTCTCGACGCTGTCATAGACGCGCGCCACCTCGTCGAGCCGCACCGGCGAACCGTTGCGCCAGGCGACGATCACATGCCGGTAGTCGGCCGCATTGGCCATCTGGCCGGAGGCCTGAAGCGCCACGTCCTGTTTCGGCCCGTTCAGCGTGCCGACCGGCGTGGAAGAATTGGCGCGCGCGACCGCGGTCCTGATATCGTCCAGCGTCAGGCCGCGCGCCGCGGCGGCTTCCGGATCGGCTTGCACGCGAACGGCGAATTTCTGACTGCCGAAAATCACCACCTGGGCGACGCCCTGAATCTGCGACAACGCCTGCGCGATGGTGATGTCGCCATATTCGTTGACCGCGGACAGCGGCAACGTTTCCGACCTCAGTGAAATGAACAGCACTGCGAATTCCGACGGATTGACCTTCCGGAAAGTCGGCGGAATGATCATCTCGATCGGCAGCCGGCGCTGCGCGATGGTCAGCGCGGTCTGCACATCCAGCGCGGCGGCGTCGATGTTCCGGTTGAGATCGAATTGAATGATGATCGCGGTGGTGCCCTGCGAGGAGGTCGAGGACATCGACGAGATACCGGCAATGGTCGAGAGCTGGCGCTCGATCGGACCGGCAACCGAAGCCGCCATGGTGTCGGCGCTGGCGCCCGGCAGGGTCGCGGTCACCGCGATGGTCGGGAAATCCACCTTGGGGAGCGCTGAGACCGGCAGCAGCCGAAAGCCGAACACGCCGAAAGCGATGATCGTAGCCGTCATCAGGGCCGTCATGACCGGGCGGCGGATACAGAGCTCCGACAGGGTCATCGGTCAGGCCCCCGCCTTGGCGCCGCGCGGCGCGACCGGAGTCCCCTCCGACAACAACAGCTGCCCATCGACGATGACATCCTCGCCGCCTGACAGCCCGCTCGCAATCACGGAAAATCCCTGAAGGGTGCGGCTGACCGTCACCGGCTGAACGTGGGCCTTGCCGTCCTTCATGACGAAAACGAAATTGCCGCTCTGGCTGCGCTGCACGGCGGCCGTGGGCACCGTCACGCCGTCCTCGGTGCGAATGATGAGCCTGGTGTTCACCAGCGTCCCCGGCCACAGGGTCTCGTTCTCATTGTTCATGATGCCGCGCACGGTGACCATGCCGGTGGTGGCATCGACCGTGTTTTCGACCATCGCCACCTTGCCGTCCTCGGATCGCTGGTGGCCCGGGATGGTGGCAGTCACCTTGGAGCCCCCGGCCGCCATGGCATCGCGCAGCTCGACCAAGGCGCGCTGCGGGATGGCAAAGGTCACATAGACCGGCGCCATCTGATTGATGACGGCGAGCGGCGCCGTATCGGCGGGCCGGACGAAATTACCGACCTTTACATTGGCGGCGCTGATCCGTCCTGAAAACGGAGCGCGGATGGTGGTATAGCTCTTCTGGACCCTCAGATTGTCCAACGCAGACTGGTCCGCCTTGATGGTTCCGGTCAGGATATCGGCCTGGGTCTTGGCGTTATCGAGGTTAACCTGCGTGGTCGCGCCCTTGCCGATCAGGTCGCCGTAGCGCCGGACATCCCGTTGCGCGGCTTCGAGCTGCGCCTGGTCCTTGGCGAGCACGCCTTCGGCCTGCTCGATCAGGGCGTCGATCTGGCGCGCGTCGAGCGTAAACAACAGATCGCCCTTGTTGACCTTGGCGCCGTCCTCGAAGTGGACCGAGACGATGGTGGTTTCGACCCGCGATTTCAGCGCCACGCTGGAAATCGGCGTTACCGTTCCGATCGAATCGACATCGACCGGCACCGGCTTGCGCTCGGCCTTGGCCACTTCAACCGACACCACGCGGGCCCGGGGCGGTCCCTGGACACTGCCGCCACCGCTCATCCACGCCGTACGGGTTACATAGGCCGCCAGCGCCGCGATACCGAGCGCGCCCGCCAGAATCATGAGGTTTCGTTTTTTCATCGCATTTCACGTCAGCCGGTCCACGGCGACCGGGACGGTCCGTTCCTGCCCCTTGATGGCGACCTTCGGCCTTGTTCTAAACGGTTATCACAGCGCCGCCGCGCATGGTATGCCAGTGAACCCAAAATTTGTCGTTACCTGCCCGGAAACCCCTGATGCGTATTGCCACGTGGAACGTCAATTCGGTCCGGCAGCGGATCGACCATCTCCTGGTCTGGCTGAAGGACTGCGCGCCCGACATCGTCTGCCTGCAGGAGATCAAATGCGTCGACGAGGCGTTTCCGCGGCTGGAAATCGAAGCACTCGGCTACAACGTGGTCACCCACGGCCAGAAGACCTTCAACGGGGTGGCGCTGCTGTCCAAGCTGCCGTTCGACGAAACCAAATCGGGCCTGGCCGGCGACGACGAGGATGCCCACGCCCGGTTTCTGGAGGGAGTGGTCCCGCTGAAACGCGGCGTGTTGCGGATCGCCTGCCTTTATCTGCCCAACGGCAACCCGCCGGAGACCGAGAAATATCCCTATAAACTCAAGTGGATGTCGCGACTTTTTGAGTATTCGAAGCAACGGCTTAAAGCCGAGGAGCCGCTGGTGCTGGCCGGCGACTTCAACGTCATTCCGGCGGCGCAGGATGTCCATAACTCCGCCGCCTGGGTCAACGATGCCCTGTTCCGCCCGCAGACCCGCGAAAGCTTCCAGTCGCTGCTCGGCCTCGGGTTGACCGACGCGCTGCGCGCGGTCACCGATGCCCCCGGCCAGTACACCTTCTGGGACTACCAGGCAGGAGCGTGGCAGAAGAACCACGGCCTGCGCATCGATCATCTGCTGCTGTCGCCGCAGGCCAGCGACCGGCTGATCGACGCCGGCATCGATAGCTATGTGCGCGCCTGGGAGAAGCCGTCGGACCACGTGCCGGTCTGGATCGACCTGGATCTGGAGCCGGCCTGACGGCAGCGATTTGAGGGGATTGCCGGGCACGTCTCGCCGCGCCGCGGACTGAGATGGACGTCAACTGAGTTCGACGTCAGTCCTTGCGGCCCTGCACCCAGTGCTCGAGCATCTGCAGCGCCATCGCCCGGTCGTTCTCGGACGCCCTGGCAATCGCCTTGTTGTAGCTTTCCTTGATCCAGGTCTCGTCGGGGGCTGCGCTGTCGCGCGCCAGCGTCAGCCACATCAATCCGCGGGCGCGCTGAGGCGGCATCTGATCGCCGTTGAACAGCATCTGGCCGAGCATCGCCTGCGCCTGGTGCTGGCCCTTCTGGGCGGCAAGGCCGAGCCAGCGCGCGCCGTAGCGGAAATCGTCCCGCGACGAGCCGGCGCTCTTGAGATAGAGCCGGGCCAGATCGTATTGCGCGTCGGCATTGCCGAAATATGAAGCGGCGTACGAGAACATCTCGCGCGCCCGGTCCGGATCCGACTTGATCTTCGAGTTGGGAATGCCCTTGAGGTAGTAGCGGCCGAGCGCCACGAAGGCGTTGGCAACGACCCCCGCCTGCGGCGCCGACGGACTGTCTTCGGCGTGCTGGTTGGCAATGCGGCTGAAATATTCGAAGGCGCGCAGGTCGTCCTGGGCGACGCCATCGCCGTCGGCGTACATCCGGCCCAGTTTCCATTGCGCGATCGGGTGGCCGCCTTCGGCGGCATATTGCAGCGAAGTCAGCGAAGTGGTCGAGGCCGCCGGCGGAACCGCCTTCTTCAAGGCCGCTGCGGCGCCGGGCTGAGCCGAAACCACCGGAATAGCCGTATCCGCGTTGACCGGCGCGCCGTCGAATCCGAGCGCCGGAGCCGCCACCGGGGCGGCCCCCAAAATCAACGCAAGAATGATACGCCTAGATGTCCGCATAACACTGCTTCTCGTGCGCACCGCCCGGATGGGTTACAGCGCCATCCACCGCCGGCCCAACCTGCTGGGCATATTTCCAGAGCGCACCCGATGTATGATTGGTCTCTCGGGGCTGCCATTTGGTCTTACGTTCGGAGAGCTCGGCGTCGGTCAACTTTACGTTAAGAGTCCCGACATCGGCGTCGATTTCGATGATATCGCCGTCCCGCAGCAGCGCAATCGGCCCGCCGATCGCCGCCTCCGGCCCGACATGGCCGATGCAGAACCCGCGGGTCGCGCCGGAGAACCGGCCGTCGGTGATGAGGGCGATCTTGCCGCCCATGCCCTGCCCGGTCAGCGCCGCCGTGGTCGAGAGCATTTCCCGCATGCCGGGGCCGCCGCGCGGCCCCTCATAGCGGATCACGATGACCTCGCCTTCCCTGTAGGTCTTCTTCTGGACGGCCTCGAAGGCGTCCTCTTCGCGATCGAAGCAGCGGGCCGGCCCGGTAAATTTCAAATTCGACATGCCCGCGACCTTCACGATCGCGCCCTCGGGCGCGAGATTCCCCTTCAGGCCGACCACACCGCCAGTGACGGTGATCGGCTTGTCGGCGGAACGCACCACGTCCTGGTGCGGATTCCATTTCACGCTTTTGAGGTTTTCGGCGATCGTCCGGCCCGTGACGGTCAAGCAATCCCCGTGCAGGTGGCCATTATCGAGCAGCGTCTTCATCAGAAGCGGTATGCCGCCAACCTCGAACATGTCTTTGGCGACATAACGGCCGCCCGGTTTCAAATCCGCGACATATGGTGTTTTTTTGAAGATTTCGGCGACGTCGAACAGGTCGAACTTGATGCCGCATTCGTGGGCGATCGCCGGCAGGTGCAGTGCAGCATTGGTCGAGCCGCCGGAGGCCGCCACCACGGCCGCGGCGTTTTCCAGCGAGCGGCGGGTGACGATGTCCCGCGGCCGGATATTCAGCGCGATCAGCTCCATCACCTTCTCGCCCGCGGTCATGCAGAACGAGTCGCGGATCTCATAGGGCGCGGGCGCCCCGGCCGAATACGGCAGCGCCAGCCCGATGGCTTCGGAAACCGTTGCCATGGTATTGGCGGTGAATTGTGCACCGCACGCGCCAGCGGACGGGCAGGCCACCCGCTCGATTTCATCGAGATCGGCATCGGACATTTCGCCGACCGAATGCTTGCCGACCGCCTCGAACATGTCCTGCACCGTGACCTGCTGGCCGCGGAAATTGCCGGGCAGGATCGAGCCGCCATAGATGAAGATCGAGGGCACGTTGAGCCGGACCATCGCCATCATCATGCCCGGCAGCGACTTGTCGCAGCCGGCGATCCCGACGAGGGCGTCGTAGGCGTGGCCGCGCATGGTCAATTCGACGGAATCGGCGATGCATTCCCTTGAAGGCAGCGACGAGCGCATGCCGTCATGGCCCATGGCAATGCCGTCGGTGACGGTGATGGTGCAGAATTCGCGGGGGGTGCCGCCGGCGGAGGCGACGCCCTTCTTGACCGCCTGGGCCTGCCGCATCAGCGAGATGTTGCAGGGCGCGGCCTCGTTCCAGCACGACGCCACGCCGACGAACGGTTGGTGGATCTGCTGGGTCGTCAGTCCCATGGCATAAAGATACGACCGGTGCGGTGCCCGCTCCGGGCCCTCCGTCACATGACGGCTCGGCAGTCGCTTCTTGATGTCGGTCCTGGCGTCCATCGCGAACCTGTTTCCCCGGCCAACTCTTGTCAGACCCGGGAATTGAGCAAGTTCCCTTCGCCTTCGCGAGCGCCGTGGCTATAAGCCTACGAAGGAATGATTTCATTGAGGGGTGTGGCCAAATAGCGGCGCGCGCAAGCGCTTGCTGCCATGACGGTTAAATCTTCGCTGACTGTTGCGGCCAAGCAACAATCGTGGCGCATCGGCAACCATTGCGGAGCTGATCGCTTCCAGTGAGCGTGGCTCGTTATGCATCCACAGGATGTGTCTTCCCGCGGCGCGAGCCGCCCGAGGTGTGGAGAAGACCGGGTGCGCGCTGCACCCGCGGTCTCGCAAAATTGTGCGAAAAAACCGCACACGAGCATACAGGTTCAGCGGAGACACTCCGGCCTTCCCTGCGCAATGGTTCTACAGCTTATGCCGCGCTCTCCTCGGCGACGAATTCGTCTTGTCACCGTCATCGGCGGATATGGGTTGTCTAAGCCCGGTTGGGCCGACGCGCCTCCGCCAATTTGACATCAGCAACGGATGCCAGGACCACACGGTTTTGCCGTACGCATAAGCGCCGTTCGTCTGCGCGACGTCCGATCGCTCACAGATCTTATGCAAATCCGCCCTGCGATCACCTGCACGCCCGACGCTGCCGCGTCCACCGCATCTCAACCCGCGTTCGTGACGATCTCGAGCCGCCCCTCTTGTCGGGTGAGACGGGCGAATTTGTAAGTGTGATTTGCCCGACAGGTTAAGCGATACTTTGCCCGTCGGGTTAATTTGCCGCAGCGGCACCGCCGTAAGGACTACTCACCGCTTTGTAACCTCATGGCGAGGTCGGCAATTCGCCGGTTCAGTTCACCTTGACGTCGGCGGCCTTGATCATCGGCCACCATTTTGCAATTTCGGCCTTCTGCCAGCTACCGAGCGCCTGCGGCGACAGTTTGTCCTTCGGCGGCATCTGCAGCCCCAGATTCTCCAGCTGCTTGCGCACCGCGGGATCGTTCAGCG
This sequence comes from Bradyrhizobium sediminis, assembly GCF_018736105.1. Classification (NCBI taxonomy): domain Bacteria; kingdom Pseudomonadati; phylum Pseudomonadota; class Alphaproteobacteria; order Hyphomicrobiales; family Nitrobacteraceae; genus Bradyrhizobium; species Bradyrhizobium sediminis. The sequence continues at coordinate 3,065,152 of NZ_CP076135.1, forward strand.
CATCGACCGCCGCGGCGTTGAGCTTTGTCACGATATCCTTCGGCGTCCCCTTCGGCACCCACATGCCCGACCATAACGTCATGTGGAATCCGGGCAGGCCTGCCTCGTCGGTCGTCGGAATATCCGGCGCCGATTCAGCGCGCTTGGTGTCGGTGATGGCATAGCCGCGGATGTTGCCGGCGCGCACCTGGTTGATGGAGTTGGAAAGCTGATCGACGATGAGATCGATCTGTCCGGCGACGAGATCGTTCATCGCCGGCCCAGTACCGCGATACGGCACATATTGCAGTTTGACGCCGGTGACGTTCTCGAAATAGAGCCCCGCGATGTGACTTCCCGAACCGGCTCCCGCCGTGCCGGCGGCGGCGGGGGTTGGCTTCGCCTTCAGCCACGCGATCAATTCGCCAAGCGATTTGGCCGGAACCGCATTCTTGCTGACGACGATCATCGGGTTGCTCGGCAGCAGCACCACCGGCTCGAGGTCGGCCACGAGGTCGTAGCCGAGCTTGTAGATCGCGCCGTTGGCGACGTGGGTGCCGAGATGGCCGAAACTGATGGTGTAGCCGTCGGGCGGCGAGCGCAATGCGCGCCCGACTCCGATCGAACCGCCCGCACCGGTCACGTTCTCGACCAGGACGGTTTCGCCGAGCGTTGTCTTCATTCGCTCGGCCAGTATCCGCGCCATCACGTCGGACGGACCGCCGGCGGCAAACGGCACCACGATGGTGACGGGATGCGACGGGAAATTATCGGCGCGCGCGACGCCACCGAATAACAGCATCGAGATCAAAGCAGTCAGGATTGTTCTTCGCATCACACCCTCCCCTTGCGCCGCACCATTCTGACGATGGATTACGGCTCTTACGACGGATTACAGCTTAGCGTAGTCGATCGGCTGGTGGCGATCGAGCGTACGCGTGACCGGCGGCAGCGGATATTTAAGCCCTGTCGCGCAATTGAACAGCATCACCCGGTCATTTTTCGTCACGCGACCATCGGCCAGGCTTTGTTTGTAGGCGGCATAGGTTGCAGCACCCTCCGGACACAGCAACAGGCCTTCCTCACGCGCGACTTCGTTGAGCGCGGCAGAAATCTTCTCGTCATCGACCGCGATCGCAAATCCCTTGCTCTCGCGCACCGCGCGCAGGATAAGAAAATCCCCGATCGCCTGCGGCACGCGGATCCCCGATGCAATGGTGTGGGCATCCTCCCAGCGCGGCGCGTGCTCGGTGCCGGCCTCGAAGGCGCGCACCATCGGCGCGCAGCCTGCCGCCTGCACCGCGATCATGCGCGGCCGCTTCGAGCCGATGAAGCCGATCGCTTCGAGTTCGGCGAACGCCTTCCACATGCCGATCAGGCCGGTGCCGCCGCCGGTCGGATAGAAGATCACGTCCGGCACGTCCCAGCCGAGCTGTTCGGCGAGTTCGAGGCCCATCGTCTTCTTGCCCTCGATCCGGTAGGGCTCCTTCAGGGTGGAGGTGTCGAACCAGCCGGCCTTGGCCTTGCCCTCGCCGACGATCTTGCCGCAATCGTCGATCAATCCATTGACGCGATAGACGGTGGCGCCCTGCAGCTCGATCTCGCTGACGTTCACTTCCGGCGTATCGGCCGGGCAGAAGATCGTGGTCTTGATGCCGCAGGAGGTCGCATAGGCCGCCAGCGCCGCGCCGGCATTGCCGTTGGTCGGCATCGCCATGTGCTTGATGCCGAGCGCCTTGCCCATCGACACCGCCATGACAAGCCCGCGTGCCTTGAACGAGCCGGTCGGCAGCCGGCCCTCGTCCTTGACGATGATCTCGCCGCCGCCGATCTTCTTCGCCAGTTTCGGCAGCCGGATCAGCGGCGTCGTCACCTCGCCGAGGCTGACGACGTCGGCCGCCTTGCGCACCGGCAGCATCTCGCGGTAGCGCCAGAGATCGGCCGGCCGCTGCGCCAGCGCGTCCTTGGTCAACGCCTTCTTCACGCTGGCGAGATCGTAGCGCACCAGCAGCGGCTTGCCGGCCCTGGAAAGGTTGTGAATCTGGTCGGCGGGATAATGATCGCCCTCCATCGCACATTCGAGATGGGTCACGAAGGTCGGGCGTTCGGCGGTCAGATTGTCATTGTCTTTCACGGATTATTCTTTCTTTTCATCTCGTCATTGCCGGGCTTGACCCGGCAATCCATCAATAACTGAAGACTCTTGTGAAGCGCGATGGATGCGCGGGTCAAGCCCGCGCATGACGAGCTAGACGTTCAGCACCCGGCCATAGGCATCCAGCACCGCTTCCTTCATCATCTCCGACAGCGTCGGATGCGGGAATACGGTGTGCATCAACTCTTCTTCCGTGGTCTCGAGGTTCATGGCCACCACGTAGCCCTGGATCAATTCGGTGACTTCAGCGCCGATCATATGCGCGCCGAGCAACTGGCCGGTCTTCTTGTCGAAGATCACCTTGACCAGCCCCTGGTCCTCGCCGAGCGCGATCGCCTTGCCGTTGCCGACGAAGGGAAAGCGCCCGACCCGGATTTCGCGGCCGCCCTCTTTCGCCTTGGCCTCGGTGAGGCCGACCGAGGCAATCTGCGGATGGCAATAGGTGCAGCCGGGAATCAGGTTCTTGTCCATGGCATGCGGATGCAGGCCCTTGATGGCCTCGACGCAGACCACGCCCTCGTGCTCGGCCTTGTGCGCCAGCATCGGCGGGCCAGCGACGTCGCCGATGGCGTAGATGCCCGGCACGTTGGTCTTGCCGTAGCCGTCGATCACGACGCAGCCGCGGTCGGTCTTGACCCCGAGCTTTTCGAGCCCGAGATTTTCGATGTTGCCGACCACGCCGACCGCCGAAATCACCCGCTCGAACTCGACCGTCTGCGGCTTGCCCTTGCCGTCGTCGATGGTGGCGACCACGCTGTCGCTCTTCTTCTCGAGTTTCGTGACTTTGGTGCCGCTGAGGATCTTGATGCCTTGTTTCTCGAAGCGCTTGCGCGCGAGGCCGGCGATCTCGGCGTCCTCGACGGGTAGGATCTGCGGCAGCACCTCGACCACGGTGACGTCGGCGCCCATGGTGTGGAAGAACGACGCGAACTCGATGCCGATCGCGCCGGAGCCGACCACCAGTAGCGACTTCGGCATTCTCTCCGGCACCATCGCCTCGAAATAGGTCCAGATCAGTTTCTTGTCGGGCTCGAGCCCCGGCAGCACCCGCGGCCGCGCGCCGGTGGCAACGATGATGTGCTTGGCCTGGTAGGCACCCTCGCCCAAAGCGCCCTTCGGCGCCTCGACTGCGGATTTCTTCACGGTGACCTTGCCGGGGGCGTCGATCGAGGCCGCGCCCCAGATCACCGTCACCTTGTTCTTCTTCATCAGGAAGCCGACGCCGTCGTTCAGACGCTTCGAGACCCCGCGCGAGCGCTGCACCACCGCCTTCGGGTCGTAAGAGATCTTCTCCGCCGACAGCCCGTAGTCCTTGGCATGCTGCATGTAGTGATAGATTTCCGCCGAGCGCAACAACGCCTTGGTTGGGATGCAGCCCCAGTTCAGGCAGATGCCGCCGAGATAGGATTTCTCCACGATCGCGGTCTTGAAGCCGAGCTGGGCTGCGCGGATCGCGGTGACGTAGCCGCCGGGGCCGGAGCCGATGATGATGATGTCGAAGGAGGTGTCGGCCATATGGGTTCCCGTCTAACTCAGGTGGTCGTCGTGTCTCGCGCACCACGATTGAGGATGAACGTTCGTATCCGCCATTCCAGCAGCACGACCACAGCCATGACCGCCATGCCGGTCAGCGCAATCGGTCCCCAGATGTTTCGCGACAGCGCCTCGCCTGAAAGGAACGCGGCGTGGATCACGTCGAGCCCAAGCGGATTGAGCGCAACAATGCCTGCGAGCAGCATCGATATCCAGGGCCACTGCGTTCGGACATTCAACGTTGCCCCCTGTGCCGGCGTGCTTCTCACACCATCATCATGACGGGATTTTCGATCAGCATCTTGAAGGCGCCGATCAGCTCGGCGCCGAGCGCGCCGTCGACCGCGCGGTGATCGCAGGACAGGGTCACGCTCATGATGTGCGCGGCCTCGATCTTGCCGCCCCGCACCACCGCGCGCTCCTCACTGGTGCCGACCGCCAGGATCGTCGCATGCGGCGGGTTGATCACCGCGGTGAAATCCTTGATGCCGTACATGCCGAGGTTCGACACCGCCGTGGTGCCGCCCTGATATTCCTCCGGCTTGAGTTTGCGCGCCCTCGCGCGCGCGGCAAAATCCTTCATCTCGCCCGAGATCGTCGACAGCGATTTGGTCTCGGCCTTGCGAATGATCGGGGTGATCAGGCCGCCGGGCATTGCGACCGCAACGCCGATGTCGGAATGCTTGTGCTTGAGCATGCCGCTGTCGGTCCAGCTCACATTGCAGTCGGGGATCCGCTGCAGCGCGATCGCCATCGCCTTGATGACGAAATCGTTGACCGAGAGCTTGTAGAGCGGCTTCTTCTCCTTGTCCTTGGGCGCGGCGGCGTTGATCTCCTCGCGGGCGGCGAGCAGTTTGCCGATGTCGCAGTCCATGGTCAGGTAGAAGTGCGGAACGGTCTGCACCGACGCCGTCAGCCGCTGCGCAATCGTGCGCCGCATGCCGTCGTGCGGGACCACTTCGTAGCTGCCCGGTTCGAACAACGCCAGGATCTGCTTGTCGGACATCGACGGAGCGATGGACGGCGCAACACCGGGCGCGGCAGCAGGCGCCTTCAGTCCCTTGCCGGACTTTGCATCTTCGACGTCGCGCGCAACGATGCGGCCACGCGGTCCCGTTCCGCTGATGCGCGCGAGTTCAATGCCGGCATCTTTTGCCAACCGGCGCGCCAGCGGCGACGAAAACGTGCGGGCATGGCCGTTGCTCTGCTGCACGCCCTTCGAGACGGGCGCATTCGCGCCCTCCTCAGGGCGAGGAGCGGGACTCGCGGTTCGAGCCTCATCCTGAGGAGCCCGCGCCGCGGGCGTCTCGAAGGATGAGGCGGCTGGATGTGCCGCCGGCTTCGCGGCGGGTGCCGCCTTCGGCGCGGCGGCGGCCCCTGCCCCCGCCGACTTCACGTCCTCGCCGTCACCGGCCAGCACCGCGATGACGTCGTTGACCGCCACATCCTGCGTGCCCTCGGGCACCAGGATTTTCGCAATGGTACCCTCGTCGACCGCCTCGACTTCCATGGTCGCCTTGTCGGTCTCGATCTCGGCGATGACGTCGCCGGACTTGACCCTGTCGCCCTCCTTCTTGAGCCACTTGGCAAGGTTGCCCTTCTCCATCGTGGGCGACAGCGCAGGCATCAGAATATTGATTGGCATTGTCAGTGACCCTGTTGCGACCGCGGCGTGGTGCTGCCCAGGTCGGTCGGCCGCGCGATTTCGGATTCGAACATGTCGACGATGCGCGCCAGCGCATCCTCCTCGGTGTATTCGCTCTCGCGCGCATAGGCGCGCGCGGCATGGCGCGCGATATCGACGAGAAGCAGGCCCCACATATCCGGCTCCTCGAACGCGCGCTGGAACGCGATGGACAATCCGCCGTCGACGACGAAGGCGCGCAACACCTCCGTGGCGTCATCGCGGCCCATGACGTCCGGAGGCAATGGCTGCTCCCTGGGCCCGGCCATGGCCTACCTGTAACAAACGGCTTTGGCGGCCGCGACCACTTCGGCCGCGGAGGGCAGCGCCAGCTTTTCGAGATTGGCAGCATAGGGCATCGGCACGTCCTTGCCCGACACCCGCGCCACCGGCGCATCGAGATAGTCGAACGCGTGCTCCATGATGCGGGCGGCGATCTCGGCGCCGACGCCGTTCTGCTGCCAGCCCTCCTCCACCGTCACCGCGCGGCCGGTCTTCTTCACGGACGCCACGATGGTTTCGGTATCCATCGGACGCAGCGTGCGCAGATCGATCACCTCGGCCTCGATGCCTTCCTTCGCCAGTTCCTCGGCCGCCTTCAGCGCGTAGCTCATGCCGTTCGACCACGACACGAGGGTAACGTGTCCGCCCGTTCTCACCACGCGCGCCTTGCCGATCGGGATCACGTAATCGTCCAGCTTCGGCACCTCGCCGGTGTGGCCGTACAGCATTTCGTTTTCGAGGAAGATCACCGGGTTGGGATCGCGGATCGCGGCTTTCAAGAGGCCCTTGTAGTCGGCGGCCGAATACGGCGCGATCACCTTGAGGCCGGGAATCTGCGAATACCAGGCCGAGTAGTCCTGGCTGTGCTGGGCGGCGACGCGGGCGGCGGCGCCGTTCGGGCCGCGGAACACGATTCCGCAACCCATCTGGCCGCCCGACATGTATAGCGTCTTGGCCGCGGAATTGATGATCTGGTCCATCGCCTGCATGGCGAAGTTGAAGGTCATGAACTCGACGACCGGCTTCAGGCCCGCCATCGCCGCGCCGACGCCGATGCCGGCGAAGCCGTGTTCGGTGATCGGGGTATCGATGACGCGCCGGGCGCCGAATTCCTGCAGCAGTCCCTGCGTGACCTTGTAGGCGCCCTGATACTCGGCGACTTCCTCGCCCATCACGAAGACGTCGGGATCGCGCCGCATCTCCTCGGCCATCGCGTCGCGCAGTGCTTCGCGGATGGTCATGGTCACCATCTCGGTACCGGCCGGCACTTCGGGGTCGGGTTCGGCAACAGCCGCGGGAGCAACGGAGACGGCGGGGGCCGACATCACCGGCTTGCCTTCGCCGGCCGGCGGGCGCGACTCGACCACTTCCTGCGCGACGGGAGCGGCCTTCGGCGCCGGCGCCTTGCCGAGGTCGGCTGCTGTCTCGCCGTCGGCCAGAATGGTCGCGATCGGCGTATTGACGGCGACGTCTTCGGTGCCTTCCGGGATCAGTATCTTGCCGAGGGTACCCTCATCGGTGGCCTCGACTTCCATCGTCGCCTTGTCGGTTTCGATCTCGGCGATGACATCGCCCGACTTGATCGCCTCGCCTTCCTTCTTCAGCCATTTCGAAAGGTTGCCCTTCTCCATGGTCGGCGACAGCGCAGGCATCAGCACTTGAATTGGCATGGTAACTCCAGGAAATTCGCTCTCTCAACTGCGCTCAGCGATAAACGTCGGTCCACAATTCGGACGCATCAGGCTCGGGGTCGTGCTGCGCGAAGTCGGCGGATGCATTGACGATCTCGCGCACCTCGGCGTCGATCGCCTTCAAGTCCTGTTCGCTCATCTTGGCCGCCAGCAGCCGGTTGCGGACCTGCTCGATCGGATCCTGATCCTGGCGGACCTTTTCGACCTCCTCGCGGGTGCGGTATTTCGCGGGATCCGACATCGAATGGCCGCGGTAGCGGTAGGTCTGCATTTCCAGGATGTAGGGCCCGTTGCCGGCGCGACACCAGGCGACCGCTTCGTCGCCGGCGGCCTTCACCGCGCGGACGTCCATGCCGTCGACCTGCTTGCCGGGAATGTTGAAGGAGATGCCGCGCTTGGAAAAATCGGTTTGCGCGGAGGCCCGCGTCACCGAGGTGCCCATGGCGTAGCGGTTGTTCTCGATGATGTAGATCACCGGGAGCTTCCACAGCTCCGCCATATTGAAGCTTTCGTAGACCTGGCCCTGGTTCGAGGCACCGTCACCGAAATAGGCGAGGCTGACGTTATCGTTGCCGCGGTAGCGGTTGGCAAAGGCAAGTCCGGTGCCGAGCGACACTTGCGCGCCGACGATGCCATGGCCGCCGAAGAAATTCTTCTCCTTGCTGAACATGTGCATGGAGCCGCCCTTGCCCTTGGAATAGCCGCCATGGCGTCCGGTCAATTCGGCCATCACGCCCTTGGCTTCCATCCCGCAGGCCAGCATATGCCCGTGGTCGCGGTATCCGGTTATGACCTGATCGCCATTCTTCAGGGCCATCTGCATGCCGACGACGATGGCTTCCTGGCCGATGTAAAGGTGGCAGAAGCCGCCGATCGCGCCCATGCCGTAGAGCTGGCCGGCCTTCTCCTCGAAGCGCCGGATCAGCAGCATGTCGCGCAGTGCGCTGAGTTCCTGTTGCCTGGTGAATTCCGGAGGCGAGCCGTTAGCCTTTTCCTGTCCCGTTTCCTTCGTGACGCTTTTCTTCGGTGCGGCCATGGCAATTCCGGATGAGAGAACGAATAGCCCTCTCTATCCCAACTCAAACCGCCATGAAAGGATTGCGTGACGCGGCGAATAATTCGCTATGCCGCAGTGCAATGCGATGCGACATTTTCGAAACCGATTTCGATGGATTTTGAAATATGACGATTACTTCGGGTGGACGGTCCGGACCAGATCGCGCGGATTGGCGTAGTCGAGCTGGTAGCGCGCGCGCTCGTCCAGCATATCGGGGTCGACCCGATCGGACCTGAGCAGCGATACCCGCTGCTCGCCCTCGGCGCGTTCGCGCTTCAACCGCGCCAGCTCCGACGTCAACGCGATGATCTCCTGGTCGAGTTCCTGCCGCGCATTCAGGCCGTATTTGCCGGTATAGGCGTTGACGCCGAAATAACCGACCATGGCCGCCGCCATCGTGTAGAGGGCAAGCCCGGTCAGCAGGGATTTGAGTCGGGAGCGCGAGACCATGGCACATACCATGCGGCGGCGCGGTTAACGGAAAACTAATACCCGCCCGCGCCGCCCCCGCGCTTGCCTATTTGTTTTGCTTTTCGACGAACACCGCAAAGGCGTCGATATATTGCTGCAGCACCTTCTGCGCCGATTCCTTGGTGAGATTGCCCTTGTCGTCGAAGGCATCGCCGACGCCGTTCAGATAGATTTCCGGCTGTCCCATGATCGGGCCGCAAATGCCCGGAAGGATGTTTTGCAGATGCTTGACGGCGGCGACGCCGCCGAGCGCGCCCGGTGAGTTGCCGACGATGCCGATCGGTTTGCCGAGGAACGAACTCTTGCCATAAGGGCGCGATCCGACGTCGATGGCGTTCTTCAACACGCCGGGGATCGATCGATTGTATTCCGGCGTCACGAACAGCACCCCGTTCGACTTCTGCAGTTTTTCGCGGAATGCCACCCAGTCGGCCGGGGGGGCGGCTTCCAGATCCTGATTGAAGAACGAAATGTCGTGCAGGGTGACGACGTCGAGCTTGAGCGTCGCCGGCGCGAGCTTGGCCAGTGCGTTGGCGATCTTGAGTGAAAAACTCTCTTTGCGGAGGCTGCCGGCAATAACGACGACGTTGAACGGGGTGGCCATGGAATTTCCTTTTGACGCAGGGTGCCGGAACGGCTCGGCCCCAGCCTAGCTATCTCGTATAAAGATGCAAGTGCATGAATTATCAAATCTGAACGAGTGAGGGGAGCGCCGCCCGAAAGCAAACAGGCTGCCCCACCCGGGACAGCCTGTCGTTTCAGATCCCGCGAGTTCCGATCAAATCACCGAATTCGACGGCGCCGGAATCAGCTGTCCTCAACCGCCCTTGTTCGGATTGATCAGGTACTTTTCGCCGGTGGAGCGCTTGTTATAGATGGCGATGTGGGAAAGCTGCAGCGCCTCCTGCAGCGACACCACCTGGGTGTAATGGCTGGCGAAGGTGGTCTTGAGTTCGGAAGCCACGCGCTGGCGCAGCCTGCCGATTTCGGCCGGGCCGATCTTCTGCAGGAACGGCGTCAGGAGCCAGCCGCCGACCCCCCAGGTCAAACCGAACGCCCGGCTCAATTCGGTCGGACGGTTATCGAGGCTGCCATAGATATAGACCTGCTTGTACACGTTCGAGCCGTAGCGGCTGTATTCCTTCGCCGTCTTGTTGGCGGCGATCTCCATGCAGGTGAGAATCTGGCCTGCCAGCTTGCCGCCGCCGATGGCGTCGAACGCGATCGTTGCGCCGGTTTCCACCAGCGCGCCGGTGAGGTCGTCCATGAACGTCGGCGCGGTTGAATCGACGACATATTTGGCGCCGATCTTGTGCAGGATGTCGGCCTGCTCCTTGCTGCGCACGATGTTGACGAGGCCGATGCCGTCCTTGATGCAGATCTTGTTGAGCATCTGGCCGAGGTTCGATGCGGCGGCGGTGTGCACCAGCGCCTTGTGACCTTCGCGCCGCATGGTCTCGGTGATGCCGAGCGCGGTCAGCGGATTGACAAACCATGATGCGCCGTCGGCAGGCGAAGCGCCGGCCGGCAGCTCCATCACGTCCCTGACCTTCAGGACCCGGTACTGCGTGTACATGGCGCCGCCGATCATCGCCACCGTCTTGCCCATCAGCGCCTTGGCGGCATCCGACGATCCGGTCTTGATCACCACGCCGGCGCCCTCGTTGCCGACCGGCATCGATTCATCGAGCCGCGGCGACATCATCTTCATAGCCGCGTCCGGCATTCTGGCCGTCACGACGGGAGCGTCCCTGGTGCCTGAAGCCTTGGCGGTCGACATGTCGGCGGGGCCGATCATTAGCCCGAGATCGGACGGGTTGATCGGCGCGGCCTCGACACGGACCACGACTTCGTCGTCGGCCGGTTCGGGCGTCGGGATATTCACCAGCGACAGTTCGAGTTCGCCGCTCTTCTTCAGCAGCGAGCGCAGTTGCAGCCCGGTCTTGCCGTCACCCATACTCATTTCCTCCCTGCCTGCGGTCCAGCTTCCTGTTGCCGATCCGTGCTTAGCTTGTCCAGAACCATCGGCGGTATGGTCTCGGTCGGCAATGATGTCCAGCCGTATGTTCTCCCGGCTCCCGGCGATCCGCTCTGCGAAGCGCGCCCCAAAATCGGCCACGGAGACGCGTTGCACTCTGGCAACACATTCCCGGAAACAGTCATGACTTGATGAATTCGCCCTTGCGCGTCCACATTGTGACCCGAAACTCGCAGGCGTCGGATGCTTGGCTATGTGCAACCTGGCTCGCTTGGAGCCTCTGGGGCTAGAACCATGAACCCGCGACGATCGGCAACCGTAGCAGCGGCGTTTTATCCAACCGTCGTCATCGCAGGCTGGGCTGTCGTCAGCCTCGGCGGCATTGGTTCAACTCGTATCGAGGCCTCCGGTGCGGCGCACGTCGTGGAACGGCTTGCGCCGTCTCTGGCCGCCAACGTCGAACTGGCGGCCGCTCCGCAGCCAGCTGCCATGGGCTACGCCGCGGTCGGCAAGTCAGATGTTGCGACAGCCGACGAATTCCTGGCAAGGCCGGTCTCCGAGACGGCAGCTTTGGAAGAACCGCAACCGGTCGTGGTGGCCGCACTGACCGATCCGGCGGAAGTTCTGCCTCCGGAAATCCCGCCCGCGCAGGCGCCCGCCGCAAGCACGGCCGATGCGCCGCCCGAGGACGCCGCGACAACAGCCGGCCGCATTGAAATTGTCGGCGAGTGCCTGGTGGCCGAGCCCTGCATCGACCAGTTCCTCTGGGCGCTCTACCAGCGGACACCCAAGGAAGACACCATCAAGGAGATCGAGAAGCGGAAGGTAACCGTCAAGAGGAAGGGCAAACTGGTGACTGTCACCAGAAGCTTTACCAGACTGGTCGATAACGATTTCACGTGGAAGGATCCCAAAGCGGCGGAGCGAGCCGGCATGTCGATGATGGACTACGTGATCGGCGGCATGGATCGCAGCTTCAAGATGAAGCTGTTTCATGCGCTTTACGCCGCGGAAGCCGCCGGACTGCAACCCGGCATCACCAGCGCGTTCCGCGACGACTATCGTCAATCGATCGCAAGCGGCCTGAAAGCGGCGAGCGACAGGTCGTACCATGGCGGCAGTTTCCGCGGCGGTTATGGCCGCGGGCTTGCGGCCGACATCGTGAGCGTCAACGGCACAAACCGGGCGCAACGCTGGGCTTCGACCGAAATCCTCTGGAAATGGGTCGATGCGAACGGGAAGCAGTTCGGAATCGGCCGACCGTATCTCGGTCGCGATCCCCCGCATGTGGGGCCGATCGACGGCCAGGAATACGCCTCGCGCCGCGGCGGAGCGAAGACCGCGGACGCGGATGTGAAGAAGCGCGTCCGGCAGGCCGCGCACGTCAAACCAACAGCAGCGAAACGGCCGGTCGTCGCAAGATCGTCGAAGGGGCGAACGATCTGACGATTTGCGGAAGGCGCTACGCCAGCGCCTTCAGCGCTGCCCTGCCCGCATACTTCGCCTGTCCGCCCAGTTCCTGCTCGATGCGCAGCAACTGGTTGTACTTGGCGGTGCGGTCGGCGCGCGCCAGCGAGCCGGTTTTGATCTGCCCGCAATTGGTGGCGACCGCGAGGTCGGCGATGGTGGAATCCTCGGTCTCGCCCGAACGATGCGACATCACGGCGGTGTAGCCGGCCTTGTAGGCCATCTCGACGGCGGAAAGCGTTTCCGTCAGCGTGCCGATCTGGTTGACCTTGACCAGGATGGAATTGGCACGGCCGTTCCTGATGCCGTCGGCAAGCCGCGTGACGTTGGTGACGAACAGGTCGTCGCCGACCAGCTGGCACTTGCTGCCGATCAAACCGGTCAGTTCCTTCCAGCCGTCCATGTCGTCTTCGGACATGCCGTCCTCGATCGAGACGATCGGATAGCGCGAGGCGAGATCGGCGAGATATTTGGCCTGCTCCGAACGCGAGCGCGTCTTTTTCTCGCCGCCATAGACATAATTGCCGTCCTTGAAGAACTCGGTGGCGGCGCAGTCCAGCGCCAGCATGACGTCGCCTCCTGCCTTGTAGCCGGCCTTGCCGATCGCGCCCATGACGAATTCGAGCGCGGCGTCCGCCGACGGCAGGTTCGGCGCGAAGCCACCCTCGTCGCCGACATTGGTGTTGTGGCCGGCCTTCTTCAACTCCGACTTCAGGGTGTGGAAGATTTCCGAGCCGCAGCGCAGCGCCTCTGCGAACGTCGCAGCGCCCACCGGCATGATCATGAATTCCTGGAAGTCGATCGGGTTGTCGGCATGCACGCCGCCGTTGATGATGTTCATCATCGGCACCGGAAGCGTCCGCGCCGAGGTGCCGCCGACATAGCGATAAAGCGGCATGTCGAAGGATTCGGCGGCCGCCCTGGCGCAGGCCAGCGAAACGCCGAGAATCGCGTTGGCACCCAGCCGGCTCTTGTTCGGCGTGCCGTCGAGATCGATCATGATCTGGTCGATCTGGATCTGCTCCTCGACCGCCATGTCGCTCAGGGCCTCGAAGATTTCGCCGTTCACGGCAGCGACGGCCTTCTGCACGCCCTTGCCGAGATAGCGCGCCTTGTCGCCGTCGCGCAGTTCGACCGCCTCATGCGCGCCGGTGGACGCGCCCGACGGTACCGCTGCGCGGCCGATTGAGCCGTCTTCCAGCACCACATCGACTTCGACCGTGGGATTGCCGCGGCTGTCGAGAATTTCGCGGCCGATGATGTCGACGATGGCTGTCATGTCCTGTGCTTCCCTTGATAGTGCTGGCTTGGTTGGGGCGCGTCTTACACGGCGCGCAAGCAAATGTGAACGCTTGCCCCGCGGCTTGCCCTGACGGGGGGACATGGTCGGGCTATGCTGCCTAAAGGTTGATCTTAGCGTCCAAACCTTCCTTCTTATGAGCCCAAGGTAACGCAATGAATCGCCGTCAGTTTCTCGTTTCAACCGCCGCCGGAATCTTCGCCGCGCCGGCGCTGTTGCGCGGGGCCCTCGCCCAGGAAGGCCCGTTCCGGGTGAAATATTATCCGGTCGCCGCCGGCATGGGCTCGCGCGACGTCGCGCCCGCCCCTGATGGCGCGGTCTGGTTCTGCGGCCAGCACAATGGCGCCCTGGGGCGGCTCGATCCGCGGGACGGCTCGTTCAAACTGGTCGATCTCGGCAAGGGCGCCGCCCCCCACGGGGTCGTCATCGGCCCCGATGGGGCGCTCTGGGTGACCGAGGGCGGGCAGAATGCCATTGCCCGCGTCGACCCCAGCAATCACAGGGTCACGCTGTTCCGCCTGCCCGAAAGGGAAGCCTACGCCAACCTCAACACCGGCGCGTTCGACAAGAGCGGTGTGTACTGGTTCACCGGCCAGTCCGGCATCTACGGCCGGCTCGAACCGAAGTCGGGTGACATGACCGTGTTCAAGGCGCCGCGCGGCCACGGACCTTACGGCATCACGGTGACACCGAAGGGCGACGTCTGGTACGCCTCGCTCGCGGGCAATCACATCGCCAAAATCGATCCGTCGACCGGCAACGCATCCGTGGTCGAGCCGCCGACGCCGCATCAGGGCGCGCGGCGGGTGTGGTCGGATTCAAGAGGCCGGCTCTGGGTCAGCGAATGGAACAGCGGCAACGTGTCGGTGCACGATCCTGCCGACGGTTCCTGGAAGGCCTGGAAACTGCCGGGCAGCGCCCCCCGCACCTATTCGGTCTATGTCGATGACAAGGACAAGGTCTGGCTGACCGATTTCGCGGCCAATGCGATCGTGCGCTTCGATCCCGCGACGGAGAAATTCAACGCGTTCCCCAGCGACAAGCCCGGCGCCAATATCAGGCAGATGGCCGGCAGGCCGGGCGAAGCCTGGGGCGGCGAATCCGGCACCGACCGGCTGGTTATGATCAAGACCACCGCGTGAGAGTGTTCCCATTCCTGTTGCTGCTCGCGATCCCGGCGGCGTCCCGGCCGCCGCCGGATGCGGCCGAGCGCGGCGCGCTGGTGCGCTTTCCGGCCGACCCCGCGTCGCGCTGACGGTTGACGGCGACGCCCGCTTGCGTCCATGTCAACGCTCGCACAGGACAACGAAGATGGCTCGAAAATCATTGCAGCTCGGCCGCGCCGTGGAATGGCCCGGGACGCCTGACGAGGCGAAGCTCGACCGCGTACCCAACCCGCAGAAGGACACCAATTACCTGGTGCGCTTCACCGCCCCGGAATTCACCTCACTCTGCCCGGTCACCGGCCAGCCGGATTTCGCGCATCTGGTGATCGACTATGTGCCGGGGCCATGGCTGCTGGAATCGAAATCGCTGAAACTCTATGTCGCGAGTTTTCGCAATCACGGCGCGTTCCACGAAGACTGCACGGTCGCCATCGGCAAGCGGATCACGGCCGAGATCAAGCCGAAATGGCTGCGCATCGGCGGCTACTGGTATCCGCGCGGCGGCATTCCGATCGACGTGTTCTGGCAAACCGGCAAGCTGCCGAAGGGCATGTGGATTCCCGATCAGGGCGTCGCGCCCTATCGCGGCCGGGGTTGATGCTGTTCCGTCCTTGACGTCTAATACGCGCTGAGCAGATCGACCTTGGCGTTGGCGAGGATCAGACGCCGCGCCAGCAGCGCAGACAGATTGCGCATGATCTTCATCGCGATTTGCGGGTGGAGCTGGCGGTAATCGGCAAAGCTGTCGAGCGGCAGTTCGAGGCATTTGACCTGCGTGTCGGCCCACACATCGGCGCTGCGCCTCTGCTCGATGATCGCCATCTCGCCGAATTCCATGCCGGGTCCGAGCGAAGCGAGCCGGACGCCGCTCGGCAGCTTCACGCTGACCATGCCGTTCTGCAGAAAGAACAGCGAGTTGGCCGGCTCGCCGGCGCTGATGATGCGTTGGCCGGCCTCGTATCGCCGGGCGGTCGACAGATCGGCGAGTGCTGCGATTTCATCGGGCGTCAATTCCGCCAGCAGCGCCTGCTCGCCGAGATGCGAGGTTTCCTTCGAAACAGTGAAGCCGCCATACCGATAAACGATCTGGTCCTCGGCCCATTCGATCGCCTCGTCGAGCAGGGCGAAGCGCCGCAGCCTGTGCGGTTCGCCGGTGCGCGCACGGATCGCCAGCCACACCGCCGAAGTCGCTTCGATGCCCGTCAGGATCGCCGTGACGCCGGCATTGCCGAGGATGGTGAGGTTCTCGCCAAGCAACTGCGCTCCCGCCGAGGTGAGGTCGGGCACGCGGCGGAAATCGAGTACCAGGAGCGGCGCGTTCGGCGGCTCGCCAGCGAGCCGACGCGTGACGTAGTCGATCGCCGCAAAATTGAGCGCACCGACGAGTTCGATCACCCGGATATCGCTGTGGTGCTCGTCCAGGATCTGCTGTTCATGCGGCTGGCGGCTGCGCCGGGAGGAAATGCCGAACAGGTCGTAGTCGGCGATGACGCAGGTGCGCACGTCGGCGCTGCGGTTGAGCATGTGCAGATCGAACCGCGAGGACAGCGCCTCGCATACCTTGAGCCCTCGCGCGCTGTTGCCATGGCTGTCGAGCCGGGGCGAGAACGTACCGAGCCCGATCTGCGAAGGCAGTGCTGCGACGATGCCGCCACCGACGCCGCTCTTGGCCGGCATGCCGACGCGATAGACCCATTCGCCGGCGTAATCGTACATGCCCGAACTCGTCATCACCGAAAGCGTGCGCGCGACGACGTTGGGCGCGATGACCTGCACACCCGTCACCGGATTGATGCCCCGGTTGGCCAGGGTAGCCGCCATGACGGCGAGATCGCGCGCGGTGACCAGCACCGCGCACTGGCGGAAATAGGTATCCAGCACGGCATCGACGTCGCCCTGGATCACCGAGTAATTGCGCAACAGCCAGGCGATCGCGCGATTGCGGTTGCCGGTGATGACTTCGGACTGATGCACGGCGTCGTCGACCCCGAGCTGACGGCCGGCAAACTGGCTCAGCTTTTCCCGGATGCGCTCGAAGGCATCGGCACCATCGACCTCGTGGATCAGTCCGGAGCAGGCGATCGCGCCCGCATTGACCATGGGATTGAACGGCCGGTTGTCGCTGGTGAGGCGGATCGAATTGAAGGCCTCTCCGCTCGGCTCGACGCCGATCGTCGCAGCAACGCGCTCCTCCCCGACCATTTCGAGCGCAAGCGCAAACACGAACGCCTTGGAAACCGACTGGATGGTGAAAGGCACGGCGCTGTCGCCGACTTCATAGATATGACCATCGATGGTTACGAGCGCTATCCCGAAATGCGACGGATCGGCTCGTTTCAACTCGGGGATATAGTCGGCGACATTCCCTGAATCGTCCGCCTTGAATTCCTCGTGGCAACTGGCCAGGAATCGCTGCAGCGGCGGCTGCGTGGCGTATCCGGCATTTCTGGTTTGGGAATTGGCGCTGGTCGGACGGGTAACTTGGGCGTCCACGATTTCTTCCTTGTTCAATCGAAATTGCTAAGCAATCCGCATGCCATAACAGCAGCCCGGATGAAGCCGCAGTCGTGCGTCATCCTGACGCTATCTGGCTATCTGCCCCGCGAATGGCACCCGAATTGCTTGACTTTGCGGTAGCATGGCCGGGGAAATTGACACGCATCCCAAAGCAGCCGCTGCGATCGAAAGGGAAAATCCAATGGTCGTCAAACGGATCAGGGAATCGTCGCCATTATGGGTCTGGTTTGCGGTCGCCTTGTTGGCCATCGGCGCGCTGTCCTATGTGGCGGTTGTCACGATAATGGAATACCTCATGGCAGCCGCAAGCTGATCCCGTCGCGCCCGTGGGGCGGCCGGGTTGCGCTTTCACGTTGCTGCCGCAGCGAGCCCTATCTCGACCGCCTCCCAGCCGACGTTTGGATTTCTGTCATTTCGAGAAGCGCAGCATCAACGCTCCCAGCATCGTGAACATTGCCGACGCCAGTTTCAGCAGGCTAAGCCGCTCCCCGAGGAAGAAGACCCCGATCAGAAGCGCGAACACGATGCTGGTTTCCCGCAGCGCCGTGACGACGGCGATCGGCGCCTGCGTAAACGCCCAGACCACAAGGGCGTAGGCCGCAAAGGACGCTCCGCCGCCGATCGCCATGATCCTCTTGTGGTTCCGGATGGTCGTCTGCAACGCGCCGGGCGAGGCCACCGCGACGATCGCGGCAAACGCGAGCGCATTCAGGATCGTCTCCCAGGCGTAGAATCCGACGGCCGTTCCGGCGGCCCGGGCGCCATAACCGTCCACCATCGAATACCCCGCCACGAAAAAGCCGGTGACGAGCGCAAGCGTAGCGCCACGCGGATTGTGCAGTCCCTGGCTGCCGCGAACCAGGACAAGGCTCATGATGCCGCAGCCGATCGTCGTGATAGCGACAAGCTGCATCGTCGACAGAGTCTCACGGAAGGCCAGCACGGAAAACCCGGCCACGATCAGCGGCGCGGTGCCGCGGGCGATCGGATAGACCTGGGTGAGATCGCCTTGCCGATAGGCCCAGAACAGAAACAACTGATAACCGACGTGAAGCGCCGCGCCCGCAACGACGTAAGGCAGCGACACGGCGTCGGGAAGCGGCACAAACGGCAGGGCCAGCACGGCAAACGGAACGTGACCGAGAACGACGGCTGTCATGCTGATCAGCTGGTTCGATGCCCCCTTCACCAACGCATTCCAGGTCGCGTGAAGCGCGGCGGCGAACAAAACGATCAGCAAGACAGGCGTTTCAATCATTGCACTCTCCGTTCGCCAAGCCAGTCGCCATCAATCCATTCGGTGAGAATGCCGTACTCTCATCAGGCCGGGCTTGCATCCGCCGGCCTTGTCTGCCGCAGCAGCCGCGCGCAGGTAAAGCCCAGCGCAACCATCACGGCCGCGAATATCAGCAAGGTCGGCAGCTTGCCGAGATTCTCGATGCCGAATCCATACGCGATCGGACCGACAGTCTGCCCCATGAAAAAGAAAAACGAGTGCAGCGACAGCGCGGTGGCGCGGGCTTCCACTGAAAGCTCGCTGGCAAATACCTGCAGGCAGCCATGCATCATGTAGAAACCCCAGCCCATGAACAGCAGGCTAAGGGCCTGAATCTTCCAGCCCGGCCCGAACGCCACCACGGCAAGCTGCAAGCCGACCAGCGCGGCGCCCGCGATCATCATGCCCCTGACACCGAGCCGCGGCAGGAAGCGCGAAACGCTCATGCTGTAGAACAGGCCGCCGACCGCAAAGCCCGCGATCACGATTCCCGCAATCGACAGGCTGGTTTCGCCGAGATCGAACAGGAATGCCGCCACGAATGGAAACAATCCGAGCACGCAGCAGCCCTCGATGAAGACGGCCGAGTAGCAGATGCGGGCGTTGGGATTGGAGAAGATCGTGCGGTAGCCGTGCTTGAGCGCCGACAGGTTGGTCTTCGGCGGCCGCGCCAGTGCGGCGCCCCGAAAACCGAGCGCGACGGCGACCGAGGCCAGGATCACCAGCACGCCAAGCACCGCAAGCACCCCTCTCCAGCCCAGCAAGTCACCGATCAGGCCCGAGGCGGACGCGCCCAGCAGGTTGCCGGTCATGGCGCCGGCCAGGGTGCGCCCGATCGCGATCTGCCGCTTTTCGGCGCCGACCAGATCGCTGGTCAGGCTGAGCGCGATCGGAAACACGCCGCCCGAGCCGATGCCTGCGAGAATCCGCGTCGCAAACAACAGCGGGAACGAGGTCGACAGCGCGCCGAGAACATTCGCAACCCCTAGCAGCACCAGGCAAACCACCATCAGCCGCGCCTTGCCGAACAAGTCCGCGGCCGCGCCCAATACCGGCTGGATGATGGCGAAGGTGAAGGCGAAGGCGGCCGAGAAGCCCGCCGCGGTCGCAATGGTGACGCTGAAATCTTCGGCAACGTGCGGCAGCACCGGATCCAGCGCCCGCGCCGACAGGCTGGCGGAGAAGCTGGCGAGCGCAATAACGTTGATGGCCGGTGGAATACGCTGGTCGTGTGGCGCCGGTCCTGCTTGCGGCTTCAACGCACCGTGCCCTTGGCAAGCGCATCGAACGCCATCAACTTTCGCACCAGGCCTTCGAACTCGCGCAGCGGCACCATGGTGGGCCCGTCCGACGGCGCGCGGTCCGGATCGGGGTGGGTTTCGATGAACACGCCGGCGACGCCGACTGCGACTGCGGCGCGCGCCAGCACGGGCACGAATTCGCGCTCCCCGCCCGATGATGTCCCCTGGCCACCCGGCTGCTGCACCGAATGGGTGGCATCGAAGATCACGGGCGCGCCGGTGGTGCGGGCCAGGATCGGCAGCGCCCGCATATCCGAGACCAGCGTGTTGTAGCCGAACGACACGCCGCGCTCGGTGACCAGCACATGGCGGTTTCCCGCGCCGGTGATCTTGGCGACCACGTTCGCCATATCCCAAGGCGCCAGAAACTGCCCCTTCTTGACGTTGACGACCCTGCCGGTGGCCGCCGCCGCCAGCAGGAGATCAGTCTGCCGGCACAGGAACGCCGGGATCTGCAGCACGTCGACGGCCTGCGCTACCTCGGGACATTGCGAGGCCTCATGGACGTCGGTGAGAACCGGCATCCCCAGCGACGAGCGTATCTCGGCAAAGATCGGCAGCGCCTGTTTCAAGCCGATGCCGCGCGCCGCGGATACGCTGGTGCGGTTGGCCTTGTCGAACGAGGTTTTGTAGACGATGCCGATTCCGAGGCGCGCCGCGATCTCCTTCAGCGCACTCGCCACCTCGAGCGCGTGCGCGCGGCTCTCGAGCTGGCACGGGCCCGCGATGATCGAAATCGGCAGATCATTGCCGAATTTGACCGATCCGGCGGCGACGACCGGCGCAGCTCGCATGTTGGCGTTCAAGACATGTTCCTTAATTTGCGACGCGACCATGCCGGGCAGCGGCAGAGGGATCAACCCTATTTCGCGCCCTCGAATATCAGGGTTGCGCCATGAGCGGCATCCGGCGGCACCACCAGCGCCCCGCCATGGCGCTGCGAGGCAATTCCGTTCTGCCGGTGCAGCGCTTCGACCGGCGCGATGTCCGTGACGGCGAAGCGCAAGCCGTGCAACGCCATCCCCTCGCCCCTCACCTCAGGCGAGACGCCGAACCGGTCGCGAAACGCCACCGGTTCCATGATCTCGATGTCGCCGTTTTCGGTAGAGGCCCGGACACCGATCGAACTCGCATGCAGGTCGCTCACGCCGGTAAAGGCCTTGAGGAAGATGTGATGGCCGGCCGGATTGTCGGCGACGACTGCCACGCCGGGCACGGTGATGGCGCCGTTGGCGTGGATCTGAAACGCCGGGTTCCAGAAATTCTCGGGGAAATGATGCTGGCACGCGGCATAGCCCGCATCGGGCGATGCCGGATCGGTTGCGAACACCAGCGAGAATGCGAGCTTGACCGGCGTACCGTCCGGCTTCTTCCCTTCGCGGGCGAATTCGAACACCTCGAAGCCGCCGATGCCGGCAGCTTCGAATGAACGCGCATCCTCGCGGGCATCGCGGCTGTTGAGAATCAGCATCGACAAACCTTCGCGCGCGGCCAGAAAGTCGCGATTGAACGCGCCGAACGAAAACGAGCGCGCGCCGTGCGGCGGGATCTTGTCCGGCTCGGCGACCGTCAGGATTTCGATGAAACAGTTCTTCAACTGCACAATGCGGTTGTGGGTGCCCCAGGGATGGCGGTTGCGCGCGCCGACGGTGAAGCCGGCGCGGCGATACATGTCCGCCGCCACGTCGAGATCGCGGACGGCGTGCACGATGTGGTCGAGCCCGTGGGGCATTCCGGCTGAGGACCTGAGGTTATGCGCGGGGGGCGTCTGCTACTTCAGCGCCGAGAAGGCGGTGGGCACCAGCAGCTGATTGACGATGTTGCCGACGATCTGGCCATCTTCCTCGGTCTTCGCCCGGGCCGAAATCCAATCCGGATCGGTCTGAAAGGCGGTCCACTTCTTATCGCGCTCGGCCAGAGATTCCCACGCCAGCAGATAGGTCAGCTCCTGATTGGATTCGCCAACCAGCGTGGTGAAGAACCCGACCGGCCGGATGCCGTGCTTCTCCCACAGTTTCAGCGTGGTGTTCTCGAAGCGCTTCAACAGCGCCGGCAGCCGGCCCGGCAGACAGCGATAAATCCGGGTTTCGTAAATCATCGACGTCACTCCCTGTTCTATTGTTCTTGTCGATTGTTCTTGCAATATCGGGAGCGATTTGTCGCAACAATCGACGGCTTCGTCAAAGGCCGCCGATGCATGACATTAAACCAGCCGCGACTGCACCATCGCCGCCTGAATGAAGGACGCGAACAATGGATGTGGCTCGAAAGGCCGCGATTTCAGTTCGGGATGGAATTGCACCCCGATGAACCAGGGATGATCCTCGTATTCCACGATTTCCGGCAGCACGCCGTCGGGCGAGAGCCCTGAGAACTTCAGCCCGTGCTGCTCCAGCCGGTCCTTGTAGGCGGTGTTGACCTCGTAGCGGTGGCGGTGGCGTTCCGAAATCTCGGTGGCGCCGCCATAGACATCGGACACCCGGCTGCCCTTCTTGAGCACTGCGGGATACGCCCCGAGCCGCATGGTGCCGCCGAGATCGCCGGCCTTCGAGCGCTTCTCGAGCTCATTGCCGCGCAGCCATTCCGTCATCAGGCCGACCAGCGGTTCGGGCGTCGGCCCGAACTCGGTGGAGTTGGCCTGCTCGATGCCGCACAGGTTCCGCGCCGCCTCGATCACCGCCATCTGCATCCCGAAGCAGATGCCGAAATACGGCACGTCGCGCTCGCGCGCGAACTGCGCCGCTTTGATCTTGCCTTCGGCGCCGCGCTGGCCGAAGCCGCCCGGCACCAGGATGCCGTTGACGTGCTCGAGAAACGGCGCGGGATCCTCGTTCTCGAACACCTCACTCTCGATCCAGTCGAGCTTGACCTTCACCTTGTTGGCGATGCCGCCATGCGACAGCGCCTCGATCAGCGACTTGTAGGCGTCCTTCATGCCGGTGTATTTGCCGACGATGGCGATGGTGACGTTGCCTTCCGGATTGCGGATCCGCTCGTTGATCTCATGCCAGCTTTGCAGCGCCGGCGGAATTCTCGCCTCGATGCCGAATGACGCCAGCACCTCGTCGTCGAGCCCGGCGGCGTGATAGGCCTCCGGCACCGCGTAGATGTTGTCGACGTCGCGCGCCTCGATCACGGCACTTTCGCGCACGTTGCAGAACAGGCCGAGCTTGCGCCGCTCTTCCTTGGGGATCGGCCGGTCGGTACGGCACAACAGGATATCCGGCTGGATGCCGATCGAGCGCAGTTCCTTGACGGAATGCTGGGTCGGCTTGGTCTTCAGCTCGCCCGCGCTCGGAATGAACGGCAACAGCGTCAGATGAATGTAGACCGCATGATCGCGCGGCAGTTCGTTCTTGAGCTGGCGGATCGCCTCGAAGAACGGAAGACCTTCGATGTCGCCGACGGTGCCGCCGATCTCGACCAGCACGAAGTCGAATTCGTCGTTGCCGCTGAGGACGAAATCCTTGATCGCGTTGGTGACGTGCGGGATCACCTGGATGGTGGCGCCGAGATAATCGCCGCGCCGCTCCTTGGTGAGGATGTCCTGGTAGATGCGGCCCGTGGTGATGTTGTCGGCCTTGGTGGCGGGCCGGCCGGTGAAGCGCTCGTAGTGGCCGAGATCCAGATCCGTTTCGGCGCCGTCGTCGGTTACGAACACTTCGCCGTGCTGATACGGCGACATCGTTCCGGGGTCGAGATTGAGATAGGGATCGAGCTTGCGCAAGCGGACCTTGTAGCCGCGCGCCTGCAGCAGGGCGCCGAGCGCCGCCGAAGCCAGACCTTTTCCGAGCGAAGAAACCACGCCGCCGGTGATGAAGATGTACCGCGCCATGGGGCTTAACCTTTAAGGCTGCCGGCCCGATTCGCCAAAACGAATCGCCGGTCGCGCCGAACATTCTGTCGGGCTGTGGGTGACGTAAATTCTAACGCGCTGTCAGCGAGTTGATGGGGATTGTTGATGCAAGACGCCAGATCGCGTCCTGCATGGCCACCCTGCTTTATTGCGAACGCGGCGCCTGCGGGCCCGCCGGCACGGTCTGATTCTGCTGCCTCTCGTCCGCCTTCTTCAGCGAATCCAGAATGCCGCCACCTGTTGGCGGCGAAATCGGCGTCGCCGGCCCCGCCGGCTGCGATTGCGAGGCCGGATTGGCATTGATGATCGAACTCGGCTTGCGGTCGTAGCTGGCGAGCCAGGACAACAGCAGGCTGGTCAGGAAGAAGCCGGCCGCGAGAACCGCCGTCACGCGCGTCAGCAGGTTGGCCGTGCCGCGGCTCGACATGAAGCCGGCGCCGCCGCCGACGCCGAGGCCGCCGCCTTCGGATTTCTGCAGCAACACCGCGCCGATCAGCGTCGCGACGATCATGAGGTGAATGACGATAACGACAGTCTGCATCTCTACCTTCCGTCGCAAACCAAAAAGCGCCGGCGTCCGGCTGCAGATCGGGCTTTGCGGTGTTTGAAGTCGCGCGGTGTTACACGATTGGAAGGGGCATTGTCACCCCCGGGGAGAGATCGTCACCCCGACACCGCCATGCCGTTAGTTAGGCGTAACTGCCCGCGATCGCAAGAAAGTCGGCCGCTTTCAGGCTGGCGCCGCCGATCAGCGCGCCATTGACATTGGCGACCGCCATCAATTCCGCCGCGTTCGAGGGTTTGACCGAGCCGCCATAGAGGATCCGCATCCTGGCCCCTTCGCCGTTGAACTTGGCGATGAGGAACTCCCGGATAAACCTATGAACTTGCTCAACATCTCCGACCGTTGGCGTCAACCCGGTACCGATCGCCCAGACCGGCTCATAGGCCACCACGAGATTGCCTGAGGTCGCTGCCGGCGGCAGCGACAGATTGAGCTGGCCACGGCAGATATCGAGGGTTTGCCCGGCATCGCGCTGATGCTGGGTCTCCCCGATACAGACGATGGCGGTGAGGCCGGCGCGCCAGGCCGCTTCGGCCTTCGCCCTGACCAGGAAGTCACTCTCGCCGTGATCGGCACGCCGCTCGGAATGGCCGACAATGATGGCGCTGGCGCCGGCATCGGCCAGCATTTCGGCCGAAATATCGCCGGTATTGGCGCCCGACGCCTTCTGGTGGCAATCCTGCGCGCCGACCGAGAGGTTTTTCGAACCGCGCGCCTTGTCGGCGAATGCCGCTATCAGCGTCGCCGGCGGGCAGACCAGCAGATCGGCCTTGGCCGCCACCTTGGCGGCGCCCGCCAGCATGGCCTCGAATTCGGCCGTGGAGGCCTTAAGGCCGTTCATTTTCCAGTTGCCGGCAATCAGCGGCCGGAGGGCGTCGGTCATATCGGGCTTCCCTGGCGAATGTTGGTTCGGTCAGGCATGCGCTAGCAGAGCACAGCGGCCAGTTCCAGATGCCGGTTGGGCCGCCCAGGCCGTTAACCGCTTCAATTGGCCCTCCCCGCCAAGGTTGCGACGGCGCGGCTGCCACTTTATGATGCTTTATCAATCCGGTGACGCCCGTTCGCGGAATTCGATACCGAATTTCCCCTGGGCGGGACCCGGTTCCCTCCTGCAAACAAGTTGGACCCATGCTTCGAGGAATACGCAAAGCCTCATCAAACTGGCTCGGCAAGACCATCATGAGCGTCGTCATGGGGGTGCTGATCCTCAGCTTTGCGGTTTGGGGAATCGCCGACATTTTCAAGGGGTTCGGACAGTCGACGCTGGCCACGATCGGCGGCACCGAAATCTCGACCGACCAATTCCGCCAGATCTATACGGAGAAGCTGCAGCAGCTCGGCCGTTCGTTCGGCCGCCCGCTGACGATGGAGCAGGCCCGCGCGTTCGGCCTCGACCGCCAGGTCCTGCAGCAGACCATCGCCGAAGCCGCTCTGGACGAAGAAGCGCGGCGGATGGGGCTCGCCCAGTCCGACGCCGAGATCATGCGCATGATCTACAGCGACCCCAACTTCAAGGGCGTGAGCGGCAATTTCGATCCGGCACGTTTCCAGGCCACGATCCGGCAATTCGGCTTCAGCGAACAGCGATATATCGCCGAGCAGCGGCGGGTGTCGTTGCGGCGTCAGATCGCCGGCACGGTCTCGGCCGGCCTGGAGCCGCCGAAAGTGCTGATCGATGCGCTGAGCCGTTTCCAGAACGAACAGCGCGCGATCGAATACGTCAAACTCGGCGCCGCGCAGGCCGGAACCATCGATCCGCCGTCGCCGGAAACGCTGGCCGCCTATTTCGACGATCACAAGACCCAGTTCCGCGCCCCCGAATACCGCAAGATTTCCTTCGTCGCGGTCACGCCGGAAGAACTCGGCAAATGGTCCGAGGTATCCGACGAGGACGCCAGGAAGGTCTTCGAACAGCGCCGCGACAAGCTCGGCACGCCGGAACGGCGCCAGGTGTCGCAGATCGTTTTCCCGAATGCGGAGGAAGCCGCAGCCGCGCGCGGCCGCATCGCTGGGGGAATGTCGTTCGAGGATCTCGCCAAGGAGCGCGGACTTAACCCGTCCGACGTCGACCTCGGCACCATCGCGAAATCCGCCATCATCGATCCCGCGATTGCGGACGCGGCGTTTTCGCTGCCGTCCGGTGAGTTGAGCCAGCCGGTACCCGGCCGGTTCGGCGTCGCCCTGGTCAAGGTCGGCAAGATCGAGCCGGGGGTCACGCCCTCCTATGAAAGCGTCGCTGCGACCCTGAAAAAGGAAATCGCCACCGAACGCGCGCGCGCCAAGGTCGCCGACCTCCACAACAAGATGGAAGACGAGCGTGGCGGCGGCGCCAGCGTCGTCGAGGCCGCCCAGAAGCTGGGGTTGACCCCCGTGACCATCGACGCGGTCGACCGCTCCGGCCGCCTCCCCGACGGCCAGCTCGTCACTAACGTTCCACGCGGCCTCGACGTCGTCTCGCAGGCCTTCAACAGCGACGTCGGCGTCGACAACGATCCGATCCAGTTCAGCGGCGGTTACGTCTGGTATGACGTGCTCGGCATCACCCCGTCGCGCGAACGCAAGCTTGATGAGGTCAAGGACCAGATCGAGACCAAATGGCGCGAGGACCAGATCACGAGCCGGCTGCGGACCAAGGCGACCGAGATGGTGCAGAAGCTCGGCCAGGGCGGCACCCTCGCGGCGGAGGCGGCGGCTGTCGGGTCGAAAGTCGAAACCGCGAGCGGATTGCGGCGTGATGCCTCCCCGCCCGGCCTGCCCGCCAGCGCCGTTGCCGCGGCGTTCCGCACCGCCAAGGACGCGGCCGGACAAACCGCCGGCGCCGGCGGAAGCGAATGGATCGTGTTCCGCGTCACCGACATCAGCGTGCCTCCGGTCGACCTCGCCTCGGACGACGTCAAGAAACTGAAGGACACCCTTCAGCGCGGGCTGACCGACGAACAGGTCGCGCAATACGTCACCAAGATCGAATCCACGATCGGCACCACCATCAACCAGGCCGCCTTCGCACAGGTGACGGGCGCGAATAACTGAGCATCCGAAAGCACGCGATGGACGACCTCAAATCTATCATCGGAAAAGTCGCCACCGGCGCGACGCTGTCGCGCGACGAAGCGGCATCCGCCTTCGACAGCATGATGTCGGGCGAAGCCACGCCGTCGCAGATGGGCGGATTGCTGATGGCGCTGCGGGTGCGCGGCGAAACCGTCGACGAGATCACCGGCGCGGTGTCGGCGATGCGCAGCAAGATGCTGCGGGTCAAGGCTCCCGCCGAGGCCGTCGACGTCGTCGGCACCGGCGGCGACGGCTCCGGCTCTGTCAACGTCTCGACCTGCGCCTCGTTCATTGTCGCGGGCTGCGGCGTCCCCGTCGCCAAGCACGGCAATCGCGCGCTGTCGTCGCGCTCGGGCGCGGCCGACGTGCTGTCGTCGCTCGGGGTCAGGATCGACATCTCGCCCGACCATGTCGGCCGCTGCGTGGTTGAGGCCGGCATCGGCTTCATGTTCGCGCCGTCGCATCATCCCGCCATGAAGAACGTCGGCCCGACCCGCGTCGAGCTGGCGACCCGCACGATCTTCAATCTGCTCGGCCCCTTGTCCAACCCGGCCGGCGTGAAGCGGCAAATGGTCGGCGTGTTCTCCCGGCAATGGGTGCAGCCGCTGGCGCAGGTGCTGAAGAATCTCGGCTCCGAATCCGTCTGGGTGGTGCACGGCTCCGACGGCCTCGACGAAATCACCCTCTCCGGTCCGACCTTCGTCGCGGCGCTCGAGAACGGCAACATCCGCACCTTCGAGGTGACGCCGGAGGAAGCCGGCCTCAAGCGCGTCGGCGGCGACGCCTTGAAGGGCGGCGATGCCGACGCCAACGCGATCGCGCTGCAAAGCGTGCTCGACGGGATGCCGAGCCCCTACCGGGATGTGGCGCTGCTGAACGCCGCCGCGGCGCTGGTCGTGGCCGGCCGCGCCAAGAATCTGAAGGAAGGCGTCGATCTCGGCACCCAGTCGCTCGACTCGGGCGCGGCATTGGCGCGGCTCAAGCGTTTGATCGCGGTCTCCAACGGCTGACCCGAAGGGCCCGGCATGTCCGACATCCTGACCAAGATCGAGGCTTACAAGCGCGAGGAGATCGCGGCCGCCAAGCGCGCGCATCCGCTTGCGGGGCTGGAGGCGCAGGCGAAGGCGGCTTCCGCGCCGCGCGGCTTTGTCGGCGCGATCCGCCGCAAGCTCGCCCAGGGCGAATATGCGCTGATTGCCGAGGTGAAGAAGGCGTCGCCCTCCAAGGGTCTCATTCGCGCCGACTTCGACCCGCCCGCTCTCGCCAAAGCCTACGAGGCCGGCGGCGCCGCCTGCCTGTCGGTGCTGACCGACACACCGTCGTTTCAGGGGCATCTCGACTTCATGGTGGCGGCGCGCGCGGCCACCTCGCTGCCGGTGCTGCGCAAGGATTTCATGTTCGACACCTATCAGGTGGTCGAGGCCCGCGCCTACGGCGCCGACTGCATCCTGATCATCATGGCGGCGCTCGACGACGCCGCGGCCAGGGACATCGAGGACGCCGCCATCGCGCATGGCATGGATGTCCTGATCGAGATCCATGAACGCAGCGAACTCGACCGGGCGCTGAAACTCCGCTCGCCGATGATCGGGGTCAACAATCGCAACCTGCGCACCTTCGAGACCACGCTGGCGACCAGCGAAGCGCTGGCCCCGCTGATTCCGAAAGATCGCCTGATGGTCGGCGAAAGCGGCATCTTCGCGCCTGCCGACCTGGCGCGGCTGGCGCGCGTCGGCATGTCGACCTTCCTGGTCGGAGAAAGCCTGATGCGGCAGGCCGATGTCACCGCCGCCACCCGCGCGCTGCTGGCGCGAACCGAGGCCCCGCGCGCTACCGGGACGCGCTGATCGATGGCGCGGAAATCCTCCAGGGAAACCACAAAGGCCGGTTCCGCCCTCACCCACATCGACGCCAAGGGCGAAGCGCGGATGGTCGACGTGTCCGAAAAGCCCGCAACCGAACGTACCGCGGTGGCAGAAGGCCGCGTCATTATGAGCAAGGCGACGCTCGAACTGATCGTCAGCGGCAATGCCAGGAAGGGCGATGTGCTTGGCACCGCGCGCGTCGCCGGCATCATGGCGGCGAAGCGCACGTCGGAGCTGATCCCGCTGTGCCACCCGCTGGCGCTGTCGAAGGTCACGCTGGATATCGCCCCGGACAAAAAGCTGCCCGGCTGCATCGTTCGCGCCACGGTGAAGGTTACCGGCCCAACCGGCGTCGAGATGGAAGCGCTGACCGCGGTGTCGGTCGCGTGTCTCACGATCTACGACATGATCAAGGCGGTCGAGCGCGGGGTCCGGATCGAAGGTATTCATCTGGTCGAGAAGAAGGGCGGCAAGTCCGGTCATTACCGCGCTTGAGGAAGGATGGCGCTCGCCGGCCGCAGACGCCGAACTCATCCCTCATCAGTCCGACCGACGATACGCTCCCCCTCCCCGAACTCAGGAGACCTTACCGGAATCGTGCAGACCGCTCTGCCAGGTCGACGGCCTGGTGCCGAAGCCGCGCTTGGCGCGGGTGCCGAGCCACCAGCCGAACTGCGGCGGCACATTGCGGAACGGCCCCTCGACACCGAGCTTCAACGCCGCGTCCATCGGCCAGTTCGGATTGTTGAGGATCTCGCGTCCGACCGCGATCAGGTCGGCCTGCCCGTCACGCAGGATCTGTTCGGCCTGGTCGCCGTGGATGATCAGGCCGACCGCCATGGTCATGATGTCGGCGTGGCGGCGGGCATATTCCGACAGCGGCACCTGATAGCTGTATTTGATTTCCTTGCCGAGGATCGGCGCCACGTCGGTGATGCCGCCGGACGAGCAGTCGATGACATCGACGCCTTTTGTCTTGAGGATCTTTGCCAACCGCACGCTTTGCTCGGGCCCCCAGCCGGCATTGTCCTCCACCGACAGCCGCACGAACAGCGGCTTGCGGTCGGGCCAGTGCACGCGCACCGCTTCGGTCACCTCGGTGATGAAGCGCATGCGGTTTAATTCCGAGCCGCCATATTCGTCGGCGCGCTGGTTGGATCTTTCCGAGAGGAATTCGTGGACGAGATAGCCGTGCGCGCCGTGCAGTTCCAGCACGTCGAAGCCGGCCGCATCGGTGCGGCGGGCCGCCTCGCCCCAGGCCTGCACCAGGTCTTTCACTTCATGGCGCTCCAGCGCCCGCGGCGCCGGCCATTTCTCGCTGTGCGCGATCGCGCTCGGCGCCACCGGCGTCCATTCGTCCCAGTCGTCGATATCGGGCGTCCGCTTCAGGGGTCCGTCGCCTTCCCAGGGCCGGTTGGCGCGCGCCTTGCGGCCGGAGTGACCGAGCTGGATGCCGGCGACCGCGTTCTGCTGCTTGATGAACTCGACCAGGCGCCCCAGCGGCTCGATGAACTTGTCGTCCCAGATGCCGAGATCGCCGAGCGTGCCGCAGCCGCGGCGCTCGACCTTGGTGGACTCGACGACGACGAGGCCCGCGCCACCGGCGGCGAACTTGCCGGCATTCATCAGGTGCCAGTCGGTCGGAAATCCCTTGATCGCGGAATACTGGTGCATCGGCGGCACCACGATACGGTTCTTCAGCTCGACGCCCCGGATGGTCAGCGGCGAAAACAGCAGCGTTTCGGTCATGAATGGTTTCCTCGTCTTCCGGACATCGTTACCCCGACGTGCTGGCCGGGCGGTCTTCTTCTGGGCGTGACGGTATACGCGCGGCACGGCGACAGCAAAGCCTTCATGAACCCGGATTCTTCCAGGACCGCCATTGCGAGCGCTGGCGAAGCAATCCGTCTCGCCGGTTGCGGTGCAAGGTTGCCATTCGGTCCCGGCGGGCGGATGCTGCCGGCTGTGGATCAATGGAGAGCACCATGAGCAAGCCCGGTCTCGACAATCGCCACCGCAACAAGGATGGCGAAATCAGCCACAAGCACGGCAACACCCCCATCAAGACGTTGCGCAAGATTTACGGACAGGGTTTCGCTGCCGGCTATCCGGAAGCCGAGGAACTCAGCGAGGTTCTCCTTCAACTGAACGAAACCTCACTGAGCCAGCTCCGCCGCGATCATGAGACCGGCCACCTGGAGCACAAGATCGCTAACGCTTCCAGGTAAGGCCGCTGTCCGGCACGATCGGCTTGTTTTGCAAAGAGCCAAGAAAGGACCAGGTCTGCGCCGCTATGCCGGCACCTGCACTTGAACGCCCGGGCCCGGCGTGATTATCTGTATCGAGTTCGGGCCAACGGCAACCGCCCGGTCAGCTGCGCGCAGCCAAGCGTTGTCTCGCTCCATCAGTGGAGATGAGACATGGTCGGCAGCTCGATGAGAACTCCCTCCGATATTCTTTGCTTGTATGGCGCCCGCGCGCTGCGCGGCTTCGGCGACGGTTTTGCGATCATCATCCTGCCGGTCTACCTCTCCGCGGCGGGCTTCAGCCCGCAGGCGATCGGGGTCGTCGCCTCTACCTCGCTGCTGGGAACGGCGGTCCTGACCCTGATCACCGGC
The DNA here is from genome assembly GCF_018736105.1 of Bradyrhizobium sediminis. Taxonomy (NCBI): domain Bacteria; kingdom Pseudomonadati; phylum Pseudomonadota; class Alphaproteobacteria; order Hyphomicrobiales; family Nitrobacteraceae; genus Bradyrhizobium; species Bradyrhizobium sediminis. The sequence continues at coordinate 3,096,685 of NZ_CP076135.1, forward strand.
TTCATCGCGCCGCGGTTTGAGCTGCGAAGTCTTTTCCTCGCCGGCGCCGGACTGATGGTCTTCACCGGCCTGATATTTCCGGCGGCGGAGACGCTGGCTCTGGTCCTGCTCATCGCCTTCATCGGCAGCATCAATCCGTCCGGCGGCGATCTCGGCATGCTGGTTCCGCTCGAGCATGCGCTGCTGACCAAGGAGACCGCCGACCGCGACCGCACCGCCATCTTTGCCCGCTACAGCCTGATCGGCTCCCTCACCGCGGCCGTCGGCTCGCTGGCGGCGGCCTTGCCTGAGACGCTGGTGTCCGGCGGCTGGTCGAGGCTCTCTGCGATCAAGCTGATGTTCTATCTGTACGCCGTGCTTGGATTGCTGGCGGCTTTGCTCTACCGGCGTCTGCCGCGCGACCACAGCCACGCGGCGGACGTTCCGAAGCCAGCACTCGGGCCATCCCGCAACATCGTCTACCGGCTCGCCGCCTTGTTCAGCATGGACGCCTTTGCCGGCGGCTTCGTGGTGCAGTCGCTGCTGGCGCTGTGGCTGTTTCAGCGTTTCAACCTGTCGCTGGAGGCGGCGAGCGTCTACTTCTTTTTCTCGAGCCTGCTCGGCGCCATGTCATTCCCGGTGGCGGCCTGGCTCGCCGGCCGCATCGGCCTCATCAACACCATGGTGTTCACGCACATCCCCTCCAGCCTCTGCCTGATCGCGGCGGCGTTTTCGTCCGACCTGACCGTGGTACTGGCGCTGCTGCTGGTTCGCTCGGCGCTGTCGCAGATGGACGTGCCGACGCGGTCATCCTACGTCATGGCCGTGGTGACCCCCGCCGAGCGCACCGCGGCGGCAAGCGTCACCGCAGTGCCGCGCAGCCTCGCCTCCTCGATCAGCCCCGCCATCGCCGGCTTCATGCTGGCCGGTCCGTTCTCCGGCCTGCCGCTGGTGGTGTGCGGAGTCTTGAAGATCGGCTACGACCTGGCCCTGCTGCGGATGTTCCGCCACACCAAACCGCCGGAAGAGGTTTTGCGATCGGATTGAAGGCTTTGCAGGGCTTCAAGCGCTTATCACCGTTGCCCGCTTCGTTCGTTTTTCGTACACCGCCTCCATGAGCCCGCCTCTCCTCACCCCCGGCGCCGCCGACGTGCTGCTGTTCGATCTCGGCCGCGTCGTGCTCGATATCGATTTCAACAAGGCGCTCACCTGCTGGGCCGGTCACGCTGGCTGCGCGCCTGCCGAGATCGCCGCGCGCTTTGTCCGCGAGGAATCCTACCGGCGTCATGAGGTCGGCAAGATCGACGATGCCGCGTATTTTGAAAGCCTGCGCCAATCGCTCGGCATCGGGCTTTCCGACCGGCAACTGCTGGAAGGCTGGAATGCGATTTTCGTCGGCGAAATGCCCGGCATCGCAGCGCTGCTGGCCCGCGCCGCAAAGCGTCTGCCGCTCTATGCCTTCTCCAACACCAACAACGCCCATGTCGATTATTTTCCGGTCGCCTATGCCGACGTGCTCGGCCATTTCCGGGAAATGTTTCTGTCCTCCGCGATCGGGCTGCGGAAACCCGACGCTGACGCCTATGACCATGTGGTGAAGGCGATCGGCGTGCCGGCCTCACGCATCGTGTTCTTCGACGATCTGGCCGATAATATCGAGGGCGCGCGGGCGCGGGGCCTGATCGGGGTTCACGTGAGGTCGACCGATGACGTGGCGAAGGCGCTGGCGGAGCTCGGGATTTAAGCTATGAGACCGTCATTGCGAGCGCAGCGAAGCAATCCATGGAGCAGCAAGCTGGATTGCTTCGTCGCATGCGCTCCCTTGCGCAAACGCTTCGCGTTTGTCGCAGGCAATGACGTCAAAGTGGGAGTTTCACCGTGGCACTGATGCCCGTCGCCGACGCCCTCGCCGCGGTTCTCGCCGGCGTCGAGCCGCTGCCGGAGGAAATGGTCGCGCTGGATGCGGCCTACCACCGAGTGCTGGCGCGCGACGTCGCGGCGTTGCGGACCCAGCCGCCGCAGGCGATGTCGGCGATGGACGGTTATGCGGTGCGCGCCGCCGACGCCTCTCATGTGGCGGCGCGGCTCAAGGTGATCGGCGAGGTCGCGGCCGGCCGCCCGTTCGAAAGGACGGTCGGCGCGGGCGAGGCGGTGCGGATTTTTACCGGCGGCGTGATCCCTGCGGGCGCCGACGCCGTCATCATCCAGGAAGATACCGTCGTCGAGGACGGCGGCATCACGATCACGGAAGCCGCGCGGCCCGGGCGGCATATCCGCCCGGCCGGCATCGACTTTCGCGAGGGCGACGTGTTGTTGCCGCGCGGAACCCGCCTCACCGACCGCGATCTCTCGCTGGCCGCGGGCATGAACCACCCGGAGTTGGCCGTGCATCGCCGGCCGAAAGTGGCGATGCTCGCCACCGGCGACGAGCTTGTGATGCCAGGCTCGATCCCCGGCCCCGGACAGATCGTCTATTCCAATGGCTACGCGCTGCGGGCGCTGGCCCGGGGTGCAGGCGCCGAGACCGTCGATCTCGGCATCGCCGCCGACACCGTCGAGGCCACCACGTCAGGCATCCGCCGCGCCCGCGACAGCGGCGCCGACATCCTCGTCACCATGGGCGGCGCATCGGTCGGCGACCACGACCTGGTCAAGCGCTCGCTGGAGGCCGAGGGCGTCGCCATGGCGTTCTGGCGGATCGCGATGCGGCCGGGCAAGCCGATGATGCACGGGCGGCTCGGCGCGATGCGGGTGATCGGCCTGCCCGGCAATCCCGTGTCGTCCTATGTCTGCGGCTTCCTGTTCCTGGCGCCGCTGATTCGCGCGCTGTCCGGCCGGTCGGCCGTCCACCACGTCAGCGAAACGGCTTTGCTCGGGTCCGACGTCGCCGCCAACGACATGCGCGAGGACTATCTTCGCGCGCGTCTCGAGCGGCGCGCCGACGGCGTCCTGATCGCCACTCCGGTCAACCATCAGGACAGCTCGCTGCTCGGAAATCTCGCTGCGGCAGCGGCGCTCGTGATGCGCCGCCCGTTTGCGCCTGCCGCTGCCGCTGGCACGCCCTGCGAGATCCTGCGGCTTCCGGACTGACCCCAAAACCACCTGTCCCAACAAATCCTGCTGCGTTGACGATAAATTAAGTGGTTGCGGAACACATATGGAACATATAGTGTCTGTTCATGATTTGTTTCGAGTATTGGTGCCAGCTAATCGAAGTTCTGGAGTCTTTGATTCCCTGAACGCCTCGATTCCCGGAAAACGCCTCTCGGAATCGAATGACACCGTCAAACTGGGGATTGGTCGAGATGCTCACGCGCAAACAATATGAACTCCTGCGATTCATCAGCGAACGCCTGAAGGAATCCGGCGTTCCGCCTTCCTTCGACGAGATGAAGGACGCGCTGGATTTGCGCTCGAAGTCGGGAATCCATCGCCTCATCACCGCTCTGGAAGAGCGCGGCTTCATTCGCCGGCTGCCCAATCGCGCCCGCGCGATCGAGGTCATCAAGCTGCCCGAGATTTCAGGCGCCGGCGCCGGCAACGGCCGCCGCGGTTTCACGCCCAGCGTGATCGAAGGCACGCTCGGCAAGGTGCGTTCCAGCAGTGCCGGTTCCGAGAGTGACGGCGAGCGTCCGGTCGCGGTTCCCGTCATGGGCCGCATCGCCGCAGGCACGCCGATCGAAGCGCTGCAGACCCGCAGTCACACCATCAGCGTGCCGCCGGACATGCTCGGCTCCGGCGAGCATTACGCGCTCGAGGTGCGCGGCGATTCCATGGTGGACGCCGGCATTCTCGACGGCGACATGGCACTGATCCAGCGCAACGACAGTGCCGACACCGGCGACATCGTGGTGGCGTTGATCGACGAGGAGGAAGCAACCCTGAAGCGCTTCCGCCGCCGCGGCGCGTCGATCGCGCTGGAGCCGGCCAACACCTCCTACGAAGTCCGCATCCTGCCGCCGAACCGGGTCAGGATTCAGGGCAAGCTGATCGGACTGTACCGGAAGTACTGATCCGCCCCGGATCGGTCGTTCCCAGGCAGGGAAACCGCGGCAGTCCAATGGCGGCCGCGGTGAATGCATCTGTCGCGCGCGCGGCGAAGCTATTTCCGCCAAATCCTCAAACGCATTTGTGATCGAACTCGCCGTCGAGAGCCGTAGAATTGCCCACAATCAGGCATATTTTGATTGCCGTCCACTCTGATAGAGGCCTGCGCCTCTCAAGGGGCGCGGGTTGGCTATCTCGAATGAGGAGCGATCCGATGTGTGACTATAGTCTCCACGCCGTAGCGTCACGCCCCGCCAAAGTCGGAGAGACGCTGACGACCACGACATTCCGCGGCACCTCGACGCGCGGCTTCGCCTCGGAAGCCGAGCCCGAGGTGGCGGTCTGCATCCTTCCCGGAACCGAACTGGCGTTCGCTGACAACGTCAAATACGACAACGGGTGGATCTGGACCAAGGCCCTCAATTTCCGGGTTGGAAAATTCGGCGCGGTCGAGCCGAACGTCCCGCAGCGCCACCATGACTCGATCGAATTTCCGGATGGAAGCAGTGTGCTGGTGACGCAGCTCTGCGAAGGTCAGCACGCCACTGTGCTGCAATTGCCTGTTGCGCAGCAGGTGACGGCGCAGGAACGACCGGCAGCCGCGACGCCAACAGCGGCGGCGATCTCCGCCTGAATGGCCATGTAGATAACCCTGCCGGTCCAGGCCGGCAGGGCCGCTCGCGAAGGGGACGCTGTTGGCGGTTCGCAAGGTGACATGGCAAAAAGCCGGGCGGGTGACGGAGCCCGGCCGGTACATGTTCACGTTCGGCTGGCTCACCGTTGCGGCGGAGGATCTTGTCATCTGGCAGCAGTTCCCGGATGCGTCTTTCACGCTGGTCAAAATGACGACTACGGACGACGTCGACGAGTTTCATCTCGGCGCCTTCGAACTGCCGGAAAATCCGCAATCCAGCGGTGAAAGCTGACTTGATCAGCGACTTGGCGATTGACTGGCCTCACCGCCTCAGTCGTCCGCCTGCAGGTCGGCTTCCGACGGCGTCGCGTCCGCCGGCTTCGCGATGGCCGGGCGCACCAGGCTGGTCCCGTCCTCCGCATCGCCCGCCACCGCTGGCGACCACGGCCGATCGACGCCTTTCGGCCTGACCGCATCGACCGCAAATCCGTCGCGGGTTCGCCGCAGCGCCAGCGCGCCCTGCCGGCGCAGGCGATCCTGGTCGACCACGAGCGCGCCGCAGCCCGGCGATGCCGGCCGCGCCGTGACCAGCAGCGCCGCGCGCTCGCAATCGTCCGCCAGCGCCTCGGGCCGCAACGCCAGCGCGACCAAGCCGCCATCGGCCAGTTGCGCCACGCAGCCGGCCTGGTCGCATGATACGCCTTCGGCGAGCGAGGAATCCGTAAGGACGCGGCCGTCGGCGTCGGCCGCCAGCCATTCCCGCAGCAGAAAAGCCTCCTTGGCGCTTCGGATCAGATGCAGGCGTCCGTCCCTGCCGCGGACGCCGATATTGTGGCCGTCGGCGGAAATCAGGATATCCGGCTGCGGCCGGACCAGAGCCCATGCCACCGCCAGCACCACCAGGGTTGCGCCCGCCCAGCGCAGCGGCGTGCGCAGCAGCCCCATCAGGATGATGCCGAGGCTGGCCGCGACCAGCGGCCCGGTCCCGAATGCCGCGATGCGGCCGATCGCGCCCGGCAGTGCGGCGACCCATTGCGCCACCGTGATCATCCAGTCGATGCCCCAGCCCATGACCTGCCAGAACACGCCGTCGAAGCCGAAGGGCATCGCGACCATGCCGAGCAGGCCCGCCGGCATCACCACAGCCGACACCACCGGCATCGCCGCGAGATTGGCGATGACGCCAAAGGGTGTCACCCGGTGAAAGTGAAAGGCGGCATAGGGCATGGTCGCGAGCCCCGCCACCAGCGAGGCCAGCGCCAGCATCGCGACCTCCCGCCCGCCCCACAGCGCCGCCCGCGCGGTGGCCGAATTGTCGGGCGCGGCGAACAGAGCGGGCATGCCGATCTGCACCAGCGCCACCAGCCCGAGCGTCGCCGCGAACGACATCTGGAAGCTCGGATGCACCAGCGCTTCCGGCGCGATCGTGAGCACGATCATCGCCGCCACCGCCAGCGTGCGGAAGGTCACGGCGCGGCGGTCGACCATGATAGCGATCAGCACCACCGCGGTCATGAAGAACGAGCGCTGGGTGGCGACCTCGGCACCGGACAGCAAGAGATAGAACGCGGCGGCAGCGAGCGCCGCGGCCGCCGACCATTTCTTGATCGGAGAGCCGACGGTGAGTTGCGGGATCAGCGCCAGCAGCGCGCGGACCGCGAAGAACACCACGCCGGCGACCACAGCCATGTGATAGCCCGAGATCGACAGCACATGGCCGAGCCCGGAGATGAACATCGCATCGTTGACGGGCGGCGAGATGGCGTCGCGGCGTCCGGTCAGAAGCGCGGTCGCGATCGCGCGGCGGTCGCCCTCCAGCGTAGTCCGGATCCGGGCGTCGATCGCATCGCGCAAGCCCTGCATCAAGGCAGCGTAGCGCAGCGACAAGCCGCCGCTGTCGGGCGGCTGCGCGGACTTGATGGCGCCCATCACGAAACCGGAGGCGCCGATGCCGGCGAAATACATGTCGCGGCCGAAATCGTAGGAACCCGGCCGCAACGGCGCGAGCGGCGGCTGCAGCCGGGCCTTCAATTCGACAAAGCTGCCGACCGCAGGCGCTGTGCCCTTGCGCACCGACAGCCGCACGCGTTGCAGTGTCGTGGCGCCGCGCGGGCTCTCCATCCTGGTCACGCGCAGCACGAACCGGTCGGTGCGTTCGCGGATGTCGCGGGTCTCGACGAAGCCCGACAGCGACACCGAATACATCGGCCTCGCCAATATGCCATGCGCGACCCGCGCGGTTTTCCAGGTCGCGACCGCAAAGCCGGCGGCGACAGCGGCGATCATCACGGCGACGGGAAATAGCTTGTGCCGCCGCAGCAGGAATGCCGCGAGGCAGAACCCGGCCGCCGCGGCCGCCGCGACCGACAGAACCGGCTCGCGGTCGGCGGCAAAATAGAAGGCAATCCCGGCGCCGAAGGCGACCGGCACCCACGGCAGCAAGCGGCCGGCGCCGGCTTCGGCGGCGAGCCACGCCCGCAGTTTTGCGACCAGGGCCGGCCATGCATCGAGGCCCGATGGCGCGAGGCCGCCGGCCTGCGCCGCCCCGCGCGGCGGCCAGGTGCCGGCAAATCCCTGCGTCCGGCCTGGAGACCTGCCCCGCTCTGCCATCGGGTACTACACCCTGCGATCCCTTGGAGATCGTCAGGCTACCGGAAGCTGTTGCCGGGCGGCTAGCGGAACGGATGGAGAATTCCGTTAACTATTACTAACGGGGCAAGGGATAGGATTCCCGAATCAATCGGGGCTCGGCCATGCCACACCGGATCATGCTTTCCGTTCTTGCCGTTTTTGCCGCTTTCGCGCTCGCCGTCAGCGCGATGACCGCCGATGCCGCCGATCTGCCGACCCAGAGCCGGCTTGGCGCGATCTTTGCGGAGCCTCCGCCCCCTGTGGTCGTTTACCGGACGGCTGAATATGTGGCGCCGATCATTCCCTACAATCAGCTGCCCAATCCGCCGTGGAACCGGGGCATCTATAACTACGGCTCGTCGTGGTCGTTCTATTACCCGGGCCCCTATTACGGCGGGCCCTATTATTGGGACGGCGCGCGCCTGCCCTATGTCTGCGGCTTCTACGGTTATTGCTGACGATCCCGGCCGCTTGAATGAGCCCTGCCGCTAGAGCAGCGGCACTTGCGACGAAACGTGATGGCTGAGGATTTTCCAATAGCCGTCTTCGCGCACGATCACCCAGGTGATCTTGACCGACAGGGTCGCCTCGCCTTCTTCGACGACGAAGGACGCGGTGCCCGCCATGTTGATCAGATCGGAGCCGACCGGCGCGGCCACGATATCCGTGAATTGAACGGCGGGCGCGCGCCATCGCGGCAGCGCGTTGAAGTAGGCCGCGACACCCTCCCTGCCGCGATACAGCGACGGGTTCGAACCGAAGAACAAAGCATTGCTTGAATAGAGCGACGCGAGCGCGTCGACGTCGAGCCTGCTGAAATTCGCCGACCATTGTTCGATGATGACAGACACGATGTCGTCGGCGGTGCTTCGCATCGGTCGATCCCGTCAACAGAGCCGCCTCAGCCCTTAGCCCCGACTTCCTTTGCAAAGGTATCGCGCAGGCCGATGGTCCGGTTGAAGACCAGACGATCCGGCGTCGAATCCGCATCGCGCGTGAAATAGCCCTGCCGCTCGAACTGCATCACCTCCGACGAGTTGCTGGCCGCGATCGCGGGCTCGATCCGCGCATCGCTCAGGACCTCCAGCGACTGCGGGTTGAGATCTCCGGCGAAGTTGGCCGCATCCGGATTGGGCTTCGAAAACAGCTGGTTGTAGATGCGGATTTCGGCCGGCAGCGACTGCTTGGCCGGCAGCCAGTGCATGGTGGCCTTGACCTTGCGCCCGTCGGGCGCGTTGCCACCTTTGGTGGCGGGATCGTAGCTGCAGCGCAGCTCGACGACCTCGCCGGCCGCGTCCTTGATCACGCCCGTGCACTTGATGAAATAGGCGTAGCGCAGCCGCACTTCCATGCCCGGCGACAGCCGGAAGAATTTCTTCGGCGGATTTTCCATGAAATCGTCGCGCTCGATATAGAGCTCGCGGCCGAACGCGATCTTTCGCGTGCCGGCGGCCGGATCGTCCGGATGGTTCTGCGCCTCGAGTTCTTCGCTCGCACCTTCCGGATAATTCTCGATCACGACTTTCAGCGGCCGCAGCACCGCCATCCGCCGCAGCGAGCTCTTGTTGAGAAGCTCGCGGATGCAGAATTCCAGCATGCCGACGTCGACCACGCTGTTGGCTTTCGCAACCCCGATGCGCTTGACGAATTCGCGGATCGCCGCCGGCGGCACCCCGCGCCGTTTCAGCCCGGCAATGGTCGGCATGCGCGGATCGTCCCAGCCTGCGACGTGGCCGCCGCGCACCAGCTCAGTCAGCACCCGCTTCGAAAGCAGCGTGTAGGTCAGGTTAAGCCGCGCGAACTCGTATTGATGCGGCTTCGATGGCACCGGCAGCTTGTCGAGCAGCCATTCGTAGAGCGGCCGGTGATCCTCGAATTCCAGCGTGCAGATCGAATGGGTGATGCCCTCGATCGCGTCGGACTGCCCGTGCGCATAGTCGTAGCTCGGATAGATCGACCAGGCATCGCCGGTGCGCGGATGGGTGGCGTGCAGGATGCGGTAGAGCACGGGATCGCGCAGGTTGATATTGCCCGCGGACATGTCGATCTTGGCGCGCAGCACCCGCGCGCCGTTCGGGAATTCGCCTGATTTCATGCGGCGAAACAGATCGAGGTTCTCCTCGACCGGTCGGTCGCGGAACGGCGAGTTCTTGCCGGGCTCGGTCAGCGTGCCGCGCGAGAGGCGGATTTCCTCCTGCGACTGGTCGTCGACATAGGCATGACCGGCGAGGATCAGGCCCTCGGCCCATTGGTAAAGCTGCTCAAAATAGTCCGACGCGTAATAGAGGTCGGTTCCCCAGTCGAAGCCGAGCCAGCGCACGTCGGCCTGAATCGAATCGATATATTCCTGCTCTTCCTTGGTCGGATTGGTGTCATCGAACCTGAGGTGGCAGCGGCCGGCAAATTCCTGCGCGATGCCGAAATTGAGGGCAATCGACTTGGCGTGGCCGATATGCAGATAGCCGTTCGGCTCCGGCGGGAAGCGCGTCACGATCTGGCGGTATTTCTTGGCGTCGAGATCGGCCTGGATGATGTCGCGAATGAAATCGCGGCCTGCCTCTGCCGCCACCGTTTCTGCTGTCATGCTTGGTTCCCGTTCGGAATCAGCGGACCTTCTGCCAAATCCGCACCTTCCAAGGAAGGCTTTAGTTATGCTTGGTTCCTGCTATACACCACCGCGCCTTGCGCAACCCCTTATTGTCCCCGAAATGCAGTTGGTATGCCCGATTCCGTCGTCACCCGCTTTGCCCCCTCACCGACCGGCTTTCTCCATATCGGAGGCGCCCGCACGGCGCTGTTCAACTGGCTTTATGCCAAAAAGCGCGGCGGCAAGATGCTGTTGCGGATCGAGGACACCGACCGGGAGCGGTCGACGGAACCGGCCATCGCGGCGATCCTGGACGGCTTGAAATGGCTCGGGCTCGATTGGGACGGCGACGTCATTTACCAGTTCAGCCGGGCCGCACGCCACCGCGAGGTCGCGGAAGCCTTGCTGGCCGGCGGCAAGGCCTATCGCTGCTATGCGACTGCCGAAGAGCTGACGGCGATGCGCGAAAAGGCCCGCGCCGAGGGCCGTACGCGGCTCTATGACGGCCTGTGGCGCGACCGCGACCCGTCGGAGGCGCCGGCCGGCATGAAGCCGACGATCAGGCTCAAGGCGCCCCAGACCGGCGAAACCGTGATCGAGGACCAGGTCCAGGGCCGCGTGGTCTGGCAGAACGAAAACCTCGACGACCTCGTGCTGCTGCGCGGCGACGGCAACCCGACCTACATGCTCGCGGTCGTGGTCGACGACCATGACATGGGCGTCACCCATGTCATCCGGGGCGACGACCACCTGATCAACGCCGCCCGCCAGAAGCAGATCTACGATGCCCTGGAATGGGACCTGCCGAGCATGTCCCACATTCCCCTGATCCATGGTCCCGACGGATCGAAGCTCTCGAAGCGCCATGGGGCGCTGGGGGTGGATGCCTATCGCGCGATGGGATACTTGCCGGCGGCGCTGCGCAATTACCTGGTCAGGCTTGGATGGAGCCATGGCGACCAGGAGATCTTTTCGACCCAGGAGATGATCGACGCCTTCGACCTGCCCGCGATCGGACGGTCGGCCGCGCGGTTCGACTTCGCCAAGCTGGAAAACCTCAACGGCCACTACATCCGTCACGCCGACGATCGAGCGCTGGTGGCGATGTTCGAAGACGTACTGGACTATGTTCCGGACCGGTCTCACCTCAAGGCCAAGCTCAACGACACCACGCGGGCGCAACTGCTGCAGGCGATGCCGAGCCTCAAGGAGCGCGCCAAGACGCTGATCGAGCTGATCGACAGTTCCTATTTCATCTTTGCCGACCGGCCGCTCGAGGTCGAGCCGAAAGCCGCGGCCCTGCTGACGCCGGAAAACCGCCAACTGATCGGCAGGCTCCGGCTCGCGCTGGAGCCGGTTTCATCGTGGACCTCGGAAACCACCGAGGCAGCGATGCGCGCCTTTGCCGAAGCCAACAACCTCAAGCTTGGGGCGGTGGCCCAGCCACTCCGGGTAGCGCTGACCGGCCGGACCACGTCGCCGGGAATTTTCGACGTCCTGGCGGTGCTGGGACGGCAGGAATGCCTGGCCCGGCTTGGCGACCAGACCCCCTCATAAGGTGGTATTGGGGGCCCGGAGTGGCCGTCTTGCAGTGCAAACAGCAATAAGATACCCATTTCTGAGGCACTCCCAGAACACCCGGTTTCCTGCGCCATCTCCAACGTCTTGGCGCTCCCGGCCGCCGGTTTTCGCAACGATCTCATCGGGGACTTCACGATGGACGCATCCAACAAAAAAACCGCAACGCTGACGGTTGGCAACAAGACCTTTGATTTCCCGATTTTGAGCGGCACGGTCGGGCCCGATGTCATCGACATCGCCAAGCTCTACGCCCAGGCCGGAATGTTTACCTACGATCCGGGCTTCACCTCGACCGGGAGCTGCCAGTCCAAGATCACCTATATCGACGGCGACGCCGGCATCCTGGAGTACCGGGGCTATCCGATCGAGCAGCTCGCTGAAAAAGGCGACTTCCTCGAGACCTGCTACCTCCTGCTCTACGGGGAACTCCCGACCAAGGCGCAGAAAGCCGATTTCGACAACCGCGTGATCCATCACACCATGGTTCACGAGCAGATGGCCCGCTTCTTCCAGGGCTTCCGCCGCGACGCCCATCCGATGGCGATCATGGTGGCGGCGGTCGGCGCGCTGGCCGCGTTCTATCACGACTCCACCGACATCAACGATCCGCGGCAGCGCATGATCGCCTCGATGCGGATGATCGCCAAGATCCCGACGCTGGCGGCGATGGCGTTCAAATACACCGTCGGCCAGCCCTTCATGTACCCGAAGAACTCGCTCTCCTTCGCCGAGAACTTCCTGCATATGTGCTTCGCGGTGCCCTGCGAGGACTACAAGATCAATCCGGTGCTGGCGGACGCGCTCGACAAGATCTTCATCCTGCACGCCGACCACGAGCAGAACGCCTCGACCTCGACGGTGCGCATCGCCGGCTCCTCCGGCGCCAATCCGTTCGCCTGCATCGCCGCCGGAATCGCCTGCCTGTGGGGTCCGGCGCATGGCGGCGCCAATGAAGCGGCCCTTGCGATGCTTGCCGACATCGGCACCGTCGACAAGATTCCGGACTTCATCAAGAAGGTGAAGGACAAGAACAGCGAAGTCCGCCTGATGGGTTTCGGGCATCGCGTCTACAAGAACTACGATCCGCGCGCCAAGATCATGCAGAAGATGTGTCACGCCGTGCTGGCGGAGACCGGCCACGGCGACGATCCGATGCTGAAGGTCGCGCTGGAACTGGAGAGGATCGCGCTGAGCGATCAGTATTTCATCGACCGCAAGCTGTATCCGAACGTGGACTTCTATTCGGGCATCACGCTGAAGGCGATGGGCTTCCCCACCTCGATGTTTACTGTGCTGTTCGCGGTCGCCCGCACGGTCGGCTGGATCAGCCAGTGGAGCGAGATGATCGAGGATCCGCAGCAGAAGATCGGCCGGCCGCGCCAGCTCTATACCGGCGTCGCCCGCCGCGATTACGTCGACATGGCCAAGCGCAAGTAGGCGCAGCCAAGAGATTGCATTTTGGAAGCCGGATGCAGTCGCTGCATCCGGCTTCCGCATTTTTCAGTTCTGCGATTTCAATTCGTCCGCCGCGCCTTTCGCAACGCCGCCAGCACGATATCGGCGGCCCGCGCGCTGGGCGACTGGTCGCCGGTCGACATGATCCGGTCGATCCCGGTAAAGGCTTCGAGCTGCCGCCGCCGCAGCGGCGAATCTTCGAGCACGTCGCGCAGCGCGCGCGACAGCTTCTCCGGCGTGCAGTCCTGCTGCAAGAATTCCGGCACGACGTTCTCGCCGACCACCAGGTTGGCCAGAATGACCGACTTCACCTCGATCAGGCGCAGCATGATCCAGGCCTCCAGGGCACCGGTCCGGTAGGCCGTGACCATCGGCACCCCGGAAAGCGCCAGCTCCAGCGTCACCGTGCCGGACTTGGCAAGTGCTGCGCGTGCAATCCGGAACGCCGCGCGCTTGTCCTGCTCGCCGAGCACGATCCGCGGCTGGACCGGCCAGCCCTCCACGCCTTGCCTCACCGCCTCGAGCAGATGCGGCATGGTCGGAAGGATCAACTCGAACGCCACGTTCTGTGCCTGCAGCAGGCCGAGCGTTTTGCCGAACACCGCCATGTGGTGCCTGATCTCGCTGCGGCGGCTTCCCGGCAACACCAGCAGGACCGGCGGCGCTTCATCGCGGCGCTTCTGCTCGTCGGCCCCGGGCCGCAAGCTCCCGAGCTGCTCGATCAGGGGATGGCCGACATAGCTGCAGGGCGGGCCGCGCAGCTTGCGATATTCCTCGGGCTCGAAAGGCAACAGCGCCAGCACGTGATCGACATAGGCGCACATCGCGCGTGCCCGGCCGGGCCGCCAGGCCCAGACCGAGGGCGAAACGTAATCGATGATCGGTATCGCAGGATCCTTCGCCCGGACGCGCCGCGCCACGCGATGGGTGAAATCGGGGCTGTCGATGATCACCAGCACGTCAGGGGACGCCTGCATCACCGCCGCGGCGGTCTCCCTGATATGCCGCAGGATCATCGGCAACTGCTTGACGACCGCCGCCAGTCCCATGATCGACAGCCGTTCGATCGGAAACAGCGACACCAGTCCTTCGCGCGCCATCGCCTGGCCGCCGATGCCTTCGAAGTGGACGGCGCCACCGAGCCGCTGGCGCAACACCTTCATCAGGCTGGCGCCGAGCCGGTCGCCGGATTCCTCGGTCGCAATCAGGAATATCTTTCGCGCGACATTGGCGGGGGCTCGTGCCGGAATCACGCGGGCAACCCCGTCACGAACAGGCCTGCCGCGTCTGCGGCCTCGATCATGGCCTGCGGCTCGACGACAATCGTATTGCCGGCGACGACGGCGATCCCGGCAAGTCCGGCCTTGATGGTGCCTTCGACGGTTCGCGGCCCGATGGTCGGAAGATCGAAGCGCAAGTCCTGGCCGCTCTTCGGCGCCTTCACCAGCACGCCCCGCGCCGCCTTGGCGCGAATCCGGCCCTCGTCGCGCAGCCGTGCGACGCGCGCCAGGAGGCCGTCGGTGCCCTCGATGTCCTCGACCCCGACCACGTGGCCGTCGATCACCACCGCGGCCTGACCGATATCGAACGGGCTCAGCGCCCGCAGCACGTCGCGCCCCCTGGCGATGTCGGCGGCGGCTCTTTCATCCGGCGCCTTCCGGGTCAGACATCCCTCGGGCACCAGCAGGTCCGGGGCGACGTCCTTGATTCCCACCATCCGGAATCCGTCCTGTTCGAGAATGCGGCCGATGCCGGACAGCAGGTGATCGTCGCCGCCGCGGAACGCCGCCCACAGACGGGCGAGGACGCGTAGTGTGCCCCAGTCCAGCCGGATCTCCGACAGCGCCGGCCGCACCAGCGTGCCGATGAAGACCAGATCGCGGCAGTTCTCGCTGCGAAACAGCTTCACCGCCCGGCCGACCTGGCCGACCGAGATCCAGTGATGGCGAAAGCGCGTCACCCGTACCGGATCGCAGGCGCCCTTCAGCGCGAACAGGACGGGATGGATGCCGCGTGCGATCAGCGAGTCCGCGACCGCGAACGGCATGACGCCGCCGGCCGCGACGATGCCTACGGGCGATGGGTCCAAAGCCGCGTTCGTCATGACTGCCCCCGGGACGGCAGCATCAGGCAGCTTTGCCGGCCTTCGAGGGCTGACACAACTCGCGATGCTTTCCGGCATCTATGAAATCGAGAATTTCGGCAATCGCGGGATCCGTGCCCGCCAGATGCCGTGCCGCATCCAGGCGCTCGGCAAACACGCCCGGGCCGTGAAACAGCTTCAGGTAAAATGACCGCACTTTCGCGAGGCGCTCGCGGCTGAACTTGCGGCGCTTCATGCCGACGACGTTGAGGCCGGTGAGGTGAGCGAACTGGCCGTTCACAAGGCCGTACGGAATGACATCACCGCGCACGGCAGTAAGGGCGCTGACCATCACCTGCGAGCCGACGCGGCCGAACTGATGCACCGCCGACAGGCCGCCCATGAAAACGAAATCGCCGACCTCGCAGTGACCGCCCAGCGTAGCGGAGGTCGCGAAAATTACATCATTGCCGACCACGCAGTCATGTCCGATATGGCTGCAGTTCATGAAATAGCCGCGATCGCCGACGCTAGTGATGCCGCCGCCGCCGAGCGTCCCGGCGCTCATGGTCGATTGCTCCCGGATGGTGCAGCCCTGGCCGATCTCGAGCCTGGTCAGTTCGCCGCGATAGGCCAGCGATTGCGGCGGCGTTCCCAGCGAAACGAACGGATAGATCGTGCAGCCCTCACCGATCGTGGTCTGCGCGGTGACGTAGACATGCGCCAGCAGCTTGCAGTTGGCGCCGATCACGACGTGGGGGCCGATGACGCAATAGGGACCGATCGAGGTGCCCTCGCCGATCACGGCGCCGTCCTCAATCCGCGCGGTGGGATCGATCCTGATCATTGTCCGCTATTCGCCAATATCGCCGTTGATGTGCTCAGGTTTTCC
The DNA here is from genome assembly GCF_018736105.1 of Bradyrhizobium sediminis. Classification (NCBI taxonomy): domain Bacteria; kingdom Pseudomonadati; phylum Pseudomonadota; class Alphaproteobacteria; order Hyphomicrobiales; family Nitrobacteraceae; genus Bradyrhizobium; species Bradyrhizobium sediminis. The sequence goes on from NZ_CP076135.1 coordinate 3,112,574, forward strand.
GGTGGTTACCGCGACGTCCCGATACTGTCTAGTGACGTATGGTTACGCTGTGTTTCGGCACGCTTGGTTCGAAGACGATCGGCCCGGCATCGGCTGCGCTTCAGAAATGAGCTGATTTACCGAAGCGGCGCGCCCCGAGGCCTGCCGCCGATCGCGTTGATCAGTCGGTCAGCATCGCGCCAACGTCGGCCTCGGCAGCGGTCACGCCGTTGACGATGGCGTCGCCGTGAAACCACCACATCGCCTTGCGGCGGCCGATGCTGCGCATGTGGTATTCGATGGTATCGCCGGGCATCACCGGCTTGCGGAATTTGCACTTGTCGATGGTGAGGAAATAAACCGCGCGCGGCTTCTCGGTGCCTTCGACCGACTTGATGCCGATCACGCCGGCGGTCTGCGCCATGGCTTCGATCATCAACACCCCCGGGTAGACCGGACGATCAGGAAAGTGCCCGAGGAACGGCGGCTCGTTGATGGTGACGTTCTTGATGCCGATGCCGCTGTAATCGGTCCGGATCTTGACGACCCGGTCGATCAGCAGCATCGGATAACGGTGCGGGAGCGTCTTGAGGATCTCATTGATATCCACGAGCTCGAATCTGACCGCTGCCTCCTCCACCATCACTCCCGCCCCTCGCCCTTCGGATCCGCTGCGCTATCGCGCACCAGACGCTCCACTGCAACGATCTCCCGGAACCACTGCCGGGTCGGCTTGGCAAAGTGACCTCCCCAGCGCCCGTTTGCTGGGATGTCGTCCTTGACCGCGCTCATCGCCGTGACCTGGGCCCCGTCGCCGATCTTGAGGTGGTTGTTGATCCCCACCTTGGCGCCCAACGCCACATTGTCCCCAATCGTCAGGCTGCCCGCGAGCCCGATCTGGGCCGCGAGCAGACAACGCCTGCCGATGGTCACATTGTGGCCGATCTGGACCTGATTGTCGATTTTGGTGCCTTCGCCGATTACGGTGTCGCGCAGGCTGCCGCGATCGATGGTGGTTCCGGCGCCGATTTCGACGTCGTTCTGGATCAGGACACGGCCGGTCTGCGGCACCTTCAGATGGCCATCCGGGCCGAAGAAGACGAAGCCGTAGCCGTCCTGCCCGATGCTGCAGCCGGGATGGATCAGGACGTTGTTGCCGATCAACGCCGACTGGATCGCCGTATGCGCGCCGACATTGCAGTCCCGGCCAATCCGGACATTGGCGCCGATCACCGCCGCCGAGCCGATCACCGTCCCCGCGCCGATTTCGACGTTCGGCCCGATCACGGCCAGGGGATCGACCACCACGCCGTCCTCCAGATGCGCCGTCGGATCGATCACGGCGGACGGTGCGATGCCGTCATTGCCGAACCAGGATTGCGGGCGAAGGGCGTCGCGGTAGAGCTCCCGCGCGATCTTGACGAACTCGCGGAAAGGCTGCGCCGCGCGCAGAACCGCGACATGGGCGGGAACGCTGGCCTCGAACCGGGGGCTGACCAGACAGGCGCCCGCCTTCGTCGCAGCGAGCTGGTCGGCGTATTTCAGGTTGTCGAAGAACGCCAGATGCATCGGGCCGGCTTCTTCGAGCGAAGCCAGCCCCTTGACCTGTTGGCCACCGCGCGACGGATCGACCAGAGCCGCATTGGTCAGCGCGGCGAGTTCGGCCAATGTCATGGAAGGCGGTTGTTTGGAGAATGTCGGCTGCGCCATTCCACCCGTCGCGGTCTGGCCGGTCATTGAACGAGAGCCCCGGTTCTGATGAATCACAACCGGGGTCTATCACTATTTTGACGCGTTTTCTTCACGCGAACCGGTATCCACTTCGCTTGAAGAGGCTTTAGAACGATGACGAGCCGCCAAACTTGAATTGCTGCACCCGGTCATACTGGCCCTTGGTCAGCGGAACCGCGTAATCGAAGCGCAGCGGGCCGAACGGCGACGCCCAGATCAGGCCGACGCCGACCGAGGAGCGGACGACATTGCCGCTGTCATACACCAATCCCGTGCAGGATCCGGCCGGCAGCGGAACAGTCGTTCCGGGAATACAGCCGGGCGCGTTAACTTCGTTGGTAAAGGCCCAGGATGTCGGCCCCTTGTAATCATATAGCCCGCCCGCGTCGGCATAGACCGCACCCTTGAGTCCGATCTCCTTCGGCAGGAACCAGAACGGCATCTGCAGCTCCGCCGACACGCCCCAATATTTGGTGCCGCCCAGCGAGTCGCCCGTGCCGTAGGGGTTAATGTCGCGCGCACCAATACCGTTAGGGGCGAAGCCGCGGACGAGATTGGGACCCATCTGGAAATGATCCAGCATCCGGAGGCTGGTGTTCCCGACCTGGGTCAGGACGCCACCCTGGACGTGGATCAATCCGACGATGTCGGAAACCAGCGGGGTGTAATACTTCGCGTCGACCGCGGTCTTCAGATAGCTGACGTCGCCGCCCACGCCGGCGAAGTCCTGCTTGAAATCGACCAGCAGGCCCTCGGTGGGGTTCTTGTTGTTGTCCAGCGTGTTGTAGTTGAGCGTATAACCGACCGCCGACGTCAGCGTCTTGCCGTTCTCCAGTTCCTTGCGGACCGGCAGCGACGCTTCACCGTCGACGTAGCAGCCCAGCGCCGAGGTATTGAAGGCGCTGGCGGGGTTCCCATTGGCCAGGAATGCGGGGTTGGGATTGTAACTCGAACTCGTCAGATCGTTGTTACAATTGCGCAGCCTGGACGGCAGCGAGACGTTCTGCTGGTAGATCGAATAGCGGACCTGCAGTGACAGATCTTCGCGCAACGCGAAGCCGAGCCTCGGGCTGAAGCCGATGGTTTTGGTGCCGTAGGAAATATAGGAGTTGGCGAGCTGTTCGCGCTGGAACAGGTCGAGCCCGAGCGCGACGCGATAGTCCAGCAGATAGGGCTCCACGAACGACAGCGTGTAACCGCGCGCGTACTGGCCATAGGTCACCGACGCCTTCGCAAACAGGCCGCGGCCGAGGAAGTTACGCTCGGAAATGCTGACCTCGGCGAGCGCGCCGTCGGTCGTCGAATAGCCGCCCGATACCGAGAAATCGCCGGTCGACTTCTCCTCGAGATCGACCACCAGGATTACGCGGTCGCTGGAGGACCCCGGCTCGGAAGTGATTTTGACCGACTTGAAGAAATCGAGATTCTTCAGGCGGCGCTCGGCGCGATCGACCAGCGCGCGGTTGTAGGCATCGCCCTCGGACAGATCGAATTCGCGGCGGATCACGTAGTCGCGGGTGCGGGTATTGCCGCGCACATTGATGCGCTCGATATAGGTCCGCGGGCCTTCGTCGATGGCAAAGGTGATCGAGACGGTATGCGCCTCGAAATTGCGATCGCCGCGCGGACGCACGATCGCGAAGGCGTAACCGCGACGCGACGCCTCGATCTGCATTTCCTCGACGGATTTTTCCAGCGCCTCGGCATTGTAGAGCGAGCCGACATTGACGCGCGAGAAGCTGCGCATCGTATTGCCGTCGAGGGTGCCGATGCTGGAGGCGAAATTGACCTGGGCAACCCGGTATTGCTGACCCTCTTCGATCTTGAAAGTCACCAGGAAGCCCTTGCGCTCCGGATCGTATTCGGTCAGCGCGGCGATCACCTGGACGTCGGCATAGCCGTGCTTCAGATAGAAGCGGCGGATCAGGTCGCGGTCGGCTTCGACGCGGTCCGGATCGTAGACGTCATTTCCGCCCAGGAAGCTCAGCAGGTTCGATTCGCGGGTCTTGATGACGTCCTTGAGGCGATACGAGGAGTAGGCGACGTTGCCGATGAATTCGATCGATTTGACGCCGGTTTTCCCGCCCTCGGCGACCGTGAAAATCAGATCGACGCGGTTGTTCGGCTGCTCGATGATTTCAGGGGTGACGCGCACGTCATAGCGGCCGGAGCGGCGATAGATTTCGGCGATGCGCTGGGCGTCGGACTGCACCATCGGGCGCGACAGCGTGCCCCGCGGCTTGGACTGGATTTCCCCCGAAAGCTGCTCGTCCTTGACCTTCTTGTTGCCCTCGAAGGCAATGCGGCCGATCACCGGGTTTTCGACCACGGTCACCACCAGCCGCCCGCCCGCCTGGTTGATTCGCACGTCCTGGAACAGGCCGGTTTCGATCAGCGCCTTCAGGCCATCATCGATTCGGCCCTGATCGAGGCGCCCGCCCGGACCCGGCTTGAAATACGAACGGATGGTCTCGACCTCGACCCGCCGGTTCCCCTCGACCTGAATCGAGGCAGCAGTCTGCGCGATCGCCGAAGACGGCACCAGCACAGCGGCCAGCGTCCCAGCCACCGGCATCGCGAACATGATCAGGGCGGCAAACAAGCCCCCCCGCACTCGCATTCCAACATTCATGCGCAACGCGCCCTTGTCATTCCAGTGCCGGCCCGCACCCCACGAACCGGCAGATTCCCATTTGCTGCTCTGCTTGTAGCCAATTTTGCCGGAGGGGCAAACGTCCTATCGCAGTGCAATTTCAATTTCATTCCAAGACGTTGCCCATCGGCCACGTCACAAAAAAGCCGTTTCACGATGCCGCCAGGTGCAGGATGTCGTTATAGGTCGCAAACACCATCAGCATGAGGACCAGGCCCAGTCCGATTCGGAATCCCATTTCCTGCGCCCTCTCCGACAACGGGCGCCCACGCAGGGCTTCCACCGCATAGAACAAAAGGTGACCGCCATCGAGCAGCGGCACCGGGAACAGGTTGAGCAGCCCGATCGAGATCGAGAGCACGGCGGCCAGGTGAATCAGCGCGGCAACGCCGATGGTGGCGACCTGTCCCGATATCTGGGCGATCCGCAGGGGTCCGCCGACCTGATCGGCGGCTTCGCGCCCGGTGAAGACGCCGCCGATATAGGCCGTGGTGCGCTCGACCACGAACCAGGTTTCCTTGACGCCGAGCCACAGTGCGGTCGCGGGATCGACCCGCTCGGTCAGGACATCGCCGGGTGCAGTCGCGCGGGTGATTCCCAGAACGCCGAGCCGGTGAACGTTTCCGAACGAATCCTTCACTTCCCTGAGTTGCGGCGTGCCCTGCAATTGCAGCGTGGAATCACCGCGCTTGATCGTGAACGACAGCTGCTCGCCGGCCCGCGTGCCGACGATCCGCTGCATATCGGTGAAACTTCCGATGGTCTTGCCGTCGATCGACGTCACGACGTCGCCGGCCTGGAAGCCGGCCTTGTCCGCGGCACTGCCCACCTCGACCTTGTCGACGCGCGCCGTCGTGCTCGGCTTGCCGAAGAAGGTGAACAGGCAGGTGAAGATCACGATCGCGAGCAGGAAATTGGCGATCGGGCCGGCCGCCACGATCGCGGCGCGCGGTCCGACCTTCTTGTGATGGAAGCTGCCCGCCCGCTCTTCCTCGGTCATGCCGGCAAGCGTTTCCGACGACGGCGTGGAGGCCTCGCTGTCGTCGCCGAAGAACTTCACATAGCCGCCGAGCGGAATGGCCGAAATCTTCCAGCGGGTGCCATGGCGGTCGTTGAACCCGGCGAGTTCCGGCCCGAAGCCGAGCGAGAACGTTAACACTTTCACGCCGGCCCAGCGGGCGACCAGGAAGTGGCCGAGCTCATGGAAGAAGACGACGATGGTCAGGACGAACAGGAAGGGAATGATGTAGCCAACGAATCCATGGCTCAACGTATTGAAACTATGAAGAAAAAACTCGGACATTCGATTCCCCTCAAGCAGAGCCGAAAGCCCTGTCCCCCAACCCTCTAGGATGCCTTTAAGGCAATTTGAGGCAATAGGGTGGCAGCTCTATTTCGCGCAATATGGTCAACGGCAATGGCATCGTCCGCCGAGGTCAGCGGGGCCAGATTTCCGGAGCGAACCCAGTCGTTCATGGTGGCTTCGACCAGCCTCGCGATCGCACCGAACCTGATCTTGCCGCCGATGAACGCCGCCACCGCGACCTCGTTGGCGGCGTTGAAAACCGTGGTCGCGCCGCGCCCGGTCCGCAGCGCGTCATAGGCCAGCCGAAGTCCCGGGAACCGGCCGAAGTCGGGTTCCTCGAAGGTGAGCTGGCCGATCTTGGCAAGGTCGAGCTTGGCGGCAGGTCCGACGATGCGGTCGGGCCAGCCCAGGCAATGCGCGATCGGCGTGCGCATGTCGGGCGCGCCCAATTGGGCGACGACGGAACGATCCGAGAATTCGACCATGCCGTGGATGATCGACTGCGGGTGCACCAGCACGTCGATTTCGTCGGGCGTCAGCGCGAACAGATAGGAGGCTTCGATCACCTCGAGGCCCTTGTTCATCATCGACGCGGAATCGATGGTGATCTTCTGCCCCATGCTCCAGTTCGGATGCTTCAAGGCCTGCGCCAGCGTCGCCTGTTCGATGTCGGCGGCGGCCCAGGTCCGGAACGGCCCGCCTGAAGCGGTGATGATGACACGAACCAGTTCTTCGCGATTGCCCGAACCCAGCGCCTGGAACAGCGCGTTATGCTCGGAATCCGCCGGCAGGATGCAGGCCCCGGCTTTCGCCGCGCGCTGCATGAAGAAATCGCCGGCACAGACCAGGCATTCCTTGTTGGCGAGCGCCACGCTTGCGCCGCGATCGACCGCGGCAAGCGCGGGCTTCAGTCCGGCGGCGCCGCTGACGGCGGCCATCACCCAATCGGCCGGACGCGCGGCGGCCTCGATGATGGCGCTCTCGCCGGCGCCGCATTCGGTGCGGGTACCGGCCAGCGCGTCCTTCAACGCGCCGAGGCGTTCGGGATCGGCGACCGCCGCAAATCGCGCGCCGAATTCTTTTGCGAGCTTCGCCAGTCCCTCGACATTGGTATTCGCGGTCAAAGCCTCGACCTGATAGCGGTCGGGCGAGGCCCGAAGCAAATCCATCGTACTGTCGCCGATCGAGCCGGTGGCGCCCAGCACGGTCACGGTGCGCACGGTGGAAGCCGTGGCCTTGTTGTTACGCAACGGGACTGCGCTCATTTTTTCACCAAACCATAAGACCGCGGCCGACGCCATCCGCGCCACCCCGCAAAAGGCCGAAAATCGCCGCCAGGACGATCGCGGCGATGAAGCCGTCGAGACGATCCATCAACCCGCCATGCCCGGGAATGATGTGACTGGAATCCTTGACGCCGAAGCGCCTTTTTACTGCGGACTCAAAGAGATCGCCGAGCTGGGACGCAATCGAGAGCACCGCCCCCAATAGCAGCAGCGGGACGGTTTTGCCGAGTCCCAGCGCCGCGAAGGCGGCGGCGATCGCCAGGCTCGCCGCAAAGCCGCCGATCGCGCCCGCCCAGGTCTTCTTGGGACTGACCCGCGGCCACAGCTTGGGTCCGCCAATGCCGCGGCCGGCGAAATAGCCGCCGATATCGGTCACCCACACCACCAGAAGGACCAGCATCAGCGCGGCAAACCCTTGCGCCGGATCGAGACGCACCAGCACCGATGCGATCTCGGCTGCGGCAGCGTAGGCAAATCCGGTCGCCGTCCAGATGCGACGTTCCGGCGAGAGCAGCGCGACCGCCGCAAGACCAATGGCGAGGACAATCAGCGCGGCATCGATCCGCCCCACTGCGAAGCAGAGCCCGGCAGCGGCAAGGGCTGCAGCGCCCGGCGCCATCACGCGCATCTCGCGCGCCGCTCCCACGATCATCAGCCATTCGACATAGAGACCGACCGCGGCGAAAGTCGCCGCCGCGGCCCATAGCCATCCGCCGGCATAGGCGATGGCAATCGCCAGCGGCGCAAGCACAAAGGCTGCGGCGACGCGCATCACGAGATTGCGCGATCCCTGCTCGCTCGCCGCCGGCGCGGCTTTGCCCTCGGTCACGATCCGGTTTTCGCGGCCAGACCGCCGAAACGGCGCTCCCGTCTGGCATATTCGGCAATCGCTTCCTCGAGCGCGGCCTTGTCGAAATCGGGCCAGTGGATCGGCACGAAGACGAGTTCGCTGTAGGCGGCCTGCCACATCAGGAAATTCGAAAGCCGCTGCTCCCCGCTGGTGCGAATGATCAGATCGGGATCGGGAATGTCGGGGGCGTCGAGATAGCGGCCGAGCGTTTCGGCATCGATCGACGACGGATCGCGCTTGCCCTCCGCGACCTCGCGCGCCAGCCGCTGCGCGGCGTGGGCGATCTCCTGGCGCGATCCGTAGTTGAAGGCGACCACGAGATTGAGCTTGGTGTTGGCCTTGGTGAGTTCTTCCGCCTCGTTCAGGAGCGCGCAGATATCCGGTTCCAGTCCGTCGCGCTCGCCGATCACCCGCACCCGCACCCCGTCGCGGTGTAACGTGGCAAGGTCGTTGCGAATGAAGCGTCGAAGCAATCCGAAGAGGTCGCCGATTTCGGTCGCCGGACGCGACCAGTTTTCGGAGCTGAAGGAAAAAATCGTCAGATAGAGGATGCCGAGTTCGTTGGCGGCACGAACCACCCGCCGCAACGCATCGACGCCGCGGCGATGGCCTTCCGCGCGCGGCAAACCGCGCGCCGCCGCCCAGCGCCCGTTCCCGTCCATAATGATCGCCACATGCAAGGGAGCGCCGGACGGATCCGGTGCTTCGGTTGCGGGGGCGGCGGCGTTCGTCATCGGTCAATCCTTAGGGCTAAACGGTGAGGATTTCCTTTTCCTTGGCCGCAAGCAACTGATCGATTTCCGAAATCGTCCCGTCGGTCGCCTTCTGCACATCGGTGGCGAGACGCTCCTGATCGTCCTCGGAAATCTCGTGATTCTTCTCGAGCTTCTTGACCGTATCGAGGCCATCGCGACGGACATGGCGAACCGCGACACGCGCGGCTTCGGCATATTTATGCGCGACCTTGACCAGCTCCTTGCGGCGCTCCTCGTTGAGCTCGGGAATTCGCAAGCGGAGCACCTGCCCTTCGGTGGCGGGACTCAAACCCAGATTGGAATCGACGATCGCCTTCTCCACCGCCTTGACCATCGACTTGTCCCATACCTGCACGGAAAGCAGCCGCGGTTCGGGAACGCTGATGGTGGCGAGCTGGTTGAGCGGCATGTGGGTGCCGTAGGCGTCGACCTGCACCGGCTCCAGCATCGAGGCTGCGGCACGGCCGGTTCGCAGACCGCCCAGCTCGTGCTTGAGCGCCTGGGTGGCGCCCTGCATGCGGCGCTTCAATTCGTTGATGTCGAAACTACCCGTGGGCATTACGCTCTCCCCTCCTGAAAACTGATCGTCGAGGCCGTCCGGCTCGCGCACGCGGGATGCGTCACCAGCCCATCAGCCGGCGACGATGGTGCCGTGGCCGGTGCCGCGCAGGATCGCGCCTATCGAACCCGGCTCGGCGATCGAGAACACGATGATAGGCAGCGACGTCTCGCGGGCAAGCGCGAATGCGGTCGCATCCATCACCTTGTAGCCGCCTTCGATCGCCTGTGAATGCGTCAAGCGGTCGAACCGCTTGGCGGACGGGTCCTTTTTCGGGTCGGCGGTGTAGACGCCGTCGACATTGGTGGCCTTCAGCACCGCATGGGCGCCGATTTCGGCTGCCCGCAACACCGCCGTGGTATCGGTGGTGAAGAACGGATTGCCGGTCCCGCCGCCGAGCAGCACGATTCGGCCCTCGGCGAGATATTTGTGCGTCGCACCCCGGGTATAGAGTTCGCAGACCTGCGGCATCACGAACGCCGACAGGGCCTTGGCCGGGGCCCCGCGCCGCTCGATTGCGGCTTCGAGCGCAAGGCAGTTCATCACGGTGGCCAGCATGCCCATGGTGTCGCCGGTCGGACGGGATACGCCGCGGGAGGATACTTCGACGCCCCGCACCATGTTGCCGCCGCCGACAACGACCGCGACCTCGACGCCAAGCTGCCTGGCGGCGATCAGGTCGCCGGCGATCCGGTCGATGGTCGGCTGATCCATTCCGAACGAATGCGCGCCGGCAAAATATTCGCCCGAAAGCTTGATCACCACCCGACGATAGACCGGCTCAGCCATTGTTAGTCGCTTTCCCCTGGCCAGCGCGGCCGCTCCGGCGCGAGCACGCCGGAAGGAACACTTCCGGCCGTTATTTCTTGCCGCTGGCGGCGGCGACCTCGGCCGCGAAATCGGATTCCTGCTTGTCGATTCCCTCGCCCAGAGCATAGCGCACAAATCCCGTGATCTTCACAGGCGCGCCGATCTTACCCTCGGATTCCTTGACCGCCTGGGCGACCGATTTGGCGTTGTCATGAATGAAGGCCTGCTCGAGCAGGCAGACTTCCTTGTAATAGGTCTTCAAACCGGACTCGATGATCTTTTCGATCACGTTCTCGGGCTTGCCCTGCTGACGGTATTTGTCGGCCAGCACGTCCTTCTCGCGCTTCACGACCGCGGGATCGAGCCCTGCCGGATCCAGCGCCTGCGGGTTGGCGGCGGCCACGTGCATCGCGAGCTGACGGCCGAGCGCGGCCAGCTCCTCGGTCTTGCCGGTGGATTCCAGCGCCACGATCACGCCCATCTTGCCGGCGCCTTCGACCACGGCGTTGTGCACATAGCTCGACACCACGCCCTTGCCGACTTCGAGCGAAGCCGCGCGGCGCAGCGTCATGTTTTCGCCGATGGTCGCGATCGCGTCCGAGACCGCGGTCTCGACCGTCACGCTGCCGACCTTCGCGGCCTTGATCTTTTCCACGTCGGCGCCGGCTTCGAGCGCGACCTGGGCGATCATCTTGACCAGTCCCTGGAACTGCTCGTTGCGCGCAACGAAATCGGTCTCGGAATTGACCTCGACCACGACGCCCTTGGTCCCTGCGATCAGCGTGCCGATCAGGCCTTCCGCAGCGACGCGGCCGGCCTTCTTGGCGGCCTTCGACAGGCCCTTCTTGCGAAGCCAGTCGATCGCCGCCTGCATGTCGCCGTCGTTCTCGGCAAGCGCCTGCTTGCAGTCCATCATGCCGACGCCGGTCGTCTCGCGCAGGTCCTTGACCATCGCCGCTGTAATCGTTGCCATCGTTGAACGTCCTTCCTGCCTGTCAGGGCGACCGCGGCGCGGCCGTTGCCGCCTCGCCGCCGTCCACCATCAGGGAATGTCGTATTTGAAACCGAATTTGCGGCCGGGAAATTCCGGCCGCACGCATCAGGTTGTTATTCCGCTTCCGCGGTCATCGCCTTGGCCTGGGCTACCCAGCCATCGGCGCGGGACGGGAGCCCGACCTCTTCGCCGATCTTGTGCGCGGTGTCGTGATCGAGTTCGGCCAGCTGCCAGTAATGGAAGATGCCGAGATCGTTGAACTTCTTCTCGATCGCGCCGGACACGCCGGTAAGCTTCTTGAGGTCGTCGGCGGTGCCGCGCGGCCCGGCGAGACCCTGGAAACCGGTGGGCTGGGATGCCGCGGGAATCGCTTCGCGAACCGGCTGCACGGAGGCGCCGATATCGATCCCGGACTCGCCCTGCGCGCGTGAGATACCATCGATCACGGCGCGCGCGATCAGATCGCAATACAGCGAAATGGCGCGGCCGGCGTCGTCATTGCCCGGGACCACGTATGTGATGCCCTTGGGGTCCGAATTGGTATCGACGATCGCGGCGACCGGAATGTTGAGCCGCTGGGCTTCCTGGATCGCGATGTCTTCCTTGTTGGTGTCGATCACGAAGATCATGTCGGGCAGACCGCCCATGTCCTTGATGCCGCCGAGCGAACGGTCGAGCTTGTCGCGCTCGCGCTGCAGCGTCAGCCGCTCCTTCTTGGTGTAGGCGTTGGCGTCGCCCGAATTGAGCACTTCCTCGAGATGGCGCAGCCGCTTGATCGAACCGGAAATCGTCTTCCAGTTGGTCAGCGTGCCGCCGAGCCAGCGCGAATTGACGAAGTACTGCGCCGAGCGCTTGGCGGCCTCGGCCACGCCGTCCTGCGCCTGGCGCTTGGTGCCGACGAACAGGATACGGCCGCCCTTGGCGACGGTATCGCTGACCGCCTGGAGCGCGCGATGCAGCAGCGGCACGGTCTGGGCGAGATCGATGATGTGGATGTTGTTGCGGGCACCGAAAATGTAATCCGCCATCTTCGGATTCCAGCGGTGCGATTGGTGGCCAAAGTGAACGCCAGCTTCGAGCAGCTGACGCATAGAAAACTCGGGTAGCGCCATGGTTCAATTCTCCGGTTGGTTCCTCCGGAAGCGTGTGAGCATACGAGCCTTCTCGGCCCGGCTGCCACCGGACGGCCTTTTGAGCCATGCTTCCGTGTGAGATGGCGCGGTATATAGCGGTATTTTCGCGAGAAGCAAGGAAATATGGCCGGTTTGGGGGGGGCAATCGTCCCCTCGCCCACCTACAACTGCTGCACGTCCACCACGCCCGAAACCGCCTTGATTGCGCCCGCGATCTGTGGCGAGACCTTGAAACGGCCGGGAAGCTTCATTTCCACCTCGGTTTCGAGGTCGAGCATCATCACCAGCGAGACGTCGCCGTCGGCGCCGCCCGCGGGCGCGGGAGCCGGTTTGGCCTGAAGGCCGCGGGCCGGTCCGCCCGGCGGCGCGGCCTCGGGCATCTGCAGCCGCCTGGCGATCGACTCGAGCGGCCGGGTGTCGCGGACGAAAATGCGAAGACCCTTCTGGGTCTTGGCCGCGGCGGCGTCGAGCGGCTCGGCGTGAAGCACCCTCGCCCGCACGTCTTCGCCCTGCAGCTCGGCACCGAGCTGCAGCAGCACCGCAGCCCCTGGCTCCAGCACGTCGCGATACTGCGCGAGCCCCTCGGAAAACAGCACCGCTTCGAAATGGCCGGTCGGATCCGACAGCCCCATGATGCCCATCTTGTTGCCGGTCTTGGTCCGCCGCTCCATGCGCGACACCACGGTGGCGGCAACCTTGCCGGCGGTGGCGCCGGTTTTGACCGCGCGGGAAAATTCCGCCCAGGACTGCACCCGCAGCCGCTTCAACACCGTGGCGTAGTCGTCGAGCGGATGGCCGGAGAGGAAGAAGCCGATGGCGTCATATTCGCGCCGCAGCCGTTCGGCCGGCAGCCAGGGTTCGATCTGCGGCAGCATGATGGTCGGCGCGTCGGCGGCGCCTCCGAACATGTCGTTCTGCCCCATGGTCGCGGCCTCGTGGCTGCGCTGGCACGCGCTGAGGATCGCCTCCGCGCCCGCGAACACCCGCGCGCGATTGGAATCCAGCGCGTCGAAGGCGCCGGCCGCAGCCAGGCTCTCGATCACGCGCTTGTTGATCGCGCGCGGATTCACCCGCGCGGCAAAATCGGCCAGCGAGGTGAACAGGCCGTCCTTGCGCGCCTCGACGATCAGTTCGACCGCCTGGTGGCCGACGCCCTTCAGGCCCGCTAGCGCGTAATAGATGGTGCCGTCGCTGACCTCGAAGGTGGCGCCGGAGCGATTGACCGAGGGCGCCTCGACCTTGATGCCGAGCCGCTGCGCTTCGGCACGAAACTCGCTGAGCTTGTCGGTATTGGAGAGATCGAGTGTCATCGACGCCGCCAGGAACTCGACCGGGTAATGCGCCTTCATGTAGGCGGTGTGATACGACACCAGCGCGTAGGCGGCGGCGTGGCTCTTGTTGAAGCCGTAGTCGGCGAACTTCGCCAGCAGTTCGAAGATGGTGTCGGCCTGGCCTTTCGTCACATTGTTCTTCATCGCGCCGGCGACGAAGATCGCGCGCTGCTGTTCCATCTCCGAGCGGATCTTCTTGCCCATCGCGCGGCGCAGCAGGTCGGCGTCGCCGAGCGAATAGCCGGCCATGACCTGCGCGATCTGCATCACCTGTTCCTGGTAGATGATGACGCCGAAGGTCTCCTTCAGGATCGGCTCGAGCATCGGGTGAAGGTATTCCGGCTCTTCGTCGCCGTGCTTGCGCGCGCAATAGGTCGGGATGTTCGCCATCGGACCCGGGCGGTAGAGCGCCACCAGCGCGATGATGTCCTCGAAACGGTCGGGCCGCATGTCGACCAGCGCCCGCCGCATGCCCTGGCTTTCAACCTGGAACACGCCGACCACGTCGCCGCGCGCCAGCATCTGGTAGCTCTTGGCGTCGTCGAGCGGCAGGGTCGCGAGATCGACCTCGACGCCGCGCTGCTTCAGCAGCTTCACGGCGACATCGAGCACCGTCAGCGTCTTCAGGCCGAGGAAGTCGAACTTCACCAGCCCTGCAGGTTCGACCCATTTCATGTTGAACTGGGTCACCGGCATGTCGGATTTCGGATCGCGGTAGAGCGGCACCAGCTCGCTCAGGGGCCGGTCCGATATCACGATGCCCGCGGCGTGGGTGGAAGCGTGCCGGGTCAGCCCCTCCAATCGCTGCGCGATGTCGAAGGCGCGCGCCACCACCGGATCCTCGTCGCGGAACGCCTGCAGCTTCGGTTCGCTCGCGATCGCCGCCGCCAGCGTCACCGGTGCGGCGGGATTTTGCGGCACAAGTTTTGTGAGTTTGTCGACCTGCCCATAGGGCATCTGCAACACGCGCCCGACGTCGCGCAGCACGCCGCGCGCCTGCAAGGTGCCGAAGGTGATGATCTGGGCGACCTGATCGCGGCCGTAGCGGCGCTGAACATAGTCGATGACCTCGCCGCGCCGGTCCTGGCAGAAGTCGATGTCGAAGTCGGGCATCGACACGCGTTCCGGATTGAGGAAGCGCTCGAACAGGAGGCCGAACCGGATCGGATCGAGATCGGTGATGGTCAGGGCATAGGCGACCAGCGAGCCCGCTCCGGAGCCGCGGCCCGGTCCGACCGGAATGCCCTCCGACTTCGCCCATTTGATGAAGTCGGAAACGATCAGGAAGTAGCCCGCATAGTTCATGCGGGTGATGACATCGAGTTCGAAGGCGAGCCGGGCGCGATAGCTTTCCTCGGTCTGGCCCGGCGCGAGGCCATGGACCTTGAGCCGGTTGCCGAGGCCCTGCTCGGCCTGACGGCGCAGCTCGGCCGCCTCCTCGCTCTCCGCTTCGGCGGCATTCGAACTCGCGCCGACCGTGAAGCGCGGCAGGATCGGCTTGCGCGTCCTCGGGCGGAACGAACAGCGCTCGGCGATCTCGACGGTCGATGCCAGCGCTTCCGGAATATCGGCGAACAGCACCGCCATTTCGGCGCGGGTCTTGAAGCGGTGGTCCGGGGTGAGCTGCTCGCGATCGGTTTCGGCGATCAGACGTCCGCCGGCGATGCACAAAAGCGCGTCATGGGCTTCATAGTCGTCGGTGGCCGCGAAATACGGCTCGTTGGTCGCGACCAGCGGCAGGCCCTTGGCGTAGGCCAGATCGATCAGGCCGGCCTCGGTGCGGCGCTCCTTGTCGATGCCGTGGCGCTGCAATTCGACGTAGAGCCGGTCGCCGAACAGGCTCGCCAGCCGGTCGCAGCGGGTGGCCGCCAGTGCTGCGTGATCGGCGCCGAGCGCCAGCGAGATCGGGCCGTCGGGACCGCCGGTCAGCGCGATCAGGTCCTCGGCGTCGCCCTGCAGCCATTCGAACTTGATGTGCGGGGCCTGATGGATTGGCGTCTCCAGGAACGCCCGCGAGTTCAGCCGCATCAGGCTGCGATAGCCGCGCTCGCGCGCCGCCAGCAGCACGATCCGCGATGGTCCTGCGGCAAGCGCATTGCGCGCGTTCGGGTCCTGGTCGCCGAAATCGATCACCAGCTCACAGCCGATGATCGGCTGGATGCCGTAGCCGGCCATCTTGTCGGAGAATTCCAGCGCCCCGAACATGTTGTCGGTGTCGGTCAGCGCCAGCGCCGGCTGGCGGTCCGCTTTCGCCAGTTCGCCGAGCTTCTGGATCTTGATCGACCCCTTCAGCAGCGAATAGGCGGAATGGACGTGGAGATGGACAAATCCGGCATTGGACATGGTTGCCGACGGTCTTGAGGTCATGGCGGTCAAGCGATCAACTGGCGTGAGGGGGGCAGTCCGCCCTCAAGGGCCGACTCGCCCCGCAATGGTGATGCCTCAGCCCGGACGTGTCCACGCAGAAGGCCCCCTTCCAGTCCGCCGTCCGGCTTTTCCCCAGGGTGGCCGCGATGTCCCGAACGGGTGTCGGCCATGTCCCCGAACGCTCAGAGCTGGGGAATCAGCTGCGCCCACACCGCGATCATCCCGACAAACAGCGTGATCGACGCCAGCGCTGCCGCTTCTTCCACGAATGTCTTCAACATGCCCGACTCCTGAAAGTGAGAACATATGAGGAACATTGTTCCTTTTTTGTTCTCGGAGTCAAGGGGCGGCATATGGGTCGGATTGGGAAGCGAGCCCCGTGGTTAATTCCGAAGTTGAGCCGACACCCGTCCTGGACCGCCCCGGCGGTCCCTTGGGCAGGGACCTCTATTTCGACTCGCAATCCAGCGTGACCGGCGGGTTGGCGCGCTGACCGCAGGCGACGATCGCCCCGGTCCAGCGATCCAGCCGGTAGACGCCATTGGTGGCCATGCCGGCGCCCGCGGCGACCAGTTCCCACCGGAACAGGACGAGGAGCGCCACGCTGATCACGACCGCGGCGATGATGGTCCCGATGGAATTCTGCATGGCCTAACTATGCCTGCCTGGAGGGAAGCGGTTCAAGCCGTTATCGCAGGATGACGGCGATCCGGCCCGGAGCCGGTTCCGATTGAGCCAGTGCCCCTGACGCAGCGCAGCACGAGTACTGCGAGCGAGGGGGCCACCTTACTGTGCATGGGGTCGTTTTCGCGTTTTTTGTCCAGGCCGCCCTGCACTGCCGGGGGGACGCCGTGCCCAGCCCTCAAGCTAGTCCAGCTCGACGACCTGACCCTCTTCGAGCGACACGCGGCGGTCCATGCGGCCGGCCAGTTCCATATTGTGGGTCACGATCAGCATCGCGACGCGCGTCGCCTTGACCAGCTGCATCATCGCCCCGAACACGTGGTCGGCGGTGTGGGGATCGAGGTTGCCGGTCGGCTCATCGGCGAACAGCACGCGCGGCGCATTGGCGACCGCACGCGCGATCGCCACTCGCTGCTGCTCGCCGCCCGACAGTTCCGCCGGCCGGTGCTTGATACGGTCGCCGAGGCCGAGATAGGCAAGGATTTCGGTGGCGCGCTTGACGGTCTCGGCGCGTTTGAGGCCACGGATCATCTGCGGCAGCATGACGTTTTCGAGCGCAGAGAATTCCGGCAGCAGCCGGTGCGACTGGTAGACGAAGCCGATGTCGGTGCGGCGGATCAGGGTTCGCTCGATGTCCGACAATTGCGAGGTCGGCGCACCGCCGATATAGACCTCGCCGTCATCGGGCGTCTCCAGCAGGCCCGCGATATGCAGCAGCGTCGATTTGCCAGCGCCCGACGGCGCCACCAGCGCGACCGACTGCCCCGCCCACAGCGCAAGCTTGGCGCCGTTGAGAATGTTCAAGGTCTCGGTGCCTTGGGTGTACTGGCGCTTTATCTCGTGGAGATAGACGACCGGTACATCTTGTGCCTCCTGCTCCATCTCGCCCTCACTCGTACCGGAGCGCATCGACGGGGTCGAGGCGCGCGGCACGCCACGACGGATAGAGCGTGGCGAGGAACGACAGCGTCAGCGCCATGATCACGACAGCGGCGGTCTCGCCGAAATCGACCTCGGCCGGCAGCTTGGACAGGAAGTAGAGCTCCGGCGAAAACAGCTCGGTATTGGTGAGCCAGGACAGGAATTGCCGGATCGATTCGATATTGAGGCAGATCAGGAGACCGACGAAAAACCCGGTCAGCGTGCCGACCACGCCGATCGCAGCCCCCGTGATCAGGAACACCCGCATGATCGAGCCCTGCGAGGCGCCCATGGTGCGCAGGATCGCGATGTCGCTGCCCTTGTCCTTCACCAGCATGATCAGGCCCGAGACGATGTTCAAGGCGGCGACCAGCACGATCATGGTCAGGATCAGGAACATCACGTTGCGTTCGACCTGCAGCGCGTTGAAGAAGGTCGAGTTGCGCTGCCGCCAGTCGACCAGGAACACCGGCCGCCCCGCCGCCTCGGTCACGCTCTTGCGGAAGGCGTCGATCCGGTCGGGATTGGTGGTGAACACCTCGATCGCGGTGACATCGTCCTTGCGGTTGAAATAGGCCTGCGCCTCCGGCAGCGGCATGAACACGAAGGTGCCGTCATATTCCGACATGCCGATCTCGAACACCGCGGCGATCTTGTAGGGCTTGATGCGCGGCGTCGTGCCCATCGGGGTCACCGCGCCCTTCGGCGCCACCAGCGTGATGCTGTCGCCGGCGTGCAGCGACAATTGATCGGCGAGCCGGCGCCCGATCGCAACGCCCTGGCCCTCGTCGAAACCTTCGAGCGTGCCCTGTTTGATATTCTTGGCGATCGAGGTGAGGTTGTTGAGATCGTCGGCGCGAATGCCGCGAACGAAGACGCCCGATGCGTTGAACGGCGAGGATGCCAGCGCCTGGCCGTCGACGACGGGGGCTGCGAGACGGATGCCCGAGACCTGGTTGATGCGCTCGGCGACGTCCTTCCAGTCGGTCAAGGGCGATTCCAGCGGCTGTACCAGCAAGTGCCCGTTGAGGCCGAGGATCTTGTCCAGCAATTCCTTGCGGAAGCCGTTCATGACGGCCATCACGATGATCAGCGTGGCGACGCCGAGCATGATGCCGAGGAACGAGAAGCCGGCGATGACGGAGATGAAGCCTTCCTTGCGGCGGGCGCGCAGATAGCGCCCGGACAACAGCCATTCGAACGGTGCGAAAGGTGGGGTTCGAACTGGCTCGCTCATGGCATCATCCATAGTTCGATTTTCACACGATTCGGGCTAATTGTGGCCGTAGCGTCTGATATTCCGGCGCCCGCGGTGGATAATTCGTCACGAGGCGAGCTTCGCCACCACTTCCGCCGGGGTCAGATTTTCGCGCGACCCGTCGCTGCGCCGCTTGAGTTCGAGTTTGCCTTCGGCGAGCCCCTTCGGGCCTACCAGAATTTGCCAGGGAATGCCGATCAGGTCGGCGGCGGCGAACTTTGCGCCGGCGCGCTGGTCGGTGTCATCGTACAGCACCTCGACGCCCCTGGCGTCGAGTTCGCGGTAGAGCTTTTCGCAGACCGCATCGGTGTCGTCGGCGCCCTGCTTCAGATTCAGGATCGCCGCCTTGAACGGCGCCACCGCCTCCGGCCATTTGATGCCGGCATCGTCGTGGCAGGCCTCGATGATGGCGCCAACCAGCCGCGATACGCCGACGCCGTAGGAGCCGCCATGGATCGCCACCTCGGCGCCGTCGGCGCCGGCCACCAGCGCCTTCATCGTGTCCGAATACTTGGTGCCGAAATAGAAGATCTGGCCGACCTCGATGCCGCGGGTGTGCACCTTCTTGTCGACGGGCACTTCGCGATCGAAGCGCGCGGCGTCGTGGACGTCCTCGGTGGCGGCGTAAACGGAAGTCCATTGCTTGATGATCGGGCTGAGATCGGCCTCGTAGTCGACCTCCTCGCCGGGCACCGGAAGATTGAGCACGTCGCTGTCGCAATAGACCGCGGACTCCCCGGTCTCCGCCAGCACGATGAATTCGTGGCTGAGATCGCCGCCGATCGGGCCGGTCTCGGCGCGCATCGGGATCGCCTTCAGCCCCATCCGCGCGAAGGTGCGCAAATAGGCGACGAACATCCGGTTGTAGGAACGCCGCGCCGCGGCCTCGTCGATGTCGAAGGAATAGGCATCCTTCATCAGGAACTCGCGGCCGCGCATCACGCCGAAACGCGGGCGCTGCTCGTCGCGGAATTTCCATTGAATATGATAGAGATTGAGCGGCAGGCTCTTGTAGGACTTGACGTAGGAACGAAAGATCTCGGTGATCATTTCCTCGTTGGTCGGCCCGTACAAGAGTTCGCGCTTGTGCCGGTCGGTGATGCGCAGCATTTCCGGACCATAGGCGTCGTAGCGGCCGCTTTCGCGCCAGAGATCGGCGAGCTGCAGCGTCGGCATCAGGAGCTCGAGGGCGCCGGCGCGGTTCTGCTCCTCGCGGACGATCTGCTCGATCTTCTTCAGGACCCGCAAGCCCAGCGGCAGCCAGGCATAAATGCCCGCCGCCTCCTGCCGCATCATGCCCGCGCGCAGCATCAATCGATGCGACACGATCTCGGCCTCCTTCGGATTTTCTTTGAGGATGGGCAGAAAGAACCGCGACAATCGCATGGGGCACCAGAAGAATCGGTCGGACACGGGAGAGTGCCAGTGAAACCGGATCGGCTGCAAAAACACAAGGGCGGCGCCGGAAAAAGCCGCTAAAACAGCAGATTACCCGCCATCTTTAACGCCCGACATTGACCCTGCGATTAAGGCGCAAACGGGGCTCAAGTGAAACCCGCCGGGGACATCCCGATCAGGGCCCCGGCACGTCGAATTCGTCCTCGAGCGTGATCCTCTCGAAATCCGTGACCAGGGCGTCGATGCGGAGATGCCAGCGGCCGGCCACGGGGATCGGCACATCGCGGACGTGCCAGTAGCCGTCGGCGCCCAGCAGCGCCTTGCGCTCCAGCGGCTCGATGCCGCGCTCGGGCAGGCTCAGCGCCAGGGTCGCCTCCCTGGCGGGCAACGGGCTGCCGTCGCCGTTCATCAACTGCAGTATAAAACTGTCGGTGCCCACTTTGCCCGGCGAAACCAGAACCTGGAATATCGCCGTCTCGGTGTGGATATGGATCGCGAGCGGGGTGACGGCGGCGGCAGCGAGCGCGCGTGGCGGCGGCGCGAAGCGCCAGCCGGCGACGACCGCCAGGATCGCCACGACGACGATGCATTCGGCCAGAATCGACCGCAGCAGCGGGCGCGTGTTGGCGGGATCGCGGGCCAGCCGAGGGGTCAGGCGATAGCGGTTCAGCGCCGCGAGGCCCAGCAGCAGGAGCACGAGCGTGATCTTGATCGAGAGGATCATTCCATATTTCGTCTCGATCAGGTCGCGAAAACCCTGCAGCTGATTGAGCGCGAGCGTGAGCCCGGTCAGCACCAGCAGGCCCACCACCGGCACCGCCGCGCGCGAGAAACGTTGCAATACGAAAAGCAGCCCCTCGGTCCGCTGCCACGCCATCGCCGCCAGCGGCGCGAGCGCGCCGACCCAAAAGGCAACGCCTGCGCCATGCAGGAACATCGAAGGCCGGGTCAGCCATTGCGGGGATGCGCTGGCGGCATGACCGCTGGATGCCAGCGACAGGCCGACGCCGGCCAACGCCAACGCCGACAGCATGGCGGCGGTGCCCGTGACCTCGCTTCGCAGGGCAACGATGGCGGCGATCATCGCCACCGCTGATATCAGCAAGGACGGAAACAAGCTCGTCAGCGCCGCGGCTTTCCACGGCGCCGCCGTCAGGATGCCGCCGAGCGGCAGATCCAGCAGATCGAGCCCCTGCCCCCCGAGCGATGCCGCCGCGCTGACAAGCCCCAACGTCAGGGTAGCGGCGGTCAGCCGCGCACCAATCCGCACGCGCCCGATCCAGCAGGCGAAGAACGTCCCGCCGATGCCCGCGAACAGCCCGAGATAGACGCCGATCCGCGCCAGCCAGATCAGGCCGTTCAACGGGCCGGCCCTTGCCGGATTCGCCGCCGATCCCGTCGGGGCGCCGATCGAAAACACCAGAGATCCCGCGACCGGGTGGCCGTCTTCCGAGATCACGCGATAGCTGACGACCTGGGTGCCGCGCGGCAGCTGGTCGGGCAGCGCGATGACGATGGTTTCACCAACCCCGCTCACCGTCGCGTCGTCGCGCGCCCTGCCCTCGGCATCGATCAGCCCGACGACCGCCGGCGTCACCGCTTCGTTGAAACGCAACTGAACCGACTTCGGCGCCTGCGACAGGACGCTGCCGTCGCCGGGCTCCATCGACACCAGCACGGCATGCGCCGACGCGCCGGTTGCCGACCCGAGAACCAACAGCAACGCGGCGAGGCCGGCGATGAGACGCATCGCGAAACCCTATGGTTTGGGCACCAGCTTGACCCCCGGCGCCGGCGACTTGCCATCATGGCCATGGCCGGCACGGCCTTCGGCCGGGATATCGATCCAGCGGCTCACGCCCTGCTCGCATTCCTGCACCACCGGAAAATACAGCGTGCTGTTGGGCCTGAGCCCGCCGGTCAGATAGGTGCTGACGACGAATTCATCGTAATTGCCGTCGGCCAGCTTGCCGCCGCTCCACACCACTTCCTTGACGCCTTCCGAGAATTTCTTGCCGTGGTAGTCGTACTCGGTGGCGTATTTTCCGCTGATCGCCTCGACGCTCCAGCCGGCCTTCGGCATCGGTTTCACCGCAATCACGCCTTCGGGAATCTGAATGCGGATCTTGACGGTGGCCGAACCGGCGCAGCCATGCGGCACGGCGAACACCGCCTTGTAGGATGCGCCGATCGTCGCCTGCTTGTTTTCCAATGAGACATGCGCGCCGGCCCGAGACGCTGCGAGCGCGGCAATGGCCGCGAGAAAGATAGCCCTCGACATCGTCGGCCTCACTTCTTCATGCCGGAATGATCGGGCATGCCCTTCATGTCGTGACCGCCGGAATGGCCCGCGCCCGCGGGAGCTTGCGCGCCCACGCCCTGCACATCGAGCGACAGTTTCACCTTGCCCGCCTTCTCGAACTCCAGCGTGACCGGCAGCTTGTCGCCCTGCTTGAGCGGGCTCCTGAGATCCATCAGCATCAGGTGATAGCCGCCCGGCGCAAGCTTGACCGTCTTGCCGGGCTCGATGGCGAGACCCTTGTCGAGTTGGCGCATGATCATGACGCCGTCCTTCATGGACATCTCGTGGACCTCGACCCTGGCGGCAACATCCACAGCACCGCCGATCAGACGATCCGCTGCCGAGCCCTTGTTCTCGATGGTGAGGTACCCACCCGCCACCTTGGCGCCGCCCGGCGTGGCACGGCTCCATGCCTGCGTGATCACGAGGTCGCCGGCCTTGACCTCCTCGGCGCCCGCGGGCGCGGCCAGCAGAGTTGCGAAGGCAACGGCATAAGCGAGGGTACGTGCGATGTGTTTCATGTGTCTCTTCCTTTTCTTGCGTGAACGAGTAGGTCGCCATGATGGGGTGACGTCGCGTCAGAATTTGAGAACGATCGGGTTTCCCTTATGGCGGCGATTGTCAACGATTCCATGCCCGATCTCCGTCCGCCGGGCCTGCGGTCCACTTCACCAGCGCGCCTTGACGCCGGCATACACGGCACGACCGTTACCCGGCTCGAACAGCGGCGATGCCGGATTGGCCCGGTCGATGACGCTGGCGGAGGCAATGTAGGCCTTGTTGCCGATGTTCCTGGCTTCGACATACATCGAATAGGTTCCGCCGTTGTCGACGCCTGCCTTGAGTCCCCAGATCGCATAGGGTTCGGTCTTCAGCGTGTTGGCGCTGTCGACGAAATAGGACTCAGGCACCCATTCGAGATTGGGGCCGATATAGAAGCCACTCGGATGCTTATAGAGCATCTCGGCCCGCAGATAATGACGCGGGGCGCCCGGCAGCTGATTGTTGCCGAAGGTCGGGTCATTGTCGAAGCGGAAATCGTTGAACGTGTAGGCGAGGTTGAGCCAGACCTTGTCCGGCGCATTTCCCGCGACGAAGATGTTCCTGAACACCGCGGCGCCGACACCCGCCTCGATGCCCTGATGAATGGTGCGGTCGAGATTGGTGACGTTGCAATTGCCGAACGAGCTGTATTGGCACTGCAGCTCGTCGCGGATGTTGGCACGATAGGCGACCAATTCCCAGGTGAAGTCGGGACGTTTGCCGCGCGTGCCGATTTCGTAGGTCGTCGCGATCTGCGGCCTGATCAGGAAGAATGGAATGGTTGGGTAGTTCGGATTGAGGAAATTCGGGCTGACGCTCTCCCCGAAACTCGGCACCTCGGCGCTGCGCGAAATGTTGCCGAAAACCTGCCAGGTCGGATCGACGTCCCACAGCAGGCCGACCTTGGGGCTCCACAGGCTGAAGGTGCTGCGGCCGTTGACGTCGCCATTGGTCGAGAAGTTGACGACCTGGTCGCGCACGGCAAAGAGATATTGCGTTCCCGCCACGAAGGCGACATTCGGCACGAAATAGAACGAGTTTTCCGCAAAGGCCGAATAGTTTTCCGGCTTCTGTGTCAGGGAGGATGTGGGCGTTCCCTTGAACCCGCCGGTGTTGACGAATTGCCGGGCATCGTTGGTGCCGTTGAGAATGTTGACCCCGGCCACGAACCGGTTGCGGAAACCGCCGATGATCCGGTCGTCGGTGACCTTTGCGAAGCCGCCATAGTCCTTGTAGCGATAATCGAGCCACTGGAAGATCGGGTGCATCAGATGCCGGTCGACCGCAAACGCGCCAAGATCGAGGATCGTATTCTCGAAGCGGATGGTGGTCTTGTTGGCGACGCGGACGGTGTCGATGTTGCGTTGCCAGTCATTGATGACGTTTCCGACCGCCGCCGTCTCCGGCGAGGAAAGAGCGATAGGCTTGGTGACGGAGCCCGGGATGCGCTGCCGAACGTCGTTCGCGTTCAGATAAAACCGGGTCTCGACATCCGGTGAAAATTGATAGCCGACATTGCCGCTGACCCGCGTGGCCTGCCCGCTGCTGTGATCCCTGAATCCCTCTGCCGCCTGGGTGGATGCGGTAATGAAGCCATCCCACGGGCCATTCGTACCGCCCGCATTGGCTTGCAAGCGGCGGAATCCAAACCCTCCGAGATCAGCCGACACGCCGTTGGGAAAGGGATCGCGGCCGGTCGGTGTGACGAAGTTGATGGCGCCGCCGAGCGAATTGGCACCGAACTGCAGCGCATTGGCGCCCTTGTAGACCGCGACATATTTGTAGGCGGTGGGATCGATTTCCTGGAAATCGCCGTAACCGTCGGCGGTGTTGATCGGAACGCCGTCCATGTAGAGCTGGACGCCGCGCAGATGGAAGTTGCGCGACAGGCCGGAGCCCCGGATCGAAAGTCTCGTGTCGTCGCCCCATTTCGGCTGCGCAAACACGCCGGGAACGTAATCGAGAACATCCTTGATGGTATTGGCGACGGTCGAGTTCCGGTAGGCCGCGGCGGGAACGATGGCGACGCCGCCCGGGGTCTGCTGAATATCGCGCAGCGCCTGTTGCACGGTGAGCACCGTCAGCGCGGGCCCCCTCGCCAGATCGTTGGCGATTGGTGCAACCGTCGCGTTGCCGACGCGGGCTGCCCGCGGCGTTCGCGCGCCGCTGCGTTGCGGCGGACGGACCGCGGCAGCCCGCTTTTGTTGGGGAGCCTCTACGGTGACCGGCGGCAGCTGGCCTTGTGGATTGCTTTGGGCCCCAGCTGAAACGGGAATGAAAATAGCGGCCGACGAAAGCACCACGTTGCGCGCGAACACGCGCGATATCTTATAGACACTGGACATTTAACATTCCTGACACTGGCGCCATGGCCAGCTTGTTGAACGGCGCCGACCGGCGCGGGAGTGACCGCACCGATCGTTCGGGTGTTCGCTAGGTCAGGAAATGGAGGGTGGCGCGCGCGCCTGCGCGTTCGAGCCGACCCTCAGGGCCGGCATCGGGTCTGCAGCTTGCAGCCACGACACTTGCTGGTACTGGCGCTGCAGACTTACAAAGAGCAGCGGGGGCGGTTCGACGGCATTGCCGCCGCCATGACCGGCCGCGCAAAATGCGCAGCAATCGCCGCGGTCGTGCTGAGTGTTGGCCGGAGCCGTCTGCGTATCGTCCGGAGTGGAAGCCGTTCCGGAGCAGATCGACGCCATATAGAGGGGATCCGATACGGCGTGAGCGACCGCGCGAAAAGCCCCGATCGGCGCAATCACTTGCACCATGATCGAGAGCAGCACGATTGGAATGATTACTTCCAGCCGCCGTCGCATGATTTTCCCCAAAACACTCGGGTTTGGTAGCACTCGTCTCACCGCTTGTCGAGATTTTCGCCGCGCGCGCCGAATCTCGATGCCAGAGGAACTCCCCGGGGCACAGGCTGACGGGCCACATTTCAATATCCCGGTCCGGACACTCCCGGGCCGGGATATTGGTGTGTCGGCGAGCCGCGGCTCAAAACTTCACTGTCAGGCGACCGTTGAACGAACGCCCCGGACCCGGCACGTTGTACCCGTAAGCAGGCGACGAACCCATCATTGACACGACCCTGTAATCGACGAGATCGGCGCCGCCCAACGGCAACACATAATAGCGGTTGAACAGATTATCGACACCGAAATCGACCCGGACCGCCTGCCACTGATAGCCCGAGCGCAGATTGACCAGCGCATAAGACGGCGCGGTCAATTCATTGTGGACCTGGTTCACCTGATCTTTCGACCCGACCAGTTGCAGCTCGACGCCGTTGTTCCAACCGCCGAGCGTATGGTCGAACGCCAGCTTCGCGTTGATCGGCATCACGTGATAGAGGTTGACGCCATCAGTGCGTTGGCCGCGGACATAGCCGAGCTGGCCACGGAACACGCCCCGGCCGTACAGCGGATCGTCCCACAGCGCGAGCTTGCCGTCGAGATTGACGCCATAGAGCCACGCATCGTGGTTGGCAAACCGCAGGAACACGAAGTCGTTGGTCTTGGTTAGATTCGCCGCGGTGCACGCCGACATCATCTGGACCGCGCAGCGATCGACGTCGATATAGTCCTGCACGTAGCTGTAGTACGGCGTGACCTTGAATTCCCAGACCTTCTGGGCGGGATCATGCCAGGCAGCAGTGAAGCTCGCCGTGTGGGCTTTCTCGGGCTTGAGGTCGAGATTGCCGACATAGCCGTTGCCGTCGCCAAACCAGCCAATCATGTTCATGGCCATGCCCGAGGTTGACCAGGCGTAGCGCTCATAGAGATTGGGCGAACGCGTCTTGCGGGCGAAGCCCAGTTCGAACTGGCTCAGTTGGTCGGGCTCGTAGCGCACCAACGCGGAACCGTCGAGATTGATATCCGTCCTGGCATGGTCGAGCGCGTTGAACGCCGCGGCATCGGCGCCATACATCATCGCGTTGTACCCCTGGACATTGCCGGTGTTCATCCAGACCACGTCGTTGCGCAGCCCCACCAGCGTCGTCCACTCGCGATCCCAGCGCCGCTCCCACTCCACGAAGGTGCCGAGCCGGCTGCGGCGGCCGTCATTGATGTTGATGAAGCTGTTGGGTCCCATCATCATTGAACCGGCAACGGGATCCCACCAGTCGTCGAGACGGTTGTGGTAAAATTCGTTGCCGACGCGGACCAAGTCCTGCCGCGAAGCCGCGAAGGTCGCCTTCAGCGCGTAGCCGATATCGGACGCCCTGGTATCCATCGGCATCTGGCTGACCTTGTCGGGCGCGATGAAGCCCATGGTGTGGCGAATCTGGTGATAGAAGCCGCTGGCTTCGAGTTTGCCCCAGTCGAACACCCCCTCGTAACGCCCATTGATGAAGGCGCTCCGGTTGTAGACCATGTCCATGTACTGGTTGACATAGCCCTGATACGGAATGAACTGACCGCCGACCTGCACCGTAAACAGGTTTCCGAAACTTTCCTTGGAGATGCTCAACGCATGGTTCTGCGTCTCGTACAGCGTTGACTTCACCTTGGTGCCGTCGGCCGCCTTGTAGTCGCCGGCGCGAACCCAGCCGCCGGTGTAGGTGACGCTGGTATCCTTGTTGGCAAGCGTGGCTGTCGCATCGACGCCATAGGCGTTGCTGATACTGCGGAAAAATCCGGACACCATGACGCTCGACTGCCAACCGCCACCCGTAGCGAATTGCGGCGGCGCTGTCGTCACGTCGATCTTGCCGCCGATATAGTCGCCCCCCACGCTGACCGGCGCGACCCCGAGATAGGCGCGCATCCTGGCGATCATGGCGGGGTTGACGAACGAGAGCGGCGGATTCATCTCGTTGGGACAGGCTGGACTGATCAGCATGCTGTTGATCGCGACCTGGATCCGGTCGGCGCCGAGACCGTTGATCGCGGGCAGGCTCGATACGCCGCCTGCGCCCCAAACCGCTCCGCCGGGAATATCAGCAATCAGCGACGCGGAATCGCTGGTGCCGAGGCCGCGCGATAATGCACTCTCGCCGGAAATCGTTGCGGTGTTGGCGGGCACGGCGAGCCCTTCAGGGCTCCGAAGCGGGACCGGATTCGAAGCATTCACGGCGGGGCCGCGCTGTGTGGTGCGACGGGACGGCACAGCCCGCGATTTGGGCCTCGGCTTCGGCGCGTCCACCAAGACAGGAGGAATGACGCTGGAGGCCTGTGCGTAAGCCGTAGCGGGCGTTAACGACGCCGCTGACAGGAGCGCGAGCGCCATGGATGGCGACAAGAGGGCGCTGGTGACGAGCAAAGATCGGCGAGCGCCGGGCTGAGCGATGGACTGCATGATTATTTCTCGAGTTGAATTCGCAAGCAGCGATTCACTGCCCGCAGGACAATCGTCCGCAGAACCGCCGAGGAACGGCATGGTCGGCGTGACAACAGCGGATGGCCTAATCCATCGCGGACTGCCGCTCACGCGACATCCAAGCGAATGAATTTGTTGGCTTACGCCGCTGCGGGTGGTCCGCGTGCTGAGTGAGAATAGTACGGGGCCGTGTACAGGGCCGGCACGGAAAACGGCAACGCATAAAAAACGCCGACAACGGCCAGCGCCGGCCGTGGCGTCATCAACAGCGATGGCGGCGCAAAGCTGTGCCCGATCACACAGGCGATGCATTTGAGATGGCCTGCTGCGACCCGATCGTGGGAATCCGAAGGGTCTTGCTGGTCAACAGATCTGCAGATCGCCGAGAGCGCCAGCATATTCGACTGGCCTGCGTTTGCCGCCGTCGAAACCGCCGCAAGGGAGGTCTGAAAAATCAACGCGAGCGTTGCGAACCAGATGACGGCAAAACGGACGGCGCCGAGAACATTCCTGCTGCCCGGAAAGCCGCGAGCAGCCGCGGCAACATCCCGGAGCATGCGCCAAAGGCCCGCGCGCTCGCGCGCAGGCCGATTCATCCGCTTCCGGATAAGTTGACGCTGGTGCCGCCCCGTCTTCAATCGAGCCCCTTACCGATGCCGGTTCCCCTAAACATGGAATAGACCGGACAGCAATCCCCCATGCAACCGCTTTTTTGCACGAGCTGGTATTCGACAAATGACTTCCGGTTGAAGCGTTCGAGGCAGAATAGATCTCTTCGCGATACACTTCCAACGAGATGGGCTCTCGCCGGACGGAGCCACGTCCTCTATAGTGTGTCATCGCAGCGATAGGCCTGCTCTGTATGTCTAAGGCATGATGGATCGACGGCAACCGCACTGGAGAGCGTATGTCGCGCTTGTCGCGGCCTGCGCGCTGATGCTTTCGGCTCTGCTATCCAACCTTGCCCCGCAGCCCCAGGGAAAGGCCAATCCGCTCGACAGCCTGTCCATCATCTGCCTGTCGTCAGGCACCGCAGCGACCCAGGACCAGGCTCCCGATACGCCCGCCGATCACCCGCACGACGCATGCTGCATCCTTTGCATGGTCCCCGGGCTGGCTGCGGCCGGTGACGAAATTGGCGTTGCGGCACCGAACTATCCATCGTCGCGCTCTTTTCCGCCGACGCCGCGCATCGCACTGGGCCCGCTTGGTGCAGCCGAACTGTTGCCAATCAAACCCCGCGCGCCTCCACACTTGACCTGAAGCGCTTTGCGGCCCTTGGCGGCCTACGTCTCCCCACTGATTGAACCCGGCAGCGACGCTGCTGGACATGGGCGCAATGCGCGGAGCGCCAAATGCATGCGAATTCCTCCTACCGCGGCCGCCGCCGCGAGGCTTGGCTTCAACTCGAACACACGGTTACTTAGCGATGCCTGCAACCAATCTGAAGGCCGCACGGATCGGGGCGGCGCTTGCCATTCCGATCGTTGTTTTCGCGATTACCATGATCTGGCTGGCCACACGCAAGGATAACAAATTGCCGGCGATGACCGGAATCGGCGGGCCGTTCACGCTCGTCGATCACCGCGGCAAATCCGTCACCGAGCGAGACTATCTGGGCAAACCTACGCTGACCTTCTTCGGGTTCACCCATTGCCCGGATGTGTGCCCGACGACGCTGTTTGAATTGACGACGAGGCTCAAGGAGCTCGGTCCCGACGCCGACCGATTGAACGTTGTGTTCATCACTGTTGATCCAGAGCGCGATACGCCGCAGCAACTCGCGCTCTATCTCTCGTCGTTCGACGCGCGCATCACCGGCTTGTCCGGAACGCCCGAGAAGATATCCGACGCCATGGCCGGGTACCGTGCCTACGCGCGAAAGGTCCCGCTGGAAGGCGGCGATTACACCATGGATCATACGGCAACGATCTACATGATGAACAGCAAGGGGCAATTCACCGGCCTGATGAACTATCAGGAGCCGGAAATGACGGCGCGCGTGAAACTTCGGCGACTGATCGATCTGGGGGCCAAGTGATGAGCCGGACGAACCTGAGGTTACTGACCGCCCATGTCGCTATTCCATTTGCGACCGGGGCCGGATTGGGCGCGTTCTTCCTGTGCGCCGTGTATTACCTGGACGTGGGCAGCATGCGAACGCTGGTCACCGCGAGCGGAGGCAGCATCCTCGACATCGGCCTCATCCCGATCGCCTGCGCCTTCGGTTCGCTGGCGATCGGCACCAACCAGGCGATTGGCTTCCTGATCGATAATTGACAGGGGATCACAACGCAATTTGATACAGCGCAATGATCCCGCGGCTCCGGTGTCGGATACAAGTTCGGTCTAGCTATGGACCCTCCGATGTTCGACTTCGACCAACCGCTGTTTGTTGCCGGACTGCTGCTGGGGCTGTCATCGAGCCTGCACTGCTTCGGCATGTGCTCCGGCATCGCAGCCAGCCTCCATTTCGCCGCCGGTCTCGATTCCCATCGTCCCGCACGCGATCTCCTGGCAACGACGTTGCTGATCAACGCGGGGCGGATCGCCGGCTACGTGATCGCGGGCGCGATCGTCGGCGGCGTCGGTTCGAGCGTATTCGGCGCGTTCGACCAATCATTCAGCCACGCGGTTCTGCGCTGGGCCGCCGCGGCGGCGCTGGGTTGGATCGGGCTTTCGATGCTCGAGGTCCTGCCGCTCCCCGTCATGCTGTATCGGCTCGGCTCACGCGTCAGCAAGGCGATGGACGCCGTCGCGGGTGCGGCACGATTGCCGCCGGCGCTGGGGCTCTTCGTAAGCGGGACGGTGTGGGGCTTCCTTCCCTGCGCCATGGTCTACGCTGCCCTGTTCTACGCGATGCTCTCGGGCTCATGGCTCGGCGGGGCGTTGGCGATGTCCGGTTTTGGACTAGGCACCCTGCCGGTTCTGGCCGGCTCCGGCCTCGGGCTTCCGCTGCTGCGCCGCCGGGCGACCTCGGTATGGCTGCGGAACGGGGTCGGAATCGCCATTATCTTGGTGGGAATCGCCAGCGCCGGCATATCGCCGGCCGAGTTTGCGGCGTGGTGCCGGTCTGGCTGAAGCGTCCCGGCAAGTCAGTCCGCTCCCCTGCTTTTCTTGCCCTCAGTGCTAATTCCTACAGCCGAACACAACCCGCAGTGGTAGAATTCCGATCATTTCGCAGATTGCTCGAATTTTGAACAATCGTTGCTGAAATTGGTGACAAGACGAAAAAATTAGTCTACGTGTTCGGGCTCAGGCTGGCCGAGAGGTTAAGTCTGGTGGTCCAAGTCTCGGGAGGAGCCCTGGCGCGCACAAGCAGCGTCGCCCCGTCAATCAAGATCAAATCCAAATTTTCGGGGAAATAGGGTCGACACAATTTTTAGAGCAGGGCTTGCGCCCTGCTCTTTTTTTTCGCGAAGTGGCTTTCGTGAAGCTTGGACGTCGCCGACGCATCGGGATCGCAACGCAATGGACACGACGACACCGGCCAATCCGATCCAGCACAGTTTCGAGCTCGCCGCGGAACGTTGCGAGGATCTGACGCCGCTGGTCTATCGCCGCCTGTTCCGCGAGCACCCCGAAGCCGAATCGTTGTTTCGCAGCGAAGGCGGCGATCTGGTGAAGGGCTCGATGCTGGCGCTGGCCATCGATGCGATGCTGGACCTGGCCGGCGAGCGCACCGGCCATTTCCGCCTGATCGGCTGCGAGGTGCAGTCGCACGACGCCTACGGCACGCCGCGCGACCTGTTCGGATCGTTCTTCGGCGTAGTCGCCGACACGATGCGCGAGGTCCTCGGGCACGATTGGACGCCGGAGGTCGATAACGCGTGGCGCCAATTGCTGGATGAGATCGATCGCCTGGTCGCCGAGAGCCAGGCGCAGATCGAGGCCTGACGTCCTCAATCCCGCTCGAGGAAATTCGAACCGATATTGGCCTTCTTCTTGATCGGGTCGTAATCGCAATAGACGCCGTCGGCGACCAGCGTGTAGCTCGCAATCACCGTGTACTTGTCCAGCTTGACCGAGTTCAAGCCGAGGATCGACGTCCTGGTGCCGTCGTTCCATTTGAACGGGGTGGTGCTCTGGGCCCTTTCGCAGGCCGCCACGGCTTCGGCAAAAACATAGCCCTCGACGAAGGCTTTCATGGTCCGAAGCTGGGTGAGGGTTTTCCAGTTCATGTAGAAGGCGCCCGCAAGACCCGCGATCAGCAGGACCAACACCCCGACAATCAATCTTTGAAACGTCATTTCCTTCCCCCCACCCGGAAATCCAGCACTCAGAGCGGAAACCCCATCAGCTTCGACAGCCGTTCGATATTCAGGTAGCCGGCACGATAGGCCGCCATTCCGATGCCGAAGATGACCGCGGAAATCAATGTGGTCCAGATCAGCTTGCGCCCCATCTGGCTCTTGATCGGTGCGCCGGGATCGGTGCCGGGTGAACCCTCGCCATCTTCATGCTGGCTGCGCACGCCGAACGGCAGCGTCAGGAACAGGGTGACCCACCACAGCACGAAGTAGATCGCCAGCGCGGTTGAGATCGAATAGGCCATGGTCAGGCCTGCTCGATTTCGACCAGCGCGCCGGAAAAATCCTTCGGGTGCAGAAACAGCACCGGCTTGCCATGGGCGCCGATCTTGGGCACGCCGTCGCCGAGCACCCGCGCGCCTTCCTTGATCAGGGTGTCGCGCGCCGCGACGATGTCCGGCACGTCGTAGCAGACATGGTGGATGCCGCCGTCGGCATTGCGCTCGAGAAACTTGGCGATCGGCGAAGTCTCACCGAGCGGCTGGATGAATTCGATCTTGGTGTTGGGCAGCGTCACGAACACGGTGATGACGCCGTGCTCCGGCAACGGCACCGCCGCAGAGATCTCGGCGCCGAACGCCGCGCCGTAGATCCTAGCGGCTTTCTCGGCGTCCTTGACCGCGATCGCCACATGATTGAGCCGGCCCAGCATGGAACTCCTCCGCTTTGCGTTTGCGCGTGTCCTGATCGCAAAAGCGGTACCCCGCCTTTGCGGAACACGCGCCAAATCCTACACCGTCAGAACGTGAACGTAGCACAGGGGTTTCTTGCCCCAATGCTGGTTGATCGTGGCACGCACCGCCCGACGTACCGACTCCGCCATCGCGTCGGGGTCGCGGCGCCGCGCCCGCGGCAGGCCCTCGACCGTCGACACCACGGTGTCGAACACGATCTCGTCGATGATCTCTCCGGCAGTATTCTTTTCGGGGATTCCGACCAGATCAACCTCGGGATCGTCGGCCAGTTCGCCCTTTTCGGTCACCGCGACCGCCACGAAGGCGCAGCCGGCAAAGGCCAGTTTCTTCCGTTCGACGACCGCGCGCGACTTGGACTCCTCGAGGATCGAGCCGTCCTTGTAGAGCCGCCCCGAGGGCAATTCATCGATGATGGCGGGCTCCCCGGGCCCGAGCTTGACCAGATCGCCGTTGCGGCAGATCAGGACCTTGGGCACGCCGGCGGCACGCGCCAGCTTGGCGTGCTCGGACAGATGCAGCGCCTCGCCATGGACGGGGATCAGGAGTTGCGGACGCACCCAAGAAATCATGTCACGCAATTCGTCGCGGCGCGGATGGCCCGACACGTGGACGAGATCGGTGCGGTCGGTGATGACCTCGATACCCTGCGTCACCAGGCCGTTGATGATGGCGCCGACCGCCTTCTCGTTGCCGGGAATGGTGCGCGAGGAAAAGATCACGCAGTCGCCCTTGTTCAGCGTGACCTGCGGATGATCGTCATTGGCGATGCGCGACAGCGCCGCGCGCGGCTCGCCCTGGCTTCCCGTGCAGATCGCCAGCACCTTGTCCGGCGGAAAGTGGCCGTAGAGATCGGCGCCGCGGAAATTCTGCACGCCGTCGAGAAAACCGGTCTCGCGCGCCACCTGCACCACGCGCTCCATGGCGCGGCCGACCACCACCACCTCGCGGCCGGCGGCCTTGGCGGCGTCCGCCACCGCGCGCAGCCGTGCGACGTTGGACGCAAAGGTGGTCACGGCGACCCGGCCCTTGGCGTTCTTTACCAGTTCGGTGATGGTCTTGGCGACTTCGGCCTCCGACGGCGAGCGCCCTTCCCGCACCGCGTTGGTGGAATCGCCGATCAGCGCCAGCACGCCGGCGTCACCGAGTTCGCGCAGCCGCCGCTCGTCGGTCGGCTTGCCGATGATAGGGGTCGGATCGATCTTCCAGTCGCCGGTGTGCAGCACCGTGCCGGCGGAGGTGTGGATGGCCAGCGCGTGGGATTCCGGAATCGAATGCGCCACCGGAATGAACTCGACATTGAACGGCCCGAGATCGATCCGCCCGCCAGACGGCACCACCGTCACCGGAATTTTCGGCGGGTTGCGCTCGGAATTGCACTTGGCCTCGAACAGCGATGCGCTGAATTGGGTCGCGTAGATCGGGCACTTCAGTTTCGGCCACAGGTCGATGATGGCGCCGAAATGATCTTCATGGGCGTGGGTCAGCACCAGGCCGACGAGGTTCTTCCGCTCTTTTTCCAGAAAGCGGATATCGGGCATGATGAGATCGATCCCCGGCAGATGTTCCTCGTCACCGAAGGATACGCCGAGGTCGACCGCGAGCCAGCTGCGCTGGTGGCGGTTACCGAGGCCGTAGATCGACAGGTTCATGCCGATCTCGCCGACGCCGCCGAGCGGCGCAAAGGTCAGTTCATCCGGCCGCGCCATCAGGCTGCCCCCGCCGACGCCGCCGAACCGAAATAGACGTCGCCCGCCGATACCGGAACCCGGCTCTCGTCCGCTTTGCGGACGATCAGGCAACCCTGCTCATCGATGGTGTCGAAGGTCCCTTCGACGGTCGCGCCGCCCGCCTGCACCGCGACCGGCTGTCCCAGCCCGGCCGCGCGTTCCAGCCAAAGCCGCCGGATCTCGCCAAAGCCGCGCCCGTCGTCCCAGAGGCCGCGGAACTCCACCCAGGCGTCCGAGAACTCCGCGAACAGTTCCTCCGCGCCGACCTGGACCCCGAGCGCTGCCAGCGACGTCGCCGGCGTCGGCGTGCCCTCCGGTGCGGCGATGACGTTGGTGCCGATGCCGACCACGACGGCCAGGCGATTGTCGGCCACGGCCTCGGCTTCCAGCAGGATGCCGGCAATCTTTTGCCGTCCCGCCAGCACGTCATTGGGCCATTTCAGCTGGTATTTCATATG
The DNA here is from genome assembly GCF_018736105.1 of Bradyrhizobium sediminis. Lineage (NCBI taxonomy): Bacteria > Pseudomonadati > Pseudomonadota > Alphaproteobacteria > Hyphomicrobiales > Nitrobacteraceae > Bradyrhizobium > Bradyrhizobium sediminis. Next base: position 3,147,949 of record NZ_CP076135.1, read on the forward strand.
ATCCGATCCCGCTGACCTCAGCGACGCCTCGACGCTTACCCTTTGTAGCGCCGCCTCCAGTGCAAGTCCCGCGGCAAAGCCGAGTGTCGCCGCGACAGCCGGCGATACATCGATGACTTCGAGGATGCTGCTGGCGAGGTTACCACGCGGCGCCACCCAGGGACGATGCCGTCGCCCGCGTCCGGCCGTCTGCTCCGACGTCACGAACCACATCGGCCCGCGCTCCCCATCGCGCGCCCGCGCCATCGCTTCGGCGTTGGTCGAGCCGGTCTTGTCAAAGGTGGCGAGCCGGTAACCCGCCGATATGGCTCGAGGACCGAGCTTGAATGTCATCTAGAAAAGCGACTTCGCCGCGACCGTGGCCACGCTGACCAGCGGTCCCGGATAGGCGAAGAACAGGATGTTGAAGAGGCCCGCCACCGCCAGCACTGTGCGCAGTTCCATCCGCATCGGATCGACCTGAGCGAGCGGCTCGTCAAAATACATCACCTTGACGATCAGGAGATAGTAGTAGGCTCCGACCACGCTGGCGAGGACACCCACCACGGACAGCGTGAACATCCCGGCCTTGATCGCCGCGACGAAGACGTAGAACTTGGCGAAGAAGCCCGCCAGCGGCGGGACGCCGGCCAGCGAAAACAGCAGCATCGCAAAGAAGAACGCCAGCAGCGGATTGGTGCGCGACAGCCCGGCGAAATCGCTGATGCTCTCGACGTTCTGGCCGTTGCGCTTCATGGTCAGGATGACGGCGAAGGTGCCGAGCGTCATCGCCACATAGATCGTGATGTAGACCAGCACGCCCTGCGCGCCCTCCACCGTGCCGGCGGCGAGCCCCACCAGCGCGAAGCCCATATGGCCGATCGACGAATAGGCCATCAGCCGCTTGATGTTGGTCTGGCCGATGGCGGCGAACGACCCCAGCACCATCGAGGCGATCGCCACGAACACCACGATCTGCTGCCATTGCGAGACAATGCCTGGGAAAGCCGTCAGGGTGACGCGGGTGAACATGGCAAGCGCCGCGACCTTCGGCGCCGAGGCGAAGAATGCCGTCACCGGCGTCGGCGCGCCCTCATAGACGTCGGGCGTCCACATGTGGAACGGCACCGCCGAGATCTTGAAGCAGAGCCCCGCGAGCAGGAACACCAGACCGAACACCAGGCCGACATTGCCGGTCTTCGCCGCCGCCGCGATGCCGGCGAAGCCGACCGTGCCGGTGAACCCGTAGATCAGCGAGGCGCCGTACAGCAGCATGCCCGACGACAGCGCGCCGAGGACGAAATATTTCAGGCCGGCCTCGGTCGACTTCGCGTTGTCGCGGTTGCTGGCGGCGACCACGTAGAGCGCGAGCGACATCAGTTCAAGCCCGAGATAGAGCATGATCAGGTCGCCGGCCGAGACCAGCACCATCATGCCGAGCGTCGAGAGCAGCACCAGGATCGAATATTCGAAGATGCGCCGGGACGGGTCGGCCAGAAACTCCACCGAGAGAATCAGCGTCGCCGCCGAGCCGATCAGCACCAATATCTTCATGAAGCGGGCGAAGTCGTCGACGATGAAACTGCCGCCGAAGGTCGTGAGCCTGCCGGCCGGCAGTGTCAGTTCCAGCACGCCGGTCAGGACCAGCAGACAGACCGCAAGGCCGGTGACGAGCCGCGTCGTCTCCTGCCCGCGATAGGCACCTAGCATCAGCAGCACCATGGCGCCGACGGCGAGCACCAGCTCCGGCAGCACGGGCAGCAGTTGATATCCTGCACTCTGGAAGCTCATGTCTAAGGCCTTACTGCAGCAGCGCGGCTGCCTTAACGGCAGTCACTGCGGTGTTGTAGTTGTTGACGAGTTGCTGCACCGACGACGCCGACATGTCGAGCACCGGCTTCGGATAGACGCCGAACAGGATCGTGAGCGCCACCAGCGGCATCAGAATCAGACTCTCGCGGAAGGTGAGATCCTTGATGCTGGCGAGGGTCGGCTTGGTCAGCGCGCCAAACACCACCTTGCGATAGAGCCACAGCGCATAGGCCGCCGACAGGATGACGCCGAACGTCGCCGCGGTCGCGGTCGGGATCGAGACCTTAAAGGTGCCGATCAGCGTCATGAACTCGCCGACGAAGCCGGAGGTGCCGGGCAAGCCGACATTGGCCATGGTGAACACCATGAACACCAGCGCGTAGAGCGGCATTCGATTGACCAGACCGCCATAGGCCGCGATCTCGCGGGTGTGCATTCGGTCGTAGACGATGCCGACGCAGAGGAACAGCGCGCCCGAGACGATGCCGTGCGACACCATCTGGAACACGCCGCCGGCGACGCCCTGGGTGGTGCCGGCGAAAATGCCCATGGTGACGAACCCCATATGGGCGACCGACGAGTATGCGATCAGCTTCTTGATGTCTTCCTGCATCAGGGCCACCAGCGAGGTGTAGATGATGGCGACGACCGAGAGCGTGAAGATCAGCGGCGCGAAATCATGCGACGCCAGCGGGAACATCGGCAGCGAGAAGCGCAGGAAGCCGTAGCCGCCCATCTTCAGGAGGATCGCGGCCAGGATCACCGACCCCGCGGTCGGCGCCTCGACGTGCGCGTCCGGCAGCCAGGTATGGACCGGCCACATCGGCATCTTCACCGCAAAGGAAGCAAAGAACGCCAGCCACGCCCAGGTTTGCAGCGACCGCGGCACGGCGGTGTGCATCAGGGTCGGGATATCGGTGGTACCGGCATTCCAGTACAGCGCCATGATCGCCAGCAGCATCAGGACCGAGCCGAGCAGCGTGTAGAGGAAGAACTTGAAGGAAGCATAGACCCGGCGCGGTCCGCCCCACACCCCGATGATCAGGAACATCGGGATCAGGCCGCCCTCGAAGAACAAATAGAACAGCACGAGGTCGAGCGCGGCGAAGGTGCCGACCATCAGCGTCTCCAGCAGCAGGAACGCCATCATGTATTCGCGCACCCGCACGGTGACCGATTTCCAGCTCGCGAGGATGCAGAACGGCATCAATGCAGTTGTCAGGATCACGAACGGCAGCGAAATGCCGTCGACGCCCATGTGATAGGTGATGGTATTGGCGAGCCATGGCGCCTTTTCGACGAACTGGAAATCCGGCTGGGCGGGATCGAAACGCCAGACCAGGATCAGCGACACGACAAAGGTGATCACCGTGGTCCACAGCGCGATCCAGCGCGAATTGCGCCGCGCGGCCTCGTCGTCGCCGCGGCTCAGATAGACCAGTGCCGCGCCGACCACCGGCAGGAAGGTGACAACGGAAAGAATGGGCCAGGTTGTCATCACTGGGCTCCCGCGCCGAACATGAACCAGGTGATCAGGCCTGCGACCCCGATCAGCATCGCGAAAGCGTAGTGATAGAGATAGCCGGTCTGGATCTTCACCACGTTACGGGTGATATCGAGCACCCGCGCCGACACGCCATCGGGGCCGAAGCCGTCGATCACGTAGCCGTCGCCCTTCTTCCACAGGAAGCGGCCGAGCCACTTCGCCGGGCCCACGAAGATGAAATCGTAGAGCTCGTCGAAATACCATTTGTTGAGCAGGAACCGGTAGAGCACCTGGTGCTGGCTGGCGAGTTCGACCGGGAGGTAGGGCCGGCGGATATAGAACAGCCACGACACCACGAATCCCAGCGCCATCATCACCGTCGGCAGGAACGCGATGGTCTGCGGGATGTGGTGCATCTCGTCGATGATGTGCGGATGCATCTTGACGGATTCGCGGAAGAATTCCGCCACGCCGTGGCCGGCGAACAATTCCTTGAACGGGAACCCGGCCAGGATGGATCCGGCGGCGAGAATGCCGATCGGCACCAGCATCCATAGCGGGCTCTCATGCGCGGCCTCGTAGTGCTCCTGATCGTGCGGCTCGCCATGGAAGGTCTTGAAGATCAGGCGCCATGAATAGAACGAGGTCAGGCCCGCGGCGATCACGGTCATCAGGAAGCCGTAGAACGCGAACGGATTGTGCGCGACATAAGCGGATTCGATGATCGCGTCCTTGGAGAAGTAGCCGGCGGTGAGCGGGAAGCCGGTCAGCGCCAGGGTGCCGATCACCATCACGATGTAGGTGAAGGGAATCCGATCCTTTAACCCGCCCATGTTGCGGATGTCCTGCTCGTGGTGCATCGCGTAGATCACCGAGCCGGAGCCCAGGAACAGCAGCGCCTTGAAGAACGCGTGCGTGAACAGGTGGAACATGCCGACGGAGTAGGCCCCCGCCCCCATCGCCACGAACATGTAGCCGAGCTGCGAACAGGTCGAATACGCCACGATGCGCTTGATGTCGTTCTGCACGAGGCCGACGGTGGCAGCGAAGAACGCGGTGGTGGCGCCGAAGAACATCACGACGGCCTGCGCATTGGGCGCGAGTTCGAACAACGGTGACAGCCGCGCCACCATGAAGACCCCGGCGGTGACCATGGTCGCGGCGTGGATCAGCGCCGAAACCGGCGTCGGGCCTTCCATGGCGTCCGGCAGCCAGGTGTGCAGCAGGAACTGGGCGGATTTGCCCATCGCACCCATGAACAGCAGCAGACAGGTCAGCGTCAGCGCGTCGGCGTGCCAGCCGAAGAAGTTGATGGTCTTGCCGGTCAGCGCCGGCGCGCCGGCGAAGATGGTCTCGAAATCGGTCGAGCCGACCAGCATGAAGATTGCGAAGATGCCGAGCGCGAAGCCGAAATCGCCGACCCGATTGACCACGAAGGCCTTGATGGCGGCGGCGTTCGCCGACGGCTTCTGGTACCAGAACCCGATCAGGAGGTAACTGGCGAGACCGACGCCCTCCCAGCCGAAATACATCTGCACCAGGTTGTCCGCGGTCACCAGCATCAGCATCGCGAAGGTGAACAGCGAAAGATAGGCAAAGAACCGCGGCCGGTACGGATCCTCGTCCATGTAGCCGATCGAATAGAGGTGCACGAGCGACGACACGGTGTTGACCACCACCAGCATCACGGCGGTCAGCGTATCGACCCGCAGCGACCACGCTACCTGCAGGTCGCCGGAATTGATCCAGGAGAACAGCGCGATCCGCGCGTCATGATGCATGAAGCCGACGTCGACCAAGGCGACCCAGGACAGGCCGGCCGAGACCAGCAGCAGGCCGGTCGTGATCAGTTCGGCCGCCCGCGACCCCGCCGCCGCCGGCTCGGCCGCATGATGGTCGTCGTGGCCGTGGTCGCCATGCGCATCCGGCGCATGGGCGTCGGCGCCATGACCGTGCCCGTCATCATGATGCTCGACCGTGTCGCCGCTCGGGTTGCGCGCATGCGCACCGAAGATGGAGATCAGGCCCGCGAGAATCGCGCCGATCAGCGGCAGAAAGACGATTGCCTGGATCATTTGGCGCGTTAACCCTTCATCAGATTGACGTCTTCAACCGCGATCGAGCCGCGGTTGCGGAAATACACCACCAGCACCGCGAGCCCGATCGCCGCTTCCGCCGCGGCCACCGTAAGCACCAGCAGTGCAAATACCTGCCCGACGATGTCGCCGAGGAAGGTCGAGAACGCCACCAGGTTGATGTTGACCGCGAGCAGGATCAGCTCGATCGACATCAGGATGACGATGATGTTCTTGCGGTTGAGAAAGATGCCGAGAATCCCGAGCGTGAACAGGATCGCTCCGACTGCGAGGTAGTGTCCGAGACCGATCGTCATTTCACCCACTCCGCAGCGTCCGCGTCCTGCAGGCCCTGCCCCGAGGCCACCTTGCGCACGCTCATGGCAAGCTCGGGCGTCCGCGCGTTCTGCACGTTGATGTCCTGCCGCTTGACGCTGACCTTGTGGCGCAGCGTCAGCACGATGGCGCCGATCATCGCCACCAGCAGCACCATGCCGGCGATCTGGAAGTAGTGGATGTACTTCGTATACAGCACGAGCCCGAGCGCCTCGGTGTTGCTGACATTGGCCGGGATCGCCGCCGTGATCGACTTCGCGACATTGGGGCTGATGACCCAGCCGCCGCCAACCAGCAGCAGTTCGGCGAGGAAGATCGCGCCGATCACGAGGCCTATCGGCAGGTATTCAAGGAAGCCCTCGCGCAGTTCGGCGAAGTCGACGTCGAGCATCATGATCACGAACAGGAACAGCACCGCGACGGCGCCGACGTAGACCACGACCAGGATCATCGCCAGGAATTCGGCACCCATCAGCACGAACAGCCCGGATGCGTTGACGAAGGCCAGGATCAGATACAGCACGGAGTGCACGGGATTGCGCGACACAATCACCATCACCGCCGAGGCAACGCAGATGCCGGCGAACAGATAGAAGAACAGCGCTGGAAGGATCATGCCCTCACCTCACCGGTACGGCGCATCGAGTTCGATTGATTTCGCAATCTCGCGCTCCCAGCGGTCACCATTGGCGAGCAGTTTCGCCTTGTCATAATAGAGTTCCTCGCGCGTCTCGGTCGCGAATTCGAAATTCGGTCCCTCGACGATGGCATCGACCGGACAGGCCTCCTGGCACAGCCCGCAATAGATGCATTTCACCATGTCGATGTCGTAGCGCACCGTGCGGCGGGTGCCGTCGTTGCGGCGCGGGCCGGCCTCGATCGTGATCGCCTGCGCCGGGCAGATCGCCTCGCACAGCTTGCAGGCGATACAGCGTTCCTCGCCGTTGGGATAGCGGCGCAGCGCGTGTTCGCCGCGGAAGCGCGGCGAGATCGGCCCCTTCTCGAACGGATAATTCAGCGTCGGCTTCGGCTGGAAGAAATAACGCATGGCGAGAAAGAACGCCGACACGAATTCGGACAGCAGAAGCGAGCGGGCCGTGGCGTTTACATTGACACTCATAGCGACCTCATTTCGGCGCGATGTCGGCGAAGTGCAGCACGCCGGCAACGACGACCACCATCGCCAGCGACAACGGCAGGAACACCTTCCAGCCGAGCCGCATCAACTGATCGTAGCGGTAGCGCGGCACGATCGCCTTCGCCATCGCAAACAGGAAGAACATGAAAAATACCTTGAGCGTGAACCAGATCACGCCGGGTACCCAGGTGAACGGCACCACCGCGACCGGCGGCAGCCAGCCGCCCAGGAACAGGATCGCGGCCATCGCGCACATCGTGGTGATCGCGACGTATTCGCCGAGCATGAACAACAGATACGGCGTCGAGCCGTATTCGACCATGAAGCCCGCGACCAGTTCGGATTCGGCTTCCACCAGATCGAACGGCGGGCGGTTAGTTTCCGCCAGCGCCGAAACGTAGAAAATCACGAACATCGGGAACAGCGGCCACACGTACCAGTTCAGGAACGTCAGCTTGGGCAGGCCGATCAGGCTGGCGAGCCCATGGGCATTCTGCGCCTCGACCACGGCCGACAGATTGAGCGAGCCCGCGCACAGCAGCACCGTGATGATGACGAAGCCGATCGAGACTTCGTAGCTCACCATCTGCGCCGCCGAGCGAAGTGCCGCGAGAAACGGGTATTTCGAGTTCGACGACCAGCCGGCCATGATGATGCCGTAGATCGACAGCGACGAGATCGCAAAAATATAGAGCACGCCGACATTGATGTCGGAGATCACCCAGCCGAGATCCATCGGGATCACCGCCCAGGCCGCCAGCGCCAGCACGCAGCTCACCAGCGGCGCCAGCAGGAACACGCCCTTGTTGGCGCCGGAGGGGATGATCGGCTCCTTCAGCACGAACTTCAGGAGATCGGCAAATGACTGTAACAGGCCCCAGGGCCCGACCACATTGGGTCCGCGCCGGATCTGCACCGCCGCCCAGATCTTGCGGTCGGCCAGAAGGATGTAGGCGATCGCGATCAGGAGCACCACGAGCAGCAGCACGCTCTGCGCCAGCATGACGATCAGCGGCCACAGGAAGCCGGTCCAGAATCCGCTTGCTAAAAATTCAGCCATCAGCTCACTCCGCCGCCGTCAGCATCTGACCGGAGGCCAGGCGGGAACATTCCGCCATGACCGCCGACGCACGCGCGATCGGGTTGGTCAGGTAAAAATCCTCAACGGTAATCCTGAACGGCGCCTTCTCGACACTGCCGCCCTTGCCCGCGAGCTTCTTGACGTCATCCGCCTTGCCGGCCTCGATCTGGTCGATGCGCATCAGGTGCGGCACCGCCTTGAACATCGCCTGCCGCAGCGCGGCAAGCGAATCGTAGGGCAGCTTCCTGGCCAGCACGTCCGACAGCGCGCGGATGATCGCCCAATCCTCTCGCGCCTCCCCCGGCGGGAATGCCGCGCGGTTGGCCATCTGCACCCGGCCCTCGGTGTTGACGTAGATGCCGGATTTTTCGGTATAGGCCGCCCCCGGCAGGATCACGTCGGCGCGATGCGCGCCGCGGTCGCCATGGGTGCCGATGTAGACCACGAAGGTACCGTCCGGCACCTTGACGTCATCGGCGCCGAGCAGGAACAGCACGTCGAGCGTGCCGAACGTCGCCATCTGCGCCGCGCTGAGGCCGCCGGCACCGGCAGCAAAGCCGATATCGAGCGCGCCGACCCGCGAGGCGGTGTCGTGCAGGATGCCGAAACCGTTCCAGCCGTCCTTGACCGCGCCGACATCGAGCGCAAGCTTGGCGGCCGCTGCGAGGACGGCCGCGCCGTCATGCCGCGCTGCCACGCCGGCGCCGACCAGCACGATCGGGTTCTTGGCGTCCTTCAGCACGCTTGAGAAGGCATGCTTGCCGGCGGCGAGTTCGCCGAGCGAATCCGTGCCCGCGCCGAGATAATCGTAAGTGTAGGTGAGATCGGCCTTGGCGCCGATCACGCCGACCTTGAGCTGGCCGGTGCGCCAGCGCTTGCGGATGCGCGCATTGAGCAGCGCCGCCTCCTTGCGCGGGTTCGAGCCCACGATCAGCAATGCGTCGGCTTGCTCGATCCCGGCAATGCTCGGATTGAAGATATAGGAGGCGCGGCCCGCCTTGACGTCGAAGCCATCGCCGCCCTGTACCGCGAGATTGGCGGAGCCGCATTTCGCCAGCAGCTCCTTCAGCGCGAACATCTCTTCCACCGCGGCCAGATCGCCCGCGATGGCGCCGATCCGCTTGCCGTCGATGCGGCCGGCCTTGGCGGCAATCGCCGCGAAGGCCTCCGGCCACGACGCCGCGCGCAGCTTGCCGTTCTCCCTGACATAGGGCCGGTCGAGCCGCTGCGTGCGCAGGCCATCAACGACATGGCGGGTCTTGTCGGAAATCCACTCCTCGTTCACCGCCTCGTTGACGCGCGGCAGGATCCGCATCACCTCGCGGCCGCGGGTGTCGACCCGGATCGCCGAGCCGACGCCGTCCATCACATCAATCGACTGGGTCTTGCCGAGTTCCCAGGGCCGTGCGGCGAACGCATAGGGCTTCGAGGTCAGCGCGCCGACCGGACAGATGTCGACGAGGTTGCCCTGCAGTTCGGAGGTCAACGCCGATTCCAGATAGGTCGTGATCTCCATATCCTCGCCGCGACCGGTTGCGCCCATCTCCGGCGCGCCGCAGACTTCGGCGGAGAAACGGACGCAACGCGTGCACTGGATGCAGCGGTTCATCGAGGTCTTGACCAGCGCGCCGAGATACTTGTCCTCGACCGCGCGCTTGTTCTCGGCAAAACGGCTGGTGTCGACGCCGTAGCCCATCGCCTGGTCCTGCAGGTCGCATTCGCCGCCCTGATCGCAGATCGGGCAATCCAGGGGATGGTTGATCAGCAGGAATTCCATCACGCCTTCGCGCGCCTTTTTCACCATCGGCGAGCGGGTCGAGATTTCCGGCGGCTCGCCCTTGGGGCCGGGCCGGCAATCGCGCACGCCCCAGGCGCAGCTCGCGACCGGCTTCGGGCCGCCCTTCACCTCGACTAGGCACATCCGGCAATTGCCGGCGATCGACAGCCGCTCGTGGTAGCAAAAGCGGGGAATTTCCGCGCCGGCAGCTTCGCACGCCTGCAGCAGCGTGTATTCCGCGGGAACCTCGATCTCTTTGCCGTCGACGATGAGTTTGGTCATTGCCATCGTAACTACTCCGCCGCGACCATGTGCGCGGGATCGCGCACGCCGACATCGTCAACGTCCGCCTTGTGCGAATATTCGTCGATGCGCGCCTCGATCTCGTGACGGAAATGCGCGATCAGGCCCTGGATCGGCCAGGCCGCGGCGTCGCCGAGCGCGCAGATGGTGTGGCCTTCGACCTGCTTGGACACTTCCAACAGCATGTCGATCTCGCGCTTGTGGGCACGGCCCTCGGCCATGCGCGTCAGCACCCGCCACATCCACCCCGTGCCTTCGCGGCATGGCGTGCACTGGCCGCAGCTCTCGTGCTTGTAGAAATAGGAGATCCGCGCGATCGCCCGGATCAGGTCGGTCGACTTGTCCATCACGATCACAGCGGCAGTGCCGAGGCCGGAGCGCAATTTGCCGAGACTGTCGAAATCCATCGGCGTATCGATGATCTGCTCGGCCGGCACCATGCGCACCGAGGAGCCGCCGGGGATCACGGCCTTGAGATTGTCCCAGCCGCCGCGGATGCCGCCGCAATGGCGCTCAATCAATTCGCGGAACGGGATCCCCATCGCCTCTTCGACGTTGCAGGGCCGCTCGACATGGCCGGAAATACAAAACAGCTTGGTGCCGACATTGTTGGGCCGGCCGATGGCGGCGAACCACGCCGCACCGCGCCGCAGAATGTCCGGCGCCACCGCGATCGACTCGACGTTGTTGACCGTGGTCGGACAGCCGTAGAGGCCGACATTGGCCGGGAATGGTGGCTTCAGCCGGGGCTGGCCCTTCTTGCCCTCGAGACTTTCAAGAAGCGCGGTCTCTTCGCCGCAGATATAGGCGCCGGCGCCATGCGCGACGTAGACGTCAAACGGCCAACCGTTGACGTTGTCCTTGCCGACCAGCTTGGCCTCATAGGCCTGATCGATCGCAGCCTGCAGATGCTCGCGCTCGCGGATGAATTCGCCGCGCACATAGATGTAGCAGGCGTGCGCGCCCATCGCGAAGCTCGCGAGCAGGCAGCCCTCGACCAAGAGATGCGGGTCGTGCCGCATGATCTCGCGGTCCTTGCAGGTGCCGGGCTCGGATTCGTCGGCGTTGACCACGAGATAGCTCGGCCGGCCGTCGGTCGATTCCTTCGGCATGAACGACCACTTCAGCCCGGTCGGAAATCCCGCCCCGCCGCGTCCGCGCAGGCCCGAAGCCTTCATCTCGTTGATGATCCAGTCGCGGCCCTTGTCGATGATCGCCTTGGTGCCGTCCCAGGCGCCGCGGCGGCGCGCACCCTCGAGGCCCCAGTCGTGGAGGCCGTAGAGGTTCTTGAAGATGCGGTCCTTGTCAGCGAGCATGACGTGAAGCTTCCTAAGGTCAGCGATTGGACTGCATGTAGGCGAGACCTGCGGCGCATCCGCCGAAGGTCAGCGCCCAAAGCAGGCTTGATTCAAGCGTCGCGCTCAGCGCGTAACGCTGCAGCAGGAAAATGAACGCGGCCGCCGCCACCGTATGCAGAGCGATATAGCGCCAGTGCTTCATCGTACCGACACTCCCCTGTCCGGCCGCCTGTGATGTGCGGTCCCGCTTCATGTGGTTTCCTTCAGCGTGGTCGGTCCGCCCACCGGCGCCGAGAACTGCCGGTCGATTTGCGGTCCCGGCTTCGGCGGATTGCCGGAGGCAAAGCCGTCCAGCACCTTGCCGAAGCTCTCCTTGGTCAGATCCTCGTAGGTGTCCTTCCAGATCAGCACCATCGGCGCGTTGACGCAGGCGCCGAGACACTCGACCTCTTCCCAGCTGAAATTGCCGTCCTTCGACAGATGGAAGGGATCGTGGTGGATGCGGCTCTGGCACACCTCGATGATGTCGCCGGCGCCGCGCAGCCGGCACGGGGTGGTGCCGCAGACCTGCACATGGGCCTTCTTGCCGACCGGCTGCAGCTGAAACATGGTGTAGAAGGTCGCGACTTCGAGCACGCGGATGTAGGGCATTTCGAGCAGGTCCGCGACGGCGCGGATCGCCGCTTCCGAGACCCATCCTTCATGCTGTTCCTGGACCCGCCACAGGATCGCGATCACGGCCGAGGCCTGCCGGCCTTCCGGATATTTGGCGATCTGTTGTTTTGCCCAAGCGAGGTTCTCCGCTGTAAACGTGAAGCTCGCGGGCTGAAGTTCCTTCGGTGCAAGGCGGCGGACGGACATGGTCTCTCAGTCTCTCATTGCGCGCGGCGCTTAGCGTTCAGAGCGCTGATCCGGTCGAGCCAGAAAACGCTTGCGGTGCCGAACACGTTATAGCCAACGTGGGTTGAAACCTTGATGCGATCGAGGATCGAAAGCTCGGTCACCGTCTCCATGCGACTTGAGCGGGGATCGTAGACGATCAGCTTGAGCGGCGTCTGTTCGAGGATGTAGCGCGACACGGTATGATGCGGATCGTTGCCGTGCTCCTCGCACAGCAGCACGCTGTCGCCCTGCAACAGCCGCGTGCCGCCCTTGATGGCCTCGATCTCGACGCCCTCGACGTCGAGCTTGATCAGGAATTTTCCGCCGGCGGAAACCTTGCCGTCGTCGAGCAGGTTGTCGAGCGCGATCACCGGCACGTCCTCGCCGCCGTCAGCGGCGGCGCCGGCGATGCTGAGCGCCTCGTGCTTGGTCCCGGACAGCCGCGCGGTGCCCCGCGCCGCGCCGATCGCGCATTTCATCGCTTCGAAACGGTTGCCGTTGATCTCGGCGTTGTGCTTGAGCTTGGCGAAATTCTGCGACGACGGCTCGATCGCGATCGCCTTGTGCGAGCCGTAGGGCGCGCTCGAGATCAGCACCGACCAGTAGCCGTAATTGGCGCCGCAATCGAGCAGCGTATAATCGACATCGGCGGAATCCCGAAACAGCAGTTCGAGTTCGTTTTCATACGAGAACGAGCGGTTGAGCAGCTTGCTCCAGTAGCCGTCGCCATAGGGAAACGCGAAGGTCGCGTCCGCGTTGAGCCTGATGTCAATGTCGCGCTCGGGCAGCGTCCTGCGCAGCATATTGGCGCACATGTTGTAGCCGCGATGCGAAAACGACGACGCCACCTTCGAACCCGCCGACAGAGCAACCGCAGCCAGACGCTCCCACGCATTTGCGCCCTGGAGCACGCCGGTAGCCCGGTCAAACTGGATGGGCGGCATCGCCATCACCGATCGACCTCTCCGAACACGATATCGAGCGAGCCGAGGATGGCGGAGACGTCGGCCAAGAGATGGCCCTTGCAGATGAAATCCATCGCCTGCAGATGGGCAAAACCCGGCGCGCGGATCTTGCATTTGTAGGGCTTGTTGCCGCCGTCGGCGACCAGATAGACGCCGAACTCGCCCTTCGGCGCCTCGACCGCGGCATAGACCTCGCCGGCCGGCACGTGGAAGCCCTCGGTGTAGAGCTTGAAATGGTGGATCAGCGCTTCCATCGAGCGCTTCATCTCGCCGCGGCGCGGCGGCGCGATCTTGTTGTCTTCGACCACAACCGGCCCCTGCCCGTCCGGCGCGCGCAGCTTTGCGATACACTGCTTCATGATCCGCACCGACTGGCGCATCTCTTCCATGCGGATGCAGTAGCGGTCGTAGCAATCGCCGTTCTTGCCGATCGGAATATCGAAATCCATCTCGGCGTAGCACTCATAGGGCTGCGCCTTGCGCAGATCCCAGGCCGCGCCGGAGCCGCGCACCATCACGCCGGAGAAGCCCCATTCCCAGGCCTGCTTCAGCGTCACCACGCCGATGTCGACGTTGCGCTGCTTGAAGATGCGGTTGCCGGTGAGCAGCGTCTCGAGATCGGCGACCACCTGCAGGAACGGATCGCACCAGGCGTCGATATCGTCGATCAGTTTCGGCGGCAGGTCCTGGTGCACGCCGCCGATGCGGAAATAAGCCGCATGCATGCGGCTGCCGGAGGCGCGCTCGTAGAATACCATCAGCTTCTCGCGCTCTTCGAAGCCCCACAGCGGCGGGGTCAGCGCGCCGACGTCCATCGCCTGCGTGGTGACGTTGAGCAGATGCGACAGGATGCGGCCGATCTCGCAATACAGCACCCGGATCAGCTGTCCGCGGCGCGGCACTGATATGCCGAGCAGCTTTTCCGCCGCGAGGCAGAACGCGTGCTCCTGGTTCATCGGCGCCACATAATCGAGCCGGTCGAAATATGGGATCGCCTGCAGATAGGTCTTGTGCTCGATCAGCTTTTCGGTGCCGCGATGCAACAGCCCGATATGCGGATCGACGCGGGCGACGACTTCGCCGTCAAGCTCCAGCACCAGACGCAGCACGCCGTGCGCCGCGGGATGCTGCGGGCCGAAATTGATGGTAAAATTGCGGAGGTTCTGGCTTTGCTCGTTCATGGTCAGACCTTCGGCCCCGCCTTCTCATCGCCCGGCAGGACCGGATAGTCCGCGCCTTCCCACGGCGAGAGGAAATCGAATTTGCGGAATTCCTGGTTGAGGCGGACGGGTTCGTAGACCACCCGCTTCTCCTGGTCGTCGTAGCGCACCTCGACAAAGCCGGTGAGCGGGAAATCCTTGCGCAGCGGATGGCCGTCGAAGCCGTAGTCGGTCAACAGCCGCCGCATATCCGGATGGCCGGTGAAGATCACGCCGTAGAGATCGTAGGTCTCGCGCTCGAACCAGTCGGCGCCAGGGAACTCCTCGATGATCGAAGGCACCTGGGTGGTCTCATCGGCTTCCGCGCGCAGGCGGATGCGCTCGTTCAGCGTCGGAGACAGGAAGTGATAGATCACGTCGAAGCGCTTTTCGCGGCCGGGATAGTCCACCGCGGTGACGTCGATCAGGCTGACGAAGCGGCAGCCGGGATCGTCGCGCAGGAACTTGACGACTTCCACGATCTTGCCGGCCTGCACCGTCACCGTGAGCTGATTGAACGCGATCCTGTGGTCGATCGCGGCACCCGCTAGTGCGCCAACGATCGTCTGCCCCAGGGCGTCGAGCCTGCCGTCGTCCATACCCAAACCCTTAGCGTTCGATGGTTCCGGTGCGCCGGATCTTCTTCTGCAGCAGCATCACGCCGTAAAGCAGCGCTTCCGCCGTCGGCGGGCAGCCGGGCACGTAAATGTCGATGGGCACGATGCGGTCGCAGCCGCGCACCACCGAATAGGAGTAGTGATAGTAGCCGCCGCCGTTGGCGCACGATCCCATCGAGATGACGTAGCGCGGCTCCGGCATCTGGTCGTAGACCTTGCGCAGCGCCGGGGCCATCTTGTTGGTCAGGGTGCCGGCGACGATCATCACGTCGGACTGCCGCGGCGAAGCGCGCGGCGCAAAGCCGAACCGTTCGGCATCGTAGCGCGGCATCGACATCTGCATCATCTCGACCGCGCAGCATGCGAGACCGAAGGTCATCCACATCAGCGATCCCGTGCGCGCCCAGGTGATCAGGTCATCGGTGGCGGTGACGAAGAAGCCCTTGTCGGACAGTTCGTGATTGACCTCGAGAAAATACGGGTCGTTGGCGCCGACCGGCCGGCCGGTGCGCGGGTCGAGGATGCCGGTGGCGGCAGGTGCTACCGCTGGTGCAAATCCCGGCGTTGCGGCGGTGGGGCTCAATCCCATTCGAGCGCGCCTTTCTTCCATTCATAAGCAAAGCCGACGGTGAGGACGGCGAGGAAAACCACCATCGACCAGAAACCGGTGGCCCCGAGTTTCCCGAACGCCACCGCCCAAGGGAACAGGAATGCCACTTCGAGGTCGAAGATGATGAAGAGGATGGCCACCAGATAGAACCGGACGTCGAACTTCATGCGGGCATCGTCAAAAGCGTTGAATCCGCATTCATAGGCGGACAGCTTTTCCGGGTCGGGCTGCTGGAAGGCCAGCAGGAAGGGAGCGATCAACAACGCCAAACCGATCAGGGCCGCGACCCCGATAAACACCACAAGGGGAAGGTAATTCTGCAGAATGCCGGTCATCGGCGGTGCCCTTATTCCGCGGTTTCGGGGGACCGCAGATTCGTTAATTGGAATTGTTCTGAGCCTTAGCGCAGCGCAACAAGGGGCGCAAGACAAGCTATTTTTGAGGCTCCGTCCGGCCCCAGATGCGGCGGGATAACTCAGGAATGCCGGATGCGTTCGAGGGATAATTGCGGCCGATCGACGCCAACTTGAGCACCGACTGCTCCCCGGGTGACCGCAAGATTTGACCGGGATCAAAGACACAACAGCCAGGAAAGCTGCGGAATACATGACCCCGGTGCCATCGCGATTTTCGGAGGCCGCCGGCGGATGAGCCCGCCTGCCAGGCGGGCATCGGGCGAGATCCGCTGGCGGCGGTCACGACCACGCCGGGCGCCCTGCTGTTCGGGTGGGCGGCACGCTCCATCCGCAACGATATCCAGCGGGCGACCTGACCTTCCTGGCAGACCGGACCGGCGGGAGCCCGAAATAGCCCGGAAATACCCACGAAACCATTTTGGGGAACCCGCGAAACGATCCTGAAACAGAGCCGGCGTACTCCTGCAGCCAACGGCGAGGCGGCAGAAGTCGCCAGGAGGCTCAGATGAACCATTCAATTCACTCAGCGGACCGCTCCACCCACCTGAAGATCGTGGTCGTCGCCCTCGTGGCCGGTATCGCGGTGGCAGCCTTCGGCATCTCCGCCCGCACCAGTTCGTCGGACTACACCCAGACCGCCCAGGTCGTTAAGGCCGGCAAGTTGATGACAGTGACCAGTTCCAACGCCTCGCTGGTCCGCTAGGACAAAACCGGATATCCAGCGATTTGGCAGGTGGCCGCCCTTCGGGCGGCCTTTTGCTTTCCGGCCACGTTCCTCACCCCTGGAATGGCCAAAAGGGCCGTCTTCACCGGCTCTGCATGGCGTCCTTGATCTTCGCGCAGGCGATTCCGACCGTGTAGACCTGAATGCCCTCGACCACGCAATGCTCCGGCTTCAATTCCAGCAATCCAGCCGACGTCTTTGCGTTGAGCTTCTCGGAGGTCCGCACCACGATGCAGGGATATTCCGCGGCGAGCCTGGCATAGCTGTAGGGAAGCAGGTTCTTGAGCAGCAGGTGGCGGTAATAGCTGTGATCCAGCAGAGGCACATCGAAAACGCGGAGGTAGGCTTCGGAAAACCTGTGTTCCATCTGCGGGGTGGCCAGCGTCATGTCCGCGCCGTGGTTCAGTTCATTCTCAGGGGCCCGCACGAACATGCCGGAGACGTTGGCGCATGACGGACCGGCCGCCACCACGGCCTTCGACAGCCTTGCCCCGATATCGTTGAGGGCGCGCCAACCGAGCGCCCGGCTCCTGACCTCGAGCAACGTCGTCGCGATCAATCCGACGCAAACCAGAGCGGCAGCGCCGAACGTCACCGACGGCGAAAGCCTGGGGATCAACCTTCTGACCTCGATCGAGGTCAGGACCAGAACGCCGCCGGTCAGCACCCACGAAGCGACCATGTAGTGCAGGTGGAAATGCTTCGAGGTCGCCACGAGTAGCGCGGCAAAGGCCATGAACGATGCCACCAGTGTCAGGCTGACCGGATCGAAAAGGCGGCGGCTGGTCAGCATCTGTGCCAGCGCGGCCAGTGCGCCGGTCACGAACACGGCGAACAGAAGCGGTCCGGACGAAATGATTTGGGCCATGTTCGGCCAGAAAACGTTGAAGTCGATGAAGCCTGCTTCGCCTTCGCCGTAGACACCTTTGTGGGTCGCCAGATTGACGAGCCAGCGAAAGCCGCTCGTGAAAACGTAGGGATTGAGAACCCGGTTGAAGATGAAGAACGCGATCACGCCGACCAGCGTCGCTGTTGCGAACGCCCGTCGGTTTCGCAGCAGACTCACCCCCAGGATGGCCAGCGGGGCATACAAATATTTGGATGACAGGCCGAGCGCGAATACCAGTCCCTGGGCGAAGCCGAGGCGGACGCTCGGCGGCGTTTCGTCGAGCGCTGCCTTGAGCACCAGCGCCGTCCCGAAAATCGCCGAGGAAACCATCAGGCTTTCGGGAATCAGCAGTATCTCGAAATGCATGGCTTCGAGATGCACGAACGGCGCGACCTGGAACAGCAAGGCCGCCAGCGCGCTCCGCGTCGCGTTCCTGACGATGATGCCGGATGCCAGCAGCGCGCCGGACAGGATCAATGCCTCGGCCGCACGCGAGGCGTAGATGATCGCGTCGTAGTTCTTCAGCCCGAATTCGACGACATCCGAACGGCCGGCAAGGAACGTCCACAGTTTGACGATCAACCCGATCAGCAGGATCGTGGTCGTTCCGGGATGATCGTTCTTGATCATGGGATAGCCTGCTGCCCAGGCGAGACCGTTCATCGCATAGGCGGATTCCGGGTCGACCTGCTGCCCCCACGGCGCCGACCAGGCCGAATAGAGCAGAGCCACCGCGAGATAGACGAGCGGGAGCGCGGCAACCGCGTATCTCGCCCAGATGCCGCTGGCCGGCTCATCCGGAAAATATTTCATGACCTGCCTGCCCCACCAAAGACGAGCCGAATTCGAGAGCCTGCAGAAGAACAGCCGGGAAAGCGGGCGTCGGCGCCGGCGGACCGAAGGGGAACTCGCGGACCGGGGCTAAGCCATTGATTCAATGGCGCGAGAGACGGGGCTCGAACCCGCGACCTCCGGCGTGACAGGCCGGCGCTCTAACCAACTGAGCTACTCCCGCGTGATTTCGAAACCGCGCGAGGTGGGACTTAAAGGCGGGACCAATCCAAGTCAAGGTTGTTGCGAATCCCCCTGTCACTCGGGCATTTTTGGGACGTCGATGCAAATAATGGCCTGTTTGCAGGCAAAACAGCGTAGTCATTCCGCCCCCGAATCATTTAAGGCCTGATACGCCTTACTTTCCGTAAGCCATCAACAACGAGGAGGGCCAAACATGGCGAAGAAAGCAGCGACCCCGACCACCGTGACGCTCAAGCATCTGGCGGCGGCGATCGCCGATGAGCAGGAATTGTCGAAGAAGCAGGCCGAATCGATCCTGAACGACCTGGTCACCCGGATCACCAAGCACCTGAAGAAGGGCGAACGCATCCGTATCGTCGGCCTCGGCATCCTGCAGGTGCGCAAGCGCGCCGCCCGTATGGGCCGCAATCCCGCCACCGGCGAAGCCATCCACATCAAGGCCAGCAAGAAGGTCGCCTTCCGCGCGGCCAAGGAACTCAAGGAAGCCGTCTGATAAGACAGGTTTCTGTCCCGACTTGGCGTCATTCCGGCGTAGCGGCCCCCGGAATGACGCCCGGTTATGACGCTTGGTTCCAGGTTCAGTCTCCCCCCTCCCTGTCGGCGGTTTTGATTGTGGTTTCGCCCTCTGCAGCTTCGCCGTTAGGGTTCACGCACACCGTGACCGAGCGCTTTCTGCGCTACGTCGTCATCGACACCCAGTCGGACCCGGCCTCCCCCAGCTGCCCTTCCACCGAAAAACAGAAAGATCTAGGCCGCCTGCTCGCGAGCGAGTTGCAGGCGATGGGGCTGCGCGACGCCCATCTCGACGAACACGGCTATGTCTATGCGACGATCCCGGCGAATACCGACAAGCGGGTTCCAGTGGTCTGCTTCTGCTCGCATATGGACACCTCGCCCGACTGCACCGGCAAGGACGTCAAACCGCAGATCGTCAGGAATTACCGCGGCGGCGACATCGTGCTGCCCGCCGACCCCACGCAGGTGATCCGCGCCGCCGACCATCCCGCGCTCGCGGATCAGATCGGCAACGACATCATCACCACTGACGGCACCACTCTGTTAGGCGCCGACAACAAGGCCGGCCTCGCCGAAATCATGGATGCGGCGCATTTCTTGATCCACAATCCGCAGATCAAGCACGGCGCCATCAAGATCCTGTTCACGCCCGATGAAGAGATCGGACGCGGCGTCGACAAGGCCGACCTGAAAAAGCTCGGCGCCGATTTCGCCTACACCATCGACGGCGAAACCGCCGGGAATATCGAGGACGAAACGTTTTCCGCCGACAGCGCCACCATTTCAATCGAAGGCGTCAGCACCCATCCGGGCTTCGCCAAGGGCAAGATGGAGCACGCGATCAAGATCGCAGCTGCCATCGTCGAGCGCTTGCCCAAGACCACCTGTTCGCCGGAAACCACCGAAGGCGAGGAAGGATTCCTGCATCCGATCGGCATTTCAGGCGCTTTGGAGCAAGCCACGATCGGCTTCATCGTGCGCGACTTCACTGAAGCAGGCCTGAAAGAGAAGGAAGCCCTGCTGGAAGGCATCGTCAAGGACGTGATGAAGGGCTTTCCGCGCTCGACCTACCGGCTCGAGGTCAAGCAGCAGTACCGCAACATGAAGCAGGTGATCGATCGTCACCCCGAAATCATCGACAATGCGATGGAAGCGATCCGCCGCACCGGGCTCACGCCGGTGAAGACGTCGATCCGCGGCGGCACCGACGGCTCGCGGCTGTCGTTCATGGGACTGCCCTGCCCCAACATTTTCGCCGGCGAGCACGCGTTTCATTCGCGGCTGGAATGGGTCAGCGTGCAGGACATGGAAAAAGCCATGCAGACCATCGTGCATCTGGCGATGATCTGGGAAGAGCGGGCCTGACGCGCGCTCGCCTTAGGCGCTTGCCGTCACGATCCAGATCGATCCGCCGAGCGGCACTGTTTGGCCCTGGACAAAGGGCGCCAGCGCCTCGCGTATCGACTGTTTGGCGGCCGTTCGCACCTCTGCCGGCTGCCCCTCCAGCGCGCGGTTGGACGGTCCGATTTCGAGCGCAGAATCGACCGCGGCGTCGAGACCGCGGCCGATCGCGATGTCGAGCGACAGATTGCACGGCTCCATGGCTATGTCAGAAAATCCGGCCTCGCTCAAAATCCTCGTCACGCGCTGCTCGGAGGCAAACGCGAACGGACCGGGGTCCTCGGGCCCTTGCTGCGGCAGCTTCGGCACGTGCTTATAGACCGCCTGCAGCGGCGCCATCATCCAGGGATTGTGGCGCGGCTCGCGCCAGCAGGCGAAGGCCAGTCGTCCCGACGGCCGCAACGCCTTGCGCATATTGGCGAAGGAAAGCGCCGGTTCGGCGAAGAACATTACACCGAACCGCGAGACCAGGAGATCGAAGCTGGCGGGGTCGAACGGGTAGACGGTGGCATCCGCAAGCACAAAGTCGACCGGCAGGTCCGGCGGCGCGATCTGCCGGGCGCGCGCCAGCATCGGCGCCGAGATGTCGATGCCCAGCACATGGCCAGTCGGGCCGGTTCGCTGCGCCAGCGCGATGGTGATGGCGCCGCAGCCGCAGCCGACATCGATGATCCGCTCGCCTGCCCTGACTTTGGCGCGGTCGATCAGGATCTCGGAGACCGGCGCGAGCACGATGTCCTGCCCCGCCTGCCGGTCGGTCCAGCGCTGGCCGGCGGGGCCGTTCCAGTACGCAATCTGGTCGGCGTTTTGTTGGTGGCCTGTGGGAATATCCATCGCGCCTAATCCACCGCAGGCCCGGCCATAGCCGCGATCACGGCTGCAGCGGGGACGATTCTCATGCGTTTGCTCTTTGCCTGACGTTTAGCATGCCGACACCGATCGATCCATGAGGGAACCGGTGCTGTCGGCCACCGCCGCTCGAGCCGTTCAGGATGCCTTGGGCGATCTGTCGCGTAGCGCGATGTAGATCGCGGGAATGACCAGAACCGTCAGCAGGGTCGACGAAGCCAGGCCGAACAGCAGCGAAATCGCGAGCCCCTGAAAGATCGGATCGAGCAGGATGGTCGCGGCGCCGATCATGGCGGCCAGCGCGGTAAGCAGGATCGGCTTGAAGCGCACGGCGCCGGCTTCCAGCACGACATCGCGCATCGACCTGTTCTCGCCCCCGCTGTGGCGGATGAAGTCGACCAGCAGGATCGAATTGCGGACGATGATGCCGGCAAGCGCGATGAAGCCGATCATGGAAGTCGCGGTGAACGGCGCGCCCAGCAGCCAGTGCCCGAGCAGAATGCCGATCAGGGTCAGCGGTATGGGCGTCAGGATCACCAGCGGCAGCCGGAAACTGCCGAACTGCGCCACCACCAGCACGTAGATCCCGAGGATCGCCGCGCCAAACGCCGCGCCCATGTCCCGGAAGGTGACATAGGTGATCTCCCATTCGCCGTCCCACAACAGCGTCGGCCGGGACTCATCGGCCGGCTGTCCGTGTAGGCCGATGACGGGCTTCTGCAGCTTGCCCCAATCGTGCGCGTCGATCCGGTCGGAAACCGCGAGCATACCGTAAAGCGGCGCCTCGAAGCGGCCCGCCAGTTCTGCCATCACCATGTCGGCGAACCGGCCGTCGCGACGAAAGATCGTCGGCGATCCTTCTTCGACGGTCGCCTTGACCAGCTGCCCCAACTCGACGACGGTCTTGCTGCCGGGAAGCGTGTTGGCGGGCACCGGTGTGGAAGCCAGCGCTTCGGTCCAGGCGAGGTCGCGCTTCGGCAGCCGGACCGCGATCTCGATCGGATTGCGGTCCTCGCCGCGGTGCGAATAGCCCACGGAGACGCCGCCGAACAGCGTCTGGATGGTGTCGTAGACATCGCGCTGCTCGACGCCGAAGAATTCGAGCCGGTCCTGGTCGATCGAAAGCCGCAGCCGCGGCCGCTTCTCCCCGATCGAATCGTCGATATCGACGATGAACGGCACTTCGGCGAAGATCTTCTTCAGTTCGCCCGTCACCGCCCGGCGGGTCGCCGCATCGGGTCCGTAGACCTCGGCCAGCAACGTCGCCAGCACCGGCGGACCGGGCGGCACTTCGACGACCTTGATGCTGGTGCCGGGTGGGACACTGACGGCCTTGAGCCGCTGACGCAGATCGAGCGCAATGTCATGGCTCGCCCGCTTGCGATCGGATCGCGCGGCAAGATTGACCTGCAGTTCGCCCAGTTCCGGACGCGCGCGCAAATAATAGTGCCGGACCAGGCCGTTGAAATTGAACGGCGCGGCGGTGCCGGCATAGGACTGCACCGAGGTGATCTCGGGCAGGCCGCGGGCGACATCGGCGGCGGCAAACAGCGTTCGTTCGGTATCCTCGAGGCTGGCGCCCTCGGGAAGATCGACCACCACCGCGATCTCGGATTTATTGTCGAACGGCAGCAATTTGACCGTCACCGACTTGGTGGCGAACAAGGTCATCGACAACAGCGTGGCGACCCCGACACCGATCAGGAATGTCCAGGCCGAACGCCTGTTGGCGACGATCGGGGTTGCGAAGCGACGATAGAGGCGCCCGAGCACGCCTTCGTCGTGTGCGTCATGCGCCGCGCCGGCAACACCCTCTTTCGGCGCCAGCCGCAGCATCAGCCACGGCGCCACCACCATCGCCACAAAGAACGAGAACAGCATCGCCGCGGACGCATTGGCCGGTATCGGCGCCATATACGGGCCCATCAGCCCCGACACGAACAGCATCGGCAGCAAAGCGGCAACGACGGTCAGGGTCGCAACGATGGTCGGATTGCCGACTTCGGCGACGGCCTCGATGGTGGCCTGCAGCCGCGGCCGCCCATCGCGCATCGCCCAGTGGCGGGCGATATTCTCGACCACCACGATGGCGTCGTCGACCAGGATGCCGATCGAGAAGATCAATGCGAACAGGCTGACGCGGTTGATGGTGTAGCCCATCAAATTCGCGGCAAACATCGTCAGCAGGATGGTCGTCGGGATCACGACCAGCGTCACCAGCGCCTCGCGCCAGCCGATCGCAATCGCGATCAGGACCACGATCGAGATCGTCGCCAGGCCGAGGTGAAACAGGAGTTCGTTGGCCTTTTCGTTCGCCGTCTCGCCATAGTCGCGGGTGACGGTGACCTCGACATCCTCCGGGATGAGGCGCGATTTCAGCCCGGCAAGCCGGTGCGTAATTTCTTCGGAAACGACCACCGCATTGGCGCCCGCCCGCTTGGCAAGCGCCAGGCTGACCGCCGGAACCCGCTCCCACTTACCCTTGCCGTCACGCGCATCGCTCCAGATGCGGTGCTCGATCGCATTGGGTCCGATGACCACGCTGGCGACGTCCTTGACGTAGACCGGACGTCCGTCACGCGTCGAGATCAGCAGCAGGCCGATGTCGGGAATGCCGGTCAGCGTCTGGCCCGCCGACACGCTGCGCACCTTGCCGGCGTCGCGGACCTGTCCCGCCATGAACGACCGGTTGGCGTCCTTCACCTTGGCGACGAGCTGCTGCAGCGTCACGCCGAACAGCGACAGCTTTTCCGGATCGGGCTCCACCCGGATCTGCTGGGCTCCGCCGCCGGAAATATAGGTCAGGCCGATGCTGTCGACCTTCATCAACTCCGCGCGCAGCTTGTCGGCGAGTTCGTAGAGATCCTTGTCCGTCCACCGGCCGGCGGCCTCGGGCTTCGGCGAAAGCGTCAGCACGGTCACGGCGACGTCGTTGATGCCGCGGCCGACGATCGAGGGCTCGGAAATGCCCACGGGAATACGGTCCAGATTGGCGCGGATCTTCTCATGAACGCGAAGGATGGCGTCCTCGGACTTGGTCCCGACCAGAAAACGCGCGGTGACCATGACGCGATCGTCTTCGGTCTGGCTGTAAACGTGTTCCACGCCATCGATGCCCTTGACGATGGCTTCAAGGGGCTTGGTGACCAGTTCAACCGCATCCGGGCCGCGCAATCCGTCCGCATTGATGCGGATGTCGACCATGGGGACGCTGATCTGAGGCTCTTCCTCGCGCGGAATGACCACCACGGCGATCATGCCGACGACCAGCGAGGCGAGCAGGAACAATGGCGTCAGCGGCGATCCGATGGTGGCCCGGGTGAGCCGGCCCGAAAGTCCGAGATTCACGGTTGCACCAACTGGTCGCCGGTACGAATACCGGACAGGATTTCGAGACCATTGGGCAGATCGGGGCTCGCCAGATTCCGCCCGCGCTGCACCGGCGCGCTGACGGTGCGATCGCCCTGGCGTATCTGGACGTAATCGATGCCGAAGCGCGTGGTGACGTAATCAGATGGAATCACGAACGCCATCCGCTCGCCGCCGGATATCCAGACCCGCAAACGGTCGCCGACGAAATATTCCCCGAGGTTTTCGACGGTGGCGTCCGCGATCACGCGGCCGTCCTCGATCTGCGGATAAACCAGATCGATCACACCCGATTTCGGACTCTGGTCGCCGAACTCGGCGCCATCGACCCTGATCTTGTCACCGGTCTTCAGGAAGCGGGCATGCCGTTCCGGCACCCGCAGCCTCAACTTGAAATTCTGTTGCGCAATCATCGCAACGGGGTCGCCGGGCAATACGACGGAGCCAACGGCCGCCAGTTTCTTCAGCACGCGCCCGCCGGCGGGCGCCAGCACCTGCCCTTCGTTGAATTGCTGCTGGACCACGGCACGTTCGGCGGTCTTCGCCCGCAGACCGTTCTCCGCCACGTTGAGCACGGTGCGCGCCTCGTCGAGCTTGACCCGGGGAAGCGTCCCGCGCTCCACCAGTCCCTCGATCCGGGAAAAATCGATCTGCGCCTGATTCGACTGCGCCTGCAGCGCGTCGATCTGCGCATCCAGCGATTTCATCTGAAGGCCAAGTTTTTCGTCGCCGATCGTGGCGATCGCCTGTCCGCGCGTTACCGGATCGCCTTCGCGAACGTTGAGCTGAACGATGGTGCCGCCGATACGCCCGCGGGCCGGAACCACGCTGATGCTCTCGACGGTTGCGAACACCGCCTTCTCGTCGGCGACCGGCCGCAGCGCCACGGTCAGGGTTTCGGCATCGGCGCTTTGGCCGCCCAATGCCGCTGCCGCAAGAACGCCGAATGCAATCAATCTACGCATGGTCATTGCCTTTCCGCTCCCTGGCGGTTGTTCGGGCATCTCATTGAAGTTCGCCGCGACGACGTTGACCTGCCTCAAGGCGTCGCCTGCGCGCTCCTATAATTTAGTCTTGCTGGTTCTGGCTTTCGGCGCGCAATAGACCTGATAGAGCGTTTTCAGGATCTCGCGCGCGGGATCGCTGGCGATCGAGTAGTAGATCGTCTGGGCATCACGCCGCGCCGACACCAAGCCATCCTTGCGGAGCAAAGCAAGATGCTGGGACACCGTGGAATCGCGCAGGCTCAGGAACTCCGCGAGATCGCCAACCGAGCGCTCGCCGTCGATCAGCTGGCAGATGATCAGCAGCCGATGACGATTGGAAAGCGCCTTCAGGAGGTCGCTGGCCCGATCGGCCGCCGACTCCATTAACGTGCTATCTATTTTCATACTTGCGTATATACGATTATTCGAATATATAGTCAAGGCAGGCGGTCGAACAAGCCAAGGCAAATTGGCGCAGCCGCAACAGGGAATGCAGCAAACGGAGGTTTTCATGGCGGAAGTTGTCGTTATCGGAGCCGGTCTCAGCGGGACGCTGATGGCCTACGAATTGTTACCGCAACTGAGGAAGGGCGATCGTCTGACCGTTGTCTCCCAGGGGCCGGTCTATCATTTCGTCCCCTCCAATCCCTGGGTCGCGATCGGCTGGCGCAAGCGCGGCGATATCGAGATCGACCTTGTCGACATCATGAAGCGCAAGGGCATCCGGCTTCTGACGCAGGGCGCACAGCGCGTGCATCCGACCGAAAACCGCGTCGAACTCTCGGACGGCGCCTCGATCGATTACGACTACCTGGTGGTCGCTACCGGGCCTGAACTCGCATTCGACGAAATCCCCGGGCTCGGGCCGGACGGCCACACCCAATCGGTCTGCCACGTCGATCACGCCGCCCACGCCAAGGACGCCTTCGAGAAGCTCGCCGCCAATCCGGGTCCGGTGGTGATCGGCGCCGTGCAAGGCGCCTCCTGCTTCGGGCCGGCCTACGAATTCCTGTTCATCCTGGAAACCGAGCTGCGCCGCCGCAAGCTTCGCGACCGCGTGCCCATGACCTTCGTCACCTCGGAGCCCTATATCGGGCATCTCGGTCTCGACGGGGTCGGCGACACCAAGGGCCTGCTCGAAAGCGAGATGCGCGAGAAGCACGTCAAATGGATCACCAACGCCCGGGTCAAGGGCGTCGAGCAGGGCAAGATGACCGTCGAGGAGATCGCCGAAGACGGATCGATCCGCAAGACCCACGAACTGCCGTTCGCCTATTCGATGATGCTGCCGGCGTTCCGCGGCGTCGGCGCTGTCAGAGGCATCGAGAAGCTGACCAACCCGCGCGGTTTCGTGATCGTCGACAAGCATCAGCGCAATCCCGAATATCCCAACATCTTCGCGATCGGCGTCTGCGTGGCGATTGCGCCGGTCGGAGCCACCCCGGTCCCGGTCGGCGTGCCGAAGACCGGATTCATGATCGAGTCGATGGTGACGGCGACGGCGATGAACATCGGCTCGCTGCTCAAGGGCCAGGCCCCCGCGGCGCAGCCGACCTGGAACGCGATCTGCCTTGCCGATTTCGGCGACTCCGGCGTCGCCTTCCTGGCGCAGCCGCAGATTCCTCCGCGCAACGTCAACTGGTCGTCGAAGGGCGAATGGGTTCATTTCGCCAAGGTCGCGTTCGAGAAATACTTCCTGCGCAAGATCCGGCGCGGCGAGAGCGAGCCGTTCTACGAGCGCTTCCTGCTCGACAAGCTCAACATCGCCAAAATCAAGGAGGTCAAGACCGGAACATGAGTGCGAGTCACCAGGTCGTCTGTGGACATTGCGGCAAGATCAACCGGCTGCCGGCCGAACGGACCGCAACGGACGCGCGTTGCGGGTCGTGTCACCAGCCGATCTTCAGCGGTCACCCCATCGAGGTGGACGAGGAGGCGTTCGGCCGCCACGTCGCCAGCAGCGACATCCCCGTCCTCGTCGATGTCTGGGCGCCCTGGTGCGGCCCCTGCCGCTCCATGGCGCCGATGTTCGAACGGGCCGCGCAGGAACTCGAGCCCAGGGTTCGGCTCTTGAAGCTGAACTCGGACAACGCGCCCTCCGTCTCCTCCCGCCTCGGCATCAGCGGCATCCCTACCCTGCTGCTGATGCACAAGGGCCGGGAGATCGCACGGAGCGCTGGCGCGATGGATACCAAGAGAATCGTTGCATGGACGATGGCCGGGCTTGCCCGGTCCTGATGACTTCAAACCCACCTGGAAGGAAAGAAATACGTCATGAACATCGATAAGGCAGTGCTCGCTTTCGCAGGATTTGTCGTGCTTCTCGGCCTCACGCTGGGCTGGCTGGTGCATCCCTACTGGTACCTGCTGACCGCCTTCGCCGGGCTGAACATGCTGCAGGCAGCCTTCACCGGCTTCTGTCCCGCGGCGATGATCTTCAAGAAGCTCGGCCTGCGCGGCGGCAACGCGTTTTCGTAAACGCGCTCGGATCGGTTCGCCGCCGTCGCTTCGCGACTTCAGCGCGACGGCCTTCGCTACGCGGGGGCTTGCCGAGCCTGATCTCGCGCAGCGAGCGAAGGCTGGTAGGCGGCGAGAGATTCGAACTCCCGACCCTCTCGGTGTAAACGAGATGCTCTAACCAGCTGAGCTAGCCGCCCTCGCCTGCCTGTTTACCGCTGCCCCGCCCCCGGGCGCAAGCCGTGTATCGCCTCACAAAAAAGCGGCGCCCCGAAGGACGCCGCTCGTGTATCATTGGAAGCCGGACGCTCAGTGCGCCGTCAGGCCGCCCGCCGCCTCGTCTGACGTGTCGGGCTTGACCGGCACCTTGGTGTCCTCTTCCCAGACGATCGGCACCGGCGGCCGCACCAGGGCCTTGGAGACGACGTCGTCGAGCCGTGCCACCGGGATGATCGTCATCCCGCCCTTGATCGCATCGGAAATCTCCGTGAGATCCTTGGCGTTGTCCTCGGGGATCAGCACCGTCTTGATGCCGCCGCGGGCCGCGGCCAGCAGCTTCTCCTTCAACCCGCCGATCGGCAGCACGCGTCCGCGCAAGGTGATCTCGCCGGTCATGGCGACATCGTGCCGGACCGGGATGCCGGTCATGATGGAGACGATCGCTGTCGCCATCGCGACACCCGCGGAGGGTCCATCCTTCGGGGTCGCCCCTTCAGGCACGTGGACGTGGATGTCGCGCCGGTCGAACAAGGGCGGCTCGATGCCGAAGCCGACGGCGCGCGAGCGGACGTAAGACGCCGCCGCCGAAATCGACTCCTTCATCACGTCGCGCAAATTGCCCGTGACCGTCATCTTGCCCTTGCCGGGCATCATGACGCCTTCGATGGTCAGCAGTTCGCCGCCGACATCGGTCCAGGCCAGGCCCGTGACGATACCGACCTGAGGCTCGCTCTCGATCTCGCCGAAGCGGTACTTGGGAACGCCGAGGAACTCTTCCAGAGTCTTCTCGGTGACCTTGACCGACTTCTTCTTGGAGATCATCAGCTCCTTCACCGCCTTGCGGGCGAGTGTCGAAAGCTCACGCTCCAGGTTACGCACGCCCGCTTCGCGGGTGTAACGCCGGATCATCAGGAGCAGCGCATCGTCGTCGATCGACCATTCCTTGGAATCCAGGCCATGCTTGGAGATCGCGTTCGGGATGAGATGCTTGCGGGCGATCTCGACCTTCTCGTTTTCGGTGTAGCCGGCGATCCGGATGATCTCCATGCGGTCCATCAGCGGCCCCGGAATATTCAGCGTATTCGCGGTCGTGATGAACATCACGTTGGACAGATCGTAATCGACCTCGAGGTAGTGGTCGTTGAAGGTCGAGTTCTGCTCGGGGTCGAGCACCTCGAGCAGCGCCGATGACGGATCGCCGCGGAAGTCGGCGCCCATCTTGTCGATCTCGTCCAGCAGGAACAGCGGATTCGAGGTCTTGGCCTTGCGCATTGACTGGATGACCTTGCCGGGCATCGAGCCGATATAGGTGCGGCGGTGACCCCGGATCTCGGCCTCGTCGCGCACGCCGCCGAGCGAGACGCGCACGAATTCGCGCCCCGTCGCTTTCGCGATCGACTTGCCGAGCGAGGTCTTGCCGACGCCGGGAGGGCCGACCAGGCACAGGATCGGTCCGGTGAGCTTGTTGGCGCGCGACTGCACCGCGAGATACTCGACGATGCGGTCCTTGACCTTCTCGAGACCGTAGTGATCGCTGTCGAGCACGGCCTGGGCTGCGACCAGATCCTTCTTGACCTTGGACTTCTTGTTCCACGGGATCGACAGCAGCCAGTCGAGATAGTTGCGCACGACGGTCGCTTCCGCGGACATCGGCGACATCTGGCGCAGCTTCTTCAGTTCGTGCTGCGCCTTCTCGCGCGCTTCCTTGGAAAGCTTGGTCTTGGCAATCTTCTCTTCCAGATCAGCCAGTTCGTCGCGGCCTTCGTCGTCGCCGAGCTCCTTCTGGATCGCCTTCATCTGCTCGTTGAGATAATATTCGCGCTGGGTCTTCTCCATCTGGCGCTTGACGCGCGAGCGGATGCGCTTCTCGACCTGCAGCACCGAGATCTCGCTCTCCATCAGGCCGAGCACCTTCTCGAGGCGCGCGGTGACCGACAGCGTCTCCAGGATGCCCTGGCGATCGGCGATCTTGACGGCGAGGTGCGAGGCAACGGTGTCGCCGAGCTTGGCGAAGTCGGTGATGGCCTGCACCACGCCGACGACTTCGGCCGAGATCTTCTTGTTGAGCTTCACATAGCTCTCGAAGTCGGACACCACCGAGCGCGCCAGCGCTTCCGCCTCGACGGACGTCGCATCGGTGTCGGCAAGCGCGACTGCGGTGGCTTCGTAATATTCCGACCGGTCGGTGTATTTCTGCACGCGCGCGCGCTCGAGCCCTTCCACCAGCACCTTGACGGTGCCGTCCGGCAATTTGAGCAGCTGCAACACGCTGGCGAGCGTACCGGTCTCGTAGATCGAATCCGGGTTCGGATCGTCGTCCGACGCGTTCTTCTGCGTCGCGAGCATGATCAGCGCGTCATTCTTCATGACCTCTTCGAGGGCGCGGATCGATTTCTCGCGGCCGACGAACAGCGGCACGATCATGTGCGGAAAGACCACGATGTCGCGAAGCGGCAGCACCGGATAAGAGTGGCTTTCGCCGTGAACGATAGATGGCCGGGGTTTTGCGGTAGTCATGGCCTGTTCCTTTTGTTTTGCCCCCCTGCACGCAGCCCGCAATTTTGCGCAACCGCCACAAGGTGCCTGTAAGTTCCGGGTCGGATGGCCACCTCTCGGCCACCTCTCCGGATCGTTGGAGCGGCGAATCTCACGGTTAGGCTTTCATCACCGATAGCATTAGGTGGCTATCGACGATGGGGGTGTCAAGTCACTGAAAAGAGCCCGCCAATCGGGGCTGAATGCGGAATCGAACCGACGCCACCACGGCCGCCGGAGGCCCGGCAGCCGCTCTCGTTGGTCGCTCAATCCGTCCGCCGCGAAGGCGCGATCAGGCGCTGGCGCTGCTTTCCACGGCGCGATCGGAACGATCGGCGTAGATGTACAGGGGACGCGCGGTTCCTTCGACCACCTCGCGCGAGATTACCACCTCTTCCACGCCTTCCAGGCCCGGAAGGTCGAACATGGTCTCGAGCAGGATGCTCTCGAGGATCGAACGCAGGCCCCGCGCGCCGGTCTTGCGCTCGATCGCCTTGCGGGCGACCGCGCCAAGCGCCTCGTCGGCGAAGGTCAGCTCGATGTTCTCCATCTCGAACAGCCGCTGGTACTGCTTCACCAGCGCGTTCTTCGGATCGGTCAGAATCTTCTTGAGCGAAGTCTCGTCGAGATCCTCGAGCGTGGCGACCACCGGCAGACGTCCGACGAATTCCGGGATCAGGCCGTACTTGAGGAGATCCTCAGGCTCGACGTGACGGAAGATTTCGCCGGTGCGGCGGTCTTCCGGCGCCAGCACCTGGGCTGCGAAGCCGATCGAGGTCGAGCGGCCGCGCGCGGAGATGATCTTCTCCAACCCTGAAAACGCGCCGCCGCAGATGAAGAGGATGTTCGTGGTGTCGACCTGCAGGAACTCCTGCTGCGGATGCTTGCGGCCGCCCTGCGGAGGAACCGAGGCAACGGTGCCTTCCATGATCTTCAGCAGCGCCTGCTGCACGCCCTCGCCGGACACGTCGCGGGTGATTGATGGATTGTCGGACTTGCGGCTGATCTTGTCGATCTCGTCGATATAGACGATGCCGCGCTGCGCGCGCTCGACATTATAGTCGGCCGACTGCAGCAGCTTCAGGATGATGTTTTCGACGTCCTCGCCGACGTAACCGGCTTCGGTCAGCGTCGTCGCGTCCGCCATCGTGAACGGCACGTCGAGAATCCGCGCCAGCGTCTGGGCCAGCAGCGTCTTGCCCGAACCGGTCGGACCGATCAGCAGGATGTTCGACTTCGCGAGTTCGACGTCGTTGTGCTTGGTCTGGTGATTGAGCCGCTTGTAGTGATTGTGCACGGCGACCGAGAGCACCTTCTTGGCATGGCTCTGGCCGATCACGTAGTCGTCGAGAACCTTGCAGATTTCCTTCGGCGTCGGAATGCCGTCGCGCGACTTCACCAGCGAGGACTTGTTCTCCTCACGGATAATGTCCATGCAGAGTTCCACGCATTCGTCGCAGATGAATACAGTGGGACCCGCAATCAATTTGCGGACTTCATGCTGGCTCTTGCCGCAGAACGAGCAATACAGCGTGTTCTTGGAGTCGCTCGTGCCGACCTTACTCATTCTTATCTCCGTCCGCCGTTCGATCCCGTCTGCTCAATCGCCCCATTCCGGCACTAAACCGGGGTAGAGATTTAGATAGAGCAAAATCCGTACCAAAAAAGACCCTACGCTTCAGATACCGCACGAATCGCGGCTAACTCGAATCCCCCGCCAAGCTCCCCTAGCCAATCATGGTCGCACCCGACTATCAAGAATTCGCTAATTGGCGGGGCTTCCGATACCCGTGACAATACCGTGATTTGTGCCGTTCGCACGAGGCGAACCTGTCGAAATCGGGGGAGCGTTGCGCGATTGCCACGCCGCCAAACCAGCACGAATGCGGAACTTCCTGCCCATAAGGGGGCATAGTTGTCCCGCCGGAGGCCCGAAATGGCCGCCGACGACCCATGTTAAGCTCAATGCGTGCTTACGGCCGGGATTATTACGGGGTTTTCGGCGGCGTCGGGTCTTCCTGGCGCTTGTCGATCACCTTGTCGACAATGCCGAAGTCACGGGCCATTTCGGCGGTGAGGAATTTGTCGCGTTCCAGCGCATCCTCGATCGCCTTGTAGGTCTGGCCGGTGTGCCTCACGTAGATCTCGTTGAGCCGCTTCTTCAGGTTCAGGATTTCCTGGGCGTGCAGCATGATGTCGGTGGCCTGGCCCTGGAAGCCGCCGGAAGGCTGGTGGACCATGATGCGCGAATTCGGCAGCGAGAAGCGCATGTCCTTATGGCCGGCGGCCAGGAGCAGCGATCCCATCGATGCCGCCTGCCCGGTGCAAAGCGTCGACACCGGCGGGCGGATGAACTGCATGGTGTCGTAAATCGCAAGGCCCGACGTCACCACGCCGCCCGGCGAGTTGATGTACATCGAGATTTCCTTCTTCGGATTCTCGGCTTCGAGGAACAGCAGCTGCGCGACCGTCAGCGTCGACATGCCATCCTCGACCGGTCCGGTCACGAAGATGATGCGCTCTTTCAGGAGACGCGAGAAAATGTCGTAGGCGCGTTCGCCGCGGTTGGTCTGCTCGACCACCATCGGCACAAGTTGCATGTAGGTTTCGACCGGATCGCGCATTAGTCACCCAAGGGTTAGTAGACAGGTTGGCGGAGGCGGACATCCATCGGCAAGACAGAAGGGCTGGATTTGCCGGGCGCGGACGAACGTCCCGTGATGCAGGACTTCAAGGACAGTTCACAGATATGGGCCAATTCCCCGGTGACAAGACCGGGTCGATAGCGTGCGGAATTCGTTGCAGTTGAAGCTGATTCGCGCCGCCGGGCATAGCGACGGATACCGTCGCCACGCCCCTTTCGCTTCTCAACCTTAACGCCCGACTGACAAGATTGTCGGAATCAGGCCGCGCTCTTTTCCGCCTCGTCGTCCTTGTAGAGGTCCTCACGGGTGACCTTCTTTTCGGTCACATTGGCCAATTCCAGGATGAAGTCGACGACCTTGTCCTCGTAGATCGGTGCACGAAGCTGGGCCAGCGCATTTGCGTTGCTGCGATAGTAGTCCCAGACTTCCTTCTCGCGGCCCGGCATCTGGCGCGCGCGCTCGATCACCGCGCGGCTGACTTCGTCGTCGGTAACCGTGATCTTGTTCTTCTCGCCGATCTCGGACAGCACCAGGCCGAGCCGCACCCGGCGGTCGGCGATCTTCTGGTACTCTTCCTTAGCGGCTTCTTCCGTGGTGTCCTCGTCGGCGAAGGTCTTGCCGCTGGATTCCATCTCGGCCTTGATCGAATTCCACATCAGGTTGAATTCTTCCTCGACCAGCGACGGCGGCGCTTCGAAGCGATGGGCTTCGTCGAGGCGGTCCAGCAGCATGCGCTTGACCCGCTGGCGGGTGGCGCCGGCGAATTCAGCCACCAGCCGCTCGCGCGCGGCTTCCTTCAGCTTGTCGAGCGATTCGAGGCCGAGCGTCTTGGCAAACTCGTCATCGATCTTGGTATCCTGCGGCGCCTCGATCGCGGTGGCCGTGGTTTCGAACTCGGCCGGCTGGCCGGCGAGCTTCTCGCTGGCGTAATTCTTCGGGAAGGAAACCTTCAGGGTGCGGGTTTCGCCCGCGCCGATGCCGATCAGCTGCTCTTCGAAGCCCGGGATGAACTGTCCGGTGCCGATCACGACCTGGATGCCCTCGCCGGTGCCGCCGTCGAACGGGGTGCCGTCGATGGTGCCCTTGAACGAGATCGTCACCCGGTCGCCGGTCTCGGCCTTGGCGCCCTCGCTCTTCGCGGCGTAGGAGCGGTTCTGGTCCGCGATACGCTTGATGGCCTCGTCGACATCGGCGTCAGTCACGTCCACGACCGGCTTCTCGACGCTAAAGCTCTTGAAATCGGCGAGCTGGATCGAGGGCACGACCTCGATTGCGACCGTGTAGGTGAGATCGGATTTGCCGGTGAGGATATCCTCGACCGCTTTTTCCTCGGTCGGCATGGTGACCTTGGGCTCGGTCGCAAGACGGAATCCGCGCTCGGTGAAGATCTGCGTGTTGGTATCGCGGATGGTCTGGTCGATGGTCTCCGCCATCACCGAACGGCCATACACCTTCTTGAGGTGGCTCACCGGCACCTTGCCGGGACGGAAGCCGTTGAGACGGACCTTGTCCTTGAGGTCGACGAGGCGCGCGTCCGCCTTGGCATCGAGATCCGATGCGGGAACGCTGATCTGGAATTCGTGCTTCAATCCCTCAACGAGGGTTTCGGTGACCTGCATGGCGTCAATCTTCTTCCGCTTTCGTCCGGCCCAAACGGCGCGAACATTGTCAATCTAGTCGACGCGCGGCCCGAAAGCCTGCGCCGGTGGATCGGCGAACCCATTTCTTCAGGGGGCATCGCCCTTTCGGAAACCGGTCCCCCCGTAATTCGTCTCGCAAACGCTATCGGCGCTTGGTGCGGGCGGAGGGACTCGAACCCCCACAACTTTCGTCACTGGAACCTAAATCCAGCGCGTCTACCAGTTCCGCCACGCCCGCTGATAGCATCATGTCCGGCCGCGATGCCCGCGCATGACTGCCGAAAAGTGTGAAGCGGTTTTCGGGCGGCCAATCATGCTCCAAGTTAATGGAATCAATCGTGTTTATGGCTTGCATGCCATCATCTAAGTCATCAACGCGATTGTTGCGGCGGGCTTATAACATGAGCGAACCTGTTCGCAGCAAAAAAATGGCCGTCCGGGAGCCCCTCCCGGCCGACCTGCGGCAACTGGACATCTCCGGCGGAAAATGGTCCGCATCGAGGCCATGGCAGATCGCATTCTCCGGCTGGACCGACGCGCGCTTTTGGCCGGATTGGGTGCCACCGCCCTCGCCCCGGTCATGTCTCCCGTCGCGGCCGCCCAGGGACGGCCGTCGCTGGCGCTGCAGACCAGGGATGGTGCCATCGCCTTGCGGCCGGGAGGGCCGGATACGCCGATCTGGACGCTCGCCGGACCCGATCTTCGGTTCAAGCGCGGCGAAACCGTCGAAATCGCGCTCGGAAACGGGCTCCCGATCGCTGCGGCAGCGAGCTGGCGCGGCATCGATGGCGTTCCGTCCGCCGAACCGCTGGCCGGGCGCGCAGCATTGGCGCCCGGGGCAAGCAAGACCATCACTATTCCCTTGCGCCACGCCGGCACATTCCTTTGCGACCTCCGCCTGCTCGGCGATGGCCAGGCGCGCCCATCGCCGGTTCGGGCGCTGATCGTTGGGGAGAGCGAACCGGTCGCCGTCGACCGCGACGAGGTATTCCTGATCGAAGACTGGCGTCTGCGTCCGGACGGGACCGCCATTGCCCCTGGCACCGACCCCAGGGACACGACGCCGCAATTCACCATCAATGGGCTGACGACGCTCGACATCCCTGCCCGCGTCAACGAACGGCTGCGATTCCGCTTCATCAATGGTAGCCAACGCAATGTCATTGCAGTCAAAATTGAGGGCCACGAGGTCCGCTTGATGGCCTTCGACGGTCAGCCGGCCGAACCTTTCCTGGCCCGCGGCGACGGGTTCGTGCTGGCGCCGGGAAGCCGGGTCGACGCCTTCGTCGACGCATCGGCGCCGCCGGGCTCGGTCTCATCGATCCTGCTCCATGACGGCCGAGAGGCCCGCCCGATCGCCCGGCTGGTCACCTCCGGGGAGCCCGCGATCAGGAGCGCGCCGTTGCCGATCGCCGCCGCGCTGCCCCCCAATGACCTGCCGGCCCAGCTCGACCTCAAGAACGCCCTGCGCATCGACCTGACACTCGGCGGCCCTCAGGGCGATTGGGTGACGCCGGCGAAGTTCGCTGCCACTGCCGCCCCCGCCTTCCGCGCCAAGACGGGCCGCACCGTGGTGCTGGCCCTGACCA
Source organism: Bradyrhizobium sediminis (assembly GCF_018736105.1). Lineage (NCBI taxonomy): Bacteria > Pseudomonadati > Pseudomonadota > Alphaproteobacteria > Hyphomicrobiales > Nitrobacteraceae > Bradyrhizobium > Bradyrhizobium sediminis. The sequence goes on from NZ_CP076135.1 coordinate 3,184,777, forward strand.
ATCGCGGCGACATCCCCGAAGTCTTCCACTTGCACGGCCATCATTTCAGGCTGCTGGACCGGCTCGACGACGGCTGGAAGCCGTTCTGGCTGGATACGCTGGCGATTGATCCCGGCCAGACCCAGCGGATCGCATTCGCCGCGGATTTCGCCGGACGCTGGCTGATCGAGACCGTCGCGACCGACTGGGCGGCGGCGCGCCTCGTGCGGTGGTACGCAATCGAGAGCTGAATGGCTCAAAGCGGCGACGGCAGTCCCTTCACGAGCAGCGACAACACCTCGGCGCCGGCGATGCGGTCTTTTGAAATCTCCTGATAGGCCGGCGAGTCCAGAAAGCGCATCGCTTCCGGCTCATCGGGAAATTGCATGACGACCACCTTGTCGCGCGTCCACTCGCCATCGAGAACTTTCGGCTTCTCGTCGGCGACCAGGAGCCGCGCCGTGAACTGTTTGAAAACATCGGCGAACCGCGATTGGTAGCGCCGATAGCATTCTTCCCTGGTGAATTTTACTTGAGCGATCACATAGACGGTCATGGCTGTTCTCGCAGTTTCCTGAAAGTTGCGGCGCGATCAGCGCCGGAGGGGCGAACGGTTACGGCTTGCCGCAACGAAATCGGCCAGCCGGTCGGGTTGCTCGATCGTGATCCGGCTGCGTCGCTTCGAAATCAGCGACAGGCGTTCGAATTCGGCGAGCGCGGCGCCGACCCAGGCGCGGCTCACGCCGACCATCTTGGCCAGATCCTCCTGAGTCAGCCCCGAGATCGTCGGGCAGGAATTCCGGCTATCGTTGCGCGCCAGCGACACCAGGATAGAGCCGAGCCTGACCCAGGCGTCATCGAGTGCGAGCGGACCGCTGCGCTCGATGCTCTCGACCGAAAGCAACGCCAGCAGCCGCGTGATGTTGTCGAGAAAGCCCGGCACATTCCGCGTGCAGGCCACGAAGTCGCTCCGCGGCATTACCGAGATCACGACCTGGTCGATGGCCTCTGCCGTCAGAATGCGCGGCCGGTCGAGGACGAGCGCCGCAAGGCCAAGCACGGTCCCCCCTACAAACACGCCGAACGCAAATTGCTCGCCGTTGCGCTGGGTTTGAAGCAGCCTGACCCGGCCATCTTCCAGTACGACCAGCGTGTCGCTGGGGGCACCCTGCCGGAACAAAATCGACCGCGGCGGCAGGATCTGCGTCCGCATGCGCTTTCTGATGTCGTTGCGCTGCGCCGCGGACAATCCGGACAGCGCGAGGCTCCACTTGGGCGACAGGCCGTTTTCCGCCATGGCGACGGGCGCAGCAATGATGGCCGCGCGGCTCATGGTCGTTGGGCTCTTGCCGCGGCGACGCCGAGACAATCGAGGCCTCCCTTGAATTCGGCTGATGCCAGGATATCCGGCCCATGCCGCTTTAGCCAATCGTCGTCGATCTCGATCCCGTTGGCCCTGAGATAGGGCTGGGCTTCGGTGACGATCATCTCCCAATCATCCAGCAGCCTGTACCTTTTCAGCATGTCCTGGTGCGGAATGCCGCCCATGGCCTCGACCAGAATGTCGGTGAAGTTGAGGACTTCAAACGTCCCCTCGCTTTCCGCGCCGGCAAAGATCGCGTGGCATCCGTGATAGAGCGTCACCAGCGTATCGGCGCCGTTCTCCCGCACGCGATCGAGCAAGGCTGCATGCTCGATGGCCGCCAGTTCCGGCGACCTGCTGCAGCCTGATCCTCCGCAGGTATAGCCCGACTCCACCACCATATCGGCAAGGTCCAGGCCCGGGACAGCCCGGAGCAGCCGCTCCACGGCATGGCCGACGTCGATACAACCGGCATGGATATGCAGTACCGCCCGGCGCGCGACCGGACGGACAATCCGGCGCTTCACATCGTCGAACCGGGAAACCAGATAGGCCGTTACGTGATCGAACGAAAACGACGTCTTCCGATAACCGTCCAGCGTTTCGCCAAGATGTAGTTGGCAGGTCGGACACCAGCTGAGGACCTTCTCGGGGTTGAACCCTTCGAATTGGGATATGGTGTTGTTGGTCACGCGCTGACCCGTCGATATCGCCCCCTCCCACTTGGTGCTGATCACGCCGCAGCACGATGAAGGTCCGCCGACGACTTCGTAATCGACATCCAGCGCGTCGAGCACAAACATGGTGTTGAACAGCAGATGCGGCGTGCGCAACGCGTTGCAGCCGAGATAGAACACCATGGCGGCCTCGCGCGGACGCGCCGGCACGAACAATTTTGCGAATTCCTGCGGCACAAGCTGCATCGCGATCATGATCTTGATGGAGCGCGACATCCTGCGAAACAGCTCCGGCGTCTTTGACGATATCCGGGATTGCTTCGCGGCCGCGAGCATCAGCATCTTTCGCGGATTGATGGCTTCAGGACATGCCGGCAGGCATGCACCGCAGCCATTGCAGGCCGCCGTCCAGGCGCCTGCGGCCTCGGACATCGGCCGCCCCTCCGCCAGAAAGGCAGCCACGGGCTCCACCACATCCTGCGGCGGCACCGAGGCCATCGGACCGAACGGAACCACCGGACAAACCTCGACGCACTTGCCGCACCGGGTACAGGCCTCAGCAAGCTGCGCAGCTTCGGCGTTGAGGAAGTCCGCGAGCGGACGCTCCGGGAGCAACGGCTCGCCCCTCATGACTCACCGAGACAGGCGATCGCTTCGATCTCAACCAGCATCCCGGGATCGATGAGCCGGCTCACCTCGATCAGCGTCGAGGCCGGCCGGTCGACGAAAAAAGGGAAACGAATGTCGCGTGTCGTGCTGTCGAACAGGGCGATGTCGGTGGTATAGATCGTATACTTCACGACGTCGCCGAAACTCGCATTCGCGGCTTCCAGCACATCCCCCAGATTGCTGAAGCACTGCTCGACCTGCGCCCGCATATCGCCAGCGCCCACCAGATCGCCATTGGCGTCCCGGGCGGTAATGCCGGCAGTGTGAAGCATCCGGCCTGACGAGACGACGCCGAGCGAAAACAACACCTTCTTTTCGAATGGCTTTCCAAGCGTCAAAGGTTCGCGCGACATGCCGGTTCCTCACACATAAGGGGAATTCTGACATAGCCTGGAAAGCGGAGGTTTCTGTGCCAACAACTCGACATTGGCCGGGCGCTGTCGATCGAAGAGACCGCGAGCCAGCGGCGGCGCACCTCCCAAGATGGTCAATATGGTAGAGTATCGAGTGAGGAAACCACCATGAGCACAGCTACGCCGACCATTCGCAGCGTCAGGGCCCGCGCCGTCGTCGCCCCGATCGCGCGGCCCGTGAAAACCGCCTTCGGCGTGATCGAGGCAGCCCCCTTGGTGCTGATCGATGTCACGACCGATCAAGGCGTTACCGGACGCTCCTACATCTTTGCCTACACGAAGATGACGCTAAAGCCGCTGGTGCATCTGGTCGAAGAGATCGGCCGCGAACTGACCGGCAGGCCGATCGCGCCGTTCGACCTGATGGCTGCGATGGATGCCAGGTTCAGGTTGCTCGGCTGGCAGGGCCTGGTCGGCATGGCGGTGTCCGGCCTCGATATGGCGTTCTGGGATGCGCTGGGCCAGACGGCGGGCCAGCCGTTGGTCACCCTGCTCGGCGGCTCGGCGCGGCCGATCCGGGCCTATGACAGTTACGGCGTGGTCGACCCCGTTGCCGACGCCAACGACCTGAAACGTTCGCTCGAACAGGGATTCAAGGGCATCAAGATCAAGGGCGGCGACGGCGACGCCGCCAATGACGAGCGGGTGGTCAAGGGCGTCCGCGCCCTGATCGGCCCGGATATCGCGCTCATGATCGACTTCAACCAATCGCTCGATCCGGCTGAAGCGACACGCCGTATCGAACGTCTGGCGCCCTACGACCTGCACTGGATCGAAGAACCGGTGCCGCAGGAAGACCTGCTCGGTCACGCCAAGGTCCGGGAAACCTCTCCGACCCCGATTCAGGCCGGCGAGAACTGGTGGTTTCCGCGCGGCTTTGCCGAGGCCATCGCGGCCGGCGCCAGCGATTTCATCATGCCCGATCTGATGAAATGCGGCGGCGTCACCGGCTGGATGCGCGTCGCGGCGCAAGCGGAGGCGGCATCGATCCCGATGTCGAGCCACCTGTTCGCCGAGGCGAGCGCGCATATGCTGGCGGTGACGCCGACCGCACACTGGCTGGAGGTCCTCGACATCGCTCGCGCCATCCTCGCCGAGCCCGTCGCGATCGTCGACGGGGCGGTCACCGCCCGCGGGCCCGGCCTCGGGCTTGTCTGGGACGAAGCGGCAGTCGCCAGATACCTGGTTTGAACGGCTCGCTACAAAAAATCGCTAAAACAACCCCATGCAAAGTAGAATGCTCGGCTCGCAGCCCTTCTCAATAGTCGATGCCGAACTCGTCATAGAGCCGCCGAAACACCGCGGGCAGCACCTCCGTCAAATCCTCCGCGATCAGGCCGGGACCCGCCTCGCGCGCGCCCTCGCCGTGCATCCAGGCGCCGATAGAGGCGGCCTCATACGCCGGCACGCCCTGCGCCAGGAACCCTGCGACGATCCCCGCCAGCACGTCGCCGGCGCCGGCGGTGGCCAGCCAGGGCGGCGCATTGGCGGCGATGGAGGCCCGGCCGTCCGGCGAGGCCACCACGGTATCCGGCCCCTTGAGCAGGACGACGGCGCCGCTGCGTTCGGCGGCGGCCCGTACCCGTTCAAGTTTCGAGCGAAGCGGATGCTTGTTGCTGATGTCGCTGAACAGCCGCGGAAATTCGCCTTCATGCGGGGTGAGGACGACCTGCGGATCGTGCGAAGCCTTGATCGCCTCGAACAGGCGATCGGGCGCTTCTGCAAAGCTCGTCAGCGCATCCGCGTCGAGCACCAGGCCGCGCTTCGCCGACAGCGCCGTGAGGACGAGATCGCGGGTGCGGTCGCCGAGGCCGGCGCCCGGGCCGATCACGAGGGCGTTGAGGCGCTTGTCGGCCAACAGCTCGCCGAACTCCACCACGGTGTCGATGGCGCGAACCATCACCGCGGTCAGCGCCGCGGCGTTGACCGCCAGCGCGCCAAGGGGCGATGCCAGCGTCACCAGCCCGGCGCCGGCCCGCAAGGCGCCCCGCGCCGCCAGCCGCGCGGCACCGGTCGCCGCCATATCGCCGGAGACGATGACCGCATGGCCCCGGGCGTATTTATGGCCGTCGATCCGCGGCACCGGAAACGACTTGTGCCAGGCCGAAGCAACGTTCTCGAAGGTCTGCGGCTGGATTTCCTCGAGCACGCTCGCATCGATGCCGATATCGGCAACGCGCACCCGGCGTCCGCAATGCATCCTGCCCGGAAGCAGCAGATGCGCCGGCTTCTTCCGGAAGAACGTCACCGTTTCGGTGGCACGGATCGCAACGCCCATGACGGCGCCGGTGGTACCGTTGATACCGCTCGGCAGATCGACGCTGAGAACCGGTGCGCCGTTGGCGTTGATGGCCTCGATCATGTCGAAGGGGGCGCCCTCCACCGGCCGGTTGAGGCCGGCGCCGAACAGCGCGTCGATGATCAGCGCGGGCCTGCCGATCGCCTGCGGATTGAACGGCAGCACCGGATATTTCCACCCCTTCGCAGCGGACGCCGCATCGCCCTGCAGGCTGTCCCGCTCGCACAGCAGGATGACCGAGACTTCGCGGCCGCGCGCGGCGAGTTCGGCTGCCGCCACGAAGCCGTCGCCGCCATTGTTGCCGCTGCCGGCGACCACCAGGATGGGTCCCTCCTCCACCAGGTCCATCGCAGCCTCCGCAACAGCCTGGCCGGCGCTGAGCATCAGCGCGAATCCGGGGGTGCCCGCCGCGATGGTCAGACGGTCAGCGCGCTCCATCTCAGCGGTCGTGAGAACTTCCATGCCGAATTCCCGATCCACGCGCCTCATCCTGAGGCATTTCCGGTCTCTCACACATCCCAGAGCTTCGACGACTGCATGACAATTGAGCTGTTTGCCTATTTTGTGTGCTTCAGTATCATAGGCCGGTCGCTCTAACCGCTGGTCAATGCCCGTCAAAAGTCTGATAACATTTCAAAATCAGGCACCTTAACAACTTGGCATAGACCCTGCTTTTGAGGAAGCCGGCTCTGGACCATCGTGTTGACCGTCAATTGTATGAGGTTGCCCGCTCGCCGGGCCGGCGGGACATCGTCGCACGAGGGTCCAGGACGAACGATCGATCACCTGCGCAACGTGCGTCGGGTGGAAACCAACCGCAGTCTGAAATATGGAAGTGCCCGGGAGGCGTTCAGTGAAAAAAATAGAAGCCATCATCAAGCCGTTCAAGCTCGACGAGGTGAAAGAGGCGCTTCAGGAAGTCGGACTGCAGGGCATCACCGTTACCGAGGCCAAGGGGTTCGGGCGGCAAAAGGGTCACGCCGAGCTCTACCGCGGCGCCGAGTACATCGTGGACTTTCTGCCCAAGGTCAAAATCGAGATCGTGATCGGCGACGACCTGGTCGAGAAGGCGATCGACGCCATCCGGCGCGCGGCCCAGACCGGACGCATCGGCGACGGCAAGATCTTCGTGTCCAACATCGAGGAAGCCATTCGCATCAGGACCGGTGAATCCGGGCTGGATGCCATCTGAATCGCCGGTTTCGGCGGCACTCTGATATTGTGTTGGGCTTGGCCCAATTGTATTGACCATGCCTGACGGTCGCCGCCCGCGGCCCGATCGCGATGACCTGTAAGCCAAAAGGGGTATTCATGAAGACCGCCAAAGACGTCCTGAAATCGATCAAGGACAACGACGTCAAATACGTCGACCTGCGTTTCACCGATCCGCGCGGCAAGTGGCAGCATGTGACCTTCGACATCGGCATGATCGACGAGGAGATCTTCGCCGAAGGCACGATGTTCGACGGCTCCTCGATCGCCGGCTGGAAGGCGATCAACGAATCCGACATGTGCCTGATGCCCGATCCCGTCACCGCGACGATCGATCCCTTCTTCGCCGAAACCACCATGGTCATCACCTGCGACGTGCTGGAGCCGACCACCGGCGAGCCCTATAACCGCGACCCGCGCGGCATCGCCAGGAAGGCCGAGGCGATGGTCAAGTCGATGGGGATCGGCGACACCGTTTTCGTCGGACCGGAAGCCGAATTCTTCGTGTTCGACGACGTCCGCTACCAGACCACGCCCTACAACACCGGCTTCAAGCTGGATTCCTCGGAACTGCCGATCAACTCGGACACCGAATATGAGGGCGGCAACCTCGGCCACCGCATCCGCACCAAGGGCGGCTACTTCCCGGTTCCGCCGCAGGACTCGGTGCAGGACATGCGCTCGGAAATGCTCGGCGCGATGGCCAAGATGGGCGTCAAGGTCGAGAAGCATCACCACGAAGTCGCTTCCGCCCAGCACGAGCTCGGCATGAAGTTCGACACCCTGACGCTGATGGCCGACCAGATGCAGATCTACAAATACTGCATCCATCAGGTCGCCCACATCTACGGCAAGACCGCCACCTTCATGCCGAAGCCGGTCTATGGCGACAACGGCTCGGGCATGCATGTCCACCAGTCGATCTGGAAGGACGGCAAGCCGGTGTTCGCCGGCAACAAATACGCCGACCTCTCGGAGACCTGCCTGCATTACATCGGCGGCATCATCAAGCACGCCAAGGCGATCAACGCCTTCACCAACCCGTCGACCAACTCCTACAAGCGCCTGGTGCCCGGCTATGAGGCGCCGGTGCTGCTCGCCTACTCCGCGCGCAACCGCTCGGCCTCCTGCCGCATCCCCTACACCACCAATCCGAAGGCCAAGCGCGTCGAGGTGCGTTTCCCCGATCCGATGGCCAATCCGTATCTCGGCTTCGCCGCGATGCTGATGGCCGGCCTCGACGGCATCAAGAACAAGATCGATCCGGGTCCGGCGATGGACAAGGACCTCTACGACCTGCCGAAGGAAGAGCTGAAGTCGATTCCGACGGTGTGCGGTTCGCTGCGCGAGGCGCTGGAGAATCTCGACAAGGACCGCGCCTTCCTCAAGAACGGCGGCGTGTTCGACGACGACTTCATCGACAGCTTCATCGAGCTGAAGATGACCGAAGTCGAGCGTTTCGAGATGACCCCGCATCCGGTCGAATTCGACATGTACTATTCGCAGTGATGTTGCCGGCGGGTTTTCCCGCCGACGCCACCGCCTGAGAATGCAGGAGGCGCTCCGAGAGGGGCGCCTTTTGTTTTGCGGCGGCGCCTTCCCGGCGGACTGGGAAGCCACGGCGGCTTGGTCGCGCTCCCAATGATGCGGTGCACGGTTACAGGGCCGGGCATGAGGACTAGAATAAGCAACGGCCGCGCTTTCAAACGACGCTGGCTGTACCGCACCGGGAGGTCGCATATGGCAAAGTGGATCCGCTTCGAGCAGGACGGAAAGACCGGTTTCGGCACGCTGGATGGCGATACCATCGCGGTTCATACCGGCGACCTGTTCGCCGGCGCGAAGCCGAGCGGCCAGACGCTGAAGCTCTCGGCCGTTCAGGTTTTGACGCCGTGCGATCCTTCGAAAATGATCTGTCTGTGGAACAATTTCCACCAGCTCGCGGCCAAGAACGATTTCACGGAGCCGAAAGAACCGCTGTGGTTTCTCAAGGCGCCGAATGCGTATTGGCCCGCGAACAAGCCGATCGAGCGTCCCGCCACCTATGCCGGAAAAATCATTTACGAGGGCGAACTCGGAGTCGTCATTGGCAAGAAATGCTTCAACATCAGCGAAGCCGAAGCCGGCGACTATATCTTCGGCTATACCTGCGTGAACGACGTCACCGCCGTCGACCTGCTGCGCAAGGATAAGTCGTTCGAACAATGGGCGCGCGCGAAGAGTTTTGACACGTTCGGTGTGTTCGGCCCTGTGATCGCCACCGGCCTCGATCCGCTAAAACTGTCAGTCAAGACCATCCTGAACGGCAAGGAGCGGCAGAACTATCCCGTCGCCGACATGTTCTTTCCGCCGCACAAGCTCGTCGCCGCGATTTCCAGGGACGTGACGCTGATGCCGGGCGACATCATCGCCTGCGGCACCTCGCTCGGCGCCGGCACGATGGCCGACGCCCACAACGTCGTCGATATCGTGATCGACGGCGTCGGCAGCCTCAGCAATGTCTTCGACCAGGTGCTGCCCAGTCCGTATCTGTTGGGCGCCCCACCCAGGCAGAAGAAGATTTGCGTGGTAGGCGCCGGCGCCATCGGCGGCCTGCTGGCGGCAAAGTTTGCGCTGGCGGGCGAGGATGTCACGGTCATCGACCAGGGCGCGCATCTCGCCGCGATCCAGAAGAACGGACTCAAGCTGGAGTGGCACGACGGCAAGGTCCAGACCGCCAAGATGAAGGCCGTCAACAAGCCGGCCGAGGCCGGCAAGCAGGATATCGTCGTGCTGGCGGTGAAGGCGCATTTCCTCGATCAGGTGGTGCGCGACATCGATGCGCTGCTTGGTCCCGACACCGTCGTTCTGACGGTGCAGAACGGCCTGCCATGGTGGTATTTCCAGAGGCTCGGCGGCGAGTACGACAATCACCGGCTGGAGAGCCTCGATCCCTCGGGCGTCCTCACCGGGAATATCGACCCGAAACGCATTATCGGCTGCGTGGTTTATCCCGCGGCGGCGGCAACGGCGCCGGGCGTGATCCACCACGTCGAGGGCGATCGCTTCCCGATCGGGGAACTCGACGGCAAGGCGACCGAACGCGTCAAGGAATTGCACGACGTCTTCATCAAGGCCGGGCTGAAATCGCTGGTGCTGCCGGATATCCGCTCGGAGATCTGGCTCAAGGCATGGGGCAATCTCTCGTTCAACCCGATCTCGGCGCTCACCCACGCCACGCTGGTGGACATTTGCCAGTTCGCCGAGACGCGCGCTTTGGCGGCGACCATGATGAAGGAAGCGCAGGACATCGCCCGGAAGCTCGGCGTGAGCTTCCGCGTCAGCATCGACAAGCGCATCGCCGGCGCGGAAGCGGTCGGCGCGCACAAGACGTCGATGCTGCAGGATGTGGAAGCCGGCCGCTCGCTCGAAACCGAGGCACTGATCGGTTCGATCCTGGAAATGGCAAAGCTGACCAATACGGCGGCGCCCGCGATAGAGGCCGTCTATGCGCTGGTGAAGCTCCTCAACAAGGTCATGTTGCTGGAGGGCGGCGGCGTGAGGGTGGAGAAAGCGAACAAGGCGGCTTGAGGAGATTTGGGCCCTTCCGGATGGATGCTGCCCACTCATCATATCGGAGAGATGCCCAGCGCGCGCGGCGCGGACGGCTAGGTGGGGCGCTTGCGCGCCACCAGCGCCTCGCCGAACGCCTGAAACAAGGCGCGGTTGATCGGATTGCGTTGCGGATCGTATTCCGCATGCCATTGCACCCCGAGTGCAAAGCCGGGCGCGTCCGCGATCCGGATCGCCTCGATGGTGCCGTCTTCCGCCACCCCCTCGACCACGACGCGTTCGCCGGGTTCGAGGATGCCCTGGCCGTGGAGCGAATTGACGCGAATGGTCTCGCGCCCCAGAATTTTCGCAAAAGTACCGCCGGGAACGAGATTGACGTCATGCCGGTCGGCAAAGACGACCAGCGGGTCGGGGTGGATTTCGCCGTTCTCGAGCCGCGGCATCCGATGGTTCATGCGACCGGGCAATTCCCGGATTTCCGGGTGCAGCGAGCCGCCGAAGGCGACGTTCATCTCCTGCAGGCCGCGGCAGATGCCGAACAGCGGTACGCCGCGTTCGACACAGGCTCGCGACAATGCCAGCGCCATGTCGTCGCGATGCAGGTCGTAGGGCTCGTGTTTGGGGTCCGGTTCGGCGCGAAAATGCGCGGGGTGGACATTGGCGCGGGCGCCGGTCAGCACCACGCCGTCAACGGTATCCAGCAGCGCGCCGATATCGGTGATTTCGGGGGAGCCGGCAAACATCAGCGGCAGCGCGCCCGCGACCTCGGCGACCGCGCGCAGATTTCGCTCGCCGGACATCTGTGTCGCAAATCGATCCTCGATGCGATACGCGTTTGCGATCACACCGACCACCGGCCTCCTCATCGCTGATTATCCAATCTCAGATCACGAATTTGGGCGGATCATGCCCGCCAATAGACGCCGGATCAATATCTTACGCCCCCTTCCAGGACCTCGCTGCTCTGCAGGAATCTCAACCCACAGCCGCCAGCTTGGCGTCGAGATAGGCGCAAAGGATGATCTTGAGTTCTTCAAGCAGCTTGCCGCGCTCGCCCGGCCTGCTCCGGTCGAGGCTCGAGATCATTGCGCCGGTGATTTCCGACCATGCGGCAAGCATCCGGCTCCGGTCGTCCCTGGGCAGGCGCGGAAACGCTTCGGCGAAGACCCGGTCGAGGTGGCTCATCAGCGTGCCGCGAAGCTCGCGCGCCAGACTATCGAACCGCGGGTGCGATGGGCTGCCGGAAAATACGCATACGAAAGCCGACGCCTCCGCCTGAATGCCGGCGACCCCGTCGACAAGCTTCGCGATGAAAGCGCGGCGGTCTCGTCTGGCGCCGGCTGCATCGAGCTGTTCGCTCGCAAGCCTCAGGATACTGTCCTGGAACTGCTCGACCAACGCCGCGACGATGTCGTCCTTGCCCTCGAAGAACTGATAGATCGAGCCTACCGGGACCTTCGCGCGCTCGGCGACCAGATTGGTTGAAAGGCCATCGTAGCCGACCTCGCTCAGCAGTGCTGCGGCCGCCTTCAGAATATCAGCCACACGCGCCCGGCTGCGCGCCTGGGTGGGCAGCTTGCGCAGCCCGGCTGGTTTGCCAATCGCCTTCTTGGCCATGTCGCGCACAACTCCGTTGACATTATGAATATATGCTCATATTCATGATTATCGCTGCGGACGTTGTGGCATATCGGGCGGGTCTTGCAATGAATTTTCTCAACCGTCTTGGGCTTCGGCGGCCGGGTCCACCGCGGCGGGCCGCCGAGGGACGATTCCAGATCGATGGCGTCACCGTCATCAACCCGACGCGCGATCGGCGCACGGACGCGACGATTGCCGTCTCCGACGGGGCGATCTCGGGAATTTCCGATACGCGGACCGAGCCGCCGTCCGAGTTCGCAGGATGTTTCGCCCTGCCCGGGCTGGTCGACATGCACGTCCATTTGCCGCCGGACAATGCCTTGAAACTTACGCAGGCAGCGGCACTTCTCTATCTGCTGCACGGCGTGACCAGCGTACGCGAAGCCGGCGACCTCGACGGAACCGCCGTCGCCGCGGCACGGAGATTGAGCGACGAAGGCGTTCATCCAGTGCCGCGCGTGTTCTCCTGCGGGCCCTTCGTCGGCGCCGGCAAGGCGACCTTCAAGAATACGATCCTGCTGGCGGACGCCAGCGCGGCTGCGGCCGACGCGGCCGCAGCCCGCGTCAAGGCAACCGGGGCGAGCTTCCTCAAATTCTACGAAGGCCTGACCGAGCTGATGATCCGCTCGCTGGAGCGCTCCTGCGAAAAGCACGGCCTCAAGATGATGGGCCACGTGCCGGCCGGAATAACCTACGAAGAGGCGCGCATTGCGGAAGTCCAGCATTTCTTTGGCGTTCCGGAGCCAGGTACGCTGGAGCGCGACGCGCTGGTCAATCGCTCCTGCGACTGGCACGCCGTCGACGAGCGACGGATGGATCGCATCGTCGAAACGACGCTGAAGTACGGCATCGCCAACACTCCGACCATCGTCACCAACCAGCGGATGCTGTGTTACCGGGATTTCGAAGCTGCCCGCCGGCATCCCGATATGCTGAGAGTCCCCCCGTTCTATCTCGACGTGATCTGGCACCCCGACCGCGCGAGTAACCGGATGGCGCGCGACTATCTGGAGCGGCAGGTGGCCCCGGCGGTCGCAAAAAAACAGCGGCTGGCAAGGAAGCTGTTCGACGCCGGTGCGCAGCTATATCTCGGAACCGACGTCGCGCAGCCGTTCGTCATTCCGGGCGCCAGCCTGCTTGAGGAGATGGCGCTGTTTGCCGACGCCGGAATCAATGCCGAGCAGGTCTGGAAGCTCGCGACATCAGATGCCGGCGACCGGCTCGGCGTGCGCGGGTTGGGCCGCATCGAAACCGATGCGCCGGCCGACATTCTGTTGTTTCGGCGCGATCCGACCCAAGCCATCGGCAACCTTTCCAGCCTCGAAGCCGTGGTCGCGGCGGGCAGGCTGTATCGCATCGCAGATCTCGATCGCGCGCTTCGATCGAGCCAGGCCTGGTTCAACTCCCCCTTGATCAGGCCGCTGGCCCGCCGCGGCGCCGAACAAGCGCTGGATCGCGCATTCGGGCGGGGCCAGAGATAGTTTTGCGGCCGCTACTTCCGGGTGAAGGCCTGTCTGGCATCGATCCCATCGGCCGTCTGCAATCCCGCCGCCTTCAGCGCCCTGCCCGCGGCGTTGTCCGCACCGCCCAGCCACGGCAATCTTGCTTCGATGCCACGTGTCACGGGCTCGCCGAGCGGCCCGCCGAAATCGAGCGGCCACACCCCGTTCGGCACCACCTCGGCCGAAATGCCGCGGAGCCGGATGCCCTTCCCCAAAGCCGTTTCCATTTCATCGGGCGGCACCACGCGCGCCGTCCCGGGATCGGCGGGGTCGGTGAAGCTCACCAGCACCGGCATCACCGTGCCCTTGACCGGTACCGTGCCGGTCATTTGGGTCATCTGATTGAAGGATACATTGCGGCCCGCGGCCTTGTAGGCGCGCAGCGCCACATAGTTGATGTCGTCGAAGTCGACCGATTTGTCGATATGGGCCAGCAATGCGACCAGGTTCTTGCCGCCGCCGAGTTCGACATAGACGGCATCGCCCTTGGCGGTGGTCTTGCCGCCGCGGCTGTAGCTTCGATCGGGGTGAACCGCCATCATGCCCGAGGCCGACCTGACCCCTTCGGGGGTCTCCACCTCGACCGTCAGCCGGAATTTATGACCGGGCCGGTTGATCCTGATCTGGTCGCCGATCACCAGCGCGGCCAGCAGCGCCAGCGGCCCGAACCATTTGAAGTTCATACAATCAGCCCCTCGTCTCCCCCGCGATTCTTATTCCGCTCCCCGCTTTGCACAACGAATCCGCCAGCGTCAAACCGGCGCGTGTTCGGCGCTTGATCCCGGCTTCATTTGGCGAAAGAGTGCCGGCCGAACCGGTTTTGAAGGGGAATCACCTTGGCAGTCTCGGCTGACGATCGACTTCGGGCCCGCAACGATCTGGCATGGGCGATATCGGTCGGCGGCATCGGCGTGGTCGCCTTTGCCGCCCTGCTGCTGTTCACCTGGCATTTCGCCGCGACGCTGTTTCTGATCTTCGCCGGCATGCTGCTCGGCGTCGCTCTCAACGCCATGAGCGATCTGCTCGGCCGTGCGGTCAAGCTGCCGCAGTCGGTGCGGCTGACCATCGTGTGCCTCGTGCTCGCCGGAATGTTGTCGGGCGTCGTGTTCCTCGGCGGCAGCACCATCGCGCAACAGGCGGCGGTGCTGAGCGATACGATGAAGTCGCAACTGGTCAACGTCAAAGCCTTCCTCGAGAAGAACGGCATCGACACCAGCTATCTCGACTTCATCAATCAGGAAGCGGCGCCATCGGCGGCTTCGACTCCGGCCGCGCCGGGGGCCGCGGCGACGCATAATCTGCCGAGCGCCAGTACGATCGCCTCGAGCGGCGGCGCGATCATGGGCCAGACGCTCAAACTCCTGCTGGGTACTGTGAGCGCGGTGGGACACTTCTTCATCGTGCTGTTTCTCGGGCTGGCCTTTGCGGCGCAGCCGAGCGTCTATCGAAACGGATTGCTGTTCCTGGCGCCGGCAAGACACCGCGCCCGCGCCACCGTCATCATCGATCGCATCGGATGGACGCTGGAGCGCTGGCTGATCGCGCAGATCATCACCATGGCCGCCGTCTTCTTCGTCACCTGGATCGGCCTCAAGCTCATCGGCATCCAGAGTTCGTTCATCCTGGGCATCCAGGCGGGACTGCTGGCCTTCATTCCGACCGTCGGCGCCATCCTCGGCGGACTGATCGTGGTGCTGGCAAGCCTCGCCTCCGGATGGGTCGCCGCGCTCAGCGCATTTATCCTGTTTCTCGGCGTCCACGCGCTGGAGAGCTACATCCTCACGCCGATCGTCCAGCGTCAGGCCCTCGACATCCCGCCGGCCACGCTATTCGCCTTCCAGATCCTGCTCGGCGTGGTGTTCGGGATCTGGGGCCTGGCGCTGGCCTTGCCCCTGATGGCGATCGCGAAAGTCATGATCGATCATTTCAAGGCGGGCAGACAGCCAGAAGCGGTGGCGGCCTGAGAGGGCGCGTCGCCGTTCAGCTCGCCGAGGTCAGCACCGTCTCGGTGTTCGACCTCGGGGGGCGAAGCAAAATACGGCCCGACCAGCCCGCGCCATTCCGTGAAACTCTCCGAGCCGCGGAAGGGTTTCCCATTTGACCATCAGACGATAGCGCTGCGGCTTCTCGATCGAGCGATGCAGCTCAAACCCGTGAAACCCCTTGGAGCGGCCGAAAGCTGCGCGCGCCTTGGCGACGGCGGCTTCGAAGTCCTTCTCGGAGCCGGGCTTGATGTCGATCTGTGCGATTTCGGTGATCATCGGGGTTGCGGCCTTTCGCTGGAGCGTTTTCAAGCGAAGTGGATACCGGTTCGCGTGAAGAAAACGCGTCAAAACAAAAAAAGATAGAGCCCCGTTCCGATTCAATCGGAACGGAAAAGGCTCTGGAGCGTTCACGTCTCTAGCCCAGCCGGTTGCAAAGCAAAAGGGCGCCCTGCGGCGCCCCCGGCATTCCCCGTTCGCGCAAGCCTAGCTGAAGAGCAGCACCGTGACGGCGACCACCAGCGTGCAGCCGGCGAACGTCGCCAGCGGCAAGCGGCTGCGCGGCGTCGCATAGCGGCCCTGCGCGCGTCGTTCCATGATCAGCGCCGTTTCATATTCGTCGGAGTTGGAGAACATGCAGGCAAACCCGCCGCGCGCCGATACGGCTGCGGCTTCGAGCGACATCAGGGCGGCTTGGGCGTTGTGACTGCGGATCGTTTCCATGACACCGATGATATCGATCGAATGGTAAACGGCAGGTTACCGCGGCCAGCCCCGCTCACGCGAGGCCCATGAGTCCCGCCCGCGGCTGAGGCTGGCGCGCGATTCCAGCGGTTTTGCGCCGCCAGTTTTCCAGCGACAGCGGCAACTCCTCCGCGGCCTCGACGCGATTGCGGCCGCCGCGCTTGGCCTGATAGAGCGCGGTATCGGCCGCGGCCAGCAGCACTTCGAGCTCGGTACCGGCGGGCCCGCCGGCCACGCCGATGCTGACGGTGGTATCGACCGGCCCGTCCTCGACCACGATTCCCGAATTGGCGAAGGCCGCGCGAACGCGTTCGGCCGCCATCACGCCCTCCTCCAGCGAACAGGGCAGCAAGGCCGCGAACTCCTCGCCGCCGATTCGCCCGGACAGGTCGGTGATGCGCACGGTGTTGACAACGACGGTGGCGAACAGCTTCAGGATCTCGTCGCCAGCGGGATGACCGAAGCGGTCGTTGATCGACTTGAAATGGTCGATGTCGAAGATCAGCGCCGTCACCGGTCGGCCGGCGCTGGCTTCGCGCTCGATCACCCGCGCGCACGCCTCCGCGAAACCGCGGCGGTTGAACATGCCGGTCAGGGGATCCATCGACGCTGCGGTCTTGTGCGCGCGCACCGCACGCTCCGATACCAGCATGAAGATCACGAATACGGTTCCAACCGCATAGAGCACGAGTTCGATGGCGAACATCGTGACCCAGATGCTGCCGGAGAATGCTCCGTCGCGCGCGTGCAGGAGGTCGCCGAGCAGGATCGGCAGCATCAGCACGAAACCGTGCAGCATCGGCACCACGATCGCCGGCCAGCGCCTTTGCAGCGTCCTGCGCCGCTCGGACCACAGCTCGGTGGCGGTCAGCGCCGCGTAGATCGCGACGATGCCGGCGCCGATGGTCATGCGCAGCGCGGAGGACTCGGGCGCCAGCGTCGTGACGGCCGCGATCCAGGCGACCGCGCCCAGAACCAGCCCCGGCAGGTTCGGCTTGCGGCCGTGGAACACGCGCGAGGCGTTCCAGACCATGCCGCAGGCCACGAAGCCGACGGCGTTGAGCGCCAGCGAAAGCACTTCGCCGAGCGTATTGGCGGCGAGCGTCCAGAGCGCGACCGAGGCGGCGCCGAGCAGATAGGCGGTGCCCCACCATTTCAATGCCGGGATATTCTCCTGCTTGCCGAAAAACAGCAGCATGGCTCCGAGCATTGCCGCAACCATCGTAGCAACGAGATAAAGCGTGGAGGTGTCGAGGGACATGGGCCACCTGGCGATTTGTGATGCAGCGTTTCGGCGCGCCCGAAACGAAATACGCGCCATCGCTGTGAACGCTAGGGTCGCCGCCTTGGAAATTCGTTTGCGCGCGCAGGCAAGTTTTCAGGAAAAACTGCGTCAACTCGTCGGCAAATACTCAGCAAAAAGGGCGCCGATGAAGCGCCCTTTTCGAAGTTCTTTAATGCCGCATTCGCGGCAAATTTGCAGGAAGCAATTAGCGCTTCGAGAACTGGAACGACCTGCGCGCCTTGGCGCGGCCGTACTTCTTGCGCTCGACCACGCGGGAGTCGCGGGTCAGGAAGCCGCCCTTCTTCAGGACGCCGCGCAAATCCGGCTCGAAATAGGTCAGCGCCTTCGATATGCCGTGACGCACGGCACCGGCCTGGCCCGACAGACCGCCACCGGCGACGGTGCAGATCACGTCGTACTGGCCGGCGCGGGCGGCGGCGACCAGCGGCTGCTGGATCATCATGCGCAGCACCGGACGGGCGAAATAGACTTCGACCTCGCGGGTGTTGACCACGATCTTGCCGGCGCCGGGCTTGATCCAGACGCGGGCGACCGCGTCCTTGCGCTTGCCGGTGGCGTAGGCGCGGCCCTGCTTGTCGACTTTCTTGACGTATTTCGGCGCTTCCGGCGTCGCCGGCTTCAGCGCCGACAGCTGATCGAGCGACTGCATGGTATCGGACATCTTATGCGGCCCTCATGTTCTTGCGGTTCATCGAAGCGATATCGAGCGTCTCGGGTTGCTGGGCTTCATGCGGATGCTCAGGTCCGGGGTAAACCCGCAAGTTGCCGAGTTGCACCCGGCCGAGCGGTCCGCGCGGGATCATGCGCTCGATCGCCTTCTCGACCACGCGCTCGGGGAAACGGCCCTCGAGGATCGACTTGGCGGTGCGTTCCTTGATGCCGCCGATGAAGCCGGTGTGGTTGTAATAGACCTTGTTGTCGCGCTTGCGACCGGTCAGCACCACATGCGCCGCGTTGATGATGATGACGTGGTCACCGCAATCGACGTGGGGGGTGTAGGTCGGGAGGTGTTTGCCGCGAAGGCGCATCGCGACCAGAGTGGCGAGCCGGCCGACCACCAGACCTTTGGCGTCGATCAACACCCACTTCTTCGTCACCTCGGCGGGCTTTGCCGAAAACGTTTTCATGTGAGGAAATCCGTGAAAGGGGATATCGGACGCGACTGCGCCGAACTGCGCGGTTTCTAGATAGGTCCCGCGCGCGCGTCAATCCCAAAAGGCGATATTTAGCCCTTCAAAAACAATGGCTTACAAATATGGTGCTATAATACCACGAAAAACACTAAGTATTTGGAATGGAATAGGTCGACGTCACATGGGCGATCGGATCGGGCGAGGTCCCCGACAGCAGGTTGACCTCGCCGACCGCGAGCCGCTTGCCCAGCTTCAACAGCCTGGCTTCGGCAAGGACATCCTGCCCCGCCTGCCCCTTGCGCAGGAAATTGATGTTGAGGTTGGTCGTCACGGCAAGGCCGATCGGGCCGATCGCCGACAGCAGCACCACATACATGGCGCAATCGGCCAGCGCCATCAGCGTCGGCCCCGACACCGTCCCGCCCGGCCGCAGCATCCGCTCGTTGTAGCGCTGGCGCAGCAGGCAGGTGGTACCGTCGGCGCTTTCGATTGACGTGTCACCGCTGCCGAACGACTGCGGAAATTCGGCACGGAGGAACTCCTCCAGTTCGGCCACGCTCATTTTCACAATTGCCATGTCGCTTTGCCTGCCCTCGCCTCGCGAGGCTTGTTACAATAAGGTGATGTATCTGCCCTAGTGGAAATTTTTCGATGTCCGCCCAAACCGCCCGAGCCCCGTCGCCGCCATCGCCGATCCTGCTGCGGGAGACGCAGGGCTACGTCGCCGTGCTCACGCTCAACCGTTCCCAGGCCCGCAACAGCCTGTCGGAAGGCCTGATCGCCGAACTGCACGCGGCGCTGAAGCAAATTCACGACGACAAAAGCGTGCGCGCGGTGGTGATTGCGGCCAACGGCCCGGCCTTTTCCGCCGGCCACGACATGAAGGAACTCACCGCCCGCCGCTCCGACGCCGATCGCGGCCGCGCCTATTTCGCGCAGATCATGACGTCCTGCAGCGCGATGATGCAGGCGGTCGTGCAATTGCCGAAGCCGGTCGTCGCCGCGGTCCAGGGGATCGCCACCGCCGCCGGTTGCCAGCTGGTGGCGAGCTGCGATCTCGCGGTGGCCTCGGAAGCCGCCACCTTCGCCACGCCGGGCGTCGATATCGGGCTGTTCTGCTCGACGCCGATGGTGGCGCTGTCGCGCAACGTGACGCGCAAGCAGGCGATGGAAATGCTGCTGACCGGCGAGCCGGTCTCCGCCACGCGGGCGCGCGAACTCGGCCTCGTCAACCGCGTCGTCGCCGCCGGCACCGAGCGCGACGCCGCCATCGCGCTGGCGCAAAAGGTCGCGCTGAAATCCGCCTACACGATCAAGCTCGGCAAGGAAGCGTTCTACCGTCAGGCCGAAATGAGCCTCACCGAGGCCTATCGCTATGCGGCCGAGGTGATGACCGAGAACATGATGGCCCGCGACGCCGAGGAAGGCATCGGCGCCTTCATCGAGAAGCGCGAGCCGAAATGGCAGGACAAATAAATCGGATTTCCTCATCCTGAGGAGCGGCCCTCTTGGCCGCGTCTCGAAGGATGAGGCCCGCCCTGTGGCCTCATGGTTCGAGACGCGCTTCGCGCTCCTCACCATGAGGGTTTGAGGACTGTACGTAAAATGAACCACGACGCCTACCCCGACAGCTACATCCGCGAAATTCTCAACAGCGTGAAATCGATCGCGATGGTGGGGGCCTCGCCGGTCAATGTGCGGCCGAGCTACTTCGCCTTCAAATACCTCGCCCAGCGCGGCTACGACATGATCCCGGTCAATCCCGGCCACGTCGGCAAGAGCCTGCTCGGAAAACCCTTCGTCGCCTCGCTCGCGGATATCGGCCGCCCCGTCGACATGATCGACATCTTCCGCAATTCGAGCCACATCATGCCTGTGGTGGATGAGGCGCTGAAGCTCGTCCCGTTGCCGAAGGTGATCTGGATGCAGCTCGGCGCACGCGACGACGCCGCAGCCGCCAAGGCGGAAGCCGCCGGCCTCAAAGTGGTGATGAACCGCTGCCCGAAGATCGAATATGGCCGGCTGTCGTCGGAGATTTCGTGGATGGGCGTCAATTCGCGCACCCTGAGTTCGAAGCGCGCGCCGATACCGACCCAGGGCATGCGGCTGTCGCTCAATCGCATGAGCGTCGGCGGCGGCGAGACCGCCGCGTCCGATCGCGCCGCGAAAAACAAAACCGATCCGGCGTGATGCAAATGCGAAGCGATTGTTCCGGAAATGCGACGAACCGCAGCACGGCCGTTTCGAACATGTGGTAGAGCGCCGATCCGGCTTGACGGCGAACGCCTCGACCACCAGCATGCCGCGCGATTTCAAATAAGCCAAGAAACAGGACGCATAGAATGACCGACCGTCTTCCCGGTTTCGCCACCCTCGCCGTACATGCCGGCGCGCAGCCCGATCCCACCACCGGCGCGCGGGTGACGCCGATCTATCAGACCACGTCATTCGTTTTCAATGACAGCGATCACGCTGCCTCCCTGTTCGGACTGCAGGCGTTCGGCAACATCTATACCCGCATCACCAATCCGACCACGGCGGTGCTGGAAGAGCGCGTCGCCGCTCTCGAGGGCGGCACCGCGGCGACGGCGGTTGCCTCCGGACACGCCGCGCAGGTGGTCGTGCTGCATCAACTGCTGATGCCCGGGGACGAATTCATCGCCGCGCGAAAACTCTATGGCGGCTCGATCAACCAGTTCACCCACGCCTTCAAGAGCTTCGGCTGGAACGTGGCGTGGGCCGATCCCGACGATATCGGCAGCTTCGAGCGCGCCGTCACCCCGCGCACCAAGGCGATCTTCATCGAATCGATCGCCAACCCGGCCGGCTCCATCACCGACATCGAGGCAATCGCCGCGGTCGCCCGCAAGGCCGGCGTGCCGCTGATCGTCGACAACACGCTGGCGACGCCCTATCTGATCCGCCCGATCGACCACGGCGCCGACATCGTCGTGCATTCGCTGACCAAATTTCTGGGTGGCCACGGCAATTCGCTCGGCGGCATCATCGTCGACGCCGGCACCTTCGACTGGTCGAAGGACAACAAATACCCCATGCTGAGCGAGCCGCGTCCGGAATATCACGGCATCAAGATCCAGGAGACGTTCGGCAATTTCGCGTTCGCGATCGCCTGCCGCGTGCTCGGCCTGCGCGACCTCGGGCCGGCGATCTCGCCGTTCAACGCTTTCCTGATTTTGACCGGCATCGAGACGCTGCCGCTGCGCATGCAAAAGCATTGCGAGAATGCGAAAGCAGTCGCCGAATTCCTCGCGGGCCATCCGGCGGTGGCGGCGGTGAATTACTCGGGGCTGGCGGGCAACCAATACAACAACCTCGCGCGCAAATATGCGCCGAAGGGCGCCGGCGCGGTGTTCACCTTCAGCCTCAAGGGCGGCTACGAGGCCGGCGTCAACCTGGTGTCGAACCTGAAATTGTTCTCGCATCTCGCCAATGTCGGCGACACCCGTTCGCTGGTGATCCATCCGGCCTCGACCACGCACAGCCAGCTCGACGACGCCGCCAAGATCAAGTCGGGCGCCGGCCCCGACGTGGTGCGGCTGTCGATCGGTATCGAGGACAAGGAAGATCTGATCGCCGACCTCGAGCAGGCGCTGAGCGCGTAGACCTTTCGTCATTCGGGGCCTGCGCTTCGCTTTGACACAGATCAATGGCAGCGCGGGCCTTCATGACACAAAGGCCAAAAAAGGAAGCTGAGATGTCCGCAACCGAGATCGCGAAGCGTCATTTCCTGGCGGCTGTTGAAGAGGCGGAAGCGGCCGGGCTGGGTCACGACAGCGTCTGCCGCTCGCTGCTCGGCCTCGTCGTCTCCAAATACCTCGAGAGCAGGAACGTCTCCGACGTCCAGTCGGAGCTTCACTTCGTCGCCGAGAATTGCGATCCCGGCACCGACTTCATGTTCATGCGCCCCTAGAAAATCCGGCATTTTGCCGGTGCCGCGTTAACCCTCGTTCCGCAAATTGATCCCCCGTCCCCCGATAAGATGGCATGCTGCCGGCGTCTGAAACCGGAGCTGACGATGCTGCGCTGGATGATGCCGATTGTGGTCGCGACCTTCGCGCTCTCCTCCACTGCGGAGGCCGTCGGCCCCGCCGGCAAGTCGGCCGCGCGGCGCGCCGCCAGCCAATTGCCCGCCGGCCTTCCCCGCGCAAACTATAAATTCAGGACGACGATCACGCGCGCCACGCCAGCGCCCTACCTGGTCCCGGTCTATGTCACCGACGGGCCCGAGGTGCCGTTCACGCCGTCGGATGGATACGTGCCGTACCTCCCGCCTGCGGTCGGAGTCGCATGGTGGCCGGGCTACCCGGCGTGGTCAGGCGATTGGGGGCTGCCCTTCGGCTACGATTATCAGAGCCCCTGGTACACCGGCCCGGAGAGCCGCGAATCGAATCTCCAGTCCTACGGTTACGGCTGCGGCTACGGCTTCTACGGCTACAGCTATTGCTAGGGCATGTTCCAGTACGTGGCTCATACCCGCGCAGTAACGTGCGGACCGCAAAAAAAGCCGCGGACAATGCCGGGGCTCGAATTGCCAGAATTCAACAGAACTCAGTACCTGGCCACGACGGGGCCACCGAATTTGTAGTTCAAGCCGACACGGCCGATGTTCTCGGTATATTTGTGCGTAACCGAGATTTCGCTCCCGACCCCGCAAAGGGCGCAGTTCGGAATGGTTTGAGTGTAGTTGCCGAAGTCCGCATAGAGATACTCCGCCTTCACGGACCAATTGTTGGTAAATGCGTACTCCACGCCGACGCCCGCCGTCCAACCCACGCGCGTGGTATCGCTGCTGACCGTTGCCACCGAGAAATTTCCGAAAGAGCCGAACGAGTCGGTGAATTTGGCATTGGTCACCGCCAGACCGCCAGTCACGTAGAACAACGCACGGTCCGCGGCGAAGCCGACTCGCGGGCGCAAGGTGGCGAAGAAACGACTCTCGGCAGATGTCCTGAACACGTCCGCCGGATTGATGACCGCGAAACCGGTAACGGCGCGGCTAGCCGTCCCGCCCATGTAACTCGCGTCGGCTTCGATGCCCGCCACGAAATTGTTCATCTGCCAATTGTAACCGATTTGGCCGCCGCCCATGAATCCACTGGGGTGAACAGTGCCCCGATTGAACGCATCGATGTCCGCGGCGC
Source organism: Bradyrhizobium sediminis (assembly GCF_018736105.1). Classification (NCBI taxonomy): domain Bacteria; kingdom Pseudomonadati; phylum Pseudomonadota; class Alphaproteobacteria; order Hyphomicrobiales; family Nitrobacteraceae; genus Bradyrhizobium; species Bradyrhizobium sediminis. The sequence goes on from NZ_CP076135.1 coordinate 3,208,411, forward strand.
CTGCCACCGACCACCCGACAGGATTGGTTGCCGTGGAGACGCGGTCGCTACCCCAGTGATAGCCGGCATGGGCGCCGATGTAGAAGCCGGTCCAGCTGAACGGCGGAGCGACATACACGGGCGCCTTGGCGGGCAAGCGCGCGGGCAGATCGGCCGCGGAAGCCGATTGGAAAACAAACAGCGCCGATGCGAGCGCAACGCCCGAAAGGAGAAGCTTGGTTGCAGACATGGCAGTCCCCCTAGCCGGTGTTCTCTATCTGAAGGGGAAACCTACACTCGCTGCAGGCCAGACATAGTGCGAATTTGCAACACCTAAGATGAATGCGAATGATCCTCCTGCAAATTGCTCGCAAAAAGCGGCCAACCTGATGGCGGGTCAGATGGACCAGACGTCCGGGCTAAGCCAGCGCAAAGCCATCACGCTCTTGCAGAGGGTTCGTTCAGCCGGGGCTGCCCCGCGGGCACACCCACCTTCGGCTGCGCCCGTTCCGGCTGCGCGGCCAATCGCTCGACCTGAACCACGGCCAATGTCAGCACCGCGATCGCCACGGCCTGATGCAATAGCGCGAGATCGATCGGGACCTGATGGAGCAGCGTGAAGATGCCCAGCGTCGCCTGCAGGATCATCGTCGCCGCCAGCCACACCGCGCCGCTGACCGCGGATGTCCCGGCGCGCGAGCGGATGGCGTCGATCGCATGCAGGATCGCCAGCGCCAATAGCGCATAGGCCGTCATCCGGTGCTCGAACTGCACCGTCAGCGTGTTGTCGAACAGATTGCGCCACCACGGCTCTTCGAAGAACAGCCTTGAGGCCTGCGGAATGAAGGCGCCATCGATCTCCGGCCAGGTGTTGTAGATCCTGCCGGCGCGCAGCCCCGCGACCAGTGCGCCGAAATAGAGCTGCACGAAGGTCAGCACCAACAGCGCCACGGCGGTGACCCTGAGCCGCGCCGAGACGATCGCAGGCGGCCGCCCGGCCAGCCGGCGCAGCGTCCAGACGATCGCGGCGAAAATCAGCAGCGCCAGCACCAGATGGCTGGCGAGGCGATACTGTGAGACCTCGGTTCGCTGCGTCAGCCCCGACGCCACCATCCACCAGCCGACCGCGCCCTGCAGCGCGCCGAGGCCGAAGATCAGCCACAACCGCCGCTTCAGATCCGCGCCGAGGATGCCGCGCCACAGAAACCAGAGGAACGGCAACAGATAGGCCGCCCCGATCGCGCGCCCGAGCAGCCGGTGGCTCCATTCCCACCAGAAGATGGTCTTGAACTGGTCGAGGCTCATGCCGGCGTTGAGTTCACGGTATTGCGGAATGGTCTTGTAGGCCTCGAAGGCCTGCGCCCACTGCGCCTCGCCGAGCGGCGGCAGCGTGCCGGTGACCGGTTTCCACTCGACGATCGAAAGCCCCGACTCGGTCAGCCGGGTGGCGCCGCCGACCAGCACCATGATTGCGATCAGCGCCGCGATCGAGAATAGCCACCATCTGACAGCGGCTCTCGGGGCTTGCTGTGCGGGATTACCGATCATCGAGGCCACGCTTGAATGAATTGGCGCGCCCCTTATAGTCCGCCCCTCCCCGCGCGCAAGTTGCGCTACCGCAAAGAATTGCACATGTCCGCCATGACCATACGCACCCGCAAATTGTTCGGAACCATCGCGCTCCTGGTGCTCGTGGTGGTGTGGTCGCTGCTGGGAATGACGGTGGCGCAGACGCCGTGGCTGGCGAGTTCCGGACTGCTGCAAGCGATCTTCTATGTCGTGGCCGGCATCGGATGGGTGCTGCCGGCGATGCCGATCATCAGCTGGATGGCGCGGCCGGACGCGTAGTACTCACTATTGATGGTCAGTGAGTCGCTTGTTGCCCATGCTTCGAGACGCTCGCGATGCTCGCTCCTCAGCATGAGGTTGTTGTGTATCAACAAGTTAGACCTCATCCTGAGGAGGCCGCGAAGCGGCCGTCTCGAAGGATGGCTGCATTACCGATTTACGATTCCAGGTACTAGGACCTTCGGGCCGGCTTGACCGGAGCGAAGGGAATCCCCGAAAGCATCACCCGCATGATGCGCAGCGAACGCTGCCGTCCGTCCCAGGCGATGCGCGGCAGCGCGTGCAGGTTGGTGCCGCCCTCCGCCTGAACGATGCCCGGTATCGTCGACGCGGCGCTGGCGAAGCCGGCCTGCTCGGCCATCACCACATGCTTGCGGGCAAACGCGGTACGACCGCCGAACGGATAGGCGAAATGCCTGACGTCGCGGCGGAACGCGGCTTCGGCGACCGCCCTCCCCATCGTCATCTCGCGTTCCGCCTCGGCGTCTTTCAGGTTCGACAGCGCGAGATAGTTTACCGTGGCGCTTCCGATCGTGACATTGGGATCGGCGGCGAGCTTTGCGAGGTCGCCCCAGTCCATCGTCGCCTCGCGCGTCAGCGCCGCGAGGTTGACGGAGTATCGCCTGCAGAGATCGTTGATCGCGTTCGAAAGATCGGCCGGCGCCAGCGAGCGCATCCAGCCCCAGAGAAATTCGTAGAGCTGATATTTTTCGGACCTGGCTCCGATGTCGAAGCGCAGCTCCTTGCGATCGATCACCAGGCTGATCCTGCTCTCGCGCGCGATGATTTCCTCGAGCGCGAGCCACCATGCCTCGCCGAGGCGGTCCGGGAACGCGGTCGGCAGGTAAATCGTGAAGGGCACGCCGTGCCGCGACAACACCGGATAGGCCGACGCGATCAGATCCTTGTAGCCGCCGTCGAAGGTCAGGCACACGAACCGCCGCGGCGTGGGGGACGTCACCGCCCGGTGGCAGACCTCGTCCATCGAAACGATGTCAAACTTCCAGCGCTTCAGCGCCCGGATCGTCCGGTCGAGGAATTTGGGGGTGATCTCGTATTCCCTGCGCGGCTGGAAGCGGACGGCGCGCCGCGGGCGCACCCGCTCGAAGCGCAGAACCGCGCCGGCGCCGCCGGCCTTACGGCCGCTCAGCCACGGCTGCCCGGTGAAATAGGCGAGTTCCAGCCTGAGGCTCGTCAGCAATCGGTTTTCGGATGACAAATTCGCGTTCCCCAGATGCAGCCGATCCCGCCCCCGCCGCAGCTGCATTGTCCTTACTCTTTGTTGACATTTCTTTGCAAAGGTCGGCCCAAGCCGAAAAGTGTAAATAATCCCCTACAAACAGGTTTTACGATGACCATGGCCGCCGCGATCGAAAGCCGAACGGCGGAAGCGCCGGCATCAATGCAAACGAACCGCATCGCCAGCGTGGATATTCTCGGCGACCTCGGCCAGGCCGAAGCCGTCTGGCGCGGCCTCGAAGATGCGCGGCAATTCTCGACGTCCTATCAGCGCTTCGATTTCCTCGCGCCCTGGCAACGCCAGGTCGGCGCGCGCGAGGGGCTTCGCCCGTTCATCGTGATCGCCTATGACGCCGAACGCCGGCCGCTGCTGCTGCTTCCGCTCGCGCTCGGCCACGAGCACGGCGTCCGCACCGCCTGCTTCATGGGCGGCAAGCACTCAACCTTCAACATGGCGCTGTGGGACCGAGACTTTGCCGCCGGCGCCACATCGGCCGATCTCGACGCGCTGATATCGGCGATCCGCGCCCGCGCCGAGGCCGATGTCCTGGCGTTGACCCAGCAGCCCCTGAACTGGCGGGATCTGCCGAACCCGATGGCGCTGTTGCCGCGCCAGTCCTCCGCCAATGACTGCCCGCTGATGACGATCGTCCCCGAGGAGCCGCCGACGGCGCGGATCTCGAATTCGTTCCGCCGCAGGCTCAAGGGCAAGGAACGCAAGCTGCAGGCGCTTGCCGGCTATCGCTATCACGTCGCGGCCGCGGATACCGACGTCAGGCGGCTGCTCGACTGGTTCTTCCAGATCAAGCCGCTCCGGATGGCGGAGCAGAAGCTGCCCAACGTGTTCGCCGACCCCGGCGTCGAGGATTTCATCCGCGACGCCTGCATGGCGAAGCTTGCCGGCGACGGTCACGTCATCGACATCCACGCGCTGGAATGCGACGACGAGGTCATCGCGATCTTCGCCGGCGTCGCCGACGGCCATCGCTTTTCGATGATGTTCAATACCTACACGCTGTCGGCCAATTCCAAATACAGCCCCGGCCTGATCCTTATGCGCGAAATCGTCGACCATTACGCCGGGCGCGGCTATCGCGCGCTCGATCTCGGCATCGGATCGGATGAATACAAGAGGCTGTTCTGCAAGGGCGACGAGCCGATCTTCGACAGCTTCATCCCGCTCAGCCTGCGCGGCAAGCTGGCGGCGACCGCGATGTCGGGCGTCAACCGCGCCAAGCATCTGGTGAAGCACAATCCGGCACTGTTCGAGCTGGCGCAAAAGCTGCGCGGCGCGTTTCAGCGCTGATTGAAAACTGGCTTTCCTTCGTTCGTCGTTTTTCGTCATGGCCGGCAAAAGCGCGAAGCGCGTCTTCGCGCTTTTGCCGAGCATGACGAGTTTGCCGTGAAGTGCCGCTTCGTTGACTGTCTCGAATGTGCCGCTCAGGCGGCGACCACCCGCGGGCCGGGTGCGACGGCGTCCGTAGACGGCACCGGCGCGCTCAGCATCGCCACCTCGGAGAAGCCCACGGCCTTGAGCTGATCGCACATCAGGGTGCGGGCGTCGGCGGCCATCGATGCATCCGGCACCACCACGGCGCGCGCCTGCGCCGTCAGCAGTTCCGCCGGCAGGTCGGAAGCGGTGCCGGCATCCAGCAACACATGGTCGTAGACCCGCAGCAGGGCGTCGATCGCCAGCGTCAGCCGCGGCGATTGCAACAGGGCGCGGTCCGAGCCCGGACGCCCCGAGGTCACCAGATGCGCGCGCGACCTCTGGTCCCTGGTGATGACCTGCGCGAACGACGCCTCGCCCAGCATCAGTTCCGCCAGCCCCGGCGCGGCCGGATCGACGGATACCGTCGAAAGCACCGGCGACGACGCCGACAGATCGACCACCACGACCCTTGCGTCGCGCGCGATCAGGCGCGCCAGCGCCAGCGCGGTCCAGGTGATGCTTTCGTTCGAGGCGGTGCCGAGCACGGTCACCTTGCGCGCCGCGTCGCCGGCGCGGCACAGATCCGCGGCCAGTTGCTCCATTTCGGAAAGTCTGGTTTCAGAAAGCCTCGTTTCGGATGGTCCCGACACTGCCTCGGGATCGAGCGCGCGGAACGCCGGAGCCGGCTCGGGCGCGGGTTCGAACACAGGCTCGGCGGCAGCGATCGGGGCAACGGCTGCGGCCGGCGCGCGGATCGCGGCGGCCGAGGACGCGAAGGCCGCCACCGCACGGGGCGCCGTAATGCGCAGCAACTCGCCGGTTGCGATCGCGCCGGCGCTGAGCATCAGCGTCGCCAGCGTCGCGATCAGCACGATCGGCAGCTTCTTCGGATAGGCCGGGGTGTTGGAGACGCTGGCGCGCGAGATGATCCGGCTGTCCGCAGGCGCAGTGTCGATATTCTCGCGGGTGTTGGCCTCGCGGTATTTCGCCAGATAGGATTCGAGAAGATCGCGCTGCGACTTGGCTTCGCGCTCGAGCGCGCGCAGTTGCACGTCCTGGGTGTTGGTCGAGCTCGCCTGCTTCTTCAATTGCTCGAGGCTGGCGCTCAGGCCATCGACCCTGCCGCCGGCGATGCGGGCGTCGTTGTCGAACGAACGCGACAGCTTGCTGGCTTCCTCGCGAAGCTGGTGGTCGATATCTGCCAGTTGCGCCTTCAGTTCCTTGATGCGCGGATGGTTGTTGAGCAGCGTCGACGACTGCTCGGCCAATTGCGCGCGCAGCGTGACGCGCTGTTCGGACAGCCGCCGGGTTAGTTCGGAATTGAGCACTTCCGAAGCCTCGATCGGCTTGCCGCTCTGGAGCATTTCGCGGATCAGCCGCGCCTTCGATTCCGCGTCCGACTTCAGCGCGCGCGCGTTGTTCAATTGGGTGTTCAGCTCGCCCATCTGCTGGTTGGAGAGCGTGGTGTTGTTGGTGCCGACGAACAGGCTCGATTTCGAGCGAAAGTCCTCGACCCGGGATTCCGCCTCGGCGACCTTCTTGCGCAGGCTGTCGATCTCGCCCGACAGCCACAGGCTGGCCGACTTGGCCTGCTCCTGCCGCGCATTCTGCTGCAGCACCAGATAGCCTTCGGCGATCGAATTGGCGACGCGCGCGGCGAGCTCCGGATCGCGCGACTGGAATTCGACGACGATGACGCGCGACTTGTCTACCGCATACGCCGTGAGCCGGTCGTAATAGGCGTCCAGCACGCGCTCTTCCGGCGTCAGCGAGAACGGATCGCGGCCGATCCCGAACAAGGGCAGCAGCGATTTCAGGGGCGACACCCCCTGCAGCACCGGATCGAATTCCGGGCGCTCGCCGAGCTTGTTCTTTCTGATGATCTCGCGCGCGAGATCGCGCGACAGCACCAGTTGCACCTGGCTGGTCACCGCCTCGGCGTCGAGCGAGGTGCGCTCCTCGTTGCGCTCGCCGCTCGGCCGCAGGAACACGTTCTCGCGTCCGTCGACCAGGATGCGGGCTTCGGACTTGAAGCGGGGGGTCACCACGTTGACGGCGGCAACCGAGAGCACGGCGGCCAGCACTGTCGGAACGATGATCCAGCCCTTCTTGCGCGACAGCGCCTGGCCCAGCGCGCGCAGGTCGAGATCGCCTGACATCGGCGCCGCAGCGACGGACGCGGCGGCCGGACCGTAAGCCGAGGGTGCAGGCTTCGAGACGGCCTTCTGGACCAGCGCCCTGGCCCTGCCCGCTCCGTCCTTGCCTGCACGCCAGAACGCTAAACGCATCGCACACTCCCGCAGACGCCACTCATCCACTCAACTGGGGCGATTACACTCCATTAAGGTTGCCGCTGGGTTAATTCACCCGATTTGATGATGGGAACATGCCCGCCGGGGCCGCAGCGGTCATGCTTTGTTAACCATGAAAGCCCTTAATCGGAATCAACAAATTCCTGTGGGTTGTCCGATGCGAGGCGTGCGCGCCGTCCTTGTCTGTCTGCTGACTGCGCTCGCTCTGTCGGGCTGCATGCGCAGAGCCGCGCCGGTCGCCGTCGTCCAGCCGCAAGCCGATCTCGACACCATCGCCTATGGGCAGTCCTATGCCGCGGCCTCCGCCCCGATCCCGGAGGCCTATGCGGCGGCACCCATGCCGGTGGTCTATGCCGCCGCGCCCGCGCCGGTGGCCTATGACGCGGCCTATCATCTCGATGCCGGCGACAAATTGCGGGTCGTGGTCTACGGCCAGGAAGGTCTCACCAACACTTATGCGATCGACGCCGGCGGCTCGATCACCATGCCGCTGATCGGCGCGGTGCCGGCGCGCGGGCGGACGCCGGCGGGCCTCGCCGCCGAGATCGCCGCCAGGCTGCGCAACGGCTATATCCGCGAGCCCTCGGTGGCGGTGGAGATCGAGGCCTACCGGCCGTTCTTCATCCTCGGCGAGGTCGCGGCCCCCGGCCAATATCCCTACGTCCCCAATATGAGCGTCGAAAGCGCGGTGGCGATCGCCGGCGGCTTCTCGCCGCGCGCCCGCCGCGACCGTGTCACCCTCACCCACACCGACGCTTCGGGATCGATGCGCACCGTGGTGCCGCTCGGCACCGCGGTTGCGCCCGGCGATACCGTTCTGGTCGGCGAGCGCTGGTTCTGACGATGCCCATGATCGAAGGTCAGCCGCTTCGTATCCTGCACGCCGTGCGCGCGCCGGTCGGCGGCATTTTCCGGCACATCATGGATCTCGCCAACGGCCAGGCCGACCGCGGCCACCATGTCGGCATCATCGCCGACAGCCTCACCGGCGGCGAACGCGCCGAAACCGCCCTCAACGAAATCGCGCCGCGCCTCAAACTCGGCGTTCACCGCATCGCCATTCACCGCGAGCCGTTTCCCACCGACTTCCTGGTCTGGGCGCAAATCATGCGCCTGATCAAGCGGCTGAAACCGGACGTGCTGCACGGCCACGGCGCCAAGGCCGGCGCCTTCATCCGCCTGCGATCCCGTTCGAAGGAGACCATCCGCGTCTACACGCCGCATGGCGGCTCGCTACACTACCCCCTCAACACGCTGAAGGGCGCGCTCTACAGCCGCCTCGAACGCGCCCTGATGAACTCGACCGACCTGTTCCTGTTCGAGAGCGCGTTTGCCCGCGACACCTATCAGCGCACCATCGGCGTGCCCTCCGGCCTCGTGCGTTGCGTGTTCAACGGCGTCACCGCCGACGAATTCGACCCCGTCGTTACCGCGGCCGACGCCACCGACGTCGCCTATGTCGGCGAGTTCCGGCACATCAAGGGCGCGGACCTCCTGATCGACGCCGTGGCGCGGCTACGCGCCGACGGCAAGCCGGTGACGCTGACGCTGGCCGGCGACGGCGAGGAACTGGAAAACCTGAAAGCCCAGATCCAGCGGCTCGGCCTCGGCGACGCCGTGCGTTTCATCGGCCACGTCAAGGCGCGCTACGGCTTCTCCAAGGGCAAACTGCTGGTGGTTCCCTCGCGCGGGGATTCGATGCCCTATGTGGTGATCGAGGCCGCCGCGGCGGGAATTCCGATGGTGGCCGCCAATGTCGGCGGCATCCCCGAAATCTTCGGCGAGCACACCGATGCGCTGTTCGCCCCCAACATCGTCGGCGCCATGGCGGACGCGATCGAGATCGCGCTGGAGGACCCCGAAGCCGCGCTGGCGCGCGCCAGATCGCTGCGCGAACGAATTTTCCTGCACTTCTCGCAGAAGGCGATGGTCGAAGGCGTATTGGCCGGTTACCGCGACGCGTTTGCCGACCGTTAACCATTCCTTACCAGCGCTAACCGTTTCTTCCGATTTGTCCTCTAAGCCGTGAGGCGGGGAATTCCGCCTCGGCGCGCGCATGCCTAGATGCCTGTGCAAGAACGGATGTGGACAAAGTGGAACCGATCAACGCTCGCTCGATGTTAGATGCCGCGGCTGCGGCCGCAGCAACCGCCACCGCGGACCGCCCTCCGGTCGAAAGGCGCCGCCGGCTGTCGCAGGCCGCCCTTGCCGTCACCAACCAGAAGGTGCGCCGTGCCTATTCGCCGATCGTGATCGCGGGCGCGGTGCGGCTTGCCGACTTCCTGCTGCTCAGCGTCGTCGGCATCGCGCTCTATTTCGGATATGTGGTGCGCCTCTCCGGCTTCCACTGGGAATATATCGCGGCGATCTTCGGCATGACCGCGCTCGCCGTGGTGTGCTTTCAGGCCGCCGATATCTATGAAGTCCAGGTATTCCGCGGCCAGCTCCGGCAGATGACGCGGATGGTCTCGGCCTGGGCCTTCGTGTTCCTGCTGTTCATCGGCGCTTCCTTCTTCGCCAAGCTCGGCGGCGAGGTGTCGCGGCTCTGGCTCTCGGCATTCTTCTTCGTCGGCCTCGCCGCACTGATCGGCGAACGCCTGTTTTTGCGGGCGATGGTCCGCGGCTGGGCGCGCGACGGCCGGCTCGACCGCCGCACCATCATCGTCGGCTCCGACCAGAACGGCGAGAAGCTGGTCGAAGCGCTCAAGTCCCAGGACGATTCGGACATCGACATTCTCGGCGTGTTCGACGACCGCAACGACAATCGCGCGCTCGCGACCTGCGCCGGCAGCCCGAAGCTCGGCAAGGTCGACGACATCGTCGAATTCGCCCGCCGCACCCGCGTCGACCTCGTGCTGTTCGCGCTGCCGATTTCGGCCGAGACGCGGATTCTCGAAATGCTGAAGAAGCTGTGGGTGCTGCCGGTCGACATCCGGCTGTCCGCGCACACCAACAAGCTGCGCTTCCGCCCGCGCTCCTATTCCTATCTCGGCAAGGTGCCGACGCTGGACGTGTTCGAGGCGCCGATCACCGATTGGGACATGGTGATGAAGAGCCTGTTCGACCATGTGGTCGGGGCCGTCATCCTGCTGTTCGCGCTGCCTGTCATGGCGCTGGTCGCACTCGCGATCAAGCTCGACAGCCCGGGGCCGGTGCTGTTCCGCCAGAAGCGCTTCGGCTTCAACAACGAGCGCATCGACGTCTTCAAGTTCCGCTCGCTGTACCACCATCAGGCCGATCCGACCGCCTCGAAGGTCGTCACCAAGGATGATCCCCGCGTCACCCGGGTCGGGCGCTTCATCCGCAAGACCAGCCTCGACGAACTGCCGCAGCTCTTCAACGTCGTGTTCAAGAGCAACCTCTCGCTGGTCGGCCCGCGGCCGCACGCGGTGCAGGGCAAGCTGCAGAGCCGGCTGTTCGATGAGGCGGTGGACGGCTATTTCGCCCGCCACCGGGTCAAGCCGGGCATCACCGGCTGGGCCCAGATCAACGGCTGGCGCGGCGAGATCGACAACGAAGAGAAGATCCAGAAGCGCGTCGAATTCGATCTCTACTACATCGAGAACTGGTCGGTGCTGTTCGACCTCTACATCCTGCTCAAGACGCCGCTGGCGCTGATGACCAAGAGCGAGAACGCCTACTAGACTGCTGTTTCGTTTGTTGCGTACGTGTTGCGTGAGTTTGCGAGTTTGTAATGGCGTATGCGGCGACAGCCGGGAACTCCCTCCCGTCGATGACGGCAGCGCCCGGCGTGCTGGCGCTGCAGCGCGCGCTGGTATGGCTGGTCGGCGCCTCGGGCGCGATCGTGTTCATCGAGCCCAGCCCCTATGAGCTGGCGACGCTGACGGCGATCGTCCTGTTCTTTGCCACTGGGTTGCGGCTGCGGCTGGTCTTCATACCGCTGTTGTTGCTGCTGTTCCTGCTCAATGTCGGCTACTCGATCGGCGCCATCGCCGTGATGGACCGGCCGGGCGTCCCCAACTGGATCGCGACCTCCTGGTACATGGCGGTCACCGTGATCTTCTTCGCGATGGTGGTGTCCGAAGACACCGAAGCCCGGCTCGACATGCTGCGCCGCGGCCTGATCTTGGGCGGAATGATCGCGGCGATCGCGGGCGTCGCCGGCTATTTCAACCTCGTCCCCGGCGGCTACGACCTGCTGACGCTCTATGGCCGCGCGCGCGGCACCTTCAAGGACCCGAACGTGCTCGGCGCGTTCCTGGTGCTGCCGGCGCTGTTCGCGCTGCAGAGCGTGGTGTCGGATCATCTCGGAAAATCCCTCCGCAGCACCGTCGCGCTCGGCATCATGACGCTTGCCATCCTGCTGGCGTTTTCGCGCGCGGCGTGGGGCGGGCTCGTCATCACCGCGGCCTTTATGCTGGTGCTGATGGTGCTGACCAGCCAGTCGTACGCGCAGCGCTCGCGCATCATCGTCATGGCCCTGGTCGCCGTCGTCATCGTGGTGGCGCTGGTCGGCGTATTGCTGTCGTTCGAGTCCATCGGCGAAATGTTCAAGCAGCGGGCGAGCCTGGGCCAAAGCTACGACTCCGGCCGCTTCGGCCGGTTCGGGCGGCATATCCTCGGCGCCGAGATGGCGCTCGACCTGCCGTTCGGCATCGGTCCGCTGCAATTCAACCGCTACTTTCCCGAGGACACCCACAATTCCTATCTGAACGCCTTCATGTCCGGCGGCTGGATCTCGGGTATCTGCTATCCGACGCTGGTGTTCGTCACCGTGATCATGGGGTTCCGGCACATCTTCGTCCGGGTGCCCTGGCAGCGCGCCTATCTCGCGGTATTCGCGGCCTTCCTGGGCACGGTCGGCGAGAGCTTCATCATCGACACCGACCACTGGCGGCATTTCTGGATGATGCTGGGGGCGATGTGGGGCTTGTTCGCCGCCGCGCACCGCTACAGGGCGGCCGGAGATCAGGCGCTCCCGGCGCCCGATCCGCGCGTGGCCGCGTAGGCTTACTTCTCGACCGTGAACGTCAGCCCGGCGTGATCGACCAGCCGCTTGATCAGCTTGTGGCCCATGGCGGCGCCGGGGGTCCAGATCCCGGCGGGAACGTCCGGCGTGTCGCGCAGCAGGCAGATCGCGCATTCCGAGATCATCTTGGAAGTCGAGCCATAGCCGGGATCGCGGTCGCCCTTGACCGCAGCACGCGCCTGACGCCCGTCGGGTGCAAAGGCGACGAACAAGAGATCATAGTAGCCGTTCTCGCGCTCCTCCTTCGAGGGTCCCTCGCCCGGCTTCGGCCCGCTGGAGGGCCCCATCTTCTCGGCATTGATGGCGGCAGCGGCCCGCTTGGCGGTCTCCTCGCCCTTCTCGCCGGGCCCCGTCAGCACCATCTCGTCGTAGACAAAATCCCTGCCGTAGGGAAAGCCCATCAAGACGTTGGAGCGGTGCACGTTGCGGGTGTTGATGGTCGCCATCACGAACGGCGCAGTCCAGGAGTTGAGCTCCTCATCGAAGATCGGCTTGTTGCCCGGCGGCTGCTTCGGGCCTTCAAAGCCCGGCGTCAGCGCGAACGGATTCCTCAAAAGCGCGACCAGGCTGAGATCTCGCGCCGTCGCCACGAAGGTCGCCTTCATGCTCGCCGCGGTGCCGCCGGACAACGTCCCCTTCATGGCGCGGACGCGGCCCTTGACGCGATTGGCCGGGGCGCCGAACATTTTCTTCGCTTCCTCCTGCGCATAGAACACGCCAAGCTCGAACGGCACCGAATCGTAGCCGCAGGAAAACACGATTCGCGCACCGCTCGCTTTGGCCGCCGCCTCATGCGTTTCGATCATCTGCCGCATCCACAAGGGCTCGCCGCAGAGATCGAAATAGTCGACGCCCGCTTCCACGCAGGCCGCAAGCAGGTCGGAGCCATAGAGCTGATACGGTCCGACGGTCGAGATCACGGACTTGGCCTGGCCGACCATGGCTTTCAGCGAAGCCGGATCGCCGGCGTCGGCGACGATCAAGGGCGTATCGGCCGGCGCGCCGATGGCGTCGCGCACTGAGGCGAGCTTGTCCTTGCTGCGTCCGGCCATCGCCCATTTCAGGTTGGCGTCGCCCTTGTAATGCGCGGCGAGATATTCGGCGACGAGCTGGCCGGTGAAACCGGTGGCGCCATAGACAACAATGTCGAATTTCGACGAAGCCATAATTGAGTTCCCTGGTGACTGCCGGTGTTTCTGTCATTGCGAGCGAAGCGAAGCAATCCATAGCGCCAAAAAAGAAAGTGTGTGGATTGCTTCGTCGCAAGTGCTCCTCGCAATGACGGTTGAGGCTTATTTCCTGGCGTAGGACACGCCCATACCGGCGCGTACGTCGTTCTGGATGCCATAGGGCGCGATCGGATAGCGCAGGCCGTTTTTGGCGAGCTGCTTCATACCCGTGATCGCCTTGGCGAGATGCGAAGGCTGCAGCGCCATTAGCATCTCCTCATCCGGCACGCCACCATAGCGCCGTTCGGCAAAGCACGGCAGCGACAGGCTGGGCTCGCCGGTCTTGAGCGCGCGGCCCCATGAATCGGCGCAGGCGGTCTCGCCGACCACGCCCCATTCGAACTTCTTGTAGCCGGTATATTGCAGGCCGTTGATCAGGATGATCATCTGGCCGGGCGTGGCGTAGACCAGGCAAATGTCCGGCGGGTTGAGCCGGCCGCTAGACAGCGGGCTCACGGCCAGCGCCTGGAATTTTCCGAACGCGACGACATCGAGCGCTTCCTGGCGCTTGCGCGCGTCCTCGGCCGTGCCATGCCAGACGCCGACGTAAGCTTGCCCCTCCAGCCACTGCTCGTCCTGCGGCGCCAGCCCGATCACGGCGCGGCACTGCGCGCCGACGAGGTCGTCGCCGGTGATGCCGACGGTCCAGCCCAGCCGCGAGGCCATGCTGACAATCTGGTCGGTGGTGTGCACGGCTGATGGACGCCGGATCTTCGGAATCGCCGCCATCTCTTCGACGGTTGCGAACATCTTCATGCCGATCACGGTGGTCTTGAGCCTGAGCAGGCTGTTCAGATCGGCCACCATGCCGGCCAAATCGAACTGTTCCGGCGGCGTCTGCTGTTGCATCGCATAAACTCCCAAATCGGCGGGCCGGGCTTGCGCGCCTGCTGCGGCGATCCTAGCCCGATTGTTTCGATGTTGCGACAGGGCCGCCCGGCCCCGGCAACAACGCATCGATCTTGCCGGTGAGCCAGTAGGCGGCGAGCCCCAGCCATTCGCGGACACCGACGTTGACACGGTCGAGCCCGTCCAGCGACAGCGCCGAGAACCGCACCACATCCCCGCGGCCGCCGACCCGCCAATCGACCGGATAAGCCTCCACGGCAAATCCGGCCTTTCGAAACAGCCCGATGGAGCGCGGCATATGGAAGGCGGATGTGACCAGCAACCACCGCTCGCCGTCTTTCGGCGCGGCAATCGCCCTGGAGAATTCGGCGTTCTCTTGGGTGTTGCGCGAGCGCCGCTCCATGATCAGGCGTTCTCTGGAGATGCCGAGGCTTTCGAACAGCGAAGCGGCGTAATCGGCTTCCCTGGCATCGTTCGAGATCAGATGCCCGCTGCCGCCGGTAAACAGGATGCGGCTGTTGGGATAGCGATGGGCCAGCGCCGCCGACGCGATGATGCGGTCCGCGGCGCCACCGACGACGACGACGCCATGCGCGGTCGAAACATCCGCGTAGATCGACCCGCCGAGCACGACGATGCCGTCGGGCGCGCCGCGCGAGGCATCCCATGCCGGAAATCGCTGCTCCAGCGGATAAAGCAGCATATACCCCAGCGGCGAAAATCCGCAGATCGCCAGCAATGCGACCGAAACAATCAGGAGCCTGCGTCCGGCGGAGGCAAATCGCGTGGCCAGCAGGGCCATGCCTGCCAGACCGATGCCGATCAGGAAATTGGTCGGCAGCAGCATGATGCCGACGGTCTTGGAGAGCAGAAAAAACAATGCGAATTCTCTATCCGATGGATGCCAGGCCGAACCTCGTACTCAGTGTCATACGCGGGCTTGACCCGCGTATCCATCTAACTTCGTAATACGCATTCTTCAAACGAAGATGGATTGCCGGGAACGCAGGCAAGTTTACGTAGTCTGCGCAAGCAGACTACTATGCCCGGCAATGACAAATAGTCCGGAACGAGGCCCCCGTCATGACGCATCATCATCTGCATTCCAGTCCCGAGACCTGCCACTGGGGCTTCTTCGAAGCAAAACTGAAGCCCGTGCTCACCATCGCCAGCGGCGATGAAGTGACCATCGACACCATCAGCGGCGGCCCGGACGTGGTGCCCGACCGCAGCAAATTTCACGTTCCGCCCGAACTCGACGCCGTGCATGCCAACAACGAGCGGATGGTGCCCGGTCATATCCTGACCGGACCGGTCGCGGTCGCGGGCGCCGAACCCGGCGACGTGCTGGAGGTCGATATTCTCGATGTGCAGCTGCGGCAGGACTGGGGCTACAATTTGATCCGGCCGCTGGCCGGCACCCTGCCCGACGACTTCCATGAAACCCGGCTGCTCAACATCCCGCTCGACCGCAAGCGCATGGTCGGGCGGCTGCCCTGGGGCCTCGACCTGCCGCTAAGACCGTTCTTCGGGGTAATGGGCGTGGCGCCGCCGCCGGCCTGGGGCCGCATCACCTCGCTGATCCCGCGCGCGATGGGCGGCAATCTCGACAACAAGGAACTGGTGCCGGGCGCCAAGCTCTATCTGCCGGTGTTCGTGCCGGGCGCGCTGTTTTCCTGCGGCGACGGCCATGGCGTGCAGGGCGACGGCGAGGTCTGCGTCACCGCGATCGAGACCGCGTTGCAGGGCCGCTTCAGGCTGACGCTGCGCAAGGACCTGCGGCTCGACTATCCCCGCGCCGAGACGCCGGATCATTACATGACGATGGCGATGGATCCCGACCTCGATCAATGCGTGGTGCGGGCCTTGCGCGACATGATCGTGCTGCTCGGGGAAAAGCGCAATCTGTCGCGCGAGGACGCCTACACCCTCTGCAGCCTCGCCGCCGATTTGCGCGTGACCCAGACGGTGAACGGCTCCAAGGGTATTCACTGCATGATCGCCAAGAACGTCGTGCACGGGTGAAGCCCGGCGGTCGTGACGGAGGCGCCGGTTCAGCTTGATCCGGCAAGCCTCTGGTTTTCAACGATTTTACAAGGCGATAGGTAGTCAAAAGGCCCGCGCATTGACTCCCGACTCCAAAACTTAATAGAGTCTAAATAGATACTTTTCAGTACACCGATTAAAAGTTAGCGTTCCCTATGGCTACAGAGAAAGCCGAAACCGACCGCGTTCCAGTCACGTTGGCGCTTTCGACCATCACCTATCTTGAAAGGCTGGTGAGACAGGGCACCCACGGCACCAGCGTTCCCGGCGTTGCGAAGACCCTGATCGAGGAAGGCATTCGGCTCGCTATCAAGGACGGGCTGCTTGCGATCCGCGACAATGGAAAGCCGTCCTGAGGGGAAGATTTCGCTGACGGGAAGCTTTGGAGCGCGGCGGTTCACCAAATATGGGGCCGCCACTATGTTCGCGACTATCCCGACCTGGACCGCCGAACGCGTCGAACTGCTGAAGAAACATTTTGAAGCCGGCCTTTCCTGCCGCGAGATCGCCGTCCACATCGGCGTCAGCCGCAACGCCGTGATCGGCAAACTCACCCGCCTCGGTTTGACCGGTGGCGCCGGCAACGCCGAACAGCGGCCGAGAAAAGCCGGCGGCGAGCGCTCCGCGAAATCCGTCCCCAGGCTACAGCTTCAGATCCTGCAAGCGTACTACGACGGCCAGCCACCTGCCGACGAGGCGCCGATCGTCAGCGAGCGCCGCTGTTCGCTGTTCGAACTCAGCGAGCAACGTTGCCGCTGGCCGATCAGCACGCCCGGTGCCGAGGATTTTTGTTTTTGCGGCAACATGCCGCTCGACGGTTTGCCGTACTGCTCAGGGCACAGCCGCCTCGCCTACCGGCCCGGCACACGCGCGCGCGTTGCGCGCGCCTGATTTCATCATCCGAGCCGCCAGCCGACCTCGGCGACGAAGCTCTGGTAGAACTCCGGCGTGTAGGCCTGCTCCGGCGTCTGCCGCACCCGCTCGTCGAGCTTTTGGGCGTCGTCGCCGACCAGGATGCGCCAGCGCTCGGCCTTGACGCCATCGAGGATGATCTTCGCGGCCTGCGCCGCCGTGGTCGGCGCCTCGTCGCGGAAACTGCGGGCGCGATCGAGCGCGATCTTCTGGATGTCGTCGTCCGACATCATGGCGGTGTCCATGCCCATGCCCTTGAGGCGCTGCCGCGCCGACAGCAGTTCGTTCGGGCTCAGCAATTCGGACTCGGTGCCGCTCTGGATCTTGCGGGAGTTGGAGACGATCGAGGTGCCGATATGGCCGGGCATCACGACCGAGCATTTGATATGCGGCGCGTTCAGCTTGAGGTCGTTCATCAGCGCTTCGGTAAAGCCCTTCACCGCGAATTTCGCCGCACTGTAGGCGGTGTGCGAGACTCCCAATCCAACCGAGGCCCAGAAGCCGTTGACGCTGGAAGTATTGACGATGTGAGCCTCGTCGGCCTTCATCAGCATCGGCAGGAAGGTGCGGACGCCGAGATAGACGCCGCCCCAGCAGATGTTGAAGGTTTTTTCCCACTGCTCCCGCGTGTTGGTGAACATGCTGCCGCCGCCGCCGATGCCGGCGTTGTTGAACAGAAGGTGGATCTTGTCGGTCGCCTGCTGCTCGGCGATTTCGTCGCGGAAACGCTTGAGCTGGTCCTCTATCGAGACGTCGGCGATATGGGTGGTGACGCGCAGGCCCTGCGGCAGCTTCTCGACCTCGCACAGCCGTTTGGTTTCCGCCATCGCGTCGGCGGAGACGTCGCACATCGCGACGTTGCAGCCCTCGGCAACCAGCTGGCGCGCCAGTTCGCGGCCCATGCCCGTGCCGCCTCCGGTGATGACGGCAATCTTTCCGGCAAAATCCTTCATGTCTCTCCCTTTCGCGCCGCCTGGTTCGACGGCCTTCTTTTGACTTCCCGATTTATGTAACGCCAATCAAAGCAGGTGTCTCGCCAGCTCCCGAAACATCATCCGGTTGCCTTCCACCGAGAAATGATCGTCGCCGAGGATGAAAAGGTGCTCGTACCAGTCCTTGTCGGCCTCAGCTGCGGCGAAGAAGACCGGAAACAGGTTGATGAAGGCCTTGCAGCGGCCCTCGCAGAACTCGCGCCACAGCGAAATCTGCGGGCTGTTGCGGTCGCCCTGCGCCAGTTGCTGCGCCCAGGGGTAGACGACGACGGTCAACGGAATGTTTCTGGCGGCGAGCAGATCGGACAACGCCCGCATGTTCTGCCGGGAACGCTGGATGCCGCCCTCGACGCCGAGCAGCTTGTAATCCCTGGCCACGTCCAGCCCCGGAATGGTCCAGCCGATGCGGGCGTGGTCGTTATTGATGGCCCGCCTGCGGTTGCCGAGCCAGGACTGGATCGACCGCTTGATGGAAATGCGCACCCGGTTGGTGATCACGAAACGATCGATGAAGAAGTCGCTCTTCTTGGGCGCCGCCGCGACTTCCGGCAAGGGCGCTGCCGGCGAGGCCGCCACCGGCTGGGCGGAGCCTTCCGCCGAAGTACAATGCGCGCGGTATTTGGGATCGTCGTCGATGCAGAAATAGGAATTCGCCTCGTCCGTCACGTCGGAGGTGTCGGAAAACACCACGACCTCGTCGAACTGCAGTCCGATATCGAGCAGGTATTTGATCTTCTTGTAGTAGATGACAGGCGAGTAGGACGCGACGCCGGCGTTGAGAAACTCGACCTTCTCGCTGCGCTGCTGCCCGGCCTGTTGCAGCAGGCCGGCGAAGGAGTCCTCGAAATTCATGCCGATGCCTTCGACAAAGGAATCGCCGATCAGCAGTACGCGGCGCGACGCCGGCTTCAGCGGCACCTTTCGAATCGACGCGTCCTTGAAGCCGAGGCTGTTGGTGACGAGCCGGTAGCGCAATTCGCCCCAGACGTCGTAGCCGTCGAAATCAGCCGCAAAGCCGTGGTCGTAGACCGGATTGGCGATCCGGGCCGCCCGGGCCCTTTCCTCGCCCCGGGTCAGGCTCGACCAAGCGAAATCGAACGCCAGAAACAGCACCAGGCAATAGAAGAACATGCCGGTGTAAGCGAGGGCCCGCCGCAGGCTCAGCCAGGCGGATAACCCGCCCAAAAGCGACCGGGAAGCCAGATTTTCGGACATTACCCCTCAAACTCACATCGGGACGGACGCTTTTCCGGCTTTCCGGAATGGACTGCAAAGCATAAAAGCTCCCGGAGCGGAAGAATGGGCGATCCCCGATCCCGCCAATCTTGTATGGATGAAGCACAGGAATGACTGACGGCACCCCCAAATCAAAGATCGGACAATCAACCCACGAGGTCTTTTCCCGCGAGGAAAAGATCGTGGCCGGCTCCGACCGTTCGTTCGGACTGGTGATGGCGGCGGCGTTCGCGGCCGTGTCCCTGCTGAACGCCTGGCATGTGGGGCGGATATGGCCATGGACGGGCGGCGTCGCCGCGCTGTTTCTGGCCGCCGCCCTGCTCCGCCCCGGCATCCTCAATCCGCTCAACCGGCTCTGGCTGAAATTCGGCCTGCTGCTGCACGGCGTGGTCAACCCCGTGATCATGGCCCTGCTGTTCTATGGCACCGTGCTGCCGACCGGCCTCGTGATGCGCGCGCTGGGCAAGGATCTGTTGCGGCTCAAGCGGCAGCCGGACGCGGCAAGCTACTGGATCGTGCGGCAGCCCCCGGGGCCGGCGCCCGAGACGATGAAAGATCAATTCTAGAGCATGGGCGAAAGAGCGACCAGCAAACGACCGTCATTGCGAGCGCAGCGAAGCAATCCACGGCCACAGCAAAGCTGGATTGCTTCGTCGCTTCGCTCCCTGACGCAAACGCTTCGCGTTTGTCGCTGGCAATGACGATAAGGGACAGAGAATGGAATTCCTGGCTGAACTCTGGCGCTTCATGCGCGTGCGAAAGAAATTCTGGCTGCTGCCGATCCTGATCATGATGGTGGTGTTCGGCGGCCTCGTGGTCCTGACCAAGGGCTCCGCGATCGCGCCGTTCATCTACACGCTGTTCTAGATCGTACTGCGCTTGAGTGAAATCACGACCTCGTTTCCCATGGCCTCGTGGTTCGAGACGCGCGGCGTTGCCGCGCTCCTCACCATGAGGGTCCAAGACCTCATCCTGACAAGACCTCATCCTGAGGAGGCGCGAAGCGCCGTCTCGAAGGATGAAGCCACCCAACTGGATATGTTCTAGGCCACATGATGCGCATTCTCGGCATTTCCGCTTTCTATCACGACAGCGCGGCGGCGCTGATCGAGGACGGCCGCATCGTCGCTGCGGCCCAGGAGGAGCGTTTCACCCGCCGCAAGCACGACCCGTCGTTTCCGCACAACGCCATCGCCTATTGTCTGGAAGAAGCCGGCATCACCTCCGACGGCCTCGACCACGTCGTGTTCTACGACAAGCCGTTCCTCAAATTCGAGCGGCTGCTGGAGACCTATATCGCGCTGGCGCCGCGCGGGTTTCGCTCGTTCAAGATGTCGATCCCGCTGTGGCTGAAGGAAAAGCTGTTCCAGAAGAGCCTGCTGCGCGACGAACTGAAGCAGTTTTCACCTGATTTCGACACCGGCCGGCTGCTGTTCTGCGAACATCATCTGAGCCACGCGGCGTCGGCCTTCTTCCCCTCGCCGTTCGAGAGCGCGGCGGTGCTGACCATGGACGGCGTCGGCGAATGGGCGACCACCTCGGCGGCGATGGGCAACGGCAGCCGCCTCGAAATCTTCCAGGAGATCCACTTTCCACATTCGCTCGGCCTGCTCTATTCGGCCGCCACCTATTACACCGGCTTCAAGGTCAACTCCGGCGAATACAAGGTGATGGGGCTCGCGCCCTATGGCGAGCCGAAATACGCCCAGCTCATTCTCGACCATCTGATCGACCTCAAGCCGGACGGCTCGTTCCGGCTCGACATGTCGTATTTCGACTATTGCACCGGCTTCACCATGACCAACGACCGCTTCGCGAAGCTGTTCGGTCAGCCGGTGCGCAGCCCCGACCAGTTGCTGACGCCGTTCCACATGGATGTCGCGGCCTCGATCCAGGCGGTGCTGGACGAGGCGGTGCTGCGGCTGACCCGCAGCCTCGCCAAACAGACCGGTTCGAAAAACCTGTGCCTTGCCGGCGGCGTGGCGCTGAACTGCGTCGCCAACGGCAAGGTGCTGCGCGACGGCCATTTTGAAAATATCTGGATTCAGCCGGCGGCGGGCGACGCCGGCGGCGCGGTCGGCTCGGCGCTCGCGGCCCATCACATCTTCAAGGACCAGCCACGCAAGACCAACGGCGCCGACGGCATGGCCGGCTCGTATCTCGGCCCCCACTACTCACAAGCCGAGATCGAGCGGCGGTTGACGGCCGCGGGCGCCAAATTCTCGGTGCTCGATGAGGCCGCAATGCTGGAAGCCACCGCGCAGGCGCTGGCCGCGCAACAGGCCGTCGGCTGGTTTCAGGGCCGGATGGAATTCGGGCCCCGCTCGCTCGGCGCGCGTTCGATCCTCGGCGATGCGCGCTCGCCCGCGATGCAGAAGACGCTCAATCTGAAAGTGAAGTACCGCGAGAGTTTTCGGCCCTTCGCCCCGGCCGTGCTGCGCGAGGACGTCTCGGACTGGTTCGATCTTAGATCCGACAGCCCCTACATGCTTGTCGTCGCCGACGTCAGACAGGAAAAACATCGCCGGATGACGCCGGAGGAACAGGCGCTGTTCGGCATCGACAAGCTCAACGTGTCGCGTTCGGAAATCCCGGCGGTGACGCATGTCGATTATTCCGCGCGGATCCAGACCGTGCACCGCGACACCAATCCGCTGTTCCACCAGCTGCTAAGCGCCTTCAAGGCCAGGACCGGCTGCCCGATCCTGGTGAACACCTCCTTCAACGTTCGCGGCGAGCCGATCGTGTGCACGCCCGAGGACGCCTTCCGCTGCTTCATGGGCAACGAACTCGATTTGCTCGTGGTCGGCAACTGCGTGCTGCAGAAGGAAGCGCAAGATCCGGCGCTGAAGATCGATTACAGCGTGGCGTTCGAGGCCGATTGATCGAATCCGGACGGCGGCATTCGCTTGCAGAATTTCTGCAAATTGGCGTCGCATCGCTGCTTGACTTCGATCAAACCGCGCCAGCCTGGAACGAATACTGGTATTGGCGATTAAATCCGTTCTCGAGCCAGGAGAAAGATCATGCTGCATAAAGCGATCATGGCGCTGCTGACCGTTGCGGCAGTAGCCCTCGTTTCTCCGACAGGGGCATCTGCGCAAAGTAAGGGCGGGGGCGGAGGTGGCATCGCCGGCGGCGGCGGAGGCGGTGGTGCTGTCGGCGGCGGTGGAGGTGGTTTCGCAGGCGGCGGAGGTCCCGGTGGAGGTGGTGGTTTCGTCGGCGGCAAAGTTGGCGGGGGCCCAGGGGGCGGCGGCGGCGGACCGCCCGGCGGAGGTGGTGGAGCTTTCATCGGCAGCAAAGTTGGCGGGTTCCCGGGGGGCGGCGGTGGCGGACCACCGCACCATTGGGGTGGCGGCAGACACCACCGCCATGGAGGCGGCGTGTTTTATGGCGGCTATCCCTTCGGCTACGGCGCCTATTATTACGACGGCTATCCTTACGGCTACAGCAGTTATTACTACGACGAAGGCGGATGCTATGTGGTTCGTCGGAAGGTGAAGATCAAAAAACACTGGCGCATTCGACGCATTGTGATCTGCAATTGATCCCTACGCCGCAAGCGAAGCAGCGAGAACCCGCCGGCCCATCCGGCGGGTTTTCTTCAAGTGTTGCCGGTACGCCGTGACGCCAACGCGTTACAGGCCGTGCCTGTCCATTATTCGGCGCGCATCCAGACCGTGCACCGCGATACTAATCCGCGCTTTCACCAGCTGCTGAGCGCCTCCAAGGCCAAGACCACTGCCCGATCTTGGTCAACGCCTCCTTCAACGTCCGCGGCGAACCGATCGTCTGCTCGCCCGAAGACGCCCTCCGCTGCTTCATGAGCAACGCACTCGATTTGCTCGTGGTCGGCAACTGCGTGCTGAAGAAGGACGAGCGGGATACGGCGCTGAAGGTGGATTACAGTCTGGCGTTCGAGGCGGATTGAGGGGGGCTGCCCGCAAGATGCTGCAAATGAAGCGCCGATGCCGACGCCTTGGTTTGCCAGGCACTTGAGATGTAGGGGGTAAAATGGTCGGAGCGAGAGGATTTGAACCTCCGACCCCTAGTCTCCCAGACTAGTGCGCTAACCGGGCTGCGCCACGCTCCGATGCCGTTCCATTAGCTTCGATCAGGCCCGCGCGCAAGGCGGCTGAGGGCGCGATCACGCTCTCGGAGCGGCGCGAACGCCGGTTCCCCGGATACCGGCGGTCAGCCGTCCTTCATCGCCGAATCCAGCAGTTCCCGGCAGGCGATCAGGTCGGCCAGCACGTTCTGCAGGCGGGCGATGTCGAGCGGGCGCGGACCGGCGACGCCGGGGATGGGACCGGCGTCCAGCGCGGCGATGCCGTCCTCGTCGGTGTCGAGCAAACGGAAATCGATGCCGTCGGCGTTCTCGTAGTCGTCGTCATCGAGGTCGACGCCGGGCGTGGCCTGCTCGTCCCCTTCCGAGAGGCTGCGGCCGACCGCCTCCTCGATCGCGCCGAACGAGGCCGCGTTATTGGCGTCGGCCAGGCGCTGCACCGAGCCGATGCCGTGCTCCTTGAGGATCCGCTGCACGCCGCGGATGGTGTAGCCCTCGCCGTACAGCAGCCGGCGGATGCCGCGCAGCAGGTCGACGTCGTCGGGGCGATAATAGCGCCGGCCGCCGCTGCGCTTCATCGGCTTGATCTGGGTGAACCGCGTCTCCCAGAACCTCAGCACGTGCTGGGGAATGTCGAGGTCGTCGGCGACCTCGCTGATGGTTCGGAACGCATCCGGCGCCTTGTCCAAATGCCCGCTCCTTGTTGGGTGGTCCGATAAAAGGACTACTCGGCCTTGTTGCCGTCGCCGTTGCCGGTGTGCTGGCCGTTGATCCGCTGCTTCAGAATGGCCGACGGCTTGAACACCATCACGCGACGCGGAGAAATCGGCACCTCGGTGCCGGTCTTGGGATTGCGGCCGATACGCTGGCCCTTCTTGCGCACCATGAACGAGCCGAACGATGACAGCTTTACCGTCTCGCCCTTCTCCAGGCAGTCGGTGATCTCTTTCAGGACCAGTTCGACAAAGGCCGACGACTCCGTGCGCGACAAGCCCACCTTCTGGTAGACGGCCTCGCACAGATCCACACGTGTGACTGTTTTTCCGGTTCCGGTCATCGCCTGCCCCCGCACTCTCGGCGAACAATATGTTTGAAATTAAGAGGTTAACACGCAACGGTCAACAGCCCTCATCATGCAGAAGCATGAAAGAGAACAACAATATGCGCGGATTTCTTAAGGCGGCGGTTACCAGCGCAGCAGCGCCGAGCCCCAGGTGAAGCCGCCGCCCATGGCCTCCAGCAGCACCAGATCGCCCTTCTTGACACGCCCGTCCTTGACCGCGACCGCCAGCGCCAGCGGGATCGACGCCGCCGAGGTGTTGCCGTGCAGATCGACCGTCAGCACCACTTTCTCCGGCGCAATATGCAGCTTGTGCGCCGAAGCGTCGATGATTCGCTTGTTGGCCTGGTGCGGCACGAACCAGTCGATATCGGCGGCCGTGGTGCCGGTGGCCTTGAATGCATCGTAGATCACGTCGGTGATCATGCCGACCGCGTGCTTGAACACTTCGCGGCCCTCCATCCGGAGATAGCCCACCGTGCGGGTCGAGCCCGGACCGCCATCGACGTAGAGCTTCGACTTGTGCCGGCCGTCGGAACGCAGATGCGTGGTCAACAGGCCGCGGTCCAGGGATGTGCCCGGCTGTGGCTGCGCTTCCAGCACCACGGCGCCGGCGCCGTCGCCGAACAGCACGCAGGTGCCGCGGTCGCTCCAGTCGAGGATCCGCGAAAACGTCTCGGCGCCGATCACCAGCGCGCGCTTGTAGGTGCCGCAGCGCAGGAAATTGTCGGCGGTCGCCAGCGCGAAGATAAAACCCGAGCAGACCGCCTGCAAGTCGAACGCCGCGCCATGGTGGATGCCGAGCTCGTTCTGTACGGCGACCGCGGTGGCCGGAAAGGTATTGTCCGGCGTCGAGGTCGCCAGCACGATCAGATCGATCGACTGGGCGTCGATCCCGGCATGGGCCAGCGCCGCGCGCGCGGCGTGGACCGCAAGGTGCGAGGTGAACTCGCCTTCGGCGGCGATGTGGCGTTGCCGGATGCCGGTGCGCTGCACGATCCACTCGTCCGAGGTATCGATCCGCGCAGCCAGTTCGGCATTGGTCAGGATCTGCTGCGGCAAGTAAGAACCGCAACCGAGCACGACCGAACGTAATGCAGTCACGAGACAGCCTCCTGCGCGGTCTGCGCCTGGGCCAGCGCGCTGCCGTCACGATTGAGCATTTGATTGATCTTGTTGAGGAGATCGTAGCGGACCATCTCATAGCCAACATCGACCGCATAGGCAAAGCCTTCGGCGTCGGTTCCGCCGTGGCTCTTGACGACGATGCCGTTCAATCCGAGCACCACGCTGCCATTGGCCTTGTTGGGGTCGAGCTTGTCGCGCAGCGCCTTGAAGGCGGCCCGGGCGAACAGATAGCCGATTTTGGAGCGCCACGTGCGCGCCATGGCGGCGCGCAGGAAATCAGTGATCTGCCGGGCGGTGCCTTCGGCGGCCTTCAGCGCGATATTGCCGCTGAAGCCCTCGGCGACGATGACGTCGGCCGCCCCCCGGCCGATGCCGTCGCCCTCCACGAAGCCGATATATTCGAGCTGGGGCAGGTTCATCCCGCGCAGCAATTCGGCGGCCTCGCGGATTTCCTCGCGGCCCTTGATTTCCTCGACCCCGATATTGAGCAGGCCGACGGTCGGCCGTTCGAGGTCGAACAGCACGCTCGCCATGGCGCTGCCCATCACCGCCAGCGCCACCAGATGATGCGCATCGCCGCCGATGGTGGCGCCGAGGTCGAGCACCACCGAATCGCCGCGCGCGGTCGGCCAGATCGCCGCCAGCGCCGGCCGGTCGATGCCGGGCAGCATGCGCAGACAGAACCGGGCCATCGCCGCCAGCGCGCCGGTGTTGCCGGCGGAGATCGCGACGTCGGCCTCGCCCTTCTTGACGGCGTCGATCGCCAGCCACATCGACGAGACCTTGCGGCCGCGGCGCAGGGCCACGCTCGGCTTGTCATGCATGCTGACGGCGACGTCGGTGTGGATGACGCGCGAAACCGCCTTCATCGCCGGATGCTTTGCGAGCTCCGGTTCGATCAGCGCGCGATCGCCGAACAGCAGGAATTCGGTGTCGGGGTGTCGGGTCAGCGAAATCGCGGCGCCGGGAATGACAACCGATGCGCCGACATCGCCACCCATGGCGTCAAGCGCGATTCGAACCTTTTTCGGCATGAACGTCCCGGAAACCTGATCTTGTGCCGCGGCCACTTAGCGCTCGGCCGCAGACTGGAAATCGCCACGAATGGCGGCGATCGGCGAAGCGCTACGCGCGCCCCGGCCGGGCCGGGACAATACCGTGTCCCCTGCCTGACACAACCTCTTGACCGCCGCCTTTTGATTTACGAACCCAATTCGAATAGAATCGACCAAAATCGACAATTCCATACAATTCAACACCTTACGTACGATTCCTGCATCGGTGCGGTATCCATTTCCACCGGAATGCGAGCTTGAGACCGATTCGGCCGCGCTTTGGCGTCCGTCTGGCCCTGCCTCAGCGTTTTCCCGGCTTCTTCGCACCGGGCGGTTTCTTGTCGATCTTGAGCGCCTTCAGCGCGGCAAACGGATGATCCTCGGGATCGTCGGGCACGTCAGGCGGCTCGAACACCGCGTCCGGCTTGCGCGGATAGGGATCGACCGCGAGGAACAGCGCGTCGGTGGCGAGCCGGCCGAGATCGATCACGCCGTTCTCGATCGGCTCCGGCGGGTCCGGGATTTCCTCGCCGCTCTCGGCGGCGTCATCGACCAGATCGGACAATTGCGGGACCTGCTCCGGCGGCGCAAAGATCAGATCGATCGCTTCGTCGATGTCGTTCTCGATCGGATCGAGCGTCACCACACAGGTCTGCCCGACCCGCGCCCGGACGCGCCCGGTGACCTGAAAACGGCCGCCGCTCTTCGGGGCCACATCGAGCGAAGCACTTGCGGAGAGAACTTCGCGCAAGCCACCCATCTCGGCAATGGCCTCGCGGACGGCCTTGTCGGCTTCGATGTCGCGATGCAATCCGGTCTCCGGGATCTGCGCCACGGCGACGGGAACGCGCCAGGGATCGGCTCTGTCTGTCATGTCGGTCATTCTGCTCATGGCTTAAGCGCCCGCGGGAGCTGGCGAAGGGAACTTCCACGATCCGCCCAGCACGGCCGCCTCGTCCAGCCGTTCGAGCGCGGCGGTGGCCGCCTCGGCATAGACCGCGAGCTGCCGGGCCTCGTCGATATGTTCGCCGTTCAGGATATTCTTGCACAGCGCCTGCGCCAGCGGCTCCCGGCCGGCGGTCAAAGCGAGGTCGTAGGCCGCCGACCGGCCGTAAAACGCCTCCCCGAAGGCCTGCATCCGCTTCGGGACGGTGAGGTCGCCGACCCCCATTTCGCGCAAATTGGCGTCCATATCGTCGCAGAAGCGATCGAACAGCGCCTGCGACAGGTCCGCCCCACCCTGCATCGACCGCATCCGCCGCAATACCATCCACAAATGCAGCAGCAGGAGATCGAAACGGCCATTAACCGTGTCCGGGACGGCCAAGTCCCGATAAAACAAGGGTTCTCGCGCTTGCGTCACGATCATGCCATAGATGACCTCAATGGTGCCGCGCGAGGGCATCCGGGGTTTCCTGAAGTGATTGAACGGCCAAAGCATTGTGGGTTCCGCGGGCGAGCCCCCAAGGTTTCCGTAGTGGGAGCCCGCGCTTGTTGCAATCCAGCGTGCTGCCCGGTACGTCAACGCCTCGCGCGATGCAAGGGGACGGGACCAGTTCCGGAATGACCGAATTGAGCCAGACAGCCTCCTCCCGCGTGACCTCACCGCGCGGCCTCGCAGCGCGCTGGAGCCGCCTGCGCGCCATTGCAGCCATCGGCGTGGTGTGCGCCGTGCTCGGCGCCTGCACCGGCGAGCAGTTCCAGAAGGGCTATATCCTGCCGCCGGGCGCGCTCGAGCAGATTCCGATCGGCGCCAGCCAGGACCAGGTGCTGATCGTGATGGGCACGCCCTCCACGGTCGCAACCCTGAATGGCGAGGTGTTCTACTACATTTCGCAGCGTTCCGAACGCAAGGTCGCGTTCATGAACCAGCAGGTCATCGACCAGCGCGTGATTGCGGTCTATTTCGACAAGAATCGCCAGGTGCGGCGGCTTGCCAATTACGGGCTGCAGGACGGCAAGATCTTCGACTTCGTCAGCCGCACCACGCCCACTTCAGGCCAGGAACTCAGCTACCTGACGCCGCTGTTCAAGCTGCTCAGCTTCAACTAGCGCGCCTCGAGCAACAAGGGCTGAGCCGTGCGGCCCTGACCAATCGGGATGCATGGCTTCGGGCCCAGCTGCGCCCAGCCGTCGCTTGTCGACCCAACGGCCATTCCCTACAGGTTCCCTGCAAACAACAATCCAAGCAGGGAGCGACATGTGACCAGACTGATTTCTCGCCGCCACGTTCTGACCGGAGCCGCCGCGCTGTCCACCTCGGCCATCCTGCCGCGCACGAGCCTGGGTGCCGACTGGCGGCCGACCGAGACGGTCCGCCTGATCGTGCCGGCCGCACCGGGCGGCACTACCGACGTGATGGGGCGATTGCTGGCGGCGCATCTGCAGACCGCATGGGGCCAGTCCGCGATCGTGGAGAACCGGTCCGGCGGCGGCGGCACCATCGGCACGTCGGAAGTCGTGCGCAGCAAGGGCGACGGGCACGTCATTCTGGTCGGCAATCCCGGCCCCAATGCCATCGCCTACAGCATCTTCAAGAATATGACCTACAAGCCGGACCAGTTGCAGCCGGTTTCCAACCTGATCCGGATTCCCAACATCATCTCGGCGCACCCGTCGGTTCCGATCAAGTCGATCCCCGAGATGATCGCCTACATCAAGGCCAATCCGGACAAGCTCACCTACGGCTCGTCGGGCGTCGGGCAGAGCCCTCACCTCACCATGGCCTGGCTGCTGCAGCTCACCGGCCTGAAGGTGGTGCACGTGCCGTTCCGCGGCGCCGGCCCGGCGCTGCAGGCCGCCCTCGGCGGCGATATCCAGATCCTGTCGGACAATCTCTATCCGACGCTGCCGCAGGTTCAGGAAGGCAAGCTCAATGCGCTGGCGGTGACCACGCCGGAGCGGAGCGCGCTGGCGCCGAACATTCCGACCGTGCGCGAAGCCGGGCCGGAACTGGCCAAATTCGACGTCTCGTCGTGGTTCGGCATCTTCCTGCCGAAGAGCGCGCCGGCCCCAGTCGTCGACGCCCTCAACAAGGAGATCAAGGTGTTCCTGGAGCGCGAGGACATCAAGACCAACATCGCCAAGATCGGCGCAACGACCGATTACGGCACCCCGCAGCAGTATACCGATTTCATCCAGGCGGAGACCGCGAAGTTCGCCAGCATCATCCAGAAGGAAGGACTGCAGATGGAGGTGAAGTGAACCTCGCCGTCATCGCGAGGGTCGCTAGCGACGAAGCAATCCATCCCTAGGCCTGGCAACGAAAAAACCCCGCGGCTCGCACCGCGGGGTTTCTTTTTCGGCCATGTCGAACGCTTAGTGCGCCAGGATCGCCAGCAGCAACAGCGCCACGATGTTGGTGATCTTGATCATCGGGTTCACCGCCGGGCCCGCCGTATCCTTGTAGGGATCGCCGACGGTATCGCCGGTCACCGCGGCCTTGTGGGCGTCGGAGCCCTTGCCGCCGTAGTGGCCGTCCTCGATGTACTTCTTGGCGTTGTCCCAGGCGCCGCCGCCCGAGGTCATCGAGATCGCGACGAACAGGCCGGTGACGATGACGCCGAGCAGCATCGCGCCGACGGCGGAGAACGCCGCCGACTTGCCGGCCGCACCGCCGCCGGCGATGGCGTAGATCGCGAAGTAGACGAAGATCGGCGACAGCACCGGCAGCAGCGACGGGATGATCATTTCCTTGATCGCGGCCTTGGTCAGGAGGTCCACCGCCCTGCCGTAGTCCGGCTTGTCGGTGCCCTGCATGATGCCGGGCTTTTCGCGGAACTGGCGCCGCACTTCCTCGACGATCGCGCCGGCCGCACGGCCGACCGCGGTCATGCCCATCGCGCCGAACAGATACGGCAGCAGGCCGCCGAACAACAGGCCCACCACGACGTAGGGGTTATTCAGCGAGAAGTCAGGCACCACGCCCTGGAAGTACGGAAACTTCGCGGCGTTGCCGATGAAGAATTTGAGGTCTTCATTGTAGGCCGCGAACAGCACCAGCGCACCGAGACCGGCGGAGCCGATCGCGTAGCCCTTGGTGACCGCCTTGGTGGTGTTGCCGACGGCGTCGAGCGCGTCGGTGGCCTTGCGGACTTCCTTGGGCAGGCCGGCCATTTCGGCAATGCCGCCGGCATTGTCGGTGACCGGGCCGAAGGCGTCGAGCGCCACGATCATGCCGGCCAGCGCCAGCATGGTGGTGGTGGCAATCGCGATGCCGAACAGGCCGGCAAGGCTGTAGGTGACGAGGATGCCGGCGATGATGACCATCGCGGGCAGCGCGGTGGATTCCATCGAGATCGCGAGACCCTGGATCACGTTGGTGCCGTGACCGGTGACCGAGGAGGCCGCGATCGACTTCACCGGGCGGAAGTCGGTGCCGGTGTAGTATTCGGTGATCCAGATGATCAGACCAGTGACGGCGAGACCGACGACGCCGCACTCGAACAGCGCCATGCCGGTGTACTTCACGCCGGCCAGCGGACCGAAACCGATCAGCCAGTGGATTACGGCGGCAACGCCGACCAGAGAGAGCACGCCGGTGGCGATCAGGCCCTTGTACAGCGCGCCCATGATGGACTGGCTGGCGCCGAGCTTGACGAAGAAGGTGCCGGCGATCGAGGTGATGATGCAGACGCCGCCGATCGCGAGCGGCAGCGTCATCATGTTCACCAAGAGCGGCGAGGTCGCGAAGAAGATCGCGGCCAGCACCATGGTGGCGACCGCGGTCACCGCATAGGTCTCGAACAGGTCGGCGGCCATGCCGGCGCAATCGCCGACGTTGTCGCCGACGTTGTCGGCGATGGTGGCCGGGTTGCGCGGATCGTCTTCGGGAATACCGGCTTCGACCTTGCCGACGAGATCGCCGCCGACGTCAGCACCCTTGGTGAAGATGCCGCCGCCGAGACGGGCGAAGATCGAGATCAGGGAAGCGCCGAAGCCGAGCGCGACCAGCGCGTCGACCACGGTGCGGCTGTTGGCGCCAAGCCCCAGGAAGTGCGTGAGATAGGCGAAATAGATGGTGACGCCGAGCAGCGCCAGACCCGCGACCAGCATGCCGGTGATCGCGCCAGCCTTGAAGGCGAGTTCAAGTCCGCCGGCCAGCGAGATCGTCGCGGCCTGTGCGGTGCGCACGTTGGCGCGAACCGAGACGTTCATGCCGATGAAGCCGGCCGCACCCGACAGCACCGCGCCGACCAGGAAGCCGACCGCGACCAGCATGCCGAGGAAGTAGGCCAGAAGCGCGAAGATCACGATACCGACCATGCCGATCGTCATGTACTGGCGCTTCAGATAGGCCTGCGCCTTCGCGCACTGCGGCCGCGATTTCCTGCATTCGCGGATTGCCGGCATCCGACTTCATCACCGATGCCGTCGCCCAGATGGCGTAGAGAATGGAAAGCGCCCCGCAGAGCACGATCGCCCATAATGCTGTCATTGAATTTGCCTCAGATTTTGGTCAACCCCACGCCTCACCGCGGGAGCGGCGGACGCATAAAAAGAAGGCCTGCCCTGCCCAGAAGGGCGGCCTTAAATCGGCGGGACCATGCCAAAATCGCATCCGCTGCGCAACGCTGCGAAGGGCATAAACGGTCGATTTCGGCAGGTATTTGCGTCCCGGCCGGCGCTTTTTCCCGGAATTCTAGAAATGGCTGTAGGACAGGTGCTTTAGCGCGATCTCCCTGCCCTGCGCGTCCAGGAATTTCGGGGCTGACGGCCCGGCGATGACCGTGCCGATCGAGGCCACGGCCACCCCGGCCTGCCCGGCGGCTGCGGCAAATGCCTCGACGCGATTCTCCGGGATTGCGCACAGAATCTCGTAATCGTCGCCGCCGGCCACGATGGTTCCAATGCCGACCGTGCCGCGCGCCAGCAAGGCCGCTGCCGGTGCCGACAGCGGAATACCCGGCGCATCGATCACGGCGGACACCGCTGAAGCCGCGCACAGCTTGGCGAGGTCTCCCGCCAGGCCGTCGGACACGTCCATCGCCGCAGAGGCATGGTCGCGAACCGCCTGCGCCAGGGCGTTGCGCGGCTGCGGCACGCGGTAACGGCCGACCAGCATCTCTTGCCGCGGCGTCGCCGGCGAGTGCCTTGGCGACCGCGCCGCCTTTCAGGATATCGAGGCCGAGCGCGGCGTCGCCGATCGTCCCGCTCACCACGATCCGGTCGCCCGGCTTGGCGCCGCTGCGATGGACCATCCTGCCCGGCGGCACCCGCCCGAACGCCGCGATCGAGATCATCTTGGGACCGGGTGTGGAAACCGTATCGCCGCCCAGCAACGGACAGCCGTATCGGGCCGCATCCTCGCCAAGCCCGCGCGCAAACGGCGCCAGCCAGGCATCGTCCGCGCTGCGCAGGGCCAACGTCAGCAGGAAGCCGGCGGGAACTGCGCCCTTGGAGGCGAGATCGGACAGGTTCACCCGCAGCGCCTTGCGCGCGACTGTGTCCGGTGGGTCATCGGGGAAAAAATGCACGCCCTCGACGATCGCGTCCGTCTTCAGCACGAGGTCGTCAGCCGATGGCTTCAGGATCGCGGCGTCATCGATCAGGCCGAACGCGCCGGGGTCGGTCGCGAGAGGTTGAAAATAGCGCGCGATCAGCGCGTCCTCGCCGGATGGAGACTGTTTGGGACCGGTCATAATGCGCGCTCCAAACCACGACTGTCGTCGCCCGGCTTGGCCGGACGATCCAGTACGCCGCGGCGCAAGTGATCAAATACGACCGCCGCGGCGTACCGGATCATCCGCTTTCGCGGATGATGACAGCTGAACGTGCGGCTGGCGCCCATTCCAGCTACCCCCGCGCGAACTCGTCGGCGCGAAACTGGCGGGCGATCTGGTCGAGCACCGCATTCACCATGCCGGTCTCCTCGGCCTCGACGAAGGCATGCGCGACATCGACATATTCCGACACACACAACGCGGCCGGGCACGTCCTTGCGATGCTCGAGTTCATAGGCGCCGGCGCGCAACACCGCGCGCAAGATGGCGTCGATCCGCTTCAGCGGCCAGCCCTTCGACAGCGCCTCGTCGATCAGGGGATCGAGCTTGGCCTGGTCGCGCACCACGCCGGCGACAACGTCCTTGAAGAAGGCGGCTTCGGCCGGCAGATAGGTATCGCCCTCGACCTCGTTGCCGAGCCAGTGGCTCTCGAACTCGGCGAAGATGTCGTTGATCCCGGCGCCGCCGATATCCATCTGGTAGAGCGCCTGCACGGCGGCGAGCCGCGCCGCGCCGCGCCGGTTGGCCTTCTTGTCCGGGCTCTTGTTCTTGCTGTCCGCCATGATCAGGCCCTGGCCAGACGGCGCTTGATCCGCAGCATCGCCAATGCCGCGCGCGCGGCGTCGCCGCCCTTGTTGAGTTCGCCGGAGCGCGCCCGCGCCCAGGCCTGCGCGTCGGTGTTGACGGTGATGATGCCGTTGCCGAGCGGGAACTTTCTGTTCACCGCGAGGTTCATCAGCGCCCGCGAGGATTCGATCGAGACGATTTCGAAATGGATGGTGTCGCCGCGCACCACGCAGCCGAGCGCAATCGCCGCATCATAGGGCTTGCCGTTGTTCTCGGCGGCATCGAGCGCGATTGCGATCGCGGCTGGAACTTCCAGCGCGCCGGGCACCGTGATGACATCGTGGCTGACCCCGGCGGCTTTCAACTCGGCGACCGCGCCTTCCAGCAGCGCGTCCTGGATGTCGTCATAGAAACGCGCCTCGACGATCAGCGCCCGTGCGCCGGAGATGTCGGTCTGGTCCTTCAGGGGTGCGCGCCGCGCGTCTGCCATTGAATCTTTCCGTTTCGGTCGGTGCCCTCACCCTGAGGAGCGGCCGCTCGGCCGCGTCTCGAAGGATGAGGAAATTTCCGGGCCTCATGGTTCGAGACGGCGCTAGCGCCTCCTCACCATGAGGGGTTGGTGGGGCGTTTTTAGGCGCGGTCACCGGCAAAGCCAAGGGCCGCGTCTACTTCATTTCCGACAGCCGCGCGGCGTAGCGCGCCATCAGGTCGACCTCGAGATTGACCTCGCTGCCGGCGCGCCAGCCTTGCAGCGTCGTGACAGCGAGCGTGTGCGGAATGATCAGCACCGAGAACACCGCGTCATTGACGGTATTCACCGTCAGCGACACGCCATCCAGCGTCACCGAGCCCTTTACCGCGATGAAGCGCGCCAGTTCGCGCACGGTGGAGAGCTCGAACCGCGCCATGTCGGGCAGGTCGTCACGCTTGACGATGGTGGCGACGCCGTCGGCATGGCCGGCGACGATATGGCCGCCGAGCTCGTCGCCGATCTTCAGCGCGCGCTCCAGGTTGAGTCTGGTTCCCGCCACCCAGTGCTTCGCGGTGGTCATGCGCAGCGTTTCGGCGGCGGTGTCGACTTCGAACCAGGTCTTGCCCTGCTCCACGCCGGAGCCGACGACCGTCAGGCAGACGCCATTGCAGGCGATCGAGGCGCCGTCGGCGATGGTTGACCGGTCGTAGCGGCAGGCGATGCGCAGGCGATGCAATTGCCCCTGCGCCGTCGGCGTCAGGCTGACGATTTCGCCGATCGGTGACTATGCCGGTAAACATTAAGCGCGCTCGTAAACTGTAAGAGTGTCGTCTTGCAGCGTTTCGCTAGCACGGAGTTTGAACGCGGGCGACTGCGTGATGGCCGAGAGCGGCAATGCGTCCAGCGCGGGGACGCCATCGGCGCCGACCGGATTGGCGCCGCGCAGCAGCCAGACTTCGTCGACGAGGTTGGCCGCGACAAAGGATGACGCCACCTTCGCGCCACCCTCCACCAGGAGCCGCGTGATGCCCTTCTCGGCCAGCGCCTGCAGCACGGCTGCGAGATCGAGGCCCGGCAGCGGCGCGGTCGTGGTGGGCACCCGCATCACCTGCGCACCGGCGGCACCGAGCTTCATGGCGGCGGGCGCTTCGGCGAGGCTCGACGTCATCACCCACAGCGGCGTCTCCCGCGCGGAATGAATCAATTTGCTGGTGCCGGAAATCCGCAAGCTCCGATCCAGCACCACCCGCACCGGCGAACGGGATTCCATGCCCGGCAGGCGGCAGGTCAACAGCGGATCGTCCGCCTGCACGGTGCCGATCCCGACCAGGATGGCGTCGCACTGCGCACGCAGCAGGTGCACCCGCGCTTTGGCGGCCTCGCCCGTGACGGCGACGGGCTTGTGGCCGGCAGCGGCAATCTTGTCGTCCGGCGATACCGCAAGTTTCAGGATCACATGCGGGCGCTTGTTGCGGACGCGGCGGAAAATGCCCGGCATGATCGCGCGCCGCCTCCGCCGTCCCTGGCCCGATATCGACGGTGATTCCGGCGGCGCGCAGCTTGGCATGGCCCTGCCCGGCCACTTCGGGATTGGGATCCTCGATCGCCGACACCACCCGGGCGATGCCGGCAGCGATCACCGCGTCGGCGCAGGGCGGCGACTTGCCGAAATGCGAACACGGCTCCAGCGTCACATAAAGGGTGGCGCCGCGGGCGGCCTCGCCGGCGCGCCCGAGCGCCTCGGGTTCGGCATGGGGACGGCCGCCGGCCTGAGTCCAGCCGCGGCCGACGATGATCCCGTCCTTTACCACGACCGCGCCGACGGCCGGGTTGGGCCAGACCCGGCCCTGCCCGCGCCGGCCCAGCGCCAGCGCCAGCGCCATGAAGCGCTGGTCGGCAGCCTTGGATTCCCGGGCTTTCTGGGCGTACTGGTCTTCCAGAATACGGAAGATCATTTGCGCAACGGGGCGAGCCGCGCTTCGTCATCGCCGGAGAGCTCGCCGAGCACGGTTTCAAAGTCCTTGGCTTCGCGGAAATTGCGATAGACCGAGGCGAAGCGGACATAGGCGACGTCGTCGAGCTGGCGCAGATGCTCCATCACGATCTCGCCGATCGCCTC
This sequence comes from Bradyrhizobium sediminis, assembly GCF_018736105.1. Lineage (NCBI taxonomy): Bacteria > Pseudomonadati > Pseudomonadota > Alphaproteobacteria > Hyphomicrobiales > Nitrobacteraceae > Bradyrhizobium > Bradyrhizobium sediminis. Next base: position 3,244,664 of record NZ_CP076135.1, read on the forward strand.
CGACGAAATCTCCGCCTCGCCGCCGCTTTCGAGTTCGCGCACGATCGCCGAAACCATCTTCTCGACCCGTTCAGGATCGACCGGGCGCTTGCGCAAACTGATCTGCAGCGAGCGCACCAGCTTGTCGCGGTCGAACGGCACCCGGCGGCCGTTGCGCTTGATGACCGTGAGTTCGCGCAGCTGCACCCGCTCGAAAGTGGTGAAGCGGAAATTGCAGGCGACGCACACCCGGCGCCGCCGGATCACGGCGGAATCCTCGGTCGGACGCGAGTCCTTCACCTGCGTATCGAGACTGTTGCAGCTGGGGCATCGCATCCGGAAAGTGACCTTACTGATAGATCGGGAAGCGGTCGGTGAGTGCCTTGACCCGTTCCTTGATCGCGGCTTCCACCATCGGCGCCTTGCCGTCCGGCGACTGCGCCAGCGCGTTGAGCACTTCGGCAATCATGAGGGGCGACCTGCTTGAACTCGGCGACGCCGAAGCCGCGCGTGGTCGCCGCCGGGGTCCCCAGACGAAGACCCGACGTGACGAACGGGGTCTCGGGGTCGAACGGGATGCCGTTCTTGTTGCAGGTGATGGCGGCGCGCACCAATGCCTTCTCCGAGACATTGCCCTTGAGGCCCTTCGGCCGGAGGTCGACCAGCATCAGATGGTTGTCGGTGCCGCCGGAGACGATATCGAAGCCCTGGGCACGCATCGCTTCCGCCAGCGCCTTGGCGTTTTTCGACCACGTTCTTCGCGTAGATCTTGAAGTCCGGGCGCAAAGCTTCGGCGAACGCTACCGCTTTCGCCGCAAATGACATGCATCAGCGGGCCGCCCTGCATGCCCGGGAAGATCGCCGAATTCAGCTTCTTGGTCAGCGCCTCGTCGTTCCACAGGATCAGGCCGCCGCGCGGGCCACGCAGCGATTTGTGCGTGGTGGTGGTCGTGACATGCGCATGCGGCACCGGCGAAGCGTGCGCACCGCCGGCGACGAGGCCGGCGAAATGCGCCATGTCCACCATGAAATAGGCGCCGATACTGTCGGCGATCTCGCGGAATCGCTTGAAGTCCCAGGCGCGCGAATAGGCGGAACCGCCGGCGATGATCAGCTTCGGCTTGACCTGCTCGGCCTGCCTGGCGACGGCATCCATGTCGATGATCTGATCCTCGCGCCGCACCGTGTAGTGCGAGGCCTTGAACCACTTGCCGGACATGTTGACGGGCGAGCCGTGGGTGAGATGGCCGCCGGCCGCGAGGTCGAGGCCCATGAAGGTATCGCCGGGCTGCAGCAGCGCCAGGAACACCGCCTGGTTCATCTGGCTGCCTGAATTGGGTTGGACGTTGGCAAAGCCAGCGCCGAACAGCTTCTTGGCCCGCTCGATCGCCAGTGTCTCGGCGACGTCGACCCATTCGCAGCCGCCGTAATAACGCGCGCCCGGATAACCCTCGGCATATTTGTTGGTCATCACCGAGCCCTGGGCTTCCAGCACCGCGCGGCTGACGATGTTTTCGGATGCGATCAGCTCGATCTCATGGCGCTGGCGGCCGAGTTCGCCGCGGATCGCGGCGGCGATTTCGGGATCGGCCTGCTCAAGGGTCGCAGTGAAGAACGAGTCGGGCGCGGAAGCGGTCTTGGAGCTGGAAGAGGAAGAGCTCATCGGCGAAATATCTCCACCGCCGCAACCTGTTAGGCGAGGTGCGGCCGGTCACGTGTGGCGATCGAAAGCGGCGCTGGCGGGATACCATATCGGGCAGCGGCGGCCAAGCACTTGCGGTACATGGCTGATATTTATGCAAGATATGGTGGGGATTGGGCGGGTTCCAGCCGGTCCTCGTCCCGTAAACGCCGGCCCAAACACCTCCCCGGCGTCGCCCCGGCCTCGAGCCGGGGCCCATAACCACGAAAGCTCGTTGGAGCAAAGCCGTCTGCCACGGCGCCCCTTCCCGCTGGCACGGCGTATGGGTTCCGGCGTTCGCCGGAACGACGGGATTACTTCGCGAACCGGTAGGCCCCGCCCTTCTCGACCGAGCGCTGGAACGCCGGCCGCGCGTGCATCCGCGTCAGCCAGGCGCTGAGGTTCGGATAGGGCCCGAGCTTGTCGAACACCTTGGCCATCTCGGCGACAAAGCTCATCTGGATATCGACGCCGGTCAGCGACGTCCCGACAAGAATTCCCTGCCCTTCAGCGCGCCGTCGACATAGCCGAGATGGTTTGCCATTTCGCTGTCGATGCGCGGATGCAAGGGAGCGCCGGCCTCCTTCAGCCCGAGACGTAGAGGTTCATCATCAGCGGCAGCATCGCCGAGCCTTCCGAATAGTGCAGCCACTCGTTATAGGCTTCGTACTCGGCACTGCCGGGCGCCGGCATCATCGCGCCCTTCCCATTTGCGAATGATGTAATCGACGATCGCGCCCGATTCCGCGATGGTGATGTCGCCGTCGGTGATCACGGGCGACTTGCCGAGCGGATGCACTTTTGTCAGCTCCGGCGGCGCCAGCCGCGTGACGGCATCGCGCTGATAGCGCTTCATCTCATAGGGCGTGCCCAGTTCCTCCAGCAGCCACAGGATCCGCTGCGAGCGGGAGTCGTTGAGATGATGCAGGGTGAGCATGGGGTTTCCTCGGCGCGATGTTGTCCCGAGGTGTATCGTTTCCGCGAGATCTCAGCAACGCATACAGCTGTCGGACGCCTCACAGCCCCGTAAATCCCGCCTTCACCGGATCGCTCGATCCGTCGAGTTCGCGCAGATAGGTCAGCCCGCACACCGTCAGCCGATGCGTATCCTTCTCGCCGGCTTCCATCAGCGTGGTGAGATAGTCCGTCACCCTGGCGCGCGCTTCGGCGCTGGCCGCGGCGGTGCGGATCATCAGGAGATCGTAGGTCATCATGATGCGATCGATGACGGCTTCCATGGGATCCTCTTCGCTATCCATCAGACAGGCTCGGTGGCTTCGAACTTCGCGATCGCCCTGTTGGCGAGGCGAATCCGGTTGAATTCGCCGCGCTCAAACATCTGTACGATGATCTGGAGCAGCCGCTCATGGGTGGCGAGCGTGTCGGCGATCGCGCCGGTGCGGCGCAGATAGTTCGCGGCGATGCAATAGGCGTCGCCGAGCACTTCGACGTTCAGCACCTGCAATCCGCGCTCGACCTGCATGGCTTGTCCTCCGATACGAGATAAGCCGGGCGAGGTGCAAAAGTTCCATTGCTCGGAGGGGCAAAAACCCCCGAAAAAACAAAACGCACCGGTCCGGAAGGCCCGGACCGATGCGCTTGGGGAAGTCTCTAACCTAGTTGCCGCCGGTCTTTTGCGACGCCGGCTTGGCCTGATCTCGCAGTCGAATAAGCGTCAGAGACGATACAGAATCTGGTCGGTCCAGAACCGCTCGAGCCGGTGCAGCGACTTGTTCAGGGTCGCGAACTCCTCGTTCGAGATGCCGCCGACCTGTTCCACGGTCTTGACGTGCTTCTGATAGAGCGCATCGACGATCTTGCGGATTTCCTGGCCCTGCGCGGTGAGGCGGATGCGGACCGAGCGGCGATCGACGCGGCTGCGCTGATGATCGAGGAAGCCGAGTTCAACCAGCTTCTTCAGATTGTAGGAGACGTTGGAGCCGAGGTAGTAACCGCGCGTGCGCAGTTCGCCCGCGGTCAGCTCCTTGTCGCCGATGTTGTAGAGCAGGAGCGCCTGCACCGAATTGATGTCGGCGCGGCCGCGGCGATCGAATTCATCCTTGATGACGTCGAGCAGACGGCGATGCAGACGCTCCACCAAAGTCAATGCTTCGAGGTAGAGCGGCTGCACCGGAGCTTGTCCCGGAGCGCGGTCAGCGGTTTCCACCGCCGTTGCAACGGCTTTGATCATGACACTTCCCCTTGTCGTTTTTAGCGACTTATTCGACGAAACTTTTGTTCCGCCTGATAGCCACAACTTAAGGGGGCGGTTTGAAGATCCGCTTAAATAAGACAATAAAGAGATCATGAATTTAAGACAGTGAATCGCGGATTAAGCCCGCCACATAAGGACTTTTCGCAACCCTTCGATAAACGGTGGAGCGCCCCTGTTCACGCTTCGTTGGCGCACTCTGTCGCATATGGGAACAGTATCGTTCAAATTGGAAACGCCTGCGTAATACCTGTGACCGCGGCGTTAGGGTGACTGAAAAGTTACCGCAAAAGTTCCGGAAAATTTGATGCGACCGCAGGTGGATTTGCCGAATTCGGCAAGAACGATCGCGAAGGCGCACAACAATTCCTGCCCGTGTGCGAATTCGAAACGCCTATGGCGGCCGTTCGCGCGCCGCCATCCACGCCAGCGCGAGATAGGCCGCCAGCATCAGGGCCTCCAGCCCCACCACCGTGAGGCTGCCGCCATAGATTCCCGGAAACATCAGTTCGATCACCGCCATCGACACCACGGTGGTGAGCCACACCACGGCACCCCACGGCGTCGCCAGCCACAGCCCGACCGCGGCGACGAGTTCGATGACGGCGAAATAAACCGTGGCGGTCTGCCAGGCCATCGGCTGGTTCTCGAACGCCTCTTCCTCGCCGCCGATGAAGCCCGTGACCTGGGCCCAATGGTAGAGGCCCTTGGCCACCGAGACCACGGCCATGATGCGCAGGAAAAACACCAGCCGCCGGGTCCACGCATTCTCGTCGGATTCGATTCGCTCCGACGAGATCGCCGCCACCGACATCGCATTGTCGCGCGACTGGTCGCGCGCCGGGGTTTCAGACATGCGGAGTGCCGTTCATGATTGCAAAATGCGCTTTCATCAGTCGACTGGTCCCCTAATTGGAAGACTCTTGGCCCCTCGGCGCGGCAAAATCAATCCGGCAGGCGGTGCGGCGGACGATTTGCGGCAGGTCAAGATGCCAATGACGCCTGCCATGCAAGATGCTAGAATTGGAACCGTTCCAGTCTGCCGCCCCAGGAGTGACAATACCATGGCGATCAAATTCGGCCGTCCGATCGAAATGCGCGACGCGCCGCGGCCAAAGACCGCCCTCGCCCCCTCGCTCGATCTCGTGATCCGCCCGCGCCGCAATCGCAAGAGCGAATGGGCGCGCCGCTTGGTGCGGGAAAACGTGCTGACCGCGGACGACCTGATCTGGCCGCTGTTCGTGGTCGACGGCCACAACAAGCGCACCCCGGTCGCCTCGATGCCCGGCGTCGACCGCCTCACCGTCGATCAGGCGGTGCGCGACGCCGAGCGCGCCATGAAGCTGAATATCCCCTGCATCGCGCTGTTCCCCTATACCGAGCCGTCCCTACGCGACGAGTACGGCTCCGAGGCAACCAATGCCGACAATCTGGTCTGCCAGTCGGTGCGCGCCATCAAGAAGGAATTTCCCGATCTCGGCGTGCTCTGCGACGTAGCGCTCGATCCCTTCACCAGTCACGGCCATGACGGGCTGATCGAGGACGGCAAGATCCTCAACGACGAGACCGTGGCGGTGCTGGTGCGGCAGGCGCTGGTGCAGGCCGAAGCCGGCTGCGACATCATCGCGCCCTCGGACATGATGGACGGCCGCGTCGGCGCCATCCGCGACGGCCTCGACCAGGCCGGATTCCTCGACGTGCAGATCATGTCCTATGCAGCGAAATATGCCTCCGCCTTCTACGGCCCGTTCCGCGACGCCATCGGCTCGGCCAAGACGCTGACCGGCGACAAGCGCACCTACCAGATGGACAGCGCCAATTCCGACGAGGCGCTGCGCGAGGTCGAACTCGACATCGCCGAAGGCGCCGACATGGTGATGGTGAAGCCGGGCATGCCCTATCTCGATATCGTGCGGCGCGTCAAAGACACCTTCGCGATGCCGACCTTCGTCTACCAGGTGTCCGGCGAATACGCGATGATCGCGGCCGCCAGCGGCAATGGCTGGATCGACGGCGAACGGGCGATGATGGAAAGCCTGCTCGGCTTCAAGCGCGCCGGCGCCGACGGCATTTTGACCTATTTCGCCCCGCAGGCGGCGGAGAAGCTGAAGGCGGAGAGGTAATCGTCATTCCGGGTCTGGTCCTTCGGACCATCCCGGAATGACGGAAGTCCCTTGCAGCCATCAGCAGCCATTCCCATGTCCTGTCCCGGGAATGCACGGTCTGGAGGACTGACCATGTCTTATGGCGATTCTGGTAACACTGGCGGCGCAGGCAATGCTGGCGGCGCTGGTAACGCTGGCGGCGCCTGGCGCAACGACGGTGGGGTGCAGCCGCATGCGTTCGATCCGGTGCTGCAGCCGGAGTTGTTTCGCGGGGTGCCGACGCGGCGGGTGTTCGCCTTCCTGATCGACGCCGTCGTGATCGCGGTCCCGGTGATCCTCGGTTACCTCTTCATCGCGGTGTTCGGCCTGATCACGCTGGGGTTGGGCTGGGCGTTGTTCTGGCTGGCCTGGCCGGCCACCGTGGTCTGGGCGGTGGTCTATTACGGCGCCTCGATAGGCGGACCGCATTCGGCTACCCTGGGCATGCGCGTGATGGATCTGGAGCTGCGCACCTGGTACGGGGCATCCGGTTATTTCGTGCTCGGCGCCATGCATGCGGTGCTGTTCTGGGTGTCGATCTCGTTCCTGACCCCGCTGATCCTGCTGGTCGGCCTGTTCAACGGCCGCTGCCGGCTGCTGCACGATTTCGTGCTGGGAACGGTGGTCATCAACAGCTCGGTCCGCACCCAGACGGCACAGCCTGCAAGAACTTTTTGAACCGGCAAGCCGATTGACCGTCGGCCTCCGTGGCGCGATGCTGGAAACTGTTCGGCCCTGCTGAATCGGGGCCGAACCTGCTCTGGTGGTTTTTTGAGGCGTTTTCTTCATGCGAACCGGTACCCAATTCGCTTGGAAACGCCATGGTTCGGAGGCCTGACGACCAAACGTGACCCAGCACTCGCGTGACACCCCGCAATTCTACCTGACCGCGCCCTCGCCCTGCCCCTATCTGCCGGGCCGGCACGAACGCAAGGTGTTCACGCATCTGGTCGGCGACAAGGCCGGCGACCTCAACGACCTCCTGACCCATGGCGGCTTCCGGCGCAGCCAGTCGATCGCCTACCGGCCGGCCTGCGACCAGTGCCGCGCCTGCGTTTCCGTCCGCGTCATCGCCAACGAATTCCGCATCTCGCGCAATTTCCGCAAGATCATGGCCCGCAACGCCGACATCGTGGGCGAGCAGCGCAATGCGGTGCCGACCTCGGAGCAATATTCGGTGTTTCGCGCCTATCTCGACGCGCGGCACCGCCATGGCGGCATGGCCGACATGACCGTGCTCGATTACGCGATGATGGTGGAGGACAGCCACGTCGAGACCCGTGTCATCGAATACCGCAAGCGCGGCGCCGATACCGGCATTACCGGCCGCGCCGAGGAACTGGTGGCGGTGGCGCTGACCGACGTGCTCAGCGATGGGCTGTCGATGGTTTATTCGTTCTTCGAACCGTCACAGGAAAGCCGCTCGCTCGGCACCTACATGATCCTCGACCACATCATCCGCGCCCGAAGGCTCGGCCTGCCCTACGTCTATCTCGGCTACTGGATCGAAGGCTCGAAGAAGATGGACTACAAGGGCCGCTTCCTGCCGCAGCAGCGCCTCGCCCCCTCCGGTTGGCTGCGCATCGACGCTTCGGGCGAAGTGCTGTCCGAACCGCAGGACTAGATGGCGAATAGGGAGTAGCGAATAGCGAAACCTTCATTCGCTACTCGCCATTCGCATCTTCTTCACTGCCCCAGCCTAATTCCCGATCACCCGCACCGGGTCGCTGCCGTCCCAGTTCTCGGCGGCTTTCCGGATGTGGCCGAAGAAGCGGCCCTTGCCGCCGCTGATGTCGGAGATCTCGACCACGGTTCCGGCATGGCCAGATGTCTCGAAATAGGCGAACCGGCCCCTAGGGCCGCCGATCTGGCCCTCATGGCCGACGACGAAACCTTCGGCGATCGCCCGATCGTAGAGCGCCTGATAATCATTGGTCCAATAGGACATGTGCTGCAGGCCTTCGCCGTGCTGCTTCAGATGATCGAGATACATCGACGGCGCGTCGTTGCGCTGCTGGATCAGTTCGATCTGCAGGTCGCCGGAATTGGCCAGCGCGATGCTCATCTCGACCGCTGAATCGGCGCCCTTGTAGCGGAACCATTCGGTCTTGACCTCGGGGATATAGAAGAACGGCCCGACGCGCATCACCTCGGTCCAGAATTTCATCGCCGCTCCGATGTCGCGAACGACATAGCCGTTCTGGCAGACCTTGCCGAACAACGCGCTCATGAAAAGCCTCCGTTACATTCCGCTCAGGCCGCTGTCGACGGCGAGCGTCTGCGCGGTGACGTAGACGCTTTCCTCCGACATGAAAAACAGCACCGCATAGGCCACTTCCCACGCGGTGGCCTGGCGGCCGAACGGCACATGTCCCTTGCCGCGCGAGGGCCGCCCGGCGCCGGCCGTGCGTCCGTTCGGCGTGTCGACCAGACCCGGATAGACCAGATTGACGCGGATTCCGCGCCGCGCGCCGACATGGGCGATGTTGCGCATCAGCCCACCGAGGGCGGCCTTCGAGGAATCATAGACCGGCATCTGCGAACCGGCCCGCAGTGCGGCGATCGAGGAGATGAAGACGATCGAGCCGCCGTTCTCGAATTTGGGCAGGGCTTCGCGGCACGCCAGCATCGGCCCGCGCACATTGACGTCGTAGATCTTGTTCCATTCCTCGGCGCTGACGCCGTCGAGCCCGGTCTTGCCGAAGGTCCCGACGTTCAAAACCATGCCGTCGAGGCCGCCCATGGTCCGCTGCGCCTCATCGATCATGCGCCGGACATCGGATTCGAGCGTCACATCGGCAGCAATCGCAAAGGCGCGGCCGCCCTCGGCCTTGATCCGGCCGACGGTGCCCTCGGCGGAAGAAAGATTGAGGTCGGCGACGGCGACCTCAGCGCCCTCGCGCGCGAACAACAGGCTCATCGCCCGGCCGTTGCCGATCGGGTCGGTCGCGGCATCGAACGTCCGCTGGCCCCCGCCGACCACCAGCACGCGGCGTCCCTTCAGCCGCCCCCTGCCGGGAGCGCTGCCCGAGGATTCCGCGCTCAGCGGACGGACATAGGGTTCCGGCTTCGCGCCGGTCGGCGATGGTGCGTCGGACACTTCAGTTGCTCCGCGGCTTGCCGCCGTCGTAGACGCGCATGCCGGCGGCGGAATCGAGATCGGTCTCGGTCGCTTCGGTGAGGCGGGCCATCATCATGTAGAATCCGATGGCGACGATCGCCTCGACGGTTTCCTGCTCGCTGAAATGCTTGCGCATATCGGCAAACACCGGCTCCGCCACGCGAACGTTCCGGGTGACCTCGCGGCAAAAAGCCAGCAGCGCGCGTTCCGCCGCATTGAAAGCCTCGCCGCCATAGTCGCCGCGTTCGAGACCATCGACCTGGCGCTGCGTGACGCCGACGCCGAGCGCGATCGGCACGTGCTGGCGCCACTCATAGGCGCCGCCTTCGAGCTGCGCGACCTGCAGGATCAGCAATTCGCGGTTGGCGGCGCTGAGCTTCTGGCGATGCAGGATGGAATTGCCGAGCCGCATCGCCGGGATCATGTTGGCTTCGGCGTGGGCCATCATGCGAAAGATGTTCAGCTTCACCGGCATCCGGTCGAAGGAGGCGCGGATATCGCCCGTCGTCGTCTCCGGATCAATCAGGGGCAACCTTGCCACGCTTCTCTCCCTTGGTTCTTGTTGGTTTTGCATTTGTGCTGACCGGCTTCGCAGCGACGGCGGCGTCCTTCGCCGCGATCATGGCCAGGAAGAATGTGAGAAAATGCTCGATCGCCTCGACTACCCGCTCGCGGGGCGAGGCTTGGGCGCCCATCACGTAGTGTTCGAGGCGGATATAGATCAGGCCGGCTGCGAACAGCCGTCCCGCCTCGCGCGGATCCGTCGTCGTGATCAGACCGGCCAGCGCGAAACCGCGGAAATAATCCGTCATCAGCCGCTGCTCGCGCGAATAGAACTGATCGGCGAATTTGGCGCGGATGCCGGGCACCCGATTGCGTTCGGCGGTGATGACCTTCTGGAACTGGTGTTCGCGCGGGTCCGACCACTGCTCGACCAGATCGAGTGCGAACTGGCGGCAGAACGCGGCCGGCTGCTGGCGCAGCTGGCGGTAGCGCGGCGCCTCGAGGCGGCTCGCCGAACTCGCCGGCCCGTGCTCGCTGACGATGGCTTCGAGGATCGCCGCCTTGCTCGGGAAGTGATTGTAGAAGCTGCTCTCGCGGATGCCGACCCGGCGCGCCAGTTCGCGCATCGAGGCGCCGCCATAGCCGCTCTCGGCAAACAGGCCGAGCGCCTCGGTCAGAATGCGCTCGCGGGTCGAGAGCGCGGCGGTGTCGGCCGCGGTGGAAGCCTTCGAGGTCATCCGCATTGACTAGCGAACGATCGTTCGCTAGTCAACAGACGAACGATCGTTCGTTTGCCCCTGCCGCCAGCGGCACAGGAGGCTTCAGGACGGCCGTTCGAAAGCGGAACGCGGGCGTTCGACCCGCGGCCGGCGAGGCGAGAGACCCAAGGAAGGAACCCAGCGATGTCCCGTTTTTTCAGACACCCCCTGCACGCTCTGTGCGTCGTGCTGCCGATGCTCGCCGCGATCCCGGCCCAGGCCGCCGATCCCGCGAAATACGATCCCGGCGCCGACGACAAGCGAATCAAGATCGGAACCACGGCGCCGCTCAGCGGGCCCGTCTCCGCCTATGCGCAGATCGCCAAATCGGCCGAGGCCTATTTTCGCAAGGTCAACGATGACGGCGGCGTCAACGGGCGTCGCATCGAAATGATCATCGCCGACGATGCCTACAGCCCGCCGAAAACCGTCGAGCAGACCCGGCGGCTGGTCGAAAGCGACGAGGTCTTGCTGATCTTCGGCGGGGTCGGCACGCCGACCAACAGCGCCGTGCACAAATATCTCAACGACCGCAAGGTGCCGCAGCTGTTCCTCGGCTCCGGCGCGGCCAAATGGGACGATGCGAAGAATTTCCCGTGGACGGTCGGCTGGCAGCCGAGCTACCGCGACGAGGCCTTTGCCTATGCGAAGTACATCCGGGCCAGCCGTCCGAACGCCAAGGTCGGGGTGCTCTACCAGAACGACGACCTCGGCAAAGACTATCTGAAGGCGCTGGAGGAGAAGCTGGAGGCGAGCGGCGGCAATCTCCTGGTCGCCAAGGCGCCCTACGAGACCACCTCGCCCACCATCGACACGCAGATCCTGCTGCTCAAGAACAGCGGCGCCGACGTGCTGCTGGTGGCAGCCACGCCCAAGTTCGCCGCGCAAGCCATCCGCAAGGTGGCGGAGGTCGGCTGGAAGCCGATCACCATCATTTCGAACGTCTCCGCCTCGATCAGCGGCGTGCTCGAACCGGCCGGGCGCGACAATTCGGTCGGCGTGATCTCGAGCCAGTACCTGAAGGACAGCACCAATCCGGATCTCAAAGACGATCCCGGCTACAGGGAATGGCAGGCCTTCATGAACAAATACATGCCGGATGCCAACAAGGCCGACTGGCTCAACGTCTATGGCTACACCATCGCGCAGACACTGACCGCGGTGCTGAAGGCCGCCGGCAACGACCTGACGCGGGCCAACGTACTGAAGCAAGCGACCAGCATGAAGGACGTCCGCCTGCCGATGCTGATCAATGGCACCGCCATCAGCAACTCTGCGCAACGATATACGCCGATGACGAGCCTGCAGTTGATCCGCTTCGACGGCACGCGGTGGGTACCGTTCGGCGAGTTATTGCGGAACTGAAGCGCGATGCGGCAGCTGAAAATCGGCGGCATGCGGATCGATCGCCTAATCGAGATCGACCGGCTGCCGTTCGACAAGAAATGGCTGTTCGCCAATGCCGATGACGAGGTGATCGAGACCAACAGGGACTGGCTCGACCAACGCTATATCGAGCCGGGCACCGGCCGCTTCATCCTCAGTCATCATTCCTATGTCGTGCGCACGCCCGGCTGGACCGCGATCGTCGACACCTGTTGCGGCAACCACAAGGAGCGGCCGCGGGTCCCGGTCTGGCACCGGCTCAACCAGCCCTACCTCGCCAACATGCGGGCGCTGGGCGTGCGCCCGGAAGACGTCGACTTCGTGATGTGCACCCATCTGCATGTCGATCATGTCGGCTGGAACACCCAACTGGTCGACGGGCGCTGGGTCCCGACTTTCCCGAGAGCGCGCTATCTCATGGGTGCGATCGAATACGAGCATTGGGAGCAGAAACACAAACTCAAGCCGGAACGCGCGATCAATCACGGATCGTTCGAGGACTCCGTGCTTCCCGTCGTGGCGGCGGGCCAGGCGGAGTTGGTCGGATCCGACCACTGCCTGTTCGACGATCGCGACGCGACCTTGCGCTTCGTCCCGGCGCCGGGCCACACCGCCGGAAACATGATGATCGACCTGCGCGGCAGCGGGGATCATGCGGTGATGTCCGGCGATGTGATCCATCATCCGATCCAGTGCGCGGCGCCGTGGCTGGCCAATGCCGCCGATTTCGACCCCGCCGCGGCGCTGGCGACGCGGCTTGGCCTGCTGCGGCAGTTGGCAGATACGCCGAGCTTCCTGCTCACCGGCCACTTCCCCGCGCCGACCGCCGGCCGCGTGGTGAGCCACGGCGACGCATTCAGATTTCGGTTCGAGGATCACTAACAGTTTCGAACAACAAGGCAGCAGGCAACACAGAGGAGTTAGAATGAATTTTCGCACGATCACGCTTTCATTGCTCGCGCTCGCATCGGCAATGGCGCCGGCACATGCCGAGGATGCGGCAGATTACCCGTCCAGGAAGATCAGGATGCTGCTGCCCTACGCGGCCGGTGGCGGCGGCGACGTGATCGGCCGCTTGCTGGCCGACGGGATGGGCAAGCGCCTCGGCCAGACCATCTTCATCGAAAACCGCACCGGTGCGGCCGGCACCATCGGCACGCAGCAGGTCGCGGCCGCAGCTGGAGACGGTTACACCATCACGATCGGCGGCATGACCACCCACGTGCTGGCGCCGGCGGTCTATCCCAGCCTGCCCTACGATCCGATCAAGGATTTTACCACGATCGGGCGGATCGGAACGTCGTCGATACTGCTGGTAGCGACCAACGATTTTGCCGCCAGCGACGTCGCCGGCTTGACCAAAATGGCGAAGAGCGGCACGCCGATCCAGTACGGCACCTGGGGTGTCGGCTCCACCGGACAGTTCTGCGGCGAGATCCTGTCGCAGCAGGCCGGCATCCGCCTCGAGCATGTCCCGTTCAACGGCATCGCCAAGATCGCCAACGACCTGCTCGGCGGCCATATCAAGCTGGCGATGCTGGATATGGCGACCGCAACGCCCCTGGTGCAGGGCGGCAAGCTGAAAGCGCTGGCGGCCTGCGGCGAACGTTCGCCGAGCCTGCCCGGGGTCGCGAGCTACAAGGACCAGGGCATCGCCTTCGAACGGAGTCTCGCGTGGGCGATGTACGCGCCCGCCGGCCTCGCCGAGCCGGTCGCGCGCAAGCTTTCCGATGCGCTGAAGCAAGCGCTGGCCGATCCGGAGATCGCGCAAAAACTGCTGGCGCTCGGCGTCACCGCCAGTTTTCTATCAGGCGATCAGCAACGCGACATCAACGCACGCGACATCGAGGCCTGGAAGAAGGTCGCGAAGGAAGCGGGCATTGAGGTGAAATAGCGATGCCGAGATGATCCGCGACGCCGCCTCAAGGTAGGTTGTCATCACCCGCGCAGGTGGGTGACCCAGTACGCTGCGGCCTCTCGATCAATCACAACCGTCTCTGGAATACTGGGTCGTCCGGTCAAGCCGGACGATGACAGCGGTGCGTTAGCCCTCACCCGAAGAACGTCTCGAACAGCAGCTTGAGGTTCAGGGTGACGATGATGCCGGCAACGACCCACGCCAGCGCGGCGACCGGCGTGGGAATGGCAAATTTGCCCATCTTGCGCCGGTCGGAGACGAACCGCACCAGGGGAATGACGGCGAACGGCAGCTGCATCGACAGCACGACCTGGCTGAACACCAGAAGCTGCCCGGTGCCGCGCTCGCCATAGAGCGCGGTGACAATGATGACCGGGACGATGGCGATGCCGCGGGTCACCAGCCGCCGCGCCCAGCTTGGCAGCCGCAGGTGCAGAAAACCTTCCATCACAATCTGGCCCGCCAGCGTCGCCGTCACGGTCGAGTTGAGGCCGGAGGCGAGCAGCGCCACTGCAAACAGCGTCGATGCGATGCCGAGACCGAGCAGCGGCGACAGCAATTCGTAAGCCTGGCCGATTTCGGCGACGTCGGAGTGCCCGCTCTTGTGGAAGGTCGCGGCCGCCACCACCAGGATAGCGGCATTGATGAACAAGGCCAGCATCAGCGCGATGGTGGAGTCCGTCGTCGCCCATTTGATCGCGTCGCGGCGGCCTTCGTCTGACCGTTCATAGGCGCGGGTCTGCACGATCGAAGAGTGCAGATAGAGATTATGCGGCATCACGGTCGCCCCGATGATGCCGATGGCGATGTAGAGCATCTCGGGATTGGTGAAGATCTCGGTGGACGGCGCGAAGCCGCGCAGCATCGCGGCGACCGGCGGCGCGGCGGCCGTGATCTGGACCACAAAGCAGACCGCGATGACGATCAGAAGCGCGATCACGAAGGCTTCGAGGAAGCGAAAGCCCTTGTTCATCAGAAGCAGCAGCAGGAAGGCGTCGAGGGCTGCAATCAGCGCGCCGCCGACCAGGGGAATGCCGAACAGCAATTTCAGGGCGATCGCGGTGCCGATCACCTCGGCGAGATCGCAGGCGATGATCGCGGCCTCGCAGGCCAGCCACAGCATGAAGTTGACCGGCCGCGAATAGGTGGCGCGGCAGGCCTGCGCCAGATCGCGGTCGGTGACGATGCCGAGCCGCGCGGCGAGTGCCTGCAGCAGGATCGCCATCAGGTTCGAGAGCAGGATGACCGACAGCAGCGTGTAGCCAAACTTCGATCCGCCCGCGAGGTCGGTCGCCCAGTTGCCGGGGTCCATGTAGCCGACCGAGACCAAATAACCGGGACCGGCGAAGGCCAGCAGCTTGCGGGCCCAGTGTCCGCGGAAGGGAACCAAAATGGTCCCATAGACCTCGGGCAGGCTGTGCTGGACGCCGGCCGAGGCGTCGGCACGCCAACCTGAGGCATCAGGCGTGTCATTGGGCAGGGAATCAGGCGTCAAAGCGGGTGATCTTGCGTCCATTTCGGAAGGATGACCGATAATCGGTCTTAATGCAACTCATTTGCAACTGCATCTAGGTCACCTCCTCCGGAGCTCAGTCGGGAAACGGGTGTCCCCACCGCCCCTTGAGCCGGACAGTGCAAGCCTACCGGCTGCCAGGGAATCACGCCATGATCGCGATCAACCACGCCCCCCACCTGCCCAAGACCTTCAACCGGCTGGCCTGGTCCAATCTCGCCGCGCAGTCGGCCGAGCAGATCGCACTGGCCGCCGCGCCGATCGTCGCGGTGCTGCTGCTCGGCGTCGGCGAAGGCCGGACCGGGGCGCTGCAGACCGCCCTGACGCTGCCCTTCATCCTGTTTGCGATTCCCGCCGGCCTCTTCGCCGACCGTATCTCGCGGCGCTGGCTGATGGCGGGCGCGGAAGGATTGCGCGCGGCAGCGCTGTTCGCAATCCTCCTGCTGATCTGGCTCGACCTGCTGTCGCTGCCCCTGCTTGCCGTGCTCGGCTTCGTCGCGGTATGCGGCACCGTCGCCTACAGCGTCGCGGCGCCGGCATTGGTGCCGTCACTGGTGACGCCACAACTGTTGCCCGCGGCCAATGCGCGGATCGAGCTTGCGCGCACCATCGCGTTCGCCGGCGGCCCGGCGCTGGGCGGCGTGCTGGTGGGCTGGCTCGGCGCCGCGCCGGCCTTCGGTTTCGCCGCGGCGCTGTCGGTGATCGCGGTGGTGCTGCTGTCGGGCATCTACGAGCCGGTGCGTGCGCCGGCCCCGCGGCGCCATCCGCTGCAGGAGATCCGGGAAGGCGCCAACTTCGTGCTGCATCATCCGCTGCTGCGGCCGGTGTTCATCACGCAGTTCATCTTCAACACCGCCTCGTTCCTGCTGCTGGCGGTTTTCGTGCCCTATGCGGTGCGCCGCCTCGGACTGTCGGCAACCGGCGTCGGCATCACGCTCGGGATGTACGGCGCCGGCATGGTGGCCGGCGCGCTGCTCGCAACACGCGTGATGCGGCGCCTCGCCTTCGGCACCGTGATTGGATTGGGGCCGGTTACCGGCTTCATCGCCGCCGGCGTGATGGCGCTGACCACGGTCATTCCCTCGCCATGGCTTGCCGGCTTGAGCTTCTTCCTGCTCGGCGCCGGCCCGATCCTGTGGGTGATCTCTACCACCACCCTGCGGCAATCGGTGACGCCGCCCTCCCTGCTCGGCCGGGTCTCGGCGATCAATATCATGAGCTATGGTGCGCGCCCGCTCGGCTCGGCGCTCGGCGCCATCGTCGGCGGATTTTACGGCGCGGAAGCCTGCCTCTATCTCGCCGCCATCATCTTCGGCGCGCAGGCGCTGGTGATCCTGCTGTCGCCGGCGGTCTCGCTGGCGCGGCAGCCGGAGATGGTCGGCGAGCCGGCGCAAGCGTAGCGGGCCTGCCGGACCATGACCTAGCGATAGACCAGGATCGGGACAGAGGTGTGGGTCAGCACCTTCAGGGTTTCGCTGCCGAGGATCGCCGACACGCCGCGCAGACCGTGTGACGCCATGACCACGAGATCGCAACCTTGCTTCTTCGCGGTGTCGACGATCGCCTCGTACGGCTTGTCGTGCTCGATGCACAACGCGCTGCACTCGACGCCGGCCTTCAAGGCGTTGTTGCGTACGTTGTCGAGATATTTCGCGGTCTGCTCGGCGACCAGCGCCTTGTATTGATCCAGCGCGCTCGAAACGACGCTGGGATCGACGACGAGGGAGTTCAGCGGCGTCGATACCACCAGCGCAGTCACCCTGGCGCCGATGGTTTTCGCCAGCTCGATGCCGTGCTTCACCGCAGCCTTCGACAAATCCGAGCCATCGGTCGGAAGCAAAATATGCTTGTACATGCTGCGCGCCTCATCCCCGCATTTTGCGTAGACTTGAATCAGGATCGAGGCTGCACGCATTGATATGAATCAACGGCAGGCGACGGGAGCCGCGGGACTGACGCCTCAGATCGCGAGATAGCGCTATTCGGCGGACGAAAGGCCGGCGAGCTCTTACGGCTTCGCGGATGCGACGACTTCGCCGTCCTCCTTCACGAACGAGCCGACGGGATGGTCGAGCAGATCGAGCACCGCCTCCGACGGCCGGCACAGCCTTGTGCCTTTCGGCGTCACCACGATCGGCCGGTTGATCAGGATCGGATGGGCCAGCATGAAATCGATCAGCTCGTCGTCGCTCCATTTGGGATCGGCGAGCCCGAGTTCCGCGTAGGGCGTTCCCTTCTCGCGCAACAGCGCCCGGACTGGAACTCCCATCGCCTTGATCAGTTCGATCAGCCGGGCGCGATCCGGCGGATTCTTCAGGTACTCGATGACCTCGGGCTGCTCGCCGCTCTGCCGGATCATCGCCAGCGTGTTGCGCGAGGTGCCGCAGGCCGGATTGTGATAGATCGTGACGGTCATGTCCGTGCCTCCTTGTTGACCGCCTCGGCGGCTCCGGCACCCGCCTCGTACCAGCCGCGCGACGCCTTCACCAGATAGACCACCGAGAGCATCACGGGAACCTCGACCAGCACGCCGACCACGGTCGCCAGCGCCGCGCCGGAATTGAGGCCGAACAGGCTGATGGCGGCGGCGACCGCGAGTTCGAAGAAGTTACTGGCGCCAATCAAGGCCGCAGGGGCGGCAACGCACCAGGCCACGCCGAAACGCCGGCTCAGCCAGTAGGCCAGCCCGGCATTGAGATAGACCTGGATCACGATCGGCACTGCCAGGAGCACGATCACCAGCGGCTGCGCGATGATTTGTTCGCCCTGGAAACCGAACAGCAGAACCAGCGTGGTCAGGAGCGCGACCAGCGACACCGGCTGCAGCACATGCTGGGTCCGCGCCAGCGCCGCCGGCCCGCTGGCGAGCAGCGCACGCCGCCACGCCTGCGCGACGATCACGGGCACCACAATATACAGCAGCACCGAAATCAGCAGGGTCGCCCAAGGCACCGTGATAGAGGCGACGCCGAGCAGCAGGCCGACCAACGGCGCGAACGCAAACACCATGATGAGGTCGTTAAGCGCGACCTGGCTCAAGGTGTAATGCGGCTCGCCCTCGCACAGGTTCGACCACACGAACACCATCGCCGTGCACGGCGCCGCCGCCAGCAGGATGAGCCCGGCGATATAGGATGGAATCTGCGCCGACGGCAACAACGGCGCGAACAGGTGGCCGATGAACAGCGAGCCCAGGAGCGCCATCGAGAAAGGCTTTACCGCCCAGTTGATGAACAGCGTGACGCCGACGCCGCGCCAGTGCTCGCGTACCTGGCCGAGCGCGCCGAAGTCGATCTTCAGCAGCATCGGAATGATCATCAACCAGACCAGCGCGGCCACCGGCAGATTGACCCGAGCGACCTCGGCGCTGGCGATGGTTGCGAACAGACCCGGCAAGAGATGCCCGAGCGCGACGCCCGCAACGATGCACAGCGCCACCCACAGCGACAGATAACGTTCGAACAGGTTCATTTCGGTTACGCCACATCCGGGCGCAACGTGGTGGCGCCCTCTCCCCTGCCGATATCGCGCAGCCTGGTCCCGAGCGACAGGCGGTCGATGCTTGCCAACGGCAGGCTTGTAAATGTGTCGATGCGGTTCTTGAGATAGCGGAACGCGGCAACGAACGCTGCTTCCTTCTCGATGTCGGTACCCTCGACCGCGGCCGGGTCCTCGATTCCCCAATGCGCGGTCATCGGCTGGCCCGGCCATATTGGACAAGCCTCGCCGGCGGCGTTGTCGCAAACCGTGAAAACGAAATCCATCACCGGCGCACCGGGACCGGCAAACTCCTCCCAACTCTTGGAGCGCAGATCGTCGGTGGGATAATCGAGGCTGTTGAGAACCTTGATCGCAAAGGGATTCACCGTGCCCTTCGGCTGGCTGCCGGCGGAGAAGGCGCGGAAGTGGCGGCGGTCGTCCTTGCGCAGGATCGACTCTGCCAGGATCGAGCGGGCGGTATTTCCGGTGCAAAGGAAGAGAACGTTGTAGACCCGATCAGACATGAGCTTTCCTCCTCGTCTTCGGCGAACAGCACGGCGTGAGGTCTTCGATCAGCGGCGCGCAGATTTCGGGGCGTCCGTCGCAGCAATCGCGCAGCATGAACAGCATCACGGCACGAAAGCGGGCGAGATCGGCGCGGTAGACGATGCTGCGGCTGTGCCGCTGCGCCGTCACCAGCCCGGCACGCGACAGCACGCCAAGATGCGACGACATGGTGTTTTGCGGCACCGCCAGCGCGCGTGCGATATCGCCGGCCGCAAGCCCCTCCGGCTCGTGCTGCACCAGCAGCCTGAACACATCGAGCCGGGTCGCCTGCGCCAGCGCCGCGAGGCCGAGAATGGCGTCATCTGATTCCATATATCCAGACTTATGGATATAAGGCGCCTTGTCAAGTTTCGTTCCGCGTCCGGGCATCCCGCTATTTCGATCATACTAGAAATATCGTTGACAATGCTCCCGCCGTCTGAAATTCTGCGCTCATGAAACTCGACGACGCCGCCGCGCATCTCGAAGCCCTGGGCAACCCCACGCGGCTGAAGATTTACCGCACCCTCATTCGCGCGGGCGCTGTCGGCATGCCGGTCGGCCGCCTGCAGGACAGGCTGAAGATCGCGCCCTCCACCCTCTCCCACCACATCAAGGCGCTGGTGGTGGTGGGGCTGGTCACGCAGGTGCGCGAGGCAACCACGCTGATCTGCCACGCCAACTACGAAGTCATGCGGGGGCTGGTGGATTTTCTGGTCGCCGAATGCTGCACCGAGACCAGCGAAAGCAAGGACACCAAGACCGCGGCATAGTTTGTTGCGGCATCTATTTCGAAATTTCCGGTTTAATGGGAGAACAACATGAGTGAAGCCAAGACGGTCGCGATCATCGGAGCCGGCCCGGTTGGTCTTGCCGCAGCTGCGCATGTTCTGGAGCGCGGGCTGATGCCGATCGTGCTGGAATCCGGCAGCCAGGTCGGCCACGCAATGCGGCAGTGGGGCCACGTCCAGATGTTCTCGCCGTGGGAATACAATATCGACCGCGCCGCGGCGCGGCTGCTGGCGCCAACCGGGTGGAATTCTCCCGAGCCCGGTCAATATCCGACCGGCGCCGAACTGGTCGAGCGCTATCTCGAGCCGCTCGCGGCCAAGACCGCGCTTGCGAGTCACATCTATACTTCGAGCCGCGTCACCGACATCAGCCGCGTCGGCTTCGACAAGCTCAAGACCAGGGGCCGCGAATCCGCGCCGTTCGAGATCCGCTATCAGAACGGCCTGGGTCCCAAGAGCGTGCGGGCCGACGCCGTGATCGACGCTTCCGGCACCTGGCATTCGCCGAACCCGGCGGGCGCCAACGGCTTGCGCGCGATCGGCGAAGCGCAGGCAACAGACAGGATCGCGTACGGAATGCCTGATGTACTGGGCAGGGATCGCGCGCGCTATGCCGGCAAGACCGTCGCGGTTCTCGGCGCCGGCCACTCGGCGATCGGCACGCTCACCGATCTCGCAACGCTCGCGACCGAGGTGCCGGAAACCAAACCGGTCTGGCTGCTGCGCGGCAATGATCCAGCGAAGGCCTTCGGCGGCGGCGCGAACGACAAGCTCGCCGCCCGCGGCGCGCTTGGCGCGGCCTTCGCCTCGCTGGTGGCGGCGGGCCGGATCCAGGTCGAGAGCGAATTCCGCGTTTCGCATCTCGCAAACGGGCCTCGCCTCACCGTCGGCGCCGGCTCCGCCTGCTGCGGCCGTCAGGTCGTGGTCGACGAACTGGTCGTGGCGACGGGCTTCCGGCCGGATCTGGATTTCGTGCGCGAGCTCCGCATCCAGATCGATCCCGCGATCGAGTGCCCGGTCGCGCTGGCGCCGCTGATCGATCCGAACGAGCACAGCTGCGGCACCGTGCGGCCGCACGGTGCGCGCGAACTGGCGCAACCGGAACCCGGCTTCTATTTCGCCGGCATGAAGTCCTACGGGCGCGCGCCGACCTTCCTGATGCTTACGGGCTACGAGCAGGTGCGCTCGATCGCCGCCGATATCGCCGGCGACCATAAGGCCGCCGCGCGCGTCGAACTGGTGCTGCCGGAGACCGGCGTCTGCAATCGCTCCGCTGCGCCAGATGGCGGTAATTGCTGCGGCGGGCCTGCATTATCGGAGGTTGACGCCTGTTGCGCCGCCGATGCAAATGCCAGGCAACAAGGCAAGACGGGGTGCGGCTACGCATCCTAAAGCGTTTTCGAGCGAAGTGGCTACCGGTTCGCGTGAAGAAAACGCGTCAAATGGGGATTGATAGCCTTCGGTTCTGATTCCATCAGAACCAAAGGCTATCAATTCGCGGGAGGTTAGCAGAATTTCGCTCGAGGGCCGATCCGTCATCGTCGCGATGTGTGTGGGGCAGCTCGGCAGCCTGCTTCCGCACGTCGTGGTGCCGTCGATTCTCGCCGCCTTCCTGATTCCGGAATGGCATCTGAGCGGCGCGCAGGCCGGCCTGCTGGCGGGTTCGGGTGCTGCCGGCTACATGCTGGCCGTGCCGGTGCTGGCGACGCTGACCGACCGCATCGATGCCCGCAAGATCCTGATCGCGGGCTCGGCGCTGAGCGCGCTCGGCACGCTGCTGTTCGGCCTGTTTGCCACGGGCCTGTGGTCGGGCGCGCTGTTCAACGCCCTCGCGGGCGTCGGATTTGCGGGCGCCTATATGCCCGGCCTCAAGGCGCTGACCGACCGCCTCGCGCCGGGCGATTCCTCCCGCGCCATCACGCTCTACACTTCCAGCTTCTCCTTCGGAGTCGGCCTGTCGTTTCTGGTTTCGCAGCTGGTCGCGGACAGTCTTGGCTGGCGTAGCGCATTCTTCGTGACGGCGCTCGGCCCGGTCGTGATGCTCGCGGTCTGCCTGTTGTTGCGGCCGGTCGCGCCCAAACCTGTGCAGGGGCGCCTTTTGGATTTCGCGCCGGTGTTCCGCAACACCAGAGCGATGGGGTTCGTGCTCGGCTATGGCGCGCACTGCTTCGAGCTTTACGGCATCCGGACCTGGGTGGTGGCGTTCTGGACCTTCGTCGCGATGAAGAATTCGGAGACCTCCGTTCTGACGCCGATCGTGGTCAGCGTGATCTTTTCCCTGCTCGCGATGCCCGCCAGCATTCTCGGCAACGAATTCGCGTTTCGGGTCGGCCGTCATCGCGCGATCACCATCGTGATGTTCGCCTCCGCCATCGTGGCGCTGCTGATCGGCGTGTTTGCCGACAAATCGCCGTGGTTCCTGCTGCCCCTTCTGCTGGCCTACGCGATCACCGTGCCGGCAGACTCCGGCGCACTGACATCAGGCATGTCAATGGCGGCGCACCCGGATTATCGCGGCGCGACCCTGGCCGCGCATTCGACGGTCGGCTTCAGCCTGTCGGCGCTTGGCGCATGGGGCGTCGGCGTCGCGCTCGACCTCGCCGGCGGGCCGTCGAGCGCTAATGCATGGATGGCCGCGTTCTCGGTCCTGGCGGCGGGTATTTTATTGGGTCCGGTGGCGCTCTATTGGTCGCGAGGCGTCACGCCGCAGTCTTGAGCCGGGCGAACCGCATTTCGCCCTTCCCATCGCGCGCCGTTTCAAGCAAAACCACCACATGACAAACGACTCTGAGCCGACAACCGGCATCAAGGGACTTGTGCGCTGGGCGATCACGCCGCCGCAAGCCTATGCGGTGTATCTCGTCGCTCTGTTCCTGGTAGCCGGGCTGTCGTTCTATATGGGTACGCTGAAGCCGAAGAAGGCCGTAGGCATAGCGCCGCCACCACCGGTATCCGCCCCGCGAAACTGATACGCTAGGGAACCGCAATGAGAGCCCTTGCAGCCGCGAGTGCCACTGGCGTAGCCTGACGCCGGGGACATCGCAGCCTCCCCATGAAATGGTGGTCCCATTCAAGCGCTGCTCGCCCTTCTTTGGAGCGAGCACATGGATGGATTATCCCTCGAACTTCCGCTGTTTGTTGTCGCGACCTTCGCCGGCGCTTTTGTCGCGGGCCTCTCCGGCTTCGCCTTCGGGCTGGTCGCAGCCTCGATCTGGCTCTACATCCTCACTCCCCTGCAGACCGCCACCCTGATCATCGCGTTCGGCCTGATCGTGCAGGGCTACGCGGTCTGGAAACTGCGCATGAGCCTGGACTGGACCAAACTCTGGCCGTTCGTGCTCGGCGCAGCGCTCGGCGTCCCCGTCGGCGTCAACATCCTGACCTGGGCCAATCCGGCGCATGTCCGCGCAGGCGTCGGCGCGTTTCTCGTTCTCTACAGCCTCTATGCGCTGTTGCGTCCCGCGATTGCGCCGGTCAAGGCGGGCGGCGCCGCGACCGATGCCGGCGCCGGTTTCCTCAACGGCGTGCTCGGCGGCATCACGGGACTGGCCGGAATCCTCGTCACCATCTGGTGCGGGCTGCGCGGCTGGCCCAAGGACGTGCAGCGCACGGTGTTCCAGCCGGTGGCCGTCGCCACCTTCCTGATGAGTGCGCTGTGGATCGGCGCCAAGGGCGCGATCACGCCGGACTCCATCAAATTGTTTTTGGTGGGTCTGCCCGCTTTGCTCGCCGGCACCTGGCTTGGCCTGAAACTGTTCGGCCGCCTCGACGAGGCAGCGTTCCGCAAGGTCGTGCTGGTGCTCCTGCTGGCGTCGGGAGTGTTTCTGATCATCTAGAATTGCCCGACAGCGAGCCGGCGAGCGCATTGACAGCCCGCGCCGGTTCGCTTATTTGGCAGCTTATGGGGATTTTGCGATCTCCCCACGAGGCGACATGCCCAAGTATCGCGTCCCGTATCTCTCACGAGGGCGCAACCATGTCATTATTCACAACCATATCATCAGACAAACTTTCACGGCTGATCGGCACGGCGAACACCCCTGCCCTGATCGACGTTCGCACCGACGAAGACTTTGCCGCTGATCCGCGGCTGCTTCCCGGCTCCGTGCGGCGCAACCATCAGGAGGCCGCCGACTGGGGCGAAGAGTTCGCCGGGCGGTCGGCCGTCGTGGTCTGCCTGCGCGGCCAGAAGCTCGCCCAGGGCACTGCGGCTTGGCTCAGGCATCTCCATGTCGAAGCCGAGGCGCTGGAGGGCGGCTTCGAGGGCTGGAAGGCTGCCAAGCTGCCGCTGGTGCCCAACGCAAAGCTCCCCGCACGCGATGCGCAGGGGCGCACCGTCTGGGTCACCCGCGCGCGGCCGAAGATCGACCGCATCGCCTGTCCCTGGCTGATCCGCAGGTTCGTCGATCCCAATGCGGTGTTCCTGTTCGTGGCACCTTCCGAGGTGGTCGCGGTCGGCGAGCGCTTCAACGCCGTCCCCTTCGACATCGAGAACGTGTTCTGGAGCCATCGCGGCGAACTCTGCACGTTCGACGTGATGGTCGAGGAGTTCGGGCTGTCGACGCCGCCGATGCTGCGGCTGGCGACGATGGTGCGCGCCGCCGACACCGGCCGGCTCGATCTTTCGCCGGAAGCGCCGGGACTGCTGGCGGCTTCGCTCGGGCTGTCGCGGATGTATGATGACGACCTCGCACAGCTCGAGGCCGGCATCGTGCTCTACGACGCCTTTTATCGCTGGTGCCGGGACGCATCGGGCGAAACCCATAACTGGCCCACCAACAAGGCGAAGCCGTGATCGATATCGCAACGAATGAGAAGACCGCCGAAGCTGATGCCGGTCACGGCATCAGCTTCGGCGAGGCCTTTCGGGTCTGGGTACGGGTGGCGGTGCTGAGCTTCGGCGGCCCGGCCGGGCAGATCGCGGTGATGCACCGTATCCTGGTCGAGGAAAAGAACTGGATTTCGGAAAGCCGGTTCCTGCATGCGCTGAACTACTGCATGCTGCTGCCCGGCCCCGAGGCGCAGCAGCTGGCGACCTATATCGGCTGGCTCCTGCACCGCACTGCCGGCGGCATCATGGCCGGCGGCCTGTTCATCCTTCCCGGCATCATCGCCATCATGGGGCTGAGCTATGTTTACGCCCTCTTCGGCAAGGTCGGCATGGTCGAGGCGCTGTTCTTCGGGCTGAAGGCCGCGGTGCTGGCGATCGTGATCCAGGCCGTATTCCGGGTGGGAAAACGCGCGCTGCGCAACCGGATCATGATTGCGCTCGCGGCGATCGCCTTCATCGCGATTTTCTTTTTCGACGTGCCGTTCCCGGCCATCATCATCGCCGCCGGCTTGATCGGATATGCCGGCGCCAAAGCAGGACGGAGCGAATTCGCCGCGGTCGGGCACGGCGGCGGCACGAATGGAGCCGCCGTCGACAGCATGCTCGGCGAGCAATTGCCCGACCATGTCCGCCCCAGCATTTCGCGCGCGCTGAAGGTCAGCACGGTCTGGCTATTGCTGTGGCTGGTGCCGGTCGCAGCCCTGCTGATCACGTTCGGCCAGGCCAATGTGTTCAGCCAGATCGCCCTGTTCTTCAGCAAGATGGCCTTGGTGACGTTCGGCGGCGCCTATGCGGTGCTGGCCTATGTCGCGCAGCAGGCGGTCGAGCACTATCACTGGCTGCAGCCGCGCGAGATGCTGGACGGTCTCGGCATGGCCGAGACCACGCCGGGCCCGCTGATCATGGTGCTGCAGTTCGTTGGCTTCATGGCCGCCTTCCGCGACCCCGGCACGCTGTCGCCGATGCTAGCCGGCACGCTCGGCGGCTTGCTGGCGACCTGGGTCACGTTTACGCCCTGCTTCCTCTGGATCTTTCTCGGCGCGCCCTATGTCGAGACACTCAGGGGCAACAAGGGACTGGCCGGCGCGCTCGGCGCGATCACGGCGGCCGTGGTCGGCGTGATCCTCAATCTGTCGATCTGGTTCGCGCTGCACACGGTGTTCCGCGAGACCTTGCCGGTTCGTTCGCTCGGGCTCTCGTTCGACAGGCCGGTGTGGTCGAGCGTCGACCTTGCCGCGCTGGTCCTGGCGATCGCGGCTGCGACCGCGATCTTCCGCTTCAACCTGGGCATGCTGACGGTGCTGGCAGGCTCCTGCGCCGCAGGGGTGCTGCTGCGGCTGGCGGGAATAATTTGAGCGCGCCGGGCTAGACTAAACGACCTCCGCCGGCGCCAGCTTGCAGACATCGCTGCCGGCCTCGATCTGCAGCGTAGCGTGGTGGATGTTGAAGCGGTGCGAAAGTTCCGCGCAGACATGATGCAGGAATTCATCGTCGTAGCCGCCGGGACGCACCAGATGCGCGGTCAGCGCGGTTTCGTTGGTGCTCATCGCCCAGACGTGGAGATCGTGCACTTCGGTGACGCCTTCGAGCCGGCCGAGATAATCCTTCACGTCAGCCAGTTCGATGCCCTTGGGCACGCCGTCCAGCGCGAGATTGACGCTGTCGCGGGCCAGCCCCCAGCCGCTCGCCAGCACCACGGCTGCGATGACGAGGCTGATCGCGGGATCGATCCACAGCCACCCCGTCAGCATGATCGCGAAGGCCGCCACCACCACGCCAAGGGAAACGCCGGCATCCGCCGCCATGTGCAGGAAGGCGCCGCGGATGTTGAGGTCGCCATGACGGCCGCGCATGAACAACAGCGCGGTGGCGCCGTTCACGACGATGCCGAGCGCAGCAACCCAAACCACGGTCCGCCCCGCCACCTCGGCGGGCTCCCTGATCCGGTCGACGGCCTCCACCGCAATGGCGCCGACCGCGATCAGCAGCAGCCCGGCATTGACCAGCGCGGCGAGGATCGAGGCGCGCCGGTAACCGTAGGTGTGCTGCGGCGTCGGCCGCCGGCGCGCGAGCCAGCCCGCCGCCCATGCCAGCATGAGCGCGATCACGTCGGAAAAATTGTGAACCGCGTCCGAGATCAGCGCCAGCGAGTTCGCGGCGTACCCGAACACCAGCTCCGCCGCGACGAAGGCGGTGTTGAGCGCAATGCCAGCCGCGAACGCGAATCCGAAATGATCGGGCGCGTGGGAATGCGCGGCATGATCGTGCCCGTGGGAATGGTCGTGATCGTGGTGGGCCATGGCGCTCGCGATAACCGTTGCGGAGCCGCTTGGTACGGCTGATGCGATTATAGCGCAGGCGAAATGGCGAATACTATTACGGAGGCGATCCCATTCATCGTCCCTGCGAACGAACGCAGGCACGACCAGGAAATCACTCCACGCCGCGATTGAACTTGTTCGACTTCGGCAGGCCATGCGCGAGGCGGCCGGCGTCGGCGCGGTTGCCGCGCCAGTCGGACAGTTCCTTCCAGCTCAGGCTCTGGTCGCGCCCGGCCGAATCCTTCCAGGTGAGACCGGCTTTCGACTCGAACGTGGCGACATCCGACAGCGAGGCGCTGGTGTATTTCTGTAAGCGCACGCCGCGGCCGCGCGCCATCTCCGGCACCTGGTCGAGCGGGAACACCACCATCTTGTGGTTGGTGCCGATCACCGCGACGGTGTCGCCGGCGACGGTCGCGATCGCGCAGGCTTCGTTCGGCATCTCGACGTTCAGCACCTGCTTGCCCTTGCGGGTATTGCCGACGCAATCGTCTTCGTTGACGACAAATCCCTGCCCCTCCAGGCTCGCGATCAGGAATTTGCGGCCGCCCTTGTTGACGAACAGCGACACGATCGCGGCGTCCTGATCCATGTCGATGAACATCCGGATCGGCTCGCCATGGCCGCGCCCGCCCGGCAGTTTGGCGACGTCGAGCGAATAGAATTTGCCGTTGGTGGCGAACAACAGGAGCTTCGACGTGGTCTCGGCGAAGAACGCCTGACCGAGTTTGTCGTCGGTCTTGAAGGTCAACCCCGAGAGATCGGCGACGTGGCCCTTGAGCGTGCGGACCCAGCCCTTCTCGGAAACGACGACTGTGACCGGCTCGCGCTCGACAAAGGCTTCCTCGATCGCGGCAAGATCGTGCTCGGGCGCATCGGCGAATTGGGTGCGGCGCTTGCCGAGCGGCGTCTTCGGCCCGAAGATGTCGCGAACCTTGCGGACCTGCTCGCCGATCCTGGACCACTGCTCGGCTTCAGAGCCGAGCATCGCCTTGATGCCCTTCAATTCGGCGCGAAGATTCTTGTCCTCGGTGCGGATCTCGAATTCCTCGAGCTTGCGCAAACTGCGCAGCCGCATGTTGAGGATGGCGTCGGCCTGGATTTCGGTGAGCTTGAACGCCTTGATCAGCGCCGGCTTCGGCTCATCCTCGGTACGGATGATCTTGATCACCTTGTCGATGTTCAGATACGCGATCAGGTAACCGCCGAGCACCTCCAGCCGGTGTTCGATCTGTTCCTTGCGGAAGTTGGAGCGGCGCAGCAGCACGTCGCGCAGATGGTCGAGCCATTCGCGCAGGCATTCGGCCAGCCCAAGCACCTTGGGGATGCGGCCCTTCACCAGCACGTTGAGGTTCAGGGGAATCCGGCTCTCCAGCTCGGTCAGCTTGAACAGCGATTCCATCAGCAGTTCGGGATCGACCGCGCGGGATTTCGGCTCGATCACGAGGCGGATGTCCTCGGCGGATTCGTCGCGGACGTCGCCGACCAGCGGCAGCTTCTTTTCGTTGAGCAGCTCGGCGATTTTTTCCACCAGCCGCGACTTCTGCACCAGCCAGGGAATTTCCGTGATCACCACGACCCAGGTGCCGCGGGCGCCCTCTTCCTGGACCCATTTGGCGCGGGTGCGGAACGAGCCGCGCCCGGTCATATAGGCTTCCGCGATGCTCTCCTTGGAATCGACGATGATGCCGCCGGTCGGGAAGTCCGGGCCCTTGACCCATTTCAGGAGCGATTTGGACTTGGCGTCGGGCTTGTCGATCAGATGAAGTGCGGCATCGCAGAGCTCGGCCGCATTGTGCGGCGGGATCGAGGTCGCCATGCCGACCGCGATGCCCTGCGCGCCGTTGGCGAGCAGGTTCGGGAAGCCGCCGGGCAGCACGACCGGCTCTTTCGACTGGCCGTCGTAGTTGGCGCGGAACTCGACGCCGTCCTCGTCGATGCCTTCGAGCAGGAGCCGCGCGACCTCGGTCATGCGGGCTTCGGTGTAGCGGTAGGCGGCCGGATTATCGCCGTCGATATTGCCGAAATTGCCCTGGCCGTCGACCAGCGGATAGCGCGAGGAGAAATCCTGTGCGAGGCGCACCAGCGCGTCGTAGATCGATTGATCGCCATGCGGATGGAACGAGCCCATCACGTCGCCGACGATCTTGGCGGATTTCTTGAACGGCGTGCCGGGGTCGAGCCGCAACAGCCGCATGCCGTAGAGGATGCGCCGGTGCACCGGTTTCAGCCCGTCGCGGGCATCCGGCAGCGCACGGTGCATGATGGTCGAGAGCGCGTAAGCGAGGTAGCGCTCCTCGAGCGCGTCGCGCAGCATGACCTCGTGGATCTCAGCCGGTTCAGGCGGAATCAGTCGTTTTCCCATGGGGACGGGTTAAACTTTTGAGGCGAATCGGGCAAGAAATGAATCATGTTCCCTTGCGCCCTCGCGGGAAGGTTTTGATGGCGAAAAGACCCAAGCCCGAGCCACATCTTCAGTATCACAGGGACGGCAGCATCTGGGCGCGCGGACAAACCGTCGGCGGCGTCCCCACCGGTTATTGGGAATGGTTCCGCAGGGACGGTGTACGGATGCGGTCCGGCACCTTTTCAGAAGGTGAGCAAACCGGAGAATGGACGACCTACGACAAGACCGGTGCCGTCTACAAGGTGACCACCATCAAACCGAAAAAGAAGCAGGTCTGACGTTCGGCGCGGGCTAGAGCCATTTCCACCTCAGATGCATCCTTCGAGACGCATCGCTTCGCGATGCTCCTCAGAATGAGGTCTCAGTCCCTCATGGTGAGGAGCGCGTCTTCGCGCGTCTCGAACCATGAGGCCCCGCTAGTCTAGTGACGCGGCTTCTGCCTGAGCCCGATACTTCCTCACCGCGTTGATAAACCCGTCGCGGGCGTCGGAATGGCCCTGCCCGCGCGGCTCCAGCACGTGGCGGAGCAGGAACAGGCCAGTGAGCGCAAAGCCGTCCTGCAGGTCCTGGTCCGACCAGCCGTTCTCCCCACCGCCGCCTTCGCGCAAAAACGCCGGCAGCCGCAACAGCCGGTCGCGCCAGGGATCGCCGGCCCGCCGCGACACCGCGCCGCCGGACTTCGGCGACACGTAAACAAGGTCCGAGGTCTCGCCGGTGGCGGCGCAATTCTCCAGATCGAGCCCGAAGCCGAGCTCGGCCAGCATCGCCAGTTCGAATTTGATCAGCTGCACCGCAGCCTCGCCGATGTCGTCGAAATCGTCCAGCGTGCGTTCCAGCATCTCGTAGATGTCCTGATGCGGATCGCGCTCCGGCAGCAGCCGCGCCAGCGAGGCCAGATGGGTCACGCCGTAAGTCGCGTGCGACGACGCCAGCACGGTGGCCGCGCGCAGCCGCGTGCCCTCGAGGACGTAATAGCCGAGATGCTCGTCGAGCCGCGCCCGCCACACCGCAGTGACGCTGTTGCCGGGCTGCAGCATCGGCCGCATCCGCTTTCCGGCGCCGCCGCGCACCAGGCCGAGGTGGCGGCCGTGGCCGCGTGTCAGCAGTTCGACGATGGCGCTGGATTCGCCATGCCGCCGCACCCCCAGCACGATGCCTTCGTCGGTCCATTCCATGGGGCGGAGTGTACAGGATTCCGGCGTGGGACGCAGCAACCTCACCGCCGTCATTCCGGGGCGATGCGAAGTATCGAACCCGGAATCTCGAGATTCCGGGATGGTGCTTACGCACCATCCCGGAATGACGAACGTAGATCACTCACGCGTTGAACCAGCCCACCGCGTCGCCGGTGAAGGAAAAATACAGGCCGGCCGCCGTCAGCGCGCAGGACACGATTTCGATGCCGCTGTCAAACCCGACGCCCCTTTCGCCGACGATCTGCACCAGCGAGATCACCGACAGCACCAAAGCCGTGGCCAGCGCCCAGCGCGGCCAGTTCTTTTGCCGCCGCGCGGCGAGCCAGACGAAATAGACCAGAAGCAGGATCAGGCCGGCCGCCATCAGGGTCGCGACCATGATCATCGATTCCGTCATCTGCGCGCTCGGCGTCCGTTCCGCAAACGCCACCGACAGCGTGTCGAGCATCAGCGACACATAAAGCAGCACTTCGAACCACAGGACGTTTCTGGGTACGGTCATCGGGACGCCGGCTATTCCTTGGGGAATTCTAGTCCCATTTCGCGGTAGCGGTTGGGATCGTCGCCCCAGTTCTCGCGCACCTTGACGAACAGGAACAGGTGCACGGGAACGCCGACGATCTCGGATATCTCTTTGCGCGCGTCCGCACCGATCGACTTGATGGTGGCGCCGCCCTTACCGAGCACGATCTTGCGCTGGCTTTCGCGCTCGACAAAGATCGTCTGCTCGATGCGGATCGACTTGTCCTTGCGCTCGGTCCAGGTGTCGGTCTCGACGGTGGACTGATACGGCAACTCCTGATGCAGCTGCCGGAAAATCTTCTCGCGGGTGATTTCCGCCGCCAGATGCCGCATCGGCGCGTCCGACATCTGGTCTTCCGGGTAATGGTAAGGTCCCGGCGGCACCATCGCGGCCAGCTTGTGGCGCAGATCGTCGACGCCGTCGCCGGTCATGGCCGAAACCATGAAAGTCTCTGCAAACTTCAGCCGCTCGTTGGCGGCCTGCGCCAGCTTCAACAGCTTTTCCTTGGAGACGATGTCGACCTTGTTGATGACCAGGATCTTGGGATGACTGACGATCGCGAGCTTGGCGAAGATCGCCTCGGCCTCCTCGTCGATCCCGGCCTTGGCGTCGAGCAGCACGCAGACCAGGTCGGCGTCATGCGCCCCGACCCATGCGGTCGATACCATGGCGCGGTCGAGCCGCCGCTTCGGTGCGAAGATGCCGGGCGTATCGACCAGGATGATCTGGGCGTTGTTGTCGATCACGATGCCGCGAATCAGCGCGCGGGTGGTCTGCACCTTGCGCGAGACGATCGTGACCTTGGAACCGACCAGCGCATTGACCAGCGTGGACTTGCCGACATTGGGGGCGCCGATCAGCGCAACGAAGCCGCAGCGGGTAGCCACCGGGGCGGCATTTTCAGGGGTTTCAGCCATCATTGTTCCCGCCGCCGACGCCCTCGCGCTCGATCATCACGGAGGCCGCGACCTTTTCGGCGGCGCGCTTGCTGCCGCCGACGCCTTCGGCCGACGCGAGGCCGGGCAGATCCACGGCAACGCGGAACTGCGGATCGTGATGCGGCCCGGTGCGCTCGATCTCGCGATAAACCGGCGTCGGCAGTCCCTTGCCCTGCGCCCATTCCTGCAGCACGGTCTTGGGATCGCGCAGCGGCCGCCGCGGCTTGCGCATCCGCTCGGTCCAGTTGCGCTCGACGAATTGCGCCGCTGCATTGTAGCCGCCGTCGAGAAAGATCGCCCCGATCACCGCTTCGCAGATGTCGCCGAGCACCGATTTGCGCAAGCGCGCGCCAGCGCCGGCGCCGACCGCCCCCAACTTGATGTCGTCGATCAACCCGAGCGATTTTGCGACATCGGCACAACTTTCCTTGCGGACGAGATCGGCGAGCCGCTTCGACAGTTCGCCCTCGTCGGCATTGGGAAAGGCGCGGTACAGCATGTCGGAGACAACGAGTCCGAGCACGTGATCGCCGAGAAATTCGAGCCGCTGGTAGCTGTCGCCGCGCTTGCGCGAGGATTTCAGCGCGGAAACGTGGGTGAAGGCGGTGGCCAGCAGTTCGGCGTCGGCGAATTTATGTCCGATCCGCGCCTCGATCGCCGCCGTGGCGGCCTTGGCGCTGATCTTGCTGCGCTTCTTCTTCACCGCTGCGACTTCACCCCCGGCGCCAGGCTGGGACCGTGCGTCGCCGGTTGCGGATGATGTCTGGAGATCAGGTGATTCGTCGTTCATCGCACGATGGAGAATATGCGATTCCAGCGCACCGCGGTGGGCCAACGCCAGAACATCCAGGCGTGTTCGCCTTCGGCAATGGAGAAGAAGATCATCTGCGCCCGGCCGACGATATTCTCGAACGGTACATAGCCGACGGCCGACAGCACCCGGCTGTCGGTGGAATTGTCGCGGTTGTCGCCCATCATGAAGAAGTGGCCGGGCGGCACCGTGTAGAGAGTGGTGTTGTCGTAGAAACCGTTGTCGACGCAATCCAGCGACTCATAGGTGACTCCGTTCGGCAGCGTCTCCCTCCAGCGCTTCACCCGCGCGGTGGCGTCGGACCCGCAGGGATCCTCGCCGATGAAGTCGCTGAGGCGCTCGCGCTTGACCGGCTTCTCATTGATGTAGAGCAGCCCCTCCTTCATCTGGATGCGGTCGCCGGGCAACCCGATCACGCGCTTGATGTAGTCGGTGGAATCGTCCTTTGGCAGGCGGAACACCACGATATCGCCGCGCGCCGGCTCGGATCCGAAGATGCGCCCCGAGAACAGCGGCGGCGACAACGGGATCGAATAGTGGCTGTAGCCGTAGGAATATTTCGAGACGAACAGGTAATCGCCGACCAGCAGCGTCGCCTTCATCGATCCCGACGGGATATTGAAGGGCTGGAACAGGAAGGTGCGGATCACGAGCGCGATCAGCAGGGCATGGATGACCACGCGGATGGTTTCACCCAAGCCGCTTTCAGTTTTTGTCCCGGATGTCACGCTCATCGCTTTCCCAATTCCCGTCGCGATTCACCGCGCGGTGGCAGAGCATTTTCCTCACGCGAATCGCTTTCGTTTCGCGTCAAGAAAATGGTCTTGATACTGATATTGAGAGCGAATTCCGGCGCAAACCTGAACTCGCCCTGGTTCGATGTTCCCTGCGGGCGTTTTAGACGGTTGTTCGCAGCCGCGCAATCAACGGCCGCATCAAAACTTGCTAATCCTTTGAGATAACGTCGATTTTTAGTTTGGCCCGAGATCGGCCAATACCGCCGCCCCGCGCGTCAGGCTTTGCCCGGATTGACCGCCGAAATTATGACGAAGGCCTGCGCCAGCGGCCAGTCGTCGGTGATCGAGAGGTCGATCCGGGCATCATAGCCCTCGGGCGTCAGCGCCTCGAGCCGAGCCAGCGCCCCGCCGGTCAGCTGCATGGTCGGCCGTCCCCCCGGCAGGTTCACCACCCCCATGTCGCGCCACCAGACGCCCCGCCGGATGCCGGTGCCCAGCGCCTTGGAACAGGCCTCCTTGGCGGCAAACCGCTTGGCATAGGTCGCCACCACCATCTTTTCGCTCTTGGCGCGGCGACCGGCCCTGGCGCGCTCGGCCTCGGTGAAGACGCGGTCGAGAAAGCGGTCGCCGTGGCGCTCGATGACCTTGGCCACCCGGCGAATGTCGATCAGATCGGAGCCGATGCCGATGATCATGCCTTGCCCTGGCGCGCCAGATCGCGGCTCTCGAGATTCTTGCGGCCGCGGTCCATCGCGGCCCGCATAGTCCGCACGGTCTCGGCGAGCCCGACGAACAGCGCCTCCCCGATCATGTAGTAGCCGATGTTCAGCTCCATGATTTCGGGCAGGCCGGCGATCCTCTCCGCGGTCTCGTAATCGAGGCCGTGGCCGGCATGGACTTCGAGGCCGGCCGCGCGCGCCAGCGCCGCCCCGGCGACGATGCGCTGCCATTCGGCTTTCGCCGTTGCCGCGTGGCCGTCGACCACGGCGTCGCACCATGCGCCGGTGTGGATCTCGATCACGGGCGCCCTCAGCCTGGCCGCCATTTCGATCTGGGCGGGATCGGCGGCGATGAACAGCGACACCCGGATGCCGGAGTCGTTCAGCCGGGCGATGAAGGGCTTAAGCGTGTTGTGCTGGCCGACCACGTCGAGGCCGCCCTCGGTGGTGAGTTCTTCGCGGCGCTCGGGCACCAGGCACACCGCATGCGGCCTGGTCGCCAGCGCGATCTTCAGCATGTCCGCGGTCGCCGCCATCTCGAAATTCAGCGGTTTCGAAATCTCCGCCTTGAGCCGCGCCATGTCGTCGTCGCGGATGTGACGGCGGTCCTCACGCAAATGCGCGGTAATGCCGTCGGCGCCCGCCGCGATCGCGGCCAGCGCCGCGCGCACCGGATCGGGCCGCTCGCCGCCCCGCGCGTTGCGCAGTGTGGCGACGTGATCGACATTGACGCCGAGACGCAGCGGAGGAGGTTGGGGCATTTACGGACTCGCGGCAAAACTTGAGAACGAGAGAGAGACTGGCTTGTCATGCGCAGGCTCCGACCCGCGCATCCATCTTCTTGAAAAGAATGAATTGCCGGGTCAAGCCCGGCAATGACGAACTGTACTATCCATTGACGCGGTCGACCCGGGCGACCACGGCCTTGGCGCGCAACTGGGCGATAATAGCGCTGAGATGCTTCAGGTCATAGACCTCGAGATCGATGGTGAGCTCTGTGAAATCGGGCGAGCGCCTGTGCATGCTGATGTTGTCGATATTGCCGTCGTGCTCGGCGATCACGGTGGCGACCTGGGCGAGGCTTCCGGGCTCGTTGACGTTGTCGACCCTGATCCGCGCCGGGAAGCGCTGCGGCGTGGTCTCGTCGACATCCCAGCGCACGTCGAGCCAGCGCTCAGGCTCCTCCTCGAAATCCTTCAGCGCCGGCGACTGGATCGGGTAGATCGTGATGCCCTCCCCCGGCGTCACGATCCCGACGATGCGGTCGCCCGGCACCGCGCCGCCGTTCGGCGCGAACTTCACCGGCAGATCGGAATTGATGCCGCGGATCGGAATGGCGGACGGGCTGCGCGCCGGGTCCGGCGGCGATTTCAGCTTCAGCTTGACCGCAAGACTCCTCTTGGCGCCGAACCGCCCGATGCGTTCTTCCTTGTAGTCGGGATACATCGCGCGCGCGACGTCGGAGGCTTTCATCTCGCCGCGCCCGACCGACGCCATCACGTCGTCGATCGAGGCCCGCGCCAGCCGCGGCAGCGCGCCCTTGAGCTTGTCGTCGGCGTAGTCGATCTTGGCGCGCGCGAACAGCCGCTCGACGATGCGGCGGCCGAGGCCGGCATACTGATCGCGCACCGCGGTGCGCGTGGCGCGGCGGATCGCGGCCCTCGCCTTGCCGGTGACCGCGAGCGATTCCCAGGCCGACGGCGGCGCCGCCTGCGCTTCCGAGGTCAGCACCTCGACCTCGTCACCGTTCTGCAGCTCGGACGCCAGCGGTGCGAACTTGCCGTTGATCTTGCAGCCCACCGCGCTGTTGCCGACGTCGGTATGCACCGCATAGGCGAAGTCGATCACATTGGCATGACGCGGCAGCGCGATCAGCTTGCCCTTGGGCGTAAAGCAGAACACCTGGTCGTGAAACAGCTCGAGCTTGGTATGCTCGAGGAACTCTTCCGGGTTGGCGCTGTCGGACAATATCTGGATGGTATGGCGCAGCCAGGCGAAGGCGTTGGATTCGCGCTTCAGGAGTTCGGTCGGCGAGCCGACGCCGTCCTTGTAGAAGGCATGCGCGGCGATGCCGAGTTCCGCGATCTGGTCCATCTCCTCGGTCCGGATCTGCAGTTCGACGCGCTGGTTGCCGGGACCGATCACGGTGGTGTGGATCGAGCGGTAGTCATTCTGCTTCGGCGTCGAGATGTAGTCCTTGAAGCGGCCGGGCACCACCGGCCAGGTGGTGTGCACCACGCCAAGCGCGCGGTAGCAGGCCTCGACGCTGTCGAGCACGACGCGGAACCCGAAGATGTCGGACAATTGCTCGAAGCCGACCGACTTGCGCTCCATCTTGGTCCAGATCGAAAACGGCCGCTTGCGCCGGCCGTAGACGTGCGCCGCCATGCCGTTGTTCTGCAGGTTCTTGGTGAGCTGGCTTTCGATTTCGCCGATCAGGTTGCGGTTGCGCTCCTCCAGCGAATCCAGCCGCTGCGTCACCACCGCGTAGGCTTCCGGATCGAGCATGCGGAACGAAAGGTCTTCGAGTTCCTCCCGCATCTCCTGCATGCCCATGCGGCCGGCCAGCGGCGCATAGATATCGAGCGTCTCTTCGGCGATCCGGCGGCGCGAGGCGGGCGGCACGAATTCCAGCGTGCGCATGTTGTGCAGGCGGTCGGCGAGCTTGATCAGGAGAACGCGTACGTCATCGGCGATCGCCAGCAACAGCTTGCGCAGGTTCTCGGCCTGCTTGGCCTCGCGCGACACCAGTTCGAGCCGCTTCAGCTTGGTGAGCCCCTCCACCAGGGCGCCGATCTCGTGTCCGAAGATGTGATCGATTTCGGCGCGGGTGGCCTCGGTATCCTCGATGGTGTCGTGCAGCAGCGCCGCCACGATGGTGGCGTCATCGAGCTTGAGATCGGTGAGGATCGCTGCGACCTCGAGCGGATGCGAGAAATAGGGATCGCCGGAGGCGCGGGTTTGCGTGCCATGCGCCTTCATGGCGTAGACATAGGCGCGGTTGAGCAGGTCTTCGTTGGTGTCCGGATTGTACGACCTGACGCGCTCGACCAGATCGTATTGCCGCATCATGCCGGAGCGCGGCGACTTGGCGGGCCTGGCGGGCGCCGGAACAGGCGAGGACGGCGCCACGGCGACCGATTCGGTCGCAGCCTGCATCTGCCTTGGATTGCGGCGCCAATACGCCATCGATCAGTGCCTTGTGCCTTCATGTGCGGAGCTCGGACGTGGCCCGCTTCACGACATAACCTAGTGTGTTCTCGGTCGAAGCATCACCCGTTCGGACGGGTAAATGTTCGGTTTCGGGGAACCTGGAAAGCAGCATTCGGCTGCACCCGTTACGACGCATCGTAACCACAAAAATGTCAATAAAAGCAAAGGCCCGGACAAATGTCCGGGCCTTTGGCAAAATCAGGCGGGTTCGGCGGTGACCGGGGCCCGGCTATTCGTCCTCTTCGGGCTGCTCTTCCGGCGGCGCGAGGCCTTCGAGGCCCTTCAGCAGCTCTTCCTCGGTCATCCGCTCGACGGCGACCTCGGTGTCGTCGGCGTCGACGCTGGCTCCGGCCGACCCAATCAGGGGTACGGTATCGGGCTCCGGCTCATCGACTTCGACGAATTTCTGCAGGGAATGAACAAGCTCTTCCCGCAAATCCTCGGGGGAAATCGTCGAGTCCGCGATTTCGCGCAGAGAAACCACCGGATTTTTGTCGTTGTCGCGATCAACCGTAAGTTGTGACCCGGACGAAATCATCCGGGCGCGATGTGCCGCCAACAGAACCAGATCGAACCTGTTGTCGACCTTATCAATGCAGTCTTCTACGGTGACGCGCGCCATCGACTGTCGCTCCGTTAGGTGGGACGAATATGTTGATTATGCCGGGGTAATTATAGGTCCCGAGGGCTTTCCGCAAGGCCAATTTGTGATTTGCCTTCCCGCTGGGCTCTGGTAACCCCTCCCATGGGCCGGGGGGCCCGGACCGTCCAGACGTGGCAAATTGCCGTCCAGGACAAGAAATCGCTTCATTGCGGCGTCAAAAGTAGTGGTCTTTTCGCCCTTGCTACACCACATTTGCGGTGGTGTTTGTCGGGGCCAAATTCACCGAACTTTAGGCAGCATATGCTGGAAATGCGCGGCCAGTTGCCGCTGCGCCAAGAATGTAACAACAACGTGAGAAACCATTGATGTCACCTGCTTCCAACAAGATCGCGCTCTTCATCGATGGCGCCAACCTCTACGCAACCGCCAAGACGCTCGGCTTCGACATTGATTACAAGCGCCTTCTCAAGGAATTCCAGAGCCGCGGTACGCTGCTGCGCGCGTTCTACTACACCGCGATCATCGAGGATCAGGAATACTCATCGATCCGCCCCCTGATCGACTGGCTCGACTACAATGGCTACACGGTGGTCACCAAGGCGACCAAGGAATTCATCGACGCCAGCGGCCGCCGCAAGGTCAAGGGCAACATGGATATCGAGCTCGCGGTCGATGCGATGGAACTCGCCGAGCATGTCGACCAGATCGTGCTGTTTTCCGGCGACGGCGATTTCCGCTCGCTGGTCGAGGCGGTGCAACGCCGCGGCGTCCGCGTCACCGTGATCTCGACGATTTCGAGCCAGCCGCCGATGATCGCCGATGAGCTGCGCCGCCAGGCCGACGTCTTCACCGACCTGGTGGAGCTGCAATCCAAGCTCGGCCGCGATCCCTCCGAACGCCCGGCTCCGCGCGAGCCGCGCCATCACGCGCCGCAATTCCTGCAGCGCGCGACCACCATGGCGCCGAGAGGCGATGACGAAGATTTCGACGATTGAGAATGAGCCGGCGCGCGGCGTGACGCTGCCCGCCCTGCTGCGCACCGAACCCGACCGTGATTGCCCGCTCTGTCCGAGGCTCAAGAGCTTCCGCGAGGAGGCGCGCGCGCGCGAGCCGAAATGGTTCAATTCGCCGGTGCCCTCATTCGGCGATCCCGACGGGCGGCTGTTGATCGTCGGC
This sequence comes from Bradyrhizobium sediminis, assembly GCF_018736105.1. Classification (NCBI taxonomy): domain Bacteria; kingdom Pseudomonadati; phylum Pseudomonadota; class Alphaproteobacteria; order Hyphomicrobiales; family Nitrobacteraceae; genus Bradyrhizobium; species Bradyrhizobium sediminis. The sequence goes on from NZ_CP076135.1 coordinate 3,284,173, forward strand.
CTCGCACCGGGCCTGCAGGGCGCCAATCGCACCGGGCGTCCCTTCACCGGCGACTATGCCGGCGATCTGCTCTACGCGACGCTGCTCGAATATGGTTTTGCCAAAGGCGTCTATCAGGCCCGGCCCGACGACGGGCTGACCCTGGTGGATTGCCGAATCAGCAACGCGGTGCGCTGCGTGCCGCCGCAGAACAAGCCGCTGCCGCTGGAGATCAACACCTGCCGGCAATTTCTGTCGGCGACGCTTCTGGCGATGCCGAAACTGCGCGCGATCGTGGCGCTCGGCCGCGTCGCGCACGACTCGATGCTGAAGGTGCTGGAGCTTCGCGCCGCAGCGGCGCCGTTCGCGCACGGCGCGATCCATCAAGGACGCAGCGTGAAGCTTTACGACAGCTATCATTGCTCGCGCTACAACACCAATACGCGGGTGCTGACGCCGGACATGTTCCGCAGCGTGTTCGCGAAAGTCAGGGCGGATTTGGATGGCTGATTTGTAGGGTGGGCAAAGGCGCGCTTGCGCCGTGCCCACCATTTTAATTCACCGGCCTCTACGTCGACTATGGTGGGCACGCGGAGCCTGTCATCGGGCGCGCATTCGCGCCCGTTGGCTTTGCCCACCCGACGACTCAAACTCGATTTTGCTTGAGCCACGCCAGCACGTCGCCGGCATTTCGGTCGGGCGGAAACACCGGATAGAACACGTGGGCGATGCGGGCGTCGTCGATCACCAGCGCCAGCCGCTTGATCAGGGTGAGGCCCGCCACCTGCATGGTCGGCAGGTTCAGCGCCCGCGTCAGCTCCAGCTTCTCGTCCGACAGCACCGCAAACGGCAGATGCAGCCGCGAGGCCATCTCGGTCTGATAGGCGTTGCCCTGCGTCGACAGGCCGAACACATGGTTGGCGCCGGCCGCCTTCAGCTCCGCGAACAGGTCGCGAAACGAACAGGTTTGCGGCGTGCAGCCGCGGGCGCCCGGGATCATGTCCCAGTCGTCGACCAGGCTGATCTTGCCGGGCTCGCCGGTCCTGGGATAGGCGAACACCACGGTGCGTCCGGGCAACGCCGACAGCGTCACCGAGGTATCGTCGGTCGCGACCAGGCCGAGCGGCGGGATCGTCATGCCCACCAGATGCGCCGCCGCGCCGTCGTCGGTCGGCGCCGGAATCTTGCTCCAGTCGACTTCGAGCAGGTTCTTCTGATTCATCGCCCTTCCCTCGGCATCCAACATTGTCAAACCTCATGGTGAGGAGGCGCTCGCTCGCGCCGTCTCAAACCATGAAAGTCCCGCTGTCTCATCCTTCGAGACGCGCGCAAGAGCGCGCTCCTCAGGATGAGGCAATTGCCCTACCCCCGCGCCCGCAGCAGGCGGCCCTTCTCACGGCTCCAGTCGCGCTTCTTCTCGCTCTCGCGCTTGTCGTGCAGCTTCTTGCCCTTCGCGATCGCCAGCAGCAGCTTGGCGCGGCCACGTTCGTTGAAATAGAGCTTCAGCGGAATCAGCGTCATGCCTTCGCGGTCGACCGCACCCATCAGCTTGTTGATCTGCTTCCTGTGCAGCAGCAGCTTGCGCGGCCGCTTCGGCTCGTGGTTGAAGCGGTTGGCCTGCAGGTATTCCGGAATATTGGCGTTGATCAGCCAGATCTCGCCGTCCTTGGTGTCCGCATAGGATTCCGCGATGGTGGACTTGCCGCTGCGGAGCGACTTGACCTCGGTGCCGGTCAGCGCAATGCCGGTCTCAACCGTGTCCTCGATGGCATAGTTGAACCGGGCCTTGCGATTTTCGGCGACGACCTTGATCGCCCGCTCGTTCTTCTCGGCCATTACGAAAAAATGCCTTGTAATCTAACTTGGACAGGCAGCGATAGCACTCGGTGCGCGGCTGCGCACGTCAAGACTTTTTGAGCAGATCGCGGATCTCGGCAAGCAGCTCTTCCTGGCGGCTCGGCTTTGGCGGCGCCGGCGCGGCTTCATCCTTGCGCTTCAGCGTGTTCATGGCGCGAATGACCATGAACAGCACGAAGGCGATGATCATGAAATTCAAGGTCAGCGTCAGGAAACTGCCCCAGGCCAGCACCGCACCCTGCTTCTTCGCGTCCGCCAGATTGGTCGCGGTGACGGCCTTCGACAGGCCGGTGAAGTAGTTGGAGAAGTCGAGGCCGCCGGTAATCGCTCCGATGATCGGCATGATGATGTCGCCGACCAGCGAGGTCACGATGCCGCCGAAGGCCGCGCCGATGATGACGCCGACGGCAAGGTCGACGACGTTGCCCTTCATCGCAAATTCGCGAAATTCCTTGAGCATCTGCAGCCCCTTCTCTTCAGCTTCGCGGACCGGGACACCGTTGGCGGCCGGATTCTCGGCGACCAGATTTCTGGCGGCAGGGTCGAAAGCTCAGTTGATCAGCCCTGCATGCACCATGGCGTCATGGATCACCTTGCCGGTCGGCGGCGTCACCTTCATCAGCGGCAGTCGCACTTCTTCGTCCAGCCGCCCCAACAGCTTGAGGCCATGCTTGGCTCCAGCCAGGCCCGGTTCCTTGAAGATGGCATCATGCAGCGGCACCAGCCGATCCTGAATCTTCAGTCCGGTGGCGTAGTCGCCCTTCAGGACGGCGGACATCAGGTCGGCGCACAGCTTCGGCGCCACATTGGCGACAACCGAGATGCAACCATGTCCGCCCGCCGCCATATAGGCCAGCGCCGTCATGTCCTCGCCGGAAAGCTGGATGAAATCCGGTCCCATCGCGTGGCGCTGCTGCGACACGCGGGCAAGATTGGCGGTGGCATCCTTGACGCCGGCGATGTTCTTCAGTTCGAACAACCGGGTCATGGTCTCCACCGACATATCGACGACGGAGCGCGGCGGGATGTTGTAGATGATGATCGGAATGCCGATCGCATCATTCACCGCCTTGAAGTGCTGATACATCCCTTCCTGCGTGGGCTTGTTGTAATACGGCGTCACCACCAGCACGGCATCGGCGCCGGCCTTCTCGGCATGGACAGCCAGATCGATCGCCTCGCGCGTGGAATTCGAGCCCGCGCCGGCGATAACCGGCACCCGTCCCTTCGCCTCGTCGATACACAACTCGACCACCCTGTGATGCTCGTCATGGCTGAGCGTCGGGCTTTCTCCGGTCGTACCGACGGGAACAAGACCGTGTGAACCCTGATCGATCTGCCAGCTCACCAGCCCGCGGAAGGCCGCCTCATCGAGCGAGCCGTTCTTGAATGGCGTGACCAAGGCGGTGAATGAGCCCCTGAAATTCGTCTTGGCTGCCATGGACTTCCTCCGAACGCGCGTTGCTAGCCGTCTCAACCGGCGATAAGGACCAATTCATATCGAGTCTGGCGTTCCCGCGAAAGGGCCGCTCTGGTCCTACCCCAGCCGCGATTTTGCCGCGGTGCTGGCGCAGACAACGGCAGCCACCGCCGCAATTAGTATTTTGTCCACATATTCAATCAAATAGACCTAGAGCCTCAGCGATTGAATGATTCGCCGTCAGGGAACGCCGTGACCCATCCCGCCCGCGCAGCCGCATTGCGATCGACGGCACTGGCCACAAGCCTGGCGCTAGCCTTGGGATTGTCGGCCTTTGCGGTGGAAGCGGCAGCCAAGCCCAAGGTTCCATTGCCGAAGCCGCGGCCGATCGCGCGCAACGTCATCCCCAACACGGCCGCCAGGAATACCGCGCCTGCCGCCGCCAAGAACGCCGTCCCGGTTGCGGCCCCTGCTCCGGCCTCACCCGCTCTGGCGCCCGCGCCCCGCCGGCATGCGGCCTTGCCGCCGCCCGTGCGCAAACCGGTGACGCCGGCCGCGGTCGCCGCGACGACATCGACCTCGCAGGCCGATACCGAGGCGCTGGAAAACGTCATCGAGCTGGTGCGCAAGCACAAGCCCGGCGATGCGACCCAGGTTCAGGCGGCCATTTCGGACCCGGTGGCGAAGAAGCTCGCGGAATGGATCATCCTGCGCAGCGACGATAACGGCGCGTCGGTCGAGCGCTATCGCGCATTCATCTCGGCCAATCCAAGCTGGCCCTCGCAGACCTTCCTGCGCCGGCGGCTCGAAGCGGCGCTGTGGGACGACCGTCGCGACGACGCAACGGTGTGGGCATGGTTCGAGAGCGAATCGCCGCTGTCGGCCAAGGGCAAGTTCGCGCTGGCGCGCGCGATGATCGCGCGCGGCGACCGCGCCAATGCCGAGCGTCTGGTGCGCAGTGCGTGGCGAAACGATTCCATGTCCGAAGAGACCGAGAGCACGGCGCTCGACCTGTTCGGCGCTTTGATCACGCCGGGCGACCACAAGGCGCGGATGGATTTCCTGCTCTACGGCAGCGAGCATCAGGCCGCGCTGCGCGCCGCCAAGCGGCTCGGCGCCAATCAGGTAGCGCTGGCAAAGGCGCGCATCGCAGCCTACAGGAAGGCCGCCAACACCAAGGCCCTGCTCGACGCGGTTCCGCACGAACTTCACGGCGATCCCGGCTATGTCTTCAACAAGATCCAGCTACTCCGCCGCCAGGAGAAATTCGCCGAGGCGGCGCAGCTCATGCTCGGCGCGCCGAAGGACCCGGGCCGGCTGCACAATCTCGATGAATGGTGGATCGAACGCCGGCTGCTGGCGCGCAAGATGCTCGACGTCGGCGAGCGCCGCACCGCCTACCTGATCGCACGCGACGCCGCACTCCCCACCCGCGACATCTACAAGACCGAGCAGGAATTCACCGCGGGCTGGATTGCGCTGCGCTTTCTGACCGACCCGGCGACAGCGGCACAGCACTTTGCCCGGATCGGCGTCGGCAGCGTCAACCCGACCGCGCTGGCGCGCGCCGGCTACTGGCAGGGCCGCGCCGCCGAGGCCGCCGGCCGCGCCCAGGAGGCCCGCGCGGCCTACACCAGGGCGGCCGAGCAATCGACCAGCTACTACGGCCAGTTGGCGCGCGCCAAGCTGGGATTGCCGCAGATCGAGTTGAACGGCGCCCAGGCCGGCCGCGCGCGCGGGATCGAAAGGCTGGAAATCGTCCGCGCGGTGCAGCTGCTCTACGCACTGGACGAGCGCGAAATCGCGATCCCGATCTTCGGCGACATGGGCGAAAACGGCGATCCCGACGCGCTGGTGGGGCTCGGCGAACTGGCGTCGCGCAACGGCGACGCGCGCGGCATGCTGCTGCTCGGCAAGGCCGCCCTCAACCGCGGCCTGCCGTTTGATTTCTACGCCTATCCGGTGACCGGAATCCCGTCGTTCAAGCCGATCGGGCCGGAGGTCGAGCGGAGCATCATCTACGCCATCGCCCGGCAGGAAAGCGCCTTCAATCCGGCCGTCGTCTCCCCGGCGCAAGCCTATGGGCTGATGCAGGTGACGCCAGATGCAGCCCGCTATGTCTGCAAGCGGCACGGCGCCACCTACGACCTCGGCCGGCTGAAGAACGATTCGGTCTACAACGCCACCCTCGGCGCCGCCGAACTCGGCGGGCTGCTCGAGGACTATCGCGGCTCCTACATCATGACCTTCGCGGCCTACAATGCCGGCCGCGGCAGCGTCAAGAAATGGATCGAGCGCTACGGCGATCCGCGCGATCCCAAGGTCGACGCCATCGACTGGGTCGAGCAAATCCCGTTCTCCGAGACCCGCAATTATGTGCAGCGGATCATGGAGAATTTGCAGGTTTATCGCACGCGGTTCGGCGGCGGGACGCGGCTACAGATCGAGGCCGACCTGCACCGCGGCGCTACCGTCGAGTAACCCCCGATTCCGGATCGTCACGCGGCCGATGGCTGATCAATGAAGCCTGTTGCGCTTCCTCGGATCAGTGACGCCCGGCTTCTTCGGGTAGCCGCGGTTCGGGTAGGCATAGAACGGATTCACGTCGCAATAAGCGAGACGGCCCGAGGCCGTCGCCAGACACTGCTCATAGGTATCGAAGCTGCAATCGCCGACCGGACTGTCGTAAATGTCGCCCTTGATGCAGAACAGATAATCCCGGGCCTGTACCGGCGATGGCGTCATGTCGATTGAAACCATCGTGCCGACAGCGACGGCTGCCAGGAAAAATTTACGCATCAATGACCTCCCTGATGGGTCGCCCTGAGAAAGGACGAACGGATCCCGACAACATCCCGCTTCGATTCGTAGCGCAAGCCTATCCCGGGCGCCGCCATGCTGCTTGATCCTGAGCAAAGAAAAACCCCCGGCGGGTAACCGCCGGGGGTTCTTTTAGAGTGTCGTTAGACTGGTATTACCAGTTGCGCTGAGCGCGGAGCAGCATTTGGTAGGTGTTCTGATCCTTGAGCTCATAGACGGCGACAGGCTTGGCAACGGCGGCACTAGCACCGGCGCCCGTGGTTCCCGCGTACTTCTGATCAATGTTGGTGTAGGTGAAGTCAGCCGAGAAAGTCAGGCCCTTGACCGGAGTCCAACGGGTGATCAAACCGAGCTGCGCAATGTTGTAGTCCGGATTGCAGCTGGTGAGACCGGCGCCAAGCGCCGTCCTGACCGTACCGCCAACACCGGCCACACCGCACATCAAAGTCTTAGCTGTGTCGTTGTAGCTGACCGCAGCGTAAGCACCGTAGATGGCCGAGTTCCAGTAGGGATCCCAGTTGTGGGTGTACGCACCGCGCATACCCCAAGTGGTGACCAACTGCTGATCGCCGCCCACCGCGAACACTGAATCGGGCGCAAACCCGATACCAAGGCTCTGGTACGCGCCGGCCAAGCCGGTGCCGCCATAGACCGTGCTTGCACCCGCGGCGCCAGCGAGATCCTGGATGTTGTAGCGGGTCGCGCCGTTGGTGTAGACGCCCTGAATGTTGATCGTGTCACCCGCACCTGTCGGGATGTTCTTGATCGACAAGGCCAGCTGACCAGCCCAGCCCCACTTGTCCGCGGGATGACCGGAGGGCTCGCCGAGGGCAGTGTAGTAACCAACATGGTTGTTGTGCGCAGCGACCGACGCCTGGAACAGACCCCAAGCCTGGTCAACACGAAGCATGGCCACCAGGTCGGGAGCACGGGTCCCACCGTAGTCGCTGGTGCCGTAGCCGAAGACACCCGGTGTGCCGAGGTTATTGACGCCAGCCTGATAGTACTGCGTCTGCTCTTGCGCCGACAAGGTGCCCGACACGCCGTTGCCGAACTGGGCGGTGTAGCTGAACTGGTTGACACCAGTAACGGTGCCGCCGCCGCCGACGAGACCGTCGTAGTTGTTGCCGGGATAGTTGACCCAGGGAGCGCTGAACTGGGAGACAGCCTTACCCATCGTGAAGCCAGCGAACTGGATGAAGGCGTAGTACATGCCCAGCGAACCGCCCGCGACCGAGCCGTTGCCGTTGGTTCCGGCCGGAGCCGAGTCATACGCCGTCGTTCCGGAACCGGCATAGCCACCCGAGGTCCAGGTGAAGGTCGCATCGAAGTAGGTGCGGACCACGCCATACTCGGTCGCGGTGCGCGTATCGATGTTGAGGTCTTCACGGGAACGAGTGGTGAAATAGTTGCTCAGGCGGTTATTCGCGCCAGCCAAGCCCGACGTATTGCCGGTGTAGACGCTGTTGGTGCCCAGCGCGGTTTCAACGCGCAGATAACCACCCAGCTTGATGCAGGTATCGGTACCCGGAATGTAGTAGAAACCGGCACCGTACAGGGAGCAGATCTTCACGTACTCGACCGCTTTGGCCTTGACGGGAAGATCGGCTGCCTGAGCTCCACTCACGGCGATCAGACCCGCCGCTGAGCCGAGGATAAGGCTCTTAACCATCTTCATGTTAACCTCCAAGTTGCTCTGTAGGGAAGGTTCCGGATCCGCCGGGTGCAACACCCTAAGGTTGGTTCCCTTGTCCCTTAAAACCCGCTTAGTCGCTTCGCGCCTTCGGACACTCCCGCATCAACGCGAGGGACTTAAGCGAACCACCTAACGGGACGACCTCGGGATGCCCCCCTCCGTCGCATCGACACAATTACCGAACACTTCTGCACACGCAACAAAGGAACCGCTCAGAACGGGGTGAGTCAGGCCGTTTTTGGATGGGTGTTGCACAAATAACACGCAACCGCGATCAAGATTCCGTTGCAAGTCATTGTTTTGCAATGATGTTTTTGGTTGGTTCCATTTGACCCACGGTTTGTTGCCTCGGCACCGCGGCTACCGGGTTTGCCGTTGCTGCGCCTCTTCCCCTGCCGAATCGAGTGAACGAAGCGGCTAATTCCAGCCCCGAAAACGATCTTCACGCCACAACACAGGAGAGATGTCGCCTCGGCGATGGAATCACCTCGTGCAACATCGGTGATAGCTGGAACTGCCGCGCAGGTTCCCGATTCTGCCCATAATCGCAGCAACGGGTTCCATCCCACCGGTCACGAAATTGCAGAACTGCATATTTTTCGGGATCAAATGCGCTTCGTGGTTTTTCGCGCCGGCACTTTCGGATTTCGCCGGACAACGCCATCCGCGAAGGCCAAGGTGAAATCGCACACTGGGTTAGAAGAGACCGAAAGCCGCGTTGACCGAATCTGTGCCGCCGATTGGGACTCCGCACCGAGCTAGCGGCCGACGTCCCGGCTTTCAGTCTCGAGCGAACAAGAGGAGTGCCTCAATTGAGGTATCCCGGAGTCGTTAAACTGGCTGGAATCCGGCGGCCTGAAATTGGTCGCTTGCGGCTCGCCCCGGTGTCGGGCATATCCGCTTCAACGGAGCTGTGGCCGAGTGGCTGAAGGCGGCGGTTTGCTAAACCGTTATAGGGTTGTAAAGCCCTATCGAGGGTTCGAATCCCTCCGGCTCCGCCAGATAATCAAGGTGTCCAGCGCGGACACATAGGTGACGCCACATACCCAGGACAAGTTGCGCCCGGTCGCGGTTGCCCTGCTCGATCTGCCACAGACTTTGCTTGAGACTTTTCCAGAAGGTGTCGCGGACGCGGCGGGAAATTTCACGCGCGGCGCCAGCGCAGGCTTGCGCGAGAACGTGAATTGACTTGGATCAGCGTGGCCGCTTCCGTGCGGTGACGACATGCCGTCATCTTGAGGGAGCTTCCGATGCGCATCCTGGCCTTGGCGCTTTTGATCATCGGGACGGTTTCGGCAGCAGGGCAAGCCCGGGCCCAGACCTATGATCCGGCCTTTCCGGTTTGCATGCACGTGGTCGCCTGGGGAGGCGGCGCCTACGAGGATTGCACCTACTATACGCTGGCCCAATGCGCGATGTCGGCTGCCGGCCGCGGGGCCCAGTGCAACATCAATCCGTATTACGCGGGCGCCAACGCGTCGCCGCGACGAAACGACCGGCGGCATCGCCGCACCTATTGAGGCAATCGACGCCCGATGTCCGCTGCCCCCGGCAACGGACACTCATCACTAATGCGCGGTGATCCAGGCGCGGGCCTCGCGCTGCGCGATGGCGATCTCGACCTCGGACATCATTTCGGCGACCTCACGGCGCAGCTGGATGGCGTCGGTGCGGCCCTTCAGGGCGGCGAGGTTGAACCACTTATGCGCGGCGACGAGATTGACCACGCCGGAACGCCCGCTCGCCCAGTACAGGCCGCGTTCGAACAACACGTCGGGGATCGCGCTTGCTTCCACCGGCGTCGCCGTATCCAGATCGATGTGCCCCTGAAACATCCCTTATCTCCTTTTTGTTGTTGGCCGCCCTCCCCCGAGCGCGGCTCCCGTCCAGCTTGTTGAAACGCCTCGTCATCCCCAACGCCGTTTGCCGGCTTGTTGGGATGATCATGACCGATCAAATTTGAAGGGCAGTTTAAGCATCGCGATGAATCCGGCGTAAACGCTGCGCGGCGCCGTCAGCGGCGAAATCGCAGAAGTGCCTTATTCATGCGGGTTTCCGCGGCATCGCGAAAATCGGTTTACCCTGCCGTTTGGCGAAACGATAACCATTGGCGGGGGTCTCGTAGCGCGCAGCGCACTCGCCGGCGTCGCGCCGCGGCTTCGCGATCGATCGAGGCTGCTCTGCAATGCAGGATCGGCCGCGTTCGCTTTCGCAGCAGCTGGTCAGGTCAACAATGCCGGGGATCGGGAGAGTTCAAAGCGCCGCGCAGCTTCGGCAGCGGCTTAAGGGAACGAGGGCGTCGGCGAACACGTCAGGACCAAATCTCACTCCGGCTCAAGACCGCCGGTGAAATTGCGGACCATTGGATCCGCACCGAACGAAGAAAACTGGTTTCTTCTGCCGGATCGTTTTTCGAAAGAGCGAGCTCTCCTGAATGACGATCCAGCCGTTTGACCTGATGTCTCGCCGACACCCTCTTTCGTCGACAGAGCCGCCTGACTTGAAATCCGCTTCGAAGAAGCAAATCGTTCCGAAGGCTCTAGTGACGTGCCGGCATCAAGCCGCCGGCAATTTTCTCAAAGCGAGATTACTTCTTCTTCTTGGCGACCTTGCGGGTCTTCTTCGCAGTCTTCTTCACTGCGCTCTTCGCCTTCTTTGCCTTCTTAGCTTTCTTGGCCATGTTGCCCTCCTAATGTAGTGAGATGGCTTAATCGCTGCGTGCACTCGGGAATCGAAATGCACTACATCCCGAATACACCAACACACTCAAAAAAACAGCGTCCTGCTTAAGGAAGTGTTGACGCAGCGATCCGGGCGCGCACCGCGCGCGTCGATCGACAACACCGCAATGCATTCGCGCAACGATGCGAATAGTGCGCGAAAATGCGACGCCGACGATTGTCAATATCGCAAGATATGCCCGTACTGCAGGTGTTTTCGCGATTCACGCGCAGCGTCGTCGATGCGCGATCGATGTCATTGCGAGTCGACGAACACCGCTGAAAGCGGGTTGCGCGGACTCTGAGTCGCGAATTTTGGCAATAAAAAAATTTTCGTGCTCACCGGCTTCGCGTCTGATCGGCGCTCGCCAAAACCGGATTTTCGAGCGAATCGCCGGCGCTGATTCGCGAGGCGATTTCCTGCTTCACGATCGACGCACCGGCATTCATGGTGAATGAAGTGTGCACGCGCGCAGCATCGGCGCGACGGCGGCGATGCGGTCGCCGTCACTTCGCGCGGCGTTCAGATGCCGAGTTTGGATTTGAGCAGATCGTTGACGGCCTGCGGGTTGGCCTTGCCGCCGGACGACTTCATCACCTGGCCGACGAACCAGCCGACCAGCTGCGGCTTGGCTTTCGCCTGCTCCACCTTGTCGGGATTGGCGGCGATGATGTCGTCGACCACCCTCTCGATCGCGCCGAGATCGGTGACCTGCTTCATGCCGCGGGTCTCGACCAGCACGCGGGGATCGCCGCCTTCGGTCCAGACGATCTCGAACAGGTCCTTGGCGATCTTGCCGGAGATGGTGCCCTCGCCGATCAGTTCGACGATCGCCGCAAGCTGCGCGGCCGATACCGGCGAGCCGGTAATATCGCGGCCTTCCTTGTTGAGACGCCCGAACAGCTCGTTGATCACCCAGTTGGCGGCGAGCTTGCCGTCGCGCGACTTGTCGGCGAGGCCGGCCAGCACCGTTTCGTAGAAGTCCGCGCTTTCGCGCTCGGCCACCAGCACGCCGGCGTCATAGGGCGACAGCCCGAACTCGGCGATGAAGCGCGCCTTCTTCTGGTCCGGCAATTCCGGCAGGTTGGCCTTGAGTTCGGCGACAAAGGCTTCGCTGAACTCGAGCGGCAACAGATCCGGATCCGGGAAATAGCGGTAGTCGTGCGCCTCTTCCTTGGAACGCATCGAGCGGGTCTCGCCCTTGCCGGGATCGAACAGCCGGGTTTCCTGATCGATGGTGCCGCCGTCCTCGATGATGCCGATCTGGCGCCGAGCCTCGTATTCGATCGCCTGGCCGATGAAGGTGATCGAGTTCATGTTCTTGATCTCGCAGCGGGTGCCGAGCGGGCCGCCCGGCTTGCGCACGGAAACGTTGACGTCGGCGCGCAGCGACCCCTTCTCCATGTCGCCGTCGCAGGTACCGAGATAACGCAGGATCGAGCGCAGCTTGGTTACATAGGCCTTGGCCTGCTCGGCGTCGCGGATATCGGGCTTGGAGACGATTTCCATCAGCGCCACGCCGGACCGGTTGAGGTCGACATAGGACAGGCTCGGGCTGCGGTCGTGCAGCGACTTGCCGGCATCCTGTTCCAGGTGCAGCCGTTCGATGCCCACGGTGGCGGTCCTGCCGCCCTCGAGCTCCACGACAACCTCGCCCTCGCCCACGATCGGCGACTTGTACTGGCTGATCTGGTAGCCCTGCGGCAGGTCCGGATAGAAGTAGTTCTTGCGGTCGAACACCGAGCGCCGGTTGATCTGCGCGTTCAGCCCGAGCCCGGTGCGCACCGCCTGGCGCACGCATTCCTCGTTGATGACCGGCAGCATGCCCGGCATCGCCGCGTCGACCAGCGAGACATGGCTGTTCGGCTCGCCGCCGAACTCGGTCGAGGCGCCGGAAAACAGTTTCGAGTTCGAGGTGACCTGGGCGTGGATTTCGAGCCCGATTACCGTCTCCCAGTCGCCGGTGGCACCCTTGATCAGTTTCGCCGTCGTCGCACTCATGCTCTTGCACCTCCGAGCAGCGCGGAAGCCATCCGCTCCCATTCGGCATCGAGAGAATCCTTCGCCACCGGCCGGCCGGCCTGGCGGTACCAGTAGCCGGCATTGCCGAGGTCGCCCTCGACCCGGTGCAGATAGGCGTGGACCCAGGCTCCGTCGGCGGTCGGCTCGTGCTGCGCGATCCCGTGCGCCTGATCCCAATTGCCCTTCGCGGCCCACCACAGCGCGGCGAGCGGCGCATCGAGACCCGGCGCTGGTGCTGCGCCCGACAGGCTGGCTTTGAATTCGGCCATGGTCACCACCACCTCGCCGGCGTGAATCGTCCCGCCGCCTGCTCGATCACCTCGCCGAGCGAGAACAGGGTTTCTTCGTCGAACGGACGGCCGATCAGCTGCAGGCCGAGCGGCAGGCCCTGCGCGTCCTTGCCGGCGGGAACCGCGATCCCCGGCAGCCCCGCCATGTTCACCGTCACCGTGAAGATGTCGTTGAGGTACATCTCGACGGGATCGGCGCCCTTCTCGCCGACACCGAACGCCGCCGACGGCGTCGCCGGGGTCAGGATCGCGTTGACGCCCTTGGCGAAGCAATCCTCGAAATCCTTCTTGATCAGGGTGCGGACTTTCTGCGCGCGCAGATAATAGGCGTCGTAATAGCCGGCCGAGAGCACATAGGTGCCGATCATGACGCGGCGGCGGACCTCGGCGCCAAAGCCCTCGGCGCGGGTATTCTCATAGAGCTCGCCGATCGAGCGGCCGGGCACGCGCAGACCGTAACGGACGCCGTCGTAGCGCGCCAGATTCGACGAGGCCTCCGCCGGTGCGACGATATAATACGCCGGCAGCGCGTATTTGGTGTGCGGCAGCGACACCTCGACCAGTTCGGCGCCGGCCGCCTTCAGCCAGGCCGCGCCCTCGCTCCAGAGCTTTTCGATTTCCGCGGGCATGCCGTCGAGGCGGTACTCCTTGGGAATGCCGATCTTCATGCCCTTGACGGATTTTCCGAGCGCCGACTCGTAATCCGGCACAGCGCGATCAACCGACGTGGTGTCCTTGGGATCGTGACCAGCCATCGAGCGCATCAGGATCGCGGTGTCGCGCACGGTGCGCGCGATCGGCCCGGCCTGGTCGAGCGAGGAGGCGAACGCCACGATGCCCCAGCGCGAACAGCGCCCGTAGGTCGGCTTCATTCCGACGGTGCCGGTGAACGCCGCGGGCTGGCGGATCGAGCCGCCGGTATCGGTCGCGGTCGCGCCCATGCACAACAGCGCCGCCACCGCCGACGCCGAGCCGCCGGAGGAGCCGCCCGGAACCAGCGTGGTGTTGGCGCCGTCGCGCCGCCACGGATTGACGACGGGACCGAAGCAGGAGGTTTCGTTCGACGAGCCCATCGCGAACTCGTCATTGTTGAGCTTGCCGAGCATGACAGCACCGTCGCGCCATAGCTGCGAGGTCACGGTGGATTCGTAAGTCGGAACGAAATTGCCGAGGATCTTCGAGCACGCGGTGGTGCGCACGTCCCTGGTCGCGAACAGGTCCTTGATCCCGAGCGGAATGCCGGCAAGCGGACCGCCCTCGCCCCTGGCGATCCTGGCGTCGACCTCGCGCGCCATGGCGCGAGCACGATCCGGGGTTTCCATCACGAAGGCGTTGAGCGCGCGCGCGGCCTCGATCGCCCCGAGATGGGCGTCGGTCAGTTCGAGCGAGGTAAAGGATTTGTTCGCGAGACCCTCACGGGCCTCGGCGAGCGTCAGCGATGTCAGGTCAGTCATTTATCAACCGGGCTGCAGAAGAACGGAGACAGCGTCTTGTCGTTGGCCGGGTCGTCCAGCTTGCTGCGGGTCTTGTCCGAGGCTTCGAGCGCGTCGAGCACGGCGTCCATTGCCTTGTCGGGATCGGCGGCCTTGCCCTGCCGCTCCATCGCGTCGAGGTAGTTCATGTAGGCCTGATAGGCCTTTTCATCGTCGCAGAGGAGACACATCGGATTTCCCGTCTCACCAAGACTCTTTTGTTTGACGCGTTTTCTTGACGCGAACCGGTACCCACTTCGCCCGAAAACGCTATCTTACTCGACGACCTTCGGCACCAGAAAGAAATGGTCTTCGGTGGCCGGCGCGTTCCTGACGATATCGTCCGCGATCTCACCGTCATTGACCACGTCGGCGCGCTTCTTCATTTCCATCGGGGTCACCGAAGTCATCGGCTCGACGCCCTCGACGTTGACCTCCGACAGCTGCTCGACAAACGCCAGCATCGCATTCAGTTCGCCCTGCAGATGGGGAACCTCGGCCTCGGTGACCGCGATCCGCGCAAGATGCGCGATACGGCGGACGGTGGCGGCATCGACGGACATTATATAAGGCCTCTGGCGGCAAATTCAGCCCGCCGTATAGCAGAGGCACCTTTTGCGCCGCAACCGCGGCCGAGGCCTTCTCAGCCGGCCATCTGGCCCAGCCGCGCCAAAGCGGCGCCGGCCAGGGCCCGGGTCAGCTCGGAAGCCGGCATCTCGCGGCCCAGCCGCACCGCCTGCCCGGCCCAGAGATTGGTGAAATCGACCTTGCCGAGCTTTTCGGCAGCCGTTTTCAGGGGTCCGAGCGCGGTCGCGGAATGGGGGAACGCCGGGGCGTCGGGCGAAATCGGGCCAACCTCGCGCATCACCCGGTTGGCGACACCGCGCGCCGGACGCCCGGTCATGACGTTGGTGATCACGGTGGAATCGTCGCGCGCCTGCGCCAGCGCCGCACGCGCCGGGGCGATCACCCTGGATTCCGGACAGCGCAGATAGGCGCTGCCGATCTGCACGCCCGCAGCCCCCAGCGCGAACGCCGCCGCGATGCCGCGCCCGTCGGCGATGCCACCCGCCGCGATCACCGGCACCTTCACCGCATCGGCTACCTGCGGCACCAGCGCGAAGGTGCCGGGCTGCTCGGCAATATTGTCGGTCAGGAACATGCCGCGATGGCCGCCCGCCTCCGCGCCTTGCGCGATGATGACGTCGGCGCCGTTCTCCTCGAGCCAGATCGCCTCCCGCACGATGGTCGCCGACGACATCACGATGCAGCCGGCCGCCTTGACGCGCTTCAGCAGTTTGGGCTCCGGCAGGCCGAAATGAAAGCTGACCACTTCGGGCTTCAGCTCCTCGACCAGCGCGCACATCGCCTCATCGAACGGCGCGCGGTTGGCGGCGGTGACCGGCGCCGCCGGGTCGAGCCCGAGCTCTTTATAGTAAGACGACAGCCGCGCCTTCCATCCAGCCTCGCGCGCAGCGTCCGCTTCGACCGCCTTGTGGCAGAAGAAATTGAGATTGACCGGCGTCGCGATGCGCTGGCGCACGATGTTGACCTGCTCGCGGGCTTTTTCCGGCGATATCATCGCACAAGGCAGCGACGGCAACGCCCCTCCGGCGGCCGCGCCGATCATGATCTCGGCGTCCTGCACGCCTGCCATCGGCGCCTGCACGATCGGAAACTCGGTCTTGAAGAGGTCGATAAGTCGGCGGTCCGGCCACATGGGTATTGCTCGCTTGATTAGGCCCGCAGGGCCGTGGAAGAATTGCGCCGCCCCAGCATTATCTGCTCGGCCTCGGCGACGATACGCTCGACAATCTCGGCTGCCGGCGGGATGTCATGGATCAGCCCGACCGATTGTCCGGCAAATACGGCCGCGACATCGAAATCTCGTGCCGCCCTGGCTGCGGCGTATTCGGTGGCGACGGTGTTCATGCTCTGCAGCAGCTCGACTTCCCGGCCGGTCCATCGCCGGACATGATCGTTGATCAGGCTACGTCCGGTGAATGGCGCGGGCCAGACGATGCTCCGCGACAGGTCGAAGACAACTCCCCGGGCGGTGCTGCCGCCGGTGGCCGCGCAGATCAGCTTTTTCGCCTCTTCCGCGCCGTCCGCTTCGGCGCTCGCATAGAAGCGCGTGCCAAGCAGCACGCCGGATGCACCGAGCATCATCATCGCCGCCAGTCCGCGTCCGTCCGCGATGCCGCCCGCGGCGACCACGGGCACGCGGCCGGCCGCCAGATCGACGATCGCCGGCACGATGTCGATGGTGGTGCGGGTCGCACCGTGCCCGCCCGCTTCGGTGCCCTGGGCGATGAGAATGTCGGCGCCGGCATCCAGCGCCGTCAGCGCCATGGCCTCGCTTTGCACCTGGCAGATCAACAACGCGCCGGCCGACTTGATCTGCGGCGCAAAGGGTTTGGGATCGCCGAACGACAGCATGATTGCGCGTGGCCGGACGGCCAGCGCCACGTCGAGCAGTTCCGGCTGCTTCGCCAGACTCCAGGTGATGAAGCCGATGCCGAATGGCGCTTGCGCGCCTTCGAGCTTGCCGGTTTCCCGTTCGAGCCAAGCCCTGTCGCCGTAACCGCCGCCGAGAATCCCGAAGCCTCCGGCGCGGCTCACCGCTGCCGTCAGCCGCGCGCCGGCAATCGCATCCATCGGCGCCAGCAGAATCGGATGCCGGATGCCTAACAGGCCGGTCAGTGGCATATCGATCGGCATAACCATTCCCCTGGTTCTGGACAGCGACCATAGGCCCGGCTAACATTCTCGATAAATGATTTCTTGAGAATGCTGCCATCTCGAAAATGAAACGGAAGCGACGCCATGGAATTGTCCGACCTTGTGACTTTTTCGACTGTCGCGCGCCTCGGCGGCGTCACCCGCGCGGCCGACGAACTCAACACCGTGCAATCCAACGTCACCCAAAGGATAAAGGCGCTCGAGGCCGAAATCGGAACGGCGCTGTTCGAGCGGCATAGCCGCGGCATGACGCTGACCGGCGCCGGCCGCCGCCTGTTGCCCTACGCCCAGCGCCTGGCCGCGCTGTCGCGCGAAGCCGTATTGGCGGCGCGCGAGGACGGCGAACCCAAGGGACCGTTATCGATCGGCTCGATGGAGACCACCGCCGCCGTGCGCCTGCCGTCGCTGCTGGCGCAATTTCACCGCCGCTTTCCGGCGGTGCAACTGAGCCTGCGCACCGCGCCTACCGCCGACCTGGTCGCCGCCGTGCTCGACGGCTCGCTCGACGGCGCCTTCGTCGCCGGCCCGATCGACCATGCCGAACTCACCTCAGTGACCGCCTTCAAGGAAGAGCTGGTGCTGGTCAGCGCGCGGCGCTGGACCAGCCTTGCAAGCCTCCGCGCCGGCACGCCGGAATCCGGTCCGACCGCGCTGGTGTTCCGCACCGGCTGTAGCTACCGGCAGCGGCTCGAACAAGTGCTCGCCGGGTTTGGCTGGCCGTCGGCCGCCCGGTTCGAACTCGGCACGCTCGACGGCATGATCGGCTGCGTCGCCGCCGACATGGGCGTCACGTTGCTGCCGCGCGCCGTGGTCGAGCGCAGCGATCAGAGCGGCAACATCCGCATCCATCCGCTCGGCGCATCGCAGTCGCGGGTCGATACCCTCTTCATCCAGCGCCGCAGCGCGCATCGATACAGCGCGTTAGAAGGCTTCGCGTCCTGTCTGAAGAAAAACAATCAGGTCATTGCCGCCTGAAACTCCAGCGCCGCAGCGCGACCACGGCCCATACCGCCTCGACCAGCCCGAACGGCCAGGCGCCCTGCAGAAATCCGTAAATCGAGCCGAGCGCGCAGGCCGCCGCGAAGGCGAGGATGAACCAGTGGCTGCGATCCTCCAGCGCGTAGCACACCAGCATCGCGGTGACGGCGAACAGTCCGAACAGGCTCAGGGCGTCCATCTTCTGCCTCTATTTCTCCACAAAGCATTCTCGCGCGATCGCTGGAGAAGAATTGCGCTCATTTTTTTCAGAAGTTCTTTCTGGCTTTCCACGAAGCGGAAATTCTCCGTCACAATTCCGCAACGCAACGCGTGGCGGCGTCGCTTAAGTCGCGAATTGCGAGATGTGCCTCTCACCGATTCAAAAACATGGACGGGCCGCGCCACTACGTTAGTATGCAGCGCTAGCTACCAACAACCATAACGTCAACGCCTGGGAGGAACTTGCGATGCTGAAGGCATTTGTCTTGAGTTGTTCTGTCGCCGTGTTGGGTACCGTCGGAACGGCAAGCGCACAAGACTGGACCAAATCGAAATGGGGACCGAACGACGAGATCGGCGCCGCCAACTACATGACGCCGGAGCTCGTCCTGAAGGCGGCGTCGCTGGTCAAGACCGGCAAGACCTATGCGCTGGGCTTTCCCGTCGATTCCAAGATGCCGGCCTATCCGCCACGTGGCTTCAAGATCACCGTGGTGCAGCCCGGCCAGGCCGGCAGTCCCGGCCTCGGACCGAGCAAGACCACCTACAATGACGACATCATCGAAGGCTGGGTCGGCGTCGGCAGCCAGCTCGACGGTCTCGGCCATATCGGCGTCGAGCATGTCTATTACAACGGCAACAAGCTGCTCGAATTCGCCGACCCCACCGGCCTGAAAAAGCTCGGCGTTGAAAAAATCCCGCCGATGGTGACTCGCGGCGTACTGCTCGACATGGCGGCCCACTATGGTACCGACGTGGTCAAGGAGGGCACCGCCTTCAACGTCAAGGAAATCGAGGAAGCCGCCAAGAAACAGGGCGTCGAAATCCGTCAGGGCGACGTCGTGCTGTTTCACACCGGCTGGGCAAGCCTGATCGGCAATGACGACAAGCGCTTCAACTCCGGCGAACCCGGCCTCGGCGTCGAAGGCGCCAAGTACCTGACCAGCAAGGGCGTGGTCGCGATCGGCGCCGATACCTGGGCGCTCGAAGTGATCCCGTTCGAATCCAAGAACGTGTTCGAGGTGCACCAGATCCTGCTGCCGATGAACGGCACCTACATTCTCGAAGTCATCAACACCGCCGAACTCGCCAAGGACAAGGCCTATGAGTTCCTGTTCGTGCTCGGCCAGCCGCGCTTCAAGGGCGGCGTGCAGAGCATGATCAATCCGGTGGCGATCCGCTAACGACACATCGACGACGCGGCGTGGCGTTCCGCTCTTGGAGCGCCACGCAGCGATCTATCGTCGGAGCCGCCGCGAATCGAGGCGCCCCTGCGGTTGAGCCAAAAGGATGGTACTTTTGTCACGCAAGATGGGCCACTGATGTCCGCTACCATTCCCGACATAGCAACATCTCGATTGATCCTGCGCCCGCTGAATCTCCTTGACGTTCCGGCGATCCAGCAGCTCTTTCCGCGCTGGGACATCGTGCAGTACATGTCCAGCAACGTCCCATGGCCGTACCCAGCTGACGGCGCCATGACCTTTGTTCGCGATATTGCGATTCCCGCGATGCTCGGAGGCAAGGAATGGCATTGGTCGATCCGCCCCAAGGTCGGACACGAACAACTGATCGGGGTAATCAGTCTGATGGACCAGCCTGACGATAATCGCGGCTTTTGGCTCGACCGCGAGTGGCAAGGTCGGGGGTTGATGTCGGAAGCAAGCACAGCGGTCACCGATTACTGGTTCGAGACCCTTGAACGACCTATTCTTCGCGCGCCGAAGGCCGTGGCGAACGTGCCATCCCGCCGCATCTCCGAGCGCAGCGGAATGCGCATAATCAAGACCGAAGACCGGGATTACGTGTCGGGTCGCTTAGCTGCGGAAATCTGGGAGATAACGCGCGAGGAGTGGCGCAGGCGGTCCGCCCGATGAACCGGGGCTCCCATCGCGGTTTTGCGTGACCGGCAAGGCGCGTGCTAAGCGAACGCCATGCCCGCTCCCATTCTACCGCTGATCGACGCTGCCGCGCACTGGCCCGAGCGCGGCGCCCTCGTCGGCCTAGATCTCGGCACCAAGACCATCGGCGTCGCGGTGTCCGATCCCGACCGCAGGCTCGCGACCGGGGTCGAAACCATCCAGCGCAAGGCGTTCAAGGCCGACGCCGCGCGGCTGATCGCCATCGCGACCGAACGCAACGCCGCCGGCTTCGTGCTCGGCCTGCCCATCAACATGGACGCCAGCGAAGGTCCGCGTGCGCAATCGACCCGCGCCTTCGCCCGCAATTTTTCCAAACTGACCGATCTGCCGATTGCCTTGTGGGACGAACGGCTCTCCACCGCCGCGGTCGAGCGCGAATTGATCGGCATGGACATGAGCCGCGCCCGGCGCGCCGAGGTGATCGACGAACACGCAGCGATCTACATCCTGCAAGGCGCGCTGGACCGGCTGGCGAACTTGCGCGAAGCGCGCGAGGAGTAGCCGACGATGGGTGTCGTTCTCGGCGCACTGGCGCCGGTTTTCCTGCTGATCGTGATGGGTTTCGGCCTGAAGCGAAGCCTGATGCGGCTGGAGACGCAATGGCACGGCCTCGAACGGCTGGTCTATTACGTGCTGTTCCCGGCCCTCTTGATCGAAACGGTAGCCAAGGCGGACCTCGCGACCGTGCCGGTCGCCGGCGTCGGCGGCGCGCTGCTGCTGTCGGCGCTGCTGATGTCGGGACTGTGCCTGGCCCTGCGGCCCTTGCTGGCCGCCAGGGGCATGGTCGACGGTCCGGCTTTCACCTCGATCTTTCAGGGTGCGACGCGCTGGCAGACCTATGTCGCGCTCGCGGTTGCCGGAAATCTCTACGGCAATCTCGGCCTTGCGCTGGCCTCGGTGGCGATGGTGGCGATCATCCCGCTGGTCAATGTGCTCAGCGTTACCGTGCTGGCGCACTATGCCTCGCCGGACAAGCAGTCGGTCCGTACCATCGCCATGACCGTGGTGCGCAATCCCCTGATCTGGGCCTGCGCGATCGGCCTTGCCATCAACCTGTCGCATCTGCCGCTGCCGCGCGTGTGGCACGAAGTCGCCAGCGCCCTCGGCAGTTCGTCGCTGGCGATCGGCCTGCTGGTCACCGGCGCCGGCCTGCACCTCGAAGGACTGTTCCGCCCCAGCGCCCCGGCGGCGCTGACCATCTTCCTCAAGCTGATCCTGATGCCGGCGGTCGCAGTCGCGCTGGCGTTGCTGTTCGGCGTCTCGGGGCCCAATCTCGTGGTCGTGGTGTGCTGCACCTCGGTGCCGACATCGTCGAGCGCCTACGTGCTGGCCCGCCAGATGGGCGGCGACGCGCCGCTATTGGCGCAGATCATCACGCTGCAGACCATCCTTGCGGCCATCACCATGCCGATCGCGATTGCGCTGGTGGCGTAGGCGAAGCCCTATCCGTACGCCGCCAGCCAGATGCTCTGCAGCGTCGCGGCGAGATTGTTGAGGCCGTGCACGACCACCGTCAGCCAGGTCGAACCGTTGCGATAGCGGAGCCAGCCGAGCAACAGCCCGATCGAAAATACTTCGGCGAAGAAGAACCAGTCGTATTGCAGGTGCAGCGCGGTCCATACCAGCGACGACAGCAGAATCGCGCCGGGAACCCCGAGAAACGATTCCGACCAGCCGCGGTAGAGAAAGCCGCGGGCGAAGAATTCCTCCGAGACCGGCGCGGCGACACAGAACGCGACGATCAGGAGCCATAGCGCGCCATCGGCGCGCGCCGACTTCAGCACGTCGACCATGAAACCCGGCGCGACTTCGCGGCCAAGCGCGCGCGACAGCAGGTCCCAGCCGACCACCAGCACGAACAGCGCGCCGACGCCGATTGCCAGATTGCCCCACGTGCTCCAGCGCAGCGCGAGGTATTCGGCAAAAGGCGTGCGCGATCGCCGGGTGGCGATCCACATCGCGCCGAGCGCGGCCGGCAGCCCCGTGATCACCGAGAGCGAGATGGTCAGGCCGCCGCTGAGCACATGGATAGCGGCGGCGATGTCGATCGGCCCCTCCCGCCGCAGCAGGAACCAGGCCACGACCGCGATCTGTCCCACGAACAGCGCGGCGAAGACGAACAGGCCCCACAGCGCGGTGCCCCAGAATTTCCAGATTCGTGGCGCGTGCCGGGCAGGCCTCACCGTGACCGGCGGAGCGGAGGGATCGAGAGAATCGATCATCAAGGCAACGCCCGCTCCAGCAACCTGCGGACATCGTCATTGGCGAGATCGACCGCGCCGTACATGCTGGCGTGGTTGCCGGCGAGCCGGGTCGCCGCGAACAATTCGGCATGGCGCGGCGACACCTTGTTGAGCGCTGCCGCCGCCGCCAGCAGCGCCAGTCTCTCCACCGCGAGCCTTGCGACGCGCTCGCCATCCGGACGGCGGAAGGCCTTCGCGATGAACGCGACCGCGTCGCCCGCGCCGGGCAGGCCCTTGGCCTCGTCGGCGAGCCCTTGCAGCACCGCCCCGGCCGCCTCGCCCTCGCGCGACAGCGCGCGCAACACGTCGAGGCACATCACATTGCCGGAACCTTCCCAGATCGCATTGACCGGCGACTCCCGATAATGCCGCGCCAGAATGCCCTCCTCGACATAACCGTTGCCGCCGAGGCACTCCATCGCCTCGTAGAGAAATCCCGGCGCGCATTTGCAGACCCAGTACTTGATGGCGGGTGTCAGCAGCCGCATATAGGCGGCTTCGCCCGGATCGTTTGGCGCCTGGTCGAAGGCGCGGCAGAGCCGCATCACCAGCGCGATCGACGCCTCGACGTGCAGCGCCATGTCCGACAGCACCGATTGCATCAGCGGCTGATCGGCGAGATGCTTCTGGAACACGCTGCGGTGACGGGCGTGATGCAGCGCATGCGCCAGTCCCGAGCGCATCAGGCCGGCGGACGCAATCGCGCAGTCCTGCCGGGTCAGCTGCACCATCTGGATGATGGTGCGGATCCCCTTGCCTTCGTCGCCGACCCGCGTCGCATGGGCGCCGGCGAATTCCACCTCGGAGGACGCATTGGAGCGGTTGCCGAGCTTGTCCTTCAGCCGCTGGAACTGGATCGCGTTGATCGAGCCGTCGGGCTTGAAGCGCGGCATGAAGAAGCAGGTCAGGCCTTCTTCCGCCTGCGCCAGCACCAGGAACGCGTCGCACATCGGCGCCGACATGAACCATTTGTGGCCGGTGATGCGATAGCCGTCGCCGCCGGGTTCCGCGCGGGTCATGTTGGAGCGAACGTCGGTGCCGCCCTGCTTCTCGGTCATGCCCATGCCGAGCGTCATGCCCCGCTTGGTCCACCACGGCGCGAAGGTCGGATCGTAAGCGCGGGTGCTGATCACCGGCATGGTCTTGGCGAGCAGATCCGGCTGCGCCGCCAGCGCCGCCACCGAGGCCCGCGTCATGGTGACCGGACAGAGATGGCCGGTCTCGACCTGCGCCGCGATGTAGAATTTTGCCGCGCGCACGACTTCCGACGCGCCGCCGGCCGGCCGGCCCTGCGCGTCCCAGGTCGAATTGTGCACGCCGCCGTGGGCGCTGCGCGCCATCAGCTCGTGATAGGCCGGATGAAACTCGACTTCGTCGCGGCGGTTGCCGCGGGAATCGAAGGTCCGCAGTTTCGGCGTGTTCTCGTTGGCGATGCGGCCCCGCTCCGCCATTGCGGCCGACCCCCAGTGCTGGCCGAATTCGGACAGTTCCTTCTCGGCCGAGGCCCCGCCATTGGCGGCGACCGCCTCGACCAGCGGCCGGTCCGCCGCGAACAGGTCGACATCGCAAAACGGCGGCGACTGGTTGAACACTTCATGGGTCGCAAAGGAAGGCTGGGTCATGGCATGCGTCCGGCTGCTTCTAATTGGCGAGACTTTATCTCAAACGCCCCGGGATCGGAAAATCATACGCGGGCCCGCCGGCGCCCGGCATTGAAAAATGCCACCACTCCTTCGAATAGTTCACAAACCCTTGCTTCGCCATCGCGGCTACCAGCGTGTTGCGCCAGCGGCGCTGATCCGGCGTGATCGAGCGCGCGGCGGTGTGCGACCTGGCGTCGGAGCAGTCGTAGCCGGTGCCCATGTCGACGCTGCCTTCCGGCGCGCGGGCGCTGGCGGCAGCGGTGCAGTCGGCATAGGCCCTGGCAGGATCAAAAGCGGCGGAATTGTCGGCCGCAAGATCCACCAGGGTGAGGTCGAGAGCTGCCCCGGTCGAATGCTGGGAGCGCTCGGCGATATAGCCGAGCCGGAACAGATCCTTCTTGGGAATGGCCGGGTTGTAGCGCCGCTCGGCCGGCGTCTCCCGGCCGTTCTGCGCCCACACCACCATATCGTGCGACGCCCGCGCCGGCCGGTAGCAATCCAGCATCTTCAGCGACAGATTTTGCTTCGCCAGCTCCTGCTGGACGCTTTTCAGCGCCAAACCGACCTGGCGCTTCACCACGCATTCGCCCGCCTCGTAGCCCGCCAGCCGCCGGCCGACGAAATTATTCGACCCGGCGTAGCGGATGTCCTGCAGGATGGAGGGATCGATGTCGCGCAGGAACACGAAACCGCCGGGCAAGGCCTGCGCTGCCGCCGCCGCCGGCCCGGCGGCCAAGGAACCAGCCAAGGAACCAGCCAAGCCAAAACCGGTTAACGCGATCGCCGCAATCAGCTTCAATTTTCGCATCCCATGCCTTCCCGCGCGCCGAACCCGGCGACATTGCGACAACCCTCTTTACCCTCCCCGCGGACAGATCGGGGGATAACTCGCAAGGCACCTATTCGCGCTTGCCCCGCGCGCCAACCCTGCCTATAGCTCTCGCTTTAATGACCCCTGCATCGAAATCGACCTTCGTCCTCGGTCACCGGCATCTGCTGGGAATCGAGGGCCTTTCCGCTGCCGACATTACCGGCCTGCTCGACCTTTCCGAGGAATATGTCGAGCTCAACCGCCAGGTCGACAAGAAGCGCACTTCGCTTCGCGGCCGCACCCAGATCAACCTGTTCTTCGAGGCCTCGACCCGCACCCAGTCCTCGTTCGAGATCGCCGGCAAACGGTTAGGGGCCGACGTCATGAACATGTCGGTGTCATCGTCCTCGATGCGCAAGGGTGAAACCCTGGTCGATACCGCCGTTACCCTCAACGCCATGCACCCGGACATCCTGGTGGTCCGGCACCATGCCTCCGGCGCGGTGGAACTGCTGGCGCGCAAGGTCGACGGCTCCGTGATCAATGCCGGCGACGGTGCCCATGAACACCCCACGCAAGCGCTGCTCGACGCGCTCACCATCCGCCGCAACAAGGGCCGGCTCGAAGGGCTGGTGGTCGCGATCTGCGGCGACGTCATGCATTCGCGGGTGGCGCGCTCCAATATCCTCCTGCTCAACATCATGGGCGCCCGGGTGCGCGTGGTCGCGCCCTCCACCCTGCTGCCGCGCGGCATCGAGCGGATGGGCGTCGAAGTCGCCCGCGACATGCGCGAGGGGCTGAACGGCGCCGACATCGTGATGATGCTGCGGCTGCAGCGCGAGCGCATGAACGGCTCGTTCGTGCCGTCGTCGGGCGAATATTTCCACTATTTCGGCCTCGACCAGAAGAAGCTGGCCTATGCCAAGCCCGACGCGCTGGTGATGCATCCGGGGCCGATGAACCGCGGCGTCGAAATCGACTCGATCGTGGCGGACGGCGCGCAATCGCTGATCCGTGAACAGGTGGAAATGGGAGTGGCGGTGCGGATGGCGGTGCTCGAAGCGCTCGCCCGCAACCTGCCGAACGCGTGACGCCATGCTGACCGACCGCCGCCCGATCCTGCTCGCCAATGCCCGCGTCGTCGATCCCTCCAGGGATTTCGACGGCCCCGGCGACGTCCTGATCGCCGACGGGGTGATCCGCGATTCCAGGCGCGGCATCGGCGCCGCCGGCGTGCCCGAAGGCACCGACATCATCAACTGCGCCGGCAAGATCATAGCCCCCGGGCTGATCGACATGCGCGCCTTCGTCGGCGAGCCCGGCGCCAGCCATCGCGAAACCTTTGCCTCCGCGAGCCAGGCGGCGGCGACCGGCGGCATCACCACCATCATCTGCCAGCCCGACACTTCCCCGGTGATCGACAATTCCGCGACGGTCGATTTTGTCTTGCGCCGCGCCCGCGACACCGCGATCGTCAACATCCACCCGATGGCGGCTTTGACCAAGGGCCTGGGCGGCGAAGAAATGACCGAGATCGGCCTGTTGAAGGCCGCCGGCGCCGTGGCGTTCACCGACGGCGACCGCAGCGTCACCAACGCGCAGGTGATGCGGCGCGCGCTGACCTATGCCCGCGACTTCGACGCGCTGATCGTGCACCACACCGAAGATCCCAACCTCGTCGGCGAAGGTGTCATGAATGAGGGCGAATTCGCCGCACGGCTCGGGCTGGTCGGCATCCCCAATGCCGCCGAGGCCGTGATGCTGGAGCGCGACATGCGCCTGGTCGCGCTGACCGGCGGGCGCTATCACGCGGCCTCGCTGAGCTGCATCGAGTCGCTGGAAATCCTCAAGCGCGCGCGCGATGCGGGCCTCGCGGTCTCCGCCTCGGTCTCGATCAATCACCTGACCCTGAACGAGAATGACATCGGTCCCTACCGGACATTTTTAAAGCTGTCGCCGCCGCTGCGCACCGAGGACGACCGCCTCGCGCTGGTCGCCGCCGTCGCCTCCGGCCTGATCGACGTCGTGATGTCCGACCACAATCCGCAGGACGTCGAGGTCAAGCGGCTGCCGTTTGCCGAGGCCGCCTATGGCGCCATCGGCCTGCAGACCATCCTGCCGGCGGCGTTGCGGCTGATCCACAATGGCGAGACCGATTTCAAGACCCTGATCCGCGCGATGTCGACGCGCCCGGCCGAACTGCTCGGGCTGCCCGGCGGAACGCTGCGGTCGGGCTCGCCGGCCGACGTGATCGTGATCGATGCCGACACGCCGTGGGTGCTCGATCCCGCCGATCTCAAATCGCAATGCAAGAACACGCCGTTCGACGAAGCCCGCTTCTCGGGCCGCGTGGTGCGCACCATCGTCGGCGGCCGGACGGTGTTTGAGCATGTCTAGAGCGTTCTCAAGCGGGTTACACGACATAGGGAGGCACAGCGATGTCACCTGAAGCATTTTTGTTGGTTGCCCTGATCATCGGTTATCTCTGCGGTTCGGTCCCGTTCGGGGTGATCCTGACAAAACTCGCCGGCACGCAGGACCTGCGCTCGATCGGCTCCGGCAGTATTGGCGCAACCAATGTGCTGCGCACGGGAAATAAGGGGCTCGCAGCCGCGACGTTGCTCGGCGACATGCTCAAGGGCACCGCCGCGGTACTGATTGCCCGCTACTTTTGGGGACCAAATGCGGCGATGGCCGCGGCCCTCGGTGCCTTCCTTGGGCACCTTTTCCCGGTGTGGCTCAAATTCAAGGGCGGCAAGGGCGTCGCCACCTATATCGGTGTGCTGCTTGGCTTGTTCTGGCAGGCGGCCGCCATGTTTGGCGTGATCTGGATCGCAACCGCCTATACCACCCGCTATTCGTCACTGTCGGCGCTGGTGGCAAGTTTCGTCACGCCAATAACCCTCTGGTGGTTCGGTCATTACAACCTTGCCTCGCTGTTCGCTGTGCTGACGTTACTGTTGTTCTATGCGCACCGCGAAAACATCAAGCGGTTGCAGGCGGGCACCGAGGGGCGCATCGGGGAGAAGTGAGGATCGTCATTCCCTGACGCGCCAATTAGCGGGTCTGAGGGCGCGCGCAAGCGCGAACCCGGAATTTCATTCCACAACCTCCAGATTCCGGGTCCACGCGAAGACGCGTGTCCCGGAATGACGGTATCCTTCAACCTCGCCTCAGCGCCTCTTCCACGAATCGCGCCGCCTCCAGCGCTCCTGAATCGTTGCCGAACCGCGAGATCGCCTGCACGCCGACCGGCAATCCGCCGTCGGCGACATACGCCGGAATATTGACGCAGGGCACGCCCATCAGCGTCCACAGCCGGTTGAAGCGGGGATCGCCGGTCGAGGCCAATCCCTTCGGCGCAGCACCCGGCGCCGAGAAAGTCAGCAGCACGTCGACATCGTCGAAGAGTTGCGCCAGCGCCTTGCGGGCGCGGTTCGCAACCCTGCGCGCCGCGTCGTAGTCGGCGGGCAACAGGCCTGCGGTTTCGTCGAGCCTGGCGCGCAGCAGCGGCGGCATGGCGTCGCGATGCGTGCGGTATTCCCAGGCCAGCGCGTGATGCGCCTCGTATTCCTGCAAGGTCGGATGAATTCGCCACGCCTCGGCGACGATGTCGGGCAAGGCCAGTTCGCGGACGGTGGCCCCGGCGCGTTCCGCCGCCCGCGTTGCGATCCGCAGCGCCTCGCCGCCCACCGGCTCCGGCGCGCCGGCGAAATTCTGCGTCACCACGCCGATGCGCGGTGCCACGATCGTCGCATTCGGCATCAATTCGGGCCGGTTGGTCATGGCGGAAAGGCCATGCGCGAGGTCTTTGACCCCAGCCGCGAACAGCCCGACCGTATCCAGCGTCCACGAATAATATTTCACGCCGATGGTCGGCAGCATCCGGAACGACGGCTTGATGGCGGCCACCCCGCAGAACGCGGCCGGCCGGATCACCGAGCCGCCGGTCTGCGTTCCCAGCGCCAGCGGAATCATGCCGGCCGCGACCGCCGCCGCCGAACCCGAGGACGAGCCGCCCGGCGTATGACCATGGTTGCGCGGATTGAGCGTCGCGGTCGGGTCGACGAATGCGAAGGCCGTCGTTGTGGTCTTGCCGGCAATGGTCGCCCCCGCCCGCTTCAGCATCATCACCACGGGCGCATCCGCGCGCGGTCGA
This sequence comes from Bradyrhizobium sediminis, assembly GCF_018736105.1. NCBI lineage: Bacteria > Pseudomonadati > Pseudomonadota > Alphaproteobacteria > Hyphomicrobiales > Nitrobacteraceae > Bradyrhizobium > Bradyrhizobium sediminis. The sequence goes on from NZ_CP076135.1 coordinate 3,313,167, forward strand.
TAACCGCGGTAGATCGATGACCCCATCTCGGTCGGAAACTCCGAGGTCTCGATGATGTCCTTGATCCCGACCGCGATGCCGCGCAGCGGGCCGGAATTGGCTGCGCGGGGATCTTCGGGGCGGCAGACGAAGGCGCCGATGGTCTTGTCCTGCGCGTCGACGGCCTCGACCGACTGCGCGATGGCCGCATCGGACGAGAGCTCGCCGGCTTCGATGCGGCGTTGGAGGTCGGCGAGCGAGATCATGGGCGCGGTTTCCTGTGAAAGAGCGCACCGCTTTTACGGAGTGGGCCGGGATCGGGCAAGGATGTCCGGTCATTCCGGGGCGATGCGAAGCGTCGAACCCGGAATCTCGAGATTCCCCGATGTGCAATTGCACATCTGAGGTCTGGTGCTAACGCACCATCCCGGAATGACGGGGGAGCAAATCAGGTTGATCACACCTTCCGGTTGGGCGAAGCTGCTCCGGCAGGACGACATGGACACCAAGACCTCAACCACGACCCACCTCACCGACGCCGAGCGGATCGACCGGCTGCGGCTGATCCGCAGTGACAATGTCGGTCCCCGCACCTTCCGCTCCCTGCTCCATCATTTCGGCAATGCGCGCACCGCGCTGGAGCGGCTGCCCGAGCTGGCGCGGCGTGGCGGTGCGGCGCGTCCGGGCCGGATCTGCAGCGAGGACGATGCGCGCGCCGAACTCGCCGCCAGCCAAAGGATCGGCGTCAGCCTGCTCGCGCCCGATGAGGCCGGCTATCCGCCGCGGCTCGCCACCCTCGACGATGCGCCGCCTCTGCTCGGTGTGCGCGGCGCGCCCGATGTGCTGATGCGGCCGATGATCGCCGTGGTCGGTTCGCGCAATGCTTCCGGCGCCGGGCTGAAGTTCGCCGGCACGCTTTCGCGGGATCTCAGCGAGGCCGGGTTCGTCATCGTGTCGGGACTGGCGCGCGGCATCGACCAGGCAGCGCATCGCGCCAGTATCGAGGGCGGCACCGTGGCGGTGCTGGCCGGCGGTCATGACCGGATCTATCCGCCCGAGCACGAAGACCTGCTGGCTGCGATACTCGACTCCGGCGGGGCTGCGATTTCGGAAATGCCGCTGGGGCATGTGCCGCGCGCCCGCGATTTTCCAAGGCGCAACCGGCTGATCTCGGGGGCAGCACTTGGCGTTGTCGTCGTCGAAGCCGCGCTTCGCTCGGGATCTCTGATCACGGCAAGGATCGCCGCCGAACAGGGCCGCGAGGTTTTCGCGGTGCCGGGCTCGCCGCTCGATCCGCGCGCCGCCGGCACCAACGATCTGATCAAGCAGGGTGCGACGCTGACCACGGAAGCCTCCGACGTCATCAGTGCGGTCGAGCCGATCATGGGACGGCCGCTCGATTTGCGCGAACCCGACGATGAGCCACTGGATGTCGAGGCCGATGCAGGCGACCGCGCGCGCATCACCACCCTGCTCGGGCCGACGCCGGTGCTGCTCGACGATCTGATCCGGATGGCCGGTGTCTCGCCGGCCGTGGTGCGCGCCGTGCTGCTCGAACTCGAACTCGCCGGCCGGCTGGAACGCCACGGCGGCGGGCTGGTGTCGTTGATCTAAGAAGGAACCGCGTGTGCCACAGCATGCACGTAGCTAGTACCAGGCACCCTGTACGCCCGCCATCATGGCGACGAGCGACACCAACAGGCCGATCCCGCAAAACAATGCGATCGTAACCAGCGGGCTATTGTCGGGCTTCCTGGTGGCCGGAAATGACGCGCGAAACGCTTTCGGCATGTCAGGCTCTCCAAATATCAGGGGTCAAAGCTCCCAGCTTTCGGAAATATCTGCCCAACGGCGATGAAGGTTCAGTGCGCTTATTGCCGCATCCGGCAGGAACGAGAGGCGTGGATGGCCGGGAGGTCCAGCGCGAAGACGCACTCCGCCCGGCCATGACCGAAGCCCGTTAACCGCGATAGATCGGCGCCCCCGCCGGCGCTCCCGATGTGCCGCCGTCGACGAATATCTCGGCGCCATTGACGTTCGAGGCATCGTCGGAAGCGAGGAACAGCACTGTCTTGGCAACTTCCTCGGCTTCGCCAAGCCGTCCCAGCGGAATGCTGCGCGAGATGCGTTTGTCGAGCACGGCGAACGCTTCGGCGGTGGGAGCCGCACCGTTCCAGATCGGGGTTTTCGCAGCCCCCGGCGAAACCACGTTGACCCTGATCCCGCGCGGCGCAAGTTCCGACGCCATCACCCGCCCCATCGCGCGCACGCCGGCCTTGCTGGCGGCATAGGCGGCATAGCCGGGATTGCCGAGCACCGCGATCACCGAACTGTTCAATATGACCGACGCGCCGTCATTGAGATACGGCGCGGCAGCCTGCACGGTGAAGAATACCGAAGTGATATTGGTCCGGAGCACCGATTCAAAGGCGACGAGCGCTGTGCCCCCGATCGGCGTGCTGCCGGCAATGCCGGCGTTGGCGAACACGATATCGAGCTTGCCGAAGGTCTTGACCGCCTGCTCGATCGCCTGCTCGGTCGCCGCGATGTCGGTGGCGTCGGCGACCACGGCGAGCGCGTTCGGCCCCAGCCCTTCTGCCGCCGCCTGCAGCGTCGCCTGGTTTCGGCCGGTTATGACGACCCGCGCGCCCTCCGCCGCGAACAGCCGCGCGGTCGCAAGGCCGATGCCGCTGTTGCCGCCGGTAATCAACGCCGTCTTGTTCTTCAGTCGCACGCCGTCCTCCAGTGGTTGCATTATTAAACCATGTTGCCATCTAGGGCATTTGGTTTCATAATGCAACCACAAAGTACCGTGATCGGGAGACCGACTGCCGGAGGACGATCGTGAAGCGAACGAGTCTTGAAAAGGCCGACTGCCCGATCGCGCGATCGCTGGATTCGCTCGGCGACTGGTGGTCGCTTCTGATTATCCGCGACGCCTTTTTGGGTATCCGCCGCTTCAGCGAATTCCAGAAGAACATTGGCTTGGCCAAAAACATCCTGACGGTGCGGCTGCGCGCCTTGGTGGAGCACGGCATCCTGGCCACGGCGCCCGCCTCCGACGGCAGCGCCTACCAGGAATATGTGCTGACGCCGAAGGGACGCGGGGTGTTTCCGGTGCTGGTCGCGCTGCGCCAGTGGAGCGAGGAGTTCTCCGGCGAGCCGCAAGGGTTCGCCACCCTGCTGGTCGATCGCGACAAGGGCCGCCCGGTACGCAAGCTGGAGCTACGCGCCGATGACGGCCGGTTGCTTGGCCAAGGCGATACCGCACTGAAGCCAAATCCCAGAGCCAGCCGACGCCGGCGCGTTCCGGCCTGAGCGCTCGCGGCGGCTGCATTTATTGCGATTATTTCTTTGAAATACTCTTTTTGAGAGCGCAACTGTAAGACGTATTTTACAACCATAAGGATGCCGCAAGGTGCCCCCTGAAGCCCCCCTTAACATCTGCGGATTTGACAGGGGCGGCCTCACCACCCATGTTCGGGTCGCAACGGCCAGCGCGAGTCTCGCGGAACCGGCCCGTTATTTTTCCCGTAAGCTATTGGAATGACATGAATATCGTCATTGTGGAGTCGCCGGCGAAAGCCAAGACGATCAACAAATATCTGGGCTCGTCCTACGAGGTCCTGGCCTCGTTCGGCCATGTCCGCGACCTCCCGGCCAAGAACGGATCAGTCGATCCGGACGCCAACTTCCAGATGATCTGGGAGGTCGACCCCAAGGCGGCCGGACGGCTCAACGATATCGCCAAGGCGCTCAAGGGAGCCGACCGGCTGATCCTCGCCACCGACCCCGATCGCGAGGGCGAAGCGATCTCCTGGCACGTGCTGGAGGTCTTGAAGGAAAAGCGCGCAATCAAGGACCACAAAATCGAGCGCGTGGTGTTCAACGCCATCACCAAGCAGGCGGTGACGGACGCGATGAAGCATCCGCGCCAGATCGACGGCGCGCTGGTCGACGCCTATATGGCGCGCCGCGCGCTGGACTATCTGGTCGGCTTCACGCTGTCGCCCGTGTTGTGGCGCAAATTGCCGGGCGCGCGCTCGGCCGGCCGCGTGCAGTCGGTGGCGCTGCGGCTGGTCTGCGACCGCGAGCTCGAAATCGAGAAATTCGTCCCGCGCGAATACTGGTCGCTGGTGGCGACGCTGACGACGCCGCGCGGCGAAGCCTTCGAGGCCCGTCTGGTCGGCGCCGACGGCAAGAAGATTCAAAGGCTCGACATCGGCAGCGGCGCCGAAGCCGAGGACTTCAAGAAGGCGATCGAGGCGGCCAACTTCGCAGTCTCGACCGTCGAGGCAAAGCCCGCGCGCCGCAATCCGCAGGCGCCCTTCACCACCTCGACCCTGCAGCAGGAAGCCAGCCGCAAGCTCGGTTTCGCACCGGCGCACACCATGCGGATCGCGCAGCGGCTCTATGAGGGCATCGATATCGGCGGCGAGACCACCGGACTCATTACCTATATGCGTACCGACGGCGTCCAGATCGACGGCTCGGCGATCACGCAGGCGCGCAAGGTGATCGGCGAGGATTACGGCAACGCCTATGTGCCCGATGCCCCGCGCCAGTACCAGACCAAGGCCAAGAATGCCCAGGAAGCGCACGAAGCGATCCGCCCGACCGATCTGTCGCGGCGGCCGGCCGAAATGCGCCGCCGCCTCGATACCGATCAGGCCAAGCTCTATGAACTGATCTGGATCCGCACCATCGCCAGCCAGATGGAATCGGCGGAGATGGAACGCACCACCGTCGACATCGCCGCGAAAGCCGGCTCCCGCGTGCTGGAACTGCGCGCCACCGGCCAGGTGGTGAAGTTCGACGGCTTCCTCGCGCTCTACCAGGAAGGCCGCGACGACGACGGCGACGACGAGGACAGCCGCCGCCTCCCCGCCATGAGCGAGGGCGAAGCGCTGAAGCGGCAGGATCTCGCCGTCACCCAGCATTTCACCGAACCGCCGCCGCGCTTCTCGGAAGCCTCGCTGGTCAAGCGCATGGAAGAGCTCGGCATCGGCCGTCCCTCGACCTATGCCTCGATCCTGCAGGTGCTGAAGGACCGCGGCTACGTCAGGCTGGAGAAGAAGCGCCTGCACGGCGAGGACAAGGGCCGCGTCGTGGTCGCGTTCCTGGAAAACTTCTTCGCCCGCTACGTCGAATACGATTTCACCGCCGACCTCGAAGAGAAGCTCGACCGCATCTCCAACAACGAGATTTCCTGGCAGCAGGTGCTGCAGGATTTCTGGACCGGCTTCATCGGCGCCGTCAACGAGATCAAGGATCTGCGGGTGACGCAGGTGCTCGACGCGCTCGACGACATGCTGGGCCCGCACATCTATCCGCCGCGCGCGGATGGCGGCGATGTCAGGCAATGCCCGACCTGCGGCACCGGCAAGCTCAACCTCAAGGCCGGAAAATTCGGCGCCTTCGTCGGCTGCACCAACTATCCGGAGTGTCGTTATACCCGCCCGCTCGCCGCCGACAGCGAGGCCAGCGCCGATCGCATCCTCGGCAAGGACCCCGAAACCGATCGTGACGTCGTGGTGAAGGCCGGACGGTTCGGTCCCTATATCCAGCTCGGCGAGCAGAAGGATTATGCCGAAGGCGAGAAGCCGAAGCGCGCCGGCATTCCGAAGAACATGTCGCCTTCCGACATGGAACTCGATCTGGCGCTGAAACTGTTGTCGCTGCCGCGCGAGATCGGCAAGCATCCGGAGACCGGCGAGCCGATCACCGCCGGGCTCGGCCGTTTCGGGCCATTCGTGAAACACGAGAAGACCTATGCCAGCCTGGAGGCCGGCGACGAAGTATTCGACATCGGCCTCAACCGCGCGGTGACGCTGATCGCCGAGAAGATCGCCAAGGGACCGAGCGGCCGCCGCTTCGGCGCCGATCCCGGCAAGCCGCTGGGCGATCACCCCACCCTCGGCGGCGTCGCGGTCAAGAGCGGGCGCTACGGCGCCTATGTCACGGCCGGCGGCGTCAATGCCACGATCCCGAGCGACAAGACGCAGGACACCATCACGCTGGAGGAAGCCATCGCGCTGATCGACGAGCGCGTGGCCAAGGGCGGCGGCAAGCCTGCGCGGGGCAAGAAGAAGGCGCCTGCGAAGAAGCCCGCCAAGGCCGAAGCGGAAGCCAAGGCGCCGAAGCCGGCCAAGAAGGCGGTCGCGAAGAAAGCCGCGGCCAAGCCGAAGACCGATTCCGTCAGCAAGGCGCGCGCGCCGGTAACGCCGGCCGCCAAGACATCGGCGGCGAAGCCCGCGCCCAAGACGCCGGCGAAGAAAAGCGCCGGCAAGGCCCGCGGGTAAGTGGCCAGGCAACGCGACAGAGGTTTTCCCGATCGGGACGCCATCGTCGCCTTTATCCGCGCGCATCCGGGAAAGGTCGGCACCCGCGAGATCGCACGCGAGTTCGGCCTGAAGAACGCCGATCGCGCCGAACTGAAGCGCATCCTGCGCGAACTCGCCGACGCCGGCACGATCGAGAAGCGCGGCAGGAAGATCGCCGAACCTGCCGCCCTGCCCGCGACCCTGATGGCCGACATCAGCGGCCGCGATGCCGACGGCGAGCTGATCGCGACCCCGACCGAGTGGGACGAGGTCGAAAGCGGCGAGCCGCCGAAACTCCGCATCCATATTCCAAGACGGCCGCAACCGGGCACCGCGGCCGGCGTCGGCGATCGCGCATTGCTGCGCATCGAGAAACTCGACGATGCCGAAGGCCCGGTCTATCGCGCCCGCGTCATCAAGGTCATCGATCACGCCAGGACCCGCGTGCTCGGTATCTTCCGCAGCAACCCCGCCGGCGGCGGACGGCTGATCCCGGTCGACAAGAAACAGGCCGGGCGTGAATTGAACATCGCCAAGGCCGATACCGGCGGTGCCGAGGATGGCGACCTCGTCAGCGTCGACCTCGTCCGCTCGCGTGGGTTCGGCCTCGCCTCCGGCAAGGTCAGGGAGCGGCTGGGATCGCTGGCGTCGGAAAAAGCGGTCAGCCTGATCGCTATTCACTCCCACGAAATTCCGCAGGCCTTCGCGCCTTCAGCGCTGCGCGAGGCCGATGCGGCCAGGCCCGCGACGCTTGCCGGCCGCGAGGACTGGCGCGCGCTGCCGCTGGTTACCATCGACCCGCCCGACGCCAAGGACCACGACGACGCGGTGCATGCCGAACCGGACGCCGATCCCAACAACAAGGGCGGTTACATCGTCAGCGTCGCGATCGCCGACGTCGCATTCTATGTGCGGCCGGGCTCGGCGCTCGATCGCGACGCGCTGACGCGCGGCAATTCGGTGTATTTCCCGGACCGCGTGGTGCCGATGCTGCCCGAGCGCATCTCCAACGACCTGTGCTCGCTGGTGCCGGGCGAACCGCGCGGCGCGTTGGCGGTGCGGATGGTGATCGGCAGTGACGGCCGCAAGCGCTCGCACAGCTTTCATCGCATCCTGATGCGTTCGGCGGCAAAGCTGAACTACGCGCAGGCGCAGGCGGCGATCGACGGACGGCCCGACGACACCACCGGTCCCCTGCTCGATCCGATCCTCAAACCGCTCTACGACGCCTATGCGACCGTGAAGAAGGGGCGCGACGAACGCGAGCCGCTCGATCTCGACATTCCCGAGCGCAAGATCCTCTTGAAGCCCGACGGCACGGTGGACCGCGTGGTCGTGCCGGAGCGGCTGGATGCACACAAGCTGATCGAAGAGTTCATGATTCTCGCCAACGTCGCCGCGGCGGAAATGCTCGAAAAAAAGGCGCTGCCGCTGATCTACCGGGTGCACGATGAACCGACGCTGGAGAAGGTTCATAACCTGCAGGAATTCCTCAAGACGCTGAATCTGCCGTTCGCCAAGAGCGGCGCGTTGCGTCCCTCGCTGTTCAACTACGTGCTGGCGCAGGTCAGGGGGCACGATGCCGAACAGCTGGTGAATGAAGTGGTGCTGCGCTCGCAATCCCAGGCTGAATACGCCGCCGAGAATTACGGCCATTTCGGCCTCAACTTGCGGCGCTATGCGCATTTCACATCGCCGATCCGCCGTTATGCCGACCTCGTCGTGCATCGCGCCCTGATCCGCGGTCTCGGCCTCGGCGAAGGCGCGTTGCCGGAGACCGAGACGGTGGAAACGCTGGCCGAGGTCGCTGCCCAGATTTCCGTCACCGAGCGCCGCGCCATGAAGGCGGAACGCGAAACCGCCGACCGCCTGATCGCGCATTTCCTCGCCGACCGCATCGGGGCCACGTTCCAGGGCCGCATCTCCGGCGTCACCCGCTCCGGACTGTTCGTGAAACTGAGCGATACCGGTGCCGACGGGCTGATCCCGATCCGGACGCTCGGCACTGAATATTTCAACTATGACGAGGCGCGCCACGCGCTGGTCGGCACACGCAGCGGTGCCATGCACCGGCTGGGTGACGTTGTCGACGTTCGTCTGGTAGAAGCAGCCCCAGTCGCGGGCGCACTGCGGTTCGAACTGCTGTCGGAAGGCAAAATCGCACCGCGCGGGCACCGACGCCCGGGCACTGATGATGCCACGCGCGCGAAGGCGAAGGCGCATCCCGGCCGCAGCTCGCGCAAGAAAGACCGCAGGCCGGGCAAGGCCAAGCCAGGCGGCAAGTCCGGCAAATCGAAGAAGGGCAAGCCCTTCAAAGGATGAGATGATGGATACCGTCACTGCACATGCGAAGATCTGGACGGCAGATTCGGCGCCGGCCGCCAAGCGCAACGTCTGGACCGCGCTGACACGCGGATTGCGCGGCCGCTGCCCGCGCTGCGGCGAAGGCAAGCTGTTTCGCGCGTTCCTGAAAGTGGACGATCACTGCTCGGTCTGCAAACAGGATTTCACGCCGCATCGCGCCGACGATCTTCCGGCCTATCTCGTCATCGTCATCGTCGGTCACTTCATGGTGCCGCTGGCGCTGACGATCGAAACCCACTTTTCGCCTCCCGTGCCGCTGCAGTTGTCGATCTATTTGCCTGGCACCCTGATCGCCTCCCTGCTGTTGCTGCAACCGGTGAAAGGCGCCGTGGTCGGGTTCCAATGGGCGTTGCGTATGCACGGATTTGACGAGCAAAATCCCGACCAGTAGCGTGAGCTCCTACAAGCAAGAAGAAACAGGGGTGAAATGAGCGAGACGGCAAAACAAGAGAAGACGGCAAAAGAAGAGAAAGAGGCCGATCACCACCCTTATTTCCGGCCGAAAGACGCCGCCACGCTGATCCTGGTCGATCGCACCAAAGCCACCCCAAAAGTGCTGGTCGGCAAGCGCCACGACAAGGTGGTGTTCATGCCCGGCAAATTCGTGTTTCCGGGCGGCCGCGTCGACAAATCGGACAACCGCGTTCCGGTGGCGGCCCCGATTACGAAGGCGCTGGAAACCAACCTGCTCAAGGGCAGCCCCAGGATCACGCCGTCGCGCGCGAAATCGCTTGCGGTCGCAGCGATCCGCGAGGCCTGCGAGGAAACCGGGCTCTGTCTCGGGCGCAAGACGGAGGGCAAGACGCCGGCGCTGCAAGGCGCATGGAAACCCTTCACCGAAGCGGGCCTGTTGCCAGATCCCTCCGGCCTGTTCCTGATTGCGCGGGCCATCACCCCGCCCGGCCGCGTCCGCCGTTTCGATACCCGATTCTTTACCGCGGACGCGTCAGCCATCGCCCACCGCGTCGAAGGCGTGGTCCATGCCGAGGCCGAACTGGTCGAGTTGGTCTGGGTCGATCTCGGCTCCAAGCACCTCGCCGACGCGCATCCGATGACCAGGAACGTTCTGAACGAACTGGAAAGGCGTCTCGCCACCGGTCCGCTCAGCCACGACGCCCCGGTGCCGTTCTTCCACTTCTACGGCGGCAAGATGCAGAAGGATGTGTTGGGCGAGGCTTGAGTGCCGGCCCCTCCTCCCGTCAATGCAGGCAGCGTCAGCGAAAATCCCGGCCTGCCCCGGCCGAAAAACCGCTTCTTTGAGGGTTAATCGCTGGTTTTGCGAGGGTTTTTGGCCGCTAGAACCTTGACTTTGGACGATCAGAAGCTAGGTTGCGCGGCAAATGCGGGCCTGATGGGCCGGCTTCCGATTCCCAATCATTTGAGGTCCTGAACATGGCCAAAGCGGTCACCATCAAGGTCAAGCTCGTTTCCTCAGCGGATACAGGCTTCTACTACGTCGCCAAGAAGAATTCGCGCACCATGACCGACAAGCTGGTCAAGAAGAAGTATGACCCGGTCGCGCGCAAGCACGTCGAATTCCGCGAGTCCAAGATCAAGTAACATCGCGGGACGTTACTGACTTCCGAACGGGGCCTTGCGGGCCCCGTTTTCGTTTTTTGAAGCAGCGTCAGGTCATTCCGCAGGCGCCAGACGCTCACGCGGCTGCGGCCCCTTCTCCGCAACGTCGCCGTCGACGTCGGCACCGAGATCGTCGCGCCACGGCCGCAACCTCTCGATCATCGCGAGGATGACGATGATGACCGCGGCCAAGGCCAGCGCGCCCTGCCAATAGGGGATGCCGGCGAGATCCGAAAAGATCAGTTTCGGCCCGGTGCCGATCAGCGACTTGGCAAGCCAGGGTTGGGCGTAGGAGAACGCCACCGCGCCGGACAACCCGCCGAGCAGCGTAAAGATCGCGTCGCGATAGCCGACGCCGATCTGCGCCAGCGTGGTGCCGGGGCACGCGCCCGCCAGCGCGATGCCGGCGCCGAGGATCAGCCCGCCGACGATATCGGCGGCATACAGCGCCGCCTTGGGCTGCAGCTTGATGAAGCCGAAGCCATGGAGAAACGCCAGCACCACGGCTCCGGTCGCGACCGCGCTCAGAAACACCTTGAGCATGATCCAGTTGCGCAACTGCATCTGGCCGACGATCATTCCGGGCTCGAACACCCGCGATTTTTCCAGCGCGAAGCCGAACACGATCCCCATCAGCACGCCGCTCAGAATTCCGACTGCAACGGATGACATGACCATCCCTCCCGAGGTTAAATGCGACGCAGCAGCAGTAGGGCAGTGGCAATGCCGCCGGCAAACATCGCGGCGACCGCGACCGTGGAGCCGACCGACAATTGCGCCATTCCCGACAGCCCATGCCCGCTGGTACAGCCGTCGGCGATCCGTGCGCCGAACAGCATCAGAAAGCCGGCCCCAAACGCCACCGCATAGCGCAAGCCGTGCGACGGCGAGCCGAGCGCTTTTGCCCAGATCGGCGAAACCGGAGCGCGGACCGCGCCCGACAGCTTCATCGATGCGAAGGCGCCCACGGCGATGCCGGCGACCAGCGCGACCTGCCAGAGATTCTTGGCGTTGGCCACGACATGCTTGGCCGCATAATCGATCTTGAGCAGCGACGGATCGAACAGGCCGGTAATCGCCGCGCCCACAGTGACATATGAAGACGATGCCCCAAGTGCGGTCTCGATGATCAGGAATGCCGGGATCTGCAACAGGCCTATCAGAATACCCGCGGCGTAAGGCGACCAGGCCTTGTCAAAAGGCGACATCAGCAACCTCCCTCAAGTCGGTATATTAGCATTGCATAATATATCGTCGAAGGGCAATGCCTTATTGATATGGATCAACCGGTTTCGCCGGACGCTGCGAATAGAATGTTGCAATGCAGCGGTGATTGGCTGCCGATCGATGCGTCGATCGATATGCTGGAGCAGTACGTTTTTCTACAAGCAGGAAAGGTGGGGCTGTGTTCAAGATCTCACTCCTCGTTTGGATAATGCTCGGGACTGCGCTCGCAGGCTCCGCGGTGATCGCGGTGCTGGCCGTCCCCTCCTTCGCCACCGAGGCGATGAAGAACATTCCGTTCGCGGTGCTGTCCGGCTTCGCCGTGGCAATGCCGCTGTCCTATCTGGTCGCAAGAATGATCGGTGCCTCCGCGGCGCGATAACCCGAAAGCAAAGTCATGGGCGAAACCATCATCGAAGGGCCGCTTTATGCGCCCCGCAAGAAGGTCTATCCGCAGGCCGTCCATGGCCGGTTTCGCCGGATCAAATGGACGCTGCTGGCGGTAGGACTGGCGCTCTACTACCTGCTGCCCTTCGTGCGCTGGGACCGCGGACCCGGCCTGCCTAACCAGGCGGTGCTGCTCGACCTGCCGCATCGCCGCTTCTATTTCTTCTTCATCGAGCTGTGGCCGCAGGAGGTCTATTACTTCACCGGCCTGCTGATCATCGCGGCGATGGTGCTGTTCCTGATGAACGCGGTCGCGGGCCGCATCTGGTGCGGTTATCTCTGCCCGCAGACCATCTGGACCGACCTGTTCTACGCCGTCGAGCGTTGGGTCGAGGGCGACCGCCGCGACCGCATCCTCAAGGACAAGCGGGCATGGACCTTCAGCCACGTGCGCGAAGTCGCCACCAAGCACTTCCTGTGGCTGATGATCGCCTGGTGGACCGGCGGCGCCTGGGTGCTGTATTTCGCCGATGCGCCGACGCTGGTGAAGGAACTCGCCACCCTGCAGGCGCCGTTCGTCGCCTATCTCTGGATCGGCATCCTGACCGCGACCACCTATGTGTTCGCCGGCCACGCGCGCGAGCAGGTCTGCATCTATATGTGCCCATGGCCGCGCATCCAGGCGGCGCTGACCGACGAATGGGCGCTCAACGTCACCTACCGGCGCGACCGCGGCGAGCCCCGCACCTCGGTCAAGAAGGCCGAGCAGCTGCGCCTCGCCGGCGAGCCTGCCGGCGACTGCATCGATTGTCACCAATGCATCAATGTCTGTCCGACCGGCGTCGATATCCGCAACGGCATCCAGCTCGGCTGCATTCAATGCGGGCTCTGCATCGACGCCTGCGACGCGATCATGCAGCAGACCAACCGGCCGACCGGGCTGATCGCCTACGACACCGACATCAACGCCGAACGCCGGCTCGCCGGCAAGCCGCCGGTCTACCGCCTGATCCGGGCGCGCACCGTGCTCTATGCCGCCATCATCGCCGTGGTCGGCGGCATCATGCTGTATACGCTGGCGACCCGCAGCTCGATGGGGATCAGCGCCCTGCATGAACGCAGCCCGCTGTTCGTCACCTTGAGCGACGGCAGCGTCCGCAACGATTTTACGATCCGCTTCCTCAACAAGGCCGGGGTGTCCCGCTCCTTCGCGCTGGAAGTGCTGGGTCTTCCCGCCGCCGAGATTCGTACTTCAGGGATCGAACGCGGCGCGGACGGGAAACTGATCGTCGAGGTCGGGCCCGACCAGACCAGGGAAGTCAGGGTGTCCGTGCAGGTGCCGGCGGCGAAGTTACCGAAGGAGGCAACCGACATCGAGTTCAGGGCTGCCGAAACCGCAACCGGCCAGACCGCTTCGGTGCGCGATCACTTCGTTCCAGCCGGTCACTGACGCGATAGCTTTTATTGGACGCGTTTTCTTTACGCGAACCGGTACCCACTTCGCTCGAAAACGCCATGCCTATCGCGCCGCGACCATCGGCGGCGCCGATGGTCGGATCAGCGCAAACGCCACCTGGATGATTCCGCCGGCCAGCCCGAGCGCCACGCCGATCCGCCACGCCATGGTGTAGGAGCCGAGCTGGTCGTACAGCAGTCCGCCGCCATAGGCGCCGAGGAAACTCCCGAGCTGATGGCTCATGAAGGCGAGGCCCTGGATCATCGCCTGCCATTGCAGCCCGAACATTTCGGCGACCGCGCCGGCGACCAGCGGTCCGACACCCATCCACAGGAAGCCCATCAGTGCGCCGAACAGCAGCGTCGTCGCCGGCGACGCCGGCAGCGTGAAATACCAAGCCAGAATCAGCGAGCGTGAGATGTAGATCGCACCCAGGAGCGCCAGCTTGTTCCAGCGCTCGCCGGCCCAGCCGAAGAACAGGCTGCCCAGCACGTTGAAGCCGCCGATCATGCCGAGCGTCTGCGCGCTCAGCATCGGATCCATGCCGCAGATCGCCAGATACGACGGCAGGTGCGTGGTGAGGAACACCAGCTGCATGCCGCAGACAAAATAGGCCAGCGTCATCACCACGAACGACGCGTTGCCGAACGCGATCTTCACCGCCACGGCGGCCGAGGTGTCGGCGATGTCGTCCACTCCCTTGGGCGGCAGCGGAACCTTGTCGACCCGGCCCGCATACCAGGCCGCCGGCAGCATCAGCAGCGACAGAATCACAAAGCCGGTCAGGCCCGTCCGCCAGCCATAGCCCTCGTTCAGAACCTGTCCGATCGGCGCCGACAGCAGCGCGCCGAGCGATCCCGCCGCCGAAACGATGCCCATCACGGTGCTGCGCACCGCCGCAGGCACCGCACGCGCCGCTACCGACATGGCGATGGCGTTGGCGGTGCAGGCCAGCGACATCCCGATCAGCACGCCCGCCCCGATCATGATGCTGAGCATCCCCTGCGCGCTCGCCATCAGCGCAAGGCCGACAATGTAAAGCGCAGAGCCTGCGATCATGATCGGGCGAAAGCCGAACCGCACCGTCATCGCACCGGCGAGCGGCTGCAGGAATCCCCAAGCGAGGTTCTGCACCGCCAGCGCCAGCGTGAAATCGGACACCGATATCTTGATGTCCTGCGTCAGCGGCTGCAGGAAGATGCCGAGACTTTGCCGCAGGCCCATGCTCAGCGTGAGCATCAACGAGGCGCCGATCAGGATCGGGAGTGTGGGGCGGAGGATCTGCAGCAGGGGCATTTTTGTTGTTCTCCCGTTGGGCCGCAGCCCAAAATGGCCGCCCTGCCGTCGCATCGGACTTGATTACACCGATCTGTGTAATTAGCATGCAAGGCGACGCTGCTGTCAAGGCAGCCGGAGAAAGGTTTTCCACGGGATATGCCGCCACACGAAAAACCGGCCATGAAGGAGCGGATTCTCGCAACCGCCGACCGCCTGTTCTATCTGCGCGGCATCCGCGCCGTCGGCGTCGACACCATCGCCGCCGAAATCGGCATCTCTAAGCGCACGCTGTACAACCACTTCCCGTCCAAGGACGAATTGATAGCCGCCTACCTGCAGCGGCGCTTCACGCAGGCCCCCGCGTCCGACAAGCCGCCGGTCGAACAGATTCTTGGCACCTTCGACCGGCTGGAGCGCGGCTTCGCCAGCAAGGGTTTTCGCGGCTGCCCATTCGTCAACGCGGTGGCCGAACTGGGTACCGAGGATCGCTCGGTCAAGAAGATCGCGATCGCCTTCAAGGAAAGCCGCCGCCTCTGGTTCCGCGACCTGTTGCAGCAGCTGGGCGTCGCCGATGCCGAGGGCCTTGCGACCCAATTGACGCTGCTGGTCGACGGCTCGATCGCGCAGGACCTGGTGCGCGACGATCCCTCGATGGCGCGCGCCGCAAAGGAGGCGGCAAGAGTGTTGCTGGCGAATGCGGGGGTGAAGGTTGATTCAAGCACACCACCCTCGTCGTCCCGGCGAACGCCGGGACCTATACGCCGCGGCGGCGCGGTGTAGAACAGGCGGCTGTTGCGAGATTCTCTTTCAACCATAACCGCCGGTGGTTATGGGTTCCGGCGTTCGCCGGGACGACACGGAGAGAACCTACGCCGCCGCCGAAACCACGCGGTTGCGGCCGTCGTGCTTGGCGCGATAGAGCGCGGTGTCGGCGCGCTTGAGCACGTCTGCGACCGACTCGCCCTTGCGATCCAGGGTCGACAGCCCGATCGAGATCGTGACCTCGATGCGTTTGGTGCCCTTGTTGACCGCAAACGGCTCGCCCGCGATCGAGCGCCGCAGCCGTTCGGCCACCATGCCCGCGACATGCAGGTCGGTTTCCGGCATCACGATGACGAATTCCTCGCCGCCGTAGCGGCAGGCGAGATCGATGCCGCGGATCGACTTGCGGATCCTGACGGCGAATTCGCGCAGCACGTCGTCGCCGGCGTCGTGGCCGTAATTGTCGTTGATCGATTTGAAGAAATCGATATCGAGCATCATCAGCGCCAGCGGCTTGCCGCGGCTCGAGGCCTGCTCGGCCAGCGTTCCCAGATGGCTTTCCATGTAGCGACGGTTATGCAGGCCGGTCAGCGCGTCGGTGATCGCCGCCTCGATCGAGTTCTGCACGTTGTCGCGCAGATGGTCGGTATAGCGCCGCTTGCGGATTTGCGTACGCGCCCGCGCCAGCAACTCGTTCTTGTCGACCGGCCGCAGCAGATAGTCGTTGACGCCGATCTCGAGCCCGCGCAGCAGCCGGGCATTGTTGTCGGCATCGGCAATGGCGAGGATCGGCACCTGCCGGGTGCGCTCCAGCGAGCGCGCCTGGCTGCACAGCCGCAAACCATCGAAATTATCGAGGCCGAGCGAGACGATCAGCAGGTCGTAATTGCCCTCGGCGGCGTGAAACAGTGCTTCCGATGGATTGGTCTCGACGTCGACGGTGTGCTCGGTTGAGAGCACCGGCGCCAGCCGCTCATAGGACGACGGCCGGTCGTCGACAAGCAGGATGCGGCCGCCCTTGCCGGTGTCGGCCACCGCGCTGCGCTCCGGCGCCTGCACGCCGATCTCAAGCGAGGTGATGGCGCGCATGCGCAGCTCGTCGGTCATCATCTTCAGCCGGGTCAGCGAGCGCACCCGCGCGATCAACACGATATCGGACACCGGCTTGGTCAGGAAATCGTCGGCGCCGGCCTCGAGCCCGCGCACGCGGTCGGCCGGGCTGTCGAGCGCGGTGACCATGACCACCGGGATGAAATGCGTTGCCGGATTGGACTTCAGCCGGCGGCAAACCTCGAAGCCGTCGATATCGGGCATCATCACGTCGAGCAGGATGATGTCGCATTCGGCGCGCGCGCAGATCTCCAGCGCCTCGGTGCCGTTGGACGCGGTCAGGACGTCGAAATACTCGGCCGACAGCCGCGCCTCCAACAGCTTGACGTTGGCGGGGACATCATCGACGACGAGAATACGCGCTGACATCTCAAATTACTCCTAGCCGATAAATCGCCTGACGGTTTCAATAAATTTGCCGACCGAAATCGGCTTCGATAAATAGGCTTCGCAGCCGCCCTCGCGGATGCGTTCCTCGTCGCCCTTCATCGCGAAGGCCGTTACCGCGACCACCGGTATGGAACGCAGCTCCGGATCGTCCTTGATCCAGCGCGTGACCTCGAGGCCGGACACCTGCGGCAGCTGGATATCCATCAATATAAGATCGGGACGCAGCTTGCGCACGAGATCGAGCGCCTCGAAACCGTTACTGGTGCCCGAGGTCTGATAGCCATGCGCTTCCAACAGATCGCGAAAGAGCTTCATATTCAGCTCGTTGTCCTCCACGATCAGGACGGTTTTAGCCATCCCGTCCCTCCCAATCCCCTAGGAAACAGGCCGGCCGGCGGTGCGTCAGGCACTGCCGGCGGGCGTGTCGAAAAGTGAATTCAAACTAGCGCCAGATTCGCTCTAACCCGTTAAGCCGACATGCCATCTTTATGCGAAGTGGTTTCCACTTGCTTGAACACGTTCTGCAGACTCGGGCATGATGATTCCAAATTAGAGACCATAAGTTAACGGAAAGGCAAACGGACCAGTTGAAAAAGCCTGTTCACAACCCCCGGGAAGTAGCTGAAATCGTTGCAGTTCAGGCGTTGTCCTTCATCGCCGGCGACCCCGAGCGGCTGGGCCTGTTCCTGGCCGAATCGGGCATCGGTCCGGAGACCCTGCGCAACGCCGCCTCCGACCCGCAATTTCTCGCTTCCGTGCTCGATTTTGTCATGCGCGATGACGCAACCGTGAAGGCTTTTGCGAGCGCCTCGCAGCTCCATCCCACCAACATTGCCGCGGCCCATCAGGCGCTCAACGATCCCCGGTGGGAGCGCGACGTGCCGTGAACCTGACCATGCCAGAATTGGAGGGACCGACCTGCTTTTGCCGGGACTGCCTCCATGATCTGGATTTCGTGGCCCGGCGATGCAACCACTGCGGCTCCCCTCGCCTCGTCCATCACCACGCGCTGCCTGCGCTGACGCTGGCGCATATCGATTGCGACGCGTTCTACGCCACCGTCGAGAAGCGCGACAATCCTGACATCGCCGACAAGCCGGTCATCATCGGCGGCGGCAAGCGCGGCGTGGTGTCGGCGGCCTGCTACATCTCCCGCACCTTCGGCATCCGCTCGGCGATGCCGATGTTCAAGGCGCTGGCGCTGTGCCCGTCCGCGGTCGTGATCCGGCCCGACATGGCGAAATATGTCAGGGTCGGCCGCGAGGTGCGCCATGCCATGCAGGCGCTGACGCCGCTGGTCGAGCCGCTGTCGATCGACGAGGCGTTTCTCGATCTCGCCGGCACCCAGCGCGTCCACGGCATGATCCCGGCAAAAGTGCTGGCGCGCTTTGCCCGCGAAGTCGAGCGCGACATCGGCATCACGGTTTCGGTCGGCCTGTCCTGCAACAAATTCCTGGCCAAGATCGCCTCCGACCTGGACAAGCCGCGCGGCTTTGCCGCGCTCGACCAGGACGAAGCGGTGAAGATGCTGGCGGACCGGCCGGTCGGCTTCATCTACGGCGTCGGGCCGGCGACCCAGGAAAAGCTGTTACAGCGCGGCTTTCGCACCATCGCCGACCTGCAGCGCGCCGACGAGATCGAGCTGATGCGGCAGTTCGCGGCCGAGGGGCGCAGGCTGTGGCGGCTGGCGCGCGGCATCGACGACCGGCCCGTGGTGCCCGACCGCGGCGCCAAGACCATTTCCAACGAGACCACCTTCGACACTGACATCCGCGATTTTGCCACCCTGGAGAAGACGCTGTGGCGGCTGTGCGAAAAGGTATCCTCGCGCCTGAAGAGCAGCGATCTTTCGGGCCTGACCATCACCCTGAAACTGAAGACCGCCGATTTCCGGCAGCGCACCCGCTCGCAATCGATCCACGCGCCGACGCAACTGGCGGCGAAGATTTTCGCCGTGACCCGCGAGATGCTGGCAAAGGAAATCGACGGCACCGCGTTCCGCCTGATGGGCGCCGGCGTCAGCGCGCTGCGCGAAGGTTCGCAGGCCGACGACACCGACATGCTCGACCGCCGCTCCGCCCACGCCGAACGCGCCATCGACGACCTGCGCAAAAAATTCGGCAACGCCGCCGTGATCCGCGGCATCGCCTATGACGGGCCGGAGAAGGCGGAAGAGGGATAGACGTGTAACCGGGATGGAGGCCAAGAAGGCTCACAGCCATTGCTCCTCAGGTAACGCGCCCATCGGGCAATTTGCGGACCTGACGGAATCGTCTGCGACATCCGCTAAGAAAAGCGAAAACGGACCTGGGAGCTGCGCTGTCGCACTTCCGGAAATGACCCGGAGCGGACTTGGGCCATGCGTTGTCCGCACCCAGGACGCCCATAGGACCCAAAGCAGACAAGAGGGTGGGAGCGATGTCCCGGTTGGAACACTCGATCAGCGCTGCTGACCCATTGATCTGCATCACGGCGCTGGCCGATTTCTGTGATCTCTTTTTTGGTCGATCAAGCTACGGAGGATCGCTATGAAATACGTCCTCGCATTAGTCCTCGTCGCGCCATTCATGACAGTATCCAGCATGGCGCAGGATGCGGTCCGCCTTGACCAGCATGTTTACCAGGGCGGACCCAAAACAAGTATTCCCCACGCGACCAGACAAACGACACGCGCGAGCGATGCCTTCGCCATGGCACCGAATGCCAGGAGGTCGCACGGATATAGTGGCGGCCCGCAAACAGTCGTGCCGCATTCCTATTGAGGCTCATGGGACACGCATAGGGGTGTTAGCGTGTCCCTAACGTTGTTGCGGTGCGACCCAGCAGGCAGATGACTCGGTGCGGGGACAAAGCGGACTTAGGATGCGGACCGCACTTCCGAGTTTGACGCGAAGCGGACAATCGGCGCGGACAACGATAACGCCCGCTTAACAAAGCTGGCGCAAGCGTATGGTTGGGAGTCGAGGCTCCGCTGCCTGACCGGCGGCAGCACCCATGCGGAATTGTTCCATTGATCCAAATCAACCATTGGGGAGCTATTTGCGTGGAAATATTCATTTTGTTCCAATCGCAGTGACAAGGTAGCAAGGTGTCCGACAATGCCGCAGCCCCCAGCGTCAGCCGAGCGCCTTCACGCCTACGATGTATGGGATGCCCCGACGCGGTGGTTCCATTGGATCAACGCGCTCGCCGTGCTCGGTCTGATTATTATTGGAGTTATCCTGCTCAACGACGACGCGCTGGGGCTCTCCGCCAACGGCAAGATCCTGCTCAAGGAAATCCATGTCGTGCTCGGCTACGTCATGGGGCTGAATTTGATCTGGCGCTTCGTTTGGGCGTTTTTCGGCAACCGCTATACCAGATGGAGCGCCATCCTGCCTTATGGTTCCAGCTTTTGGGGCAAACTGCGCGCTTACGGCAGCGCCTTTCTTAGCGGAGAGCCGCAAGAATATGTCGGGCATAATCCCGCGGCACGTCTCGCAATTGCAGTTCTCCTGCTGCTGCTCGTGCTGCAAGCCGTGACCGGTGCGGTCCTGGCGGGCACCGATCTATTCTGGCCACCGTTCGGAAGATGGTTCGCCAGTTGGGTTGCCGCGGCCGGGATTGATCCGGCAATGGTCTCGCCCCTCGCCGCGGAGACGCTGGATCAGACCGCCTACAAGGCCATGCGTGCGTTTCGAAGCCCGATCGTGACGATCCATCTCTATGCGTTCTATGTGCTCGCGGGCGTCATCCTGCTGCATCTGATAGCGGTGATCGTGACCGAAATTCACGAGGGTGGGAGCATCACGTCGGCCATGTTTACCGGCCGAAAAATTCTCAACCGCCCACCGCAAGACGTTTAGGCTCGAAAAAGTCCGGCGCGCCTGCGCGCATTTCAACTGTTCTGCCATTTGCACCTTAAAGCTCGGCTCCGATGGTCGAGCCCATTGTGATGCGTATGTCTCTTGTTGGGCTCAAAGCGGACTTTGACAGGCGGCCTGACGATGTCCGCTATCGGGGAACAAGCGGACCGCCGGGCGTCGAGGTCATCCATGCTGGAGAAAAATTAACCGCCGACCGCTAGGTCTTGGTCATTCGTGGATCACCGCAGAGGCCGTAAGAAGTAGTCCTCAGCCGGGTGGGTTTTCCGGCGGAAAGGCCATGTCACCGATGTCACTATCGTCAGCCAGAAATTATGCGCTTCGAGCCGAGCGATCTCAGGACGCGAAGGAAGCCGCCGACCTTCTTGCGAAGGCAATCCTGGAATTGGCCGCATCGATAGAGGCCACCGACGCGAAGGTGAAGAAGATCAACAAGTCAGGTTGACGATCGGGATCCCTGCATGCGGCCGACGGCGGCCGTGCTATGACGGGACCGCGGCATTCATGGCAGTAGCAGGAAGAACGATGCAGATCAGTTTCAAGGGCAAGCGCGTGGTGGTCGCCGGCGGCAGCAGGGGAATCGGCAGATCGATTGCGTTGGGCTTCGCAGGCGCCGGAGCCTCGGTGTCGATCTGCGCACGAGGACAAGCCGGACTCGATGCGACCGCGGGCGATATCAGGGCGCTTGGTGCAGAGGTCCATGCCGTTCCATGTGATCTCGCGGACAAGGAAGCCATCGCGGTCTATGTCGCCGCCGCAGCGGCGTCGCTCGGCGGCATCGATATCCTCGTCAACAACGCTTCCGGCTTCGGCGGCGGCGACACGGAGGATGGCTGGAGGAAGGGGCTTGATATCGATGTGATGGCAACGGTCCGCGCGTCGAACGCGGCGATCCCGCATATCGAGCGCAGCAGCGGCGGCGCGATCCTCAATATCTCCTCGATCTCCGGGCTTGGCGCGAGCGCCAGGTCGGCCTCGTACGCGGCGGTCAAGGCCGCCGTCATCAACTACACGCTGTCGCAGGGCTTGATGCTGGCGCCGAAGAAAATTCGCGTCAACGCGATTGCGCCAGGTTCGATCGAATTTCCCGGTGGTCTGTGGGAGACGAACAAGACGTCGAATCCGCAGCTGTACAATGCGGTCTTCAAGTCCATTCCGTGGGGCCGCATGGGCAAGCCGGAAGAGGTTGCGAACGCGGCACTGTTTCTATGCAGCGATCAGGCGTCGTGGATTACCGGACAAACCCTGACGGTCGATGGCGGCCAGTCGCTTGGCTGATCACGCGCAACCAGAATTCAACTTGCTCGGCTTCGCCGCGGATATCGTTGCCTGAAGGCGCGAAAGCGCTCGTGCCCGGCATTCCCCACGCCCTCTTTGGGCGGAGAGATTTGCAAAACCTCGGGCGTATCGAGCCGCGGGAGGTGTGTCTTAAGTTTGAAAATTGAATCGTGGCTCGGACAAAAAACTCAACGTCGTCCCTGCGAACGCAGGGACCCATAACCACGACCGCCAGCAAATCGGCAAAGCCGTCCTACAGCATCTTTCTAAACAAGCGACACGGCGTATGGGTCCCTGCGTTCGCAGGGACGACGATAACGAGTTGTCAGGCGATCGGCCGGCGCAAGCGCCTCTTGCCCATCCACAACGACCGCCATCACTTACACGGCTTGGAATCCCTGACGTCGAATTTGCCCATCGCGCCGGAAATGACGAAGTCATTGTAGTCGAGCACCAGCGCCCGCGAGACGCCGTTCTCGAACAGCTCGAACGACATCGCATAAACCGGCGTCTGCTCGCCGTCCTTGGCCTTGGCGTCGCGGTCGTAATAGCTCACCGTGACCGGCCAGCGCGTCAGCGGCTTCATGACGTCGTTGGCGGTGGAGGGATCGGGCGAAGCGATGCTGCGGTCGCCCGGGATCGGCTGCCCGATCACCGACAGCGTGTTGTAGACCTTCTCGCCGTTGTCGGAACCGTCATAGACCGTCAGTTCCAGCAGGGATTTTCCCTCGCGCGCGGCGGCGATGATGCGCTGGATCTGCTCGGTCGGGAACACCGTGGAGCCGTCGAGGGTGAAGGTCTTGGCCTCGGGCTGCTTCAGCTTGACCGTGATATGATCGCCGCTGCGCTCGGCGACGCCGTCGACCGGGCTGGAGTCGGTATCGTTCATCCGGGTGGCGATCTTGAAGCGGTAGCTCTTGCCGGCGCCGTCCTCCCAGGAGGTGGAACGCAGGTCGCTCAGCGTCAGCTTGCCCTCGCCGCTGTCGAGTTCCGAGACCTGGCGGAACTCCGAGGTGTAGCCCTCGCAGGCGCTGCCGGAAAAATTATAGAGAATGCGGCCGCGCGCATTGTTGATCGAATTGGAGCCGCGCGACTTCACCAGCTTGAGTTCATAAAGCGCCTGGTGCGCGAGAAACGGTCCGCTCGCCGCGGCCTGCACCCTGCCGCCGGCAAAACCCGAGACGACGGCAACCGCGGCCGTCGCCAGCAGCACCGAGCGGATGTCACGCGACGAAATCCGGAACCTTCGAGCCATATGTTGTCTTTCCTGCGTCTGAATCGTCACAATAGTGACCGTCCTATTGCGCCGCAACTAGGGCCGCTTCACGAAAATGCGCGAAACGGCGGCCGGGCCGCCGTGTTTTTTGGCATGTTCCCGCGCCAAATCACGGCCCGCTACGGCATTCGCCGCCGGTCCGCAGGCTCGCTTGCATGTGACGGCACGATGCGCGAAACAAAGCGGCCCGATCGCAAGCGAAACCGGGCGTCGGTCAATTCAAACGGGGACGCAGCATGGCGGGTACGGTCGAGCAGAAACTGGCGGCACAGGGCGTGGTCCTGCCGGAGCCCCGCGCCGCCATGGCGAATTACGTCGGCTTCGTGCGCACCGGAAACCTGCTGTTCGTTTCCGGCCAGGTGTGCGCCAACGCGGAGGGCAAGCTGACCGCCAAGGGCAAGTTGGGGGCCGGCGTCACCATCGAGCAAGGCTACGCCGCGGCGCAAAGTTGCGGAGTCAACCTGTTGGCGCAGATCAAGGCCGCGCTCGGCGACCTCGACAAGGTGGTGCGCGTGGTCCGGCTTGGCGGCTTCATCAACTCCGTGCCCGACTTTCTCGAGGGGCCGAAGGTGATGAACGGGGCTTCGGACCTGATGGTCGCGGCCTTCGGCGACAAGGGCCGCCATGCCCGCACCACGGTCGGCGTCGCCTCGCTGCCATCGGACGCGGCGGTCGAGGTCGATGGCGTGTTCGAGGTCTCGTAAGGAGACACCAAGTGCGCGCACCTGACTGGCTGACGGCGCGGCCGGTGGCCCATCGCGGACTGCACGACGCCGCCCGCGGCATCATCGAAAACATGCCGGGCGCATTTCAGGCTGCGATCGACGGCCATTTCAGCATCGAATGCGATGTCCAGCTCACCGCCGACGGCGAGGCGATGGTGCATCATGACGATGCCCTCGGCCGCCTCACCGAGGGCTCGGGCCCCCTGCTCGGCAAGACCGCGGCCGAACTGAAGGCGGTCAAATTCAAGGACACCGCCGAGCGGATGATGTCGCTCGGCGATCTCTGCGCGCTGGTAGCTGGCCGCGTGCCGCTGGTGATCGAGGTGAAGAGCCACTATGACGGCGACCGCAAGCTGGTGGCGCGGATGGCCGAAGTGCTCGCCAGCTATTCCGGGCCCGCGGCCGTCATGTCGTTCGATCCGGACCAGGTGCTGGCGCTGCGCGAAAAGATCCCGGAGCGTCCGCGCGGCATCATCGCCCAGCGCAATTATGACGACGACTACTGGAAGAAGCTGACCCCGGAGCAGCGCCACGGCATGCTGCATCTCCGTCACGCCTTCCGCACCCGGCCGCATTTCGTGGCATTCTGGGTCAACCAGTTGCCGGCCCCCGCCCCCTGGATCGCCCGCCACGTCTTCGGCCTGCCGCTCTTGACCTGGACCGTGCGCACCCCGGAGCAGCGCCAGCGGGCCGCGCGCTACGCCGATCAGATGATTTTCGAGGGGTTTCGCCCGGATACCTGATGCGCTCCGCAAACCCTTGAAGTCGCGGGCGCAATGCCCGATCTTTAGCGGTGTTGGTCACCATGTGCGATGGCTGATCGCAACCCGTGACCGGTCCGAATTGGCGATGGCGTCAACCGAAATCACCCTCGAATCGCTGCCGTCTGTGAACCAGATTCCGGCTTCGGATTGGGATGCCTGCGCCAATCCGGCCTGCGGTCCGGACAGCCTCAATGGACTCGACACGCTGGCTTCACGCGATACCACAAGCGAGTCCGGCACCGCTTTAAGGCACCCCTATAACCCATTCATTTCACACGCCTTTTTCAAGGCCTTGGAGGAATCCGGCTCGGCCTGCGCGCGGACCGGCTGGGGTCCGCGTCACCTCGTCGCCAAGCTCAACGGCAGCATCGCCGGCATCGTGCCCTGCTATCTGAAATCGCACTCGCAGGGCGAATACGTGTTCGACCGCGGCTGGGCCGATGCCTATGAACGCGCCGGCGGCCGTTATTATCCGAAGCTGCAGGCCTCGGTTCCGTTCACGCCCGCGGCGGGACCGCGCCTGTTGATCCGCGACGGCGTCGATCGCGAGCGGATCGGCACCGCGCTCGCGAGCGGCCTGATCGCGCTGTGCAAGGCGACCAACGCCTCGTCGGTCCACGTCACCTTTGCGCGCGAAGCGGAGTGGAAGTTCCTGGCCGAATACGGCTTCCTGCAGCGGACCGACCAGCAATTCCACTGGCACAATCAGGGCTACCGCTGCTTCGATGATTTCCTCGCCACCCTGAACTCGCGACACCGCAAGGCCATCAAGCGCGAACGCCGCGAGGCGTTGTCCGCCGAGGGCATCACGATCCACGCATTGACCGGCAACGACATCACCGAAGACGCCTGGGACGCGTTCTTCGACTTCTACATGGAGACCGGTTCGCGTAAGTGGGGCCGCCCCTATCTCACCCGCGCGTTCTATTCGCTGATCGGCGAAGGCATGGCCGAAGACGTGCTGCTGGTGATGGCCAGACGCAATGGCCGCTGGATCGCAGGCGCCATCAACTTCATCGGCTCCGATACCCTGTTCGGCCGCCACTGGGGCGCGATCGAACACCATCCGTTCCTGCATTTCGAGGTCTGCTATTATCAGGCGATCGACTTTGCGATTGCCCGCGGCCTGAAAACGGTCGAGGCCGGCGCGCAGGGCGAGCACAAGATCGCGCGCGGATACCTGCCGCAGACCACCTACTCCGCGCACTACATCGCCGACCCCGGCCTCGCCCGCGCCATCGACGAATATCTGCGGCGCGAACGCGCCTATGTCGCCGAGGCCGCGCGCGAACTCACCGAGGCCGGGCCATTCCGCAAGGCCGCCGAAGAGGCGCCTTGACGATCGACATCATGAAGTGCGATCAGGATTCGATATCAGGAGACTGCCATGCCCGCCTACGACGCCAACAACATCTTCGCGAAAATCCTGCGCGGCGAGTTTCCCTGCCACAAGGTGTATGAGGACGACCACGTACTGGCCTTTCTCGACATCATGCCGCGTGCGCCCGGCCACACGCTGGTGATTCCGAAGGCCCCTGCCCGCAACATCCTCGACATCAAGCCCGAGGATTACGCCCATGTCGCGCGCGGCACCCACAGGATTGCCGCAGCGGCGATGATCGCCTTCAAGGCCGACGGCATCACCGTGCAGCAGTTCAACGAAGCCGCCGGCGGACAGGTGGTGTTTCATTTGCACATGCACGTGATGCCCCGCCACAACGGCGTCGCGCTGCTGCCGCCGGCCAGCCGACGGGAAGACGCCAAGGTGCTGGAAGACAATGCGACCAAGCTGATCGCGGCGCTAAAGGGCGGGTAGTCACTCCGCCTCGAAATCCCCGGGGTGCGGCTGCGCCAGCGGGGTGAATTCGCAGCGGTCGGGTTTGATATCCAAAAGCGGCGTCTCGTCGAGGCAATCGAGGCCGCGCACCAGCACCACATTGCCTTCGACGCCGACCAGCTTGACGATCGAGGTGCCGATCGGATTGGGGCGCACCGGCGAGCGCAGCGAGAACGCGCCTCGCGTATTCCTGTTGTTCTTCGGGCTCTGCAGCACCAGATCGCGGCGCGACTGGTGCAGCCAGTAGATCACCTCGAGATTTGAGTAGAAGTCGACGCCCTTCAGCGCCGGCACCCACGGCTCGAAAATCTCCAGCCGGCACACCGGACCGTCCTGGCGGCCCTGCCGCGGCGTCATATCGCGCGAGGTCCAGGGCGTGCGGATGCGGCCGATGAAGTAGAGCGTAGCGTTGCTCGCTTTGGGCAGATCGACCGCGAGCTCTCCCTCGCGAACTTCAGTCTTTGTAACCATGTCGCCAGTCCAGTGAGATGATGCATTGTGAGCTGCCGGACAGTATCAGCCCAGCCCCCATTTGCCAGCCAGCATCACGATTTCGCCGCAGACCACGCCGGCAAAAATCGACCGCTGCGTCAGCATGAAGGCGGCAAATCCGGCGGCCACCGCGCCATAGCGCAACCAGTCCGGCACGCTGGCCAGCGCGCCCGGCGGCAGCACCAGGATCTGCGCGATGACGCCGGCCAGGATCGCGGTCGCCACCGCCCTCACCCAGACCAGCAGCTCGGAGCCCTCGTCGACGCCGCCGCCGAACCAGAGTCCGAGCATCCGCCAAGCCTCATTGGGCAGGAAGCCCGCGATCACGAGCACCAATAGCGCATGCCAATCGCCGATGAAGGTGCTCATTGGCGTTCCCGCCACCAGTGAACGCCATAGGCAATGGTGCCGGCCGAAACGCCGCTGATCAGTATGTCGACGCCGGTGTGCAGCAGGGATACCAGCGGAAACAGCGCTAGTCCCAGCACCAGCGCCAGGATATCGGAGAGTTGCCGGCAGTTGCGCGCGGTCGACAGCAGGAAGGCCAGCGGCGTCAGCAGCAGGATCGCGGCGGCGAACAGTTGCGGCAGGTTGGCGGCAAGCCCGTAGCCGAGCGTGGTGGCGACAAGGCATACCGTGCACAGCCCGATGCCGAGCCCATGCGTAAACGCGATGCGCCGCTCGCGCGGCACCTTCGGAAACAGCCGGAAGCATTCGACCCACAGGGTGACCGCGATGAAATGCGTTGCCAGCACCAGATGCCGCCGTTTTGTCGTCGGCGTGCGCATCATCGGCAGCACCGAGACCACCATCGGGAACAGCCGGATCGCGCTGACGGTCACGGCGATGGCCGCCTGCACCACGGTGGCCCCCGAACCCAGCGTCGAGATCAGGATGATCTGCGCCGGCCCCGCCCAGACCAAGGCCGTGCTCGCCAACACCCAACCCAGGCTGAAATGGGTGTCATGCGCCAGCGCGCCGATGCCGAGATAGGTCGCAAACAACACCAGCGTCAGCACCGTCGAAGCAACCGAGCGCACGCCCCACGCGAACGCCCGCACGGGACTTTGCCAACTCGGGGAGACGAGCGGAGGAAGGGCCAAGGGCAGCCTGCCAGTTTGAGTCGCGCGCGCATAACGCTGACGAAAGGGGCTTGCGTCAAGGAAGCCCGACCTCAGGGCTGGCATGCAGCCGCCGGTTCAACCCCTGCCCCTCATGTTCCTCAATACAAAACACGCCCCACCCGCCCTGCGGATGCGATTGCAGAGTTCGTCGGCGGCGGGCCGCGTGTCGGCGCCGATCCGCACCTGGTAGAATGTGCGGGTGCCGCGGCTGCGGAAGGTCGATCCCAGGAGGCTCGGGTCCTGGTCGCCGATCACGGCGCTCAATCGCTTCATCGCGCGGGCATACATCGAAAGCGCCCGGTCGCGGTTGAAGCCGGCGGCGAGCTGCACGCCCCAGAGTTTTGCCGCGCCGAGTTTCACATGCTGCTCAAGCTCGGTGACGAAGGGATTGGGCGCGCGCTTGAGCAGCGCCGTCAACTCGCGGCAAGAGGCGTTCGGGGCACGATCCGGCAACTTGTCTTTCGTGCCGGGCCTCGCCCACGCATCGACCGTCGCGCCGGTGATGGCCGAGACGTAATTGCGCGTCTCCTGCGGCATCATGCCGGAGCCGGCCAGCCACTCCTGCACCCGCCGCGGGCCGGCATTGTAGGCAGCCGCGGCAAGCCCGAGATTGCCGAATTGCCCGCGCAATTCGCGCAGGAATTCAGCGGATTTCGGCAGCGCCTGCACGGGATCGAAGGGATCGAGCAGCCGCCGCTCACTGGCGGTTCCCGGCATGAATTGCGCGATGCCCTGCGCGCGCTGGCCGTTGCGCGTGACCGGTCCGACCGCATCGGATTGAAACCGGCTCTCCTGCCAGATCACGCGGGCAAAGAATTCGAGCGGCAGGTCGTTGGCCCTCGCCGCCGATTCGATCATCAGGCACATCGCCTCGCTTGTGTCGCTTTCCCGCGTGTTGTCCGCTGGCTTCTGGGCCCTGCCCTTATCCTCATCTCTTGTGGCGGGTCCCTCGGCGCCCGGCTTTGCCGCTTCGCTGCCGGCAGCCGCATCCTCGGCCGTCGCCCGCGCCACGGGCTGCAGCAGCGCCACTATCACAATGCAAAGCACGTGTCGCAGGGCAGTGACTGTTCGCATGATAGCTCTATTCATCGCAGGCCGAGCCTGACACGGGGAACCCACCATCCAGCTATCGAGCTGCAGCTATCCGCAAGAATGATGGCGCCGGCGCGGCTGCGGCGCGAATTCGACGCGCAGGAGGAAATCGCGCGCGGATTGCCCGAAGCGGCGGCCTGATCCCGCCGCGCTGATTTACCTTAAGAACAGCAATCCAGAGTTCACCGTTCCCACGCTCGACAACCGCGGGTATATGATTGGCAATTCGTTAATCGGAGGCTGCGGACATGATCGAACAACGCCAAACCCAGCGCTCGCGTGTGATTTACAACGGCGTGGTCGCCTTCAACGAGCGGCGCTCCACGATCGAGTGCATCGTCCGTAATTTTTCCGACGACGGCGCCAAGATCGAGTTCAAAATCCGGCGCTGCTGCCGGAGGAGATCGATCTGTTCATTCCGAAGAAGAACCGCACGTTTCGCGCGAAGATGGTCTGGGCCAATTCCAACCTGGCCGGTCTGACGTTCCGCCCGGTATCGCGCAACGAACCGATTGGCCTCGATATGGCGCGGCGGTTGCGGCGGTGCGAGTCCGAGCGGCGCGAATTGCAGAGCCGGATCGCTCAACTCTTGTCCGAGCATTGAATGGCGCGGCCCTCGATGCGGCGAAGCATGCAAACGTTCCGGGCTTTCCTTGCGGCCGAGGGCGGCGGCACCGGACTCGAATTTGTCATTATCGCAGCCGGCGTCGGACTGGCGCTTTCCGCGACCCTCTATGTGGTCGGGGGCGGCGTCGCCGGGAAGTACGAAGCCGTCGCCGCGGCCCTGAAACGCCAGAACAACTAGACCGGCTGCACCGAGGGCGTCTCGCGAAGCGGCCGGCTTTGCGGGATGCGGACCGATCTGCCCATCGTCAGTTTACGTTAACGCCGCATAGTGCCGGGCGCGGGCTTTCGCGCGCGGCGAACCCCGGTAAAGTCCTCCCTCCATATTGGGAGATTATCCGATGCCGGAACGACGCCAAAGCAGACGCGACAAGGTCATCTATGGCGGCGTCGCCGGGATCGGCGACAATGGCGCGGCCACGGATTGCGTCGTCCGCAACATCTCCGAAAAAGGCGCTCATCTCGAGTTCAGCAATGTCGTCAAGCTGCCCAAGCAGCAGATGTCGCTGAAGATCGCGCGAAAAGGCCGTTCCTTCCTCGCCAAAGTCGTCTGGTGGCGCGACAATTTCGTCGGCGTGGCCTTCCGCGACGAAGCCCCCGTCGAACTGCCGGTCTCCGACCTCGAGGAGCGCTTGCGCAAGAGCGAGCAGAAGAAGCGCCAGTTGCAGCGCCGCATCAAGGAGCTGATCGGCGAAGACTGAAACACCCGCGCGACGCGCGCTCGATCCATCAAAAAAGCCGGCGGTCTTGCGACACGCCGGCTTTCCAAATTCGCGGTATCGGCCGCTCAGACCTTGACCAGCGGACCTCGCGAGGCCGGGCCTTTCGAGCCGCCGCCGGGACCGCCCGGTTTCGGCTTGCGCGGGACGTTGCGCTTGCGCGTGCCCGGCAGCTTTTCCGGTTTCGGCGTCACCGGGCCCTCGACGAATTCGAACCCGATCTTCTCGGCGCCGGCTTCCGCACTCGCCTCGTCCTTGACCAGCACGACGCGAACATGGCCGCCGCCCTTGAGCTTGCCGAACAGCACCTCGTCCGCCAGCGGCTTCTTGATGTGCTCCTGGATCACCCGCGCCATCGGCCGCGCGCCCATCTGCTCGTCGTAGCCGTGCTGGATCAGCCAGGCTTTGGCCGGATCCGACAGCTCGATGGTGACGTCGCGGTCGGCGAGCTGTGCCTCGAGCTGCAGCACGAACTTCTCGACCA
Organism: Bradyrhizobium sediminis; assembly: GCF_018736105.1. Lineage (NCBI taxonomy): Bacteria > Pseudomonadati > Pseudomonadota > Alphaproteobacteria > Hyphomicrobiales > Nitrobacteraceae > Bradyrhizobium > Bradyrhizobium sediminis. The sequence continues at coordinate 3,344,296 of NZ_CP076135.1, forward strand.
CCATGCCGATCACATCGGGATTGAGATGCGCGAACGAGACGATGGCGTCGAGCCGGTTGCGGAACTCGGGCGCGAACTGGCGATTGATCGCTTCGTGATCGTCGCCCTCCCGCTTGTTGCGCGTGAATCCGAACGCCTGACGCGCCAGATCGGCGGCGCCGGCATTGGTGGTCATGATCAGGATCACGTTGCGGAAATTGACCTGCTTGCCGTTGTGGTCGGTGAGCCGGCCGTGGTCCATGATCTGCAGCAGCACGTTGTAGAGATCCGGATGCGCCTTCTCGATTTCGTCGAGCAGCACCACGCAATGCGGATGCTGATCGACGCCGTCGGTGAGCAGACCACCCTGGTCGAAGCCGACATAGCCCGGAGGCGCGCCGATCAGGCGCGACACCGTATGCCGCTCCATATATTCGGACATGTCGAAGCGGATCAGTTCGACGCCGAGCGAGGCCGCGAGCTGCTTTGCCACTTCGGTCTTGCCGACGCCGGTGGGACCCGAGAACAGATAGGAACCGATCGGCTTTTCCGGCTCGCGCAGGCCGGCGCGCGACAGCTTGATCGCAGCGGCCAGCGCCTCGATCGCCTTGTCCTGGCCGAACACCACACGCTTCAGCGTCTGTTCCAGATGCTTCAACACCTCGGCGTCGTCCTTCGACACGCTCTTGGGCGGAATCCGCGCCATGGTCGCGATCGTGGTCTCGATTTCCTTGATGCCGATGGTCTTCTTGCGCTTGTTCTCGGCGACCAGCATCTGCGCCGCACCCGACTCGTCGATCACGTCGATCGCCTTGTCCGGCAGCTTGCGGTCGTGAATGTAGCGCGACGACAGCTGCACCGCGGCCTCGATCGCCTCGTTGGTGTATTTCAGCCGGTGATAGTCCTCGAAATAGGGCTTCAAACCCTTGAGGATCGCAATCGCGTCTTCCACCGTCGGCTCGTTGACGTCGATCTTCTGGAACCGGCGCACCAGCGCGCGGTCCTTCTCGAAGTGCTGGCGGTATTCCTTGTAGGTGGTCGAGCCCATGCAGCGGATGGTGCCCGAAGCCAGCGCCGGCTTTAGCAGATTGGACGCGTCCATCGCGCCGCCGGAGGTGGCCCCAGCCCCGATCACGGTGTGGATTTCGTCGATGAACAGGATCGCGTTGGGATGCGCCTCGAGCTCCTTCAGGACCTGTTTCAGCCGCTCCTCGAAATCGCCGCGATAGCGGGTGCCCGCCAGCAGCGTGCCCATGTCGAGCGAGAACACCGTGGCCGCCGCCAATACCTCGGGCACTTCGCTGTCGACGATGCGCTTCGCCAGTCCTTCCGCGATCGCGGTCTTGCCGACGCCGGCTTCGCCCACGAACAGCGGATTGTTCTTCTGGCGCCGGCACAGCACCTGGATGGCGCGGTTGATCTCGGAATTGCGGCCGATCACCGGATCGATCTTGCCGTCGCGCGCCTTCTTGTTGAGGTTCACACAGTAAGTATCGAGCGCCTCGCCCTTCTTCTTGGAATCCTCATTGCCCTTGGTCTCGGTTTCCTCGTCGACGCCGCGTACCGGGCGCGCCTCCGAGACTCCGGGCCGCTTGGCGATGCCGTGGCTGATGTAATTGACCGCGTCGTAACGGGTCATGTCCTGCTCCTGCAGGAAATAAGCGGCATGACTCTCGCGCTCGGCGAAGATTGCGATCAGCACATTGGCGCCGGTCACTTCCTCGCGGCCGGACGACTGCACATGGATCACCGCGCGCTGGATCACGCGTTGAAAGCCCGCCGTCGGCTTGGCATCGTCGGCGCCGTCGGTTACCAGATTTTCGAATTCAGTCTCGAGATAGTTGACCAAGCTGGTGCGCAGCTTGTCGAGATCGACGCCGCAGGCACGCATGACGGCTGCCGCATCGCTATCATCGATCAGCGACAGCAAAAGATGTTCCAGCGTCGCATATTGATGGTGACGCTCGTTTGCGATCGCGAGCGCACGATGCAGGGATTGTTCCAGGCTCTGAGAAAAAGTTGGCATTCGCGTCCTCTATGGCCCCCGCCATCATGATCGCCGTTGCCCGGTCAGGCAACAACAACCTTTGTCATATAGTTACGCACGATCATGGCGAAAGGCCGGTTCCGCAAGAGCGGTTTTTGCTCCGGATGGATGCGGCACTTTTGCCCCGAAACCGGCTCCTGCGAACTGCAGACGCCGGCCCGCCCCCAGCACGATGCAAAACCCGTTCCCATTTTGGCGGGTTTGGGCGCGACGCTACTTCTTTTCCATTACGCATTGCAGGGGGTGCTGGTGCTTGCGCGCAAAATCCATCACCTGCGTCACCTTGGTCTCGGCGATTTCGTAGGTGAACACCCCGCACTCCCCGATTCCATGGTGATGGACGTGGAGCATGATCTTGGTCGCCGCTTCGACGTCCTTCTGGAAGAACTTCTCGAGGACGTGAACGACGAACTCCATCGGCGTGTAGTCGTCGTTCAATATCAGCACGCGATAGAGATTCGGGCGCTTGGTCTTCGGCTTGACCTTGGCGATGACGGACGTGGCGGGGCCACCGGTCCCCCCGGTATTGCTCTCATCATTGCCCATTCGGGGAGCAGATGCGGCGACAGCGGGCGCGGCGGCGGAGTCAAATCTGGAATTCAATTGCAGCATGGCACAGGCGTTCGAAATCCCCACGGGAAACCAGGCAGCGACCGGAGACGGCCTCGCTTGATGTCCCCTTCCGGAGCCATCGAACGGGTTCCCAGACACTTTCCAATCGCCGCTCCCGGACGGCTCGGCCCCACCAGCTGGGTCGATAGCTCCAAATATGGGTCCGGCTTCGGCTCGCCGCAAGCACGCAGATTTCAGCCAAATGCGAGCAGCGGCGGACCGATTCCCTGGGCCCGGCGATCCCTCAAGGTTAATCAATTCTGCCGGATTTGACAAAGCCAGGCTGGTGGCCGTTTAGCGGACATTGAGGATAGCAAATGCTTCCGTCGGCCGATTCGGGCCTATCCGGGGATTGAGCCGGATTTCACCGGACGGATTCACCACCTGTTTAGCCGCCCGAACCGAAATGGCCGCGCAACCCCCATTTCGGTGACAATCATGCCCGCTACATCCATTGCCAGCCAGGTTCGCGGAGCGGCCCGCCGCTTCGCCGCCGCCAACCAGGGCAATATCGCGGTGATCTTCGCCATCGCGCTCGTGCCCATCATCAGCTTCATCGGCGCGGCGATCGACTATACCCGCGCCAATGCTGCGCGCTCCTCGATGCAGGCCGCGCTCGACTCGACCGCCCTGATGCTCTCGAAGGACCTGTCCGAAGGGCTCATCGACCAATCCCTGATCAATGCCAAGGCTCAGGCCTATTTCGCCGCGCTCTACACCAATACCGACGCCAATTCCGTTTCGATCAATGCGGTCTACACGCCCAGCACCAGCATGGGCTCCACCGTCCAGGTCAACGGCTCCGGCGCGATCACGACCCAGTTCATGAAGGTCGCCGGCTTTCCGACCATGAGCTTCAACACCTCTTCCACGTCGGCCTGGGGCAACGTTCGGATGCGGGTGGCGATGGCGCTCGACGTTACCGGATCGATGGCGTGGGACGGCAAGATGCCGGCGCTGCAGCAGGCGGCCAAAGCCCTGATCGATCAATTGAGCGGGCTCGCCAAGACTCCCGGCGACATCTACATTTCGATCGTTCCCTTCGCCAAAGACGTCAACATGGGCGCCAGCTACTACAACGAGCCCTGGATCAACTGGACCGACTGGGACGCCGTCAACGGCAAGTGCAGCAACACGACATACAAGAAGCAAAGCACCTGCGTGGCGAACGGCAAGAACTGGACGCCGGCGAACCACAACACCTGGAGCGGTTGCCTCACCGACCGCGACCAGAATTACGACACGATGAATACGACGCCGACCTCGGCCACTCCGTCGACGCTGTTCCCGGCCGAACAATATTCATACTGCAAGTCGACCAGTAACCCCTATCTGCAAACGATCATGCCGCTGAGCTACAACTGGACCCAGCTGAAAACGTCGATCGACGGCCTGGAGCCGACCGGCAATACCAACCAGGGCATCGGCCTGGCATGGGCATGGATGACGCTGGGTGCTGGAGCGCCGTTCAATGCGCCCGCCAAAGACCCGAACTACACCTACAAGGACGCCATCATCCTGTTGTCCGACGGTTTGAACACGCAGAATCGCTGGTACAGCAATGCGTCCCAGATCGACGCCCGCCAGAAGATCCTGTGCGACAACGCCAAGGCCGCCGGCATCACGATCTACACGGTCCACGTCAATACCGGCTCACCGCCCGACCCGGTCTCCGCGGTGCTGCAATACTGCGCCAGCACGACCGACAAGTTCTTCCTGGTGACCTCGGCCAGCCAGACCGTATCGGTCTTCAACTCGATCGGGACCTCGCTGTCGAAACTGCGCGTCGCGAAATAAGTCTTCGCCGATCCGAACAAGAAAAAGCCCGGCCAACGCGGCCGGGCTTTTTGATTCCTGAAAGGTCAGCGGCGCTTAGTGCGTGGCCGCCGGGGTGAACTTCGAAACCAGTCCTTCGAACGGCTTGAAGGTCTGCTTGGCAAGATCGGTATAGAGCCCGGCGATCTTCTGCGACTCGGCCACGAAGGTCTCGTAGGCGGACTTCGCGAATTCGGTCTGCACTTCGATCGCCTTGTCCAGCGACTTCACGCCGGAAAGCTTCTCGACCATCGACTTGGTATCCTCGAACGACTTCTTGGTGTAATCGCCATAGGCGCTGGCGATCGCCTGAATGCCGTTCTGCAGGGTGGTCGCGGAGGCAACGACCGTCTCGAACTGCTCTTTGCCGTACTGCTGAATGTCTTCAACTTTGACCATGATGGAGTCCTTCCCAGACTGATGTGTGATGAACCGGTCGATCTGCCGGGAGGTCCCCGGCTCCCTGACGCCCTATGTATAGTGCACCGCACAATAAAGTCAAGAATCTTTGTGCAACGCACAAATAGGGGAAATTTGCCACGAACACCTGGGGATTAAGCAACGGTTGCTTAATCTTTTGGAAACTCAGCCCGCCTAACCTGATTCCCGGAGTTGTTCGCGTTCCGGACAGCAACCTGAAAAATTATTTGTGAACAGCGTCTTAGCCAGAACGGCGGCCTGACCGGCCATTCCGGCAAAAATGCAGGTCGGGACAAGGACTTCGAGCAGGGAAACGTTGCCGGCCGTTGGGCATAATTTGGCCTCACGAACCGGTGATCAAGACGGAAATTGGGACGGGGAAGTTTATGCTTCGCACAACCTGGGCTTCCTCGCGTATTTTGCGAGTTTGCATACTCGGTCTGGCCACCGTCACCACTGCGGTCATTTTCACCACCGACGCCGCCGATGCCCGCCGCTATCGACGGCACCATGTGCGCCACCATGAGGCGCGGCAAAGCTACAGCCCGGCTTTCGCTTCGATCATCGTCGACGCCAATTCCGGCGCGACGCTGACAGCCAACAATCCCGACGCCAGCCGGCATCCCGCCTCACTCACCAAGATCATGACGCTCTATATGCTGTTCGAGCGCCTCGAAGCCGGCAAGCTGAAGCTCGATTCCGAAATGGAAGTTTCCGAGCACGCCTCCGAGCAGGCGCCGACCAAACTCGGCCTGCGCCCGGGTCAAACCATCAGGGTCGAAGACGCCATCAAGGGACTGGTGACACGCTCCGCCAACGACGCGGCCGTCGTGATCGCGGAAGCCATCGCCGGCGACGAAGACGATTTCGCCCAGTTGATGACGCGCAAGGCGCGCGCGCTCGGCATGACGAAGACGGTGTATCGCAACGCCTCCGGCCTGCCCAACGACGCGCAGATCACCACAGCGCGCGATCAGGCGACCTTGGGCCGCGCCATCCAGGACCGCTTTCCGCGCTATTACCGCTATTTCGCCACCGCATCGTTCAACTATCGCGGCCATTCGATCCGCAACCACAATCGCCTGCTCGGCAACGTCGAGGGCGTCGACGGGATCAAGACCGGATACACCCGCGCCTCGGGCTTCAACCTCGTGACCTCGATGCGCCGCGGCAACCGTCACCTCGTTGGCGTGGTGCTCGGAGGCCGCAGCGGCGGTTCGCGTGACGCCATCATGCGCAATTTGCTTGCTGAAAATCTCGAAAAGGCTTCAACCAAGCGCACCGTTGCCGCGATCGCCGAGCGCAACGCCTCGGGCGCCAATGCGGATGTGGCCGAGGCCGTCGAGCGGCCGACCCCGATGGTGCCGCCCCAGGCTGCCGTCCAGGTTACCGCCGCGCTGTCGGAGCCCGCCGCAACGCCTACCACCCGTTCGATCGCGCCGGCTTCAAAGCCGTCCATCTTCGCCGCCGCTGCCGCAGCCGTGCCGCCGCGCGCCAAGGCCGAGCCCGCGCCTTTGACCAACGGCGTCATTCAAACCCAGCAGATCGCCGCGATCCCCGGCTCGTCCGAGCCGATGAAGCCGGTCCGGGTCAAGACGGTCCAGGTCAAGGCCGGAGCGATCAAACTGGCCTCCGCCGGTCCGGCGCAGCCGGCAACCCCGGTCACCAATGCGATCCCACCGGCGCGCGTGGAAGTCCCGGAGACCTCCGGCGCGGTGGTCGCCAAAGCCGAAACCGGCAAGGTCGAGGTCGCCAAGACCCAGGTCGCCAGGACCGAAATCGTCAAACCCGAAATGCCGCCGCAGCCGGCCAACCACGGCACCGGAAACGGAATCCTCGGCGTGTTGCCGGCCGCGAGCGCCCCGCCCGCCCCCGCCTCGCAGGCGATGGCCTATGCCGAGCCGGCGCCCCGCGCGCAGCCGCAGACCGTTCAGCAGAACGCCGCCATCAGGCCGGCCGCCGCCCACACCGGATGGATCGTTCAGGTCGGTGCGCTGGAAAGCGAAAGCGAAGCGCGCGCGCGTATCGAAGCCGCCCGCGGCCAGGCCCGCGGCCTGTTGGCCAAGGCCGAGCCGTTCACCGAGCCGGTGGTCGCCAAGGGTGACCGGAAGCTGTACCGGGCCCGCTTTGCCGGCCTCGACCGCGACCAGGCCGAAGCGGTATGCCGGACCCTGAAGCGCTCCGACATCTCCTGCATCACCGTACGCAACTGATCCCTCACCTCGTTTGAGGTCGCGATGCCGGCGCCGCGCGCCGGCATTTTCGTATTTGGCGGGATCGCACGGCAAATCCTGCGCTTGCAAACTTCTCGTCAAGAATTTGCGGTTAATACTAAATGACCAAAGATCGACCACGCCGGACAACGGCGGGCGGCAACGGGGCGTTGGACGGAGAAGACCAGAAGCGACTCTCGGCTTGTAGCGTTTGGTGCGTTGCCCGGAGTTAGCTTAGATGCGTGCGAAGCAAAGTATCCTTGGCCTCGTTTACACGGGCGGCGAGGTACGTAGACCCCCCCTGGTCGGGATGCAGTTTCTTCATGAGCGCGCGATGCGCCCTTCCGATCTCGCTGCGCCCCGCCCCCGGCTGCAGGCCAAGGATCTGGTAGGCCTCCTCGTCCGTCATTTTGCCGCTCGGCGCCGGGCGGCTCTGCCCCCCTGCCGCGTGTCCCTGCGTGTCCTGACGCCAGGCGGGAAACCGGCGGTCCAGATAGCTTTCGAATAGCGCGACGCTCTCGGCATCGAAGCCTGAAATCATCGCCGTCAGCTGCGGCAGATCGAATTCGTCCAGCGAATGGCCGGCGTGAGGCCCGGCCACAATCCGGCCCGTCAGCTCGCCGCTGTCGTGATCGAGCGTCATGTCGAGGTATTGCGAACGGACCCGCGAGGTCTGCCCGGCGGAGCGTTTCGCGCCGGCGCCGAAGATCCCGCCGATATTGCCGAAACCCGAGGGCCCGAACGGCGACCAGCCGAGCAGCCCGGCGCCGAAGATGCCAAGCGGGATCGCCACGGCCAGTTCACCCTTGAGGCCGGTAAAGGCGGCCACCGCAAGCGCCACGATGCCGCCGCCGATCTTGATGGCGCGGGCCAAAATAACCGGGTTGGCCGCACGAAACATCTGCAGCAGCGAATAGAGCAGGATAACGGCGACGACGCCGGCGATCAGGGTTGGCATCCGTCCAATATAGTGGGGTCAGCGACAAAAAGCATGCCGGGTATCCGCCGCTTCGCTCCGGAAGCGGGGAAACCCGATCACTTCATCTGGCCGAGCAGTTTGGCCGCACCGCTGCCGGTCTTCGACAGCCGCAGCAGCGCCTCGCGTCCACCGGCGGCGTAGGCCGCCGCGGCGCGCAGCAACTCGCGCAGTTGCGCGGCGGCGCCAGGATCGAACCTGCACCACGCGCCGCCGGTCAGCCGCGCGATCTCGCGGAACGCCTGCTCGGCGACGGTGTCGTGCCCTTCCTGGAACATGAAGACCGGCACCTTGAGCAGCCCGAGTTCGCCGGCCTTGGCGCAGAGATCGTCGACCCCTTCCTCCATGGCATCGCCGACGAACACTACCGCGCGCACCCCGGAGGAAACCGCCTCCCGCCGCGCTTCCGACAGCACCTTGCCGATCTGGGTGTTACCGCCGCGGCAATCGATCTTGCCCATCAGCTTCGCCAGTTGCGCGCTGTCGGAGATCCAGCCGGTGGCCCGGCACTCGTTGAGGCCGCGATAGTAGACGAGGCGGATATCGAGGCTGCCGAGCGAGGCCGCCTCGCGAAACATGTCGGCCTGCAGTGCGCAAGCCATGTCCCATGTCGGCTGCCGGCTCATGGTGGCGTCGAGCGCGAATACCAGCCGGCCCCGCGCGCCGGCCGCATGCGGCGACATCGCGCGGGCCTTGGCGACGAAGGCGGCGATATCTTCCGAAGCCGATGGCCTCGCCTCGGGCAGCGGACCGGCCTTGCCGGACGCAGCCTTCTGCGATGCGAATACCTCGCCTGCGGATTTCGGTTTGGTGGGTTCGCCTGACATCAGCACTCGCAAATTGCAGCGAGCCTTATGTGGGCCGGGATCGGCGGGCGGTCAATGCGCCGCCATCGCGCCGGCCTGCGGCAGGTTACGTCGAACTACGCCTTCCGGATTCTGGCGACGATCAGTTCGCCACCGGCCGCGACGATTTTTGCGCCGGAGTCAGCTGCGAGACCGGACCGGGCTGGCCGATCTTCGGCGCCTTGGTATCGACCGGTCCGAGTTCGCTGTCGGTCTCGCTCAGGAACTTGTCGAGCATGCTCTGGATCGAGGCCTTCGCCGTGTCCGGACCGGTGTCGCGCATATCGTTGTGCTGGAAGCCGGTGTCCACGACGGTGATACCCGACTTCTCGCACTGTTCGGCATCGGGAACGACGCCGGGGTCCGGCTTGAACTGGGTATCCTTCGAGCGGAACGACAGGATCTTGAACTTGCCTTCGGTGACGAAGGGCACGCGCAGATTGTCGAGCGTCACGACCTTCTTGACATGGTCGGGATGCTCCTTGGCGAAAAGCATCGAGATGTCGCCGCCCAGCGAATGTCCGACCATCGTCACCTTGGCGTAGTCGGCGTTGGGCTGAAGCTTCTTCATTTCCGCGAGGGCAAAATGGATATTGTCGACGCCCCGCTGCATTTGCGGCAACCGGCCGACATAGAGCTCGCCGGGCTTGGTCACCATCGGCGGGTCGCCCGGCAGATCGTGCTGCGGGCTGAGCGCGATATAGCCGCGCGCGGCAAACACGTTGGCCAGGAATGAATACTCGGTGTTCTTGACGGTGTTGCCGTGGTTGAGGACCGCCACCGGCAGCGTGATCATGCCGGCATCGGCCTGCATTTCCTTGTCGTACCTCACGGCGATATGGACCGGAACCGGACGGTTGCCCCGCGCCGGATCGAGGAACGTCACCGTCTCGTGACGGATCGCCCATTTGCTTGCGGTGAAGTAACCGACCGCAACCAACACGCAAAGTGAAAGTAGAACTGCAATTCCACGTTTCATGTTCGTCCTCAGGCTCCCCATCGAATGGGACTATCTTAATGGTCGGGACTCTCTCGGCCGTTGTCCATGATATATGTCACGCCGACGTGACAGGAAGACCAAATGTTGTGAATTTTCCGCCTGAACGTTGTGCGTTGCACCCTGATATTGTGCACCCGCTCAGCCGAAGACGCCAAAATCCGGTCCTCCCTGTTATGACGCGGCCAATCAACGTCCCGTTCAAGTGTAAGTCAAAAACCTATTAAAAACGCGCTGCGCGGTGATCCGTTCCAGCAAGCCGCGCCGTCGCCGGTCGCCCGGTACCGCTCTCACCGCCAAGCCGCTAGAGGTGGCCGACAGCCAGCGGTAGCCGTCCACCGCAAGGTTCAGGCGCCGAGGATGTCGTGGAGCTCCAGCGGCTTGTCGACCTGGGTGAACCATTCGGCCCGGTTGGCGGCCCGGCGCCGGCCGCGTTCGTCGAGCGGCAGCTTCAACTGGCGCAGCAGGCTCGTCACCTCCTCGCGCGCCGTCACGTGGCCGAGACTCGGACGGGTGCCGAGCGTCGCCTCGTCGAGGTCGTCCAGCGCCGTCAGCCCGCGCGGGAAGAATTCGCGGTACACCACGCGCTCGGCAAAGCCATCGATCGAGCGGAAGCCGAGCCGGAACGACAACTCATTGAGACCGTCGGCGACCAATTGCTTGTTGCGCGATCCCAGCATCGACAACCGGTTGCGGACCACGATCCAGTCGGTGGTGGCGCCGTCGAGCTGGCGGCGCTTGCGCCGTGCATCGCGCACCATCTCCGCATAGTGGCTCTCGCCGGTCACGGAATAAGTGGCGGGGTCGACGGTGCCCAGCACATCGAAATCGAGGAAGCTGTCATTGATCGGCGTCACCAGCGTGTCGGCCATCGAATGCGCCAGCCGCATCAGGTAACTGTCCGACCCCGGGGTATCGATCACGATGAAATCGAAGGTGCGCTCGACCGCACTGACGGCGTCCATGAATTGCTGGAATTCGGACGTCTCGTTGTCGGCGATCTGCATGGTCTCGCCGAGCTTGATGCAGCGATGCACGGGGATCTCGAGATCGAGGCCGGTGCGGCGCGCCCAGGCGCTTCGGTTGTTGATGTAGCGAGTGAAGCTTTGCTGGCGGCAGTCCAGATCGATGGTGGCGACGCGCTGGCCGGCTTTCATCAGGGCGACGGCGATGTGCAGGGCCGTGGTGGATTTTCCCGACCCGCCCTTTTCGTTGCCCAGCACAACCACGTGCGCCGAACCCGACTGACCCTGACTAGTCTGCACCAACATGATTCAGCCCCTGTGGATATCTTCAAATTCCGCGCGACTGCGGTCAAGTGAAATGCGCGATGGCACTCCAGGATCACTGACTGTCTGCCTTAATCATGAATCTCATGCCCGGATCGGCGACGTCTGTGATCGGCCGCACGTCCCGTGGTTATCTGAAGGACCGTCCACCCTCCTGCGAGCAGCGATCCGCTTGGCGACCAAGCCCCGTCCTTGGTAAGATCGCGTTCTCCTCCGCAAGGCCGGAAGCCTCGGCCTCCTTACCCCCGACAGATCGAGTCCAGATGTCACGAAACCCCATGATCGTCCGCACGGTCCCCGCGCTGCGTCGCGCCCTCGACGGCATCCGCGCGAAGAAGGCCATCACCGCGCTGGTGCCGACCATGGGAGCGCTCCATGACGGCCATGTGTCGCTGGTCCGGCTGGCGAAACGCCGCGCCAGGAAGGTCATCGTCTCGATCTTCGTTAACCCCACGCAGTTCGCGCCGTCTGAGGATTTCGGCTCGTACCCGCGCACCTGGAAGGCCGACGTCGCCAAGCTTGCCGCCGAAGAAGTCGACCTGATCTGGAATCCGGACGTCAAGACCATGTACCCGGACGGCTTCGCCACCCGGATCGTGCCGGAGGGGCCGGCCATTGCGGGACTCGAAGACCGCTTCCGGCCGCACTTCTTCGGCGGCGTCGCCACGGTCGTCGGCAAATTGTTCACGCAGGTCAGGCCGGACTTCGCGATCTTCGGCGAAAAGGATTTCCAGCAGCTGCGGGTAGTGACGCGGATGGCGCGGGATCTCGACCTCGGCGTCAGGGTGATCGGCTCGCGCACGGTGCGGGAACGCGACGGCCTCGCGATGTCCTCGCGCAACGTCTATCTGTCGCCGGAAGAACGGCTGACGGCGCCGGTGCTGTACCGCGCCATGAAGGAAAGTGCGGCGCGCTTGCGCGCGGGCGACGACCTCGCCGCCGCGATGGCCGGCGGCGCCGCGCTGATCACGACGGCCGGCTTTATCCTCGACTATTTCGAGGCCCGGCACGCCGAAACGCTGGCGCCGGTCGCCTCGGTCAAGGATGGACCGGTGCGAATTCTGGTGGCGGCAAGGCTCGGCAAGACCCGCCTGATCGACAACATCGCGGTTTAGGTGGCCGAGCTTGAGCCTTTTCCGTTCCGATTGAATCGGAACGGAGCTCAATCTTTTTGTTTTGACGCGTTTTCTTCACGCGAACCGGTAGCCACTTCGCTTGAAAGCGCTCTCTAAAGCAGTCCAAGGTCGCGCAGTTCCCTGCGCATCGGCTCGGGCATCGCCGCGACGCTGGCAGCGGTCGCTTTGCCGAGATCGGGCGGCGCGGCATCTTCGGTCAGATAGCGCCAGCCCTGGAATGGACGCATCGGCCGCGGCGACACCGCGATCACCTTCGGCTGCATCACCAGCCGGCAGCGTCCGATGCCGTCCTTGTCGCGGAACGGCCCGACCGCGATGATCTTTTCCCGCGCCGCGATCTCGCCGCGGATCACCCAGTACAGCGAGCCGCCGGCGAGCAATTCCTCGACGCGCTTGGGCGTCATCCGGGTGACGTGAATATGATGGAGCGGCAGGCCTTTTTTCCTGGCCGTCTGCATGCGCTCGGCGACCCAACCCTTGAGTTCCTTGACGGACTCGCAGCCGACCGCGAGCTTGATGAGATGAAGTGGCATGGAAGGAAGTTAGCGGCCGGTGCCTGCTTTTAAAAGCGTCATTCGTTGTCGGCCGCCGCGGGAGCCGCAGGAGCCTGTGCCGCAGGCGCCAACTGGACCGGCGCAGCGCGGGCAGATTTCGGCGCGGGCGGTTTCTTGGCCGCCACCGGCGCCGCCCCGGCAGTCGATGCCGGGCGCGGTGACGGTAGCGGCGCATTGGCCGCCGCTGCGGGCGCGCGCGGCGCCGCCGGCGCGGTACCCGGCTCGGGCGTCATGATGTTGACCGGCGGGGTCGAGGCCGCCGACGGAAAATCGGCGTTGGTGGGTTTGCCGGTCGGCATCGTGGGCGCGAGCGCCGCCACGGGGGCAGCCGCCGCCGCGGGCCCGGGCGCGTTCCATGTCGGCGAATAACGCGCGATCAGGCCGTCATAAGTCCGCTCGTCCATATTGGCCACGATCTGGCGGCGCTCGGTCAGCGCCCGGAAAACTGCGCAGTCCGACGGCGTGCAATGGTCGCGCGCAGTCAGCACATAGGCCATCAGCCCGTAGCGGTCGCGCTCGACCGCGCGGCGCAAGCTTGCGAGTTCCGGCGTCAGGTTCTTGTTTGCGGCGGCGACGTCGCCTGACGCGGTCAGCCGGATGATCTGCGAGGCCGCATAGGCCAGCGCGGCGGCGGCGTTCTCGGCGGAACCGAACAGCGTCTTCTCGCAGGCCGTCAGAACGGCATCGCCCGCCAGATCGTCGATGCACGACAACGCCGGCAGCGCCGTGACCATCGGCGGCGGAGATCGGGTCTCGCCGGATGCGCTGCGGCCGTATTCCCCGGACCCGCGAAGGGTGGCGGCGCTTGCGATGCCGATGGCCAAAAGCGTGATCACCGTCAGCGCGCCGTTGGCGACCGATTTCTCGGCCCGCATCAGCGTGACCAGGGCGATGATCGCGAAAAATCCCGCTGCGGCCAAGGTCAGCCACAACGGAAACGATGGCGATCGCCAGAAGTGATCGAGCGATGTAGCCCAGGCCCAGTTCATGCGCGATGTCCCCTCACGCAGCAACAAATGCATTCAACCAGCGAACGCGAACGATGATTCCTTCGCACTCGGCTTGCGTAGAATGATTCCGCGAACGGGGCCTTTTGACGGCGAGCGAAACGGGAACCGCTGCACCCGGCCTTGCACGCAATTCGGTCAGGAGACGTGGAGCTGGCTTTCCTTGGCCACCCGCTCGAAAGCCTCGGTCGAGCTCTTGATCCGGTACTGGCAGTCGTCGCCATCGGTCGGAAGCAGCTTGATCACTTCATAGGTGCCGCTGGCGGCCGGACGCGCGACATTGCTGGCAGTGAAATAAACGGTCTCTCCAACGGTGAATTTGTGCTTCAACGCCCTCTCCATCACGCAAAAACGTCGGCCATGCCCACGGTCCCCGCTGCAACGGCCGACTGAAAACGCTGTGGCAACATAGCACAGGGGTAAATGCGATGGCCAGTCACATCCGGGCATGGCAAATGCACAGATTATGCAGATTTTTCAGTGAGATAGTTGCCAATTCGCCGGTTCTGGACTAATTTGCGCGACTGCCCTGCCGGAACCGTGCCTCCCTGCAGTTCCCTGCCTCACACCGTCTCGAGCTTCGCGATCAGGAGGGTTTCGGCGAGCCCCGCCTGCGTCCATTCCTGAAACGCCGGCACCGACATCATGGTCTCCATGTAGGCCTTTGCCGCCGGCGCCACCGGGATCGCATAGGTGCGAAAGCGGTGCACCACCGGCGCAAACATGGCGTCCGCGGCGCCGAAAGCTCCGAACAGGAAAGGCCCGGATTTTCCATAGCGCCCGCGGCAATCGATCCAGATCTCCTGGATGCGCGCAACATTGGCGCGTGCGTCGGCCGACAACTCCATGGCGCGGACCGGCCGGTGCAGGTTCATGCCGCATTCGTTGCGCAACGGCATGAAGCCGGAATGCATCTCCGCCGAAATCGAACGCGCATGCGCACGGTGCGCGCGGTCTTCGGGCCACAGCCGTGCTTCCGGGAACCGTTCGGCGACGTATTCGATGATGGACAGCGAATCCCAGACGGTGACGTCGCCGTCGATCAAGGCCGGCACCTTGCCCGAATGGGTGAAACTCAGGATCCGCTCCTTGTCGGCCTTGTCGTCGGTATAGAGCGGAATGAACACTTCTTCGAAGGCGATGCCGTTGGCGCGCAGCGCCAGCCACGGCCGCATCGACCACGACGAATAGTTCTTGTTACCGATCACGAGTTTCAGAGCCATGCGATGATTCCTGTTTGGCGGGCCAGCTTGCCACAGCGCTCGGCGCCACTTCAACCGCAGCGACCGTCGTCGCACCGGTTGCCGCGATGGCACCTCACGTGGCAGCATTCGAGAAACGCGGGGATGATGCATGGCGGCTTATTGGGTCGATATTCTGGCGTTCGGCTTCTTCGTCCTGGAATGGACGGTCTACGCCATCACGCTGGAGCATACCGCCTACGGCCGCGACAGCCTTTCTGCCCGCATGAACGTCTATCGCGGGGTCTGGGTCCGGCGCATGCTCGATCGCGAGGCCCGCATGGTCGACATGCAGATCATGGCGGCGTTGCAGAACGGCACCGCCTTTTTTGCCTCCACCAGCCTGATCGCGATCGGCGGCGCGCTGGCGCTGCTGCGCGCCACCAACGAAGCGCTTGCCGTGCTGGGCGCGCTGCCGGTCGATCTCACGCCCACACCCGCGCTGTGGGAAATCAAATGCGTCGGGCTGATCCTGATTTTCGTCTACGCCTTCTTCAAGTTCGCCTGGGCGTACCGGCTGTTCAACTACGTCGCCATCCTGCTCGGCGCAATGCCGCCGGCCCAGCAGCGCGACACCGCGGAAGCCGAAGCGCATGTCGTCAGGACCACAAGCCTGTTCGAAGCCGCAGGCAGGCATTTCAACCGCGGGCAGCGCGCGTTCTTCTTTGCACTGGGCTATCTCGGCTGGTTCGTCAGCCCCTGGGTGCTGTTCGTCACGACCGCGGCGGTCGTGATCGTCACCTGGCGCCGCCAATTCGCCTCGAACGCCTGGCGCGCGATGGGCAGCTAGTGGTCAAAATCCGACGCTTGGTACCCCGCGCCCTTTCCGAGCGCTGCCAACCCAGTTGCGGTCATTCCGCGAATGCCGATGCTCGCCTGCAAGCGGTCGTGGGAGGTTTCCAGTCAACCCATCCCAAACCGCAATATCGGTCGAGCACGTTATGGCCATGAGCGACTAGCTGGTGCCGCCACGGAGGAACGATGAAGGCGGCGGTTCAAAACTACCATGCCCGGATGCAGCGGGTGCTGGACTACATAGACCAGCATCTTGACGGTGATCTTGACCTGGAAACGGTGAGCCGCGTCGCGGCCTTCTCCAAGTTCCATTTCCACCGGCAGTTTACGGCTACCTTCGGGTTGTCCTTGCATCGTTATGTCCAGCTTGCCCGTTTGAAGCGTGCTTCGCACCGGCTGGCCTACAGGGACGACGAAAGCGTCACGGACATAGCGATGGACGCCGGTTATGACGCACCGGATGCCTTCGCCCGCGCCTTTCGGCAACGCTTTGGGCAATCGCCTTCGTCGTTCCGGAAGTCTCCCGACTGGGAGCCGTGGCTTGCGGCCTTCGGGCCTCTCGACAACGCGAGGAGCAAGCTCATGCAGAAGACTTTTACCACTGACGACGTGACGATCCGCGATGTGGCACCGACGCCGGTGGCCATCATGGAGCATCGGGGCGACCCGGCGACGATCAGCGCCACCATCCAGCGGTTCATCGCGTGGCGCAAGGCCGCTGGCCTGCACCCCAAGACAAGTCCGACCTTCAATGTCTGGCGTTCCGAGCGGCGTCCTGCGTCGCCTGCCGACTATAGCATGGACCTGTGTGTCGGGACCGACCGGCCGATTGAGGCGAACGGCGAACAGATCAAAGCCGGCGAGATCCCTGGCGGACGCTGCGCGGTGCTGCGCATCGTCGGCAACACCGACAATCTGGAGCCCGCGGCGCTCTACCTCTATCACGATTGGCTGCCGGCGAGCGGCGAAGAGGCGCGAGACTTCCCGATCTACTGCCAACGGCTCAGGTTTTTCCCGGAAGTGCCGGAGCATGAAGCGGTCGCGGAACTGTTTCTGCCGCTGAAATAACGCCCTCGGATGGCGGCTTGTCCCTTCCGATCGCGAGAAGCGAACAGGCCGCTATCCACCACCCCTCGCCGTTCCCGGCTTCCCCGCACAACGGCGGACCTTCGTCGCGGGCCCGGACGCCAAGCGGTACGAGTGCTGCGAGCCGAGGAATTCTACTTTGCATGGGGTTGTTTTCGCGATTTTTTGTAGCGGCGCTGCGGTGGGCGCTGCGCCGCGTCCGCGGCGCATATCGTTGGTGCTTCGCGCTTGCGGCGAATTAATTCAACTCCAACCCACCAGCTCGCCTAGCCCGAAAAATCCTGCGGCGTGAAACTGAGGTCGAGCACCTTCCATTCGCCGTAGCGGTCCGCCGGCAGCATCGCATAGGGCTGGCATGCCTGCAGCGCGCCGATGGCGCCTTGCATCAGCGCCGGCCCCTTTGCCGACGCGCTGGCTTCGATCAGCACAGGATCCGCCGCGAGCCTGCCTTCGGGCGACAGGTACACCCGCAGCTTGATCCGGAGGCGGTCCGATGGCGCGATCGATTGCGGCAGCCTCGAGCATGTCCTCAGATGCCGCCGGAACTCCGCGACGAGATTGGATGCGATGTCGGCCGATATTGACGCGGGAGCGTCGAAGGAATCGCCGGGCTTGCTGCCGGATCCCGCCGGGGACAGGTCCTGCGGCAAGCCAAGCACCACTTGATACTTGACGGACAGATCGGGCTCGGCAGGCGCGTAGGCCGGCTTCGATGGCGGCTGCGGTGGCGGCTGGGCTGCCGCCATCTTTCCGGCGGAAGGCGGCGGCGACGGCGCCGCTGGCTCTTTAGACCGAGCGGCCGCCTCTTGCGGGGCGGCGGCCGGCGCCGGTGAGTTCTCAGCGGCGGATTTCGCCGCAAGATCGAAGGCATCGGAAGGCTTTGCCTCGGGCGCCAAAGCCGGCTCCGATTTTTTCTCCGCGACTTCCTCCGCGGTGACGATATCGACGGCGATCGGCTCGGCCGTCACCGCGCCGAACGGATGCACCTCGCCAAACAGCAGCACCAGTATCAGAACCGACAGATGCGCGATTGCCGATGCCGCGATGCCTGTGCGTATGGTCTGCCTGGGTTCCACCGTACCGGAGAATAGCGGACGCCGCGGCAGGCTCAATCCCATTTCGGCGCGAAGCCATAATCGGTCAGCCGGCCGCTGGCGCTGCCCAGCCCGGAGATCCGGTCCATCTCGTCATCGGACAGCACGAAGTCGAAGATCTCGATATTCTCCGACAGCCGCTCGATTTTCGAGGTCCGCGGTATCGCGGCGACATTCTGCTGCACCAGCCAACGCAGGCAAACCTGCGCCGGCGTCTTGCCGTGGTTTTTTCCGATGGCCGCCAGCGCCGGATCGGTCTTGATGCGGCCCTTCGCGATCGGGCTATAGGCGACGACGGCCATGCCGTGACGGGCGCAAGCCTCCTTCACCTTGGTCTGGTCGAGATAGGGATGGTATTCGACCTGATCGCACGCCAGCGGTTCCGGGCATTTGGCGACGGCCTCATCGATCAAGGCCACGGTGAAGTTGGAGACGCCGATATGCCTCGCCATGCCGAGTTGCCTGACATGCGCCAGCGCGCCCAGCGTCTCCGAAAGCGGCACCTGCGGATTGGGCCAGTGCAGCAGCAAGAGATCGACTTCGGACAGCCGCAGCTTGGTCAGGCTTTCCTTGGTGGAGCGCTCGAGATCGTTCGGCGCGAAATGCGTGGTCCATATCTTGGTCGTGACGAACACCTCGTCGCGGCGGATCCGCGACGCGCGCAGGCCCTCGCCGACCTCGCGTTCGTTCTCATAGACCTGCGCGGTGTCGATGTGGCGATAACCGAGCCGCATCGCCTGCTCGACCACGCGCGCACAGGTCCTCCCGCGCAATTCCGAGGTGCCGAGCCCGATCGCGGGGATTTTGGCGCCGTTGGCCTCGATGAATTGCATGGACCGATACTCATGCCAAATCCGACCGCGATTATGTCCCGCCGGGATCGCGCTGCCAACATCGGCCCGCGAAGTTGCGATGGATTGTCCGAACGCGGTCTTAAGATTGTGCGGGCGATCGTCCGTTGAAATCGCCTGCCGTGATCAAGCTCTGCTTAATCACGCCCTGATCGGGTCTCGATCAGGTCTCGATCAGGTCCTTGCCAAGGCGGCGAAAACCGTCTCGGGAGCGGCGGCGATCACGGCGAGCAGCGCCCGCGCCGGTCCGCGTGGCATGCGTTTGCCCTGCTCCCAGTTGCGGATGGTTTCGACCGGCACCCCGAGCCGCGCGGCGAATTCAAGCTGGGTCAGGCGGGCGCGCTGGCGAAGGTCGCGGACCACCGGCGGCGCCGCCTCTGCCGGCCCGGCCGGGAGCAAGGCCGGCGCGAGCGGAAACTCCTGCCCGTCCCGCAATTCGACGATCCGTCCGTCCGCCTTCAGCCGTAAGCGCCGCATGTCCGATCCCCTGCGCAGGATTGTCGGCGATGCGCGTTAAGTCTTGATTAACGATACCGGCACCGTGCGGCGACCCGAAAACGCGCTATTTCAGCCCGAACCACAGCGTGGCGATGCCGAGGAACGAAAAGAAGCCGACCACGTCGGTAATCGTCGTGACGAAGGTGCCCGATGCCACCGCCGGATCGGCGCGCACCCGCTCCAGCACCATCGGAATCAGAATGCCGCCGAGCGCGCCGGCAACCAGATTGCAGATGATCGCAAGGCCGATCACCACGCCAAGCCCCGGGATCTGGAACCAGGCCACCGCGGCGATCCCGGTGATGACGGCAAAGGCAAGGCCGTTGACGAGGCCGACCAAGCCTTCGCGCATCACCACGCGATAGGCGTTGTTCGGGCCCAGTTCGCGGGTCGCCAGGGCGCGCACCGCGACCGTCATGGTCTGGGTCGCGGCATTGCCGCCCTGGCTGGCGACGATCGGCGCCAGCACCGCCAGCGCCACCATCTTTTCGAGCTGGCCTTCGAACAGGCCGAGCACCGAGGAGGCCAGAAAGGCGGTGGCCAGGTTGACCAGCAGCCAGTTGAAGCGGCCCTTGGCGATGGTCCAGACGCTGTCCGACAGTTCTTCGTCCGACGTGACGCCGCCCAGCGCCTTCAGGTCTTCATCCGCTTCTTCCTCGATCACGTCGACCACGTCGTCGATGGTGATGACGCCGACCAGCCGGTCTTCGGTATCGACGACGGGAGCCGCGACCAGATTGTATTTGCCGAACAGCCGCGCCACCTCCTCCTGGTCGTCCATGACCGAGACGCGGCGGCGGTTCTCGTCGATCAGTTCGGCCAGCAACACCGGCCGGCGCGCGCGCAACAGCGCATCCAGCGACACCGCGCCCTGCCAGTGCTGGGCGGCATCGATGGCGTAGATTTCGTAGAACCGTTCGGGCAGGTCGGGCGTTTCGCGCATGTAGTCGATCGCCTGCCCCACGGTCCAATTGGGCGGCACCGCGATGAATTCGGTCTGCATCCGCCGGCCGGCGGAATTCTCCGGATAATCCAGGCTGCGCTCGAGCGCGTCGCGCTCCGACGGCGGCAGCTTCTCGAGGATTTCCTCCTGGTCCTCCTCGTCGAGGGCCTCCAGCAATTCGACGGCGTCGTCGGATTCCAGTTCACGGACGCCCTCCGCGACCGTCTCCGGTTCGAGTTCCTCGAGGATCTCCTCGCGGACGGAGTCGTCGACCTCGTTGAGCGCCGAAAAATCGAAATCGGCGCCGGTCAATTCGACAAGGCTGACACGGTCTTCGGGTTCGAGCGCCTCGATCAGGTCGCCGAGGTCGGCTTCATGGAGTTCGGCGACGATGGCGCGCAAAAATGCGGCATCGGCGGATTGAACCGCGCGCGTGATTTCCGCGACGAATTCGTGACGAATCCCGCCATGTTCGTCGCGCATCGGGTGACGGTCGAGCAGCGACGCGTCGGCGGCCTGGGCAGTGTCGAAATCTTCGGCCATACCGCGCCTCGCCGTTTGACAGAATTCGCGAACTCGTCAGAGTTATCGCTTGACGCATTACCCAATCGGCAACACCTAGCGCAATGAAAAATACGCGCGGACGAGCATGAGCGCTGAACTGATGAAGATGCTGGGAATCGCACTCGTCGCCTCGATCGCGTGGGCCACGGCGGCGCAGGCGACGGACTGTCCGCGCCCGGGGACGCTCGGCACTTCGCGCGTTCTGACCGTCGATCCCGCCGCCACGCCGCGGGTGGGCCTGAAGAGCTTCCCGCAGACCCTGCCGCTGGCAGATCATGAGGTGGTGCTGACCTTCGATGACGGCCCGTGGCCCGCGACGACGTCGCGGGTGCTGGCGGCGCTGGCGCAAGAATGCGTGCGCGCGACCTTTTTCCTGATCGGCAAATCGGCATCGGAGCATCCAGCCCTGGTTCGGCGTCTCGCAGCCGAAGGCCACACCATCGGCCACCACACCTGGACGCACCGCAACCTCAAATACGCGAAGCCGGCTGATGCCGAGGCTGAAATCGACAAAGGCATCGCCGCGGTCGAGAAGGCGCTTCACGGGGCCGCCACGTCGACCCCGAGCACGCCATTCTTTCGCTTTCCCTATTTCGAGATGTCCCCTCAGGCGCTCGAGAAATTGGGATCGCGGCGAATTGCGGTGTTCGGCGCCGACCTGTGGGCAAGCGACTGGAATCCCATGCCCCCGCAGGCGCAATTGAAGCTGCTTGCCGACCGGCTCAAGGCCGCCGGCAAGGGCATCATCCTGCTGCATGACCCCAAGGCACAGACCGCGGCCATGCTGCCGGCCTTTCTGCGCTATCTCAGGGAAAATCGCTATCGCGTGGTTCATCTGGAGCCGGCGCGCAGCGTCGGGCTCACCCGCGTCCCCTAGGCTGGAATTATGTGCAAAAATCGGGCAGTTAAGGCTGCGTTCATGGCGCGGGATGTAATTTTTCGCGTAAACGGAAATGACGGTGTTGCATGATCGGTAATGTGTCGCCTGGAGTACGGACCCGGCACCGGATTGCGCTGTGCCTGGGGCTGTTCGCCTGCACGGCCGCGCAGGCGGCGCCAGCGGCCGATTGCCCGGGCCATCCCGATGCGCTCGGCACCTCGCGAACCCTGGTGGTCGATCCGAAGGATCATCCCCGCATCGGCACCATGCAATATGGCGAAACCCTGCCGCTTGCGGACGGCGAGGTGGTGCTGACCTTCGACGACGGGCCGCTGCCGCGGCACAGTAACCAGATTCTGCAAATCCTGGCTTCGCAATGCGTGAAGGCGACCTTCTTTCTGGTCGGCCGTCAGGCCCAGGCCAATCCGGAAGGCGTCCGCAAGGTCCGCGACGCCGGCCACACCGTCGCCACCCACAGCCAAAACCATCCGACCAACATGCACCGCTTGCCGATCGAACGCGCCCGGCAGGAGATCGACGAAGGCATTGCGTCGGTATCCGCGGCGCTGGGGGACGGCAGTGCGCCGGCCCCGTTCTTTCGTTTTCCCGGTCTCGCGCGCGCCGACGGGACCGAGGAGTACGCCGCCTCGAAGGGTGCCCAGATCTGGAGCGCCGACTTTCCGGCCGACGACTGGCGGCCTGTCTCCTCGTCGCGGGTCTATGAACTCGCGATGCAACGGCTGCAGGCCAAGGGAAAAGGCATTCTCCTGCTCCACGACATCCAGGCGCGAACGGTCGCCGCCTTGCCGAAGATCCTGCATGAGCTGAAAGCGCGCGGCTATCGCGTCGTGCACGTGGTGCCGGCCACTTCGGAACTGGCCGCGACGCCGACCGAGCCGCAGCAATGGCTGTTGCACCCGCCATCGGAAAACGTCGCGATCTCGCGCTGGCCGAAGATTCCCAAATTCGTTTTTGCCGAGACCGGGATGTTGCCGGTCCCTGCGGTGTCCGATTCGTACTGGAATGACGACTGGCCGGCGCCTCTCGATCGCGCCAAAGCCAAGGGGCGCGCGGGCGCCGTTCCGCTGCCGCGGCAGGAGCCCTGGCCCCGGCAGATGCCGCTGCCGCTGCAAAACGCCGCCATCGCCCTGCCCGTGCCGGCCCAGAGCGTTTTCGAACTCCGGGATCGGCCGCAACTGGCGGCCCGGGCCGTCGCGCTCCCTTCGCGCCGCGTCCGAAAAATGGCATCTGCCGGGCATGGCAAGGCTGGCATACAGCAGGTCTCGATGGAGGCTGGCGCGTCCCGGCGGGCGGTCGCCGGAAAGCCGCATCCCGGAGGCGTCAGCCGAGCAGCCGCGTCACACACCACCGGTCGCGCAAGCCAGCACGCGGCGCAGCCGGGCCGGCGTTCCCTGAAGCGGTTGGTTCAGGTCAAGAAAGGGAGCGTGTGACGGATCAATCCGTCACGATCTTCGCCACGCAAAGCAGCACGACCATGGCGAGGAAGAACAGGTCGATATAGGATTTCGCTTCGCCGTCACGGCGAAGCGCCCCCACCTCAACGACGATTTGCTTGCGCGCGGAGGCAGCGCCTGGACCTTCCGCCGCCAGCCCCGCGAGGCGGCGCGCCTCGAGCTCGAGCCGCTCGATCTTCTGGAAGAAGTGGAACGAACGCAGCGCCGAGATCGCGCGCATCGAGGCGTAGACCAGCACCAGGATCGCTATGATCGCGCGGTGCTGATACTTCTCCATGTGATTCAGGCTGTAATAGACCAGCGCCAGGAAAGCGAAGTTGGAGACGATCCGGTAGATGTAGCCCAGGATTTTCATGCGTGTGATCCGATCGATAGTCAGCCTGGCATTTGAGCGAACGCAATTTGGGGAATGACCGCCGGCGGCTGGTATCGCTGGCCAAGACTCCCGCTTCAGTCGATCTATGCCGACTTCGTACTGTACGGCGACGTCCGTGCCGTTCGGCACCGGCGGTTGGACACCGGCGCATAGGCTTAACGGGCCAATGCTTTCATTTGCGTTTCCCGCCGGCGCCCCCGCGGTCAGCCTACATTTGGCGCCGGCCGACGCGTGGCGCCTGCGCTTCGGCTGCTCCGGCCTGGACTTATCTGATTCACGCTTGCCCGAATTTGCCGCGCTTGCGATCTCTGCGTGCATTTCAAGTACCAGGACGGCAACAAAGAGAGAAATCTCGCGCATCGTGAACGTATTGCCGTCTATTCTTTGGTAATGTTAACAGGGCATTACTTGTGCTAAATGGCTCCGTAGCTGCGATACTGACGGTCTGATTTCATTAACCTTTGCGATGGCCTTTTGAATTTCGTCGAAAAATTCGATTCTGAGTCGTTCAGCGGCCGGGGTTTGTCCCCCGGCGCGCTCGACTCGTTTTCCGTGGATGTCCATCCAAAGGGCGGCGCCGGAAACGGCGGGCCCGACACTATTGTCGTCCCGGACGCCCATCTGCTGTTTTCGGGCGACTACAAGCGGTCCGGCCTGGATCTGACGCTATCGAAGGACGGCCACGAATTCGTGGTGCGCGACTACTTCCGCGGCGAGAACCGGGCCGCGCTGGCTTCTCCTGACGGCGCCAGCCTGTCCGGCAAGACCGTCGCGGCGCTCGCCGGTCAGGTCGACTATGCGCAGGCCGGCGGCACCCCGGCTCCGGACCAGATCATCGGCCACGTCACCAAGCTCGCCGGCAGCGCGACCGCCATTCGCAACGGCGTCTCGATCACGCTGAACGTCGGCGACAACGTCCACAAAGGCGACGTCGTCCAGTCCGGAGCCGATTCGTCGCTCGGCATCACCTTCATCGACGGTACCGTGTTCGGCCTCTCCTCGAATGCGAGGATGGTGCTGAACGAGATGATCTATAATCCGACCGGATCGAATAATTCCTCGCTGCTCACCCTGGTGCAGGGAACCATCTCGTTCGTTGCCGGCGCGACCGCGAAGCACGGCGACATGAAAGTCGAGACGCCGACCGCCACCATGGGTATCCGCGGGACGGCGGTTCTGGTGGAGATCGATTTCGACATCCCGCAGTCGGGCCTGGCGCCGCCGGTATCATTCCGGGTTCTGGTCGAGCCGAACGGCGTGACCGGCGAATATGTCCTGCTCGACAAACTGACCCTGCAGCCGATCGCGACGGTGAACCAGGCCGGAACGCAAACCATCGTCAACGGCCAGGGTGTCGTCACCTTTATCGCGTCGGCCCAGATACCCGGCGAAGCGCAGAGGCTGATCAACGAAATATTCGCCCTGAAGTTCACGGACGCCAATCCGAAGAACATCGGCATTCCGCCGCTCGACTCGATCACGCCGGAGACGTTCGTGGTCAAGCTGACGGACGGCACGCCGATCAGCCTGACCATGATCCTGGTCAACGTGGCCGGGTTGGGCCCAGTGGCGCCACCGCCTCCGAGCGGCGGAAATAATCGCTTCCACCTCAACATTCCGCCGGAGCTTGTCGCTTTCGGCAACAGCTTCACCGAGCGGTCGGGCACCACAGGCAATGCCGCGCTGGACACCGTGTCCGGCATCATCCGTTTTGCCGACATCAATCCCGAAGACCTTCCGACGGTGACGGCCAGCTTCGATTCCTTCGTCTACCGCAACGCCCAGCAGGCCATCGTCACTTCATCGCTGACGGCGGAGCAACTGGCCGCGATCGCTGCGGTAGATGTCCCGCTCTCGGTGATCCCGGATGGCAACAACACCAATATCGGCTTCGCGACCTGGATCTACAGCGTTCCGGATCACGCGCTCGACTTCCTCGCCGCCGGCGAGCAATTGACGCTGACCTATATGGCGCGGGTCGACACCAATTACAGCGAATACAATACGGTCGTCGTGAAGCCGTTCACGATCACGATCACCGGCACCAACGACCTGCCGACAGTCTCGGCTACCGGCTCGGCCTTTATCGAACTGCTCGGAACCAACAATCCGGTGACGGATCATGCCGAGGGCGTGATCACGTTTACCGACGTCGACCTCACGGACCGGCCGACCGTGACCGCACCGTTCGCCGGCTACGTCTACACGGCGGCCAACGGCTCGCCGCTGACGCTGACGCCGGCGCAGGAGGCCGCGATCGAGGTGGCGCTGAGCCTGACGCCGGCGACGACCAACACCCACGATGGCTCGGTGGCATGGTCGTATGACGTTCTCGACAGCAACTTCGACTTTATCGCAGCCGGCGAAACGCTGACCCTGACCTACATGGCAGTCGTCGACGACCATCATGGCGGCGTCGTCACGATACCGCTGACGCTGACGATCTCCGTTGCCGGCACCGACGACATCCCGACGATCACGGCGACCAGCGGCGGCTTTGTCGAACTCCTCGGCACCAACAATGCCACGTCCGATCATGCCGGCGGCACCATCGTCTTTACGGATGTGGACCTGACGGATCGTCCGACGATAACGGCGCCGTTCTCGGGCTATAGCTATACGGCCGCCAACGGCACTACGGCGCTGACGCTGACGCCGCTGCAGCAAAGTGCCCTCGCGACAGCGCTGGCGCTGACGCCCTCTCCGGCCAACGCCAACAACGGATCGGTCACATGGTCGTATGACCTCGCCGACAATCAGTTCGACTTCCTCGCCCTCGACGAAACGCTGGTGTTGACTTACACCGCCACCGTCAACGACGGCCATGGCGGCATCGTCACCACGCCGGTTACAGTCACCATCCACGGCACCAATGACGCACCGACCATCACGGCAACCAACGATTCCTTCACCGAGCTGGCCGGCACCAACAATGCCATATCCGACCATGCCGGCGGCACCATCACCTTTGCCGATGTCGACCTGACCGACCAGCCGACGATATCAGCGCCGTTCTCGGGATATACCTATACTGCAGCGAACGGTACGACAGCGCTGACCCTGACGCCAGCGCAGCAAAGCGCGCTGGAAATCGCGCTGACGCTGACGCCTTCGCCGGCCAACGCCAACAACGGATCGGTCACATGGTCGTATGACCTGACCGACAATCAGTTCGACTTCCTCGCCCTCGACGAAACGCTGGTGTTGACTTACACCGCCACCGTCAACGACGGCCATGGCGGGATCGTCACCACGCCGGTTACAGTCACCATCCACGGCACCAATGACGCACCGACCATCACGGCAACCAACGATTCCTTCACCGAGCTGGCGGGCGCCAACAACGTCGCGCTCGACTATGCCGGCGGCACCATCACCTTTGCCGATGTCGACCTGACCGATCTACCGGCAGTCACCGCACCATTCTCGAGCTATAGCTACACGGCCTCAAACGGCACCACGGCGCTGACCCTGACACCGGCCCAGCAGAGCGCACTGGCGATCGCGCTGACGCTGACGCCTTCGCCGACCAATGCCCACGACGGCTCGGTCACGTGGTCGTATGATTTGGCCGACAGCAATTTCGATTTCCTCGCCGCCGGCGAGACGCTGGTGTTGACTTACACCGCCACCGTCAACGACGGCCATGGCGGGATCGTCACCTTGCCAGTTGCCGTGACGATCCACGGCACCAATGACATCCCGACGATCGCCGGCGTCAACTCCGGCGACGTCACCGAAGACGTCGCGGTCGATGGTACCAACCACATCAATGCCACCGGCCAGCTCACCATCGCCGACGCCGATACCGGTCAGTCCAACTTCACCGCGCAGGCCGGCACCGCCGGCAGCAACGGCTATGGCAGCTTCATACTCGCCGCCGATGGCAACTGGACCTACACCGCCGACAACACCCAGGTTGCGATCCAGCAGCTCGGCGTCAACGATACCCTCACTGACAGCTTTACCGCCGTCTCCTCCGACGGCACCGCAAGCCAGCTGGTCACCGTCACCATCCACGGCAGCAACGACGCGCCGGTGATTTCAACGGCCAATCTGCAGGTTTCCGGAACCAGCCAGACGACGGTCAGCGGGCTTTCAATTTCCGATGCGGACGTATCGCCCCCCGAAAGCTTCACGATTAGTGCCGTGACGGCAGAGGCCGCCTCGGGCAGCAGCGTGACGCCTGCGACAGGCACTGGCACCCTCGCCGACATCAACACGACGTTGGGCACCGGCATCGTCTATGATCCCGGCGCGACGCCGCCGCAGACCGATATGGTCACGTTGACCGTTACCGACGCTTCCGGCGCTACCGACATGGTGAATTTCATCTTCAACGTCGCCGATCCGCCTGCGAGCACCCCGGTGACCCTGGCGAGCACATCCGGAAACGACGTGCTGTTCGGCACCGGCTATGAGGACCAGTTCGTCTTCGCGGCCAACTCCAATCATGACACGATCATCGATTTCACCGCCGGAACCGATCACATCGATCTGAGCGCGCTTTCCTCGATCGTCGACTCCTCGAATATCAACACCTTCCTGACGAATAATGTGACGTCGCTCGGCAACGACACTCTGATCACGCTCGACAGCAACGACAGCATTATCCTGCGCAACGTCGCTTACAGCAGTTTGGGTACCAGCGACTTCATCGTTCACGTCTAGCAAGCACCGTTGCCGGCGCCGGCTTCGATTTCGGCAATGAAATCACCAAGGTCGATCAAAATTCGTTCGCGGGATGTGTCGGCGATTCCGGCAAGCGCATGGGGAGCGGTCACGCGCCTCAGGCGCATGCCGGAGTTTTCCATGTGGCTTGATCGCTGGCTGTCAAAAACCAACCGGAAAGCGAGACCAGCCGTAGGTTGGGCAATGGAACCGAAATCGGAGGCATGTCAACGTTGATTTATGGTGCGCTCGGAGGGTGTCTCATAGGCGAGCAATTTCAATCGGTTGGAATTCAGGTGGGAGCGTACCGGCCCGTTAAGACCTAACGACTTTTTTGAGGAGTACTCCCACCCAGCAGAAAAAGCCGCTGCACCTGAGGACGACATCAAAGGCATGGGGTTGGAGATGCGACGGGTGATGGTCGAGTCGGACATGCCGCAGTAGTAGCGGCATGTCCGTTATCGAGGGTGAAGCGGAAGTCGTATTTCGGGGCCGTCACGTCAGCTTTTGACCCGAACCGGACATTGGGCCAATTACCGAATGGGGCAAAACCGGCATTGACGGTCGTGGGTACCCGCGCATGAAGGCGATGATCATCGCCACCGGACCCCAAGGTTTTCCGATTGTTTAGCCCGCACGGCGTCTCTTTGATCCAAGTCAAGGACAGCGTCGCCTAATGAGGCACCGTTTCCATGGGGGACTTGGGGATGCTGCATTACCGGGCTTACCTTCTGGATGAACACCGCCACGTTATATCCGCGGCTAATCTTTATTGCGCCGATGAGCAGGCAGCAAAAGAAAGCACCCAGCAATTAGTTGACGCCAACGACATGGAGCTATGGCGACTTGATCGCCGGATAGCTATTTTCAAACCACGTACTCGCCCTTCCTCAGACTTCGGTGTCAAGGCAGCTGTTGACCCGATTCGAACATTTAGGGCGACCCGCTCATAACGGTCTGGTTCCTGGTTCGAGTCCCGCCCACCAATGAAATCAGTGAGACTTGTCGATCTTGATATTTTCTACGCCGCCAGAAATTCCGACAGGATCAGGAACGATCTCGGCGCAAATAACAAAGTCATCTCAAGCCGACCGTGCGCAACGGTGCGCTTGCAGGTTTGCTGTCGGAATGTCGCCGCTCGAAGTCCTGCTCGTCACCCGATCGCTAGCAATGTACGCTTTTCCCTCGATATTGTTGCAAAGGTCTTTTCGGGGTCGCGAAGGAAAATTCTTAGTGCCGCTGATCCGCTTTACGCGCGACGACGGAAGGGACCTTATCGCTCCATCCAAAATCGATCACCGGCCTCCGTAGTGGCGTTGACAAGCGACGCCGCGGCAGAGAGGTCAAAAGATCAACTTTCGCGAGATTTTTGGGGTTTTTCGCTGTTCGACTTTTGCAACAATATCCCCTCAACAGCGGACTTCCCGCAACGCAACCGTTCACGTCCGCTTTGCGCAGAAGCGGACATTTGCTCATTCAATGACTTTGTCGGCGCACGGGAATATTGTCGGTGGCGCGTTGAGCCTGGTGCCTTGACAATCTTAAGATTGATAGCCCTCCGAGGATGAGACCCGGTCAACGACTTTTACAATGGCTCCTTGATACCAACACTGTACATATCGGCAGGCTTCCTTTCCGAGTTGGAACCAGCGCGAGCGGACACCACCGGTTGTTTCGACCACGAATCTTGGTTGATCGACGCAGAATGACTACGTACGGCGTCGCCTGATCTCGAGACAAGGGATTCGATTCCCAGCAGAACCGCGGTCATCAGGATGTAGATGCAGATCGACCAGGCTTTCCACCGTCGCCACGTCTTCCTGTCCGTCGGACTTAGTTCTGGTAGATATCTCTTCACTGCTAGCTCCGATGCTCTGATTGCGAAAGGCCGGCGGCATCCGCGCTGTGCCGCAATCTCAATTGCCGCTGAAAATGAAATGATGGATAGCGGTGATGAGGTAGAATGCGAGCCAAACACTCGCCACGATGATCGTTCCCCGATGATCGTAAGGCGGAATGCGGTCCTGCCCGGTCCGGGGCTTGTCGAATGCGATGAGATCGCGCTGGCACCGAACTGATTGCGTTGCGGCTTGCCGCCGCCGCCGCTCATCGGCGCGGTTTCGGTCCATCTGTATCGCATTTGCTGTGGTCTGCATGATGACCTCCGGGGCGCCGCTGATGTCTAGGCTCGCTGAAGGCGCCGCATCATCCGATTGGATGATGCAATCGGTGGCGTTGCTCCGTTGCTTTTCGGCCGTGCTGCCAGGACGCCCCGTCAGCCGACGATGATCGCGGAGATCATTTCTGACGATAAGCATGACAAAACAGCCAGTGAAAGCATCAGCCCGAGCAGCGTGAACAGGCATACAGTAGCCAGATCCGGTGCGATGGTTGCGGCAGATGCTGCCCGAACGGTTCGCGTGAGAGTGGTGGACATCGTCTACTCCTGAGTAGGAGGGACATGAAAATGGATATGGCGTTCGTGGTCGGGTGAGATCGTCGGGTTCAATCACCGTCGGAAAACACGAATGTCATGTCGTGGACCTTCTCCACCGGAAGGATTTTGGTCTGCGCCACGGAGACACCCACACTCCCGGCGGAGCCGAGGTTCGCTGCGGCCTTCGGAGCGGAGAAGAAGGTCAGCTTCACGCCGAATCCGACCAGGATGACAGTCGCAATCGCGATAACGGGATGGGAGCGCATGATGGTTCTCCGATTTTCGCGGCCGGGGATATCCCGGCCAATCGATCGAATGAAACCAATTGAAGCTTGCCACCGTCGTCGCCGGCGTTAGTCGGCCGTTACAACGACGTTATTTTTGCTTGGGGCCGGAAAAAGGTGTAGAATTTTCCTAAAGGGGATTGCCGTGCAAATCTCGCGTCTGCCAATCGACGGAGCGCCCTCCCCAAAGTTTGGTCTTTCGCTGCTGGGAGGCTTCGAACTGACCGGACCTGATGGCGTTGTCGAGCTGCCGAGCAAGAAACTTGCAGGTTTGCTGGCTTATCTGGCTTGCAACCTCCGGCCGCAGTCGCGTGAGAAGCTGACGGCCCTGCTGTGGGGTTCGCATTTCGAAGCGCAGGCAAAACAGAACCTGCGCCAGGCCCTCTTTCGGCTCCGCAAAGTGCTCGGTCAGAATACTCTGGAGAGCGACGGCGAGGTCGTATCACTGAACGCGGCGAGCGTTTCGTGCGATGTCCGCCGCTTCGAGACCCTAGTTCGTGAGGGCAGCCGAGAGGCCCTGAGTGCGGCAACCGATCTCTACCGGGGCCGGTTGATCGATGACGTTACTGTCGGTGAAGCGGGCTGGAACGAATGGATTGCCGGCGAACGCGAAAGGTTACTTGAACTAGCCCTTGGCGCTCTGGTGGGCCTCGGCGAACAGGAGCTGGCCGCAGGCCGTGCCGAACATGCCCTAAAGGCCGGCCAGCGCGCCATCGCGCTCAACGACATGCGAGAGGACGCCCATCGGCTGGTCGTACAGGCGCTGGCTGCCACCGGACGCAAAGCCGAAGCGCTCACCCACTACCAGGACCTCGTTGTCCTGTTGAAGCGGGAGCTGAATACGGAGCCCGACGGAGCGACCAGATCTCTCGCTGCCGCGCTGCGCGGCACGCCATCGTCAGGCAGATCTCCCGCCGTTGGGGAGATCGCTAAGCCTGCGCTGCCAGAGCACGACCGGCCTTCGGCCGCTGTGCTGCCCTTGGCACATACAAGGGGAGACCACGAGCAGAAGGTGAACACCAACACCCCCGAAGCGCGGAGCGATGCGGTATCGTCTGTGGTGGCAGTCCGCGCGGGTGGCCTCGAGCGGCGACAGCTAACGATCCTGGTTTGCAAAATGGTCGACTCAACGCCGCTTTCGGCGCGCCTCGACCCCGAGGACATGCGTGATGTGATCGCTGCCTTCCACAAAGTGATCGCCGACGCGGTGGCGCGATTTGACGGATTTGTCGCTCAGTACCAGAGCGATGGCGCGGTCGTCTATTTCGGTTACCCTGAAGCGCATGAGTACGAAGCTGAGCAGGCCGTGCGCGCCGGTCTTGCGATCCTTGCCGCTGTTGGCTCGCTAAAAGTCTCTTCCGGCATTCCCCTTCAGGCACGCGCCGGCATTGCCACCGGCGTAGTCGTCGTTGGCGAGCAGATGGGGAGCGCCGACGTCGTGCCAGCCGTTGCGATCGGCAAGACGCCAGACCTCGCGGCGCAAATGCAGGCGGTGGCTTCGCCCGGCGAGGTCGTCATCGCGGGCAGCACACGGCGGCTGGTGGGACGGATGTTCGACTGCCGCGCGCTCGGTGCCCACGAGGTGAAGGGGCTGCCGCAACCGGTGGAGGCGTGGCAGGTGCGCGGCGAAGCGGCCGGCGTCAGCCGGTTCGAGGCGCGGCGCGTAGGCGCGCTGCCCCCGCTCGTTGGCCGGCAGGAGGAGATGGATCTACTGCGGCGCCGTTGGAATCAGGCCAAGCTCGGCGAGGGACGGGTGCTGCTGCTCTCCGGCGAGCCTGGCATCGGCAAATCCCGAATCGCTGAAAGCCTGCTGGCAGCGCTCGAGGGTGAGCCGCATGCGCGCATGCGCTATTTCTGCTCTCCCCACCATACCAACAGCCCACTCTACCCGTTCATTGCGCAGCTCGAGCGCACCGCGGGCTTCGAGCCAGGCAACAGTGCGGCAGCGAAGCTCGACAAGCTCGGGGCTTTACTCAAGCTGACGGCGAGAAATGCGCCACGCGATCTGGCATTAATGGCCGATCTCCTGTCTATGCCGACGGACAGTCGCTACCCGGTAGTAGAGGGCAGTCCGGAGCAGAAGCGAGAGATGACCCTCAGCGCTCTACTGCACCAGCTGGAAGGAATGGCGGCGCAAAGTCCCGTGTTGATCCTATTTGAGGACGCCCATTGGATCGATCCAACATCGCTGGACCTGCTCGATCGAGCGATTGACTGTATTGCTAAGCTGCCAGTGCTGATGGTCGTCACGTTCCGGCCGGAGTTTCAGCCAGCCTGGATCGGTCAGCCACACGTGACGATGCTGCCCTTGAACCGCCTCGGCCGGCGCGACAGCGCCGACATCATTGGGGGCGTTGCCCAGGGCAAGACGCTGCCCGACGTAGTCGTCCAACAGATCCTCGCGCACACCGACGGCGTGCCGCTTTTCATCGAAGAGCTGACCATTACGCTGCTCGAGAGCGGACACCTGCGCGAGACCGCCGACGGTTATGTCCTCGATGGGCCGCTACCGTCGCCCGCTATACCGACGACGTTGCAGGCCTCGCTCCTGGCGCGTCTCGACCGGCTCGCATCGGTGAAAGACATCGCTCAGATCGGGGCGGCGATCGGGCGGGAGTTCTCCTTCAGGCTGATCGCTGCCGTATCGGCGATGCCGAAGCAGGAGCTCGCGGCCGCACTCCGCAAGGTCGTAGCCGCAGAATTGATCTTTCAGCGCGGGGCGCCACCCAATGCCACCTACCGCTTCAAGCACGCGCTGGTGCAGGATGCGGCCTACGCCAGCCTGCTGCGCAGCCGCCGCAGCGCGCTGCATGCGACGATCGTGAAGCAGCTCGTCGGCGTCAGCGACACTGAGGTCAAGCCGGAACTGCTGGCGCACCACTGCGCCGAGGCGGGCATGGCCGAGGAGGCCGTGCGCCACTATCTCAAGGCGTCCGAGCAGGCGGTCGCCCGCTCGGCGCTGACCGAGGCTGCGGTATTGCTCGATAAGTCGCTGGGGAAAGTGGCCCAGCTCCCAACCGGTCCGCCGCGCGACCGCATGGAACTGGAAGTACAATCTGCCCGAGGCGCCGTTCTTATAGCGGTGAAGGGCTTCGCGGCCGCCGAGACCGGTCAGGTATACGCCCGCGCACGAGATCTCTGGGATCGCCTCGACCGGCCGCCGGAGTTCCTCCTGAGGACGGCTCGTGGCAGGTGGTCACTCCACACCAATCGCTCTCAATTGCTTGAGGCGCAGTCCGTTGCCGAGGATCTCCTGGAGTTCGGCCGGGCGCATGGTGGTGACACAGCCGGCCTGATCCTCGGGTATTTCACACGCGGCCTGACACATGCGTACCGTGGAGAGCTGCAGTCGGCGCGCGCGAGTCTGGAGGAAGTGATCGGCCTCTACGATTTGGCGGCCCACCGCCAATTGTTTCGGTATTCTGGTACTGATCCCTATGCCATAGCTTTGGCCTCAATTGGCCAGGTTCTGTTGTTTCTGGGTTACCCCGACCAGGCGCTTATGCGTGCCGAAGCGGCGATCAGACAGGCGCGCCAATTGGCGCATGCACCGACGGTGGCGCAATGCCTGGCATTTGGTGCTGCGCGGGCATCGACTCTTGGGGATGAGGCGCAACTCGCACACTGTGAGCAAGAGCTCCGCACATTGACCGAGGAGCACGGGTATGCCCAGTGGTCGGCGCTCGTTCCCATCTTTGGCGGCCAACTGCAGCTAATGCGCGGTGAGGCCAAGGCAGCGGTCACGCTCATTCGCCAGGGCCTTGACGCCCGTCGCGCAACTGGAGTGACCCTTTTTAACGCTGACTTCGCTATTCCGCTCGGCGAAGCCCTGGAGAAAGACGGCAAGTCGGGCGAGGCGCTTGCCCTGCTGGACGAACAGATTGTCTTCGTCGAGGAAACGGGTGAGCTCTGGTGCGCAGCCGGACTGCATCGCCTCCGTGGCCAGCTGCTCCTCAAGGGCACCGTGCCGGATTTCGCGGGGGCGCAGGCGGAGTTTGTAAAGGCCATCGACGTTGCCCGCGGACAGTCGGCAAAGCTATGGGAGCTGCGCGCCGCTGTCAGCCTCGCCCGCCTATGGCGCGACCAGGGGAGGCATGCTGAAGCCCGTGATCTACTCGCGCCTGTCTATGGCTGGTTCACCGAGGGCTTCGACGTGCCCGATCTCAAGAACGCCAAGGGGCTACTGAACGAGCTAGCCTAAGCTCATGTCGCCGGCCGCGATGATCTACCGCACGGGATTGCGCAAGGCGGCGGCGACCGAGGTGGCCGACAAGGAGGCGACGCACGCGCAGTTGAACTCGATCTTTGGATGGAAGGGCGATCAGATGGCATCGCTCTATACCGAGAGCGCGAACCGGAAACGGCTGGCGGCAGGCGCGATCACAAAGCTGTCCCGGACAAAAAAGCGAACCGCTATACTCCCACCTTCCTAGAGGTAAGAGTCTTAAACCCGATTATGCAATGATTTCGACGTTAGGTTGGTGCGCTCGGAGGGACTCGAACCCCCACGATGTTACTCACTGCCACCTCAAGGCAGCGCGTCTACCAATTCCGCCACGAGCGCTTTGTTGGGATCGGCGCAGGACGCGCCAGACCGGATCAACGGCGCGGGATGTAACAAATCAATGGTGGGGGGACAAGGGCTGCCGTCGCGGGATTAGGTCCGGCCGAAAGCTGTGGAAATGCAGGGGAATCCCGGCCCGGAAGCTGGCCTACCGGGTGCCCGGCGATTTCGGCAGCATCTGCTTGACCTCCACCGCGATCCGGTTGCGGTCGACCAGCACCACGCCGCTGGCGATCGGCAGGTTGTTGGCGAGGATCTTGACCTCGTCCGCCTCGGTGGCGTCCAGTTCGATGATGGCGCCGCGGCTGAGCCGCATTACCTGATGGATGGGCATCGTGGTGGTGCCGAGCACCACCATGAGGTCGACGCTGACTTTATCGAGGGTTGGCACTGGCGACCCGGACTGACTGACAGAGGCAAAATTGCTGATTTTGAGATCACCACGTTATGGTTAGCCAATGGTTAATGACCGCCAAGACCTCGATTTGACGCCGTTTTCGGGCCCTTCCGGCGCGGGCGCGGTCGAATGGCTGATCTCGGACGTGCCGGTACCGTATCCGGAGGCCGTGGCGGCCATGGAGGCGCGAGTCGCTGACATTGCGGCCCATGAGGCCCCCGAACTGGTCTGGCTGCTGGAGCACCCTCCGCTCTACACCTCCGGAACCAGCGGCCGGGATGCCGACCTGCTCGATCCCCGTTTTCCGCTGTTCGCCACCGGGCGCGGCGGCCAGCTCACCTATCACGGCCCCGGCCAGCGGGTGGCCTATGTGATGCTCGACCTGAAGCGACGGCGGCCGGACGTGCGGGCCTATGTCGCGGGCCTCGAGCAATGGATCATCCGGACGCTTGCCGCCTTCAACGTGCGCGGCGAGCGCCGCGAGGACCGGGTCGGGGTCTGGGTCAAGCGGCCGGACAAGGGCCCGGGCCATGAAGACAAGATCGCCGCCATCGGGGTGCGGCTGCGGCGCTGGGTGTCGTTCCACGGCATCGCAATCAATGTGGAACCCGACCTGACCCATTTCCAGGCCATCGTGCCTTGCGGCATCGCCGATCCGCGCTACGGCGTCACCAGCCTTGCCGATCTCGGCCATCTCGCGAGCATGGCGGATGTCGACATCGCGCTACGGCAGGCTTTTGGCGAGGTGTTTGGATCGGCGAAGGCTCCGTTGCCGGAAGCGACCATCTAACAGCCCGGCGACGCCATCGGCACTTCATGCCGCGCCATCCAGGTTCAGGCCGCGTGCGATGCCGCCGGCAGACAGGCTGCGCCTGGATCGGCTTCCATGTTTCGATAGCTAGACAGCCACGGCGGTCCAGCGGCTCGACCTGACGTCAGAGACTGATCCCGAACTTGGCAAGAGCCCACGCGGTGACGAGGTACAGCGCCGTCGTCAGCACGCAGCTTGCGCCAATGCTCGGCCAGAAGCCCACACCGGCCCGCAACATCGCCGGCAATACCAGGAACATCGGAAGCGATGGCAGCACATACCAGAAGGTCGACTGCGCATGATCGGCAATGCGCTCGATATCTCCGGTATCCCGCCAGAGCCAAAGGATCCCCAGCAAGGACACCAACGGCAGTGACACGACCAGCGCGCCGAGAGCAGGACTGCGCCTTGCCACTTCGGAAACAATCGCGACGATCAGTCCGGATAACAGGCATTTGACAATGAAGTACGTCATACGTGGCCCCATCCTAGATCGTCGGCAGCACCGAAAACCGTTCGCCCGGCCACCGCAAATTCAGCGCGTCGGAACCGGCGGGTTCTTCCGTCACGGACTCGACGCGCGCCGATGGCGGACCGCGCCGGCATGCCGCGATCATATCCGCCACGACATCCGCCGGCCCGGCAAACAACGCCTCGACGCTGCCGTCCCTGCGGTTGCGCACCCATCCCTCCAGACTTTGCACCCCCCTCGCCCGGTGCTCGACCCAGGCCCGATAACCGACCCCCTGCACCCGGCCCCGCACCGTCACCTGACAGATCGCGCCGCTCATCTAATTCTTGAGCCCCAAGTTCTTGAGCCCCAGGAATTCGGTGCTGCGCGCCTTTACATCCGCCTCACGCATGATGCGGCCGGTTAGTCCGGACGAGGCAAGGCCTTTCAAGGCCTTGGGCGACTGGCCCTCGCGCAACGCTTTAAGCGTCTCGTAAACGGCTAACGCAGCGGCGGCGAACGGCGCATGGCCTTGCAAGGCGATCCGCACCCTTTGACCCCCGAGGTAAGCGGGCTCGGTTATTTCCTCGGGCGAACCGCCCAGCACGATCGGTAGCCGGGTGGCGGCAGCAATGGCTTCCAGCTCGCCCCGCGTCTTCACCCCGGTGAAGAACAAGGCATCGACGCCAACAGCCTCATAGGCCCGGGCGCGCGCGATCGCATCCTCGATCGAGGTCACCGACGCCGCTCCGGTGCGCCCCATGATGACGAGCGAGGGATCGCCGCGCCCGTCCAGCGCCGCCCTCATCTTGCCGACACCCTCCTGCAGCGAGATCAGCTGGGTTTTCGGCTCCCCGTAAGCCTGCGGCAGCAGGGTGTCCTCGATGGTGAGACCGGCGGCGCCCGCCGCCTCCAGTTCCTGCACCGTGCGTCGGACATTGAGCGCATTGCCATAGCCGTGGTCGGCATCGACCAGCACCGGCAAGCTTGCCGCGCGCGCCATCCGGCGCATCTGTTCGGCCAGTTCGGTCAGCGTAATCAGCGCGATGTCGGGATCCCCTAACACAGCGAGCGAAGCCACCGAACCGCCGAACATGCCGAGTTCGAAACCGAGGTCCTCAGCGATACGGATCGAAACCGCGTCATAGACCGAGCCGGGGCGGATGCATGCCGATCCCGACAGGAGCGAGCGCAAAGCTTCGCGGCGCTTCCGGAAGGCCATCGCGGAACCTCTCAATTGATCGTCATTGCCTGCGACAAACGCGAAGTGTTTGCGCAAGGGAGCGAAGCGATGAAGCAATCCATGTCCGTCGGATTCGATGGTATGGATTGCTTCGCTACGCTCGCAATGACGTGACTACGAGAATTCGAGGATCAGCGCGTCCACCGCCAGTGTGGCGCCGGCGGCGGCGTGGATCTTCTTGACCGTGCCGTCGCGCTCGGCGCGCAGCACGTTCTGCATCTTCATCGCTTCCACCACGGCCAATGTTTCTCCGGCCTTGACTTCCTGGCCTTCGGCCACTGCGATCGACACCACCAGTCCCGGCATCGGACACAGCAGTTTCTTGCCGGTATCGGACGCGGTCGCAATCGGCATCAGCCGCGCTGCCGTCGCCTCGGATTCGGTGAAGACATTGACCGCGACCTCGAACCCCTGATGCGCGAGGCGGATGCCGTTGGGGATCGGGCGCACCTGCATCGCCACCAGATGGCCGTCGATAGTGCCCTGCCAGACCGGATCGCCCGGCGTCCACGGCGAGACCAGATGATGCGGATTGCGCGGTGTGCCGTCGGCATCGACGAAGCGCACCACGATGCCGCTGGCTTCGCGGACGATATCGAGCGCGATCTCGTTGCGATCGAGCCAGACCGCGCGGCGGCGCTCGCGCTGCACCAGCCGGCCGGTCAGCTGGCCGGAAATCTGCCGCTTGCGCTCGCCGAGCACATGGTCGATGGCGGCGCCGACCGCCGCCAGCCTGCGGGCGATCTCGCCTTCGGGCACGCGAACCGCAAAACCCTTCGGGAATTCCTCGGCGATGAAGCCGGTCGAAAGCTTGCCGCCGCGCCAACGGGGATGATTCATCAGCGCCGACAGGAACGGAATGTTGTGGCGGATGCCCTCGACATAGAATGAATCGAGCGCGGTCGACTGCGCCTCGATGGCGGCGGCGCGCGATGGCGCGTGCGTCACCAGCTTGGCGATCATCGGATCGTAGAAGATCGAGATCTCGCCGCCTTCCTGCACGCCGGTATCGTTGCGGACGGTGATGCCGTCGATCGAGCTCTCGATCGGCGGACGGTATTTCACCAGCCGCCCGATCGAGGGCAGGAAGTTGCGGAACGGGTCTTCCGCATAGACCCGCGATTCCACCGCCCACCCGGTCAGCGTGACGTCCTTTTGCGCCAGCGACAGTTTCTCGCCCGCGGCCGACCGGATCATCTGCTCGACCAGATCGATGCCGGTGACCAATTCGGTCACGGGATGCTCGACCTGCAGGCGCGTGTTCATCTCCAGGAAGTAGAAACTCTTGTCCTGGCCGGCGACGAATTCGACGGTGCCGGCGGAATCGTAGTTCACCGCCTTGGCGAGCGCGACCGCCTGCTCGCCCATCTGACGGCGGGTGGTCTCGTCCAGAAGCGGCGACGGCGCTTCCTCGATCACCTTCTGATTGCGGCGCTGGATCGAACATTCGCGCTCGCCGAGATAGATCACGTTGCCGTGCTTGTCGCCGAGTACCTGGATTTCGATGTGGCGGGGATCGACGATGAATTTCTCGATGAACACGCGGTCGTCGCCGAACGAGGACTTGGCTTCCGCTTTCGCGAGCCCGAAACCTTCGGCGACTTCCGACGTCGAATGCGCGATCCGCATGCCCTTGCCGCCGCCGCCGGCGGAGGCCTTGATCATCACGGGATAGCCGATGGCGTCGGCGATCTTCACCGCATGCTTTTCGTCCTCGATGACGCCGAGGAAACCGGGTACCGTCGAGACGTCGGCCTTGGCGGCCGCCTTCTTGGACTCGATCTTGTCGCCCATCGCGGCGATCGCACCGGCATTGGGACCGATGAAGACGATCCCGGCCTCGCTGAGCGCCCGCGGGAAGGATTCTCGCTCCGACAGGAAGCCGTAGCCGGGATGCACGGCCTCGGCCCCGGTCTTGCGGCAGGCCTCGATGATCTTCTCCATCACGAGGTAGCTCTCGGCCGCCGCCGGCGGTCCGATCAATACGGCATCGTCAGCCATTTCGACATGCAGCGCGTCCCGGTCGGCCTCGGAATAGACCGCGACCGTCTGTATCCCCATACGGCGGGCGGTCTTGATGATCCGGCAGGCGATCTCGCCGCGATTGGCGATCAGAATTCGTTTGAACATGTTTTCTTGCTTGCGACCTTTGGGCGGGATCCTCACCCGCAATCTGGCATGCGGGGGCGGCGGTAACAATTCCCCGTCGTACAGCAAAACTCAACGGAGGCAACGGTTTATGAGACCGAAATCCGCCCTGGAGCGGGATTTAATGCCCGATCCGGTCCCGCCGCAGGGGCAGACAGACCGGCAAAATCCCGTCTCGAGACGAAGGGCCTTCCTGAACGTCGCCTCGGAGGGGTTCGATCAGCCGGTGTGATCGAGCAATCGCCGGGGCGTGGCGCAAACATGATGCGCTCCCGCGTCGCGCAGTTCGGCTTCACTGCCGTAACCGTAGAGGACGCCGATCGCGGTCATTCCGTTATTTCTGGCGCCAACCATGTCGTAGCTGCGGTCCCCGATCATCATGGCCTGCGACGGGTCGACACCCGCGGACTGCAGCGCATAGCCCAACAGGTCGGTCTTGTCGGAATGCCTGCCGTCCAGTTCGGCACCGAACACGCGCTCGAAATAGACCCGCAATTTGAAGTGAT
This sequence comes from Bradyrhizobium sediminis, assembly GCF_018736105.1. Lineage (NCBI taxonomy): Bacteria > Pseudomonadati > Pseudomonadota > Alphaproteobacteria > Hyphomicrobiales > Nitrobacteraceae > Bradyrhizobium > Bradyrhizobium sediminis. The sequence continues at coordinate 3,385,501 of NZ_CP076135.1, forward strand.
CGATAATGCGCTCGGCAAAGATGTGGGCTTTGCTGGTCGCCACGAACAGGCGCCGGCCCGACCGGGCGAGCACGGATAAGGTATCTTCGATGCCGGGATAGATCTGATTTTCGAAGATCCCGATGTCGGCGAACCGTTCGCGGTAATGCAACAGCGCCCTGTCGGCCAGATCGTCGGCGCCGAGCAGCTTCTTCAGGCTGGCATGCAGCGGCGGGCCGATGCACCAGGTCAATTCATCTTCCGCCGGAACCGCCCGATCGAGCCTGCCGAGCGCGTACTGGATCGAACGCGTGATGCCGGGCTTTGGATCGGTCAGCGTGCCGTCGAGATCGAAGTAGATAGTGGTCATCCTGGCCGACGCTCCCGTTGCGGTGTACCGCCATTACAGCAATTCTTGTCGCGAGGATGGCTTCGCAGCCCGGCTATTCCCAACTTTAGCGCCGCCGGCGGCTCTCGAAGGCCAACAGGCCCCTCGATCAGCGAGCGGACTTAACGTAACGTTTCCCGCAGATTCCGGCCACGATCCGGCGCGCCGCGACGGATGCAGCAATTCCTTCGCAAGGCAAAACCAAATAGAGGCAACGGTCAATATGCGCGTTCTCATCCTGATCCTCGCGGTTCTCTCGGCAAGCCAAAGCTGGGCCGCCGGCGCCGTCGTCAAGGACGGCGGCACGCTTCAGCTCGCCGGCGTCACCTACCGGCTCGATGGCATCGATGCCCCTGAGTTCGACCAGATCTGCATCGACGAGCACGCCGATACCTGGGCTTGCGGCGTTGAAGCGCGCGACCAACTGGCCAAATTGAGCGTCGGCCGCGAGATCCGCTGCGGCGATCTGGGCGCGGATCCGGCCTACAAGAAGCGGCGCATCGGCGTTTGCACCGTTGTGGGCGAAACCACCAGCTTGAACCAGCTCGTGGTGCGCCAGGGCTTCGCGCTGAATTTCGATCCCGCCGCAAAGGGACGCTTCAAGGAGGACGAAGCCAGCGCCAAGGACAAGCGCCAGGGACTTTGGAAAGGCTGCTTTGTCGCGCCGTCCGATTTCCGCCGCGGGCGGAAGGACGGCGCCTTGCTCGGCGATTCCTGCAGGGCTGACAAAGACCGCGAGATACGCGCAGTGCTGTTTGCCGAGCAACCGGCGATGCCGCCGGGATGCAACATCAAGGGCAAATTTGCCGTGCGCGCCCGCGTCACCGGCAATCGCGGTGTCTATCATTTGCGGGGCTGCCGCAGCTACCCCGGTTTGACGGAGCCGGACCGCTGGTTCTGCTCGGAGGAAGATGCCCAGGCCGCGGGATTCCGGAAGGCGTATAATTGCGGAGCCAAGGGCAAGTGACGGATAGCCGGGCTGCGGAAATGCCGGGCCGTCATCCGCCGCTCAAGCCGCATCTTCGACCGCTGGCTGGCGGCAAGCCAGCATCTTGCGAATTTCGGCCGCCGGGCGCGCCGCGCTGAACAGGTATCCCTGCATCTGCGTGCAGCCCAGCGACTGCACGGTTTCGCGCTGCTCCTCGGTCTCGACCCCTTCCGCGGTCGTGATCATGTTGCGGTCGGCGGCGATGCTGACCACGGCCCTGATGATGGACGACGAACCGGTGCCGCGCATGAGTTCCTTGACGAAGCTGCGGTCGATCTTGATCTTGTCGAACGGAAACCGCTGCAGATAGCTGAGTGACGAATAGCCGGTGCCGAAATCGTCCAGCGCGATGTGAACCCCAAGCGCGCGGAGCTGATTGAGCGCCACCAGCGCCGCGTCATCATCGGCAATCAGCACGGCCTCGGTGATCTCGAGCTCCAGCCGGCGCGGATCGAGCCCCGTCTCGGCGAGCGCCGCGGCCACCTTCAGCGACAGCGTCGGCGACTTGAACTGGACCGGCGAAACATTGACGGCAACGCGTATGTGAGCCGGCCACGCGGCCGCTTCGGCGCATGCGGTACGCAACACCCACTGCCCGATCTCCTCGATCAGACCGGTTTCCTCGGCAATCGGAACGAATTCGGTCGGCGAGACCATGCCGCGCACCGGGTGCCGCCAGCGCAACAGCGCCTCGCACCCGACGATCTCGTCGCTGCGCAGATCGACCAGCGGCTGGTAATGGATTTCGAAGCCGCCTTCGGCAATCGCGCTCCGCAGATCGCCCTCGAGTTCGCGGCGGCTGTTGGCCAGGGTTTCCATCGACGGTTCGAAGAAACGGTGAGTCCGGCGGCCGGCCGCCTTTGCGGCGTACATCGCCAGATCCGCGCTCTTGAGCAGTCCGAAAAGATCGGAGCCATGACGCGGGGCAATCGCGATACCGATGCTGGCGTCGCCCGAAAGGCGATGATCGTGGCAGTCGAACGGCGTACGCAGCGCCTGATAGATCCGCGCGATGAGCGCTTCGACGTCGGAATCGGAAGCGATACCATTCTGCACGATGGCGAATTCGTCGCCGCCAAGACGGGCGACGAAGTCGTCCGGCCCGACCGATTGGCGCAGCCGCTCCGATACGACCTTCAGGAACTCGTCACCGATCAGATGACCCAGCGTATCGTTGATGCGCTTGAATTCGTCGATGTCGATATAAAGGATGGCGAACTGAGCGGCGGCAGGCTGCGAAAGCAGCGCCTCCGCGTGCCGCTGGAACAGGGTCCGGTTCGGCAGATTGGTCAGCGCATCATAGTGGGCGAGATGCTCGATCTTGGCCTCGACGCGCCGCCGCTCCGTCACGTCCTCCAGCGTCGTGGCCCAGCCGCCGTCCGGCGACCGCTTGAAGATGAGCCGGATCATGCGGCCGTCTGGGGTTGAGATGAGGGTGTCGTTGACCAGATCCTTCTCGGGATCGAGAAATTTCGCACAGTAAGCATCGACGTCGCCGACGAACGAGCCCAGTTGCTGGCGATGAAGAACGAGGTCGCGCAGATGGCAACCGGGCTTTACCACCGCGGGCGACACGCCGAACATGTCGATGTAGCGCTGGTTGCAGATCACGATTCGGCCCGAGGCATCGAATAACAGCAGCCCCTGGGTCATGTTGTTGATGGCGGTGTCGAGATGCTGGCTCTTCTCGGAGAGCAGCCTTTGCGCGCCCTCGTGCTGGCGCTTCAACTGGCGCACGATCAGGAAGATGGTGGCGATGACGACGACCACCGCGAGAAGCGCCGCGAAAAACTGCAGCTTGGCCTGCGCCCGCCAATCGGCGAGTGCAGCCGATGTCTTGGTTGTCGCGACAATCAGAATCGGAAAATTCGTCAGCGAGCGGATCGAGCCGACCCGTTCCTCGCCCTGAAGGGTATGTGCAAAGCGCCCCGAAGCATTGCCGCCCAGCGCCAGCGCCTTGCCAAACGCCGGAGAATTGGTGACGTTCTTTCCGATCAGCCCCTCATCGTGCGGATAGCGGGCGATCACGGTGCCGTCGCGGTGAATCATCGAGATTGTGGTGCCGCTGTTCAGCGCCAGAGATGCAACGAAATTCTGGAAATGGGAAGGCTCGACGCCCCGGGTCGCAAAGCCGATCAGTTCGCCGTGACGGCCGACAATCCTGCGCGCGAAGATCGTCGTCCAGACCCTGGTCACTTTGCTGACAGCCGGTTCGACGATCACATCGGGTGTCGGCCTGCCCGAGGTAAATTCGCGAAAATAGCGCCGGTCCGAAATGCTGACATCCGCCACCGGCCACATCTCGGAAGAATTGATCAGCATACCCTTGAGGTTGAACAGGTTCAAACCGCCGACATGCGGAAGTGCGGCGAGCTTGGTGCGCAGCATCTCGTGCGCGGCCAGCGTCGACATCTGCCGTTCGAAGGTTTCGGCGGTGTCGACCCTGCCGGCCTGCATATGGGCGACGACGTCGTCGTGAACGTGCTGGAGATCGGCGAGCTGCTGGTCGAAATGACGGGACAGCAGCAGCGCGCTGTTGGTCAATTCCCGTTCGGCGACCTCAAGCGCGCGCTCGCGGAATTGCAGGGCGAGATATCCGGTACCGAGCGCGATCGCGATCACGAGCGCGGCGCCGCACAGAATAAGCCATTGGATCGCGCCCCATCGCATACGAAAGCGCGCTCCGGCCTGTAACAGCCGTCGGCTCCCGCGCTTGACGCTATCCGATAAACGACCCGACATTTCCAGCCCCCACTGGCGACCTTGTAACGGGACCGGCACCAAGAGGCGGTTAGGAAAGTGAGTTATCGGGGGGTTAAGACGGCGTGCGGAATCCGGTGGACACCGGCGGCACGTTGCGAGGCCGCAGGTCGCATGTAACAATACCGTCGCAGACCAAAACTAAACGGAGGCAACGGCCCGGGGACCGGGAACCGCTTCCGATCGGGGGGATTTCCATGCGCGCAACCTTGTTGCTGTCCGCCAGCCTGATGGCGCTGTCCGCCGGCATGGCGTTCGCCCAGAACAATCTCATCCTGTTCGTGCCGGACGGGCTGCGCGGACGGATCGTCACTGCGGACACCGCGCCCGCGATGGCCGAGGTCCGCGACAAGGGCGTCAATTTCAGGAATTCGCACTCGCTGTTTCCGACCTTCACCATGGCCAACGGGTCGGCGATGGCGACCGGGCACTATCTCGGCGATACCGGAACCTTCAGCAACACGATCTACACCGCCTACCCGGTCGCGCACGCCAACGGCACCGTCACGCCGTTCCTCGAAGTCGACCCGGTGCTGCTCGACGTCGACGAGCATTTCGGCGGCGACTATCTGAACGAGGAGACGCTGCTGAAGATGGCCCGCGCCAAAGGCTACAGCACCGCGGCCATCGGCAAACTCGGCCCGACCTTCCTGTTCGATCACACCGACAAGACCGGCGCCGAGGGCCTGCATTCGATCGTGATCGACGACGCCACCGGCGGCAAGAACGGCGTGCCGCTTTCGCAGGAGATGCAGGCCGCTCTGACCAAGGCCAATCTGCCGCTGGCGACGCCCTCGCGCGGCGACAACGGCAAGGCCGGCGACGCCAAGACGCCGGGCACGACGTCGGCGAACGTGCCCCAGCAGGCCTATATGGCCGACGTCGCCGCCAGGGTGGTGCTGCCGATGTTCAAGGCGCGCAACAAGCCGTTCGTGCTGGTGTTCTGGTCGCGCGACCCGGACGGCAGCCAGCACAACACCGGCGACAGCCTCAACACGATCACGCCGGGCATCAACGGCCCGACCTCGCTCGCCGGCATCAAGAATGCCGACAACAATCTGGCGCAATTGCGCAAGGCGCTCGACGAGCTCGGTCTGGCCGCCTCGACCAACATCATGATTGCCTCCGACCACGGCTTCTCGACGATTTCCAAGGAGAGCAAGACCAGTCCCGCGGCCAAAGTCAGTTATACGGACACGCCGAAGGATTTCTTGCCCATGGGATTTCTGGCGCTCGACCTTGCCAAAGCGCTCGACCTGCCGCTGTTCGATCCGAACGACAGGAACGCAGCCGTCGCCGGCAACGCCCATCCCAGGGCTGGTAACGGCCTGATCGGCAAGAACCCGGCCAAGCCCGATCTGGTGGTCGCCACCAACGGCGGATCGGACCTGATCTATATCCCGAGCCAGGAACGCAAGCTGGCCAGGCGCACCATCAACGCGCTGCTGGAACAGGACTATGTCAGCGGCATCTTCGTCCACGACGATCTCGGAACATTCCCCGGCACCCTGCCGATGTCGCAGCTCGGCCTCAAGGGCAAGGCGGTGACGCCGCACCCGTCGATCGTGGTCAATTTCCGTTCCTATGCCAGCGGATGCGACGAGCCGACCAACTGTTCGGTCGAAGTGGCCGATACCGTGCTGCGCCAGGGCCAGGGCATGCACGGCAGCTTCGGCCGCGGCGACACCATGAATTTCATGGCGGCGATCGGGCCGGACTTCAAGGCCGGCTATGTCGATGCCCTGCCCGTCAGCAATGCCGATGTCGGCATCACTGCGGCGCGGCTGCTCGGCCTGACCCAGAAGCCGAAAGGCAATCTGGTGGGCCGGGTGATGACCGAGGCGTTGCCGAACGGCGCGACGCCGCAGGCCTATTCCGGCACGGTCAAATCGCAGGTCGCCGCCAACGGCCTGCGCACGGTGCTGAATTTCCAGCGCGTCGGAACGCAACGCTATTTCGACGCGGCGGGATTCCCGGGCCGGACAGTCGGGCTCGAAGTCGACGGCGGCAAACAAAAAACGGCGGGGAAATAACCCCGCCGTCCTCCTCTCGTGATCGCGAGCTAATTCACATCCCGATGTCGAACACGTTCGGCAGCAGTGGTAGCGTCGCGGCGCCGACGATGGTAGCGACCATCCTCATCAGCGTGCGGTTGCTGCGGCGCTTGCCGCGCATCTGGCTTGCGATCCACTGCAGCACTTCGATATCGACGCCAACGGCCTGGGTCGGCGCCCAGCTCTCGATCGAGGTTTCCGGCGACAGCGCGACTGTGCGCGGCGGCACCGGCAGACCGGAGGCGGATGCCGCATGATGAACGACGGCCTTGGCCAGCAAATCGTCGAACATCCCGTCGTCGCTGCGTTCGGCGGCGGCATCGTTGATCTCGAACAGCGTCTCGGCTTCGGCGCGGCTGACCGGCTGATGCTCGACGGCGCTCGCGGTCAGGATGCGCGCGCACCAGGCGGCGTCATCGGCATCCAGCGCGCGGGAAAAATGAACGCGGCCCTTGGTGGTGGGGCCCTCGCCGGTGATCACGCCATCGCGCACGACGGCCAGCGCAAGCGCTGCGGTATCGCGGCAGGAGATGTCGGACGGCTCAAGGGCGCCGATACGGTCGGCAAGTATTCCGGCAGAGGCAGGCATTGGCACACTTCTCATTTTCTTGTTCTGGTTGAGCAATTTCACGCGGGCGTAAACGAGTGGTTAAGGATTCGAAAATCGGCTCGCGAGTTTTTTAAATGGTTGCCGATTAGTCGCTGTGACAGCGGTCACGGTTCGGCTATCGCAACCGGGCCCGGCGTGATGGGCGGCATAAAAGGCAATATCGGGGCAGCCGGGACTTTTTGCCGCCGCTGCGGCCTTTTCGCCGCACGCGCGCGGATCGCAAGAAGATGCTAGGAGTCCCCGCTCCCGGAGAAGGATCTACCCTTTTGCCTGCCGGCCGTTCACATCAGGCGCGCCGCCCACTATACTGGCAAAGGCGAATTCACCTGCAACTTGAAGGACATGAGGTCGTAAAATGGCTCTCCAGATTGGCGCTGTAGCCCCGGATTTCGAGGCTGAAACCACCGAAGGTAAAATCAAATTCCATGACTGGATCGGCAGCAGCTGGGCGCTCCTGTTCTCGCACCCCAAGGACTTCACACCGGTCTGCACCACCGAGCTCGGCGCGCTGGCCAAGCTGAAGCCGGAATTCGACAAGCGCGGCGTCAAGCTGATGGGGCTCAGCGTCGATCCCGTGACCAACCACGCCAAATGGTCCGAAGACATCAGGGAGACGCAGGGTGCTGCGCCGAATTATCCGATGATCGGCGACACCGATTTCAAGGTATCGAAGCTCTACGACATGCTGCCGGCCGCCACTTCGGGTGACGTCGCCACCCGTACCGCCGCCGACAACCAGACCGTCCGCAACGTCTTCATCATCGGGCCGGACAAGAAGATCAAACTGCTGCTGGTCTACCCGATGACGACTGGACGCAATTTCCAGGAAATCCTGCGCGTGATCGATTCCATGCAGATGACCGCCAAGCATCGCGTCGCGACGCCGGCCGACTGGAAGCCGGGCGAAGACGTCATCATCGCCGGCTCCGTCAGCGACGACGAGGCCAAGACGATCTATCCGCAAGGCTGGAAAGCGCCGAAGCCTTACCTGCGGATCGTGCCGCAGCCGAAGTAGCGGCTCGGGTTCGTCGAGGCTGTCATTCCGGGGTGGTGCGCCTGCACCAGGCCCGGAATGACGGGAGTCAAACCTTCGGCGCAAGCCAGTTGGCGATCAGCAAGCCCGCGGTCGACGACAGAGCGGTCACGAACGATCCCCAGCTCACGTCGACGATGGCGGCCGGCCAGCTCCAGTGCTTGAGCAGCGCCAGCGACGTCAGGTCGAAGGTCGCATAGCAGAACAATCCGAACAGCGCGCCGTACAGCACCGTCGATTGCGCGGTCGCGGCGGCCGAGCCGCTGACGAAAATCAGAACGCCCGCCACATAGAGCAGATAGAACAGGATCGTGGGCGCCAGCCTGATCTCGCCCAGCATGTCGCCGACCTGTGAGGTGAAGAAGCCCTTGGCGATGACGCCAAGAAACAGAAAATCGGCCGGGACGAGGACGATCAGCGTAGCGAGATAAAGAACGACATAGCGGTTCATGGGCGGCCTCCAGCGCTCCTGCGCATCCTGATTTGTAGTACGTATCGGGGCCGGCAAAGTTGCAATGCGAAGCTCGGCGGCGGTCGAGCGTGTCGCAGCGTCCGCTTTACACGTCGGCAAATCCCGCTATCGTTATTGCATTGTCAAACGTTGGGGGACGACATGGACGACGACAAACCCGTAGAACCAATGACGGACGCGATGGGCAACACCGCCCCTGCGCCGCAAGCAGCTGCCAAGCCCGCCGTCAAAAAGAAAAAGAAAGCCGCCAAGAAGGTAGCGAAGAAGACGGCCAGGAAATCCAAAAAGGCCAGGAAGGCCGGCAAGAAAGCCGGCAAGAAATCACCAGCGAAGAAGTCGGCCACGAAGGCCGCCAAGAAGACTGCGAAGAAGGCCCCCAAAAAGAAGAAGAAGAAGGCCAGGAAGTCGAAGCGCTGACCAGGAGCAGCCGTTTCGCACGAAGCCTCCGGGTCAGGGCCCGGAGGCTTCTGTTTTTGGAGAGACAGCCTGGCTTACGCGCGCCGGTTGACCAGAAACACCGCGGCGGCGCAGGACACCATGCCGACAATGGCGATGATATCGAGCCGCTCGTCGAACAGCACATAGGCCATGATCGCGGTCACCGCCGGCACCAGATAGAACAGGCTCGCCACCGAGGTCGCCGCCGAGCGCCGGATCAGCCAGTACAACAGCCCGATCGATCCGATCGACAGCACCACCGCGAGCCAGACCAGCGCCAGGGTGAACTCAGCCGTCCAGTGGACCACGCGGTTCTCGAACATGAATGCTCCGGCGGTGAAGAACACCGCCGCGGCCATGTACTGCACGAGATTGCCGCTGCGCCAGTCGATCCGGCCGCAATAGCGCCGCTGGTACAAGGTCCCGAACGTGATACTCACCAGCGAGACCGCGGAGGCGAACCAGCCCCAGCCCGCCTGCCCGCTCATCGGACGATCGTGCAGAATCAGCACCACGCCGGCGAGCCCGAGCAGCAACCCCGACCATTGCAGCGGCGTGACGCGCTCGCCCAGCCAGCGGTTCGCGATGGTCGACGTCAGGATCGGCTGCAGGCCGGGAATCAGCGCCGAAAGCCCTGCCGGAATCGAAAGCGAAATCGCAACCGCGGTGCCGCCGAGATAGAACCCATGCACCAAGATGCCGGCGACGATGCTATGGCCGATCTCGGTGCGGTCGGGCCATGCCGGGCGGGCAATTGCGACGATGACCGCCATCAACCCGACCACGACAACCATGCGGATCGTCAGATAGGTCAGCGGGTCGGCATTGTGAATGACGTATTTGGTGCCGATGAAGCCGGTGCTCCAGAGCACGACAAAAATCGCCGGCGCCGCGCGCGCGGCCAAATTTTCGAGGTCTCTGCTCATTTGCGGCCCTGATTGCCTGAACATATGCTATCCGGCAATCCAGAATCCCGCGGGCCCGCTCGCCGGAAAACGCAGATCGAAGAAATGAGGAATGCCATGGATGTTCGCGCCGCCGTCGCCGTTGCTGCCGGCAAGCCGCTGGAGATCACGACGGTCCAGCTCGACGGCCCGCGCGAGGGCGAAGTGCTGGTCGAAATCAAGGCCACCGGCGTCTGCCACACTGACGAATTCACCCTTTCCGGCGCCGATCCCGAAGGCCTGTTTCCCGCGATCCTCGGCCATGAAGGCGCCGGCGTCGTGGTCGATATCGGCAAAGGCGTGACCAGCGTGAGGAAAGGCGACCACGTCATTCCGCTTTATACGCCGGAATGCCGGCAGTGCCCGTCCTGCCTGTCGCGCAAGACCAATCTCTGCACCGCGATCCGCGCCACGCAAGGCCAGGGCCTGATGCCCGACGGCACCTCGCGGTTCTCGCTTGGAGGCAAGCCCATCCATCACTACATGGGCACCTCGACCTTTGCGAACTACACGGTGCTGCCCGAAATCGCCGTCGCAAAAATCCGTGAGGACGCGCCGTTCGACAAGGTCTGCTACATCGGCTGCGGCGTCACCACAGGCATCGGCGCGGTCATCAACACTGCCAAGGTCGAGCAAGGCGCCAAGGCCATCGTGTTCGGCCTCGGCGGCATCGGGCTCAACGTGCTGCAGGGCTTGCGGCTGGCCGGCGCCGACATGATCATCGGCGTCGACATCAACAACGACCGCAAGGCCTGGGGCGAACGCTTCGGCATGACCCATTTCGTCAACCCGAAAGAACTCGGCAAGGATCTCGTCCCTCACCTCGTCGACATGACCAAATCCGGCGCCGACCAGATCGGCGGCGCCGACTACACCTTCGACTGCACCGGCAACGTCACGGTGATGCGGCAGGCGCTGGAAGCCTGCCACCGCGGCTGGGGCCAGTCGATCGTGATCGGGGTCGCGCCTTCAGGCGCGGAGATTTCAACGCGGCCGTTCCAGCTGGTGACCGGCCGGGTCTGGAAAGGCACCGCCTTCGGCGGCGCACGCGGCCGCACCGACGTACCGAAAATCGTCGACTGGTACATGCAGGGCAAGATCCAGATCGACCCGATGATCACCCATGTGATGCCGCTTGCCGAGATCAACAACGCGTTCGAACTGATGAAGCGCGGCGAGTCGATCCGCGGCGTGGTGACCTTCTAGATAGGAGTTACTATGCGCCTGCAATTTCAGACCGTCGACGTATTCACCGGCACGCAATTCGTGGGCAATCCGCTTGCCGTCGTGCTCAACGCCGAGGGGTTGTCGACCGGGCAGATGCAGGCCATCGCCGCCGAATTCAATCTGGCGGAGACCACCTTCGTGCTGCCCCCGAAGGACCCCGCGCACACCGCCGAAGTGCGGATCTTCACCCCGCGCAGCGAGATGCCGTTCGCCGGCCATCCCAATGTCGGCACGGCCTTCGTGCTGGCGCGCGCCGGCGTCAGCTACGGCCGACCGGTCAGCGGCGACCGTGTCGTCTTCGAGGAGAAAGCCGGCTTGGTCCCGATCGAGATCTTGCGAGATGGCGCGACGGCGGTAGGTTCAAAGGTCGCGGCACCGCAGCCGCTCGCGGTCGGCGCGGAGGTTGCGGGCGAACTGGTGGCATCAGCGTGCGGGATTTCGCTCGCCGATATCGAGACGGCCCATCATCGCCCATGCATCGCGTCCTGCGGCGCCCCGTTCATTCTGGCCGAGCTGAAGAGCCGCACCGCGCTGCTCGGGGCAAACCCGAATGCCGACGTGTTCCGGCTCGAAGTCGCCAAACACCCCGTCGTCAGCATCATGATCTATGCGCAGGTCCAGGAGGGCGACATCGACATCCGCGCGCGGATGTTTGCGCCACACCTCAACATTCCCGAGGATCCGGCGACCGGCGCTGCCAACGTCGCGCTGATCGGCCTGCTCGCCAGCCTGCGTCCGGAGGCGAACCTCTTGTTGTCGAAGACGATCGCGCAAGGCGTCGAGATGGGACGGCCGAGCATCCTGCAGGCGCAGGCCGAGAAGAAGAACGGCGCGGTTACCGCGACCTGGATCGGCGGCCGCTGCGTGCCCGTGATGTCAGGAACGATTGATCTGGCCTGAGAGGATCAGAACTCTTCCGGACAGGGGTCGACGATCTTCCAAAGTTCGGTCCCGTTCTTGATCTTCTTCATCTCGGTGGTCAGCCCGCCGTTACGCCGGATCCAGTCCTTCACGGGCCGCGGGTAGTAGGACATCAGATCGGATGTCCCCTCCGCACTGGTGACCTTGATGCCGAAGGTGAACGCCTTGTCGTAATAGGCCTGATGGAAGCCGAGGCTGGCCCGCGGCGTCACGCACACCTTGTTCATCGGCACGATGCCGAACACCAAGGTGCAGGCCGAATTGCAGATGCCGTCGATGATGACGCGCTCCTTGCGGTCACGGATGCGCTCGTACTTCGCCTTGTATTCGGTGACGTAGCCGCCGTGATCCCTGGTGATATGCAGATCGGCACGCGCCGGCGTCGCGGCCAGCAGCAAGAGCAACAGCAGGGGCAAGAACGTGATGCGCATGAATCGATCGGACGCGGATAGAGCCTGTCGGGACCCGGGAAATCCGGTCCGCCAGAGAACCAGAGGGCAGGACTCTGGCGTTAGTGTGTTGGGATTCCGTTAAGCATCCGGATGGGGCCAAAAATGGGCGCCCGCAGGCGGATTTCACTGGTTTAGGCGGCAATTGTCGCTGGATCTGGCCCCGGGCCGGCCTGGACCGCCGGAGCGGCAGGGTAATCCCCCCAATCCGCTCGCCGTTTGGGTGGAGATCAACCCGATTCCCGGACGCCAGGCCCCCTCAGGCCGGGTCCGGCGGCCTCTGCTGGCCCTGTCGGGACAAGTCTGGTAAGCGAGCCCCGCACGCGCTCGTAGCTCAGCTGGATAGAGCATCGGATTTCGATTCCGAGGGTCGGGAGTTCGAATCTCTCCGAGCGCGCCAGCGGCGTCCCGCTCAATGAGGCTCAGTGGAGCTGGAGCTGCCCAGCTGCAGCTCCGGGAGGCCAAGGCCGCGAAGCCGGGCCACTCCGATATCGCGCTGGCCCATGAATGCGCCGAGGCCGCGCGGAGCGTGACTAGACGCCGCGAGTGTGAGATATGGTGCCGTCATCCCGATGGAGATTCTAATGCGCATTCTGGCTTTGGCGATCTTGGCGATTGTGACGGTTTCGACAACGCCGTCAGTTCGCGCCCAGACCTATAATCCGAACTATCCGGTCTGCCTCAAGGTCATCGAAATGTTCGGCGGTGAACATTACGAATGCGCCTATACCTCGCTGGCACAGTGCGCTCAGGCCGCATCGGGCCTCCCCGCCCAGTGCATCGTCAACCCGTTTTACGCGGGCGCAACAGCGTCGCCGGGAGGACGCGACCGGCGGTATCGCCGCGACTATTGAGCTAGTCCAGCGCATCGCCACCCCATCCGTGGCGCGCCAGCCAGCAGCGAAACCGTTACGACGCGTCTGCCTCACCAGGTACTGGTAAAGAACCCAAAATTCGGGCGCTGAGCGACCCGCATCATCGGCGTCGACATCGGCGGCGGGGCCACCCGGGTCTTGGCAATCTTGCGCTTCGGATGCGGCTTGGCGTCAGGCTTCGAATCATCGGCCGGCCTGAACTGCGCAAACGACTCCCGCACGCGCGCCTTAGCCGACATTTCGGCAACCGGCCGTGGAACCGCGGCGGCAGCCTCGATTATCGCGGCCGGCGGCGGAACGATGGTGGGAAGGCTGGTATCGTATACGACACGCTCCGGCCATTTCCGGTCGGAGCGGATCCTAAGGGTGGGATTCTCGATCGTCGTCGCCTCCGCGGCCGCAGAACTCACCGCCGGCTCCTTCGGCACGTAGGCGTCAACCGCAAACAGCAGCGCTAGCAGCACTCCGCCGACGTAGAAGAAGTATCGTGCTACGGGCATCTTAAGGACTGCTCCATCCGTGCGGGAACCGCGCGGATCGTTCTCTCAACTGCTGGTTACATAATTAGTTCCGAAGCTGCCCGCACGGTTCACCCGTTGGGCTAACTTTTTGTGAGCGGTTAACTTTTCGTGAAGAGCGGGTCAGATGCGGCTGGCCGTGACCAGTGAGCATTTCGCTTGATTCGCGTTAATGTTGACGAAGCCGACATGCAGGCGCGCGAAGGTCTTCCGGCTCTTCATGGCGATGGTGTCGGGGATAATGCGCTTGCGGTCAGTGAGATGGCCGCCGTCCCGGCGCGCAAACGAGCAGAAGATCTCGATGTCCTTGACCGCGTAATCGTTGCCGTTGCGGAGCGTCAGGGTGACCAGGGCCTTCGACCCCAGTCCGCCCCTTCGCCAGGACTGCGATGCGATCCTCAACCCGTCCACGGGAGCCGCTTCGATTGGGGGATCGGCGGGGGGCGCCGCCTGGTTGGACAAGGACAGGTCCAGCCCGAGGTCCGCGCTCGGCGGTGGCGCCGGTTCGCTCGCAACCGCCGCCGCGAGGCGCACCGGTTCGCTTTCGGCGGTGTTACTGCCATTGCCGGACAGCACCCATGCCCCCAGTCCGGCGATCAGGATGGCCAGCAAGCAGATAAATCCCGGCGTGAACGTCTTGCCCTCGGGCCCAACTGAACTGCCGCGAAACCCGGCGAGCTTCGCGAGCCCGGCAAGCCCGGTCAATTCGATGCGATCAAGCCCTGCGTTCATCGTCATGCCATCGACAGCGGCGAAACGAATGCTGGCTGCTGCGCCGCACCGTCAATTGGCGCCGCCAGCATCCCGTCAATCCAGGAAACCCGGCAATGGTTCCATCCAAATGTGTCAACATTGGAATGCATCCCCCGGAGGGATGGTCTTGCCGCAATGCGGCCGCTAAAATTATCGATAGCCAACGGGGAGACCAACAATGCCGATCGTCACCTGGGATCACGTCCATCTGCGTAGTCCCGACCCCGAGGCCACGGCCGCCTGGCTGGAAAATATCCTGGGCGGCGAGATCGTCCGCGGCCCCGGGCGGATCGACGTCAAGCTGGGCGGCGCCAATGTGTTCATCGCAACGGTCACGGCGGGCGACGGCGTCAACACCCCGCCGGTGACGCCCTATCAGGGGCTCGATCATTTCGGGCTGACGGTGAAGGACATCGATGCGGTCGCCGCCGAGATCAAGGCCAAGGGCGTCGAGTTCACCAAGGAACCCACCACGATCCGGCCGGGCGTGCGCATCTGCTTCATCCGCGGACCACAGGGCATCTCGATCGAGCTGTTGGAGCGCGACCAGAAATACGCGTGAGGTCGCGACGCGCCTAGGTCATGCTGCCCGGCATGAAGCAGCGGATCGTCAGCCCGAGATAGCCGCGGATCGGCCAGACCATGGTGCGGCCGACGCGGTTGGGTTCGGTAATGACGGCTTCTTCGGGCACGTCGACCCACTCGCCTTCGATCCGCACCCGATAATGGCCGCCGCGTGACTCCCAGTCCGCATCGCTGATCGCGGTGCCGTCGGCGTCCGAACAGCAGGGCCCCCTGCCGCTCTTCAGGCTTTCGAACCACGCTTTCAGCTCGGGATTGGCATTGGCGAATTGGCCGCGGTCGCGGGCTGTCCCGACATCGGAGGCCAACACTGAGAGCCATATCGCACTACATACCGAGCCGCATCTTGCGGGCGCGGCGGCGGTTCCCGTTCGGCCGGATGTTTTCGTCAGTGCGTGGTCGCGGCGCATCGCCGCCGGAATCGATCCAGTTGGTCACCTGTCCCTTGCTCCAGCACCCACCGGCCGGTGCAACAAGGGTTATGCATTTCGCGGGCCAACTTGGCCGCCGTCATCGCAGTGTTACACGATTTGGCAGAATTTGAACGTCTGCTGCCGGGTGCGGTCAAGCTGCCGCGTTGACGCTGCGTGCCCCGCTTTGGCATAACAAGTTGCCGACTCCGGGGGACGACGGGCGTCGGAATCGGAACATCATGAAAAACGGATTGTATTCGATCCATGTCAGCCTGCAGGATGGCCGCACGGGCAAGGGCAGCGGCGTGATCCTGTTCCGCGACGGCAAGATCCTCGGCGGCGACGCGTATCTGTTCTACACCGGCAGCTACACGGTGAAGGACGATACCTTCAAGGGCGAGGTGCTGGTCCAGCGTCACACCTCCAGCCCGGACGCCAACCCGTTGTTCGGCGGCCCCAGTCCGGTCGGCATCGGCGTGTCCGGCACCTTCACCGATACGCGAGGCGTCATGAACGGCACCGCGCTGGTCGGAAAGGCCAGCCAGATCTTCGGCGCGACGCTGCACAAGCTGGCCGACGTCGACTAGCCAATTCCTTCCTGGCTGCGCGTATTCCGATCGCCGAACCTCTATCCCCTCTTGCGAAATGCGCGTCATTCCGCCGCCTGCTCCAGCGGCGCGACCCGGGGCAGGATGATCTGGATCCGCGTGCCGCCGCCCGGCTCCGAATCGAGGTCGAGCCGGCCGCCCAGCCGGTTAGTCACGATGCTGTAGACGATATGCAGGCCGAGCCCGGTGCCGCCCTGGTCGCGGCGGGTGGTGAAGAACGGATCGAACGCGCGGCGCCGGACGTCGAGGCTCATGCCGATTCCATTGTCGGAGAAGATGATCTCGACATTGTCCTTGCCGGACTCCCGCACCTGGATATCGACCTGCCCGGCCTTGCCGTCCGGAAAGGCGTGCGCCACCGAATTGAGGAACAGGTTGGTGAGCACCTGGCCGTAAGGCCCGGGATAGGAGTTCATGGTGAGGTTGGGCTGGCAGTCGACGGTCAGCGTCAGATTATGCTTTCGCAGACCCGGCCGCAGGCTCATCACCACCTGCTCGGTGAGATCGCCGAGGTCGAAGGTGCGCTGATCCGAGTAGTTGCGGTCGGCTGCGACCTGCTTGAACGAGGTGATCAGTTCGGCGGCGCGGTTGAGATTGGCCACCAGCTGCGAGGAGGCATCGCGGCTGGCCTCGAGGAAATCGGTCAGGCTCGACCGCCGGAGATCGCCCCGGGCGACTTCGGCGGAGAACAAGGCGGTCTTGCGCTCCAGCGACGAGGCCACAGTCAGGCTGATGCCGACTGGGTTGTTGACCTCGTGGGCGACGCCCGCCACCAGCCGCCCGAGGGCAGCGAGCTTTTCCGCCTCGATCAGCGAATTCTGGGTCTCGCGCAGATTGCGCAGCGCCGCTTCCGCCGCGTCCTTGGCCTTGCGCATTTCCAGTTCGCCGCGCTTGCGCTCGCCGATATCGAGCGCGACGGTGACGATGTTTTCGATCTCGCCTTCGGCATTCAGCAGCGGAAGCTTGTTGACCAGCCATTGCCGCATGTTGCCCGAGGAATCCTTATATTCCTCCTCGTAGAATCCGAGTTCCCTGCCCGCTTCCAGCACCCGCTTGTCGTGCTCATCGGTCTTTTCCGCGCCGTAGCGCGACATCAGGTCGGTGGTGGTGCGGCCGATCGCATCCACAGGCTCGACGCCGAAGATGCCGGCCATGTAGCGATTCATCAGGACGTAGCGAAGCTCCTTGTCCTTGACGTTGATGACGGCGGGCACGGTGTCGATCACCTGTTGCAGCAGCCGCCGACCTTCGGCAATCGCGTCTTCGGCGCGCTTCTGATCGGTGATATCGCGCACCGTCCCTTCATAGCGGACGATCTTGCCGGCTTCGTCGCGGGCGACGGTTGCGCTGTCGGAAAGCCAGAGCACCCGGCCGTCGCGGGCGCGAACCTGATACTCGAACTCGCGCACCATGCCGTCGCGCTGCATCAGCGCCTGATATTCAGCCCGCGCCGCCGGATGCACGTAGACCGCATTTGCGACGTCGCTGATGCCATCGATCAGGTCCTGCGGCGTGTCGTACCCCATCATCCGCGCCAGCGCCGGATTGGCGTTGAGCAACGCGCCGCCCGGCGTCGTCACGTAGATCCCGTCGACCGAACCCTCGAACAGCTTGCGATAGCTTTCCTCGGCAAGGCGCTGCTCGGCCAATGCGCGCACCGCCGCCTCGCGCGCCGCATCGGCGTCGACCAGCGTGCGGCGGAATACTTCGGCGGCTCGCGCGATATCGCCGATCTCGTTTTCCACGTCGGTGGCGGGGATCGAGGTGTCTTTCTTGCCCGCCGCTAGCGCCCGGATCGAGGCCGAGATCGAGGCGAGCGGCCGGACAGTCCGCCGCACCACGACCGCCGCCGCCCACAGCCCGATCAGGACGCCGGCAGTACCAAGAACGATGCTCTGCCATTTGGCCTCGGCCAGCGTCCGCGCGAAATCGCGGGACAGCACGCGGCCGCGGCGTTCGCTGACGTCGCGCAACAGTTCGGTGACGCGCTGGATCAGGCGGCCTTCGGAGCCGAGCACTTCCCTGTCGATATCCGCGATCTGGCGTTCGCGGATCGAGATCGCGATGATTGCTTCGGCGTAATTGTCGACGGCGGCGCGCAGCTTGCGATCCGGGATCGTCAGCGCCCGCATGCTTTGCGCCGCCTGCTCGGCGGCCGACGGATTGCGCGCCAACAGCGCCGAGGCGATGCGGCTTTGGGTCTGGAACAAGGTCGAGGCGATCACCGGATCGGGGGTTCCGGCGATCGCCGAATCGAAACCTTCGCGCAGCGGTGGCAGGCCGACGATCAGTTCGGCGCGCCGGTTGATCAGCGACGAAATGCGTTCGATGCCGTTGCGATAGGTTGTCAATCGCGCGGTAACGCCGTCGATCATGTCCTGCTGCTCCGGCGCAAGCTCCAGCCGGGTCTTCTTCAGGATCTCGCTGAGCGCCGAAGCCGCGTCGCCGACCTGGGTCGATTGCGTGCCGGGATCGGTGACGAAGTCGCGCGCCGCAAGGCGCAATTCGTTCATCCGGCGGTCGATGTCCTGCGCGAGGTCGCCGACGCTCTGCAGCCGCTGCAGTTCGGCAAAGGTCGAATCGATGTGGCGGATGGCGACCACGCTGGCGATGCTGGTGATCGTGATCACGGCCAGCACCAGCAGGAAACTGCCAAATGTCAGCTGACCGATCGAGAGCGAGAACGACCTTGGCTTTTGCGGCGCTTCGGAAGGCATGGTTATTGAGACCGGCTCCAATCAGACGCCCAATATACGATGGATTGGAGGCCGGGGGGAACATGCTCGATCCCCCCGCGCCGCCCTGACCGTCTTTTTGGCGCTTTCGCAAGCTCCGGGTCTGCCGGCAGCCGCCGCAGCGGCGTCGGCCGCCCGCTTGCGAGGTCCGCCCACGCCGGTATGATCGCCCCGACCAAGAGGCGCATCGAGCGCCCGCGACAGCAGGGAGAGCTATGATGAATGTGACCCAGGGCCTGCGCAGGGTGCTGCAGACCAACCGCGAGGGCATCGCCACCGTCGACGGCGATCGCCGCCGCACCTGGTGCGAGATCGGCGAGCGCGTCGCAAGGCTCGCGGGCGGGTTGCAGCAGCTCGGCGTCAAGCGCGGCGATCGGGTCGCGGTGCTGATGCTCAATTCCGACCGCTACCTCGAACTCTATCTCGGCATCCCCTGGGCAGGCGCCGTGATCGTCCCTACCAACATCCGCTGGAGCCACGCTGAGATCGAGGACTCCCTGCACGACTGCCGTGCTTCGGTGCTCGTCGTCGACAAGGCCTTTGCCGCGATGGGCGTCGAGTTGGCGAAAGCCGTGACGATGAAGCTGATCTATGCCGATGACGACCAGGGACCGTCGGAGGCGCAGCATTACGAGAAACTGATCGCCGCGAGCGCGCCCGTTCCGGACGCGATGGCCTCGCGCGAGGATCTGGCCGGCATCTTCTACACCGGCGGCACCACCGGCCGTTCCAAGGGCGTGATGCTGAGCCACGCCAACATCGCCTGCAACGCGCTGCACATGCTGAGCGAGGGCCTGTTGCCTGACGGCACGGTCTATCTCAACGCCGCGCCGATGTTTCACCTCGCCAATGGCAGCGCGATGTTCGCTTCGCTGATTGGCGGCGGCACCAATGTGATCATCCGGACCTTCAGCCCGGAACTGGTGATCGCCGCGATCGAGAAGGAGAAGGTCACGGCCACCTTGCTGGTGCCGACCATGATCCAGATGCTGACCGATCATCCCGCCTTCAAGACCGCCGACCTGTCGTCGCTGAAGCGCATCATGTACGGCGCCTCCCCGATCAGCGAAGCCTTGCTGAATCGCGCCATGGCCGGAATGCCCGGCACCGCGTTCCACCAGCTTTACGGCATGACCGAACTGTCGCCGCTGGCGACGCATCTGAACTGGGAACAGCACACCAGCGAAGATGCGAAGAAGAAGAACCGGCAGCGCGCCTGCGGCCGCGCCGCGATCGGCTGCGAGGTCAGGATCGTCGATGCCGACCACAAGCCGGTCGCAACGGGCGTGGTCGGCGAAGTCGCGGTGCGCGGCGACAACGTGATGATGGGTTACTGGGAGCGGCCGGAAGAAACCGCCAGGGCGGTGATCGACGGCTGGATGCATACCGGCGACGGCGGCTACATGGACGACGAAGGCTTCGTCTATCTGGTCGATCGCGTGAAGGACATGATCATTTCCGGCGGCGAGAACGTCTATTCGATGGAAGTCGAGAACGTCATCGCCCAGCATCCGGCAGTTTCGCAATGCGCCGTGATCGGGATCCCGAGCGAGCAATGGGGCGAGACCGTGCATGCCTTCGTGATCCCCAAGGCCGGCGCCAGCGTCAACGCCGCTGAGATCATCGCGTTCTGCAAGGAGCGGATTGCCGGCTACAAATGCCCGCGCAGCGTCGACGTCAGGACCGAACCGTTCCCGCTTTCCGGCGCCGGCAAGGTGCTCAAGCGCGAATTGCGCCGGCTTCACGCGGAGGACGGCGCGCCGATGCAGGCGAAGGCGGGGTAATTGTTTTGGCGTCATTGCGAGCGAAGTGAAACCCGTAGGGTGGGCAAAGGCGCGCTTTGCGCCGTGCCCACCATTTTCTCACCTTGACCAAGGTGGGCACGCTGCGCTTTTGCCCACCCTACGACTTCAAACGCAACTTCGCGATCTCGCAGCGCGATCCGCCCGAGGTTTGCTCTGAATTCCTTACCCTCTTGATCGGAGGGCGCAGGGAATGCCGGGCGCCCGATGCGCCCGATAGCCGCGTGTGCAATGGTAGTAGGTAGAACACACACGCGTTAGTCAGGTCACACCGGTATCACCCGGCATTCCCCACGCAATGGTTTACGGCTTATACGTGATCTCCCCGGCGACCGGGCTTTCTTGCCACCGTCGCCCCTGAGAAGCTTGCTTCTCAAGAACTTGACACCAGCGTCGGGGTGTCAGGACCACACGACTTCGCCGTCCGCTTCAGGCGCTCTCGTCAGTCGCACCATCCGCGTCCACCGCAACCCGCCCAACGTTCGTGACGATGGCCAACGCCCCTCTTGATAGGACGGGATGACTACTCATATAGCCTGATTTCCATTTCGGAAAAACAGAAATATCTTTTCCGAACAGGCTGGACAAGCCGGCGACAGACCGCGGCACTGATTTGCCCGTCGGGTAGTCACAGAGCAAATCGGCAGGGCGGATTGACCCATCGGTCGCACAAACCGCGGCCCGATGATCGAAAGTCAAAGCAACCAACGTGACATCTCAGCGCTGGGCCGCCTCCAGGCCCTTCAACAATTCCGACGGCATCATGCCGAACATGTCGCGGAACGCGGTGCTGAAATGCGCCGAGCTTGCAAAGCCCGCGGCGTGGGCCGCTTCGGTCAGCGACATGCCATCCTGGAACGCCGCGACCGCCGCGCCCATGCGATTCCAAAGCCGGTAACGCCGCAGCGGCACGCCGGTCTCCGCCTTGAACAAATGAAGGAAACGCGACGCCGAAAGCCCCGCGCATGCCCCGAGTTCCGCCATCGAGTGCGATCGACACGGTTGGTCGCGCATGCGACGCAGCGCCGAAAGAATGCGAACGTCTGGATCGGCGCGCACGCCGATGCCGAGCAATTCCATGAGCGCCTTCCGTCCGTCGCCATCGGCGATGCGGCCTTCCGCAAGCCTGGTCAGAACCCCGATCACGGCGGCCTCCCCGATCAGGTCGAAGGCAGCGCGAGGCGAGACGTCCTGCATCCGCGCCTTGAGCGCCGCCAGATCGCGGCTGAGCGGATCGACATAGAGAAATGCCATCGGCCCGCCGGCCATGCGGAGGTGATGCAGCGTGTTCGGTGGGATCAGGACGCTGCGCGCGGAGCGCCAGGCTCCATCAGGCTTTGCGGGATCGCCGGCCACTTCCAGCTTCCCATCGAGCGCGACCGCCAGCACAGCGGTGGCATTGCGGTGCGGCGTCAATCCGAAAGCCGGCCCGAGATAGAGCACGCGCGGCCCCCAGCCGATCAATTTTGCCCTCGCAACCATGCCGATAGCCAGTTTCTGAAAGCGCCGGATATTCCCTGCGGCCTATGTCGAATGCGCCCCTACAGAGGACAGCAATCCATGGAAAGTTCAAGTACGGCAGCCAGCAATCATCCGGCTGGCGACCCCATCCGTCAGGCGGTCTCGCGCTATGCGGCGGCATGGTTGTCCGGCGACCGTCAGGCGATAGCGGCAAGCTATCATGACGACTTCACCCTGCACTATTTCGGCGGCAATCCGCTGGCCGGGGTGCACCGGGGCAAGCCGGCGGCACTTGCCGTTCTTGCGGAGGTCACCCGCCGCACCAATCGAAAGCTGCTCGGCATTGTCGATATCATGGTTGGGCCCGAGCGCGGCGCATTACTGGCTCGCGAACTGTTCAGCCGCGACGGAAGGACTGCCGAGGTGGAGCGCCTGCTGGTCTACAGCGTTCGCGACGGGCTGTTGTGGCAATGCTGGGTCTATGATCAGGATCAGGCGCTGGTGGATTCGTTTCTCGCCTAGGAAAATCGCCCTGCTGCTGATATCGCGGCCTTCCGCGCCGGTATCGTCATCGCGGCTACGCCGATCACGACGCAGCCGAGGCCGATCCACGCTGTCGCGGACAGCGTTTCACCGAGAAACACCACGCCGACCGCGACGCCGATCGGCACCCGCAAATAGGCCTGCGCCGTGGTGCCGACCGAACCCAGCGTCTGGATCAGCCGGAAATAGATCACGAAGGCCAGCGCGGTGGAGAACACGGCCAGCGCAAGCAGCGCCCAGATCGAACTCATCGACGGCGCCAGCGTCCATGGCCGGTCCACCGCCAGGCTGACGGGAATCAGGATCGCCGCGCCACACAACAGCGAGCCGGCGGCCGGCGCCATCGGATCGAGGCCCTTGAAGCCGCGGCCGAAGATCGCAGCACCCGCATAGCAGATTGCCGCCAGCACAGTCACCACTTGCGAGACCAGCTGCTCGCCCAATCCACCGAGCCCCTGCACGCCGACGATCAGGCAGATGCCGGCCATCCCGGCCCCGACGCCAAGCAGTTTTCGCGGTGTCAGCGTCTCATGATGCGTGACGGCGAGCGTGAGAAAGAAGGTGAAGATCGGCGACGTCGAGTTGAGGATGGTGGCGAGACCCGCATCGAGCGCGCGCTCGCCCCAGGCCAGCATGGTCCAGGGGATCACGCTGTTGAGGCAGGCCTGGAACAGGAATCGCCGCCAGGTGGCGGCATCCGCCGGCAGGCGTATCCCGCGCCAGCCCATGATGACGATGAGCAGCAGCCCGGCGATCAGGGTGCGCGCGGCGATCAGGGTAACCGGCGGAATCGTCGCCACGCCGAGCCGGATGAACGTGTAGGACGCGCCCCACAGTGTCGCGAGAACCAAGAGCAGCGCCAGCTCGATGGCCATGTTGGGCTGGCGCACAGCCGCCGGGTTGGTGCCGGTCACGCCGTCGGCCTCAAGAGCCAGTCGGCGGCTGCCGCAAACAGCCCTTCGCGGCCAAGTTCGAGATGCATCAGGTGGGTCGCCGCCGGGATGACGACGTCGGCTTTTTCCTTCGCGCCGAGCGTATCGATCAGCGAGGCGGCATCGGCGTCGCGGCAGAGATTGTCCCAAGCGCCGCGGACGATCAGCAAGGGTGCAACGACGCGGCGCGGATCATAGGCCAGTTGGCCCGACATCGCCGCGATGATGTCGGCCTGCGGGCCGTTCGGAATCCTCACCGCCGGCGGCGTCCGGCATCCCGCATCGGGATCCGTCGCCAGCCAGGTCGGGCCCCATTGGGCCAGCTCCGGTTCGATAAGGACCGGCGGATGATCTGGCGGCACATCCTCGACGAACCGTTTCAACTGGTCCGCGACCGATACGTCCCGCCATGCGCCGATCTGGCCGGGCGATGGCAGTCCTTCGATCCGCCGTTGTGCGATCGGGCCGAAAAATACGAGGCGTCCGACGGCCTCGGGACGGTCGCCGGCAAACAGTCCGGCGGCCATGGTGCCCCAGGAGTGTGCGACGACATGAACCTGCGCACCGTTTCGCGCCTTGCGGATGTGATCGATCACCGTGCCGATTTGAAAGGCGGCCTCCGGCGCACGGCCGAACGGCGGGTTGGCTTGCGCCGGCCCGTTCATCGCCGCGGGACGCGTCGAATCCCCGAAGCCCGCGAAGTCGAAAGCCCAGACGTCGAAGCCGCGATCATGCAGCTGGTCGGCCCATGACAGCCCGCCGAAACGGTAGCCCACCGACAGCGCCGACGGGAACGTCGCACCGTGCACGTAGAGTACGGGATCGCCCCCGCCCGGCCAGCGGCGGAGCAGCAGCGTGTCGGCCTCCTCGCCGCCGGGAAGGTTCAGATAGGTTTGCGCTGAGTCAGCCACGTCAACTCCTCTGTCGGGCGAATTTGCCCAGTCAGGTCATTGACGCAGAAACTAGCCGATGGTTCGGCGTTTATATTTCGTCACGGATCGAAGTGTCTTCGTGTCCGGCGGAACTCGCTCACCCCACCGCGCCAACCTCGAACACGTCACCGTCGTAGCCGGCTTCCAGCGGGATGCGAAGCTGACGGCCGCCATTGAGTTTGGTCATCACCGGCATCACCGTGACGATGGACTTGCCCCTGCTGTCGTCGAGCGCGGCCTGTACGCTCGACTGCTTGCCTAGCCGGATCAGGTTGCGCGTGGTCGGGAACGGCAGCTTGAACCGTCCGCTGTCGCCGCCTTCCAGCGCCTCGCGCGGCGACACCCAGATCGAATCGGTAGATTCCTTGCCGTCATGGGCGCCGGCCTGCTCCGGGGGCGCTGCAGCGAGGAAAAACCAGGTGTCGAAGCGCTTCGGCATGCCCTCCGGCGTAATCCAGTGCGCATAGGGCACGAGTTCGTCGAGCGCCAGCACCATGCCGTTGTCGGTCAGCACCTTGAGGAAGGTGATCTTGTTGTCGCAAAGATCGGCGCGATGCGCGGCCTCGATCTCGCCTGCCCGCCCGGCGTCGACCAGCACCTTCGATCCCTTGGGACGCGCCAGCAATATGCCGCTCTCCTCGAAGGTTTCGCGGATCGCGGCGATCCGGAAGCTCAAGGCACTGGCGTCGAGCCCCTCGCCGCCGGCATAAAGCGAGGGATCGGCGATGATATCCTGATCGCCCTTGTCGACGCTGCCGCCGGGAAACACCAGCGCGCCGGAATTGAAGTCGATCTCATAATGGCGCACCATCATGAAAACCTCGATTTCACCTTTGGTCTCCGCGCTGTCGCGCAGCAACAGGATGGTGGAAGCGGGACGCGGCGGTTTGGCAGGTTCGGTGGACATGGGTTTCGTTCCTCGGTTCCCTCATCCTGAGGAGCGGCCCTCTTGGGCCGCGTCTCGAAGGATGAGACATGTGGGCTCTCATGGTTCAAGACGGCGCAAGTGCGCCTCCTCACCATGAGGATTTTACTATTCCGCCGCGCTGGATTGCGGCTGCAGGTTGGCGCGCCTGTCGACGCGGGCGACCCGGGACAGGAGATAATCGACCTCGGCTTTCGCGGTGGCGGTAATGGTCGCGCCGGGCTTGCGCTGCGCGGATGAAGCGATGATGCCGCGCTTCTGCAGCACATATTTGCGAACCGCGAGGCCGGCGCCGGGCTGCTGCTCGTAGCGGATCAGGGGCAGATGGGCGTCGAACAGATCGTGCGCGGCGTCGCGTCGGGCCTCCTTGAATAATCTCACCACATCGATCAGCAATTCCGGGAAGGCATAGCCAGTCATGGCGCCGTCGGCGCCGCGCTCCATTTCGAAATCGAGGAACAGCCCGCCATTGCCAGTCAGAATCGACAGCGGCCGCAGCGAGCCGTCCTTCTGGAACGCGCGCAGCGCGGAGATCTTTTCCAGCCCCGGCCAGTCCTCGTGCTTGAGCATCACGCAGGACGGTGAGTCCATCACGATCTTGCGGATCACCGCGGGCGTGAACACGACCGTCAGGGTCAGCGGATAATCCTGCAGCACCCAGGGAATATCGTCGCCGATCGCTTCCTGAGCCTGCCTGAAATAGCCGGTGATCTGGTCGTCGGTGCGCAAGTGGGGCGGCGGCGCGATCATCACGCCGGCAGCCCCCGCATCCATCGATTTCAGCGCCAGCGAGCGCATGGTGGCAAAGCCCGGCGCGGAAACGCCGACGATGATCTGCATGGTCTTGGCGCGCTTGACGAAGCGGATCGCCACCTGTTCGGCTTCCGCGGCGTCGAGCTTCGGCGCCTCGCCCAGAATGCCCAGCACCGTGACGCCGTCGCAGCCGACCTCGGTATAGAAGTCGGTCAGCCGGTCGATGGATTTCTCGTCGATGCGGCCGTCATCGTGGAACGGCGTCGGCGCGATCGCGAAGGTGCCTGCGGCCTTGGCGGTGAGCTTTGTCATTCGTGCCTCTCTCCTTGGTCATTCCGGGGCGGTGCACAGAACCGAACCTCAGATGTGCAATTGCACATCGGGGAATCTCGAGGTCCTGGGTTCGATGCTAATATCGCATCGCCCCGGGACGACGGTTTACTTGAATCTCCGCGCCGACTTCTTGATGTCCTCTTCGGAGAAGAAGATTTCCTTGGCGTGGGTGACGATATCCTCGGCCTTCCACCCCGAGAACGGCGGCGTCCAGCCTTCCATTTCCATCATTCGCATTTCCCGCACCCCGCGCGGGCCGGAGACGCCGAGCGTCTTGCCGGTCTGGTCGCCCGAGAGCTCGCTGACCATGTATAGCACGGCCGGGGCGATGCCATCAGGCCCCAGTGCGGCGCCGGGGTTCTCGATATAGCGCGGCAGGTCTGATGTCATGCGGGTCAGCGCGCCCGGCGCCAGCGTCCAGATCCGGATGTTGTATTTGCGGCCCTCGATCGCCAGCACGTTGGAGAGGCCCCAGATGCCGCCCTTGGCGGAGCCATAATTGCTCTGGCCGAAATTGCCGATCAGGCCGGAGGTCGAGGAGGTATTGACGATGACGCCGCCGCCGTTCTCGCGCATCCAGCGGAACACCGGCTGGGTGACGCAGAAGGTGCCCTTCAGATGCACCTTCAATACCTTGTCCCAGGCGGCCTCGGTCGCCTTCGCGAAAGTCTGGTCGAGCAGGATGCCGGCATTGTTGACCAGGATGTCGGCGCGGCCGAAATGCTTGATGGCGTCGTCGAACACCGACTGGCCGCCGGCCATGGTGGAGATATCGGCGCCGTTGGCAACCGCGCGGCCGCCCTCGGCCTTGATCGCATTGACCACCTTCTGCGCCATCGAGACATCGGCGCCGCTGCCGTCGCGGGGACCGCCGAGGTCGTTGACCACGACCGCCGCACCCTCGCGCGCGAACAGTTTTGCGTAGGCCTCGCCGAGCCCGCCCCCCGCGCCGGTAATCAGCGCCACCTTGCCGTCGAGCAACCCCATGGTGTTCTCTCCCTTGCCTCTTCCTAAGCCAGCACCGTCCTGCCGCTCTTGATGACGGTGACGTTGCGCGCTTTCACCTTGGCCTCGAACGAAATCACGTTGCCGTCCTTCCACATTTCCATGGTCACGGTTTCGCCGGGATAGACCGGCGAGGAGAACCGCACCGCGTGCTGCCGGAAGGCGGCAGGATCGTAATCGGCATAGGTCTGCAGCACGCCGCGGCAGGTGATGCCGTAAGTGCACATGCCGTGCAGGATCGGCCTCGGGAAACCGGCGCGCTTGGCGAATTCGGGATCCGAATGCAGCGGATTGCGATCGCCGCAGAGACGGTAGATCAGCGCCTGATCCTGGCGCGTCGCGATATCAACTGATTTGTCGGGACTCCGGGTCGGCACCTTGTGCGGTTCGGGCTGGCCTTCGGAGGGTCCGCCGAAGCCGCCGTCGCCGCGCGCGAAACGCGAGGCGACCAATGTGGCCAGCTTCTCGCCTTTCTCGTCCTTGAGCACGGTCTGGTGCCGGATCACGGCGCCCTTGTCCTTGCCCTTGTCGAACACGTCGAGCACGGTGGAATCAGCGGTGATGTGCGCGGCGATCGCGAGCGGCTTGTGGAAGGTGATGTCGCGCTCGCCGTCGACCACCATCAGGCGGTTGAGATGCATCTCGCCGGGCCCGGCGCCCCATGCCGCGACCGAGGCGAAGGTCGGCACCACCTTGAGCGGACGCGGGATGGCCGTGGCCTCGTTGACGAAGGCCAGCTCCTTCTCGTCCATGGGGTCGGCGCCCATGCCGATGCCATAGGCGTACAGCATCACTTCGCGGTCGGTGTAGGCGTATTTCTGACCGAGGTTCTTCAGCGCCATCAGTTCGTCGTACTTGATCGGCATTTTGTTTCGTCTCCCGAATTTTTTGTGTCCTCATGGTGAGGAGGCGCTCTTGCGCCGTCTCGAACCATGAGGTTGCCGCGCCCTTACGTTCTTATCGTCTCATCCTTCGAGACGCGCGCAAGAGCGCGCTCCTCAGGATGAGGATGAATTCTATACCGGCGTGAAGAACGGCAGCGGCGCGCCGTCGGTCGGCTTGAACACCACCTTCACCTTCTGGCCGATCTTCAATTTCTCCAGCTCGCAATCGACGATGTTGGTCTGCAGCGACGGGCCTTCCTTCAGCGTGACGTAGGCGATCGCGTAGGGGCCGGTCGGCGATTTCCGCATCAGACTCCAGGTATAGATGGTGGCCTCGCCCGAGCTCTCCTCCCACACCGTCTTGTCGGAGAAGCAGAATGGGCAGATCGAGCGCGGGAAATAATGCGCTTCGCCGCAGGCGGTGCAGCGCTTGATCAGGAACTTGCCCTCTTTGGCCGCTTCCCAGAACGGCGCGGTCTCGGGATTGCCTTGCGGCGTCGGATATTTCTTTGCTTCGGCCATTACACACGCTCCAGAATGCAGGTTGAGGCGGCGTGACGCACGCCGAGCAGGCCGCCGGTGCCGTGGGCAATGGCGAGATCGCAGTTCGGCACCTGCACTTTCGGATGCGCTTCGCCGCGCAGCTGGCGCACCGCTTCGAGGATTTTTGTCATTCCGCCGCGGTTGACCGGGTGATTGCTGCAGAGGCCGCCGCCGTCGGTGTTGAACGGCAGCTTGCCGACGCCGGAAATCAGGTTGCCGTCGGAAACGAACTTGCCGCCCTCGCCCTTCTTGCAGAAGCCGAGGTCCTCGAGCTGCATCAAGACCGTGATGGTGAAGCTGTCATAGATCGATGCGTATTTGATATCCTTCGGCGTGATGCCGGCCTCTTCGAAGGCGCGCGGTCCGGACCAGACGCCGGCGGAGTAAGTGAGATCGAGATCCTTGCCGCCGCGCGGGCCCTTCATCGCCTCGCCATGGCCGATCAGGCGCACCAGCGGCTTCTTCAGGCTCTTGGCGATCTCCGGCGTGGTGACGATCAGCGCGCCGCCGCCGTCAGAGACGACGCAGCAATCGAGCCGGTGCAAGGGATCGGAGATCATCGGCGAATTGATCACGTCCTCGACGGTGACGACGTCCTTCAGCATCGCATGCGGATTGTACTGGGCGTGATGGGAGGCTGCGACCTTGATCCAGGCCAGCTGCTCGCTGGTGGTGCCGTAGTCGTGCATGTGGCGCATGGCACACATGCCGTAGGCGTTGTGGGTGGTCGCCCCGTAGGCGGCTTCGAAATCGACCTCGGCGCCCGCCGCACGTGGCGGCATCGCGCCGGTGCGCGGCTTGCCGGCAAGCGTGATCAGCGCGATCGAGCATTTGCCGGCGGCGATGGCTTCGGCGGCATGGCCGAGATGGATCAGGTAGGAACAACCACCGGTCTCGGTGGAATCCATGTGACGCACCTTGAGGCCGAGGTAATCCACCATCGGCCACAGCCCGCCCGGCGCGTCGCCGGCGCAGAAATAGCCGTCGATATCGGCCTTGGTCAGCCCGGCGTCTTCGATCGCCCCCTTGGCAACTTCGGCGTGCAACTGTGCGGTGGATTTATCGGGTGCGTGCCGGGTTGGATGTTCGTAAATCCCGGCAATGTAGGCCTTGCCCTTGATGGTCAACAAAACTCTCCGCTGGTGTTTCTTCCCAGCGAATGTCTTCGCGCGTCAGAACGGGATTGGCAAGCGCCCCAGACCGCAAGGCCCTATTCCGCCGCGATCTGCCGAGGCGCCGGCGGCGGGTTGACGAGGTCCGCGGCTAATTCCGCATAGCGGATTTTCGCCGCCTGCGCCGCCTTCTCCTTGACCGGCCCGTAGCCGCGGATGCGATCCGGCAGCGACAGTATTTCGATCGCGGTATCGAGCGTCAGCGGCGACAGCAAGCCGAGCACGGTTGAGATGTCTTTCTCGTAACCGGCGATCAGTTCGCGCTCCATCCTGCGGTCGGCGCTGTAGCCGAAGATATCGAAAGATGTGCCGCGCAGGGTCCGCATCTTCGCCAGCAGACGGAACACCGGCATCATCCAGGCGCCGAACTTGCGCTTGACCGGCCGTCCCAGCGCATCCTTGGCGCCGCCGAGGATCGGCGGCGCGAGGTTGAAGGAAAACTTGAAGTCGCCGTCAAACTGGTCGCGCAACTGTTTTTCAAAGCGCCCGTCGGTATAGAGCCGCGCCACTTCGTATTCGTCCTTGTAGGCGAGCAGCTTGGCGTAGTTGATCGCGACCGCGCGTGGCAGCGCCTCGCCGTAGCCGCCGTCGAGCGCGGCGTTGCGCACCTTGGCCACCATCTTGCGATAGCGGTCGGCGAGCCTGCCGTCCTGGTAGCCGGTCAGATGCGCGCTGCGATGGGCGATGATCTCGTCGAGCGACATCTCCTCCAGCGTCTTCGGCGCCACCGTCTCGTCCTGGCCCTTCATCATCGCCACCAGCCGCGCCGGATCGGCAGCGGCGAGACGGCCGAGCCGGAAGGCTTCCGTGTTCATCTTAATGGCGACGCCGTTGACCTCGATCGCCTGCTCGATCGCTTTCGCCGAAAGCGGCAGCAGCCCCTTCTGATAGGCGTAGCCCATCATCATCATGTTGGTGGCGATGGAATCGCCGAGCAGCATCTCGGCGGGTTTCGTGAAGTCGAAGAAGGAGGAGTCCTTGCGCAGCGCCGTTTCGAGGACGTGATTGACCTTGCGGCTCTGGAAATTGAAATCGCGGTTGAGGATGAAATCCGCGATCGGAATGAGATGGGTGTTGATGACGCCATAGGTGCGGCTGGATTCGCACAGCGTCATGGTTTCCTTGGCGGCGGCCACGACCTCGTCGGCGGCGAGCACCAGATCGGCGGTGCCGGTGACGATGCGCGAACAGGTGACGTCGGCGGTATGTTCCGACAGCCGGACGTGGCTGAGCACCGCCCCGCCCTTCTGCGCGAGGCCGGACATGTCGAGGATCATGCTGGCCTTGCCCTCGATATGCGCGGCCATGCCGAGCAGCGCGCCGATGGTCAAGACGCCGGTGCCGCCGACGCCGCCGACCGCGACGTTATAGGGCCGGTCCAGCGAAGGCCTGGAAGCCGGCTCCGGCAGCTCGCCGATCTGGCCGAGGTCGGCCGGTGCGCGCTTGCGCAGCTTGCCGCCATCGACGGTGACGAAGGACGGACAGAAGCCCTTCACGCAGGAATAGTCCTTGTTGCAGGTCGACTGGTTGATGGTGCGCTTGCGGCCGAATTCGGTTTCCAGCGGCTCCACCGAGATGCAGTTCGACTGCACCGAGCAATCACCGCAGCCTTCGCAGACCGCCGGATTGATCATGACGCGGCGCGCCGGATCCTCCAGCGTGCCGCGCTTGCGGCGGCGGCGCTTTTCGGCCGCGCAGGTCTGCACGAATACGATGGCCGAAGCGCCCTTCACCTCGCGCAGCGTCTTCTGGACGGCGTCGAGCTGGTCGCGATGCGCGGTCTTGGTACCCGGCGCGATATCGGAGGCCGGATAAGCGTCGGGATTTTCCGACACCAGATAGATTTCGCGGATGCCTTCGGCGTGCAGCTGGAAGGTGATCTGCTGCGGCGACAGCTCGCCGTCGACATGCTGGCCGCCGGTCATCGCGGTCGCGTCGTTATAGAGGATCTTGTAGGTGATGTTGGCTCCGGAGGCGACCGCCTGACGGATCGCAAGACTGCCGGAATGGAAATAGGTGCCGTCGCCGAGATTGGCGAACACGTGCTTTTCGTCGGTGAAGGGCGCGACGCCCACCCACGGCACGCCTTCGCCGCCCATATGGGTGAAGGTCTCGGTCGATCGGTCCATCCACAGCGCCATGAAGTGACAGCCGATGCCGGCGAAAGCGCGGCTGCCTTCCGGCACCTTGGTCGAGGTATTGTGCGGACAGCCCGAGCAAAAATACGGCGTGCGTGAAATCGGCGACACCGGCTGCATCTGGGTGGCGAGCCGCCCGTTGAACCAGTCGGCCTTGGCCCGCAGCATCGCAGCGATTTCGGGATTGAGGTTGAGACGCAGCAGCCGCTCGGTGAGCGAGCCTGCCAGGGAGGCGACACTGAGTTCCTCGGCGAACGGCAGGAAGCGCTTGTCGTGCTCGTCCATCTTGCCGACGATGCGCGGGCGGACGTCGTCGCGCCAGTTGAACAGCTCCTGCTTGACCTGATTTTCGACGATCTCGCGGCGCTCTTCGATAATCATGATCTCTTCGAGACCGACCGCGAATTCGCGCACGCCCTCGGGCTCCAGCGGCCACGGCATGCCGATCTTGTAGAGCCGCAAGCCGATCTTGGCGGCGACTTCCGGAGTGACGCCGAGCTCGCGCAGCGCCTGCCGGATATCCTCGTAGCTCTTGCCGGAAGCCATGATGCCGAAGCGCGCATTCGGCGAATCCATGGTGATGCGGTTGACCTTGTTGGCGCGGGCAAAGGCGATCGCGGCGAAACCCTTGTAGTCCTGCAGGCGGCGGTCCTGGTCGTAGCGGTCGTCGGGCCAGCGCAGGTTGAGCCCGCCCGGCGGCATCTCGAAATCGGTCGGGATAATGAAAGGCTTCATCTCGTCGGCGAGATCGATCTCCGCGGTGGTCTCCACGGTCTCGGTAATCACCTTCATGCCGACCCAGCAGCCCGAGTAGCGCGACATCGCGATACCCAAGAGGCCCATCTCGATCATTTCGTGGATGCTGGAGGGATAGAGATAGGGCATCAGCGCCGAGATGAAGGCGTGGTCCGATTGATGCGGCACGGTGGAGGATTTGGCGCCGTGGTCGTCGCCGGCCAGACACAGCACGCCACCGTTCTTGGCCGAGCCCGCGGCATTGCCATGGCGGAATACGTCGCCGCAGCGGTCGACGCCGGGGCCCTTGCCGTACCAGATGCCGACCACGCCGTCGTGGCGGGCGCCCTTCGACAGATTGAGCTGCTGCGAACCCCAGATCGCTGTGGCCGCGAGATCCTCGTTCACGCCGGGCTGGAATTTGACGTTGTACTGCTCGAGATGTTTGCGGGCGGCGAACAGTTGCTGGTCGTAGCCGCCGAGCGGCGAACCCCGGTATCCCGAGACGAAGCCCGCGGTATTGAGACCGGCGGCGCGGTCGCGGCGGATCTGCGCCATCGGCAGGCGGACCAGCGCCTGGATGCCGGTCAGAAAGACGTGGCCGGAGCCTTGGGTGTATTTCTGGTCGAGACTGATCGGACCTTGGTTGATTCCCATTCCACCCTCTTTGAGCCGCCTCGCTCAAGCGATTAGCCCGATTTTAGCCAGGTATTCTCTCAGCTTGCCGGCAGTCTATGTCGGTTTTTGCGGACCGCGCATCACAATTCTCGACAATGGAGCCCCGCATCCGCAAATCGCAATTTCGTGCCGGAAATGGCCGCAGGTTTTTTCGCATTGTGTCACGGCACGGGCTGCCGGCGAAACGACGTGACGCGCTCGCCGTGTCGTTTTGCGCTATAAGGCCTCAGGGAGAGACAGATTGGTGCAGGGACGACATCGCGCAAGCCGGGCGATTCTCGCCGGCGTCTTTTTGTGCACCGCATCAGCCGTTGCCCATGCCCAGCCAGCCCCCTCGGCCGAGACGATCGCACGCGGCAAGGCTCTGACCGACGCCGCCGATTGCGCCAGCTGCCATACCGCCGACCCCTCAAAACCGTTCGCCGGGGGCAAACGCATCGACACCCCGTTCGGCGCCATCCATTCGCCGAACCTGACCCCGGATCGCGAGACCGGGCTCGGCGCCTGGAGCGACGACGACTTCACCCGCGCCCTGCGCTACGGCATGGCGCCCGACGGCTCGCGCTATTACCCGGCCTTCCCTTATCCGAACTTCACCAAGATGATCCGCGACGACGTGCTGGCGATCCGCGCCTATCTCGCGACGCTGCCGCCGGTTCGCAACCGTCCGCCGCCGCCGCAACTGCGCTGGCCGCTGAACTACCGCGTGCTGATGCGGGGCTGGAATTTTCTGTTCTTCCGGCCGGGCATCTTCCAGCCGGACCAGCAGAAAAGCGCGGAATGGAATCGCGGCGGCTATCTGGTCACGGGAGCGGCGCATTGCGGCGCCTGCCATACGCCGAAGAACATCCTGGGCGCCGACAAACGCGGCCAAGCCTATGGCGGTGGATTGGTCGATGGCTGGTTCGCGCCGCGCCTCGACGGCTCTGACCGTAGCGGGCTGAAATCCTGGAGCATCGAGGACATCGCCGAATATCTGCAGAGCGGCCGCAACGGCAGGAGCCACGCCGCCGGGCTGATGGCGGAAGTGGTGGTCAATTCGACCTCCAGGATGAGCGACGCCGATATCCGAGCCATCGCGGTGTATCTGAAGGACCTGCCGGCCGGCGCGCCGGAGCCCGCGGTGACGCCGCCACCGCAGCCAGAAATGATCGCGGGCAAGGCGATCTACGCCCGCGCCTGCATCGCCTGCCACGAGGCCGACGGCTCGGGCGCGCCTCGGATCTATCCACCGCTGCCCGGCAACGCCAACCTGCAGGCGGCCGATCCCTCGAGCACGCTCCGCATCATCCTCGACGGCGCGCAGACGGTGACGACGCCGCGCGCGC
Source organism: Bradyrhizobium sediminis (assembly GCF_018736105.1). Lineage (NCBI taxonomy): Bacteria > Pseudomonadati > Pseudomonadota > Alphaproteobacteria > Hyphomicrobiales > Nitrobacteraceae > Bradyrhizobium > Bradyrhizobium sediminis. Next base: position 3,420,412 of record NZ_CP076135.1, read on the forward strand.
CCAACACCGGATCGATGCCGGCCTACGCCAGGCAGTTGTCCGATCGAGAGGTCGCCGATGTCACGAACTACATCCGCAATTCCTGGGGCAACGCCGCGCCGCTGGTGACGCCGGCGCAGGTCAGGAAAGCGCGCCGATAGGACTTCACCTCCCGCGCGTCTACCGGCGTTCCTCGTCAAAGACGAATTTCGGCATTTCCCATTTGTAACGGATCGCCAGCAGGCGAAACGACAGGCCGAGCACGAAGGTCAGGGCCGTCCAGAGTTCGTCATTCAGCTTCAGCCCGAAACCCGTCGCGTAGAACAGCCCGGTGACGATGGAGACGCTGGCGTAGAGCTCGGCGCGAAACAACAGCGGCACGTCGTTACAGAGGATGTCGCGCAGCACGCCGCCGGCGCAGCCGGTGATCATCCCCGCCACCACAACGATCACGAGTGGCAACGATGGGTCGATCTGCCAGGCAACGTCGCAGCCGGCCATGGTGAACACCACAAGGCCGATCGCATCGAGCACCAGAAACGCCGTGTTCAGCCGGTGCACCACGCGCGCGATCAGGATGGTGGCGAGCGCAGCGCCCGCCGTCAGCAGCAGGTAGGACGGGTGTTGCACCCAGACCAGCGGGTAATGCCCGAGCAGCACATCGCGGATGGTGCCGCCGCCGAGCGCGGTGATGCAGCCGAGCATGCAGACCCCGGCCCAGTCCATGCTGCGCTTTCCGGCAGCCAACGCCGCGGTCATCGCCTGCGCCGTGAGCGCCACCAGCGAGAGCCCGTACAACACGACATCGCTGGCAGGCAGGCTCCACATCGCAACCCCATGGAAAAGATTCGTGGAACTTACGTGGCGGGTTCCATTCTGAACAGGCTGAAAGTTACCCGGTTCCGGGAACCTCCGCGGACTCCGGCGATTGTCGTGCCGCAATGGAGGAACCAACTCATGGCCACCCAATCCAATCCGAACGATCCCTATCGCGCCAACCTGAGCGACGACGAATTCAGCCGCCAGGCCCGTCTCAACAATCAGCTGCGGGCCGATCCGGAACTCGCCGAGAGCGCCGTCAGCGGCGGCAAGATAGCGATGTTCGCCATCGCCATCGCGGTGGTGCTGGGCGCGGTCTTCTACGGCCTCAATAGCTCGTCGGTCGAGCAGGCCGGAACCTCGCCGTCGTCGGCGACGGCGCAGAACACCCAGTCGTCGCCTCCCGCGGCCCCTCCGGGGATGCGTGACGTGACCCCGAGGGCCAACAGCCAGCCGGGAACGACCACCGGCGCCGCTCCGTCGCGCCCGCAGAGCCCGCCGGCTTCGAACCCGGCCGGCAAGTAACGGCTGAAGATTCCGCATGTCTTTGTTGGAGCATGATCTCCGGGCAAACGCTTCGCGTTTGTCCCGAGGGAAAACCGGTTCCCACTTTTCCGGATCATGCTCTAGCTGACAAACTGCGTGGCGGGCACCGAATTGCCCGCCGCATTTTTCGTGTCAGCGGAACATCTTGTTCAATTCGCCGCCGGAATAACCATTGGCGAGTTCGGTGAAGGTGCCCTTCCCGGCCATCTCGCTCGCTGCGCGCATGAAGCCGCCCCACGCCGCCCGCGCCAGCGAACCGCCGACGCTGATGCGGCGGACGCCGAGATCGGCGGCTTCGCTGAGGCTGAGGCCGGAGGCGCCGATCAGGAGATTGACCGGTTTCGGATGCACCGCCTTCACCACGGCCGAAATCTGCTCCCTGGTCTTGATGCCGGGCGCATAGAGGCAATCGGCGCCCGCTTCCGAATAGGCTTTCAAGCGGTCGATCACGAGGTCGAGGTCCGGCTGCCCCCACAGGAACGCCTCGCAGCGGCCGGTCAGCAGCACGCCGCTGTTGTCGGCATCGATCGCGGCCCGCGCCGCCCTGATGCGCTCGATCGCGACCGCACGCTCGTAAAGCGGCTTGGCGGCATCGCCGGTGGAATCCTCGATCGAGAGCCCGGCCACGCCGGTCTTCACCCCGCGCGCGACATTGGCGCCGACCTGCGCCGGCTCATGCGCGAAGCCGCCCTCGAAATCGGCGTTGACCGGCAGATCGACGGCCGCGCACATCGCGGCAAGATGCGTGCAGACATCGTCGAGGGTGACCCGGTTGTCGGCCTTGCCGATGGTCCAGGCAAAGCCCGCACTGGTTGAAGCCAGCGCCTTGAAGCCGAGATGCTGCAGCGCCTTGGCGCTGCCGACGTCGAACGGATTGGGAATGATGAAGCATCCGCTCTCGTGCAGTTTGCGGAATGTCGCGCGCTTGTCGGCGGTCGTCACCGGCATGATCTCTCCCCTTCGATTTTCTGTCGGCCGAACATAGCGACGCCCGGCCGCCCGCGCCAGTCGCCTCAGGCGACGACCTTGCGCAGGAATGTCCGCTCCTCCGCGAGGATGAACCGGTTCTGCTCGGCGAAGTCGAAATTGGCCGCGCCCTCCGCGTCAGCGCGCAGCCGAGCGCGATAGCTCTCATAAGCGGCAAGGCTCTCAAATGAAATCAGCGCGAACGCGATGTTGTTGGTGCCTTCATGCGGCATCCAGTAGCCCAGGAGGTCGCCGCCGCACTTTGGAATGATGGTGAGCCAGTTCTTCGAATATTGCTCGAACGTCGCCCGCTTGAACGGATCGAGCTGGTAACGGATGAAGACGGTGACGGCCATTTTGAACTCCAATATTGGCAGCCGTCATTGCGAGCGAAACCGAAGCAATCCATCCAACCACGAAGAAAGCGTGGATTGCTTCGTCGCTCCGCTCCTCGCAATGACGAGCTGGGGCACTGAGTCCACCATATCCCCTTGATCGACGTCGATGCTTCGTCTAACATCGAACTATGAAAGCAGGTCCCGACATCGCCATGATCGCCGCACTGGTCGGCGATCCCGCGCGTTCCAACATGCTGACGGCGCTGATGACCGGCCGCGCGCTGACCGCGAGCGAGCTGGCGCATCAGGCCGGCATCACGCCGCAGACCGCGAGCTCGCATTTGTCGAAGCTCGAGGCCGGTGGCCTGATCGAGCAGGAGAAACAGGGCCGCCACCGCTATTACCGCCTCAGCGATCCCGACGTCGCTGGCGTGCTCGAGGGCCTCGCCGGCCTTGCCGCGCGCGCCGGCCACATGCGGGTGCGCACCGGGCCGAAGGATCCGGCGCTGCGCCGGGCGCGGATCTGCTACGACCATCTCGCCGGCGATCTCGGCGTGCAGATGCTCGACAGCATGAAGCAGCAACGGCTGCTGCGGCAGAGCAAGCAGGCGATCGAACTCACCGCCGAGGGCTCGCGCTTCATGGCGAAGGCGCTGCAGATCGAGGCGCGTGCGCTGGCGCATCCGCGCAGGCCGCTGTGCAAGGCCTGCCTGGACTGGAGCGAGCGCCGCCATCATCTTGCGGGAACCCTGGGCGCGGCCATCATGGCGCGGTTCACCGAATTGAAGTGGGCCGCGCGCGACGCCACCCCCGGCAGCCGCGTCGTCAATTTCACCCGCACCGGCGAGAAACGTTTCGCCGAGCTGTTCGGCGAGACCGGCGGCTGACTGTTGCGTTGTCCGTCATGGCCAGGCTGGAGCTAATTCCACTTGCATGGAATCGTGACATCTATCCCATGGCCTCGTGGTTCGAGACGCGCGGCGTTGCCGCGCTCCTCACCAAGAGGGTCTCAGACCTCATCCTGAGGAGCGCGCACTTGCGCGCATCTCGAAGGATGAAGCCACCGATCTGAAAAATGCTCTAGCGCGCCCGCATTCATTCCGCGTTCAGGTCGCCTCACTAAGCTCGCAGAAATGTTTCGATCTGTTGTAGTTCGTCGACATATCGAATCGCCGGGATTGCGGCGCCGCGCGGCGCGGCCCGAAATGAGGGAGAAACCATGAAGTATCTTATCGCAGCGGCCCTGCTTGCAACCACGGTCGTTGGCTTTGGCGCCACGGCCGATGCCGCCGGCGGATGCGGCCGCGGCTTCCATCGCGGCCCCTATGGCGGATGCCGGCCCAATGCCGCCGTGGTCGTGGTGCGGCCGCCGGTCGTATACCGGACGGCGCCGGTCGTGGTGGTGCCCCGCGCCCGCGTCTGCCCCTACGGCATGGTCTGGCGTTATGGACGCTGCCGCTACTGACGGCGCTACAGCTTACGGCAAAGCCCCGCTCGCGCGGGGTTTTTGTTTGTTTGAAAGGCAGCAGCCAGCGGCCTGTCGTCAACGCGGAAACGGGAGGACGGAATTGCCGCCCCCCGCGAATTATTTCAAACGAGATTACCAGTAACGGCGGCGCCAGTAGCGGCGGCGGTGCCAGCGGCGGCGGTGCCAACCCCAATGACGGCGGCGCCAACCCCAGTGACGCCGGCGCCAGCCCCAATGCCGCCTGCCCCAGCCGTGGTGATGACCGCGTCCGCGGCCCCAGCGCACTTCTTCGGGCGTGAGACGATCCACCTCGTCTCCGGTAACGACCGCGGGATGCGCGTTGTCGAGCGGAATCCGTCCGTCGGCGGCTGGAGGTTGCGGCATCAGGGGTGCTGCTTGCGCGCCCGCGGCCAGCGCAGCCGCGCCGGCGGCAAATCCAACGGCGAGTTTCAGAAAATGGCGGCGTTCCATGACAGCTCCCTCTTCGCAAGGGGGGTGAGTGATGCGACGCGAGTTTGATCGCGGCGAGATGAATAGCCGCTGAACCGCGCGTTCATCGTTCCCGGACGGTGTTACGCAACCCCACATCCACTGTCACAATGCTATGGTGATATCCGCCTGCGCATCATCTCGAGGGAATCGCCCATGCCGACCCGCCATCGTTCCACGCTGTTGTCCGTGCTGTTGAGCGTGGCCCTCCTTTCCCCCGCCGCGGCGCAGGTAGCGCTGCCCGAAGCGCAGATCGGCCCGCGGCCGTTCTACCTCGTCGACAAGATGAAGGACGGAGCGCTGAAGCAGAAGCTGAGCCAGTGCACCGGCCCGTTCCGGAAGAGCGACTTTTCGATCGGCCATCGCGGTGCCGCGCTGCAATTCCCCGAGCACAGCCGGGAATCCTATACTGCGGCGGCCCGCATGGGCGCCGGCGTGATCGAATGCGACGTGACATTTACAAAAGACCGGCAACTGGTGTGCCGACATTCGCAGTGCGACCTCGCAACCACTACCAACATCCTGTCGGTGCCGGAACTCGCCGCAAAATGTTCGCAGCCGTTCGTCCCGGCCGATCCAGCGACCGGCCGCAAGGCGGCGGCGAAATGCTGCACCAGCGACATCACGCTCGCCGAATTCAAACAGCTCACGGCCAAGATGGACGGCTCGAACCCGAACGCCACCACCGCGGCCGAATTCCAGAACGGCACGCCGCGCTGGCGCACCGACCTCTACGCCAATTCCGGAACCCTGATGACCCACGACGAGAGCATTGCGCTGATCAGGAGCTTGGGCGCCAAATTCACGCCGGAACTGAAAGCGCCTGAAGTGCCGATGCCGTTCGACGGCGACTACACCCAGGAGAAATACGCCGCGCAGATGCTGGACGCCTACAAGACCGCCGGCATTCCCGCGAGTGATGTGTTCGCCCAGAGCTTTGGCCTCGCCGACATTCTGTTCTGGGTGAAAACCGCGCCGGAGTTCGCGGCGCAGGCGGTTTATCTCGAAGACCGCTACGAAAAGCGGGGCCTTGATGCCGGAAAGCCCGAAACCTGGAAACCTTCGATGGTGGAATTGAAGGCCTCGGGCGTGAAAATCCTGGGGCCGCCCATCGCGCTGATGCTGGCGCTAAACGACAAGGGCGAGATCGTGCCGTCGGAATATGCGAGGGCCGCCAAGGCCGCCGGCCTCGATTTGATCGGCTGGTCGCTGGAGCGCGACGGGCCGCTCGACAAGGGCGGCGGCTTCTATCACCGCTCAGTCAAGCGCGCCATCGACCGCGACGGCGACACGCTCACGGTGCTCGATGTGCTGGCGCAACAGGTCGGCGTGCGCGCCATGTTCTCGGACTGGCCGGCGACCACGACGTTCTACGCGAGCTGCATGGGGATGAAGTGAGACGAAGCGGAAGCTGCTTCCGCTTCTGCCGGTCGATGAAGCTGCAAGGGCATCGAGCCCCGGTTCACTCCGGCTTGATGCCGGCCTTCTGCACCACGTCGCGCCATCGCACGACTTCGGCTGCGACGAACTTTCCGAACTCCGGGCCCATCAACGTCGGGATGGCGGAGCCGTTCTTCGCCCACATTTCCTTGATGGGCTCCGAGTCCAGCGCCTTGCGCACCTCGGCCGACATCCGCTTGATGACCTCCGGCGGCGTGCCCTTCGGGGCGAACAGAGCATACCAGGTCGACACCTCGTAGCCCTTGAGGCCCGCTTCGGCAGCGGTCGGCACGTTAGGGACCGCGGCCGAGCGCTGCGGCGCTGCGACCGCCAGGGCGCGCAGCGTGCCGCCCTGGATCTGGTTCGCCGACGAACCAAGCCCGTCGAACATCACATGGACATGCCCGGAGACCAGATCCTGCATCGCAGGACCCGCGCCGCGATACGGCACATGATTCATCTTGGTGCCGGCGAGGATATTGAACAATTCGCCCGCCAGCTGATGGGTGGTGCCACGTCCGGCCGAAGCGAAATCCACCTTGCCCGGATTGGCCTTCAGGTAGGCGATGAATTCGGCCAGCGTCTTGGCCTCGACTTTGGAGGGATTGACGACGATCACCTGCGGCGGGGCGGCGATCAGGGCAACCGGGATAAAATCCTTCTCGATGTCGTAATCCAGTTTGAGAAAGATCGATGGCGCGATCGCATGGTGCGCCGCACCGACGAAGAAGGTGTAGCCATTGGGCTCGGCCTTGGCCGCCGCGGACGCGCCGATGGTGCCGCCGGCGCCGCCGCGGTTGTCGATCAGAACGCGTACGCCGAGCTGCTTGTCGAGCTGCGCCGACAGCGGACGCGCGAAAGCATCGGTGCCGCCGCCGGCCGGAAACGGCACGATCAAGGTCACCGGCCGTTCCGGCCAGCCCTGCGCTGCGGCCGGTCCGCTGGCGAATGCGAAGGCCGCAAGCGCCGCCAAAGCCAGTGTTCGATAGAGGGCGGCCGCGCTCGCGCGCCGTGATTGAAAGTCCATGATGCGTTTTCCCGTCTGCGGTGGTTTTTGCCTGATATTGAAGCCAATTAGGCCACCACGCCGCAGGCTTGGCAAGCCGGTTCCCTCGGCTTTTAGTCCTGCATGCGAGCGGCCCGGCGGTGGCCGGATTGCCCTTCTCATGCTGCATGGCGATGAAGTGGGGCGAGAGAAAGGCTGATTCCGCTTCTGCCGCTCGCGGGGGGACGACGAGCGGAAGACGCCTCGCCTAGCCGACCTCCTCCGCCAGCACCAGCACCTCGCGCGTGCGCGTCACCTCGGGCCAGCAGCGGTCGAATTCGGCGACCAGCGCCTTCAGCGCATCGCCGCCGGTGGCGCGCTCGAGCGCGGCCTGGTCCGAAAATTCGTACATCGCCAGGTGCAGCGCGGGATCGCCGGCGCTCCAGAACCGCCGCGCCTTCTTTACCCCGAACGCCTTGATCGCATCCGGCAGATGCTCGCGGCTGTACCATTCGTCGAACGCCTTGCGCTTGGCGGGATCGGCGACAGTGGCGCGGACGACAAAACAGGTCTTGGGCATGGGCGGGCTCCGACGGCGTGGACGATAGGCTAAACCCAGCCGACACGCGCCATGATCGCGGCGCACAGCAGGATCAACATGATGGCGAGCAGTTCGCCGTGCAGGACCCTGCGGACCAATGCCAGCCTGTTCGCACTGATCTCCGGCGCCTGCCCGGCCCGCAACGCGCCGCGCCACGACAGGAACTCCCGGGTCGGCACGATCGACATCAGCGCGACCGCGATGAAGATCGCGAGTTTGGCCAGGAAGGCGTGGCTGTGGAAATAATAGTCCGCGCCTTTCTCGAAGAAGAACACCCGCAGCAGCCCGATCACCAGCAGCGCGGCGGCCGAAATGCCGAGCACCGCGTCGGTCGCCAACAGTTTTCGCGCCGACGCCAGCGTCAGCTCGCCGCGGACCAGCGTGAACTCGATCGCGACCGCCGACACCAGCGTGAAGGCGCAGAGGTGATGGAGGAAGGCGAACAGCGTGGGCATGGGGCGGGGTCCGTTTCAGCGGCATGTGGGCGAAGGACTTGAATAATGACACGGCAATTGTAGGGCTGGTCAAACAGACCTGTACCCGATCGGAAACGGTGTTGCCCAAGAAAATATCGGTGGATTCCACTGCGCCGATCCACCCTACGTGGTATCTTGAGCAATTATCATAAGGTGATTGCCGCATGGCGAATGACGAAGAAAAATCTCTAGTCAGAATTAGCGACCTCTTTGGCGCCGCTAAACCCCTCGAACAACTTGTATCGGCCATCGAGCGGGGGATCGGAAGCTTCATGCGCCCCATTCAAAAACGACGAGAGACGAAGGCGGATGTTGCCGCTTTCGATGACTGGAACGAAGCCCTGACGAGGACTGGCCTTGCCCCAAAGAGTGCGGAACTCACGCTTGGAGACAGGGCGACAATAAGACTAACGGCCGAAGTTGCCAGAAAGCAGCAGAACAGAGAATCCATCGCCGTTGAAGCCGTCAACGAGTACGTTCATTCGCTCGAAGACCTATCAGATCCGGCTGTTAGAGACTCAAAAATTCAAGAGGAATGGCTGGATCGCTTTTGGCGCTTAGCCGAAGACGTAACCGACACCGATATGCAGGCCGTTTGGGGGCGCATCTTGGCTCGCAAAGCACAAAGCCCGACAAAATATAGCGCTAGGTGCTTGGAAGCTTTGAGCCTGCTTAGCAAAGAAGAAGCCCTGAGGCTCGAAAATCTTAGTAAATTTGTGCTTTGTGCCAAGAGGCAAAATGCGCCGTATCATTTCTTTCTTTCAAATCCATTCAGACTGAACAGTGATCTTAAGGCTGAAGAACAGGGAAAGAAGATCCGCGAAATCATTGGTCAAACGTATCGCACAACATTTGGACCTGCAGGGTTCTACACCGACTCTGGTTCAAGTTGGGCCTTAGACGTTCATATTGATGTATCGGAGGGAAATGCATTCCTATTGATCGCAAATACACCATACGTCATACGCTATCCGACTCCAACCACCTGTGTTGATTATATCGGTTCGGGCCTCGGAATAAGCCCCCTCGGCGCAGAGATATTTAGTTTGATCGAAATAAAACCCGATCCTGATTACGTTGAAGCACTATCCTCTGCTCTTCGCGTATTTGGCATGAAGCTTGAGCGCCACGATGGCACGCTATAATCATTGTCATGCTCACAGCGGCAGATTGTCGTGCTTTTTCATCGGTATCTCGACATGCTTGTCCTTCAACATCGCCAGCGCGCGGGCGATGCGGCGCCTAGTGGAATGCGGCATGATGACGTCGTCGATGTAGCCGCGCTCGGCGGCGATGAAGGGGGACAGGAAGCGGTCCTCGTATTCCCTGGTGCGGGCGGCGATCTTCTCGGCGTCGCCGATGTCGGCGCGGAAGATGATTTCCACCGCGCCCTTGGCGCCCATCACCGCGATCTGCGCGGTCGGCCAGGCGTAGTTGATGTCGGCGCCGATTTCCTTCGAGGCCATCACGTCGAACGCGCCGCCATAGGCCTTGCGCGTGATCACGGTGACCAGCGGCACGGTGCACTGGCTGTAGGCGAACAACAGCTTGGCGCCGTGCTTGATCAGCCCGCCATATTCCTGCGCAGTGCCCGGCAGGAAGCCCGGGACGTCGACGAAGGTGACGATCGGGATGTTGAAGGCGTCGCAGAACCGGACGAAGCGCGCCGCTTTGCGCGAGGCGTCGCTGTCGAGCACGCCCGCCAGCACCATCGGCTGGTTGGCGACGAAGCCGACGGTGCGGCCGGCAATGCGGCCGAAACCGGTGACGATGTTCTTGGCGAACATTTCGGAGATTTCGAAGAAGTCGCCCTCGTCGACGACCTTCAGGATCAGTTCCTTCATGTCGTAAGGCTTGTTCGGATTGTCCGGGATCAGCGTGTCCAGGGACATGTCGACCCGCTCGATGTCGTCGAAGCTCGGCCATTCCGGCACGCCTGACGTGTTGTTGGCGGGCAGGAAGTCGATCAGCCGGCGCATCTGCAACAGCGTCTCGACGTCGTTCTCGAACGCGCCATCCGCAATCGAGGAACGGGTGGCGTGCACGGAGGCGCCGCCGAGTTCTTCGGCCGTGACCACCTCGTTGGTCACGGTCTTCACCACGTCGGGGCCGGTGACGAACATGTAGCTGGTGTTCTTCACCATGAAGATGAAGTCGGTCATGGCGGGCGAATAGACGTCGCCGCCGGCGCAGGGGCCCATGATGACGGATATCTGCGGGATCACGCCCGACGCAACCACGTTGCGGCGGAACACGTAGGAATAGCCCGCGAGCGCCGCGACGCCTTCCTGGATGCGCGCGCCGCCGGCGTCATAGAGCCCGATAATCGGCGCCCTCGCCTTCATCGCCATGTCCTGGATTTTTACGATTTTCTGCGCGTGGGTTTCCGACAGCGAGCCGCCGAACACGGTAAAGTCCTTGGCGAAGACGAAGGTCTTGCGGCCGTTGACGGTGCCCCAGCCGGTGACGACGCCATCGCCCGGCACCTTGGTCTTTTCCATGCCGAATTCGGTCGAGCGGTGTTCGACGAACATGTCGAATTCCTCGAACGAACCCTTGTCGAGCAGCAGCTCGATGCGCTCCCGCGCGGTCAGCTTGCCGCGGGCGTGCTGCGCCTCGATGCGCTTTTCGCCGCCGCCGAGCTTGGCGCCGGCGCGCCGTTCTTCGAGGGTGTCCAGGATGTCCTTCATCTGCTTCCGCCCGTATTTGCCGCAGGATTTGGCAAGGCTTCTAACACGGCATTTCGCGGGCGGGAAACGCCCTTCCCGGCCCTCTGGCACTCCTTACCAGGGCCGCCTATATCCGGTGGCCCAACGGAGGCGACGAGATGACTGATATCGCAAGCGGGGGCGCGACAGGCACCGCCATAGGTGGGGCGCGGACCCTGCTACGGCTCGAGGGACTGGCGCTGTTTGCGGGCATGACCCTGCTTTACGCGATATGGGAGGGATCGTGGTGGGTCTACGCTCTCCTGTTCCTGGCGCCCGATCTGAGCTTCGCAGGATACCTTGCAGGCCCCCGGATCGGGGCAGCCGTCTATAACGCAGCCCACAGCTATCTGGCGCCGATGGCGCTGATGACGACGGGCCTGGCGCTTCCCTCGCCGCTTACGCTCTCGCTCGCGATGATCTGGCTGGCCCATATCGGCATCGACCGCGCGCTCGGCTACGGCCTGAAATACTCCACCGGTTTCGGCTTCACCCATCTCGGCCGGATCGGCAAGGATGCGGCGAAGGCGACCTGATGCCGCGGCGGCTGGGTTCTCGCCGCGTGGCAGCGAGTATCCCGGTTACGGACGCAGAACCGGATGGGTGTTCGGCGCCGGCGCCTGCTCCATCGGCCCTTCTTCCGGTAGCTTCTCGCCATGCAGGTCGAGCGCCGGCCCGATCCAGAGCGGATCGCCGAGATGATCCCGGCGCGGGTTGGCGGTGTTCGGATGCACCAGGATGCTCAGGCTTCCATGGTTGAGCATCAGCCACGGCACCAGCTCCGGAAAAACTTCCGTCGCGAAGGCGACCTGAAACATCGCCTGGTCGTGCGGGCCCACCTTGACGTCGTGCCAGCGGCCCAGCGTCACCGAAAACCGCTTGCCGATCCATGCCCGCAGCCGTTCGGCTTCCGGCCGCGTCGCGTTGGGATCGTAATAGACATGGGCGTGGAAGCTTGCGATCTCGCGGAGAGCTCGCGGGGCGGGATTATGCGGCACGTCGGTCATCTCGACTTCCCTGGTTCGCCGCAGCGGATCAGATCGCGCCGATATCGGCAAGGCATTGCTGCGCCACCTTGATGCGGCTGGCGACATGGCGCGGCTCGCGGCAATCCATGTTGAACGCGAACACGGTAATGGCGCTGCCCTTCTCGGCCCAGCCCACCAGCCAGCCGAGCGAGGGCTCGCCGCGCTCGGCGCCCAACAACCCGGTCTTGGCGCGGATCACGGCGTCGCCGGCTTTTATCACCGGTAGGATATCGCGCGCCAGATCCTGGCTGCGTTTCGACACCGGCAACACGCCGCGCCGCAGCCGGTCGACGAAGTCAATCTGCTGAACGGGATCGATGCGCAGATCGCCGGTCAGCCAGAACTGGTCGATGCCGCCGCCGATGTTGCGGTTGCCATATTCGAACAGGTCGAGATATTTCTGCATCCGCTCCGGCCCGATCCGCCGGGCGATCTCCTGATAGGCGGGCACCACGGAGGCGGCGATCGCGGTGCGCAAGGTGTGGTCCTTGTTCCACGCTTCGATGCTTCTGGTAACGCCGTCCCACTTGAAGACGTCCTTGTCCGGGTCTTCGACCACGCCGGTATCCAACGCGATGATCGAATTCGGAATCTTGAAGGTCGAGGCCGGCAGCTTCGCTTCGCCGGAACGATCCTTGTCGCTGGCGATGATCAGATAGTCATCGGTCTTGTAGCCGACGAAGGTACCAGCCGTTCCCTCGTCGGCAAACCGCTTGGCGAGATCAGCACGGATCTCGCTGCGCTGATACGCGACATTGGCATCGCTTCGGGAAGGCAAAAGGCTGGCGGCGGCAAGGAGGCCGAGTGCATGACGACGATTGATCAAGGGAGCATCCGATGGCGTTGAAGGCGGCCGACGATGCATCCGGCATCGTGGTAAAATAATGACGATCGGAAATTAGCGAATTCGCCCGGACAGCCGCAGCACGAACACCAGCACTTCCGCCACTGCCTTGTAGAGCTCGGCCGGAATCTCGTCGCCGATCTCGACGTTGGAGAGCGCGCCGGCAAGCACCTCGTTCTCCTCGATCGGAATGTCGTGGGCTTTGGCGACTTCGATGATCTTGGCGCCGATCGAGCCCTTGCCCTTGGCGACGACGCGGGGCGCACCGGTCTTGTCGTAATGCAGCGCCACCGCAAGCTGCCTCTTGGCTTCCACGGTCATAGCGCGCGGTCCAGGAAATGCCCGGCGGGCGCGGGCGCCGATTGCGGCGGGGTGCCGTCGCGGATCACGATATCGCCGGGCACGAGCTCGGCCCTGCTCAGCGCCTGGCTGAGCTGCGCGGCACCGGCACGCAATTGCGCCGCGGTCGCGGGCCGTTCCGCCCACATCCGCACCGAGGTCTTCTCATCGACCAGCGACACCAGCGCATGCACGGGACCGGCCGGTTCGACGTCGAGCGAAAACCGCGCCCGCCATACGCGCTTTGCGGCTTTGACCTCGCTGCCGCCGCCGTCGCGGGAAATTTCGAACTGCGCCAGTGCGGTCCCCTGCGGGGTGGCAAACGGAATTTCGAAATGCCAGCGCGGCGCCGCCGGATCGATCCGCACCGGCGACGCATCGACACGGTCGGGCAGTGAAGCCACCTGCAGCAGGGTCTGGCGCGCAATCGCGGCGTCGGTATCGCCGAGCAGATGATGGGCTGTGGTGGCGAGCGGTGCATCCGGTGAAAGCGACGGCAGGGCGACGGGCTGCGCCGTCGGCTGCGCGCCGCGGAACGGCGGCGGCGGCATGTTGGTGTGGAAGGTGACGTCTTCGCTGCGCAGGTCTCGCACGGCGCCCGGCGACGGCGAGGCCTTGCCGAGCTCCTGCAGTCCTTCCTGCAACAAGGTCAGTGCGGCGCCGGCCGCGGCGCGCGATCCGCCGCTCAATGCCAGGGAATCCACGGCGACCGCAAGCCGCGTCTGCGGCAACAGAATTTCCTGCACCTCGACATCCGGCGACAGCGACGGGGCAAGCGCCGGCGATGCAGCCGCATGCAGCGGCGACTCGGCACTCGTGGCCGGGCCCCGCGCTGCGGCGAGCGACGACAGCAGCGTCTGGCGAAGCACGATCAGCGCCGCCTTGAGATCGGGAACGCCGGCGACTCCAGGCGCAATCGATCCCGACGCCAGCGAAGCTTCGAGAAACAACCCGGATTTCTGAAAGGCATTCTTGATCTCGCTGCCGGTCAGGTTTTGATCGAGGCTGGTACGCTGCGCCAGCAATTGCGTCACCGCGGCTTGCAGGTTCGCCGGCAGCGCGTGCGACGACGCGGCGGAACTGGCGTCCGCGAACAGCGGCGCCAGACTGCCTTGCTGCGTGGCGGCGGCCTGCGCCGCCATGGACACCGCGAGCTTCTCGATCGGCGTCAGAATGTTCTTGGCGGGCGCACCGATCACCGCCGGACTGGCCGGCGCGTCGACCCGCGCTCCCGGCGTCAGCGTCACGGCGTCGGCGGCCGCGCCGGCGCCCTGCCCGATCACCGCGAGTCGGATACCGCTTTCGGTCTGCGATACCGCCAGCTGCAAAGCCTGGCCGGCCTGCAGCGGCACTTCCGAGACGACATCGATCGACAGGTTGGCGATCGCGATCCGCACCAGATTGTCGGCGAGCAGTTGCATCACCTTGGCGTCGACCACCGTCCCCGGCTGCAGCACGAGATCGCGCGCCGGCCCTTGCGCGGCAACGACGGAAAGGATCGGATTGACAGTCAAGGGCATCGGGCGGTCTCGCTGGACGGCGAAGGCTAGCCCAGCGTCGTAAACCTCCCGTTAACCGATGGACGGATTGAGGGTCTTGAGGATCGTGGCGGCGGCCTTGAAATCGACCAGCCGCGCGGCGCGGCGCGCCGCGACCTCCTCGTCGACGCCCCATTTCTCGACGTTCCAGTCCTCATCGACATGGGCGGCGGCCCAGACCTGCTCCTGGTCGAGCACGCCATGCAGCAGCGCCAAGGCGAGCAGCGCCGAGCCGGTCAGCGTCGTGACCACGTGCAGCGCCGCGATCGACCAGGGATCGCCAGGGAAAGCCTCGCGCGCCGCCGCAATCGCCGGCTCGGGTTGGCGGACATGCACGATGCCTTCGGCCAGCATGAAATGCGCACCGAGGGTCTCTGCGGCCCAGAACACCACCGGGTCCCAGTGCTTCGCCTCCCGCGCCACCAGCGCTTCCGGATGGCCGGCGCGATAAAACAACAGATCGGTGCCGAGATATTTCGCGACATCGTCGGCGACCGCCTCTACCCGCTCGACCACGCCATCGACGACGCTGTTGGCAAAGCGCGTCAGCGGCATGGTCAGGGGGTCGATTAATTCCTGCTGCGCCTCCCACTCCGCCGCGATGGCCTCGGCGATTTCCCTGACAGGAGCGACCAGCGGCCGCCCCGACGGCGTGCGGATCGGCTTGTCATCCAGCGTGATCGCAAAACCGTCCGTGCCCACGGCAACGCCGGCCTTGGCGTAGAACCGCTTGCGGCGCGGCGTGCGCGTCGTGCGGCGCACCGCCTCCTCCGGATCGAGCGGAGATTGCCCGGCCACTTCATCGAATAGTTCGCGCATGCAGTTTTCGGCCTCTCGCGCCGGTGATAGTTTTCGCAAAGAGAGTACGACATCGATGGGTGCAAATAAAGCGAGCCGGCCGACGTTGGCGCGGCTATCGGCGGCCATTCTGGCGTTAATCAGCGGTCTCGGCTGCGCAAGCCTCGAGGCCGGGTTCTGGTCAACGGCCCCGACGTCTGGGTGATTTCGGACATCGAGAGCCCGCACGATTCACTGCGCATGTTCCTTGCGCAGCACAGGAACTAGAAGCGCGATGGCTTCGCCCGCAGCCCAGGCGGCCGGGCGCGCCCGTTGAAAATCCAGAGCCCGACAGCGCTTGCCAACATCACAAGCCCGCCAAGCAGCACCGACAACGGCGTGGCGCCGAGGCGCTCGAACCATTGGGTGTAAAAATGAATGCCGGCGAAGACGGCAACGAGATTGACCAACCAGCGACGGTTGACCTGTAAGGCCCAGATCCCGGCGCCCAGCAAGACCACTGCCCAGAGGATGCTGAACACCGAGGCCGGGATTGCAGTCTTGGTCATAAACGCCAAAGATGCATCCTTGGCATTCATCGAGCGTATCAGCATCAGCGGATCGCCCCATAGCGAGCCGATCCAGAAGCCGAAATTGACCAGCAGCAGCGAGGTACGCGCGGCGGTGATCGCGAGCCGCTCGTAGTCGTCCGACAGGCGATGCGAGGCCTGGTAGGCGATTAGCGCCAGCGCGGAAAACAGCATGACGGTGAGCGTCGGCTCGAAGATCGCCAATGAATAGACCGCGTGGCTGTAACCGGTGCGCGCGCCGAGGCAGGCGGAGGCCGCCAGCACCGCCAACGCCATCAAGAGGCTCGAGCGGGCGGCGATGGCTGCGATCCCGAAGGCGCCCATGACGATCAGCATGGACGCAAGCGAGCCGGCCCCATAGGCGATCACGCCGCCGCCGAACATCAGTGCACCTATAACGAGGCAGATTTGCCCGAGCAGTACCCATTGCTGCACGCGGTTGATCGTGATCGCGCTGCCTGCGGCGAAAAGTGCGAGCCCCAAGCCTACCGCCGTCAGCGGCGTCGGCACCAGCGCCACTGCGCCCGCCGCGATAGCGACCACGCCGAATCCGATCAGGACATTGACTCCGAACGAGCCCGTATCATGCGCAGCGAGCGCCGTGAGCCTGTCGGCTTCCTCGCGCGTCAGCTTGCCTTCTTCCACGAGCTTGGAAATGTCCAGCGTGATCTTCATGGCGCGCCCCCGATGCCGGGTCCCCCTGGTGCGCCGGCATCGCAGACCTAGCAGTTTGGTGTCTGCCCCGCGAGTCCTTCAATGGAAGGCAAGGACCTGATGAGATGCGTCAACGGGCGCTGGTCACGTCGAGTGTGGCGGCCAGGCAATCTCCGGCATCAGCACGCGCTGGTTCGCAGGCCTACTGATTGGCACAGGAACGCGAATAGGCCGCGCGCTCGTTGGGGCCAAGGCCTGCGGCGGCGGCATCGTCGAGGCATTTGCCGATGCGGTCGCTGAACGAGCCGCGCTGCAAGCCCTGGACCCGCGGCGGCGTAGGCGGCGCGTCCATTTTCGGAATCGCGGGCACCTCGATCTTCGGGACAGCCGGCGGCGGCGGCAGCGGCGGGTTGTATTGCGAGCCGCCCGGCGGAATGAATTGCTGCTGCGCGGAAGCGGCGCTGGCGGCGAGCAGCGCCAGCATAACCGCGCCAACAACGAGGATCGACGATCGCTTCATGCGAGAGTATGTCGTGATCCCCTCCCGCAACCGCAAGGAAATCGTACCTGAACTATTCTTCAGGCGCGTTCTCGATCGGATCGAAGCGGTCAGCTTCCAGGCCGAGCAGGTTCCATGATTGCAGCATGTGCGGCGGCAGCGGCGCGGTCGCATCGATCACCCCGCCGCGCGGATGCGGAATCACGATCCGCCGCGCCAGCAAATGCAGGCGCTTCTGCAGTCCGCCCGGCAACTCCCAGTTTTCCTTGTTGAAATATTTGGGATCGCCGACGATGGCGTGGCCGATATGGGCCATGTGCGCGCGCAACTGGTGGGTTCGCCCGGTGACCGGTTTCAGCGAAACCCAGGCGAGCTTCTGCGCCGAGGTCTCCACCACGGCGTAATAGGTCACCGCATGGCTGGCGCCCTCATCGCCATGCGCGGCGATGCGCATGATGGTATCGTCCTCGCCCTCGTCCTTGGCGAGATACGTCGAGATACGGCCCTGCTTCGGCTTCGGCACGCCCGCCACCAGCGCCCAGTAGATCTTGCGCGCGGAGCGATGACGGAACGATCCGGTCAGCGCGGTAGCGGCAAAACGCGTCTTTGCGATCAGCAGGCAGCCCGCGGTTTCCTTGTCGAGCCGGTGCACCAGCCGCGGCTTCTGCCCCTTGGCATCGCGCATCACTTCCAGCATCTGGTCGATATGCTTGGTGGTGCCGGAGCCGCCCTGCACCGCGAGCCCAGCGGGCTTGTTCAGCACCATGACGTCGGCGTCCTCGTAGAGGATCATGTCCTTGAGCGCCTGAAGGGTCTTCGCGCCGGCTTCCGAGAGATTTCCCGCGACCTTCGGCGCATCGAGCTTGAGCGGCGGAATGCGGACGCTCTGCCCTTCCTCCAGCCGGTCCTTGCTGTCGGCGCGCTTGCCGTTGACGCGTAGCTCGCCCTTACGGACGATGCGCTGAATGTGAGAGAATGACAGGCCGGGAAAGCGCGCTTCCAGAAAGCGGTCGACGCGCATGTTGTTCTCATCGGCCGTCACCACCACGGTCTGCACCTTGGTGGGCAACGGCGGCGGCTCAGGGACAACTTTCGCAGGCTCGGGAATGAACGGCGCCGGCTTGGCCGCGCGCGGGGCTGGAAAACGCGCCGGCGGCTTGCCGCCCGGACGATGCGCCGGCCGCTCGGCCTGCGAGCCCCGGTAGGGACGCGCGCCCTTCGGGCGATCGCCCGCCGGACGAAGAGGTTTCTTGACGCGACGGCTCATATTGCTGCGGCTCCGGATGAAGCCGTTGGGTAGCGCAAAAGCAGCGAATCGTCACGGTGAATCGGTACAAATCCGCCGCAGGATCGGTCATGTTAGGGCAAGCGACCGGGAAACGTGGGGTAGCCGGATGGCAGTATCAAGAGCGGCCTTGACCGTCGTTGCGACCATGTTCGCGGGCGTGGCCTGGGCGCAGCAAAGCCCGATGCCGGAGGATCTGGCCTCGAAGCTGCGGGAACTCGGCCGCGTCATTGACCCGCCGAAGACCGTCGCGCTCTATGCGCCGCTGCAGGAAAAGGAGCCATATCACGGCGTCAAGGTCGAGCGTGACGTCAAATACGGTCCGGCCGATCGTAACCTGCTCGATATCTTCGTGCCGGAGACGGCGGCATCGGCCCGGCCGGTACTGATCTTCGTCCATGGCGGCACCTACGTGGGCGGCAACAAGCGGACGACACCGACCAGCCCGTTCTACGACAACATCATGCTGTGGGCGGCCAAGAACGGCTTTGTCGGCGTCAACGTCACCTATCGCCTCGCGCCGCCGAACCCCTGGCCGGCGGGCGCCGAGGATCTCGCCACCGCGGTTCAATGGATCTCGGACAAGATCGGCGAGCGCGGCGGCAATCCCGGGCGGATCTATCTGATGGGACACTCCGCCGGCGCGGTTCACGTCGCGAGCTATGTATCGCATCCCGAATTTCACAAGGTGAAAGGCGGCGGCCTCGCCGGGGCGATCATGATTTCGGGCAATTACGACCTGACCGCGACGCCGCTTGCGGATTCCCAGCGCGCTTACTTCGGCGACGATCCCGCGCGCTACGCCGAACGATCCTCGCTGTCGGGTCTAGCGACAACCAACATCCCGCTGATGCTGGCTGTCGCCGAACTGGACCCGGCTGGCTTTGTGCTGCAATTCGATCTGGCAAAGCAAGCGACGTGCAGGCGCGCGAGCGGATGCGCCCGTGCTTTGCTGCTTCCGCAGCACAGCCACATGTCGGAGGTGTATTCGATCAACACCTCGGATACGCGGCTGACCGAACAGATTCTCGATTTCGTCAGGACGGGGAAATAGCCGGGCAGCGGCCAGCTCAGAACAAGAGGACCTGCACATCCGCAGACATCTGCTGACGCTGATCGTCCGGCAGCGCCGTCAGGCCGGAGGTTTCCGGCTTCAGCAACTGCTTGACCGAGGCCGCTTTCGCCGGATCGGCGAATACATATCGAACCGATCCGGGCGCTCCTTTCTTCGCATCGCTGAGTTCGGAATAGTCGGAGAATACGGACGTCGCCAGGTATCCCTTTCTCAAGAGATCGTTTTCCATTTGCTTGGCAAGGGCCTTCATCTTGGGGTCCGAAGGGTACACGACGATAACCGTCGAACTCCGGTTGGCTCCGAATTCCGCCGACGGCGGCGCTGGCGCCGGTGCGGCCGGCGCGACCTTTCTGCGAAGATCGGCGAGCTCCGTCTTGATGTCTTCGAGTCGCGCATTGATCCCCGCAGCTTGTTCGTTGACCTGACCGGAGGTTGCGGCCTGCCCCGACAATTCAATTCCCAGCCCCTTGAAATTGAAGAAGGCGAGCGCAGGGATCACGAACAACAGCCCGCCGAATGCGAGCAGTCCGGCAAACACGTTTGAGACGGCGGGGTTTCGCAGGATGGCCACCGCGCAGATGGCCATCAATATGAGGCCACCGATAAGCGGTCCGAGTCTGATCAGAAGCTCCCCGGTCATCGGCGCACTCCCATCGCTTGGCGGATAGCCTAATACAACCTTAGAGAGAGTTCAACCGCGCTCCCGGCGCAGCTTCGCCCAGTAATCCAGCCGCTTCCTGATCTCGCGCTCGAAGCCGCGATCGGGCGGATCGTAGAAGGTCCGGCGGCCCAGCGCTTCCGGGAAATAGTCCTGACCGGAAAAGGCATCGGGGGCGTCGTGGTCGTATTGGTAGCCGCCGCCATAGCCTTCCGACTTCATCAGCTTGGTCGGCGAGTTCAGGATATGCTTCGGCGGCAGCAATGAGCCCCCCTCTTTCGCCACCTGCATCGCCGCGCCAAAGGCCTTGTAGGCGGCGTTGGATTTCGGCGCGGTGGCGAGATAGATCACGGCCTGCGCGATCGCGAGCTCGCCTTCGGGAGAGCCGAGGAAATCATAGGCATCCTTGGCGGCGTTGCAGATCGCCAGCGCGTGCGGATCGGCAAGACCGATATCCTCGACCGCCATGCGGACCACGCGGCGGGCCAGGAACAGCGGGTCCTCGCCGGCGTCCAGCATGCGCGCGAGATAATAGAGGGCGGCGTCCGGATCGGAGCCGCGCACCGATTTATGCAGCGCCGAGATCAGGTTGTAATGGCCGTCGGCGGACTTGTCGTAGATCGGCGCACGGCGCTGCAGGATGTCCTGCAGCGCTGCCGCATTGAATATCTCGCCTTCGCGCGCGGAGCGCCAGACCTCTTCGGCTAATGTCAGCGCGGCGCGGCCATCGCCGTCGGCCATCCGCGCCAGCACCGCGCGCGCTTCCGCGTCGAGCGGCAGTTTCCTGCCCTCGATCTTCTCGGCGTGGGCGAACAGTTTTTCGATTGCGGCAGCATCGAGCGAATGGAACACCAGCACCCGCGCCCGCGACAACAGAGCGGCGTTGAGCTCGAACGAGGGATTTTCGGTGGTGGCGCCGACCAGCACCACGGTGCCGTCTTCCATCACGGGCAAAAAAGAATCCTGCTGCGCGCGGTTGAACCTGTGCACCTCGTCAACGAACAGCAGCGTGCCCTTGCCGATCTCGCGCCGGGCTCGCGCCGCGTCGAATACCTTCTTGAGATCGGCGACGCCGGAAAAGACAGCGGAAATCTGCTCGAAGTGCAGCTCGGTGGCATCAGCCAGGAGCCGCGCCACCGTAGTCTTGCCGGTGCCCGGCGGTCCCCAGAAGATCAGCGAGCCCAATGTGCGCGTCGCCAGCATCCGCGTCAGTGCGCCGTCGGGGCCGAGGATGTGATCCTGTCCGACCACCTCCGACAGCGCGCGGGGGCGCAGCCGGTCCGGAAGCGGACGCGGCGCATCCTGCTCCATTCCTGCGGCGGCGAACAGGTTGGCAGCTTCGTGTGGTCGCTTCGGGCTCATCCGCCGAGCGTGACGTTGATCTGCTGGCCGCCCCGGACCACGGTGATGCGCCAGATCCGCGCGGTCTCGCGCGTCGCCTTTTCGAGATCGCCTGTCTTGGCGATCTTCTGGTTGTTGACCCCGAGGATGATGTCGCCCTTCTGGAAACCGACGCTGGCGGCGGTGCTGCCTTCCGCCAGTTCCGTCACCACGACGCCCCGGGTGTCCGCGTCGATGCGCAACTCGTCGGCCACCGCCGGCGATATGTTCGCAACCTTGGCGCCCTGGAACGGCGAGCGCGATGTCAAAACGATCTCGTCGCGCCCGGTGTCGGGAGCGGTTTCCAGCAGAACGGTCAGCTTGATGGTCTTGCCGGCGCGCTGCACGTCGATCTGTGAGGTGCCGCCGAGCGGCCGGGTGGCGAAACGATAGTCGAAGCCGTTGGGATCGTCGACGGTCTGGCCGTCGATTGCGACGATCAGGTCGGACAGTTTCAATCCGGCCCGCGCCGCCGGGCTGTTGGCGGTGACATTGGCGACCAGCGCGCCCGAGGGAACCCGAAGCCCGAGCGTCTCCGCGATTTCAGGCGTCACCGCCTGCAATCGCGCGCCGAGCCATGGCCGCTTGACCGCCTTGCCGCCGCTCTTGGCGGAGGCGACCACGACGCGCACCATGTTGGCGGGGATCGCAAAACCGATGCCCTGCGATCCGCCGGAGCGCGAGAAGATCGCGGTGTTGACGCCGGCGAGCCGGCCGGTCATGTCGACCAGCGCGCCGCCGGAATTGCCGGGGTTGATCGCGGCATCGGTCTGAATGAAGAACTGGTAGTCGGTGATGCCGACCTGCGTGCGCGCCAGCGCCGAAATGATGCCGTGGGTGACGGTCTGCCCGACGCCGAACGGATTGCCGATCGCCAGCACGACGTCGCCGACCAGCAATTCATCCGAGTTGGCAAAATCGAGCGTCGGGAATTTTTCCTTGCCGTCCTTGATCCGCAGCACCGCCAGATCGGTGCGGCTGTCCTTGAGCACGATCTCGGCCTCGAATTCGCGCTTGTCGGAAAGCGAAATCTTGACCTGATCGGCGCCTTCGATGACGTGGTTGTTGGTCACCACCAGGCCGGACGGATCCACCATCACGCCGGATCCCAGCGAGCGCTGCATCTGCTCCGGCTGCTGGCCGGGCACGCCGAAGAAGCGGCGGAAAATCGGATCATCCAGCAGCGGATTGCGGTTCTGCACCACCTTGGCGGCATAGACGTTGACTACCGCGGGCTGCACGCGTTGCACGATCGGCGCGTAGGAGAGCTTCAACTCCGTGGGGGAAGTCGGTACGCGGCGGTCCTGTGCCAGCGACGGCGTGGCCAGCATCGCGGAAAAGCAGATCACGGCCAGGGAGCGTAGAAACATCATGCGGGAAGATCCTGAAATTCGCCGCCCCAGATATAGCCGCCGGGCAAGCGCGAGAGAAGGGAACGGACCGACAAATGGCCGCCTTATGCGGCGCGATTGGGGACTCCGGCGGCGTCTGGAGCCGGCGCGCAGGACAGACTTTCCTGATGGCCTTCGCCCCACGCCTTCAAGGTATCGATGACCGGACGCAGGCTCTCGCCGATCTCCGAGAGCCGGTACTCCACCCGCGGCGGCACCTCGGCATACACCGTGCGGATCACCAGACGGTCGTCCTCGAGCGCCCGCAGCTGCTTGGTCAGCATGCGCTGGGTAATGCCGGGCATCCGCCGCCGCAACTCGCCGAAGCGCTGGGTGCCGTCCTGCAGGTGATAGAGGATGACGCCTTTCCATTTGCCGTCGATCAGATCGAGCGTCGCTTCAACCGCGCAGCCCGGCCGGTGAGCAAAATTCCGCCGTTTCATCGGATTTTTCCAATAGTATCCAAACAGGGACTATATGCCCGTATTTACAGTACTTGCCAAATTTGCGCCAGACCGACAATTAGGCCTTACATCCTCAGACCGGAGAGAACAGGCATGAAAGCCGTCGGATACCAGAAGTCGCTGCCCGTCGAAGACCCCAGTTCATTGATCGATTTCGAGACCGCCAAGCCCGAGCCAAAGGGCCGCGACATCCGGGTCGCCGTGAAGGCGATTTCGGCCAATCCGGTGGATTACAAGGTGCGCAAGCGCGCAACGCCTCCGGCGGGCGAAACCAAGATCTTGGGCTATGATGCCGCCGGGATCGTTGACGCCATAGGATCCGACGTCAAGCTGTTCAAGCCTGGTGACGAAGTGTTCTACGCCGGATCGATCCAGCGCCAGGGCACCAATTCGGAATTTCACCTGGTCGACGAGCGCATCGTCGGCAACAAGCCGAAGACGCTGTCGTTCGCGCAAGCCGCCGCCCTCCCCCTGACCTCGATCACGGCGTGGGAATTGCTGTTCGACCGCCTCGGCGCCGTGCCCGGCAAGAGCCTCGATCCGCGCACGCTCTTGATCACCGGCGGCGCCGGCGGTGTCGGCTCGATCCTGATCCAGCTCGCCCGCCGTCTCACCGGCCTGACCGTCGTGGCCACCGCGACCCGGCCCGAATCGCAACAATGGTGCCTCGACCTCGGCGCCCATGCCGTGATCGATCACGCCAGGCCGATGAAGGAGCAGATCGAAAAACTCAAAGTGCCGCCGGTCGGCCTCGTCGCCAGCCTCACCTTCACCGAGCAGCACTACAAGGCGATCGCAGATTTCATGGCGCCGCAGGGCAGGTTCGGCCTGATCGACGATCCCCCGGAATTCACCGTCAGCGCCTTCAAGGGCAAGGCGATCTCGATCCACTGGGAATCGATGTTCACCCGCTCCTCGTTCCAGACCCCGGACATGATCGCCCAGCACAACCTGCTGAACGACGTCGCCGACCTCATCGACAAGGGCGTGCTGCGCACCACGCTCGACCAGACTTTCGGCACCATCAACGCCGCCAACCTGAAGCGTGCCCATGCGCTGCTGGAATCGGGCAAGTCGCGCGGCAAGATCGTGCTGGAGGGGTGGTAGGCGTTCGACCACAAAAGGTGGGCAAAGGCGCGTATGCGCCGTGCCCACCATCCACCGGCGTGCCTCAAATGGTGGACCCGTCAGCCCTTGCGCCGAACCCTATTTCTTGATCTGAGCCGCCGTTTGCAGCGCATTCCAGTTGAATTTCTCGGCGAGCTGCAATGCTTCGTCTTCGGTGACGCCCTCATAGGCAATGCTGAACACGGCGTCTTTGCTGAGCGCCACCATCAGTGCGCCCGACTTGTCCTTGGTGTTGAAGGTCTTCAAGACAGGCATGCCGCGTATGGTGGCCGTGATCATGTGACCTTCGGTGGTCTGCACGTTCACCCCTGTTTGGATCGGCGCCAGCGCGCCTTCAGCCGCCTGCCCGACTACGACAGAGGCATGAACCTGCGCCGTGCCGCGCTCGTAGTCGCGGGTCGCGGTGGTCATGCTGGCATCCGACATTTGCATCGACATGCCCTCCGGCTTTTTGCCCTGCCAGCCTGCTAGATCAACCAGAAGTGGCAGGAAGCGCTGAAAGGGCTGATCGGCCAGCACAGCCGAATGCGGCCAGTGCATGAAAAGGATCAAAAAAGCAGCAGAGATCGCGTGCCGTAGCTTGAACATTGTTCACTCCCACAAATTCTGACTCGCGCCACCATAGCTTTGCCGTCGTGGCGCGGGAAGGGCAACCTCTTGATCGGGAAGTCGGTTCAAGTGATCCTGCGATTGATGACATGTCGGTGCGACTGTCGCCGCAGCCGGGCGCGCATCGCCGATAAACACGGAAGACGGGGATAGTTCTCGACATGATGCGGATGTTTGTGGCGGCCACCATTGTGTCGGCCTGCATGACTGCCAGCGCCTCGATCGCCGTGGCGCAAGGCAGCTACCCCGAAAAGCAGTTGCAGCTGATCGTGCCCTACCCGCCCGGCGGGGCCGCCGACGTCATCGGCCGCATCATTGCCGGCGAACTGGAGGCGCGGCTCGGCAAGCCCGTGATCGTGATGAACCGCCCCGGCGGCGGCACCACCATCGGCGCGCGCGAAGCCGCCAATGCGGCGCCGGACGGCTACACGCTGTTCTTCAGCTCGAATTCCACCTTCACCCTGCAGAATGCGGCGAAGGAAACCGTGCCGTTCGACAGCGCCAAGGACTTCGAGCCGATCGCCCAGGTCGGCACGCTCGCCATGGTGCTGGTGACCCATCGCGACACCCCGATCAAGGATGTGCCGGGGCTGGTGGCCGCCGCCAAGGCCAATCCCGACAAGCTGTCGCTGGCCTCCTTCGGGGTGGCGACCATCTCGCATTTTGCCGGCGAGCTCTTCAAGTCGAGCGCCGGCATCAAGATGGTGCATCTACCCTACAAGGGCAGCGCGCCGGCGATGAACGACCTGATCGGCAAGCATATCGAGTATCATGTGGATACGGTGATCGCGGTCAAGCCTCAGGCCGAAGCCGGCGCGGTTCGCCCGCTCGCCGTGTTCTCCGCCAAACGCTCGGCATTCCTGCCCGACGTTCCGACGCTGGCCGAGCTCGGTTATCCCAAGGTCGACCTCGTCTCCTGGGGCACCGTCGTCGTGCCGAAGGGAACGCCCGCCGCCTTCCGCGACAGACTGGCCGCTGCGCTCGAAGAGGCCATCGCCGACCCGGCGGTCGCCGAGCGCTTCAAGAAGGTCGGGTTCGAGCCGGCTTTCAAACGCTATACGGACTGGCCGGGCTTCATCGCCAAGGAGATCGCCGAAATGAAGGCACTGGCCCAGGCCGCCGGCATCAAGGAAGAATAGCCGGCCATGACCGAGCCGTGCGATCTGCCCGCAACGACCGCGCGGGTCTTGATCGGCGAGCGCAAGCTTTCGCCGGTCGAACTGATGGACAGTTGCATCGCCCGTATCGAGGCGATCGATCACGCCGTCAACGCCATCATCGCGCGCTCGTTCGAGACCGCGCGCGAGACAGCGCAGCAGAGCGAGGCCACAGTCATGCGCGGCGACGAGCTCGGCGCCCTGCACGGATTGCCGCTCGCCGTGAAGGACCTGATCGACGCGAGGGAACTGCCGACGAGCTTCGGCAGCGTGCTGTTCGCCGACACCATCGCCAAGGAGGACGAGGCGATCGTGGCGATGCTGAAGCGCGCCGGCGCGATCGTGCTCGGCAAGACCAACGTCCCCGAATGGGGCGCTGGCGGCAACACCCGCAACGCGCTGCATGGCGCGACCGGCAATCCGTTCGACCCCGACCGCTCTGCCGCCGGCTCCTCCGGCGGATCGGCGGTGGCGCTCGCGACCGGCATGGTGCCACTTGCGACCGGTTCGGACACCGGCGGATCGGTGCGAAACCCGGCCGCGTTCTGCGGCGTGGTCGGTTTTCGGCCCTCCCCCGGCCTGATCGCGAGCAACAGCCGCAACATGGCCTGGCTGCAGATCTCGCAGCTTGGGCCGATGGCGCGAACCGTGTCCGATGCGTGTCTGATGCTGTCCTGCATGCTGGACCGTGACGGGCGCGATCCCTTGTCGGCGATCCTGCATGCCGGCGGCTCGCCCGACGCTGCGACCTATCGCGATCCGCCGCGGATCGATCTGGCCGCCTTGCGCATCGCTGCGACCACTGATTTTGGGTTCGCGCCGACCGAGCGTGCGATTGCCGAGACGTTCAGGAGGAAGCTTGCGAGCTTCGGTTCGGCGTTCCGCGCGGTCGAATGGACGCACCCGGATTGCAGCAACGCCGATGAAGTATTCCGCATCCTGCGCGCCGTCGCCTTCCTCGGACGGCACCGGGAGCTCGCGGAAAAATTCCCGGACAAAATCGGCCCCAATATCCGCGACAACGTCGCCGAGGGGCTCGGCTACTCCGCAGCCGACGTGGCGCGCGCGCTGTCGATGCAGACCGACATGTATCGCCGCTGGCAAGCCTTCTTCGGCGCGCACGATTTCGTGCTGGCACCGGCGGTCACGATCAGCCCGCGGCCGTGGTCGGAGCTTTATCCGGCCGAGATCGACGGCGTGAAGACGAAAAGCTATTTCCACTGGCTAGCGCTGGCCTATGCCGTCACCAACGTGGGGCATCCCGTGGTCGCAATCCCCGCGGGGCGCGACGGCGCCGGACTGCCGTTCGGCATCCAGGTCATCGGCCCCCGCGGCGGCGATCTCGCCACGCTTGCAGTCGCGCGCGAGATCGAGGCGCTGCTCGCCGCCAATCCCGAAACCGCCCGCCCCGTTCCCGACATCGCCTGGCTGCAGCGCCGGCCGCCCGGCAAGCCGGGCTTTAAGGATTTCGACTGAGGCAACAAAAAAGCGATGCCGGATGGCATCGCTTTCTCAATTTCGCTTCAGGAGAACTTACGCCGCTTCGGCGGACTTCTCCTGCACCGGGCCGGAATCGAGGCCCTTGGCATCGACGTCGCGGTCGACGAATTCGATCACGGCCATCGGCGCGTTGTCGCCGTAGCGGAAGCCGGCCTTGATAATGCGGGTGTAGCCGCCCTGGCGGTCCTTGTAGCGGCTGGCCAGCACGTCGAACAACTTCTTGACCTGATCCTGGTCGCGCATCTCCGAGATCGCCTGGCGGCGCATGGCGAGGCCGCCCTTCTTGCCGAGCGTGACCAGCTTCTCGACGATCGGACGCAGTTCCTTCGCCTTCGGCAGCGTGGTGACGATCTGCTCGTGCTTGATCAGCGCCGCGCACATGTTGGCGAACATCGCACGCCGATGCTCGGCGGTGCGGTTGAGCTTCCGGTGAACCTTGCCGTGACGCATGTTGAATTCCTCGATACTTGCTCTGTCGCGACGGCTCGTCGGACAATTTGCTCAGGTGGGCCGCCTGCGTTCGCCCAAAAACGCAATGGCCGCGCTTTCGCCCGGCCACCACGATTACCGTTCAATCAGTAGTGATCCTCGAAGCGCTTGGCCAGCTCGTCGATATTTTCCGGCGGCCAGCCCGGCACTTCCATGCCGAGATGCAGACCCATCTGGGCCAGCACTTCCTTGATCTCGTTCAGCGACTTGCGGCCGAAGTTCGGGGTGCGGAGCATCTCCGCCTCCGACTTCTGCACGAGGTCGCCGATGTAGACGATGTTGTCGTTCTTCAGGCAGTTCGCCGAACGAACCGACAGCTCGAGCTCGTCGACCTTCTTGAGGAACGCCGGGTTGAAGGCGAGATCGGGAATGATCTCCTGCGCCACTTCCTTGCGCGGCTCTTCGAAGTTCACGAACACGTTGAGCTGATCCTGCAGGATGCGCGCGGCATAGGCCACCGCGTCATCGGGCGTGATCGCGCCGTTGGTCTCGATGGTCATGGTCAGCTTGTCGTAGTCGAGGATCTGTCCCTCGCGGGTGTTCTCGACCTTGTAGGAGACCTTGCGCACCGGAGAGAACAGGCTGTCGACCGGGATCAGGCCGATCGGCGCGTCCTCGGGACGGTTGCGCTCGGCGGCGACGTAGCCCTTGCCGGCGGCGACGGTGAATTCCATGCGGATTTCAGCACCCTCGTCCAAGGTGCAGATCTGCAGGTCGGGATTGAGCACCACGACGTCGCCGACGGTCTGGATGTCGCCGGCGGTGACGACGCCCGGACCCTGCTTCTTCACGACCATGCGCTTGGGGCCTTCGCCCTGCATCTTGATCGAGATGTCCTTGATGTTGAGCACGATGTCGGTGACGTCCTCGCGAACGCCCGCTATCGAGGAGAATTCGTGCAGCACGCCGTCGATGTGCACCGACTGCACGGCGGCGCCCTGCAACGAGGACAACAGGATGCGGCGCAGCGCGTTACCGAGGGTCTGACCGAAGCCGCGCTCGAGCGGCTCGGCGACCAGCGTCGCGAAACGGTTCGAGTCGGTGCCCGGGGTCACATGGAGCTTGTTCGGCCGGATAAGTTCTTGCCAATTTTTCTGGATCGTCACTGTGTCACCCATGCCATCTGAAGTACTGGCGTTGGAGATCGCGGATCTGTCCGCGTCATGTACATCGCAAGTTCATCGCAGGCGGCCGTGCCGCCCGCGGTCGTAAAAATCAAACGCGCCGGCGCTTGCGCGGACGGCAGCCGTTGTGCGGGATCGTGGTCACGTCGCGGATCGAGGTGACGGTGAAGCCCGCGGCCTGCAGCGCGCGAAGCGCCGATTCGCGGCCCGAACCCGGACCGGCAACCTCGACCTCCAGCGTGCGCATACCGTGTTCCTGCGCCTTCTTGGAGACGTCTTCCGCCGCGACCTGTGCGGCGTAAGGGGTCGACTTGCGCGAACCCTTGAAGCCCATCGTGCCGGCCGACGACCAGGCAATGGTGTTGCCCTGCGCGTCGGTGATGGTGATGGTCGTGTTGTTGAACGACGAGTTCACGTGCGCAACGCCAGATGCAATGTTCTTGCGCTCACGGCGACGTACGCGGGTGGCATCCTTGCCCATTCCAGAACCTTTCCTACGATCTCAACGCCGCCGTAATGCCAGCGGCTACACCAGAAAAAATGCGAGTAGCGAATAGAAACTATTCGCCACTCCCTATTCGCTCGCTTACTTCTTCTTGCCGGCGATCGACTTGGCCGGACCCTTGCGCGTGCGCGCATTGGTGTGGGTGCGCTGGCCGCGCACCGGCAATCCGCGGCGATGGCGCAGGCCGCGATAGCAGCCGAGATCCATCAGCCGCTTGATGTTCATGCCGGTCTCGCGACGCAGGTCGCCCTCGACCATATAGTCGCGGTCGATCACTTCACGGATCTGCAGCACTTCCTGATCGCTCAGCTGATTGACGCGGCGATCATTCGGGATCTTCACCTTCTCCATGATGTCGGCGGCATTCTTCTGGCCGATGCCATGGATGTACTGGAGCGCGATCAAGACGCGCTTGTTGGTCGGGATATTCACGCCGGCAATACGGGCCACGGACTTCTCTCCTGTCGCCGATCCCTTCGCGGGAATACGGCTGGTGTTTTTCGCTATCTCGGGCAGGTGTCCGCAAACGCGAACACGACGCCCTTCCCCTCGGGTATCTCGGGGCCCGGCATCGTCTGAAAACTATCCGACTGGATACGGGCTTATTAAAGGATTCAACTTCGTTTCGTCAACCGTCTCTATGCTTTAGCTCGCTTTTTCGTGACCTTTTTAGCAGTTTTCCTGGTCTTGCCGGCGGCACGGGTTCGGGAACCCGCAAGCGCCTTCCGGGCCGACTTTTTGGCCCCCTTGGAGGCCTTGCGGGAGCCCTTGGCGGCCTTTTTGGCCGTCTTGGTCCCCCTGGTGGCCTTTTTGGCGGCCGGCTTGGCGGCTTTCTTGGCCGCTTTCCCGGCCGCCTTGGGAGGGCCGGCCTTCTTGGCCACCTTCGCGGTCCGCTTGGCGCCCGCCTTCTTGGCTGCCTTCGCGGCCTTGGCCTCCTCTACCGCCCCGATCGCGGACAGGATTCGGTCGATCTCGCCGGTGACGGCCTCGATGGTCATCATGCCGTCAACCGTCAGCAGCTTGCGCCGCTCAGAGTAATAGTGAATCAGCGGTTCCGTCTGCGAACGGTAGCTCGCCAGCCGATTGGTCAGCACTTCCGGGGTATCGTCGGCCCGGACGTCCTCGCCGCGCGCGCGCATCTCCGCGACCCGGGTTTCGACCCGCTGCAGCAGCGCGCTTTCGTTGACGCGCAGCTCGATCACGGCGTCGAGCTTGATGCGCTTCTTCTTCAGGAGTTCGTCGAGCGCTTCGGCCTGCGGCACCGTGCGCGGAAAGCCGTCGAGAATGAAGCCCTTCGCCGCATCCGGCTGATCCAGCCGGTCGGAAATGATTCCGACCACGATCTCGTCCGGCACCAGGCCGCCGGCGGCCATGATGTGCTGAGCCTTGACGCCGACCGGCGTCTGCGCCGCCACCGCGGCGCGCAGCATTTCGCCGGTGGAAAGTTGCACGATGCCGTAGCGGGCAACCAGCCGCTGGGCCTGCGTTCCCTTGCCAGATCCCGGCGGCCCGAGAAGAATCAGTCTCATCCTTATTCGCCCCCCGGCATGGTGAGCGGTTGACCGCGCACCTCACTACAAATCAAGACCATCGCTACCCCAATGAGCGCCGGCTAGGCATTGCGGCGCATCAATCCGGGTGTCAGCGGCGGCGCCCCCGCAACTTCGACTTCCTGATCAGCCCCTCATACTGGTGGGCGAGCAGATAGCCCTGAACCTGCGCCACCGTATCCATGGTCACGCTGACCACGATCAACAGCGACGTGCCGCCGAAATAGAACGGCACCGAGGCGTAGGAAATCAGAATTTCGGGAATCAAGCAGACGATCGCGAGATAGGCGGCACCGAGCACCGTGATGCGCGACAGCACATAGTCGATGTATTCGGCGGTGCGCTCGCCGGGCCGGATGCCCGGAATGAAGCCGCCATGCTTCTTGAGATTGTCGGCGGTCTCGGTCGGGTTGAATACGATCGCGGTGTAGAAGAACGCGAAGAACACGATCATCGCCAGGTAGAGGAACAGGAACAGCGGACGACCATGGCTCAACTGCGTGTTCAGCCACTGAAACCATTCCGGCCCCTTGCCGGCATTGAAGTTGGCAACCGTGGTCGGCAGCAGCAACAGCGAGGAAGCGAAGATCGGCGGAATCACGCCCGAGGTATTGAGCTTGAGCGGCAGATGCGAGGACTGGCCCTCGAACATCTTGTTGCCGACCTGGCGCTTCGGATACTGGATCAGAAGCCGGCGTTGCGCACGCTCCATGAACACGATGAAGGCGATCACGGCGACCGCCATCACGATGACCACCAGGATCAGGCCGGTGGACAGCGCGCCCTGACGTCCCAATTCCAGCATGCTGGCGAGCGCCGAGGGCAACTCGGCGACGATGCCGGCGAGAATGATCAGCGAGATCCCGTTGCCGATGCCGCGCGAGGTGATCTGCTCGCCGAGCCACATCAGGAACATGGTGCCGCCGGTCAGGGTGACCGAGGTCGAGATCAGAAAGAACAGGCCGGGTTCGGCGACGACATTGCCGGCGCCCTGAAGCCCGATGGCGATGCCGTAGGATTGGAACGCGGCGAGAATCACCGTGAGATAGCGGGTGTACTGGTTCAGCGTCTTGCGGCCGGCCTCGCCTTCCTTCTTCAGCGCCTCGAGCTGCGGCGATACCGTGGTCAGCAGCTGAATGATGATCGAGGCCGAAATATACGGCATGATGTTCAGCGCGAAGATCGCCATGCGGTTGATGCCGCCGCCGGCGAACATGTTGAACATGCCGAGAATGCCGCCGGCCTGCGACTTGAACACCTGGTCCCAGATGTTGGGATCGATGCCGGGCAGCGGAAGGTAGGTGCCGAGCCGATAAACAAGCAGCGCACCCAGTGTGAACCAGATGCGCTTCTTCAGTTCTTCGGCCTTGCCGAGCGCCGAGAAGTTCAGGTTTGCCGCAAGTTGTTCCGCTGCTGAGACCATGTTTGGCTTTCTCCCGCGCCCCTTGCGCCGTGGTCCCTCCGAAGGCGGAACATTGCGCAGGCGCCGGACATTAATTTGGTGCTCGGCCCTCGAAAAATCTACCGTCTCGGCATGCCGGACCGCCCGCTTCCGCGGGCGATGACGCAGATGTTACGCCGCCTCGCCTTCGTCCTTCTTTGCCGGCGCCAGGATTTTCACCGTGCCGCCCGCTTTCTCGACCGCCGCGATGGCGGATTTCGAAGCGCCATGAACCTCGATATTCAGCTTGGCCTTGAGTTCACCGCGGCCGAGCAGCCGCACGCCGTCCTTGGGGCGCCGCACGACCTTGGCCTTGACCAGCGATTCGACGTTGATGGTGTCCTTGGC
The DNA here is from genome assembly GCF_018736105.1 of Bradyrhizobium sediminis. NCBI lineage: Bacteria > Pseudomonadati > Pseudomonadota > Alphaproteobacteria > Hyphomicrobiales > Nitrobacteraceae > Bradyrhizobium > Bradyrhizobium sediminis. Next base: position 3,453,600 of record NZ_CP076135.1, read on the forward strand.
GTCGATCAGCTTGGCGTCGATCGCCTCCTGGAGTCGGTCGAGGTTGATCTCGGCGAAATCGAGCCGGAAGATGTTGTTGAAGCCGCGCTTCGGCAGGCGCCGGTGCAGCGGCATCTGGCCGCCTTCGAAGCCCTTGATGCGCACGCCCGAACGCGCGGTCTGACCCTTGCCGCCGCGGCCCGAGGTCTTGCCCTTGCCTGAACCGATGCCACGGCCGACGCGCATGCGCTTCTTGCGCGAGCCGGCGTTGTCGGCGATATCGCTGAGCTTCATCGCCCTGTCTCCTTGCCTGTCTTACTTCTCGCCGACGATGCGGACGAGATGTTGAACCTTGGTGATCATGCCGCGAACTTCAGGGGTATCCTGCAGCTCGGCAACCCGGCCGATCTTGTTGAGCTTGAGGCCGATCAGCGTCGAACGCTGCGAGTGATGGCGGCGGATCGCGCTGCCGGTCTGCTCGACCTTGATCGTCTTTGCGGCCTTGGCCATCGTCTTAACTCCGAAAGGCGCGTGATGCGCGCGTGTTGTTATTCGGCGACCGCTTCAGCGTCGCCACCGACACGGCGGGACTGCAGCGTGGACACCTTGATGTTGCGGCGGGCCGCAACCGAACGCGGCGAATCCTGATGCTTCAGCGCGTCGAAGGTGGCGCGAACCATGTTGTAGGGATTCGACGAGCCGATCGACTTCGCCACCACGTCCTGGATGCCGAGGGTTTCGAACACCGCGCGCATCGGACCGCCCGCGATGATGCCGGTACCGGCCGGCGCCGCGCGCAGGTAGACCCGGCCCGCACCGTGACGGCCGGCGATGTCGTGATGCAGCGTGCGGCCCTCGCGCAATGCGACGCGCGTCAGGTTGCGCTTGGCCGACTCCGTCGCCTTGCGGATCGCCTCGGGAACCTCGCGCGCCTTGCCGTGGCCGAATCCGACCCGGCCCTTCTGGTCGCCGATCACGACCAGCGCCGCAAAGCCGAAGCGCTTGCCGCCCTTGACGACCTTCGCCACACGATTGATGTGGACGAGCTTGTCGACGAACTCGCTGTCGCGTTCTTCCCGGCCGCCCCTGTGGCCGCCACCGCGTTCGCGTTCACCTGCCATGGTGTTTTTCCGATCCTTAAAAGACTTGCCTTGAGAGGCTCCCGCCCCTGTCCGTTCGTCCGTTCAATTCCAAACCTTAGAAGCTCAAACCGCTTTCGCGTGCCGCATCCGCAAGCGCCTTGACGCGGCCGTGATAGAGGTAACCGCCGCGGTCGAACACCACTTCGGTGACGCCGTTCTTCACCGCGCGTTCCGCCAGCAGCTTGCCGACGGCCTTCGCCGCGTCGATGTTGGCGCCGGTGTTGCCGGTTTCGCGCATCGCCTTCTCCAGCGAAGACGCCGAGGCCAGCGTCTCGCCCTTCAGGTCGTCGATGACCTGGGCGTAGATGTGCTTCGATGAACGGAACACCGACAGCCGCGGGCGGCCGTTGGCGGTCCGGCGCAACGACAGCCGAACGCGCTTCTTGCGCCGGTCGTTCGTGATCTTGAGTCTCGACATGGCCGGCTCCGTTACTTCTTCTTGCCTTCCTTGCGGAAGATAAATTCGTCGGAATATTTCACGCCCTTGCCCTTGTAGGGCTCCGGCGGGCGATAGCTGCGAATCTCGGCGGCGACCTGGCCGACGCGCTGGGAGTCGTTGCCGGCGACGATGATCTCGGTCGGCTTCGGCACCGTGATCGCGATGCCTTCCGGGATCGCATAGACCACGTCGTGGCTGTAGCCGAGCGCCAGCTGCAGGTTCTTGCCCTGCAGCGCGGCGCGATAACCGACGCCGGTGATCTCGAGCTTCTTCTCGAAGCCCTTGGTGACGCCCTCGACCAGGTTCGCGACCTGGGCGCGCGCGGTGCCGTACAGGGCCTGCGCGCGGTTGGTCTTGAACCTCGGCGCGACCTTGACCGCGCCGTTCTCGAACTTCACTTCGACGTCGTCGTGTACGACGAACTGAAGCTGGCCTTTCGGCCCCTTCATCTTGACGGTCTGCCCTTCGACGTTCGCCGTCACACCGGACGGGATCGTTACAGGCCGCTTGCCAACACGTGACATGGCTGATCCTTCCTCAGAACACCGTGAAGAGAACTTCGCCGCCCACATTCGCGTCGCGCGCGTCGTGGTCAGCCATGATTCCCTTCGGTGTCGATAACACGGAAATGCCGAGACCGTTGTTCACTCGCGGCAGGTTCTTGACCGAGGCGTAAACGCGCCGCCCCGGCTTCGATACCCGCTCGATCTCGCGAATAACCGGCTCGCCGTCGAAATACTTCAGCTCGATCTCGAGCTCGCTGCGGCCGCTGGCATGCTCGACGCTGGCGTAGCCGCGGATGTAACCCTCGGTCTTCAGCACCTCGAGCACGTTGGCGCGCATCTTCGAGCCCGGGGTCGAGACCTTGGGCTTGGCACGCATCTGGGCGTTGCGGATGCGGGTGATGAGATCGCTGATGGGATCGTGCGTTGACATGTCCGATCCTCCTTACCAGCTCGACTTCACGAGCCCGGGAACCAGGCCCTTGGAGCCGAGTTCACGCAGCGCGATGCGGGAAAGCTTGTTCTTACGATAGTTCGAGCGCGGGCGCCCGGTGATTTCGCAGCGGTTGCGGATGCGAGTCGCCGACGAGTTGCGCGGCATCTCGGCGAGTTTCAGCGTCGCCGCGAACCGCTCTTCCATCGGCTTGGTCTTGTCGGCGATGATGGCCTTGAGCTTCGCGCGCCGGGGCGCTGCGTTCTTGGTCATCCGCTTGCGGCGGTTGTTCTTCTCGATCGAACTCTTCTTTGCCATGCTTGGCTCCTGGGTTTCCGCGTTTGAGAGGCTTGTCAGCGTCTCACTGCCGGAACGGGAAATTGAATGCGGTCAACAAGGCACGCGCTTCGTCGTCGGTGCGCGCGGTGGTGCACACCGTGACGTCCATGCCCCATGTTTCCCCCATCTTGTCGAAGTCGATTTCGGGGAAAATGATGTGTTCCTTGATGCCGAGCGAATAGTTGCCGCGGCCGTCGAAGCTCTTCGGGTTGAGGCCGCGGAAGTCGCGCACGCGCGGCAGCGCCACGTTGATCAGGCGGTCGATGAATTCGTACATCTTGGCCTTGCGCAGCGTCACCTTGGCGCCGATCGGCTGGTTCTCGCGCAGCTTGAAGGTCGCGATCGCGACCCGCGAATAGGTCACGACCGGCTTCTGGCCAGCGATCAGCGCGAGGTCGGCCGCAGCGAGCTCGGCCTTCTTGCGGTCGTTGACCGCCTCGCCGACGCCCATGTTGAGCACGACCTTGTCCAGGCGCGGCACCTGCATGACGTTGGCATAGCCGAACTGCTCGGTCAGCTTGCCGCGGATGCTCTTGTCGTATTCCGCGCGCAGGCGCGGGGTGTATGCGGTCTCAGCCATCGATCTCTGCTCCCGAGCTCTTGGCAACGCGTACCTTCTTGCCATCGGCCTGAATCTTGAAACCCACGCGGGTCGGCTTGCCGTCCTTGCCGACGATCGCGATGTTGGACAGGTGGATCGGCGCCTCCTTCGAGATGATGCCGCCCTCCTGCGCCTGGGTCTGCTTCTGGTGACGCTTCACGAGGTTGATCCCGCGGACCAGCGCCTTGTTGTCGTCAGGACGCACCTCGAACACCTCGCCGGTGCGACCCTTGTCGCGGCCGGTCAGCACGATGACCTTGTCACCCTTCCGGATCTTGGCAGCCATCACAGCACCTCCGGCGCAAGCGAAATGATCTTCATGTGGTTCTTGGCGCGCAGTTCGCGCGGCACGGGCCCGAAGATACGGGTGCCGACCGGCTCCGACTGATTGTTGATCAGCACGGCGGCGTTGCGGTCGAAGCGGATGACGGAGCCGTCGGCGCGGCGGATGTCCTTGCGGACCCGCACCACGACGGCCTTCATGACGTCGCCCTTCTTCACCTTGCCGCGCGGAATCGCTTCCTTGATCGACACGACAATAACGTCGCCCACGGTGGCATAGCGGCGCTTGGAGCCCCCAAGCACCTTGATGCACATGACACGGCGTGCGCCTGAATTATCGGCCACGTCGAGGTTGGTCTGCATCTGAATCATTGATGCACCTCGTCCTCTTTCTGATGCGCTTATCAGCGCTTAAAATTTTCCTGAAGTCTTGCGGCTAAGCCGTTGACCTCAGGCCGTTTTCTTCTGTTCGCCCCGGACCACAGTCCAGCGCTTCAACTTCGAGATCGGCTTGCTCTCCTCGATCCACACCATGTCGCCCGGCTTGAACTCGTTGTTCTCGTCGTGCGCGTGATAGTTTTTCGAGCGGCGGATCGTCTTCTTGTAGATCGGGTGGGTGAAGCGGCGATCGACGCGCACCACAACCGTCTTGGCTTGCTTGTCGCTGACGACCACGCCCTGAAGTGTACGTTTCGGCATGTCGGCCCCTTACTTCTTCGCGTCGCGCTTCTGCGCGGCGATGGTCTTGATACGGGCGATGTCGCGGCGGGCTTCACGCAGCCGCGAGGTGTTCTCCAGCTGCCCGGTGGCGCGCTGGAAACGCAGATTGAAGCGCTCCTTCTTCAGATTGAGGACGGCGTCGTCCATCTGATCGGGGCTCATTGCGCGGATATCGGCAGTCTTCATCTCGGCCATGGCCAGCGTCCCTACTCCGCAATGCGCGCGACGAAGCGCGTCTTGATCGGCAACTTGGCGGCGGCGAGCGACAGCGCTTCCTTGGCGGTCTGCACGTTCACGCCGTCGATCTCGAAAATCACGCGGCCGGGCTTGACCCGCGCCACCCACAATTCCGGAGTACCCTTGCCGGAGCCCATGCGGACTTCGGCAGGCTTCTTCGACACCGGCAGGTCCGGGAAGATCCGGATCCAGACGCGGCCGGCGCGCTTCATGTGACGGGTGAGCGCGCGGCGCGCGGCTTCGATCTGGCGGGCGGTGAGGCGCTCTGGCGCCATCGCCTTCAGGCCGAACTGACCGAACGACAACGTCGCGCCCGAAGTCGCAACGCCGTGGATACGGCCCTTATGCGCCTTCCGGAACTTCGTCTTCTTTGGTTGCATCATGGCTTACGCCCTCAAACCTTCTCTGTTTCGCTCAGGCAGCGTCGCGACGCGGCCGCGAAGTGTCGCCTTCGGCCATCTTCTTGTCCTGGGCCATCGGGTCGTGTTCGAGGATTTCACCCTTGAAGATCCAGACCTTGACGCCGCAGGTTCCGAACGTGGTGAACGCGGTCGCCACGCCGTAATCGATGTCGGCGCGCAGCGTGTGCAGCGGCACGCGGCCTTCGCGATACCATTCCATGCGCGCGATTTCGGCGCCGCCGAGACGGCCCGAGCAGTTGATACGAATGCCTTCGGCGCCGAGACGCATCGCCGACTGCACCGCGCGCTTCATGGCGCGGCGGAACGCGACGCGGCGTTCGAGCTGCTGCGCGATCGATTCGGCGACCAGCGTAGCGTCGAGCTCCGGCTTGCGGATTTCGACGATGTTGATGACGACGTCGGAGGCGGTGATGTCGGCAACCCGCTTGCGCAGCTTGTCGATGTCGGCGCCCTTCTTGCCGATCACGACGCCGGGACGCGCCGAGTGGATCGTCACGCGGCACTTCTTGTGCGGACGCTCGATCACGATCCTGGCGACCGCCGCCTGCTTGAGCTCCTTGTGCAGGATCTCGCGGATTTTGACATCCTCGTGCAGCAGCTTGCCGTATTCGTTCTTGCCGGCGAACCAACGGGAATCCCACGTCCGGTTGATGCCGAGACGAAGTCCGATTGGATTGATTTTTTGACCCATCGTTCTCTCCTGCGCTCTTTAAGCGCTAGCCTCGGCCTCGACCTGACGAACGACGATCGTCAGCTGCGAGAACGGTTTGAATACACGGCCCGAGCGGCCACGGCCGCGCGGTGCGAAACGCTTCATCACGATGCCGTTGCCGACATGCGCCTCGGCGACGATCAGATCGTCAACTTCGAGATCGTGGTTGTTCTCGGCGTTGGCGATCGCCGATTCCAGGCACTTCTTGACGTCGACCGCGATCCGCTTGCGCGAGAACTGCAGGTCCGCGAGCGCAGCCGAAGCCTTCCGGCCGCGGATCAGCTGCGCGACCAGGTTAAGCTTCTGCGGGCTCACCCGCAGCATTCGGGCGATCGCCTTGGCCTCGTTGTCCGGGAGGCTCCGTTCGCGCTTAGGTTTGCTCATCGCTCAATCCTCAAGCCTTCTTGGCTTTCTTGTCGCCAGAATGGCCGTGGAAGGTCCGGGTCGGCGAGAACTCGCCGAACTTGTGGCCCACCATTTCCTCGTTGACCGATACCGGCACATGCTTCTGGCCGTTGTAGACGCCGAACACCAGGCCGACGAACTGCGGCAGGATGGTCGAGCGGCGGCTCCAGATCTTGATCACGTCATGACGGCCGGACGCGCGAGCGGCATCTGCTTTCTTGAGCAGAGAGCCTTCGACGAACGGGCCTTTCCAGACTGAACGAACCATGTCCGGCGTTCCTTACTTCTTCCGCTTGTGGCGGCTGATGAGAATGAATCTGTTGGTCGACTTGTTGCTGCGGGTCTTCTTGCCCTTGGTCGGCTTGCCCCACGGGGTCACCGGGTGACGGCCGCCCGAGGTGCGGCCTTCGCCGCCGCCGTGCGGATGGTCGACCGGGTTCATGGAGACGCCGCGGTTATGCGGCTTGCGTCCGAGCCAGCGGTTGCGACCGGCCTTGCCGATCGAGATGTTCATGTGGTCCGGATTCGACACTGCGCCGATGGTGCCGGTGCAGCGGCCGTGAACCAGGCGCTGTTCGCCCGAATTGAGGCGGACGATCACGTAATCATGGTCGCGGCCGACGAGCTGCGCATAGGTGCCGGCCGAACGCGCGATCTGGCCGCCCTTACCGATCTTCAGTTCGACATTGTGCACGATGGTGCCGATCGGCATGTTGCCGAGCGGCATGACGTTGCCCGGCTTCACGTCGACATAACTGCCGGCGATCACGGTGTCGCCGACTGCCAGGCGCTGCGGGGCCAGGATGTAGGACTGGGTGCCGTCGGTGTACTTCAAGAGCGCGATGAAGGCGGTGCGGTTCGGATCGTATTCCAGCCGCTCGACCGTCGCCGGCATGTCGACCTTGGTGCGCTTGAAGTCGACGATGCGATAGGACTGCTTGTGGCCGCCGCCGCGGAAACGCACGACCATGCGGCCGGTGTTGTTGCGGCCGCCCGAGGACTGCTTGCCCTCGGTCAGCGACTTGACCGGCTTGCCCTTGTAGAGCGCCGAACGATCGACCATCACCAGCTGGCGCTGGCCCGGCGTCGTGGGGTTGAATTTTTTCAATGCCATCGTCGTATCGCCTTATAGCCCGGTGGTGACGTCGATGCGGTGGCCCTCTTCGAGGGTCACGATCGCACGCTTCACGTCCGACTGCGAACCGAAGGTGCCGCGGAAGACCTTGGTCTTGCCCTTGCGCACCAGCGTGTTCACGCTCTTGACCTTGACGTCGAACAGCTTCTCGACGGCTTCCTTGATTTGCGGCTTGGTCGCCTTGGCCGCGACCTTGAACACCACCTTGTTGTGCTCGGACGCCATGGTCGCCTTTTCGGTCACGACCGGCGAGACGATGATGTCGTAGTGGCGCGGATCGATATTCTTCATTTGAAGCGCGCCTCCAACGCATCGAGCGCCGCTTTGGTCAGCACCAGCTTCTGACGACGCAGAATGTCATAGACGTTGATGCCCTGGACCGGCAGCACGTCGATGTTCGGAATGTTGCGGGCGGCGATGGCGAAGCCGTCATGAACCTGGGCGCCGTCGATGATCAGCGCATTGGTCAGGCCGAGACCCGAGAAATGCCCGATCAGCGCCTTGGTCTTGGCGGCCTCCAGCGTCGCCGATTCGATCACGATCAGGCCGCCGTCTTTGGCCTTGGCCGACAGCGCATGCTTGAGCGCGAGCGCGCGAACCTTCTTCGGCAGGTCGGTGGCGTGGGAACGAACCACCGGACCGAAGGCACGGCCGCCGCCGCGGAACTGCGGCACGCGGGCCGAGCCGTGACGGGCACCGCCGGTGCCCTTCTGCTTGTACATCTTCTTGCCGGTGCGCCAGACATCGGCGCGGCCCTGGGCCTTGTGGGTGCCGGCCTGCCGCTTGTTGAGCTGCCACTGCACACAGCGCTGGATGATGTCCTTGCGCGGTTCGAGACCGAAGATCTCGTCCGACAGCTGAACCGAACCGGCCGCCTTGCCTTCAAGCGTCGTGACTTTCAATTCCATCTCACACGCCCTCCTGCTCGGCCGGCGCTTCCGCAGCCTGCTCGCCGCCCACGACCTTGAACTTGCCGGGCTTCGGAGCATCCTTCGGCAGCGGCTTCTTCACTGCATCGCGCACCGCGATCCATCCGCCCTTGGAGCCGGGAACGGCGCCCTCGACGAGGATCAGGCCGCGCTCGACGTCGGTCTGCACGACGCGCAGATTGAGCGTAGTGATACGATCGACACCCATGTGACCGGGCATCTTCTTGTTCTTGAAGGTCTTGCCGGGATCCTGGCGTCCGCCGGTCGAACCGATCGAACGATGCGAAACCGAGACACCGTGGGTGGCGCGCAAGCCGCCGAAATTCCAGCGCTTCATGCCGCCGGCAAAACCCTTACCGACCGAAGTGCCGGTGACGTCGACGAACTGGCCGACCACGAAATGGTCTGCCTGAATCTCGGCGCCGACCGGGATCAGCGCGTCCTGCGACACGCGGAACTCGGCGACCTTCCGCTTGGGCTCGACCTTGGAGACCGCGAACTGGCCGCGCTCCGCCTTCGGCAGATAGACCGTCTTGCGGGTGCCCGAGCCGAGCTGCAGCGCGACATAACCGTTCTTATCGGTCGTGCGGTGGCCCAACACCTGGCAATTGCCCAGCTTCAGCACGGTCACAGGGATATGCTCGCCGGTCTCCGTAAAGACCCGCGTCATCCCGACCTTTTGTGCGATCACTCCGGAGCGCATCGGCGTGCTTCCTGTTCTTTCTGTCCGCTAACTTCGGACGGGATCCAAAAACCTTAGAGCTTGATTTCGACGTCGACGCCGGCGGCCAGATCGAGCTTCATCAAAGCATCGACGGTCTGCGGAGTCGGATCGACAATGTCGAGAAGACGCTTGTGCGTGCGCATCTCGAATTGCTCGCGGCTCTTCTTATCGACGTGCGGCGAACGGTTGACGGTGAACTTCTCGATGCGGGTGGGCAGCGGAATGGGTCCGCGAACCTGAGCACCGGTCCGTTTCGCCGTGTTCACGATCTCACGCGTCGACGAATCGAGAATTCGATGGTCGAACGCCTTGAGACGGATGCGGATATTCTGGCCGTTCATTGCCGATGTCTTTCTTTGTCGTAGCGAGTGGTGAGTAGCGAATAGCGAGTGGACTTAAACCATTCGCTATTCGCCATTCCTTATTCGCTTACTCGATGATGCTTGCGACGACGCCGGCACCGACGGTGCGGCCGCCTTCGCGGATCGCGAAGCGCAGGTTCTGTTCCATCGCGATCGGCACGATCAGGTGCACTTCCATCGAAATGTTGTCGCCCGGCATCACCATCTCGGTGCCTTCCGGCAGATGCACGACACCGGTCACGTCGGTGGTGCGGAAGTAGAACTGAGGCCGGTAGTTGGTGAAGAACGGAGTGTGACGGCCGCCCTCCTCCTTGGTGAGGATGTAGGCCGAAGCCTTGAACTTGGTGTGCGGCTTCACCGAACCCGGCTTGCACAGCACCTGACCGCGCTCGACTTCCTCGCGCTTGGTGCCGCGCAGCAGCGCGCCGATGTTGTCGCCGGCCTGGCCCTGGTCGAGCAGCTTGCGGAACATTTCCACGCCGGTGACGATGGTCTTCTGGGTATCGCGCAGACCGACGATCTCGATTTCTTCGCCGACCTTGATGATGCCGCGCTCGACGCGACCGGTCACCACCGTGCCGCGGCCCGAGATCGAGAACACGTCTTCCACCGGCATCAGGAATGGCTGGTCGACCGGACGCTCCGGCTGCGGAATATAGCTGTCGACCGCCGCCATCAGTTCCAGCACGGCGTCGTGACCGAGCTTCTTGTCCTTGTCTTCCAGCGCCGCCAGCGCCGATCCCTTGATGATCGGGATCTTGTCGCCGGGAAAATCGTACTTCGACAGCAGTTCGCGGACTTCCAGCTCAACCAGTTCGAGCAGTTCCGGATCGTCGACCATGTCGCACTTGTTGAGGAACACGACCATCGCGGGAACGCCGACCTGCTTGGCCAGCAGGATGTGCTCGCGGGTCTGCGGCATCGGGCCGTCGGCCGCGGACACCACCAGGATCGCGCCGTCCATCTGCGCCGCACCGGTGATCATGTTCTTGACGTAGTCGGCGTGGCCCGGACAGTCGACGTGGGCGTAATGCCGGTTCTTGGTCTCGTATTCGACGTGTGCGGTCGAGATTGTGATGCCGCGCGCCTTCTCTTCCGGCGCCTTGTCGATCTGGTCGTACGCGGTGAACGTCGCACCGCCGGTTTCCGCCAGCACCTTGGTGATCGCCGCCGTCAGCGACGTCTTGCCGTGGTCGACGTGACCGATGGTGCCGATGTTGCAGTGCGGTTTAGTACGTTCAAACTTTGCTTTGGCCATTTGACTCTCCGTTCAGTCGTTAACTGCCGTCAACGACAATCAGGCAAACTTCTTTTGGACTTCCGCCGACACGTTCGCCGGCGCTTCCGCGTAGTGATCGAACTGCATCGTAAAGGTCGCGCGGCCCTGGCTCATCGAGCGCAGGTTATTCACGTAACCGAACATGTTCATGAGCGGCACCATCGCATTGATGACGTTGGCGTTGCCGCGCATGTCTTGACCCTGGATCTGGCCGCGCCGCGAGTTGAGGTCGCCGATAACCGAGCCGGTGTAGTCTTCCGGGGTCACGACTTCGACCTTCATGATCGGCTCGAGCAGGACCGACTTGCCCTTTTGCAGCGCGTCGCGGAACGCCGCGCGCGACGCGATTTCGAAGGCCAGCGCCGAGGAGTCGACGTCGTGGTAGGCGCCGTCCACCAGCTGGACCTTGACGTCGACCACCGGGAAGCCGGCGACCACGCCCGAGGTCAGCACGCTGTTGAGGCCCTTTTCGACGCCGGGGATGTATTCCTTCGGCACCGCGCCGCCGACGATCTTGGATTCGAATTCGAATCCCTTGCCCGGCTCGTTGGGCTCGACGATGAACTTGACCCGCGCGAACTGGCCGGTACCGCCGGTCTGCTTCTTGTGGGTGTAATCCACTTCCGCACGCTTGGTGACGCGCTCACGGAACGCCACCTGCGGCGCGCCGATGTTGGCGTCGACCTTGTAGGTACGGCGCAGGATGTCGACCTTGATGTCGAGATGGAGTTCGCCCATGCCCTTGAGGATGGTCTGGCCGGATTCCAGGTCGGTCGAAACCCGGAATGACGGATCTTCGGCGGCGAGCTTCGCCAGCGCGACGCCGAGTTTTTCCTGGTCGGCCTTCGACTTCGGCTCGATCGCGATCTCGATGACCGGCTCGGGGAATTCCATCTTTTCCAGAATCACCGGCTTGTTCGAATCGCACAGCGTGTCGCCGGTGCGGGCTTCCTTCAGGCCAGCCAGCGCGACGATGTCGCCGGCGTAGGCCTCCTTGATGTCTTCGCGGTTGTTGGCATGCATCAAGAGCATGCGGCCGATACGCTCCTTGCGGTCGCGCGTCGAGTTGACGACGCCGGTGCCCGAAAGCAGCGTGCCGGAATAGATGCGGCAGAAGGTGATGGTGCCGACGAAGGGGTCGTCCATGATCTTGAACGCGAGCAGCGCCAGCGGCTCCGCGTCGTTCGGCAGGCGAACGACTTCGTTGCCGTCTTCATCGACGCCCTTGATGGCGGGCACGTCGACCGGCGACGGCAGATAATCCACGACCGCGTCGAGCAGCGGCTGGACGCCCTTGTTCTTGAAGGCCGAGCCGCACAGCACCGGGAAGAACGCGCCGGTCAGCACCGCCTTGCGGATCAGCCGCTTCAGCGTCGCCTCGTCGGGCTCCTTGCCGTCGAGATAGGCGGCCAGCGCGTCGTCATCGAGCTCGACGGCGGCTTCCAGCATCTTCTCGCGGTATTCCTTCGCCTTGTCGGCGAGGTCGGCGGGAATATCGATGTCCTTGAAGTTGGCGCCGAGCGCCTCGTCTTCCCAGATCACGCCCTTCATGCGGACCAGATCGACCAGGCCCTTGAAGTTGTTCTCCGCGCCGATCGGCAGCTGGATCGCAATCGGCTTGGCGCCGAGACGGTCGACGATATCGTCGAGGCATTTGTAGAAGTCGGCGCCGGTCTTATCCATCTTGTTGGCGAAGACGATGCGCGGAACCTTGTACTTGTCGCCCTGGCGCCAGACGGTCTCGGTCTGCGGCTCAACGCCCTGGTTCGAATCGAGCACGCATACCGCGCCGTCGAGCACGCGCAGCGAGCGCTCGACTTCAATGGTGAAGTCGACATGGCCGGGGGTGTCGATGATGTTGAGGCGCTTGCCGTTCCAGAACGCGGTGGTGGCGGCCGACGTAATGGTGATGCCGCGCTCCTGCTCCTGCTCCATCCAGTCCATCGTCGCGGCACCTTCGTGCACTTCGCCGATTTTGTGGCTCTTGCCGGTATAATAGAGAATGCGCTCGGTGGTCGTGGTCTTGCCGGCATCGATATGCGCCATGATACCGAAGTTGCGGTAGTTCTCTATGGCATGAACGCGGGGCATGGGGTGTTCCTTAAAATCCGTTGTTTCGCCGTTACCAGCGATAGTGCGAGAAGGCACGGTTGGCTTCCGCCATCCGGTGCACGTCTTCACGCTTCTTGACGGCGTTCCCCCTGCCATTCGACGCGTCGAGCAGCTCGGCCGAGAGCCGCTCCGTCATCGTCTTTTCGTTGCGCTCGCGCGCCGCCGTGATGATCCAGCGAATTCCGAGCGCCTGACGGCGCACCGAACGCACTTCCACCGGCACCTGATAGGTGGCGCCGCCGACGCGGCGCGACCGCACTTCGATGGTCGGCATCACGTTTTCCAGAGCCTGCTCGAAAACCGGCAGCGGTCCCTGCTTGGTCTTGGTCTCGATCATTTCGAGCGCGCCATAGACGATGCTCTCGGCGGCAGACTTCTTGCCGTCATACATGATCGAATTCATGAACTTCGTGATGATGATGTTCCCGAACTTCGGATCCGGGTTCACTTCACGCTTTTCAGCAGAATGGCGACGAGACATCTGGTCTGTTCCCGATTATTTCGGACGCTTCGCGCCGTACTTCGAACGACGCTGCTTACGGTTCTTGACGCCCTGGGTATCGAGGACGCCGCGGAGAATGTGGTAGCGCACGCCGGGCAAATCCTTGACGCGGCCGCCGCGGATCATGACCACCGAGTGCTCCTGAAGGTTATGGCCTTCACCCGGGATGTAGCCGATGACCTCGAAGCCGTTGGTCAGGCGCACCTTGGCGACCTTACGAAGCGCCGAGTTCGGCTTCTTCGGGGTCGTGGTGTAGACGCGCGTGCAAACGCCGCGCTTCTGCGGCGACTGCTGCAGCGCGGGCACCTTCTTGCGCGACTTCTGTACCGTCCGCGGACTTGCGATCAGCTGGTTGATCGTCGGCATGTCAGCCTTCACCCTTTAGTTCGCGCGGAACCATGGTTGGCTCCGCAAATTCATTCGGGACATCCGGTCCCGTCCGGCCGCACGACGCGGAAACAACCGCGCAAAGCGAAATCGCGCCAACTGCTCATTGCTGAGCGGAAAGCGCTTCGACGCCACAGAGGACCGCGGTCGTAACCGATCAGCTCGCGCTGTTCAGTCGGCTACCGAGGTCATGCATCCGAAATTAATCTCAAGAGGACTTGCTCTAGAGAACCAAGATCGTCCTGGCAGTGCCTAGCTATAATCGACAGCGTTTGAGCGGCATTCGTCGAGGTTGGTGCCCGTCCCGTTCCCGAAGGATTGAGTGGGTGATCCGTTCCGACTCTGGCGTCGCTCACCGCCTGTCGTTAAGTGCGCGGGTTTTATCGGCGGTGGATAGCCAAGTCAAGGCGAAACGACAGCGAAAGAAACCCCTCTGCCATCTGCATAATCGACATGCGCGCGCATTTCAACGCGTGCCTGAATCGCTCTTCAGGGGTCCCTGGCACAGCGAATCTATCGCAGTCTTCGGGTCACCCTGCTCCCCGGCCCGACCGCAATCGGCGAGAAATCCGCCGAATCTAGATATTATCCGGGTAATATAGGCGTTCCCGCCCTCAATGGGGCGCGGCCATGGCCGGTTTCTTCGGAGTTCCCGGCGAAAGCCAGTGCCGCAACCGGTCCCGCAGGCTCCGCAGATGCTGATATCCGAGTTGCCGGCCGGCCTCCATTCGGTAGCCGAGCGATTTGCCCGGCCCGATGTCCAGGAGCATATCGACCATCACACGCCGCCCGGCCCACAATTGTCCCATGAAGCTTGCTTCAATGGCGCAGGAATTGATCGCCGTGATATCCGGCCCGGCAAAGAGCTCGTCGGTAATCTTGTCGATCAGCAACGCGCCCGGCGAATACTTGCCGTAATGCGCGTCGAACGCGGTTTTCCATGTATAGGCCGTGGCGCCGCAATACATCAGCACCTGGGCGGAAATAGGCTCGCCATCGACCCGCAGCAGCGCGACCGAAGCGTTGCCCTGCGCCGCCAGGTCCTGAAACATCCGCCGGACGAAGGCGGCGTCGTTGGAATCGGACAGCAGCGCGGTGCCCCGGTCGCCTTTCCAGCTGGCCTTTTCCAGCACCAGAAAGCTTTCGAAGGCTTGCCGCGCGCCATCGAGCGTTCGATCGTTCACGACGTCGACGGTGCCGAGCGCCGACAATCTCTTCCACTCCTGCCGCAGCTTCTTGCGCGTGGAGCCGGATCGCTTGACGCCGAACTCCCGGGTCACGAACGGCCGGGCATCTTCCGAAAGCATCAGGGGCTCGATGGCGCGCCTGGCCAGTTCCCTCGATATCGCGGGATAGCTCGGACACTCCGCGTCCAGCGACGGCAGGCTGAGCACCTTCGGCAGCGACGGGCTTTTCTCGATCGCCGCGAAGAACGCCGCGATCACCTCGTCGACGCAGGCGGGATCGACGACGGGGCTGGAAAGGAAGGCGTAGTTGTAGGGCAGCGCTTCGAGCAGCATGGGCCAGAATGGCACGGGCCGGCGCAATTGCAGCGCCCAGACGCCAACCAGCTTGCGCGCGCCCCCGCCCTCCTCCCAGGCCAGCAACACCTGGATCCTGGCGAAGTTCAGCTCGGCGGCCGCTGTCAACGCGGCGGGGTTCATGAAGACGTTCGAGTTCGCACGCCGGACGAGATCGTCCCATTGCGGGCCGATGCCAGGGTTAGGTGAATCAATCGTTACCGAAATCATCGGACCAATGCTTCGAGGGGCCGCGCGCGGCGCGATCTTGTCCGCCCCTGATTGCTTTTGAGTTAAGTCGGGAACCGGCACCGCGCCTATTCGGGCCTTTTCTTTCAGGCTTTGTTTGCCTTTTGCGGCGCATGGATAGGCCTTCGGATCCGGGGCAGATGCATGCGGTACACGGATGTTGCAATCGTCGGTGGCGGCCTCGCCGGTTCCACGGCCGCGGCGATGCTCGGACGCGCGGGTATCCCGGCGGTCCTGATCGACCCTCACACCGTCTATCCGCCGGAACTGCGCTGCGAAAAACTCGGCGGCGAGCAGCTCGACCTGCTGCGCAAGACCGGTCTTGCGGATGCGACCTTGCGGGCCACCACGCTCGATGGCGAAGTGTGGGAAGCGCGCTTCGGCTACGTCGTCGCCAGCAAGGCCAGCGACCAGCACGGCATCATGTACGACACCCTCGTCAACACCGTGCGCGGGCAGATTCCGCAAGGCGTCGCGACGATTCACGCCAAGGCTTCCAGCATTGCCAACGGCCCGGAGCGGCAGAAACTCGTGTTGTCCAACGGTGAGGAAATCTCGGCGCGGCTGGTGGTGCTCGCGAACGGCCTCAACGTCGGCCTTCGTCATACCCTCGGCATCAGGCGCCGCGTCATCAGCGAATGCCATTCGATCACGCTCGGCTTCGATGTCGAGCCGGTCGGCCGCGCGGCGTTCAGCTTCCCGGCATTGACCTATTGGCCGAAGCGCTCGAGCGCGCGCATGGCCTACCTCTCGCTGTTTCCGATCGGCGGCAAGATGCGCGCCAATTTCATGGTGTACCGCGAGATGACCGACCCGTGGCTGCAGCGGTTCAAGCAGGCGCCGGAAGAAACCATGCGCGCACTTATGCCGCGCCTGCAGCGCATGATGGGCGATTTCAAGGTGAGCGGCCCGGTCAAGATCCGGCCCGCCGATCTGTTCGTCACCGATGGCTACCTTCAGCCGGGAATCGTGCTGGTTGGCGACGCATTCTCGACCTCCTGCCCAGCGGCGGGCACCGGCACCACCAAGGTCTTCACCGACGTTGGGCGTCTGTGCAACGTCTACATCCCGCAATGGCTGGCGACCGACGGCATGGCCGCCGGCAAGATCGCGGAGTTCTACAGCGATCCGGAAAAGACGGCGTGCGAGGCGCGGTGCCTGGCGAAGGCCTACCACCTGCGTTCGCTGTCGATCGACAACGGCCTGTCCTGGCGGGCCAAGCGCTGGGCACGCTTCATCGCACGGTTGTCGCTGGGCAGGTGGCGATCGATCCGCAAGCGGTTTGCGGCCGGATCGACGCCGCGAAGCCTGGCCGCCAAACCGGCGGCGCCTCCGGAACACGGAAGTCTCGCGTAAGACGGCCTGACGTCAATCGATTTTAGCCGAGGCGCCGGTTCGATCTGTCGGCTTTCGCCGGTTCAATCTTCATCGTCGTCGTCATCATCGTCATCGGGCCGATCGGCCGCGTGATGCGGCTTGTGGCTCTGATCGTCCCACAGCCTTCGATAGACGCCGTTGGCGGCGAGCAGCTTTTCGTGCGAGCCGCGTTCGATCGCCTTGCCGCCGGATATCACGATGATCTCGTCCATCTCGACCACCGAGGTGAGCCGATGGGTCGAGAAGATCATGGTGCGGCCCTTGGCGAGCTTCAACAGCGTCTTGTTGATCGCGGCTTCCGTGGTCTGGTCGAGCGCCGAGGTCGCCTCGTCGAGCAGCAGCACCGAAGGATCGCGCACGATGGCGCGGGCGATCGCGATGCGCTGGCGCTGGCCGCCCGACAGGGTATCGCCGCGCTCGCCGACCTGGGTATCGTATTTGTCCGGCAGGCTCATGATGTAGCGGTGGATTTCGGCCTTGCGCGCCGCCTCCTCGACCTCCGCGTCGGTGGCGCCCTCCTTGCCGAGCCGGATGTTTTCCCGGATCGACATGTTGAACAGCATGTTCTCCTGGAACACCACCGCCATGCTCCTGCGCAGGGACTCGCGGGTCACCCTTCGGATATCGACGCCGTCGATGGTCACGCGCCCTTCGTCCGGAGTGTAGAGGCGAAGAATCAGGTTCAGCAGCGTGCTCTTGCCGGAGCCGCTCGGGCCGACGATGGCGATGGTCTTGCCGACATTGAGCTTGAGACTGAGATTGTCGAGCACCGGCGTATCGGTGCCTTCATACTTGAACGACACACGGTCGAAGGTGATGTCGTTGGTGATGCGCGGCAGTTCGGGCGCGCCCGGGCGGTCGGCACCGCCGCGGATCGGCTCATCGAGCAGTTCCTGAATGTGACGCACCGCCGCCGCCGACTGGATCGACACCGGAATGAAATGCATGAGATGGGCGATGTTGTAGGACACCTCCCAGAACGCGCTCTCGAAGGTGACGAAGGTTCCGACGGTGATCTGGCCCTTGGTAGCGAGATAGGCGCCGATCGCGAGCACCACGAGGTGCAGCAACAGCACCGCAATCGTGACCGAGCGCTCGACCATGGTCGAAAGGAACACCGCGGACGCAGTCTTGTTGCGAACGTCGTGGTTCCGCATGGTGAACCAGCCGAAGGCCCGGCGCTGCAGACTGAATGCCTTGACCACCGCCTGCGCGGCGACGTTTTCCTGCACCATGCCGAGCAGCGAGGATTCGTGAAGCTTCTGCTCGTAATTCGCCTGCACCGCTTTCGGCGTCAGGATCCGCGGACCGATCAGCGTTATCGGAAACACCAGCAGCGACACCACGGCGAGCTGCCAGTTCAAAAACAGCATCAGGATGATGCCGGCGATCAGTTCCAGGAACGGCAACGCCGCGCTGTTGGCAAAACTCTTGATCGATCCCTCGAAGGCCGAAAGGTCGATGGAAAAGCGCGACAGAATCTCGCCGCGCCTGGTGCGGGCGAAATAGGACGCCGGCAAATCCTGCACGTGCTCGAACAGGCGGGAGCGCACGTCCGATATGACGGAGGACGCGAGCCGGGCGTCCCAGCGCTCATACCATACCGCGACGATCGAGGTGACGATGCCGGCCGCCGCGAGCACGCCGAGGATGATGTAGAGTGCATGGAAATCCTCCTCGCCGAGCGCGTCGTCGATCAGGAATTTCAGGCTCAGCGGCATGATGACGTTGAACAGCGTCTCGACCACGACGCCGAAGCCGACGATCGCCAGCATTTTCTTGTAGTTCTTCAGGAACGGCTGGATGAACGCATAGATCGTCGCCAGCGCACCGGCGGCTTCCTTCGCCGTAAAGACGACGAGATCCTCATCGTCGTCATCGTCGATCTCGATCTCGTCATCCTCGTCATCGGGTTCCGGCGGCTTGGCCGCCTTGTCGCCGACGGGACGATTCGCAAGCCCGGCGCCCGCCACCAGCTTCTCGTCGAGCTCCGGCGCGGCCGGGTTGTCAGCGGAAGCAGGGTTCCGATCGTCCGATGAAGGAGGCTTGGGCGCCATAAAACCAACCGATGCTGCACGGCCGGCATGACCGCAAAATCGAAGACGGCGGCCCCGGAGAACCACCGCCCGCAATCCTATGCGATCGGAATGCGTTCGGCAAAATAATTGGAGGACCGGCGAGCGCCGACCGCGCCTTTGGCAAAAGTGAGCACCGGTCTTGCGACCAGAATACGCGCCGTCAACTAATCGTCGTCGGCGGCAACCTTGTCAAAGAACGAGTAGCGCAGGCTGTCGGAATCCGCATACCACTGGCCGGGTCCCTTGTTGGCGGCCAGCGTCGCCGCCCAGAGCGCGTCCGTAGTGTCGCGGCGGTGCATCGACAGGTCGAACCCGTTGGAGAAGAACAATTCCGACCACTCCCACCAGGTGCCGAGCTTCTTGACCCCGCGCAGCAGGTCGTAGCGATCGATCAGCGCCGGCGCCATATCCGACGTCACCGAACCGAACACCAGGCCGGTCTTCGTCACGCGGTTCAATTCGCGAATCGCGCGGGGCACCTGCTTTTCCCCGACATGGCACAGGCTGGTTTCGAACACGAAGTCGAATTCCCCGTCCTTGAACGGCATATCGACGATCGATCCAAGCTTGTTGAATTTCTTCAGCGCCTTCGGGGTCCTGGCGTGGATCGTACGGTTGTTCTCGATGCCCCATGCATCTATTCCGCGATCGCGCAGCGCTCCGACCAGCTCTCCGCTGGCGGAGCCGGCGACCAGGAGCTTGTAGCCCTTGGCCCTGCCCCACACGATCTTGATGAGATCGGTCAGGTAGCCTGGATCAGTGAACTGGCTCCAGACCTCGTGATAGGGGCCGAGCCCGCGATAATTCTCGAAATATTCGCGGTCGATCCTGTCGGACGAAGGCTTGCCGCCCTCGCCGCGGGCGCGGCGCAACCGCATCATCTCGGTGACGATGATGTCGGTGGCAGCATCGGAGGAATCGAGCAGCCCGTTCAGTGTCGAGTCGAACAGATAGTCGCCGACCACGACGAGGCCGGGATGCTGCTTCGGCTCGGGCCGGTGATTTGTCATGACGTCGCGCGCCGGCAGACCGCCGGGAATCGCATTCACCGAGGACAGCCAGCGGTGGGTCTTGCCCTCCAGGAAATGCGCGCGCGCGTCGCCGAGCGAAGCCGGCAGCGACTTCAGCGCGGCATCAATCAGTTCCTGATCGCCGAGATTGGCGAACGCGAGCGCATCGGATCCGGCGATCAGCCAGTTCAGCACGCCGTGCTTGCCGACATCGTGGCGCGCGCCTTCGTTGTAGACGCAGCAGCCGCCGAATGCTTCCGACATGAACCAGGCGCCCGGGATCTTCTCGCCCCAGAACGGCTCGTCGAACAGCAGCGAGATCCGCAGATAATGCGCGGGCCGGTCGAAATAGGCGACGTGCTTGACCATCGACTTGCGCAGCTGCTCGCCGTCCCAGCGCATGGTGGCGAGCCAGGAGTGCGGCAGGCACATCAGCACCAGATCGAAGTCCTTGGTCTCCGGTCCCTTGCCGTTCATCATGTTGAGCCGGTAGCGGCCCGCCTCGGTCTTGCCGACCTTGAGCACCCGGTGATTGAGCTGGATCTTCGCGTTGACTTCCGACTGCAGACACTCGATCAGCTGCTCATTGCCGTTCTGGATCGAATACAGCCCGATGTAGCCGTCGACATCCATCACGAAGTTCTTCAGCGCATTCAGCCCGTTGGTGTTGTGGCTCTCGGTGGCGATATCGGAGCGCGCCATCACCTTGAGGAAGCGCTTGGCCGTGGGATCGTCGACTTCCTTGTCGAGCAACTCCTCGCAGGAAAGATAGGCCCACGGGTGCTCGTTGTCGTGCGCGCCGACGCCTTCGTAATATTCGACCGGCGACACCATCTCGGTGCAGCGCTTGCGAAACGCTTCGATCGCGTCCGCAGTCTTGGCGCCGTATTTGCGGCGCATTCCCGGCACGTCGTTCAGAAGCTCGCCGTCGAGATGGACCTGCTCGGCATCCATCGGAATGGTCTGCAGACCGAAATGCTGGATCAGCTCGCGCAGCGGATCGGGTCCGGTCATCGAATAATCGTAGATCTCGGCGACGCCGGCTTCATACATCGCGGGCGCCGAATCGAACTTGCGGGTGACGATCTTGCCGCCGACGCGGTCGGAAGCTTCGTAGATCGTGATGCGGCAGAGTTCGCCGAGCTTCTTCTTCAGATACCAGGCGCTCATCAGCCCGCCGGGGCCGCCGCCAACGATTGCAAGATCCAGCATGTGTTTCCGTCGCCTCCGCCACCCCATTCGTTCCCGGGTGGCCAGCCTTAAGTCATCCCAGCAAAAGCGCTTTTCAGCCTGAAGGAAAGATGAACAAACCGGGTTCGGGCTTTGAGATGGGTCAAAAAATCAAAAAAAGGCCGGCGTGAAGCCGGCCTTTTCCTAATGCACTGAATCCGTGCAGCTTTATTCCGCGGGCGGCAGCGCCAGCGGCTCGGCCTCGGGTGCCGTCGGCACGATCGTGGCCTGCTTTTCGCGTTCGTCGAGGATCAGCTTGTCGCGCTTGACGGCGACTTCGCGGATCTTGGCCATCGAGGCGCCGGTGCCCGCCGGGATCAGCCGGCCGACGATGACGTTCTCCTTGAGGCCTTCCAGCGGGTCCACCTTGCCGTTGACGGCAGCTTCGGTGAGCACGCGGGTGGTCTCCTGGAACGAGGCCGCCGAGAAGAACGAGCGGGTCTGCAGACTCGCCTTGGTGATGCCGAGCAGAACCGGCGTTCCCGTGGCGGGCTTCTTGCCCTCTTCCTTGGCCTTGGCGTTGAGCTGGTCGAACTCGATCTTGTCGATCTGTTCGCCCGAGATCATGTCGGTCTCGCCCTGGTCGGTGATCTCCACCTTCTGCAGCATCTGACGGACAATCACCTCGATGTGCTTGTCGTTGATCAGCACGCCCTGCAGCCGGTAGACCTCCTGGATTTCGTTGACCAGATAGGCAGCGAGTTCCTCGATGCCCTTGATCGCCAGAATGTCGTGCGGCGCCGGATTGCCTTCGACGATGAAATCGCCCTTTTCGACGATGTCGCCGTCCTGCAGATGGATGTGCTTGCCCTTCGGAATGAGGTACTCGCGAGTCTCCTCGTTCTTGTCGATCGGCTCGATCGAGATGCGGCGCTTGTTCTTGTAGTCGCGGCCGAACCGGATGGTGCCGGCGATTTCCGCGATGATCGCAGCATCCTTCGGCTTGCGGGCCTCGAACAGTTCCGCAACACGCGGCAGACCGCCGGTGATGTCACGGGTCTTCGCGCTTTCGGTGGAAATACGCGCGAGGATGTCGCCGTTCTTGACCTTGGCTCCGACGTCGACCGACAGAATGGCGTCGACCGACAGCATGTAGCGGGCCTCACCGCCGCGCGCGAGCTTGAGGATCTTGCCATCCTTGCCCTTGACGACGATGGCCGGACGCAAATCGGCCCCGCCGCGCGACGCGCGCCAGTCGATAACGACGCGCTTGGCGATACCGGTGGACTCGTCGAGCGTTTCCGAGATCGACTGACCCTCGACCAGATCCTCGAAGGCGATGGTGCCCTCGACCTCGGTCAGAACCGGCCGTGAGTACGGATCCCATTCCGCGATGCGCTGGCCGCGCTTGACCATGTCGCCTTCATCGACGTGCATGCGCGCGCCGTACTGGATGCGGTGGGTCGCACGCTCGGTGCCGTCGGCGTCGGCGATCGCAACCACCATGTTGCGCACCATCGCGACCAGGTGGCCTTCGCTGTTCTTGGCGATGGCCTTGTTCTTGATGGTGACCTTGCCGTCGAAGTTCGACTCGATGAACGACTGCTCGTTGATCTGCGCCGCGCCGCCGATGTGGAACGTCCGCATCGTCAGCTGGGTGCCGGGCTCGCCGATCGACTGGGCGGCGATGACGCCGACCGCTTCGCCGTGGTTGACCGGCGTGCCGCGGGCCAGATCGCGGCCGTAGCACTTGCCGCAGATGCCGTTGACGAGTTCGCAGGTCAGCGCCGAGCGGATCTTCACTTCCTGGATGCCGGCCTGCTGGATGGCGTCGACATGCGTCTCTTCCATCAGCGTGCCGCGCTTGACCACGACCTTGTTGGTCGCGGGATCGCGCAGATCCTCGCCCGCGGTGCGGCCGAGGATGCGGGACGCCAGCGACGCAACCACGGTGCCGGCATCGATGATGGCGCGCATCTTGATGCCGAGCTTGGTGCCGCAGTCATCGGCCGTGATGATGCAGTCCTGCGCCACGTCGACCAGACGGCGCGTCAGGTAGCCGGAGTTCGCGGTCTTCAACGCGGTGTCCGCGAGGCCCTTGCGGGCGCCGTGGGTCGAGTTGAAGTATTCGAGCACCGACAGACCTTCCTTGAAGTTGGAAATGATCGGCGTTTCGATGATTTCGCCCGACGGCTTGGCCATCAGGCCGCGCATGCCGGCGAGCTGACGCATCTGCGCCGGCGAACCGCGCGCACCGGAATGCGCCATCATGTAGATCGAGTTGATGTCGGCCTCGACGCCCTTGGCGTTCTTCTTGGTCGAGGAGATTTCCTTCATCATCTCCTTGGCGATTTCTTCCGTCGCCTTCGACCAGGCATCGACCACCTTGTTGTACTTCTCGCCGTGGGTGATCAGACCGTCATTGTACTGCTGCTCGAAATCCTTCGCCAGCGTACGCGTGGTATCGACGATCTTCCATTTGCTGTGCGGAACCACCATGTCGTCCTTGCCGAACGAAATGCCGGCCTTGAACGCGTTGTAGAAGCCGAGCGCCATGATCCGGTCGCAGAAGATCACCGTCTCCTTCTGACCGCAGTGACGGTAGACCTGGTCGATCACGCCGGAAATTTCGCGCTTGGTCATCAGCTTGTTGATGATGTCGTACGAAATCTTCGGGGACTTCGGCAGAACGTTGCCGAGCATCACGCGACCGGCGGTGGTCTCGATCCAGCGCTTGACCGGCTTGCCGGTCTCATCGACGCCCTGCCAGCGATACTTGATCTTGGTGTGGAGGTGGATGACCTTCGCATGCAACGCGTGCTCGAGTTCCGACATCTCGCCGAAGATCTTGCCTTCGCCGGACAGGCCCTCGCGCATGATCGACAGGTAATACAGGCCGAGCACGATATCCTGCGACGGCACGATGATCGGCTGACCGTTGGCCGGATGCAGGATGTTGTTGGTCGACATCATCAGCACGCGCGCTTCGAGCTGCGCTTCCAGCGACAGCGGAACGTGCACGGCCATCTGGTCGCCGTCGAAGTCGGCGTTGAACGCCGCGCAGACCAAAGGATGCAGCTGGATCGCCTTACCCTCGATCAGCACCGGCTCGAACGCCTGGATGCCGAGGCGATGCAGCGTCGGCGCGCGGTTCAGCAGCACGGGATGCTCGCGGATCACCTCGTCGAGGATGTCCCAAACCTCCGGCCGCTCCTTTTCGACCAGCTTCTTGGCCTGCTTCACCGTGGTGGACAGGCCCTTGGCGTCGAGCCGCGAATAGATGAACGGCTTGAACAGCTCCAGCGCCATCTTCTTCGGCAGGCCGCACTGATGCAGCCGCAGCTCGGGACCGACCACGATCACCGAACGGCCGGAATAGTCGACGCGCTTGCCGAGCAGGTTCTGCCGGAAGCGGCCCTGCTTGCCCTTCAGCATGTCGGCCAGCGACTTCAGCGGACGCTTGTTGGCGCCGGTGATGACGCGGCCGCGGCGGCCGTTGTCGAACAAGGCGTCGACGGCCTCCTGCAGCATGCGCTTTTCGTTGCGGATGATGATGTCGGGCGCGCGCAGCTCCATCAGCCGCTTCAAGCGGTTGTTGCGGTTGATGACGCGGCGGTAGAGATCGTTGAGATCCGAGGTCGCGAAGCGGCCGCCGTCGAGCGGCACCAGCGGACGCAGGTCCGGCGGAATCACCGGCACCACGGTCAGGATCATCCATTCCGGCTTGTTGCCGGAATAACGGAACGCCTCGACGATCTTCAGGCGCTTGGCGAGCTTCTTGTGCTTGATGTCGGACTCGGTCTCCTGCATCTCGGCGCGCAACGACGCCTCGAGCTTCTCGAGCTCAAGCCCCTTCAGCAGCTCGCGGATCGCTTCGGCGCCGATCATGGCGGTGAAGCTGTCCTGGCCGTATTCGTCCTGCGCCTTCAGGTACTCGTCTTCCGACAGGAGCTGACGGTCCTTCAGCGCGGTGAGACCCGGCTCCAGCACGACGTAATATTCGAAATACAGGATCCGCTCGAGATCCTTCAGCGTCATGTCGAGCAGAAGGCCGATGCGCGACGGCAGCGACTTCAGGAACCATATGTGCGCGACGGGGGCGGCCAGCTCGATGTGGCCCATGCGCTCGCGCCGGACCCGGCTCAGCGTCACTTCGACCGAGCACTTCTCGCAGATGATGCCCTTGTACTTCATGCGCTTGTACTTGCCGCACAGGCACTCGTAGTCCTTGATCGGCCCGAAGATGCGCGCGCAGAACAGGCCGTCACGCTCCGGCTTGAAGGTGCGGTAGTTGATGGTCTCCGGCTTCTTGATCTCGCCGTAGGACCACGACAGAATCTTCTCAGGGGACGCGATCGAAATCCGGATCTGGTCGAAGACCTGGGCCGGGGTCGTCGGATTGAAAAGATTCATAATTTCTTGGTTCATGGTCTTCTCCTCGCGTGCCGGTCGTCACCGGCAGCAAATTCGAAATTCTTCTAAGTCGCGCGCGCCCCGCTCAACGTCCGAGCGAGGCGCGGATGCCCGGCACGAGGCCGGGCATTGAAGCTTGAACTACTCGGCCGCTTCGGACGTCGGCGTTGCACCCATCTTGGAATTGTGCAGATCGACGTTGAGGCCGAGCGAACGCAT
This sequence comes from Bradyrhizobium sediminis, assembly GCF_018736105.1. Taxonomy (NCBI): domain Bacteria; kingdom Pseudomonadati; phylum Pseudomonadota; class Alphaproteobacteria; order Hyphomicrobiales; family Nitrobacteraceae; genus Bradyrhizobium; species Bradyrhizobium sediminis. Next base: position 3,479,280 of record NZ_CP076135.1, read on the forward strand.
TTCCTTGACCAGCACGTTGAACGATTCCGGGATACCCGCCTCGAACGTGTCGTCGCCGCGCACGATCGCCTCGTACACCTTGGTACGGCCGGCGACGTCGTCCGACTTCACGGTCAGCATCTCCTGGAGCGTGTACGCCGCGCCGTAAGCCTCGAGCGCCCACACTTCCATTTCGCCGAAACGCTGGCCGCCGAACTGCGCCTTGCCGCCCAGCGGCTGCTGGGTAACGAGCGAGTACGGTCCGATCGAACGCGCGTGGATCTTGTCGTCGACCAGATGGTGCAGCTTGAGCATGTAGATGTACCCAACCGTCACCTTGCGGTCGAAGGCGTCGCCGGTGCGGCCGTCATAGACGGTCGACTGGCCCGAAGCGTCGAGACCGGCGAGCTTCAGCATCTCCTCGATGTCGGCCTCCTTGGCCCCGTCGAACACCGGGGTCGCGATCGGCACGCCGTGGCTGAGGTTACGCCCGAGTTCGATCAGTTCGTTGTCGTTGAGCGATTTGATCGTCTCGTCGTCGCCGTAGATCTTCTTCAAGGTCTCCTTCAGCGGCTTGGTGTCCTGCTTGGCGCTGGCAAGGTAGGCGTCGACCGTCTGGCCGATGCGCTTGCCGAGGCCGGCGCAGGCCCAGCCGAGATGGGTCTCGAGAATCTGACCGACGTTCATGCGCGAGGGCACGCCGAGCGGATTGAGCACGATGTCGGCATGCGTCCCGTCCTCGAGGAACGGCATGTCTTCGATCGGAACGATCTTCGACACCACGCCCTTGTTGCCGTGACGGCCCGCCATCTTGTCGCCGGGCTGGATCTTGCGCTTCACCGCGACGAAGACCTTGACCATCTTCATCACGCCGGGCGGCAATTCGTCGCCGCGCTGCAGTTTCTCGACCTTGTCGAGGAAGCGCTGTTCAAGGCCCTTCTTCGATTCGTCGTACTGCTTCCGCATCGCCTCGATTTCGGCCATCAGCTTGTCGTTCGGCGAAGCGAACAGCCACCACTGCGACTTCGGGTACTCCTCGAGCACGGCGCGCGTGATCTTGGTGTCCTTCTTGAAGCCCTTCGGACCGGCGATGCCCTGGCGGTTTTCCAGAAGCTCCGCCAGACGATTGTAGACGTTGCGGTCCAGAATCGCCTGCTCGTCGTCACGGTCCTTGGCGAGACGCTCGATCTCTTCCCGCTCGATCGCCAGGGCGCGCTCGTCCTTGTCGACGCCGTGCCGGTTGAAGACGCGGACTTCGACGATGGTGCCTTGCACGCCCGGCGGCACGCGCAGCGAGGTGTCGCGGACGTCGGAGGCCTTTTCGCCGAAGATGGCGCGCAACAGCTTTTCTTCCGGCGTCATCGGGCTTTCGCCCTTCGGCGTGATCTTGCCGACCAGGATGTCGCCGGCGCGGACTTCGGCGCCGATGTAGACGATGCCGGCTTCGTCGAGGTTTTTCAGCGCTTCTTCCGAGACGTTCGGAATGTCGCGGGTGATTTCCTCAGGACCGAGCTTGGTGTCGCGGGCCATCACCTCGAATTCCTCGATGTGGATCGAGGTGAAGACGTCGTCCTTCACGATCCGCTCCGAAAGCAGGATCGAGTCTTCGAAGTTGTAGCCATTCCACGGCATGAACGCGACCAGCACGTTGCGGCCGAGCGCGAGTTCGCCGAGATCGGTCGACGGACCGTCGGCGATAATGTCGCCCTTCGCCACCTGATCGCCCACCTTCACCAGCGGACGCTGGTTGATGCAGGTCGACTGGTTGGAGCGCTGGTACTTCATCAGCCGGTAGATATCGACGCCCGACTTGGTGGGATCGAGATCGTCGGTGGCGCGGATCACGATACGTGTGGCGTCGATCTGGTCGATCACGCCGGTGCGGCGGGCTGCGATCGCAGCCCCCGAGTCGCGCGCGACCACGCCCTCCATGCCGGTGCCGACGAACGGCGCTTCGGCGCGTACCAGCGGCACGGCCTGACGCTGCATGTTCGAGCCCATCAGCGCGCGGTTGGCGTCGTCGTTCTCGAGGAACGGGATCAGCGCCGCGGCCACCGAAACCAGCTGCTTCGGCGACACGTCCATGTAGTCGACCTTGTCCGGCGTGATCGGCAGCACTTCGCCGGCGTGCCGGCAGACGATCAGGTCCTCGGTGAAGCGCCCCTTGTTATCGAGCGGCACGTTGGCCTGCGCCACACGGTAGCGGCCCTCTTCCATCGCCGAGAGATAGACCACTTCGTCGGTGACGCGGCCGTCCTTCACCTTGCGGTAGGGCGTTTCCACGAAGCCGTATTTGTTGACGCGCGCGAACGTCGCCAGCGAGTTGATCAGACCGATGTTCGGACCTTCCGGCGTCTCGATCGGGCAGATCCGGCCGTAATGCGTCGGATGCACGTCGCGCACCTCGAAGCCGGCGCGCTCGCGGGTCAGACCGCCCGGGCCAAGCGCCGAGAGACGGCGCTTGTGGGTGATTTCCGACAGCGGGTTGGTCTGGTCCATGAACTGCGACAGCTGCGACGAGCCGAAGAACTCGCGCACCGCGGCGGCCGCCGGCTTAGCGTTGATCAGGTCCTGCGGCATCACGGTGTCGATATCGACGCTCGACATGCGCTCCTTGATTGCGCGCTCCATGCGCAACAGGCCGATGCGGTACTGGTTCTCCATCAGCTCGCCGACCGAGCGCACGCGCCGGTTGCCGAGGTGATCGATGTCATCGATCTCGCCCTTGCCGTCGCGCAGATCGACCAGCGTCTTGATGACGGCGAGAATGTCTTCCTTGCGCAGCGTGCGATGGGTGTCGGGCGCATCGAGTTCGAGGCGCATGTTCATCTTGACGCGGCCGACCGCGGACAGGTCGTAGCGCTCAGAGTCGAAGAACAGCGACTGGAACATGCTCTGCGCCGAATCGATGGTCGGCGGCTCGCCGGGACGCATCACGCGATAGATGTCGAACAGCGCGTCTTCACGCGTCATGTTCTTGTCGGCGTGCAGGGTGTTGCGGATGTAGGCGCCGACATTGACGTGGTCGATGTCGAGCAGCGGCAGTTCCTTGTAGCCCTGCTCGTTGAGCGCCTTCAGCGACTTCTCGGTGATTTCCTCGCCGGCCTCGGCGTAGATTTCGCCGGTCTTGGGATTGACGAGGTCCTCGGCGAGGTAGTTGCCGACCAGCTCCTCATCCGACAGCCGCAGCGCCTTGAGGCCCTTTTCCTGCAACTGGCGCGCTCCGCGCACGGTCAGCTTCTTGCCGGCCTCGAGCACGACCTTGCCGGTGTCGGCGTCGATCAGGTCGTTGATGGTCGAGTAGCCGCGGAAACGGGTGGCGTCGAACGGCACGCGCCAGCCTTCCTTGGCCCGCTTGTAATTGATCTTCTTGTAGAACGTGGAGAGGATGGTCTCGCCGTCGAGACCGAGCGCGAACATCAGCGAGGTCACCGGAATCTTGCGGCGACGGTCGATGCGCGCGAACACGATGTCCTTGGCGTCGAATTCGATATCGAGCCAGGAGCCACGATAGGGAATCACGCGCGCGGCAAACAACAGCTTGCCTGACGAATGGGTCTTGCCCTTGTCGTGATCGAAGAACACGCCGGGCGAACGATGCATCTGCGAGACGATGACGCGCTCGGTGCCGTTGACGACGAAGGTGCCGTTCATGGTCATGAGCGGGATATCGCCCATGTAGACGTCCTGCTCCTTGATGTCCTTCACCGACTTGGCGCCGGTTTCCTCGTCGATATCGAACACGATCAGGCGCAGCGTCACCTTCAGCGGCGCCGCATAGGTCATGCCGCGCTGGCGGCACTCGTCGACGTCGTATTTCGGCGGTTCGAACTCGTAGCGGACGAATTCCAGCATCGAGGTGCCGGAGAAATCCGAGATCGGAAACACCGAGCGGAACACCGCCTGCAGGCCCTCGTCCAGCCGGCCGCCGACCGGTTCATCCACCATCAGGAACTGGTCGTAGGACGCCTTCTGAACCTCGATGAGGTTCGGCATCTCGGCGACTTCCTTGATGTGTCCGAAGAACTTGCGAACGCGTTTGCGACCGGTGAATGTCTGCTGCGCCATCGTGGCCTCTCATTTCGTCGCCCGTGAGGGGCGAACCTTCCGAAGCGCGACTGCCATCGCCCCCGGGTTGAATTTCCGATACATCCCGAAAGTCTGAAGCCAGATTTCAGGATTTAAATCCCAAAGCGTGGCGCCGGACCTACAAAACGCAAAACGACGCGCGGGGCGCTTCCGCACCCGCCCGTCTCAACTTGCCTAGTTACGGACCGAAAAAGCCCGAAATTGCCTGTCTCCCAACGGCCTGCGCAGGAACGCTGCCGTTCCCGCCGCCTACCGTGCTTTCGTGCTGCCGTCCCGATATGGGATGACAATCGTGGAGATTCGAGGGGTAAACCTTCGAATCCCCACACATTCTTGTGTACAACGTGGCCCGGAGGATCCCAGCCACGTCGTCAGAGATCCCGGGTCTCGCGTTGCTCGCCCGGGATTTCGCTCAAGTAACCCAGGGTTACTTGAGCTCAACCTTGGCGCCGGCCTTCTCGAGCTGGGCCTTGATCTTCTCGGCTTCGTCCTTGTTCACGCCTTCCTTGACCGGCTTGGGCGCGCCTTCGACGAGGTCCTTGGCTTCCTTGAGGCCCAGGCCGGTGATGGCGCGGACTTCCTTGATGACTTCGATCTTCTTCTCGCCGGCGGCAGCGAGAATGACCGAGAACTCGGTCTTTTCTTCCGCGGGAGCAGCGGCGGCAGCAGCCGGACCGGCCACCGCGACGGCGGCAGCGGCGGACACGCCCCACTTCTCTTCGAGCAGCTTCGCGAGCTCGGCAGCCTCGAGCACGGTGAGGCTCGAGAGGTCGTCAACAATCTTCTGTAAGTCAGCCATTGATCTGTTTCCTTAAGCGTATCGGTTCGAACCAGGTTTGATGTTTGCGAAGGGCGTCAGGCCGCTTCGCTCTTTGAGGCATAGGCCTGAACGACGCGCGCGAGCTTGGCCGCGGGCGCAGTCGAGAGCTGAGCGATCTTGGTCGCCGGCGCCACCAGGAGGCCGACGATCTTGCCGCGCAGTTCATCGAGTGACGGCAGCGAGGCAAGCGCCTTCACCCCGTTCACGTCCAGGACGGTTTTACCCATCGACCCGCCGAGAATGACGAACTGCTCGTTCGTCTTGGCGAATTCGATGGCAACCTTGGGCGCCGCTACCGGATCGTTTGAAGTCGCGATCACGGTCGGTCCCTTCAACAGGGAACCGATGGCAACGACGTCCGTGCCTTCAAGAGCAATTTTGGCGAGACGGTTTTTCGAGACCTTCACCGACGCACCCGCCTGCTTCATCTGCATGCGCAGCTTCTGCATCTGGGCCACGGTGAGGCCGGAATAGTGGGCGACGACTGCAACGCTGGTGGTCTTGAACAGACCGTTCAGCGCCTCAACCGCGTCCTTTTTTGCCGCTCTTTCCACAGCAAGCTCTCTCCGGTTGGCGGTCTCTAGCCCTAAGGCAGGACCGCCGGGTTGCACCCATCGTCCCGCCTGAACCTGACCTCGAGACATCTCGGTCTCAGGACACGCCGGGCAAGACGACATTTGAAACGCCTGCCCTCCCGGGCCGAACGGGCCACGGGGTGTCGAGGTTCGAACCAAATCCGCATCGCGCCGCAGGCTGCGGCGCAAAATGAAAATCCGGTCTTCACCCGTCTATGCAGGCCGATAGATTAAGCCGTTGAAGAAACTAGGTTTCACCGCGGGCGCCTGCAGTCTTGGACAGGATCGAGGCCGTCCGGCGAACCGAAAGACCCCTGCCCACACCCCTCCGAAACGACGGCTTTCCTTCCTTTCGAGCAATCCAAGCGGATGTCCTGAAAGGAATGATCTCCTAGCGTATCGGGTTTTCGGAATGCGAGCACGGACGTGCCAGCGACAGCCAGCACGCCCGGAAGGGGTTGTTTAACGAGTCTTTCCCGGCTTGCCAAGCCTAAACTTGCCAGGCGCAAAGTTCGGGCCGTTGCGAACAGTCCGGAAAAAAGCGCGAAACTGCCCGCCCGATGGCCCGTATATCATCCCAATCCGTCCGTAACGCGACGAATCCAGGGGGCAACGCATGGCCAATCCCGGAGATACCTACTTCAATCCGGTCACGAGGACAAAGCTGGTGTTCACGGCCACCAGCGCCTCGTCCGGCGGACGCGAACTGGCGATGGAATGGTTGGTGCCCCCGGACGAACGGCTGGCGGCTGCCGCACATTATCATGCCGGCCCTGAAGGTTTCGGAATTGAGCATTTCGACTTGCTTGAAGGCAGCGCGGCCTGCCGGATCGGCCGAGAAGAATTTTCGGCCAACGCGCCGCACACTTTCGTCATCCCCACCAACACCTCCCACGTCCATCCCTGGAACATCGGGGCGACGGTGATGAAGGTTCGGCAACGGATCACCCCGCCAACGCCCGATATGGCAATTCTCGCCGGGGTCGAGCGGTTCTTCGAGACCCTGACGGCGCTCAGTCAGCAAGGACGCGCCAACCGAAAGGGTGACATCCGGAACCCGCTGCAGGGCGCGCTCGTGCTCGCCGACGGGCTGCTCCCCGTCACCTACATTGCCGGAATCCCCCTTGGCGTGCAGGTCCCGTTGCTCAATGGATTGGCCGGTCTCGCCCGCGGGCTGGGTTACCAGGCCCACATCATGCCCGAGAAAGCACCTTCCAACTGAGCCGATACTGCCCCGGCTGGCGCCCCTTCGGCCTTTCAGCCGCCCCGCACCTGATAGGGCAGCGGTTGGCCGGCAAAGAACGCCTCGAGGTTGGCCATCACGCAGTCCTGCATCGCGGTGTGCGATTCCAGGGTGTGGCCGCCGATATGCGGGGTCAGCACCACATTCGGCAACGCGGTCAGCGCATCCGGCGCATGCGGCTCCTGCTCGAATACGTCGAGACCGGCGCCTGCAATGGTGTTGTCGGCCAGCGCCTTGACCAGCGCCTGCTCGTCGATGACCGAGCCCCTGGAAATGTTGACCACACAGCCGTCCTCGCCGAGCCTTTTCAGGATCCCGGCGTCGACGGCGTGGTGGGTATCCGCACTGGCGCGCACCGCGATCATCAGCACGCTGCACCAGTCCGCCAGCGCCTCGAGGCTCGGCAGGTATTGATAGGGCACGTCATGCCGGCTGCGGCTGAAATAGCCGACCTCGGTCTCGAATGCCGCCGCCCGCGCGGCGATCTTGCGGCCGATTTCGCCCATGCCGTAGACGCCGATGCGGCGGCCGCGCATGCCGGCCTGCGGCCGCATCATCGGCGACGGTTTTGCCGACGACCAGCCGCCGCCTCGCACATAATCGTCCGCCGGCAGCAGGCGCCGCGTGGCCGCCAGCATCAGCGTCATGGCGATATCCGCAACCGATGACGCATTCGCGCCAGGGCTATGCCCGACTGCGATCTTGCGCTGCGCCGCGGCGGCCAGATCGACGCCGTCATAGCCGGTACCGTAGCAGACGATGGCCCCTAACCTGGGCATCCGGTCCATCATGTCACCGCCAAGCGGCGTTCCGCCTGCCGTGATCATCGCAGTGATGCCTGCGAGCTGTTCTGCCGTGAACATCTCATGCGGCGGCTTGCCCGCGGCGTCCATCAGCTCGAAGCGTTGCCCGATGCGCACCATCATGGCCTTGGGGAAGCGCGAATAGATCAACACTCTGTGGGACATCGGCGGACTTCCTGCAGCGTTTTCGAGTGAAGCATGCCCTCGGACTTGATCCGGGGGTGGATGGCGGTTCGCGTAACGAAAAAGGGCGGAACAGGTTGCCCCGTCCCGCCCTTGATTCAGTTCAATCGCCGATCGGCCTCAGTCGTGCAGGCTTCCGGGCTCGACCTTCACGCCCGGGCCCATGGTGGAGGAAACCGCCACGCGCTGGATGTAGGTGCCCTTGGAGCCGGCCGGCTTCGCCTTGGCGACCGCGTCCGCAAGCGCCTTGACGTTCTGCACCAGCTTTTCTTCCGAGAACGACGCCTTGCCGATACCGGCCTGCACGATGCCGGCCTTCTCGACGCGGAACTCGACCGAACCGCCCTTGGCGCCCTTCACGGCTGACGTGACGTCCATGGTCACGGTGCCGATCTTCGGGTTCGGCATCATGCCGCGCGGGCCGAGCACCTTACCGAGGCGTCCGACCAGCGGCATCATGTCGGGAGTGGCGATACAGCGGTCGAAATCGATCTGACCGCCCTGCACCTTCTCGACCAGGTCCTCGGCGCCGACGACGTCGGCACCCGCGGCCTTGGCCTCGTCGGCCTTGGCGCCGCGCGCGAACACGCCGACGCGCAAGGTGCGGCCGGTGCCGTTCGGCAGGGTCACCACGCCACGCACCATCTGGTCGGCGTGACGCGGATCGACGCCGAGATTGATCGCAATCTCGACCGTCTCATCGAACTTCGACGTGGCGCGTTCCTTGACCATCTTGATGGCGTCCGCGAGCGGATAAAGCTTCTCGCGATCAACGCCCTCGCGGGCCTTCTTCAAGCGTTTTCCGATTGCCATGACCCGTTACCCCGCAACTTCAAGACCCATCGAACGGGCGGAGCCCTCGACCATCTTCATGGCCGACTCGATGGAGTCGCAATTGAGATCCTTCATCTTCTTCTCGGCGATCTCGCGCACCTGCGCCTTGGTCACCTTGCCGGCCTTGTCGCGGCCCGGGGCTTTCGATCCGGACTGGATTTTGGCGGCCTGCTTGAGAAAGAAGGACATCGGCGGGGTCTTCATCTCGAAGGTGAACGAACGATCGGCGTAGATCGTGATCACCACCGGAATCGGGGTGTTCTTTTCTTCCTTCTGCGTCTGCGCGTTGAACGCCTTGCAGAATTCCATGATGTTGAGGCCGCGCTGACCAAGCGCGGGGCCGATCGGGGGCGAAGGGTTCGCCGCACCGGCCGGCACCTGCAATTTCAGGTATCCGGTCACTTTCTTTGCCATATCTCACTCCTGTTGTGCCGACCGGGATCGGCTGTTTCAGGTTCCGTGGTCCGGTTCGCATGACGGCTGGCGACCGTCAGTCCCCTTCCACGGCACTTCTCCCCGCCCGCTCTCGCGGAACGAGGATAACGATCAGACCTTCTCGACCTGACCGAATTCCAGTTCGACCGGCGTGGCGCGGCCGAAGATCGACACGGCGACCTTCACGCGCGAGCGCGCCTCGTCGATTTCCTCGACCACACCCGAGAACGAAGCGAACGGGCCGTCGGCCACGCGCACATTCTCGCCGATCTCGAACGAGACCGACGCCTTCGGGCGTTCGACGCCTTCCTGCACCTGGTGCAGGATCCGCATGGCTTCGGCTTCCGAGATCGGCATCGGCTTGTTTTCCGCGCCGAGGAAGCCCGTCACCTTCGGGGTGTTCTTGATCAGATGGAAGGCCTCGTCGGTGAGCTTCATCTTCACCAGCACGTAGCCGGGGAAAAACTTGCGCTCGGCGTCGATCTTGCGGCCGCGGCGTACCTCGGTGACCTTTTCGGTCGGCACCAGCACCTGCTCGAACAGGTCTTCGAGCCCGCGCTGCTTCGACTGTTCGCGGATCGACTCCGCGACCTTCTTTTCGAAGTTCGAATAGGCGTGGACGATATACCAGCGCTTGTCCATCGTTTGCGTTCCGGCGCTTGCCATCAGTGGATACCGAGCAAAAAGGTGACGAGGACGCGGATGATCTGATCCGCGGCGAAGAAGAAGATCGAGGCCAGCGCGACCATCACAAACACCATGATCGTGGTGATCGTGGTCTCGCGCCGGGTCGGCCAGGTGACCTTGGCGGTCTCCGAGCGCACTTCCTGCAGGAACTTGAACGGGCTGAAAGCCATCGTTGGTGTAATCCGCGTCCCTCGGGACGATCTGTCTGTTAAGGAATCCGAACAGCCCTCTAGCGCCCAGCCCTCTCTTGAAGGATGAGCCGGCAAGCGGGCTCGATATTCGGGGGAAATCATGGCCGCGCCGGATATCCGTCAAAACGGGCCGGCAGCAGGTGCCGGCTATGTACTGCGGACCCGGCCAAAGGTCAAGGTAGCGGGAGCCACCGGGCAGGTCCGGCCGGGGGCGGACCGGCCACACCATCCTGCATCGCGGACCGGGTCTGAACGCCGCGCCTGCCTTGACATGGCTCAACAGGACCGCCCGCGCCACCCCTAGCATTTTCTTGGTTTTTGGCGACAGTCGAAGGTTCTAACCATGGGTTCGAGCCGGGCGCGGCGAAAATCCCGATCTTCCGGATTGTCACGTGCGAACTGGGAACAAATGAAAATCGTCCTAGCCCTCCCGCCGTCCCAGCGCGATCTGCGCCTCGATCTGTTTCGGGGCCTCGCCAACTGGGCGATGTTCCTGGGCCATATTTCAAGCACCGTGCTGGCGTGGTTTTCATTCCGAAACTACGGCTTCAGCGACGGCGCCGACCTGTTCGTGTTCATTTCCGGCTACACGTCGGCGCTGGTCTATACGCGAAGGATGCAAGAGCACGGCTTCCTGTTCGGGACGACGCGGCTGCTGCGGCGCGTCTGGCAAATCTATGTCGCCCACATCCTGCTGTTCGTGGCCTATCTGACTTCCGTCCATTTCCTGTCGGACAAATTCCACACGCCTGATTTCATCGATCTGTTCAATGTTGCCCCCCTGCTCAATGCGCCGGTCGAGACGCTGACGCAGGGGCTGCTGCTGCGATACAAGCCGCTTAATCTGGACGTGCTGCCGCTTTACGTGGTGCTGATGGGCGCCTTTCCACCGGTGCTTTGGCTGATGCTCCGGCACGGCAACTGGGTCATGGCTGGATCAGTGTTGCTCTATTTCGCGGCCCGGCAGTTCGGCTGGAATCTGCCCTCTTATCCTTCGGGCGTCTGGTACTTCAACCCGCTCGCCTGGCAGCTTCTGTTCGTGCTGGGCGCCTGGCTGGCGCTCGGCGGCGCCAATACGCTGCACTTCCTGGTCCGCTCCCGGACCGTCTTCTGGCTCGGCCTGATCTATCTGGCGTTTGCGGCCGCCATGACCCTGGCGGCGCTCCTGCCCGCGCTGCAGGGAATCTTTCCGCGCGCGCTGTTCGAGGCCTTCAATCCGAATGACAAGACCAATCTGGCGCCCTACCGCTTCCTGCACCTGGCGATCCTGATCATCGTGGGCGCGCGGCTGATACCGATCGACGCGCCGGGACTGGAGGCCGCCATCTGGCGGCCGCTGGTCAAATGCGGCCAGCAGTCTCTCGAAGTGTTTTGCGTCGGAATCTACCTTTCATTCATTGCATCGCTGGTTCTGGAAAGGATCTCCGGCGGGGTTCTTGCCCAGCTGCTGGTCGGAACCTGTGGCCTCGCGATCATGACGGCGGTCGCCTATTACAGGTCGTGGTCGAAGCGCGTCGAAAAGTCCGTCCATGCCGGCGCGCACCATCCACCTGCCGGAGAACCCCACCTGCCCGTCCCCGAATTGGTTCAGCAAAAAAGCCGGATGACCGTGGGCGCCGCCTGATTCCCGCGAACGCAAGCCAAGCGGCTGACGGCAACGTCACGCGCCCGTTCGCGCAGCGCCCAAAGCGCATCACCGGCTGCTGCAGGAATTCAGCTTAAGTATTTGAATTAGCTGGCAGGAGTGGCAGGGCTCGAACCTGCGACCCCCGGTTTTGGAGACCGGTGCTCTACCAATTGAGCTACACTCCTACAGGAAACCCGCGTCGCCGCAGATCCGCGCCGTTTCAAGCATAGGCAGCGCCCCGATTGCAAGGGCGAAGCGGGCAACGGGGCGGGCCTGTTCAAGTCAAACGTTCTGCGCCAGACTTCCCGGGCCAAGCGACACCACAAGCAACAAAAGCAACAAACGGGAGAAACCATGACCGCGCAAACCGCCGCAAAGCACAGCTCCGCCCCGCAGACGCCCTCGCTGCCCCAGGCCAAGCCGGAATCGCTGGGTCTGTCCCCGGTCCGGCTGCAGCGCATGTCGGACGCCTTCAGGCGCGAGATCGACAAGGGCACGTTGCCGGGCGCGACCGTGCTGGTGGCGCGGCGCGGCCAGATCGGCTGGTTCGATGCGCTCGGCAGGCAGGGCCCTTCGGCGAGCGCGCCGATGGCGCATGACTCGATCTTCCGGATCTTCTCGATGACCAAGCCGATCGTCTCGATCGGAATCATGATGCTGATCGAGGACGGCCATTTCCTGCTCAGCGACCCCGTTTCGAAATTCATCCCGGAATTTGCCGATCAGAAGGTCGGCGTCGAAAACAACGGCAAGCTCGACCTCGTGCCGCTGAAGCGGCAGATGACGATACAGGACCTGTTGCGCCACACCTCGGGCATCACCTACGACCACACCGGCAATGGCCTCGTGCAGCAGATGTACCAGCAGTCGCGGCTGCGCAGCCGCAAGATCACCAACGCCGAGCACGCCGCATTGGTCGCCGGCATGCCGCTGATGTGCCAGCCGGGCTCGGAATGGAATTACAGCCGCTCCACCGACATTCTCGGCCGCGTCATCGAGGTGGTTTCCGGCAAGAGCCTGAGCGCATTCCTGACCGAGCGCATCCTGGCGCCGTTGCAGATGGCGGAAACCGCGTTCCACGCCGGCGAGCAGAATGCCGGCCGGCTCGCCGAGCCGTTCCCGAACGATCCCTGGACCGGCGACAAGGTGCAGTTCTTCAACATGCTGGAAAAGCCGGTGATGGAATCCGGCGGCGGCGGCCTGGTTTCCACCACCATGGACTATGCGCGCTTCAGCCAGATGCTGCTCAACGGCGGCACGCTCGACGGCAACAGGATCGTCGGCCGCAAGACGCTGGAACTGATGGCGTCCGATCATCTCGGCCCCGACGTCAAGGTCTCTTCTCCGCTGATGCCGGCCGGTCATGGTTTCGGGCTCGGCTTCGCGGTCCGCACCGATGCGGGCATGGCGCCGTTCCCGGGCTCGGCCGGTCAGTACTTCTGGAGCGGCATGGCCGGAACGTTCTTCTTCATCGATCCGGCCGAGGACATGTTCGCGGTGTTCATGATGCAGGGCCCCGGCCAGCGCGAATATATCCGCTCGATGCTGCGCAGCCTGGTGTACGCCGCGGTGGAGTGACCGGCGCGCGGAAGCGGAAACGCTTACTTCTTCGGCGTAAGCGTTTCCTCGCCGTGCGCGCCTGACAGCGCATGCACCCAGCGGCCCTTCAGGCTGCCGTCGGCATCGGCGCGGTAGACGACGAGATATTCGCCGGCATAGACCGACGAGTGATCGCCCTTCAGAAGGTCGCCGATCACAGTCGATAACCGGTCGCCCAGCCTGATGCCCTTGCCGACGTAAGTGTGTCTGGTGTCGGAGTTGAAGCACGAGACCTCGTAAAGGCTCTCGACGGCCTTGAGCGTGCAGGTGCCGACATAGGCCAGATCGTTCTCGCCGACGCCCTTGCCCGACATGACATACTCACCCGACAAATCCCGCTGCTCCGCCCCCTGCGCGGGAGCAAGCAGGCCGAGCAACAGCGCCGCAGCGACGACGCTCCTCCATGCGTTGCGCATCTTCATCTCCGGTACGGTGGAAGACCCGCTTTGAAATTACAGCAGCGGGCAACGGGTACCGGTCACGACTTCGATTTTGCGCATCACAAATATGCGAGTTCGTCGCGCGCCGTCAGCTGATGGTGGCGCCGCCGTCGATCACCATGGTCTGGCCGGTCATGAAGTTGCCGGCTGCAGACCCGAGGAACACCGCTGCACCCGCGATTTCGTCGGGGATGCCGATGCGCAGCAGCGGCGAGCGTGACGTCGATGCCTTCAGGTTATCGGGATTGTCCCACAGCGCCTTGGCGAAGTCGGTCTTGATCAGGCCCGGCGCGATGCAATTGACGCGAACATTGTGCGGGCCGTATTCGCAGGCGAGGTTGCGCGCGAGTTGCATGTCGGCGGCCTTCGAGATCGCGTAAGCGCCGAGGATAGTCGAGCCCTTGAGGCCGCCGATCGAGGACACGATGATGACCGCGCCGTCCTTGCGCTCGATCATCTGCGGCACCACCATGCTGGTCAGCCAGTTGTTGGCGACGATGTTGTTGTCGAGGATCTTGCGAAACTGATCGTCCGAAATGCCGGCGAGCGGCCCGTAATAGGGATTGGACGCGGCGTTGCAGACCAGCACGTCGATCTTGCCGAAGGCGCGGTTGGATTCGTTGACCAGGTTCTGCAGATTTTCCTTGCTGGAAATGTTGGCGGCGATGGCGACCGCCGTGCCCTTGCCGAACTTGTCGTTGATCTCCCTGGCGACCTGATCGCAGACATCCTGCTTGCGCGAGGAGATCACGACCTTGGCACCGTGCTCGGCCATCCGTTCCGCAATCGCGCGGCCGATGCCGCGGGTGGAACCGGTGATGACGGCGACTTTTCCGGTCATGTCGAACAAGGTCATGTGTTTCTCCCAGATATTGGTCCGGCGACGCCGGTCTGCATTTTTCGTTTTTCAGCTAAGCAGTCTTTGCAAATTTCGACAACCGAAGCCTCATGCAAGCTTGGCTTCCGGTATGACCTCCGGGCCCGCAGGCTGATGCATCGCCGCGTGCGAGGCATCCGCGATCCACGGCTGCTGATTGACCATCGGCAGCCGCCAGATGTTCTTGCCGGCGCTGCCGAAATGATCGAGCCGCGTCACCGAACAATTGTCGATGTCGAAGGCGAGGCCTTTTTCGGGTTGACCGCCAAGCGCGAGGCCGACGGCGGCCTTGATGGTGCCGCCGTGGCCGACCGCGATCACGTCCTTGCCGGCGTGTTCGAGATTGATGCGGCCGATCGCGTCACAGGTGCGGTTATAGAGATCCATGAAACTCTCGCCGCCAGGCGCCGGCTCGTCGATCGCGGCAAACCAATGACTGCCGACCGGACGGCTGGCCAGGAATGCGGTCCGATTCATGCCTTGCCATTGCCCGAGATTCTGTTCGGCAAAAGCTGCTTCGCGGGCCATGGTTGCAGGCTTGGGAAATCCGGTGGCCCAGATGGCTTCCGCCGTTTGATGCGTCCGCATCAGGCTACTCGCATACCAGACGGCCTGGCGCGGCAATATCTTTGCGACCGCCTCGAACACTTCGCGGTCGCCGGTATCGCAGGCGATATCCGTCTGGCCGTAGATGTTGCCGCCGTCGCTGCGCACCGGCGCATGGCGCACCCACCACCACCGCGTCACGACCACTGCCGGCTTGTCGGGATTGGACATCGCAAAGACCCTTCAATATTGTCCTGTGTCCTACGTCAGAGCACACATCGCCTCAAGTGCGTTCGAAGTGACTCGGGCGTTTGAAATCTTGTTTGAAATTCCGCAAGGCGGCAAGCGCCGATAATAATACAGCTGCAAGGGAGACACTCATGGGCCGCCTCGAAGGCAAATCCGTCATCATCACCGGCGCCGGCAGCGGCATCGGCCGCGCTGCTTCGCTGCTGTTTTCCAAAGAAGGCGCCAAGCTGATCATCGTCGACCGCAGCGAGAGCGTGAAGGAGACCGCAAAGCTGGTCAGCGACGCCGGCGGCACCGTCGAAGCCGTGATGGCCGACGCCGGATCGGAAAGCGACGTCAAGGCCTTCATCGACAAGGCGGTGTCGAAATACGGCAGGCTCGACGCGATCTGGGCCAATGCCGGCGTCAGCGGCGGGCTGGTGCCGATCCCCGAACAGACGGTGGAACACTGGCAGGAAATCCTGCGCATCAATCTGATCGGCCCGTTCCTGGCGATCAAATATGCGATGCCGCACATGATCAAGCAGAAATCCGGATCGATCGTCTGTACCGCGTCGGTGGCGGGCCTGAAGTCCGGCGCCAGCGGCCATCCCTACGCGGCGAGCAAGGCCGGCGTCATCAGCCTGGTGCAGACCACGGCCTATTCGCTGTCCGGCACCGGGGTGCGGATCAATGCGGTATGCCCGGGCCTGATCGAGACCGGCATGACCAAGCCGATCTTCGACAATGCCAAGCAGCGCGGCACCGATCACAAGATCGGCCAACTCAATCCCTTGAAGCGCCCCGGCCAGCCGCACGAACTCGCGGCGATGGGACTATTCCTCGCCAGCGACGACGCGTCCTATGTCAACGGACAGGCGATCCCGGTCGACGGCGGCCTCACCGCATCGATGCCGTATGCTGGGAAACCGATTTAGTTGATTGATTGGTGTCATTGCGAGGAGCAAAGCGACGAAGCAATCCATTCTTCGCTTATGCGGCGAGATGGATTGCTTCGCGGAGCCTGTCATCGGGCGCGCATTCGCGCGACCCGTTCGATCGCAATGACGGTAATCTGAGACGATAATCTGACATATCTTCGCGATCTCGCGCAGACAGCCCGTCGGGCAACGCTCGCAAGACGCCGATCACAGCCCGTCTGGCGGTATTCCGGATGCGTCGGCCGCCACCGGGCGGTGGCGCTTGTGCTCGCGGTAAAAGGCGTAGAGGCCCGACAGCACGATGATCGAAGCGCCCGTCGCCATCATGGCGTCGGGCACATCGCCGAACACGAGATAGCCGAGCAGCATCGCCCACAGCAGCGCGGAATAGCGGAACGGCGCCACCGCCGAGATATCGCCCGATCGCAGCGCCATGATGATGCTTTGGTAGCCGATCAGGAGAAGAACCGCGGCGAGCGCCAACAGACCGAGCGCGCGCACCGATATCGGCATCCAGCCGCCGAGCGGAACGATGATCGCAGCGCCGGTCATCGTGATCGTCACGGTCGTCACCAGGGTAATGAACAACGACGGAATCTGTACGGGAATTTGCTTGGTCGCGAGATCGCGGAAGGCGCAGAAGGCCACCGAGGTCAGCGCCAGCAGTGAAAACTGGTTGAAGCCCTCGACTCCAGGCCGAACCACAATGAGGACGCCGACAAAGCCGGCCGCGATGGCGAGCCAGCGCCGCCAGCCGACCGGCTCGCCGAACATCAGCGCAGCGCCGAGCGTCACTGCCAGCGGCAGCGCCTGAAAGATCGCCGCGGTGTTGGCAAGCGGTAAGTGCACGATCGCCGCCATGAACGACACCGTTCCGCCGACCTCGCCAACCACCCGAAGCGCTACCGGCTTCATCATCAGCGTGCGCAGCGGACGCACCGCGCCCTGATGCACGGCAAGCGCTGCGATCAGCGCAACCGCGACCAGGCCCCGCACCAGCATCATCTGGCCGAAGTTCATCTCCGACGACACCGCCTTGGTGATCGCGTCGTTCATGGTGAAGCCCGCCATGGCCACGGCCATCAGCAGGCTTCCGCGAATATTCGGGGATAGGGCCAAGGAGCTTCCAGGTAGATCGTAGGGTGGGCAAAGCGAAAGCGTGCCCACCATTAACGACAACGATCCGGGATTGATGGTAGGCACGGCGCGAATCTGCGCCTTTGCCCACCCTACGATGTTACTTCGCGCCGGCCTTCTGCGCGTACTCCCAGGCGGCCTTCGACAGCGGCACCGTGCGCTTGGCCGACTCCATCGCCTTGGCATTCGCCGCGGTGCCGTCGCGCACGCGTCCGGCGATCCCTTGGGTGATGCCGGCGAGCCGGAACAGGTTGTAGGCGAAATACCAGTTGAGGTCGGGAACCGCGCTGCCGGTGACGTTGCAGTAGATTTTCGCGGCCTCTTCCATGCTCGGGATGTTCAGCGCCTTGAGGTCGGCGCTGGCCAGACCCGGCATGGTCCATTGCATCAACAGATAGGTGAAGTCCGCCATCGGATCGCCAAGCGTCGACAGTTCCCAGTCCAGCACCGCCTGCACCCGCGGTTCCGTCGCATGGAAAATCATGTTGTCGAGGCGATAATCGCCGTGGACGATCGAAACCCGTTCCTGCTGCGGAAGGGTGTTCGGCAGCCACTCCGCGAGTTTCTCGAATTCGGGAATGTGCTGGGTTTCGGAGGCACGGTATTGCTTGGTCCAGCGATCCACCTGCCGCGCAAAGTAGTTGCCGGGCTTGCCGAAATCGCCGAGGCCGATGGCCTGCGGATCGAAATTGTGCAGCTTGGCGAGCGTCTCGATCTTGCTGGTGAATATCTTGCGGCGGTTTTCCGGCGTCTGGCTCGGCAGCGTCGGATCCCAGAACACCCGGCCCTCTTCCATCGACATGATGTAGAATGCCGCGCCAATGACGTTGTCGTCGGTGCACAGCGCATAGGCTTTCGCGACCGGAAAGCCCTGCTTGCTCAATGCGGCGATGACGCGGAATTCGCGATCGACCGCATGCGCCGACGGCAACAGTTTGCCGAACGGCCGGCGCCGCATCACATAGGAACGCCCGGGGGTATCGAGCCGGTAGGTCGGGTTGGACTGGCCGCCCTTGAACTGCAGGACGACCAGCGGTCCCTGATAGCCTTCGACATGCTCGCGCATCCAGCCGTCGAGGCTGATCTCATCGATCCGATGCCGCTCTTCGACGGGCTTGGTGCCCGAAAACTCTTCGTCGTTTCTGACGCCCTCGGCCAAGATGACGCTCCCTTATTTCTTGGGGAGCGCCATCATTCGCGGGCTCCCGTTAGTGCGCTTTGTTTGCATACTTCCGAAGTTCAAGTCTGGCAATGGCGCGGTTATGCACCTCGTCCGGACCATCCGCCAGGCGCATGGTGCGCATGGAGGCGTAGTCCCGGGCAAGGCCCGCATCGTCGGACACGCCGGCGCCACCGAACGCCTGGATTGCGTTGTCGATGATCTTCAGCGCCATGTTCGGCGCCGCCACCTTGATCATGGCGATCTCGAGCTGCGCGGTCTTGTTGCCGACCTTGTCCATCATGTCGGCGGCCTTGAGGCACAGCAAGCGATTCATCTCGATGTCGGTGCGGGCTTCGGCGATGCGCTGTTCCCAGATCGAATGCTCGATGATCTTCTTGCCGAACGCGGTGCGCGAAGACAGCCGCCTCACCATCTTCTCCAGCGCCTCCTCGGCCTTGCCGATGGTGCGCATGCAGTGATGGATGCGGCCCGGGCCGAGACGGCCTTGCGCGATCTCAAAGCCCCTGCCCTCGCCGAGCAGGATATTGCTGGCGGGAACGCGGACGTTCTCCAGCAGCACCTGGGCGTGGCCATGCGGCGCATCGTCGTAGCCGAACACCGGCAGCATCTTCTCGACCTTGATGCCGGGAGTGTCGAGCGGCACCAGGATCTGCGACTGCTGCTGGTGGCGCGGCAGGTTCGGATCGGTCTTGCCCATCACGATCGCGATCTTGCAGCGGGGATCGCCGACGCCCGACGACCACCATTTGCGGCCGTTGATGACGTAATGATCGCCGTCGCGCTTGATGCTGGTTTCGATGTTGGTCGCGTCCGAGGACGCCACCGCGGGCTCGGTCATCAGGAAGGCGGAGCGGATTTCGCCGTTCATCAGCGGCTTCAGCCACTGCCGCTTGTGCTCCTTGGTGCCGTAGCGCATCAGCACTTCCATGTTGCCGGTATCCGGCGCAGAGCAGTTGAACACTTCGGAAGCCCAGCCGATGTGGCCCATCTCTTCGGCCAGCGGCGCGTATTCCAGGTTGCTCAATCCCGCGCCGCGGAATTCATCGTCCTCATGCGAGGACGGCGGCATGAACATGTTCCAGAGGCCTTCGGCCTTCGCCTTCTTCTTCAGGTCTTCCAGGACCGGGATCACCTTCCAACGCTCGCCGGCTTCGTCCTGCTGCTTGTAGATCGGCACCGCGGGCCGGACGTGCTTGGTCATGAAAGACTGCACGCGATTGAGCCAATCTTTCTGGCGATCACTCATATTGAAGTCCATGGGACGCTCCTCACCTTCTGAAATCTTTGGGCCGCACTGTCTGCCGGCCGCCTATTCGCCGCAAGATCATTTCCTGCAACGACCGGCGCGGCGGCTTTGGGCCGGGTCCGAAATGCGACTCATTACGAACAGTGATTGACATTTCCGGCCCTTCAAACGATAGTTTCATACAAATGTTTGAAATGCAACGGGCCAGCCCGCCCTGCATAGGTCCCATGAGATGGCGTCGGATCAGACCAGAACCGCAATCCTCAACGCCGCCGAGCGGCTTTACGCCGATCGCGGCTTCGGCGACGTCACGCTGCGCGACATCGTCGCCGCGGCCGGCGTCAATCTGGCGGCGGTGAACTATCATTTCGGCTCCAAGGACGAGCTTATCGCCGAGCTGTTCGTCACCCGCAGCCTCGCCACCAACCGCGAGCGGCTCAACGAACTGAAGGCCGCCGAGGAAAAAGGCGGCGGCCGCGCCGGCATCGAAGCCATCTTCCGCGCGCTGGTCGGACCGACGCTGCGCGGCTGCCTCGGCCCAACCAGCGAGGGCTCGACCGCGGCGCGGTTCATGATCCGCGCCTCGATCGAATCGGTGCCGCCGATCCGCCGCATCAAGAACCGCGAAGTCGATCACTTGCGAAAATTCGCCGCCGCGATGCGGCGTTCGCTGCCCGGCCGCGACGAGGTTGATCTCTATTGGGGACTGCACTTCGCGCTGGCGATGGCGCACCACACCATCCGGGAAAGAGAGCGGCTGACCAAGCTGTCGGACGGCAAATGCGATCTCGACGACGTCCAGGGGATCATCGACCGTGTCGTGGCGATGTCGGTGATGGCGCTGACGGCGGGCGGGGTGGAACGGAAGCCGTCCGCCAAACTGATGGCGCGGGACGCGCCCTGACCGCGGCGCTCCGAGCCAGCACCGGCCTTTGTTGCCAGGGTTCGTTGGTATCGATCAAGGTCGCCGCGCCGCTCACGTCGCGCCGATCTCCAAGGCCTCGATGCCAAGGCGACGGAACAGCGCCGCATCATGGTCTTCTCCGGGATTACCGGCCGTCAGCAACGTGTCGCCGACGAAAATCGAATTGGCGCCGGCAAGGAAACACAAAGCCTGCATCTCCTCGGTCATGGCGCTGCGGCCCGCTGAAAGGCGAACATAAGATTTCGGCATCATGATGCGCGCCAGCGCGATGGTGCGGACAAATGCGATCGGGTCAATCGAACCGGCTTTCGCGAGCGGCGTGCCTTCGATCGGGATCAGCATATTGATCGGCACGCTCTCCGGATGTTCCGGCAGGTTGGCCAGCGTCACCAACATATCGACGCGGTCAATCGCCTGTTCGCCCATGCCGACGATGCCGCCGCAACAAACCTTGATACCGGATTGCCGCACATGGGCCAGCGTTTCCAGACGGTCGGCAAAACTGTGCGTGGAGATGACCTTGCCGTAATGGCGTTCGGACGTATCGATGTTGTGGTTGTAATAATCCAGACCGGCCTTCCCCAGGCGCGCGGCCTGCCCGCTGTCGAGCATGCCGAGCGTCATGCAGGTCTCCATGCCAAGTGCCTTGACGCCCTCGACCATGGCTATGACGGCTTCCATGTCGCGATCCTTCGGGCTGCGCCATGCGGCGCCCATGCAATAGCGGGTCGCGCCGGCGTCGCGGGCCTTGCGCGCCTCGGCAACGACGCGGTCCACCTCCATCAGCCTCGAAGCCTTGAGGCCGGAATCATGATGGGCCGACTGGCTGCAATAGCCGCAATCTTCGGGACAGCCCCCGGTCTTGATGCTGAGAAGCCGGCTGAGCTGTACCTTGTTGGGATCGAAGTGTCGGCGATGGACGCTCTGCGCCTGAAACAGCAGATCGTTGAAGGGCGCTTCATAAAGCGCCAGAGCCGCTTCCGTCGTCCAATTGCCGTGGACCTCGCCCGGTGCGGGCGTCGCCGACGGCGTCTGGTCCAAGCGCGATGCAAACGTCATATCCCCTCCCCAGGGAGCACAAGGCCGCGACGCGGCCGACCAAGGCGGGCTATGCCCGATCGCTGGTCCCGTCGCAATGCTTACCGTCTCCGGACAAGGGGTCGGCGGAGCTGAAGCAGGCTGAATTCCGTCCCGTGGAGATTAGATCACTGCAACGCAATCGATCTCGATATCGACGGGCCGGTCCATTCCGGCGCACCACACCATCCGGGAAAGAGAGCGGCTGACCAAGCTGTAGGACGGCAAATGCGATCTCGACGACGTCCAGGGGATCATCGACCGTGTCGAGGCGATGTCGATGATGGCGCTGACGGGGGACGAGACGCAGAGCAAGGCGCCCGCGAAACTGCTGGCGCGGGACGCGCGGTAGCCGCTCGGCTTCGCCGGAGACGGAACAACCGTTGCCTGCGCCGAGCGCTCGTTTACTTCACGTGGGTGAACTGCGCGATGACGGCGTCGAACGGCGCAGCGGAGCGCATGGCGCGCGCGAGACTGCGCGCACCCTCGAGTGCGGCGATCAACGCCATCGCCCGCCGTTGCGCCGTTCCCGACGAGCTGTGTGCCGCAAACACCTCGGCGATGGCCGCGGTCCAGGCTGCGAAGACCGCAGCCAGCGCATCGGCAAAATCGCGGTTTGAGGGCGCCAGTTCGTTTGCCAGATTCTGCGCCGCGCAGCCGACCCCCCAATCTGCCGCTTCCATTTCCTTCGCGACACCCTTGCAGAGAGCGCGAGTGAAGCGATCGGGATCTCCCTCGCAGCGCTCAGCCAGCTGACGCATCCCTGCTTCGGTGCGGGCCCCGTAGGCCTCAAGGACTTCGCGCGCAAGCTGCTCCTTGCCGCCGGGAAAATGAAAATAGAATGAACCCTTGGGAGCGCCGCTATCCTCCAGAATCTGCGCGAGGCCGGTCGCCGCATAGCCTTGCGTGCGGAACAGGAGTTCCGCCGTTGCCAGCGCTTTCTGTCGGGCGTCGGTCGTCCTCGTCATTGCTGCAGCGCGTCTCTTGCGGTCGATCCGGAGCGGTGTTATAGGGCAATCACCATAGTATGGCAATCGCCATAGTAATTTCGGAGGACCTCATGCCAGTTGTGACCATCCAGGTGCCCGCAGGCGCGCTCGATGCCGACAAGAAATCAGCCATGATCGCCAAGGTGACCGATGCGGTCGTCGAGGCGGAAGGCATTCCGGCCGTCCGTGCCGCAACCCTCGTCCTGATCGAGGAGATTCCGGACGGCGGTTGGGGCATTGGCGGGCGCGCCGTTACGCTGGAGAAGATGAAGGCCGCGCTGGCCGCCAAGGCCTGAATTATGCGCGAACTCGTCTTTCTGGGACCGCGCAAGCTTGAATGGCATGAAACCCCGGATCCGCGGATCGAGCACCCGGAGGACGCCATCGTTCGCCCGATCGCAGCCACAACCTGCGATCTCGATACGGCGATCATTCGCGGGACGACGCCGTTCGAGGGCCCGTTCGCCATTGGCCATGAATGCGTTGCGGAAGTTGCCCAAGTCGGCCCCGGCGCCACGCAGTTCTATCGAGGACAGCTTGTTATCGTGAGCTGGCACATCTCCTGCGGACGCTGCCATCGCTGCGCCGCGCGGCAGCTTCCGAACACCTGTTCGCACTTTCCACGCGGCGCAGCCTTCGGCTCACCGGTCCAGGGGCCTTGGGGTGGACTGTTCTCCGATCTGGTGCGCGTGCCACACGCACCGGCGAGCTTGGTGCCGCTGCCCCCGGGCGTCGATCCGACGCATTGGGCCAGTATGTCCGACAATATCCCGTTCGGTTACGAGCTGACCGTCCCTCATCTGTTGCGCAACCCGGGCGCCGACGTGTTGATCATGGGTGGTTGCGGGTCGGTCGCGCTCTACGCAGCTGCATTTGCCCGCGCCGCCGGCGCCGGAGCAGTCGACTATATCGATACCGATCGCAGCCGGCTCGAGATCGCGACCAAACTCGGCGCGAACGCAATCGAAATGCCGCCACCGCGCCGGCACGGCAGCTACCCGATCACCGTCGACGCCAGCATGAGCGCGGATTCCCTTCGCTGCGCCATCCGCTCCACCGAACCGGAAGGACAGTGTTCGAGCGTCGGCTGCCACTTCGGCGAAGTCGCAATACCAATGATGGAAATGTATGTCCGGGGCATCAACTTCTATACCGGCCGAGGCCAGGGTCGTCCGAACATCGAGAAAGCCATGGCCTTCGTCGAGGCCCGACGCGTCAAGACCGAACTGGTCACCACGGAGGTTATGCCGTTCGACGCCGCGCCTGAAGTCCTGGCGCAGGGCTCCATGAAGCCCGTCCTGGTCCGGCCGCCCGTTTGCGGCCCGAAGGCGTATGGCATCACGCAACACGGCGGACGGATCGGATAGCCATGCACAAAGCCCAGCAGACGATCCTGAGCGACGGCTATATGCCGCGGCCGCCGCTCTCACTTTCGGATTACCGCGCAGCCGTCGGGCGTGAAATCGGCCGGTCCGATTGGGTCTTGATCGACCAACCGATGATCGATGCGTTTGCCGCGCTTACCGGCGACAACCAGTATATCCACATCGATCCGGTCCGCGCCCGGGAAAGCCCGCTTGGAGGCACGGTCGCGCACGGTTTCCTGACGCTCGCGATCATCGGCGGGTTGGGGCCGAAGGTGATTCCGCCGATCGAAGACACGAAGATCGGCTACAATTACGGCTTCAACAGCATCCGCCTGGTAACGCCGGTTCCTTCAGGTTCGCGGATCCGGGCCATCTTCATCGCAAAGGGGGCGGAACAGCGCGCGCCCGGACAGGTGACGCTGACGTTCGGCGTCACCGTCGAGATCGAGGGCCGCATCAAGCCGGCGCTGGTCGCGGAATGGCTGACGCTGATGGTCTCGGAATAGACTGGTCACCGCTTGGCTAGACGATCTCCTGCTGCTTCAGCACTTCCAGCTTCGCCTCGTCATAGCCGATCGTCGCCAGCACATCCCTGGTGTCCGCCCCGAGCAGCGGCGGCGCGCGATATTCCTTCACAGGCGTCCCGGAGAAGGTGATGGCGTTGCGGATCAAGGACAGCGATGGCTCCAAGGGATGCTCGACCTTGACCTGCATGCCGCGCGATTGGACGTGCGGATCGGCAAACACCTGCGAAAAATCGTTGATCGGCCCCGAGGGCACGCCGGCCTTCTCCAGTTCGCCCAGCCAGTAGGCCACGGGCTTCTTCAGGAACAGCCCGGCGAAGATCGCCATGATCTCCTTGCCGTGTACGACGCGGTCGTTGTTCTTGAGGAATTTCGGATCGGTCGCAAGCTGCGGCTCGCCGAGCACGGCGCAGGTGCGCGCAAACTGCCCGTCATTGCCGACCACCAGCATCAATTCGCCGTCGGTGCAGCGGAACACGCCCGCGGGCATGCCGCCATTGCCCCAGGTGCCGCGCCGCGGCGGGGTCTGGCCGTTGACGAGAAAGATCTGCGCGTAATGCGACAGCGACGCGATCACGGTGTCGAACAGGCAGACGTCGACATGCTGCCCTTCCCCGCCATTGACCTTGCGATGATAAAGCGCCGAGAGAATGCCGATCGACGAGTTCATGCCGGTCATGTAGTCGACGATGGAGGGACCGACCTTCATGGGTCCTGCGCCGGGCTCGCCGTCGAGGTGGCCGGTGACGCTCATCAGCCCGCCCATCGCCTGCAGGATCGCGTCGTAACCGGCGCGCGGCGCGTAAGGCCCGGTCTGCCCGAAGCCGGTCACCGAGCAATAGATGATGCCGGGGTTGATCGCCTTGATCGATTGGTAATCCAGCCGGTAGCGCTTGAGATCGCCGACCTTGTAATTCTCCATCATGACATCGCAGGATTTGGCCAGCTCGCGGACGATATCCTGGCCTTCCTCGGTCGCGATATTGACGGTGACCGATTTCTTGTTGCGGTTGGCGCAGAGATAGAACGAGTTGTTGTTGTTCTCTTTGCCGTCCGGGTCCTTCAGATAGGGCGGGCCGAAGGCGCGCGCGTCGTCGCCGCCGCCCGGCCGCTCGATCTTGATCACCTCGGCGCCGAGATCGGCCAGCATCTGCGCCGACAGCGGGCCAGCGAGCACGCGCGTCAGATCAAGGATCTTGATGCCTTGGAGTGGCAGAGCCGACATGAAACGTTCCTCCGAAATTGATCTTGTCGCTCGGGGAACACGGCCCCAGCGCTGTTCGAAGTGAGCGGATACACCATTTCTTCGTCGCCGAGCACTGCATTGGCGGCATGCGGCTATCCGTCCCGCGGCTCCCGGCGCGGCGGGCGTGCAACCTCACGTCGGCGGGGTAGCGTCAGATCGCGCCAAAGGGCCAGCGAACGGTGGTTAGCGCTCGCGACGCTTCCTAGAGATCGCAACACAAGCACAGAGCGTGGCTAGCGCGATAGGTAACATCAGGGTGCGCAACCGGGGTGCCTCCAACCAAGCGTAAGAGGACAATCCAATGGGAAAGGTGAAAGAAAGCGCCAACGCCGAAAAAACCGCAGCAGCAACCATATAGCCGCCTCGTCCGAAAACTGCCGCCAAAATCCCGGGAAGGACGCAGACAAAGGCGACCGCAAAATAGATCAATGCCTTTGAATAAAGTCCGTCCATACCTGTTCGTGCCTGATCTGCGCTGCCAACTGCGACTGCGAGCAGCTGCGCAGCGGCGGCACACGACGGTCAAGGTGCCATGAAAAGATTGGAGCGGGTGAAGGGAATCGAACCCTCGTATTCAGCTTGGAAGGCTGCTGCTCTACCATTGAGCTACACCCGCGTATGAGGCGATCACCTAACACGCCATCGGGCCGGTCTCAACTGCCCCCTGCCCGGGTCCACCCCGGTAAAGCGGAGGCGGTTCCGCCGGCGGCCCTCGCCGGTCCGCCCCTTAACATCAGGCGATTCGCTGCCTATACTGAGATTTCAATCAACAATGAAAGGAGGTGATCCAGTGTCTCTTACCAAGCGCTGTCACCTCGCTGGGATCGCCCGCTAAGCTTCTTTGAGGCTTGGCATCGGGGCGCTCTCAGCCCTGGACCAGCGAGCACAAAAGTTGGGGCGCGACGGGAGCCATCCCGTCGCGCTTTTTATTTGCGGCGCTTATTTCAAATGCAGCACGCCGGCGGCGCGCAGCCGGTGAATTCGTTCGCGAACGGAAAGCACCGCGATCGCCATGCCGACAACCCAGGGCAGCAGCGCGCCGAACGGCTCGACGCTGAGCAGGAGCGCCAGAATGCTCGTCACCAGGCAGAGCAGCTTCGGCATTCCGCCCTGCCCCGCCAGCGAAAGCAGCGACGGCAGCAACAGCACCAGCAGTTTGGCCGTGGTGAGGGCCGCCATGTGCATTCGCCCGACTTGAAGGGGTTTGGCGCCGGGAGACCCGGGATCGCGGCGATCAGAAGCCGAACCGGTTGAACGGGCGCGGGCCGCGGCGGCGTTCGACGATGCGCTCGCCGCCATTGCAGGCCGAACTGCCGTAGTAGCGGTGATGGCCGGTGACGTCGTGCCAGTCGCCTGCAGCCTGAGACGTCGCAGGAGCCCGCGCGCTATCGCTGATGATGGTGGCTGGCTTGCGTAACATGACCGTCTCCGTTTGAGGCTGCGCAATTGCTTGCGTTCTGCACCATCAGTCGTGGCGCCCATACCCTGCGTTCAAGCCGGTTCCGAACTATCGTGTTTCAGGAGTGTTTCGTCGGCAGCACGCCGGCGATCCCCGAATCGGCTGCCAACCGGCCTCGTGATCCTGCAAGATGCCGGTTGGTCGGGATTCGCCCCGGCCAAACGTCCTGCGGTCGAACGCCATCCGGTAACGAAGGAGATGCTGATGCTTTATGCCATTCTGGCCTATCACGTGGAAACCGAGGTCATGTCCTGGACGCCGGAGGAGGACGCGGCTGTCATGACCAATCTGCATGTGGTCCACGACCGCCTCAATCAGCAAGGAAGCCTCGGGCCGGCGGCGCGGCTGGGCCCGACGCAGCGGGCGCGCACCTTGCGCGGCCCGGGCAAAGGCGTGGTGCTCGACGGTCCGTTTGCCGAAACCAAGGAGCAGTTGCTGGGCTTCTACGTCGTCGATTGCGCCAGCGCCGAAGCGGCGGTCGAGGCCGCCCGCGACCTGCGCACCGCCAATCCCAGCGCGGTCTACGAGATCCGGCCCATCCCGTTGTATCTACCCGGTGTGCCGTTCCCGGTCACGGAGGCGGCGGGCAGCGATTAGGCCGATGAAGCCGCCGTATCAAGCCGTTTTGGCGAACACGAAATTGTTGCAGTAATCCCGGCTCTTCCAGAACCATTCGCCGTGCTGGCGCTGATGGATGGCGGCATCGAATTCGGACAGCGGGCGAAGCTGGTCGCGGCAGATGAAGCTGCCGCGATAGCCGAGGCCCTCGAGCCAGCAAAACACCTCCTGCACTGTGCCGGGCGCGAGATGGCGGTTCTCGCATTCGAACACCAGTAGCGGCGCGTGCTGGCGCAGGATCCGCTCGGCGCCCTTCAAGACCCCGAGCTCGGCACCCTCGACGTCGATCTTGAGCAGCGTGACCTTGTCGCGCGCCTCGAAATAATCGTCGAGCGCCACCACCGGCACCGACAGCGTCGTGAAGCTTTCCGCCTCCACCGCCTTGTGGGTGAGCGAGGCGCCGGGCGAATGGCCCGCGGGCACGAACAGCTCCTGCGCGCCGGAGCGCGAATAGACCGCCTTGGCCTCGACCGTGACATTGGCGAGCTTCATGTCGCGGCAGACCGCCGCGAGCCGCGCGGCGAATTGCGGCTGCGGCTCGAACGCGATCACCCGGCCGTTGCGGACCCAGCGCGACAGCCACCAGACAAAACTGCCCTTGTTGGCGCCAATGTCGCAGACGATGTCGCCCGGCCGGACATGCCGGCGGATGATCTCGAATTCGCAACGCTGATCGCGGAACCGGGCTTTCAGCCCCCGCACCAGAAATCGCACAATCTCGGTGAAGGGCATCCGGGTTCGGGAGCTAGAGGATTCGGGGGACGCTAATCGGGGCGGTAAAGAATGGCTTGCCGAGCCGTAGCGCGCTACACGCCCGCCTTCGCCCAAAGGGCTCCGGCGCAGCAGCCTTCTCGCTCGCGCGCGAAGGCTGGTGGGGGAAGAAGGACTCGAACCTTCGAAGTCATAAGACGGCTGATTTACAGTCAGCTCCCTTTGCCACTCGGGACACTCCCCCGCTCAACAACATCAATAGCTTACCCGCCGAAATGGCGACAGGAAGGCCGTCAATGGCGTTAAAACCGGAAAGCCGATGGCGGGCTCCCGGTCGGGCGCGTTTATGACGGAAGGGCGATGGCAAAGTCAACCAAGGCGAGCCTCAAATACCGGCCGTCAGGGGCCCAAATTGCCATTATTCGGAACCCGTGACACAAGCTGGCCCATGAGCGATCGCGATCGAAAACCGCGCTTCCAGCGCCGGGGCGGAAAAGGACCGGACAAGGGCCAGCCATCAGGCCGCCGGCCGGCCTGGCGCGACCGCGAGGCGAGCTCCGACGGGCCGGTGATTCTGTACGGCTGGCACACGGTGACAGCGGCGCTGGCCAACCCGGAGCGCCGCATCCGCAAGCTGCTGCTCACCGAAAACGCCGCCCGGCGGCTGGCCGACGACAAGATCGACACCAGGGTGCCCCCGGAAATCGTGCGGCCGAGCCTGATCGACGCCCGGCTCGGGCCGGACGCCGTGCATCAGGGCCTCCTGGCGGAGGCCGATCCGCTGGACTCGCCCGACATCGACAGCCTGCCGCAGCAGGGCATCGTGCTGGTGCTCGACCAGATCACCGATCCGCACAATGTCGGCGCCATCATGCGCTCGGCGGCGGCGTTCGCGGTCAAGGCCATTGTCACCACCGCGCGGCACAGCCCGGAGGCGACCGGCGTGCTGGCGAAATCCGCCTCCGGCGCGCTGGAACTGGTGCCGCTGGTGACCGTGCAGAATCTCGCGCGGGCGCTGACCGAACTGAACGACCAGGGTTTCATGACCGTCGGCCTCGACAGCCAGGGCAGCGAAGACCTCGGCGCCATGACGTTGCGGCAGCCTTTGGCGCTGGTGCTGGGCGCGGAGGGCAAGGGCCTGCGGCAGCTGACGCGGGAGACCTGCAGCGCGGTGGCGCGGCTCGACATGCCCGGCGAAATCAAGAGCCTCAACGTATCGAACGCCGCGGTGCTGGCGCTCTATATCGGTGCGAGCCGGCTCGGCCTGATGGGCTAATTCCCAAACGAGCAACGCCCGCTCGCTTGATGCGAACGGGCGCCGGACTCTTCAATAAGACCTGCAGATCAGTACTGGTGGTGACGCATCATGTGCTGACCACCCATGCGCGGCCCCACCGAATAGCGCGCTGCGCCGTGATGGTAGGCGCCGTAGCGCGGAGCATGGTAACCAAGACGGGCGCCGTAGCCATAACGGTAGGCCGGACGGACCCCATAGCGGTAGCCGTAGGGCCGATGCGCGCGATAGCCGTAGTACGGGCGAGCATACGTCACCGAGCCTTCGTCATAGGTGCGCACCGGAGCCCAGTTGCCCGGACCGGTATAGGTCGGCCCCTGGTTGACGTAATAATATTGGCGGACCGGATCGGCCAGCCGCTCGGCGGCCCAGCCGCAGCCGGTGTAGCAGCCCGAATAGGCCACGACCGGAGCCACGTAAACCGGAGCCGGCGCGCACGGGGCGGCGTAACCGCACGGCGCGCATGGCGTGAACAATCCTCCGCACGCCATCGCGGACGCGGAGCCTGCGGTCATCATCACGGCGACTGCCGCTACCATTCCTGAAATCTTCCGACGCATTACTCTCTCCTGTGGATCTGTTTTGTTTTGTTGGCCTGGGCTTTGGTCTGAAAACTGTTTCTCGATATCAACGCCGGTAATGATGCGGCCCGACGTCGACTTGCGGCGCAACGATCACCGGCGGCGGGTAGAGGGGAACGTCGGACTGCGCCGGCAGCGGCCTGGATTGCGAGGACCATGACTGATGGTAACTCTCCGCCGGCTGCGGCAGCTTGCGGTTGGCCGGCGGCTCGATCTCGAGACGCCCGTAGCCCGGCACATGGCCGGCGCTCGGATAGTAATGGCCGACGCGCGGCACCGGATCGATATAGCGGCCGCCATAGACCGTCGGTTGAACCTGCTCGTTGCGGCCGAGACCCCATTCGCCTTCGACGGCGGCGTAGGATGCGTCGAGTCCGTTAATGATGATGGGCACGCCGGCGCGGCCGGGAATCACGATATCGAATCCGCCGCCGGCAAACGCCGTGCACGTCGTTCCGATCAAAATGGCCAGTGCGATCCCTGCGCGCATGGTTTCGGGTTCCAAATTGCTGGCGTGCAACCTAACCGAACACGAAAAGCCAAGGGTTAAAGCCGCCGGCCTAACTTCCGGTAAGCCTAACGCGTAAGCATTCGCGTTCGTTCAACTGCAAGAGATCGCGACAGGAAATTGTTAACGTGCGCGGGATGCCGTTACGCGAACACCGTTTCGACGATGGTGTTGACGCCGATCGCGATGGTGACGGCGCCGACCGCGCCCTGCAGGCTGCGATTGGCAAAGGTCAGCCCGCGCGCGGAGACCGCGAGCGGCACTGCAATGACCGCCGACAGCGCGCCCATGCCGAACATCGAGCCGACACCGAACAGCGCGACATAACCGAGCCCGGCCGCGGGGCTGGAGGCTTGCGACACCGCGAGCACCAGGAGCGCCGCCGATCCGGCCATGCCGTGCATCAATCCGACCAGCAGCGTGCGCCAGCGGAAGCCATGCGCATGCGCGTGAGCGGCGCGGGCATGCGGCAGCGTATCGCCGGCATGGCTGTGGGCGTGGATATGCACCGTGCCGTCGCCGTGACCGTGCCTGTGAAAATGCACGCGGTCGCGCCACAGCCGCCACAGCACATGGGCGCCGAGACCGACCAGCATGATTCCGACGGCGATCTCGATCGGCCGCGCGAATGTTCCGGGGATGGCGCTGCCGAGCAGGATCGCGGCGCCGGCAAAGGCGAACAGCGTCAGCGTATGACCGAGTCCCCAGGTCAGGCCATGCCGGACGATGTCGCCGACATGGCTGCGGCGCGCCGCGATGCTCGACACCGCCGCGATATGATCGGCCTCCAGCGCGTGCTGCATGCCCAGGAGAAAGCCCAAACCCAGAATTCCGAACATCTGTCCCCTGCTCGCCTTAGTCGTCATTGCGAGGAGCCAACGGGGCGCAATGACGGCGGCCTGACATCCCTTATGCCATCAGCCACCGCGCTTGTCAGAGCAAAGTTCGAGCCGGACCGACGTGGTTCTCGTTCCAAACCAAAATATCGAAAACAACCCCATGCAAAGTAACACGGGGTCGCCGGCACGGATGCCTTACCCCTCGAAAAGAGCTCGACACGTCGGGCAAATCACTGGCACACTTCCAACATCGCGCAACTTTTTCAGTCTCACAAAACTTCATCCAGAAGCCCCCGCATCGACGCCCAGGAGCGGCGGTCGGCCTGCGCGCTGTAGAGCGCGGTGCGCATCATCGAGCCGTCGGCGGCCGGATTGGTGAAGCCGTGCAGCGTGTTGCCGTAGCAAATCACCTGCCAGTCCCCGACCTCGGCCGCGCGCATCTCGTTTTCGAAGGCGGCGACCTGATCGGGCGGCGCCAGCGGATCGTCGGCGCCGGTCAGGACCAGCACGCTGGCCTTCACCTTGCCCGCAACCGCCGGCATCCTGGTGGTGAGTACGCCGTGAAAGCTGACGGCGGCCTTGAGGTCGGCGCCGTCGCGGGCGAGCTCCAGCACCACCGAGCCGCCGAAGCAGAAACCGATCGCCGCGAGCCTGCCCGCATCGACCTGCGGCAGCTCCGCCAGCGTCGCCAGCGCGGCATGGCCGCGCCCGCGCAGCGTCTCCGGCTCGTTGCGGAGCTCGCCCACGAGTTTGGCGATTTCCTGCAGGTTACGCCCCTGCCGGCGATCGCCGTACATGTCGGCGGCGAGCGCTACATAACCGAGCTCCGCCAGCCGGCGCGCCCGCGCCATCGCGAAATCGCCGAGCCCCGGCCCCTCGTGAAACACCAGCACGCCCGGCCGCCGCGCCGCATCGGTCTTCTCGAAAGCGAGATAGCCGCGCAAATTGACCGCGCCGGCGCGGTAATCAATGTCCTGCGTTTGCATCGCCAAGAACGCCCCCCTATAAGCATGCCCTTGAATTCCGTTGCGATAGCCTCAGGCGATTTTCCGACAAGGAATTTTCCAATGAAGCGATTT
The DNA here is from genome assembly GCF_018736105.1 of Bradyrhizobium sediminis. Lineage (NCBI taxonomy): Bacteria > Pseudomonadati > Pseudomonadota > Alphaproteobacteria > Hyphomicrobiales > Nitrobacteraceae > Bradyrhizobium > Bradyrhizobium sediminis. The sequence continues at coordinate 3,512,160 of NZ_CP076135.1, forward strand.
TTGACGTGAGCTGGCCTGCGATAGGCAGGCAGGCGACCGATACCTACTCCATCATCGTACAATAGGTTTTTCGCCGCTCCATTCAACGTCAGAGGAAAGATGAAGCATTTCACGAAACCTGGCCGGGCCCGGGAAATATTTCGATCGGTGGGTCTGTCGCTGGGCATCACGCTCGCGACGTTGGCAGCGCTGGAAATCGTCCTTCGCATTGCCGACTTCCGGGAGCTGCGCGAAACCTTGACCGAGCGGGCGCTCAGTTACGACTATGACGCCGAACTGGGCTGGGCCCCGCTGCCGAATTCTTCATCCCTCATCAAGACGTTTCGCACGACCAGCTTCAAACACAACAGCCTCGGCCTGCGTGACGAGGAATTCAGCCTGGACGCCAAGCCGACCATCATGTTCCTGGGAGACTCCTTTGTCTGGGGCCTCGATTCCGAAGCAAGCGAGCGCTTCAGCGACCTGTTGAAGCCAAGGATTCCCGGCTACAAGATCATGGCGGCGGGGGTTTCGGGGTACGGCACCGATCAGGAGTATCTGCTGCTGAAGCGGTTGTGGCCGAAGGTCAAGCCGGCGGTCGTCGTGCTGATCTTTTGCGCACAAAACGACCGGTTGGATAACGTCACCAATCGCCGCTACGATAACTATCACAAACCCTACTTCACGACCCAACCGGACGGGTCGATCGCGCTGGCGGGACAGCCAGTCCCCAGATCTCATCTGCTATACTTCAGGGACAACTGGTTGGTGCGCAACCTGTGGCTGGCGCGGCTGGCGACGAATGTCTATGTGCGGCTCAAATATCCGCAGGTGTTTGCGCCGGACCCCACCGAAAAACTGGTGGGGAAGATGCGCGAATTCGTCGAAGGTAACGGCGCCAAGTTCCTGGTCGGGATCCAACATCATGACGAAGCGCTGGTTCGTTATCTGGAGGCGAACCGGATCCCGTTCGTAAAACTCCAGGGAGCCGAGTTCTATACCAGCGGTGGGTGGGGCGAGCATTGGACGCCCGAGGGCCAGAAAGATGTCGCCGAACGCGTTCTGGGCCTGCTGTCCGCAAACAATATCGCTCCCAATAGCGCCAGCGCGAAAGACAATTAGGGCGTGGTCAATCAAAAGGCGGCCGCAGCGCCGCCTTTTTTGTGCACGCGCTGGCGCCGAAACGCCCCTCGCCTGCTAGCCCTTCCCGGCCAAGTCTGGTATTCGACCGGCCGAAAGATCAGTGGAATGAGCGGGAACTTCGTCCAGCCCTGGTCCCCCACAATTTCGCCGGTTTAGCTCAGCGGTAGAGCAGCGGTTTTGTAAACCGAAGGTCGGGAGTTCAATCCTCTCAACCGGCACCAGCGAAATCAACAGCTTAGCTGCTAAAATGGGCAGTCGCGACCCGCGCATTTGACTGCGGGGGCAACAAGCTCTCTGTCTCGTCAAAAAACATCAACCAGCGCTCTGCCCGCACCGCCGGTTGATGTTCCTTACGCGCAACGGCTTCCCTGCTCGATACCAAGCCTTGGCTGTTGAAAGCCGTTGCCCGATGTCCGCTCCTGATCGCTCTACGGACATGTGTCCGACATCGCGCCGTGTCCGTTTTGTGCCCCAAGAGGGGACATTCAGCCAGGCGCTTCTCTGCATTTCAGAACTGCTGACGGCAACGCAAATTGCGCCGGACGGCGCCTTGCCGCCGGAGGCAGCATCACCTCAAAGATCGGTGGCGGCGACGTCATCGAGGCGCTCCCACTGTCCAGGAGGGTCGTGCTCGACTTCATTCGCGTGCGATGTTCCGCCAACCGGTCCGGGGGTCCAATAGTCGCCGGAAAGCGGCCTGACGCTTACGCCATAAATTACCCCGAGCTGCAGGCTTGGATCGAAATGGCGCATCGCCCGCTCATTGAGGTCAATGATGCGGCCAGGCGTTAGTGGCCCCACGTCATTGATCTTGACGATGACTTTCTTGCCCACAGCCTCAACGAGGGCATACGTCGGCCTCGCGCCAAACAGGACCCCACCGAATTTCTGGCGCAAACTCGTCCTGATGGCAGCCGCCCAGACCGAAGGATCATAGCGCTCGCCGGAGGCTGTGTCCGGGCCGCCCTCTCGCCATCCTGGCCGGAACGGATTGTACGTGGATGCTGCGCCAACGATCGCATCCCCAGAAGCGGCATTGACGACGGCGCTAGAGTGAACCTCACCGATTTCACTTCGAGCAACGGCAACAGAAATGGCGAGCGCAACTACGGCACCGCAAATTGCGGCGCCCGAGCGAAACAACATCATAACTCCTTGACTGGATTTTCTGGATCGTTCGGTTCTCGATGCCGCAAAACAGGATCAAGCGAACGCGTCCGCGTTCGAGCTCGCTCCAATTTTTGCGGATTCGTGCCAATCCTGGCCACAGAACCGTTGTGGGAACCAAGGTGGTCCTCGCACAGGCGTTCTTGTTGTCAGCGACTAGACAGCAATTGCGTCAGCAGCATGACTGAATAGAGATTTTTGGCTAGGGCGTCTGGGAGCAAGCGTCTTACCGATGTCCGCTCGGGGTCGATCGCGTCGTTTCCACGATGCGGACGTGAAGTCAGGTTCAGCGACGCTATCCCTCGCAAAGAGCGACGCCTTACATCGATGCCAGAATTGACTTTGATTTGCGCACGGCCGCTCCGCCGCGGATCATCAACGAGGCCGTACTGGACGTCTTCGCTGCCAAGAACCAGGCCGAGCGAGAGGCGATCGTCGATCGCAAGGCCTAGCACTGGCTATCGGTGAGTCGCTGGCTGCCCATGCTTCGAGACGCTCGCGCCGCTCGCTCCTCAGCTTGAGGTGGTTGTGCTTCAACAAGCTGAACCTCATCCTGAGGAGGCCACGAAGTGGCCGTCTCGAAGGATGGGCTGCAATACCGATTGGTGATTCCAAGTACCAGCAAGACACTCGCCGATTACTTCGCGACGAAGAAGAAATCCTCCTTGCCCGGCAACGAACCGTAGGTGTAGGGCTCCTGCCGGCCGGCGGTCGCCTCCATCACGTCATCGCGGACGAGGCGGAACACCTTGTTTATCTCGACGCCCGGCGTGGCGATGCGTTGAACGACCGCAACCGCAAAGGGCGAATTGCCGCCTTCGCCGTCAAGCGCAATCTGCCCGTCTTTCGCGGCGAACACCACCAGTGTCGCGCCAGTAACTTTGACTTCCGCAAGTCCGCGCCCATTCGTTGATCGCGAAGCGATTGGCGCGCCGGCGGTTGACGCCCTGGCGACGGCTTCCGGAGCCGCCGTCTTGCGCGGTGCGAAGGGATTGTCGCGGCAGGCGTCGAGCATGACGAGCTTGATTTTTTTCGCCGCGTCCGTCGCACGCAGCACTTGTGACAACGGGACGGCTTCGTATTCGATGTCGCGGTCGACGGCCAGCCGGGCGTCGACCGGAACAAGATAGTTGACGCCTCCCACCTCGATGCCGTGCCCGGCATAGTAGACCATCGCCCAATCGGAATTCTCGGCCTCGTTGGCGAACGTTCGCAGCGCATCGATCAGCTTTTCGCGCGTCACGTCGCCGGCAAGCGTGACGGTTTCGAACCCGATGTTGCGAAGGGATCTTGCGATCGCGGCGGCATCGTTGTGCGGATTGGAAAGCGGCGGCACGCTCTTGTAAGCCGAATTGCCGATGACCAATGCGACGCGGCGGCCTTGCTTCCCGGCTGGCGGCGTCGTGGCCGCAGGGACGCGCGCGGCCGGCGTCGGGACGGACCTCGGAGAAGCCGCTTTCGTGGGCGCGGCGTGAATAATGGGCTGGACCGCGCCGGAATTGAGCGCCGCCAGCCTGGCCTTGGCCGTTTCAAGACTGGATTTGCTGACGTCGGAGCGGTTCTGGCTTCGCGATGCCAGGGCCTTCTCGAACTCGGCGCGCGCACGATTCAAGTCGCCCAGCTTCTCAAAGGTCAATCCTCGTCCGGTATAGGCGGGAATGCTGTCGGTTTCGAAAATCAGGGTCTTGTCATAGTCCGCCAGGGCGCGCTCGAACTCGCCCCTGTAGCGAAAGGTATCTCCTCGCGTCAGATAGCTGTTCGCATTCCTTGGACTGATGCGAATTTGCTTTTCCTGATCGGCGAGCGCGCGGTCGAGGTCTCCCTTCAGCCGCCAGATCTCGCCGCGATTGGCGTAGGCTCTGACGTCGTTGGGATCTCGCCGAATGGCCTCGTCGTAGTCGGCGATCGCCTTGTCGTAATCGCCCTTGTCCCGCCAGACGAGAGCCCGGTTGTTGTAGAATACGGAAAACGCCGGCTCCAGGCGAATGGCTTCGCTGTAGTCCGCGATGGCTTTGTCCAGTTCTCCGAGCTGCCACCATGTCGAGGCGCGGACGCTGTAGACCCGGGAATTGCTGGGGTCGAGGCGAGCCGCCTCCTCGAGATCGGCGAACGCGCGCGCGGTTTCGCCCTTCCTGTACCACGCCTCGGCGCGATTGACCCAGGACCACAGGTATTTCGGATCGAGGCGGATCGCCTGATCGTAATCTTCGATCGCGCGGTTGAATTGTTCCTTGTTCGTAAGAGCCATGCCTCTCAGCGTATGGATCCTGGCCCGTTCATTCGGCGGTTTCATCCATGACAGCGCCCGGCTGCAACCCGATATCTGTCGGTCGTAATCGGTTCTCTGATTGCAGTCCTGAAGGTCCCGGTTGTTGGCGGCCATCGCCTGAAAGGCAGAAACAGCCGAAACGGCCACAGCCAGAAGAAAATACCTGATCCGCATGATCCAATTTCCCTGATCGGACAATGGAATGAAACTAACGCCGCGGTTCGACCTTCGCATCCTGGATTGTGAGGCTTCGAACCATGGGTTGGGACAGACCTTCAACGAGCCCCCTCGCCCGTCAGGAGTGACCGGCAAACCGCCACAGAAGCCTAGTGCGCAGGCATCGGGTGAACTGTGCGGCCCGTCACGCTTGACGGGATTCCGATATTTTCACCGGCACCGGCAGGTGCTGTAAAAACTCCGCCGGTACGAGCAAGCCATTCGCGTGGTGATGGATTGTTCGACAAACGTCCGGCAAGGCTGAACGAAGACTTTACGGTACTGGCGCAGGAAGCCCTTCGCGCCGCGTGGCCGTGTAAGTGTTAGGTCGCCGGCCGCGGGCGCCGTTACCATTTGTCTCGCATGATCAGGGGATTGGCCGCCGCGCCAACCGGCTACAGCCAGGCGCAGACCAGCGCCAGGTTGGCCGCGCAGGCCGCCAGCAGCGCGACTGACAGCGTGACATGCACGCGTTCGCAGGAGGTTTGCAGGGTCATTCTCATGGCCCGCAAAACATCCGGCGATTCTACCCGGGGAGTCTCGCAGGATATTTTTTGGACGATTCAGGACTCGTTTACGACTCAGGGACTCCCGGCCCCGGGGGCGCCGGATCTGGCGAATCGGCCTGTCAGGTTGCCCGTCACCGGCATGCCCCCCAGCCCTCACGGGGCTGGATCTGCAATTGAACAGGTGACGGGGCGGCCGGCTGCCGGGCCGCACGAACCCGGAATCGCGAAGGCGAAACCGTCTTGGAGACCGACGCTACGGCGTCGCCACTGCCAGCGAAGCCTGATCGCCGGCCCGTGCCACGCAAACCCTCTTGCGGTGCAGGCCCCGGATCGCTCCGGTCACCTTCAGCACCTTGCCCGCGGCACAGGAGGCGTCCTGCACGTAGGCGATTTCATAGGGTGCAAGGATCAGGGGTTCGGATTTCAGGACGGTCTGGGCGGAGCACGGCACCGCAAATGCCGACAAAACCAACCCTAACGCAAAAACACGCATGTTCGTTGTCCACCAACCGGCAAAGCCATAATAGCGCATTGCGGGCAGAAGTTCCGGCGCCGGCAAAAATTATTTTTCGGCTGGCGGCGCAAGCGCCCGCCTGCATCGCGGCGGGTTCTAAATGAGATTTGTAAACAAAAAGGCCGGCGCCAGGCCGGCCTCTTCCCGTTTCGTTGCACCGTCCGCCAGTGCCCGGTTAGGGACCTGGCCGGTAGCTGGCTCAGTACTTGGCGACGACCGGGCCACCCCAGCCGAAGCGGTAGTTCAGGCCGACCTTGACCGAGTGCTCGTCGTTGCGGAAGCGGGCGCCGACGACGTCGGGCGGGCCGGCCGTCACGGTGGTGTTGCCGAAGTTGTAATACTGGTACTCGGCCTTGGCCGACCAGTTCGGCGCGAACATGTATTCGAGGCCGGTGCCGACGGTGTAGCCGTCCTTGTGGTTGCCGTCGGTGGTAAAGGCCGCCGGGACGCCGGCGACGGTCACTCCGATATTGTTGCTGTCGCGCCAGGCGTAGCCGCCCTTGGCGTAGAGCAGCGCCGGACCCCAGGTGTAGCCGACCCGGCCGGTGACCGAACCGAGCTGGTTGTTGTTGCTGCCGGTCACCAGCGTGCCGCCCGGGAACAGCACGCCATTGTTATTGCCGCCGTTCAGCCAGCTGTACTGGGCTTCGGCGCCGACCACCCAGTTCTGCGCGAACTGGTAGTCGAAGCCGGCCTGCACGCCGCCGAGGAAACGCGCGTCGCTGCTCTGCAGGCTGTTGTCGCCCGCGAACGCGCCGCCGAGATGGCCGCCGATGTAGAAGCCGGTCCAGTTGTAGACCACCGCGGGCGCGGTGTAGGCGGGAGCCTTGGAATAGGTGCGCGCAGGGATGTCAGCCGCGGCCGCGGGGGCGGCAAACGCGATCAGGGCAGCTGCGCCGAGCAGAAGTTTCTTCATGATTGGTTCCCCGTATGTCGCCGTCGACATCAATCAAACAACGTGGCCTCAATTAGGTTGCTTCGCGGCAATGCCGGAGCTGTGATGGTTCGTAACCATGACGGGGCGGCAACAAAGCCCTTCGGTTGCAGCCGGATCGCGGTTTTCCGCCCATAACAGCTCACCTCGCAGCTATAGGCTGCGTCTCCCGAAGCCAGGGTCAGGTTCAAGCCTCGCTGAAATGTGATCGGATGGGCCCTGCCCGAAGCCGCGGCAAAATGACCGGGAGACGGGCCCGCGGCGCCGGCCCACTACCGCGGCAGCTTTTCCAGTTCCGGAAACGGCGCATAGGTCGCGCCGGCGCAGATTTCGCCTGCGTTCTCGACCAGGCGGTCGAGCCGGCCATCGACATAAAGCACGGCGCGTGCGCGCCCTTCGCGATAGCCGCCGTCGCTATCCCGCGCCGCAAAGCGCAGGCAGCTGACATAGCGCAGCCGCCCGCCGACGGTCCGCTGCACCGGCTCGGCCATCACAGCGTCGCGCACCCCAACGGGGTTGTTCAGGTAGGTTCGCATGAACGCCAGTATCTCGGCGCGGTAGTTGGCGGGAAACGGCTGGCTGGCGACGCCGCGATCGTCGGTATAGGTGATGCTCCTGCTGTCGTCGCTGCTCACGCAGGCGGCGAGCGCGATCGGCAACAGCAGGATCGCGGCGCGCTTTGCTGATATCCCCAAGTGCAACCCGTGGTTTAAGGCTCTGACGACCGGAAGCGTTCTAGAGCCATATCGGTTCTGATGGAATCAGAACCGGGCTCTATTTTTTTGACGCGCTTTCTTTACGCGAACCGGTGCCCACTTCGCTCGAAAACGCTATAGCCCTTCCCCGCAGCAAATGGAATTCGCATCCCGGTTGGCGGCCGGCGCGCGGCTTGCCGGGAAACGTACCGGCCCGCCCGCCACTGGGGAAGCAATGGCGTGCGGGCCGGGCCTGATCTCCGCGGGACGCGCGATGGGCAATGTGGATCAAACGCCCTGCGGATCAGTACCAGTGATGCCGGTGGAAGCGATAGTGATCGCGGAAATGCCTGTGGTGATGACGGAAATGCCTGTGGTGATGGCGGCCCATCCAGGCGTTGGCATTCAGCACGTCCGGATTCACATACACGCTGTCGGGGACGTGGCCGGTCCGGTCCGGGCCGTGGGCCATCGCGGGCGCCACCGCAAGTACGGAAACCGCAAGCAGCGCGGCGGAAATGGTCTTCAGCATGGTCGTGTCCTCCGGGGGATCGCGAGGGTGCCGGCCGGATGGCCGGGCTCGTCGATCATGCCCGTGAACCTAATCGCCGCGCGCTGAACCCATCCTGAAGCACAAACGCGGACTTCGTTCATCTGCATGACAACTTCGTCATGTCCGGCCGGCGGCCGATCACATTGGGGCGATGAGCCGGGAATGTTCCGGCGCAGGAGGTGTTCAAATCAGCGGGCAGCGGTGTAGGATTTGCCCTATTGGAAATCGGGAGAGATGCATGAACAGATTTGCGATCAGGTTTTTGACGCTGGCGACATTTGCGATGGCGCTGGTCACGGCGCCCGTAATCACCAAGGTATACGCCGCGCCCGACGAGTCGCCACCTCCCTCGTCGGAGAAGAAGAAGAAAAAGACCAGCGAAGTCAAACCCGGCATCGAGGACACCGCCTTCGCCAAGGGTTATCGCGCCGCCTACGCCACGATCTATGACCGCAACGACTATGCTGCCGCGATTCCGCAGCTGAAGGCGCTCGGTCACGACGACTCGGCCGCCGTCGCCAACCTGATCGGTTATTCCTATCGCAAGCTCGGCGACTACAAGGTGTCGCAGATCTGGTACGAGCGCGCGCTGAAGGCCGACCCGAACCACGTCAAGACCTGGCAGTATTACGGACTGTGGCAGGTCGAACAGGGCAACCGCGATTCCGCGCAATATCACCTGAACCGGATCGCGGCTCTGACCGGGACCAATAGCGAGGAATATCGCTCGCTGGCCGCGGCACTGGAACAGCCGCCCGGCACCGGCCTCGTCTACTGATCGACGCGACGTTCAACGAACCGGCGCAATCCTTGAAAGGGTTTCGCCGGTTTTTTGTCGTCACGCCTCACTTCATCAGCGCCTCGACCTCCGACCGAAACGCCTGGCGCGCGCCGTCGCGCGAATAGAACATGTGGCCGCCCGAATAGACGACCAGCTTGACGCGCTCGGGCGAGGCGTAGGCCGGCAATTGATCGAGCAGGATCTTCGAGCCGAAATACGGCGTCGCCAGATCAAACAGCCCGTGCGCCACCAACAGCCTCAGTTTCGGGTCGAGCGCGAGAATCTGCCGCAGCTGGGAAATCGATTCCGGCGGATTGATGCTGCGGCCGAAATCCCAGGCCCCCTCCACCGCGCCATTGAGCAACCGGTAGGAGCCGACCGGCCGCCAGTTGAGCTTGCGCGTGGTGAGGTCGACCACCGCGCTGGTCAGCGGAGCCACCAGCGGTTCGCCCGAGGGATCGCCGAAACGATAAGAACTCGAATCCGGATAGGGATCGAAGCCCGTGACCGAGGCGTCGTAGCGGCCGGTCACCCTGCCATTGCGCCGGTCGAACTCGCGGCGAAACTCGGCGACGGCGAAGCGCCCGGCGAGCCTGCGGCTCACTGAAGCATCGATCCCGGTCAAGGTTGCCACCCTGTCGGCGAGCCGCATGGTCGCCTCGGTATCGGCCAATCCCCTGATGAGGTCGCTCAGGAATTCGCCTTGCGCATAGCGCTCGACATCGGCGAGGTCGGCGCGGGTCACAGCACCCTTGACCGCGCCCTTGGCCTCCCGCGCCACCGCCGCCATCGAAGGAAGGCTCCAGACATATTGCAGCAGACTGGAGCCGGTGAATTCGCGGAAGTCGAGCAGCGGCGAGACCAGGATCAGCCCCCTCACCCCGATGCCCTGGTCGACCTGCAGATTGCGGACGATCTTCGGCCCGCGAATCCCGCCATAGCTTTCGCCGGCGACGAATTTCGGCGACAGCAGGCGGTCGGATTTCTCCAGCCAGCGGCGGATCACCAGTGCGATCGAGTTGACGTCGCCGTCGACCGAATAGAAGCGCTTGCGCACCTCCTCGCCGCTGGCGACGAAGCGGCTGTAACCGGTGCCGACGGGATCGATGAAGACGAGATCGGTGAAGTCCAGCCAGGTCTCGGCGTTGGGCAAGAGATCCGGGGACGCGGACGACGTCATCGCGTCGGCGTTGATGGCGAGCCGCCACGGACCGGCAGCGCCGAGCTGCAGCCAGGCCGAGGCCGCGCCCGGCCCGCCATTGAAAAGGAAGGTCACCGGCCGGCTTCGCGCATCGGCGCCATTGAGCTGGTAGGCGGTGTAGGCGATGTCGGCCTGCGGCTCGCCCTTGTCGTCGAACAGGGGAATCGAGCCGGCGGTAGCGGTGAAGTCGAGCGTTCTTCCGGGGAGAGCGAGCGTGTGTTTGGTCGTCGAATCCTGCGGCAGGCGGTGCTGCTCGGCGGCCGCTGGGGTAGAAGCCCCCGTTGCGCCCGCCTTCTGCCCGGACGGCGTCGTCGCCGGTTGCGGCTGATGATGCGCGTCCTCGGCGCGCGCGCCTGTCGTCGCCGCGAATGCGAGGAACACAAGCACGACCAGCGCATAACGCTGCGCGGCAGGGCGAATGGCCATGTCGGTTTTTCTCCCTGCTTGCGCCGCCCCGTCGATCAAACAGGGCTGGCGCTTCCGGCAACGGTTCCCGGCTGCGGCACCCCCAATATTTTTCGCAACAAACGGGGATCGATGACAATCACGATTCCGCTAGATCATGATCCAACTGGGCCTCGAAGCGTTCGGCGACGAATCACTGCTGCAGTTGGCGCTCGTACCGGAGCTGCGCCTGCAACGTGGATATCCAGAACACCGAAATCGAGTGCGTGATGACGCGGTCGATCGCCGAGAGCGCAGGTTTGACCGCGGTAAAGATGTTGCTCATCGCTGTCCCCTATCCCTGACATCCGTCGCTTGCGGATGGTTGGAGACTAGGCCGGGCCGGTCGATGTCACCGTAACTCAGGTCACCGAGCCGGCCGCTGGAAAGCTCGATTTGGGCCGGTTCCTGTCGTAAACTCAGTTCTGGTTCGGTGCCGGTTTCTTGAATGCGCCATTGCGTGATATTGGTCACATTCGCCTCAGGGCGGATCAAGCTAGCTGCGCGATACTTCGTTCGACTTCCATCATCAGCCGAAGCGAATTGATGAAGGCCGGCGAGTTTCGATATCTGGCTGTACGGAGCAGGCTCGATTCCTTGTTGAGCCTGGCTTCGACTCTTTGGATGAGGTCTTAGGATGAAAAAAGCGATTGTTGTTCTCATCGGCGTCATGGGGTTTGCGGGAGCAGCGGCAGCCCAGGCGCCGGTTGCAGTCGTGGAAGAGGTTCAGGGCAATGTCACCGGCGCCGAGTTCATGGACTACGTCGCGCAGGGAAAGGTCATCAAGCTCGGACAAGGCGGTTCCGTCGTGCTCGGCTACATGAAATCCTGCCGCCGCGAAACCATCGCCGGAACAGGCACCGTCATCGTCGGCCAGGATGAGAGCATGGTTCACCTCGCCGAGGTCAACGGCACAAAAACGGAATGCGACCCGGCGCAGGCGCATGCGACGGCCCGGGAAACCAGCGGCGTGGCCGCGACTGTCGTCCGCAGCCTGGCGAAAGACGCCTCGGCAAGCCCACAGCTGACGCTTTACGGCACCTCGCCCCTTGTCGAAGCCAAGGGGCGCGGCACGCTTGTGTTCGATCGGCTCGACCAGAAGGGCGAACGCCTGCAGTTCGAGCTCACCGGAAACCAGCTGAAGGGCAAGTTCTACGATCTTGCCGGCACCAGCAAATCGCTCACTCCCGGCGGGACTTATGCGGCGACCTTCGCATCTCGCAGGATCGTGTTCCTGGTCGATCCGCAGGCCAAGCCCGGCCCGACGCCGATCGTCGGCCGCCTGCTGCGCATGGAATAGGCTTTGCCGGGCCTCAGCCTTTGAATATCGGGCGCACGACGCGGGACGGCATCGCAGTCGCTGCGATCGTGTTGATTTGCGCAGGGGCTGCCGTGTCGCCCGCGTTCAACATGGTCCACGGCCTGTCGATCGACATTCTTACGGCGCTGCGCTGGGAGTTGTTCGGCAGCCGGCAGGCGCCGGCCGCCTCGCCCGCGGTCGTGGTGGCGATCGACGAGGAAACCTACCAGACCCCGCCGTTCAACAGTTCGCCGCTCCTCACCTGGACCGGCGAGATCGGCCGCGTGCTCAGTGCGATGGTGGAAGGCGGCGCCAGGGTCGTCGGTTTCGACATGGTTTTTCAGAGGTCGATCGAACAGTCGGAAATCCCGTTCGGCGAAGGCGCGTTCGGCGAAAAGGTCCGCGGTTTCGATCGCGATTTCCTGCGCGCGCTCGCGGCGGGATCCTCGACCGGCAAGGTGGTGCTGGGTGAAGTGCTGCGCGGCGACCAGCCGATCCGGCCGTCGCCGGGACAGCGCATCGCGGTTCGCCAGCAGCAGAATATCCGCCCGCTCAACGTCTACACCGACAGCGACGATGTCGTCCGCCGGGTGCCGCTGACATTTTCCGTTGATGGCAAACCGGTGCCCTCGATGGCGCTCGAACTGGCCTCGCGCGCGCTCGGCGCCAAACCGGAATTGACGGCGGACGGCGCGGTCGCGCTGGCCGGCTACCGGATTCCGGGCGCGGTGCCCAATACCATGACGCTCAATTTCGAGGGCGGCGCGGATCGCATCCCGACCTTTTCGTTCGCCGATCTGAGTTCCTGCGCCAGGAAAAACGACAAGGAGTTCTTTCGGCGCCAGTTCGAGGGCAAGGTCGTCATCGTCGGCACGGTTCTGGAAGTGGAAGATCGCCGGCTGACGTCGAAGCGGTTCACCACCGGGATCGAGGGCGCGCGGGCGCCGCGCTGCGCGGTTGCGGAGCAGCCGGTCAGCGGACGCTTCGAGCGCCGTGAGATCGCCGGCATCTATATTCATGCCACCGCCGTCAACAACCTGATCGCCAAAGACGCGGCCGTCGAACTCGGCCGGCTGCCGATCGCGCTGATCGCGGCCTTCGCGGCGGCGTTTGCGGCGGCCGTGACGCGAATGCTCAGGCCGGTCGGCGCCGTTCTGGCGTATCTCGGAGCGACCGCCGTTTACGCGACCGCAGCCACCGCGGCGTTCAACCACGCGCTGGTGCTGCCGCTGAGCGAGCCGTTCATTGCCGGGGTCGGCGCGCTGGCCGCGATGGTCGGCTATCGCTTCATGATTGCCGACAAGGACCGCCGATTGCTGCGGAAAAGCTTCGCGCTGTACCTCGCCCCCGACGTGATCGAGCGGATGCTCGCCTCGAACAAGCTGCCGGTGCTCGGCGGCGAAACCCGCAACGTGACGGTGCTCTTTACCGATCTAGAGGGTTTCTCGCTGATCGCGGAAAGGATGTCGCCTGACGCCCTGATGGCGCTGATGAACGAATATCTGTCCGCAATGACCGACATCATCGAAAACCATGGCGGCTATGTCGACAAGTATATCGGCGATTCCATCGTCGCGGTGTTCGGCGCCCCGGCCGACGATCCCGATCATGCCGGCAATGCCGCCCGCGCCGCGCTCGGCTGTTGCGCGCGGCTCGAGGAACTCAATCGCAGCGCGACGGCGTTTCAGGGCCGCAAGATCGTCCAGCGCATCGGAATCAACACCGGCGATGCTCTGGTCGGCAATTTCGGATCGCGGCGGCGCTTCAATTATTCCGTGATGAGCGATGCCGTGAATCTCGCCTCGCGGCTCGAGGGCGCCAACAAGTTCTACGGCACCACCGTGATCGCCTCCGAAACCACGGTCGCGATGACCGGCGGAACGTTTGCCTGGCGCGAACTCGACACCATCCGCGTCAAGGGCCGCACCAACCAGCTCACGATCTACGAATTGCTGGCGCAGGCGGCGGAGCTAACACCTGCGCAAGCGGCGCTCGCGGCGGACTACGCCCAAGGCCTCGCGCATTGGCGCGCCGGCGAATTCGATCTTGCCGCGGAATGTTTCGAGCGCGCGGCCGCCGCCGACCGGCCGTCTGCCATATTTCTCGAGCGGGCGAGCAGTTATGCGAAGCAAGCGCCCGGCGGCGAATGGGACCCGATCCGAACGCTGCAGGAAAAGTGAGCGGGGATCCTCAAAGTGCGGCCCTGTCGTCTCGACAATTCCGGCCAAGATCGTATAGACGACCCTACGCCCCCGCTCCCACCGGCGCCGAGATGAGCCAGCCATCCCATGACCAGCCCCAAGCGATATGACCGGATCGCCTTCGTCGCGAGCGCTGGCGCGGAGGCGCAAGCGGCGCTGGCGCAGCTGATCGAGCTGTACGGCAATCACGATCCCGACGAAGCCGACATCGTGGTGGCGCTCGGCGGCGACGGATTGATGCTGCAGACGCTGCACCGGCACATGCGTTCGGGCAAGCCGATCTACGGCATGCATCGCGGCACCGTCGGCTTTCTGATGAACGAGTTCAGCACCAAAGACCTGCATGCGCGTCTCGCCGCGGCGCGCGACACCATGATCCATCCGCTCCTGATGCGCGCCACCGACGTACATGGGACGGTGCATGTGCATCACGCCATCAACGAGGTCTCGCTGTTTCGCCAGACTCATCAGGCGGCGCGCCTGAGAATCCTGATCGACGAGCGCGAGCGCATGGCGGAGCTGATCGCCGACGGCATCTTGGTGGCGACGCCCGCCGGATCCACCGCCTACAACCTTTCGGCGCAGGGCCCGATCCTGCCGATCAACGCCCCGCTCCTGGCGCTGACCCCTATCAGCCCGTTCCGGCCGCGGCGCTGGCGCGGCGCGCTACTGCCCAACACCGCCTATGTCGTGATCGAGGTGCTCGAGGGCGACAAGCGCCCGGTGGCGGCGGTGGCCGACCACGACGAAGCGCGAGACGTCCGCCGGGTCGAGGTGCGGTCCGACAAGACCATCTCGATGCGGATGCTGTTCGATCCCGGCCACAGCCTGGAAGAGCGCATTCTGAGCGAGCAGTTCAACTACTGAGCCCCCTGCCCCGGGGCGACGCCACGCCGGGATCGCAACCATTCGTTAACCGGCCCCGCGATATGGTTAACGCCGGGTATATACCGTTTCCGGCAGGTATCTCCTCAGGACCACGCCATGTTTCGCATCGATTTCAACAAGCTGCGATTTCTCGTTTGCGACGACAATCCGCATATGCGGCGCATCCTGCGGACGCTGCTGCATTCGTTCGGCGCGCGCGAGGTCTACGAGTCCGAGGACGGCGCCACCGCGCTCGAGATGTACAGCCACTACGTCCCCGACATCGTCATCACCGACTGGTCGATGCCGATATTCGATGGTCTCGAACTCGCCCAGATGATCCGGCAACCGGAATCGAAGGGTAACCCCTACGCCCCCATCATCATGCTGACCGGGCATTCCGAGAAGCGGCGCGTCACCGTGGCGCGCGACGCCGGCGTGACCGAATTTCTCGCCAAGCCGATTTCGGCCAAGGGGCTTTATCAGCGCATTCTGAACGTCGTCGCCAATCCGCGGCCGTTCATCAAGACCAAGACCTATTTCGGCCCCGACCGCCGCCGCAATACCAACACCGCCTATATCGGTCCCGAGCGCCGCATCGGCGGCGAGGTCGAAGTGATGCAGCAGCCCTCGCTGCTCGACAAGGCCCGGTCCACCGTTTAGCGCATCGCGCCAAGGAAACCATCATGGCCAAAGGCAAATCCGACGTGCAGGTCGCGAGCTTCGCCGACCACCACGTCATCACCCAGCCCAACCCCTTGCGCAAGGTGTTGCGGCGCGTTGCCGAAAAGGATCTCGACGATCCGGTCGCGCGCGCCGAAAAGGCGCTTGCCGGACTGTCCGGCGAATTCAAGAACTGGATGGCGATCGAGGCCGACCGGCTATCGGCCGCCCACGCCGTCATCTTGAGCAACGGCTTCACCAACGAGACGCGCGACGAACTGTTTCGCGCCGCCCATGACATCAAGGGCGACGCCGCCACTTTCGGATTCCCGTCGGCCGGCGCCGCCGCCGAAAGCCTGTGCCGGATCATCGAGCACGCGCCCGATCTCGACCACGTGCCGTCCAACCTGATCGCGCATCACATCAACGCCATCCAGGCCATCGTGCGCGAGCGCACCAAGCTCGACACCGCCGCCATGGCGAGCGAGCTGAGCAAGCAACTCCGCGGCATCGCCGACGTGTTTCTCACCCAAGCCAATCGCGACCGCCCCGAGCATCTCGAAGCCATCCTTGCGCCGAGCATCGCTCCGGCGGAGTGAGTGTTGTCGTCCCTGCGCACGCAGGGACCCATACGCCGCGGCTTGTCCGTGGAGCGATGGAGCGGGTAGCTTCTTCAACAACGAGCGCTGGTGGCTATGGGTCCCTGCGTGCGCAGGGACGACATCGAGTGTGTCGATGCAGGATCGTCTACGCCGCGATCAGCTCGTGATGCACAGGCGCAATCGCTTCTTCCGCGACCAGCTCGTCGCAGAACAGGCGGGCTTCTTCCCGCGCCGATTCCGTCGCAAAGCGGCGCAGCAGGATCAACAGCGGCTCGGCGGCCAATGGATCGGTCTCGCAATGGGTCAGCACGCGCTCGACCATGCGCCGCCGCAGTCGTGCAGCGCCGCCGACGCTATCGACGAAGCCGGTTTCCTGGCAGACTTCGAGCGCCACCCGGAACGCCGCGAAGGTGGATGGCGGCAGGCCGGCGCGGATCAGCAGCGCCTGCAGGCTGGCGCCGCCGCGGTCGTGCAGCAGCGCGGAGACGCGCGCCTGCGGCAGCCCGGACAATTCCGAAAGCGCTGAATCGAACAGGTCGACATTGCCCGACAGCAGCGCGCGCAGGATCAGCCCGGCGGTCAGCTGGCCGGTGGCGCGCAGATGCTGCACCAGGCCGCGCATGTCGTCGCCGCGCGAGCGCGCCGCGATATTGACGGTGGAACGATCGCGCGCCTCGCTGGCGATCCGCCCCGCCCGGTCGGCGGAGAGCCAGTTGCGGGCGACGACGAACTGCGCCAGCGTATCCGACAGTTTGGCGACCAGAGCGACCCTCGTCGCCGCCGGCAAGTCCTCCAGCACCAGCATCGATTCCCGGATTGCGGCGAGATGGCCGTGGCGTTCGACGATACGGTCCCAGGAGAACGGCGCCAGCTCGGCATAGGCGTTCTCGATCAGCTCGAGCGCGGCCGCGGCGGAGCCGACTTCGGCGATCGCGGCGCAGACCGAGGCCGGCAGATTGATGCGGCGGGCGATCGCGCATTGCATTTCGCCGTTGCCGGTCGCGATGATGTCGACGAGATCGGCGTCGATCAGAAGCGGTGAATGTTCGAGCACCGGAAGGGCGACTGACGGCTGGTCGAGCGAGAGCGCCTGCACGATGGCGGCGGGCGCGTCCGAGCTGCGCGCAAACACCTCGGCCATGGCCTGGCGCACCAGCGGGGATGGATCGTCGAGCAGCATCAGCAGCGCGCCTTCGGCGGCGGCGCGATCGTCCTCGGACAAATCCGAAATCAGCCAGGCCCGCGCCAACGACCGCGTTGCCTCTGCCCGCTCGCCTGCCGGAGCGGTACGTATCCAACCGATAAACTGCCGAACGATCATGACCCTGCCGGCCTACGCAACCCGAAACGACACCGTGACGCGATGCCACTACAAGGAAAAATAAACCATGACGCTTAACAAAGGGTTCACCATAAACGGCTGGTTTTATTGACGTTTTGTTAAGAGTGCGCGGCCGGATCTGCGCGGTCTGTGGTTCTCCCGGCGATGCGAAGCATCGTCCGGAGACGGCGCAACAGCGCCTCCGCACCGTGATGATTTAGCTGCTGAACGTGCCGGCGCGATCGCTGAAGAGATCGAGCGGCCGCGGCGCGCGGATCTCGGGCTTCTGCGCCAACGCCGCGCCCGCGTCCGAAGTTGCTGAAGCAACCGATGTCAGCGAAGAAGAATTACCCCATAGCTCCTGAACCGCCGGCGAGACCGGCTGCGAACGTTCGCCGGCCTGGAACAACGAACGGAAGATCGGTTCGGTCTGCGGCAGCGACGCGGTCTGCAGCGCCGGCTGCGACGCCGTTGCCACCGGGGTCACTGCGCGCGAATCCGGAAAGCTCGAGAGATAGGCGGCGTTGTCGATCGACACCGTGGCGGGGGTTGCGCTGGCGAGCGTGACGCGCCTCGGCATCTCACCGCCGGCCGCGGCCATCGCGGTGCGCGTCGCCGGGGAATTGGCGGCGCTGGCGTAGCGCGAATTCAGCACCGAATAGACTTCGGAGACGCTGCGCGCCCGCCCTGCCCGGTCGTAGAAGATCGGCCGGTTGGCGGCGGCGGCATTGGGAAACAGCCGTGCCGCCGAGGCGCCCGGATTGTCCTCGGCTTTCGAGATCAGCTTGGCGGCGCCGCCGACGCCCATGAAATGCGCCATATAGAGTTCGCCGTCGGTCGGGCGGCGGCCGATCTTGCCGGTGAGCTTGAAACTGTTGGACTGGGTCAGCACGCCCGCCATCGCGGAGGCCGCCGTGGGGTCGTCGCGCAGCTTCATGATCGCGGTCCGCGCGGCGGGGTCGCTGACATAATAACTGCCGGACGGCGAGCGGGAGATGGCGTCGGCATATTTGCCGTAGCCGAGCTGGCTGCCGGCTTCCTTCACGGTGCCGAGCCAGGTCTGGTCGATGAATTGATAGAGCCCGCGCGCCGACGAGGTCGAGGCGGCGGCCTTCGGATTGAAATTGGATTCCATCTTCGCGGTGGCCAGCATGTATTCGAAGCTGGTGCCGGTGGTATCGGCGGCCTGCCTGATCGCGCCGGCAATCCGCGCGCGCGAAGGATCGATGCCTGCCGTTGCCGTGGCGATTGAAGCGTCGACCGACATCTGTAGGTGCCCCGCTCCTGGCGAAACGACCGCTGGGCCTGTCGAGCGCCAAATGGCGCTCATGCCGCCGTCACACTGGGGCGATTATGGTTAACGGCGAGTTAAGGAATGCGGCCGGCATCGGCGGCCGACCCGACGAGCGCGGGAAACGGCGGTCACTTCCGATAAACCGCCTTCGGATCGAACTGTTTCTCCGCATCCACGAACGACAGCCGCGCCCCGCCCTCGGCCGCGTCGACCTTGCGATAGAAGCAGGAGCACCGTCCGGTGTGGCACGCCGCGCCTGATTGCTCGACCCGGATCCAGATCGCGTCCTGGTCGCAGTCGGCGCGCATCTCCACCACCCGCTGGGTATGACCTGAAGTCTCACCTTTTCGCCATAAGGCCTTGCGGGAGCGGCTGAAGTACCAGGCTTCCCCGCTGGCGATGGTCCTGCGCAAGGCTTCGTCGTTCATGTGCGCGACCATCAGCACCTCGCCGGTCGCAGCATCGGTGGCGACGCAGGTGACGAGTCCCGACGCGTCGAATTTGGGCTGGAATGCCAGCCCCTCTTCGCGGTCATCGATATCTGCAGATTTGGACACGGGCAGCCCTCGCGAATTCAAAAAGCGAGGGTCAGCGCTGCGCCCCTCGCACCATGGACAGGAAACGCGCCTGTTCCGCCGGATTGTCGCGGAACATGCCGGTATAGCGGCTGGTGAAGGTCATCGCACCATGCTTGGCGACGCCGCGCACCGACATGCAGGTATGCTCCGCCTCGATCACCACTGCAACGCCGCGCGGCTTCAGGACCTCGTCGATCGCGGCCGCGATCTGGGCGGTCAGATGCTCCTGGGTCTGCAGGCGGCGCGCGAAGATATCGGTGAGCCGGGCCAGCTTCGACAGCCCGACCACCCGCTCGACCGGCGTGTAGGCGATATGCGCCTTGCCGTAGAACGGCATCATGTGATGCTCGCACTGCGAGGTGAATTCGATGTCGCGGATCAGCACGAAGTCGTCATAGCCCGCGGTCTCGCCGAAGGTGCGGTTGAGCACCTCGGCCGGACACTGGTGATAGCCCTGATAGAGTTCGTCGAAGGCTTCGACCACCCGGCGCGGCGTATCGATCAGGCCCTCGCGGTCGGGATTCTCGCCGATATAGCCGAGCAGGGTCTGCACCGCCGCTTCCGCCTCGGCGCGCGACGGGCGCGGCTGGTCGGCGCGGACGGCCGCGGCCAGAAACTCGGATGGGTCGAGTTCGGCCGGGCGGGCTTCCAGAAGCTTCGAGTCCGCAAGTTTCGGGTCAGAACCCTTGCCTGGGCGGAGCGATTTGATCAGTGCGTCCATGTCAACTCCGTTCGACCGGTCCTTGAGTGAGACCGGAGTGTCACCGGCAGACGGGGCGGGCTTGCCGCCGGACGCCTGAACCTCACAATTCTAACACCCCTGCGGCCGAATTGGTTTCTATTTCGGTTCCGCCTTGGGAAACGGCCGGACTGTATTTCCGCCGTATCCAGCCATATATAGGACCACGGCTCGCTGCCGCCAAGGGCGGCCGGCCGGGAAGCCCGGGGCCCCGATTCTATGCTGAACGACATCTACAACAAGCGCATCATCGAACTGGCCGGCAATATACCCCGGCTCGGACGCCTCCCCGACCCAGACGCCAGCGCCACGGCGCATTCCAAGCTGTGCGGATCGACCGTCAAGATCGATCTCAAGATGGAAGGACCCGTCGTCACCGACTTCGCCCATGACGTGAAGGCCTGTGCGCTTGGGCAGGCCTCTTCATCCATCATGGCAAGTCACGTCGTCGGCTCAACCGCCAATGAATTGCGCGAGTTACGCGAGACCGTTCGCAGGATGCTGAAGGAAAACGGCAGGCCGCCGGAGGGCAAGTGGGCCGATATCGCGCTGCTCGAGCCGGTGCGCGACTACAAGGCCCGGCACGCCTCGACGATGCTTACCTTCGATGCCGTGGTCGATGCGATCGGCCAGATCGAGGCGAAGGCGAAACAGCCGGCCTCGGCGCAGGGCTGATCGCCGCTACTTCTGAACCGGAACCGTCGCCGCGACGCCGCCGGTCGGCACCATGGCTTCCGCGGTCTTGGTCGACTTCGCCGGTTGCGGATGGGCCTCCCCGTCGATCGCCTTGCTCACGAAACGATCCTGCACAGGTTTCGCCGTCGCCTCGGCCATCGGCACGGCCGAGCCATCCATCTGAGGCAGCACCGCGGCGACCGCATCCGTGGTGACGAGGTTGCTCAGCCGCAATTCCGCCCGCGACAACTCGTGCAGGTCTTCCCACGGCGGCACGCTCAGCGACAGCGACAGCAGATCGCCCGTACCTCCCATATCGAAGGTGTATTTGGCGAGGCGTCCGATGTCGCGTTCCACGATCATCAGATCCTGCGCGCTGTAGCTCGCGGCCCTGGCGTCGTCGGCGCGGTCGCCCATCCAGATCTGATGCACCCTGACATGCGCCGTTTCCGGCACATAACGCGTCTTGCCCGACAGCAGCAGGAACACGCACATCGACTCGCAATAGGCTTCGGGCGCGACGCTCGCGCGCTCGCCCTGCGCACTTCGGGTCTGGATGCTGGTGCCGACCGTCGTCAGCATGCCGAGGCTGCGCCAGCGCCGCCCGAGCGCGATGGAATCATTGACCGAGCCGCCGCTGGAATCCAGCACGATGGTGGCGCCGCCGAGCTGCCGTCCGCGCGCGAAATCGTCGAAATCCTTGGGGCTGTCGGCAGTCACGATGCCGACGGCGCTGACCCAGCCCCGGCAATCCGGCTGGCAGGCGACCCAGCTGAACTTCATCGGCAACTTGCGTTCTTCGAGGGTGACGCCGGCATGTGCACGGCCGCCATCGCCGGCCATCATGGCAGGCAATACGATGCAAAGTGCGGCGGCGCCGATGAGCGCCCAGCCGCCGGATCGAAGCGACTTCACGAGCCTCAATTTGGTTCCTTCCCCAAAACCCCTTGTCGGACGATGGTAACGGCCCCAGTTCAACGCCGAAGGATTCTGTCACAGCGGCGTCATGAAAAAGTAACCTCGCGTCACAGAAGCGTCTATTAACATTTTCCGCACCGCCACCGAACAGATGCGGTATTTTGACGGGTGTGACTCAAATGCATATCCGTAGATGTGCGGTGCGGGTTCCATGCAAGGGAACCGAGCAAACCATCGCTCAACGATGAGCCAATCGCCCATGAAGCATTCAGCGGATTGTTCGGCCTGCGCCGGAATGGTTCAGCGCCTGCCGCGCAATCTCGGCCGCGCGCTGATCTGGATCTACCGGCACACGCTGTCGCTGCTGGTCGGTTACAACTGCCGCCATCTGCCGACCTGTTCGGTCTATGCCGACGAGGCGATCGAACGCTTCGGATTATGGGGCGGAGGCTGGATGACGCTGGCGCGGCTGTTGCGCTGCCAGCCCTGGGGCACTTCGGGGATCGACAACGTACCGCAGACCCCGCCGCCCGGCGCACGATGGTACCTGCCGTGGCGGTTCGGTCGCTGGCGCGGCGTCAACGCGCCGTAGGGAAGCTCGCTGCAGCGGCGGCGCTAGCGCGAGAACCAGCGGAAACCGCGCGGCGGCTCGCCGACGTCCCGCGGCGGACGCGGCACCCGCCTGGCGCGCGGCCCCGGTCGCGGCGGTTCCGTCGATGACGTCGATTCGACCGGAGCCGAACCGTCCGACGGCACCTTCACCGCCAGCAGCAGGTTCGATTCATGGGTGCGCCAGCGATAGCCGATGCCGAAATCGATCGGCTGCGCCCGCCGGAACAATTCCGCATAGGACTGCTGGTGCCTTCCCGGGAATTCGCCGATCGGACCGAGATAGCGGCCGAACGGGAAGAACCGCCATTTCTTCGGATCGTAATACGCCAGCGGCACGCCGGAATCGTCCTGGATGATGGTGGCGCTGTTGGCGAGGATGAAGTCGCGCACGGTGGTGAAGTTGCCGGAGTGCAGGAGATAGGACGCGCTCTTGATCAGGCTGTTGCCGGGCGCGAGCGTGGCGCAGAATTTCAGAAAGCCGCTCGCCCTGACGCCGCTGTTCGAAAGATCGGTCGAGAAATAATACAGCGTCTTTTCCGCGCCGTCGCTGCCGGCGAAGATGATCCGGACGCCCCGCGTCGCATTCGGGCCCGGATTCTCGTTGGCGAAATACGCCGCCCCCTTGTCGTCGAGCGCGATCGGACTGACGTCGCGAATGGTCTTTCCCGAGCGCGCCAGGAAGACGTAGAGGATCGGCAAGGTGCCACTGAGCTGCCCGGCGTGCAGATCGGTCTTCATCTGCTTGGTGATGAAGAAGCTGAAACTCAGGATCGAGCCCAGCGACCGCTCGACGCTGTAGAGCGCAGACCCGATACCGCCATGCGGCAATCGCGTGAGATCGGGCACCGAGCCGACCGGCTCCAGCGCGCTCAGCACATAGGTCGAGGCCTTCGAATGGAACGCGTTCGCATAGAGGAAGTCCGGGCCGCTGAACATGTAGAACATGGTCGGCCGCGGCGCCGCCAGATTGGATTCGGCCCAGCCGTGGATCTTCGAAAGCTGGCGCTGCTCGAGCTGTCCGAACGCGGTATCGAAGAATTTGGCGTGCCGCTGCCACGAAGGATCTTTGGTCAGCGGCGTCAGCGGCGAACCGGCCGACGGCGGCATGCCGGCGAGGAAACGCGCGGTGTCGTCGGCTGTCACGGTATCGGCGGCGCACAGCGGCGCCGACGCCGCGAAGAATATGGCTGCAGCAGCAGCGGCAATTTTCAGGGATTGAAGCATGTCTATTCGCGGCCCGGGGATGCGGGGGCCCGATCGGCCCGCTTGCGGAAAACGGCATAGATCAACAGGCCGGAGATCATGATCAAGATTCCCAGGAACGACTGCAACGGGCGCTCGGTGGCAAGATAGTACATCATGAATCCGGTCACGAGCAGGAAAACCAATGGTGTCACCGGGTATCCCCAGGCCCGATAGGGCCGCGGCAAATCGGGCCGCGTGATGCGCAGCTTGATGACGCCGAGCACGGTGAAGAACGAGCAGAACAGCAGGCTGAACTGGATGAAGTCGAGCACCTTCTCGAAGCTGCGGGTGAACAGCATCAGGCTCGCCACCGCAAGCTGGAACAGGATGGCGTAGACCGGCGCCCCGCTGCCCGACTTGCGGGAGAAGATCCGCAACGCCGGAATGTCCTCGCCCATGGTCATCATTACGCGCGGGCCGATCCACATCATCGCGCTGATCGAGGATATCAGCCCGATGCAGATCATCGCGCCGACGATGCGGCCGCCGACCTCGCCGAAGATGTGGCTGCCGGAGATGCGGGCGACGTCGAGTTGCCCCGCCAGTTTGTCGATCGGCGCGGTATGCAGGAACACCGCGTTGAGCGCGACGTACAGCACCAGCACGATCAGCGTCCCCGCCAGCATCGCGCGCGGCAGGTTCTGCTCCGGGTCGCGCATCTCGCCGATGATGTAGGTCGCAGCGTTCCACCCCGAAAACGAATACATCACGAACACCAGACCGATCGCGAACGGCGCGCTGGTGACATAGCCGAGGTCGGAGACCGAAGGCATAAACGTGACCGGCTGCGGGGTGGCGATGACAAATCCCGCCACCAGGAAGGCCATGATGAGCACCACCTTCAGGATGGTCGCGATCAGCTGAAAGGTACTGGAGTGCTTGACCCCGCCGAGCTGCACCAGCGACACCAGCCAGACCACGCCGACGGCGAGCGCCAGCGGCGGCGCGTCGGGGAGCACCGACTTGCCGTATTCGCCGAAGGCCATCGCGGCGAGCGCCACCGGTGCGGCGAAACCGACCGTCGCCGACACCCAGCCGGCGAGAAATCCGAATGCCGGGTGAAACGCCCGGGTCAGGAAGTTGTATTCACCGCTGGAGCGCGGAAACATCGCGCCGAGTTCGCTGTAGGAAAACACCCCGCACAGCGCGACGATGCCGCCAATCGCCCACAGCAGCAGGATCGAAAATCCCGACGGGATGTCCTTGACCTGAAAGCCGAGGCTGGTGAACACGCCGACGCCGACCATGTCGGCCACCACAATCGCGGTGGCGACAAGGACCGATACGGTCGAACCGCTGCCGGGGAGTCGGCCAGGCCATGCCGCGCTTCCCGTCTCTGATGCCGCCATGTCGGTCCACGCCTCGGGCGCTGCGCCTTTGCTTATGTTCATCGTGCAGCCTGGTCCCCGTCAGTTCAAGCAGTGTTAACAATGATTTAAATCGGGACATCAATTCGGTATTGAAATACCGTGTAGGACTTTGAAGACCCGGCGGTGCCGCGAAAAGCAAGTGACTGCCCCACAATCGCGACACGATTCCGTGTTCTTTAGGGCGTTCCGGGAATGGGGAGTTTTTCCCGGAAGCTTAACGTCACCTCAACGCGAGCTGGCATACGCCGATTTCAGGCGGATATTGGGGCAAGTGGGTGGATGGTCGGGGCGGATCCGAAATTCCAGCAGCATGATTGCGCAGGCCGGATGATTTCACCGGGCGCGCCGCAATATGCGGGGCGGCCGACCCCTTCGCAGCATCGCACCGGTCCGCATCGATGGCGCTGGATCGCCCTCCTCTGCGCGTTTGTGCCGTTGTCATTTGTGCTGGTTCAATGCGGCAAGGCGCCGAGCGCGGGAATGCTGGCCGCCAACGCGCACGCCTCGTCGGGCGATACGTTCGAGGACCGGTTTCCGACGCCGACCTTCAAGGAGCGCTTCCCGACCACGAGCGAGAGTTTGGTGCCCCGGCAACCTGCTGCGTCAGCACCGGGCGGGCGCACCGCGCGGTCCGCGCCGGCTCCCTATCGGGTGGCGTCGCTGGCGCCGACGGTGCCGTACCAGCGTCCGCCGCGCGAGGATCAGACCATGTTGGTCGGGCTGAAATCCTCGGCGTTTCCCTATCTCGGCACCAACCCGCGCACCGACGAGCCGTTCCTGAACATTTCCAAGGGCGACCGTCGCGGCCACCGCAGTTACGGCGGCCGGGTCTACTGGCAGGACCAGACCTACAACGACAACCGCGTGCTGATGCACGTCCCCGAAAACTTCGATGTCCGCAAGCCCGGCGTCATCGTGGTGTTCTTCCACGGCAACGGCGCGACGCTGGAACGCGACGTGCGCGACCGCCAACTGGTGCCGCAGCAGATTTCCGAGTCCGGCGTCAACGCGGTGCTGCTGGCGCCGCAGCTGGCGGTCGACGCCGCCGATTCCAGCGCCGGCAAGTTCTGGCAACCCGGCGGACTGAAGCGCTTCGTCAACGAGTCGGCCGATCATCTGGCCCGTCTCTACGGCGATCCGCGCGCGGCCAGGGCTTTCGCCGACATGCCGGTCATCATCGTCGGCTACAGCGGCGGCTTCATGCCGGCGGCCTGGAGCCTCGAGGTCGGCGGTCTCGGCAACCGCGTGCGCGGCGTGTTCCTGCTCGATGCGGTCTATGGCGAACTGGACAAGTTTGCGTCCTGGATCGTGAGCAACCGGTCCGGCTTCTTCGTCAGCGCCTATACCCGCTCCACCCGGCGGCACGAGCATGAGCTGATGGCCATGCTGAAGGAGAAGGGCATCGCCATATCGGACGATATGGACGGGCCGTTGCGGCCCGGCAGCGTGGTTTTCCTCGAGACGCCCGAAGGCGTGACTCATCGCGATTACGTCACGCGCGCCTGGACGGAGAATCCGGTGAAGGACGTGCTGGTCAAGATGGCGGCAACGCCCGCACTGACGCGGGTGGCGACAAACTCGCCCTCACACGCGGACCGCTGATCCCGGCGGCCGCCCGGCCTCCTGGTCATCCTACCGCCAATCCCAAATGTAATGTTGATGGCCGCGCCATTTGCTGCCTGCGGCATTGTTCGGCCCATGCCCCGGGCCTAGGGTGCAGGAATAAGAATGCACAACTGCAGGGGAAAACAATTGCAGGAAGGCCTTTACAAGGTTGAATTTCATACCGTTCATGGCACCGGCAACGGCGTGCTTTACGCCACCAGCGGCAAACTCCGCGGCGGCAATTCCGGCTTTGCTTTCACCGGGAATTACACCCGCAAGGGCGAGGAAATCCACGTCAAGATCTCGACCCTGCGCCACAATCCCGACCCCGGCTTCAAGCCGCTGTTCGGAACCGACATGATCACGCTGACGCTGAAGGGAGCCGAACACGGCGACATGGTCGATTTCGAAGGCTTTGCCCTGCAGGTGCCCGGCGTCGCCTTCAAGGCGATCCTGACCCGGATCGGCGACTGAAGCCGCCGGGTCCGGTTTACTTCGGGGGCTTCGGGAGTTTCTCGGCGAACCCGTTGAAGCATTTCAGCCGCCCGTCTTCTTCCTTGAAGAAAGTGCAGTCCGTGACGCTCTTCGGGGCGGGTACCCTGGCCTTCGGCTTGGGCGGGAAGATTGCGTCGTAGCAATTCAGCCGCTCCTTGGTTTCATCATCGATTTCAAGGCAGGCTTGCATCCTCACGGCAACCGATTGGGGTTTCGGCTTTGGCGCCGCGTCCTTCGACTTGATCTGGACCAGCGGCTTGCCGCCGACGGTCGGCGGCGGCTTGTCTTGCGCGATGGCGGCGCCTGAACAAAGCACCAGGACGAGCGCGAGCAATTTTCTCATGTCACTTCACTTCGGTTTTGCGTTGAGGCAAGGCGTTGAGGCAAGGCAATTTCGAGCCGGGTGGGCGGTCTGGTCCAGCCCAGACGGGACTTTGCCCGCTGCCCCCTGTTTTGCCAAGCCATCGCGGTTGCATACTGCCGAAATATCCTTTGGATTAAGGCTTATTGGAGAAGCCTAGACCGACGGCGCCGCAGGTCGAGGCCGGGTCAGGATGACGCCGAACAGCGCCAGCATGACAAAGCCCGCCGCGACGTAGCCGGCGGCGTAGAGCCAATCCTGCGCAAACAGCAGTCCGCCGACCGCCGAGCCGATCGCCTGCCCGACATACAGCACCGAGGTATTGAGCGATACCGAGGCCGGCGCCAGCGCCGGCGCGGCGGTCACCAGCCGGACCTGCTGCATCGAGTTGGTCGAGGCGAAGCCCAGTCCCCAGATCGCGACCGAACAGGCCATCAAGGGGTAGATGCCGGCGCTGAGCGCCCAGCCGGCAATGCCGGCCAGCAATACGAGGGTGAACAACAGCGAGGTCTTGTAGGCTCCCCAGGCGTCGACGATGCGGGTGGCGATCGCAATTCCGACGAAGCCGAATACACCGTAGAGCGCGAACACCAGCCCGATCGCGTCAGGCCCTGCCTGCGTCAGCTTGTTCAATAGCGGCCCCATGAAGGTGAACACCACGAACTGGCCGGACATCTGAAGCGTCGTGACCAGCAGCAGCAACGCGATCATCCGGTTACGCCCGACGTCGGCCCAGGTCTTGAGATCCACGGGCGCGCCGACCAGTCCGCCCGGCAAGCGCCACGCCAGCAGCAGAAAACTGATACAGCCGATCGCGCCGATGCCGCCATAGACCGCGCGCCAGCCGTAACGGCTGCCGATCAAGGCGATCAGCGGCAACCCGATCGCCGCGGCCAGCGACCAGCCGAGAAAGATATAGGCGATGGTGCTGCCGCGCTTCTCCGTCGGCACGATCAGCGCGGCGGTGCCCGCGGCCTGCGGGGTATAGAGCGCGCCGACCGCCAGCATCACGAGGCGGATGACCAGCAGGCTCGCATAGTCTGGCGCGAACGCGGAAGCCGCATTGGCGAGCGCGAGGATCGCCAGGGTCGCGGCCAGCAGCGTGCGGCGCTCGATCCGGCTGGTCAGCCACGCCGTCAGCGGTGAGCCGATGCACAGCACCACCGCGCCGAACGTGATCAGGAGCCCGGCGTCGCGGATGCTGACGCCGAGATCCGACGAGAGCTCGGGCAGCATGCCCGCCGGCGCCAGCACCGAACAGCCGATGACGATGTTGCCGAGCATCAGGGCGGTGGGTGCGAAGCGGCGGTGGACGTGGCCGTCGGCGGGCGGGATTTTCATGCAAATGCATGTAGGCCGCGTGCGCGCGGAATGAAAGGACGCGATCAAATTATTTTGCGAGCGCGCCAGCGGCCGTGGCGCAGCGCCATTTTCTTGGCAAACCCCGATTGCGCCGCCCGAATCGCCTGCTATACCGCTGCTTCCCGCTTACCTGCGCTCGTTCGCAGGAGTGAGCATCAGGAGACCGCCATGACCGACTTCAAATACAGCCTCACGAATCTGAAGCCCGCCGAGCCGCAAGCGAAAGTCGCCCTCACCTTCCCCGACGGCGCCCGGCGTGAGTTTCCCAAGAGCATCACCGGCCTCGACATCGCCAAGGGCATCTCGCCGTCGCTGGCCAAGCGCACGGTTGCAATGGCGCTCGACGGCGTGTTGACCGATCTCGCCGACCCGATCGATCATGACGCCAAAATCGAATTCGTCGCCCGCGACGACACCCGCGCGCTGGAACTGATCCGGCACGACGCCGCCCACGTGCTGGCCGAAGCGGTGCAGTCGCTGTGGCCGGGCACCCAGGTTACGATCGGCCCGGTGATCGAGAACGGCTTCTATTACGATTTCTTCCGCAACGAGCCGTTCACGCCGGAAGACTTTGCCGCGATTGAAAAGAGGATGCGCGAGATTATCGCGCGCGACAAACCCTTCACCAAGGAAATCTGGACGCGCGAACAGACCAAGCAGGTGTTCAGCGACAACGGCGAGATGTTCAAGGTCGAGCTGGTCGACGCGATCCCGGCCGACCAGACCATCAAGATCTACAAGCAGGGCGACTGGTTCGACCTTTGCCGCGGCCCGCACATGACGTCGACCGGCAAGATCGGCAACGCCTTCAAGCTGATGAAAGTGGCGGGCGCCTATTGGCGCGGCGACTCCAACAATCCGATGCTGACGCGGATCTACGGCACGGCGTTTGCGAAGCAGGAAGACCTCGACGCCTATCTGAAGCAGATCGAGGAAGCCGAGAAGCGCGACCACCGCAAGCTCGGTCGCGAACTCGACCTGTTCCACTTCCAGGAAGAAGGCCCCGGCGTGGTGTTCTGGCACGCCAACGGCTGGACCATCTTCCAAGCCTTGATCGCCTATATGCGCCGGCGCCTGACCGGCGACTACAGCGAGGTCAACGCGCCGCAGATCCTCGACAAGGTATTGTGGGAAACCTCGGGCCATTGGGACTGGTACCGCGAGAACATGTTCGCGGCTCAATCGGCCGGCGACGAGGCCGAGGACAAGCGCTGGTTCGCGTTGAAGCCGATGAACTGTCCGGGCCACGTGCAACTCTTCAAGCACGGCCTGAAGAGCTACCGCGACCTGCCGCTGCGGCTGGCCGAATTCGGCGTGGTGCATCGCTACGAGCCATCGGGCGCGATGCACGGCCTGATGCGCGTGCGCGGGTTCACGCAGGACGACGCCCATGTGTTCTGCACCGAACAACAGCTCGCCGACGAGTGCCTCAAGATCAACGATCTGATCCTGTCGACCTATGCCGATTTCGGCTTCGAGGGCGATCTCACGGTTAAACTCTCGACCCGCCCGGAGAAACGCGTCGGCACCGACGAGATGTGGGATCATGCCGAGCGCGTGATGGCCACCGTGCTGTCGGAGATCGAGGCGCAGTCCGGCGGCCGCATCAAGACCGCGATCAATCCCGGCGAAGGCGCGTTCTACGGCCCCAAATTCGAATATGTGCTGCGCGACGCCATCGGCCGCGACTGGCAATGCGGCACCACGCAGGTCGACTTCAACCTGCCGGAGCGTTTTGGCGCGTTCTACATCGACGCCGACGGCTCGAAGAAAGCGCCTGTCATGGTGCATCGGGCGATCTGCGGTTCGATCGAGCGCTTCATCGGCATCCTGATCGAACATTTTGCCGGCAACTTCCCGCTCTGGCTGGCGCCGGTGCAGGTTCTCGTCACCACGATCACGTCGGAGGGCGACGAATACGCTAAGGTGGTCGCAGCCGCCGCGCGGCGCGCCGGCCTGCGCGTCGAGATCGACCTGCGCAACGAGAAGATCAACTACAAGGTCCGCGAACACTCGCTGGCGAAAATTCCGGCGCTGCTGGTGGTCGGCAAGAAGGAAGCCGAGACGCATTCGGTTTCGATCCGCCGACTCGGCAGTGACGGGCAGAAGGTGATGCCGACCGACGAGGCGCTGGCGGCGCTGGTCGATGAAGCAACTCCGCCGGACGTCAAGCGGGCCAGGCTCGGGACCTGATGGCCCAAGAACCTAAAACCGACGAGCAAGAGCTTCCCGCATTTCCGATCCGGGCTTACCAGCTGATCCCGGATCCCAACAGGCCTGATGTGGTGGCGCTGGCGATCGAAACCGAACAGGGCCACCGCCTGTTTCTGGCGACGCGGGAGATTCTGGAGGACCTCGGCAAAGATCTTCTGGAGCGGGCGGCGAAGATGCCGCCAAAACAAACAGCAACCAGGCGATGAAAGCGGCGTAGCGTTTTGGCGATCCGTTAAATAAGCTCGCCCCGTGGATCGTTCAGTGAGTGCAGCGGGGACAGAGATGCCAAACCTTTTGAAAGCCGTCGGGACACTTCGCGCCGGCTACGGCATCCAGATCGCAAGACACGGCCGGTTCTTGAAGCAACTCGTACTGCTTGCGTCCATCGCTGTCGCGGCGTGCGTCAGCGCCGGAACGAGTTTTGCGCAGCCGGTTGAATATGTAAAAGTGTGCAGCGCTCCGGGTACCGGCTTTTTCTTTATTCCGGGCACCGACAGGTGCGGCTATGCGACAAACCTGCCCTACGTCTACAACACCGCCTTCGGCACCTATTCGACCCAACCGGGAACGCAATCGACGGCATACGGCGCCAACGCCTTTGCCAACGGCACCGGCAGCGTCGCGATCGGAGATCATGCCTTCTCGGGCGGCGATCCGTTCAGCGGGAGCCCGGGAGCGAGCAACGGCATCGATGGCCAAACGCCAAACAGCGCCTACTCGAACGCGAACACGACCGCCGTTGGACAGGGCGCGCGCGCAGGCGCCACGGCGGCGGGGCAGGACAACGCCACGGCGGTGGGCAACGGCGCGCTCGCCAACGCCGCAAACGCCTCGGCGTTTGGCCAGGGCGCGCAGGCCAACGCCTCGAATTCGGTCGCGATCGGCTTCGGCTCGGTAGCCAACGTCACCAACACGGTTTCGGTGGGGTCGGTCGGCAACGAACGGCGGATCGTCAATGTCGCTTCGGCGACGATCGCGCCCGGCAGCACCGACGCGGTCAATGGCGGACAATTGTTCACCGCGAACCAGCGCGTGGCGGCCGCCTTCGGCGGCGGCGCCGGCCTCGACATCAATGGGCAATTGACGGCGCCGAGCTACACCATCCAGAGCGTCGTCTACAACAATGCAGGCAGCGCGTTCGGCGCGCTCGACACCGCGCTCAGCTCGATCGTCGGAGGCAGCACCTATGTCCGCGTCAACAGCAGCGGACCGGCTGCCAATGCATCGGGTGCCGATGCGATCGCGCTCGGCGGCAATGCACAGGCAACGCAATCCGGGTCGATCGCCGTCGGCCTGAACTCCTCATCGACCGGCGCCAATTCGATCGCCATCGGCACCGGGGCGACGGCAACCGGCTCGGTTGCGGTCGGCGCGGGGGCTTCGGCGGCCAACGGCGGCGCCGCTTACGGCGACGGCGCGGTAGCCACCGGCTCGCTCTCGACCGCAGTCGGCCCGAACGCATCCGCGACCGCTGCGAATGCCGTCGCGATCGGCTCAGGCTCCACCAACACCGTCGCCAACACGGTGTCGTTCGGATCTGCCGGAAACGAGCGGCGCCTGACCAATGTCGCCGCCGGCATCAACCCAACCGACGCCGTCAATGTCGGACAGTTGCAATCGGTCGCAGCCGGCTTCCAGTCGCAGATCGGTGGCCTGCAAAGCCAGATCAACGACACCCGCTGGGAAGCCCGCGGCGGCGTCGCGCTGGCGCTGGCCGCCGGCGGCCTTCGCTACGACGACCGCCCCGGCAAGCTCTCGCTGGCCGGCGCATTCGGAAACTTCAAGGGCGAGTCCGGCCTCGCGCTCGGGTTGGGCTATGCCGCTACCGACAGGCTGCGCTTCAACGCATCGGTATCGGGGGTGCCGAGCCAGGGCAGCGTCGGCGGCACCGTCTCGGGATCGATTACCCTGAACTGAGGCGTGATGCAGAGGCTCCGGCGAACGCGGCCCGGTTCTCGAACTCAGTCCACCCCTGCCGGGGCGACGGCGACGCGGTGCACGGGGGCCAGCGCGGCGTCCGAGCGGCGTCAGACGGAACGCTGCCTGCGTTCGCCGATGTTGCGATCGTCCCCATCGAGCGTGGCCGCCGCCTCGCGCGCGCTGTCGAAGAAGAAGATGAAGGCGTTGGCGTAGAACACGCTCAGCGCCTCCGCCAGGGCCGGCGCCAGCGTGATCTCCTCGCCCTTGTCGCCGGCGCGCATGATCAGTCCGTCGTGCGCGGCGTCGCGCAGCATCTTGGCGACATGGGCCCGCGACACGCCGAAC
Source organism: Bradyrhizobium sediminis (assembly GCF_018736105.1). Lineage (NCBI taxonomy): Bacteria > Pseudomonadati > Pseudomonadota > Alphaproteobacteria > Hyphomicrobiales > Nitrobacteraceae > Bradyrhizobium > Bradyrhizobium sediminis. The sequence goes on from NZ_CP076135.1 coordinate 3,545,252, forward strand.
CGCCGCGACAGCTCGGAGATCGAGATCGCGAACGGCCGCGACGGCGGCACGGTGTCGTCTTCGGCGCCCGCTGCCAGGAAGGTCGATGCGATCATCATGCCGGCGCTGCGGTCGCCGAACAGGCCGAGCCCCGGCGTGTACATGATCAGCCGGAAGCCGTCCTTGTAGCGCCCGAACATCGCGGCGAGAAACGCCCGCACGAAGACCGGATCGTCCAGGCGTTCCGCCAGAACAGCGCCATCGGGGAACACCGGAACGCCGCTCCTGAAATGCGAGCGCCAGCGCGGGCGCAGCAGGTCGAGCAGCTTGGGCGTCGCCACCAACGGCCGCCGGCGCCGATCGTCTGCGTCCGGATCGGGCGCGAGATAGCCCGCGAAACGCATCAGCGACAGCATCGCGGTGGCCCGCCCCGGACTGCAGAGATCGAACTCACTGCAGAGTTGCTTCATGCGGGTCGGTGTCAAGCCGGACGACGGGTCGGCGGGATCGCGCGCGAAGTGGCTGTGGAGCACGACATGGCTGAGCACGACGCGTGCGCGATCGTCCATCAGCCAGTTCAGCAACGGCCCGCCGCGATAGAAGCCGGTGAGTCCGATCGCCAAAGCGCGGCTAGCCTGCGCGAATGAAGGATGCGCCCGGAGAGCGGCAATCTTCGCCTGGAGATCCATCGCCGCAGACGCCGTCACATTATTATTCCACGTCTGCGATCGCGCGCTGCAACATTTCGCGAGATACGACCAAATTTCTGCAGTTGCCCGCGCACCGAGGGCGTCTAGGTTCGGCCCGAACAAGGGGACCTGAATTGACGACGTGTACGACATTCTGCCGACGCGAAGGAAGGGTATTTGCTGCCCGATCGTCAAGCCGGGTGCGACGTTTCTCGGCGGCCATCGCGATAACAGCCGGAACCCTGTTCCTTCTGGAACTGCAACCTGCGCGCGCATTCACTTGCACTGGAACGCTCGGCGCGGCGTCAGGAACGACGGATGCCAACGATGTCCAGGACCTGGTCTGCGGCGTGAATGCGGCGGCAACCGGCATTCAAGACGTCGCCGTCGGTTCAGGCGCCTCGGCGACCAGCGACTACGCAACGGCTGTCGGGGCGTCGGCGTCAGCGACCGGCCTGCAAAGTTTGGCCGTCGGCTTCGGAAGCTCTGCGCAGGGCAACAACAGCATCGCCATTGGCACGGGTACGGGGACGGCCGGAGCATTGGGGACGCTTGCCGTCGCGACCGGCTATCAAGCCCTCGCTTCCGGATACGGCAACGTGGCCTACGGCGCCTCCGCTGTTGCAAGCGGACTTGGCGCCAGCGCATACGGTTTTCAGAGTTCGGCCGCCGGGGGGTCGTCGGTGGCGCTGGGTTCACAGGCAACTTCATCGGGATTGCGCAGCACGGCGATGGGCTTTTTCAGCCGCGCGACCGGACAGGAGTCGATCGCGATCGGCGCAGGACTGAACGCGACTCAGGCGGCTTATTCGGCCGGCAGCGGCAGCATCGCCATCGGCAACCGCGCCGCGGCCGGCGGCACCGACGCCAACGGCTTCAACAACGCCGGCAACACCGCGATCGGCCAGCGCGCCTTGGCGGGCAGCAGCGCGAGCGGCATCACCAACGCCACTGCTCTGGGCAACAGCGCCAGCGCCCAGGCCAACAACGCCCTCGCGCTCGGGGCGAGCGCCAGCGCAACGGCGGCCAATGCCGTCGCGCTCGGCATGGGCTCGCTCGCCGATGTCGCCAACACCGTGTCGGTCGGCGCGCTCGGCAGCGAACGCCGGATCGTCAATGTGGCCGACGGCACCATCGCGTCGGGCTCGAGCGACGCCGCCACCGCCGGCCAGCTCTATACCGCCAACCAGCGCGTCGCCGCCGCCTTCGGCACCACGCTCGACGGCAGCGGCCAGCTCGTTGCCCCGAGCTACACGATCCAGGGAACGGCCTACAACAATGTCGGCAGCGCCTTCGGCGCGGTGGATAGCTGGATGACCGCCACGAGCACCAGCCTGACCAGCCTGCAGACCCAGGTCAGCGGGTCGAGCGGACTGGTGCAGCAGGACGCGACGACGCGCATCATCACGGTGGGCGCCGCCACCGACGGCACTGTCGTCGATGTCTCCGGCACTTCGGGCAACCGCACCGTCACCGGCGTCGCGAACGGCGCTGTGACGTCGACCAGCACCGACGCCGTCAACGGCAGCCAGCTCTATGCCACCAACCAGCAGGTCGCCGCCAATACGTCCGACATCGCAAATCTCTCCACCGTCGTGGCGGGGCTCGGCGGCAGCGGAACCGGATCGAACTACATTCGCGCCAACGGCACCGGACCGGCCGCATCCGCGACCGGAGCCAACGCCGCGGCGATCGGCTCGAGATCGAACGCCAGCGGCGCCGATGCGCTGGCATTCGGCACCAATGCGCAGGCGACGCAGTCGGGCGCCATCGCGATGGGGCTTAATTCGGCCTCGACCGGCACCAATGCGATCGCGATCGGCACCGGCGCTCTCGCCACCGGCTCGGTCGCGGTCGGCGCGGCCGCGACCGCATCGAACGGCGGCGCCGCCTTTGGCGATGGCACGACCGCGACCGGCACGAATTCCGCAGCACTCGGGACCAACGCCTCGGCCACAGCCGCGAATTCGGTCGCGATCGGCTCGGGCTCCACCAACACCGTCGCCAACACGGTGTCGTTCGGCTCCGCCGGAAACGAGCGACGGCTCACCAACGTCGCCGCCGGCATCAACCAGACCGACGCCGTCAATGTCGGGCAATTGCAGTCGATCGCTTCGGGCTTCCAGTCGCAGATCGGCGGATTGCAGAACCAGATCACCGACAACCAGCGCGAGGCGCGGCGCGGCATCGTCGCCGCGGTCGCGGTGGCGCCGGTGCTGATGCCTTCGGCGGCGGGCAAGACCACCGTAGCGGTCAACACCGGCTATTATCGCGGCGAGACCGGCGTCGGCATCGGCATTTCGCACCGCCTCAATTTCGCGGTGCCGACCGTGCTCTATGGCAGTTATTCCAACGGCGGCGGCGCCGAACATATCGGACGCGCGGGTATGGCGGTCGAATTCTGACTGGGCTAGAAGCTTGGAAATGCTTCGAACCCCTCGCCTCCCGATGATGATCCGATACCTCCGGCTTGCGGCATTGATCTCAGCCGCATGGCCCGAAGCCGCGTTGGCGCAGCAACCGCCGGCGCCTCAGCAGCAGTTCCAGCAATCGGCCGAATGGGGAAAGCTGCCGAAGATGATCCTGGAGCGCCAGTTCGCAGGTCCCTTGCAGGACACCGTGATCCAGCGGCTGCGCGATCCCGTCGACGGCACGATCTGCTATCTCTATCTGCCCATCTCGGCGCCGCATTCGCCGACCACGGCGACCGGGTTCGTCCAGTACGGCCCCAATACCATCGGCAGCATCAATTGTGTGCCGACGCCGCCCGCGGCCCCGGCGGCGCGCAGGCAATAGACCGGACCGCGATCGGTCGATCCCCGAGCGGCCTCGCCCTTCAGTTTCCGCGTTTCGGCAGATCGATGCGCAGACCGACGAATTCCGGCGGCCCTTCCGTCAGCCGGTGAATGCGACGGTCGCGTTCTTCCTGCGGCGTGGCCGGATCGATGAATTGATCGAGCTGGCTTGTGGCCAGTTCTTCAACGGCAAGCGCCAGGCTTGTCTCGCGCCATGACGCCGTTGCCGTCGCTTCCGCCTTCAGGCCCAACTCGACCAGCTGCCGAATGGCCTCGGAACGATTGACGGCATGCGCGCTGGCCCAGGCATCGATGCTGGCGGTGAGAACCGCCGGCAGCTTGACCGCGCTGACAGGATGACCTGCGGTTGCATTCTCATCGATCTCTTTCGATTCCGACATCGACAGGGTTTCCCAAGAAGTCCCAAAAAATTACGATAGGGGCATTTCCGAGGGAGTCCTTGACCGGGATCAATGATCCCTGAACTCCCGGCGGTCCGGCCGGGAACGCCAGTCTGGAGTCCTGATAGACAGCTTCGGCTTGCTATCGCCCCGCGGATGCAGATATCTGCTGCAAACCTGCGAAACAGCGGAAATCCCGATGCTTGATGCCATTGAACTCCTGAAAATCCGCCGCTCGGTGAAGCCGCGCGAAATGAGCGGTCCCGGCCCCTCGCCTGCCGAACTCGACACCATTCTCACCATCGGCGCGCGGGTGCCCGACCACGGCAAGCTGACGCCGTGGCGCTTCATCGTGTTCGAAGGCGATGCGCGGGCGCGCGCCGGCGAAGTGATCGCGCAGGTATTCGCGCGGAAGAATCCGGCTGCGACGGCAGCCGAGATCGAGGTCGAGAAGCGCCGGCTCACCGATGCTCCCCTGGTGATCGGCGTGGTCAGCTTCACCAAACCGCATCCCAAGGTGCCGCCCTGGGAGCAGGAATTGTCGGCCGGCGCCAGCGCCATGAACATCGTCACGGCGGCGACCGCGCTCGGCTACGGCGCCTGCTGGCTGACAGGCTGGTTCGCCTTCGATCGCGACGTGCTCGACGGCCTCGGATTGAAGGCGGACGAAAAGCTCGCCGGCCTCATCCACATCGGCACACCGACCAAGCCGAGCGAAGACCGCCCGCGGCCCGCGCTCGGCGACATCGTGACGCGGTTCTAGCGATATCGATACGGTCAAGCCGCCTTCGATGCGCGGCGGCCGAACCTGGACAGCAGCGCCTCGACCTCGGCGGCGGGCCTCGCCGCGCTGAACAGGAAGCCCTGCACCTCGTTGCAGCCTTCGGCCCGCAACCAGTCGAGTTGGTCGACGGTTTCCACGCCTTCGGCGGTCGTGGTGATGTTCAGGCTGCGCCCGAGGCCGGAAATCGCCCGCACGATCGCAACGCAATCGGAGCGCTCCGCAAGGTCTTTCACAAACGAGCGATCGATCTTGATCTTGTCGAACGGAAAGCTTCGGAGATAGCTGAGGCTTGAATATCCGGTGCCGAAGTCGTCCATCGAGATGCTGACGCCGAGTTCGCGCAATTGATGCAGGATCGCCAGATTGGCCTCGGTCTCGGCCAGGAACAGCGATTCGGTGATCTCGAGTTCGAGCCGCAGCGGCGACAGTCCGGAATGCGCCAATGCCGAGACCACCACCTGAACGAGGTTGCGGCTGCGAAACTGCACCGGCGACAGGTTGACGGCGACCTTGACGTCCGCGGGCCATTTCGCGGCCTCGGTGCAGGCCTCCCGCAACACCCACTCGCCCAGCGAGACGATCAGCCCGATGTCCTCGGCGACCGGGATGAAGTCCGCCGGCGAGATCATGCCCTTTTCGGGATGCCGCCAGCGCAGCAGCGATTCAAAGCCGCTGATCCGGTCGGCGGCGAGGTCTACCAGCGGCTGATAGTGCAGTTCGAATTCGCCATTCGCGAACGCGCGGCGCAGGTCGAGTTCCATGTCGCGGCGCTTCTGCGCCTGCCGGTCCATCTCCCGCTCGAAGAACCGATGCACGCCGCCGCCGTCCGACTTCGCCCGGTACAGCGCCATGTCGGCGTTGCGCATCAACTCCTCGCTCGTGTCGCCGTCACCCGGCGACAGCGCAATGCCGATGCTGGCGCCGACCACGATCTCGATGCCGTCGAGGTCGTAGCTGGCGCTCAGGGTCTTGATCAGACGGGCCGCATAGTCGCTCGCCTCGTTCGGCGAGACATCGGAGGCCATCACGACCGCAAACTCGTCGCCACCGAGCCGGGCAACGAGATTGTTGCCGCGAACTTCCGATCTCAGCCGGTCAGCCACCGCCTTCAACAGCCGATCGCCCATCGGATGACCGAACGAGTCGTTGACGTTCTTGAACAGGTCGAGATCGACGCACAGCACCGCCACCCGCTTGTTGCCGGGCAGGCTCTGCTCGAGCGCCTGCTTGAGGCGGTCTTGATAACGCTCCCGGTTCGGCAAATTCGTCAGGCCGTCATGGTGGGCCATGTGGGCGATCCGGGCCTCGGCCTTGCGCCGTTCGGTGATGTCGGCGACGGCGACGAGAAAGCCGTCGCGGCCGTCAAAGGCAACGCGCCGCCCGAACGTCAGCACCTCGATCTCGCTGCCGTCGGCCCTGAGATGGCGCCAGTTGCGGCCGGAATGATAGACGTCGCCGACCTGCTGGAGGGCCTGATTATGGGGCACCCATTCGTCCTCCGGCCAGATCTCCCGAAGCTTCATGCGCAGAAACGTCGCGCGGCTGTATCCATAGTGCTGCACCGCCGCGTCGTTGACGCTGAGAAAGCCGGTCGTTTCGGCATCGAACACCCACATCGGCATCGGATTGTTGTCGAACAGCAGGCGAAACGAAGCTTCGCGCCGCTTCAGGGCCGTGACGTCCGAAACCGTCAGCGAAAGAATGTCGCCGAACGCCGTCACGCCCAATCTCAGGTTACGGTCGTCGCTGTCGACTTCGAACTGATCGCGGCTGCCGCTGTTGATCACGCCGAGCAATCGCTCGGTCACCTCGGGCAGGCACAGCAGATTGCCTCCGGCACTGAGCCGTCGCCACTGCAATTCGATTGACGGCAGTTTGAGGAGCCGCGACGCACCCTGATTATGATGGACGATCTGAAAGTCGAACGGCTGGCCGGCGGCGTCGCGTATCGTCGCGAGCGACAGCACACCCTCGTCGGTGGTGGAGAAAATCGCGTCCAGCAAATTGTACTGCGGAGCCCGCTCGTTGACATAGACGCCGATCAGCGTGCCGCCCCATCGGGAAAATGTCGGCAGCGCCAGGATATCGTAGGTCTGGACCAGACCGTCGCGCACGCGATGCGCGACGGTGGGATACGGGCGGCTGTTCCGCAGCGCGCTGGCGGCGGCCTCGCCGAGCGCGGTGGCGCAATCAGGCGACAGCGCGCTCAAGGGAATGTCCCAGCGATCGTCTTCCAGCCATTTCTGGATGAAGCGGCCGGTCCGCGATACTTCGAGCGTTTCATTGTTGTCCTTGAGCAGGACGATATGATCCGCCAGCCGGCCGAGGCTGCCCAGCATCACATCTTCATAGCGCGGCAGTCTTTCGCCGGGCCTCAGGCCCGCGTGCCACTTGCGCTGCAGGACGGGGACGTCATCGAACATTTCGACGTTGAATTTTCCGGGTACTTTTTTGGCGGCAATCATGACATTCCCTGCAACGCAAACAGCCGTTTTGGCCCGGCCGCATCCAATGCAGCCGGGCTTAACGCCTTGTAAAAAATGCAGAGGCGGCACGCCGATCCGGCGATTATGACAGTTCTAAGTCATCCGATGGTTAGTGCGCATTAGCGACTATGACGGTCGCCTGACGAGATCCAAGCGGCACGCCTGCGCCGCGAACTACCGCGCGACGACTTCGACTTCACCGTCGACGCCGTTGACGACGTTGAAGGGCCGCTCGAACACCTTGCCTTCATTCTTGGCGATGGCGCGATATTCGCCTTCGGACAGCACGACGCGCGGGAAGGCGCCGATCGATTCCTTGATGACGTCGCCGCCCGGCGTGATCACCGACCAGGCGGTGTTCGCCAGGGCCTCGCCGCCCTTGTCGCCGACGAGCTTCAAGGTGATCACCGCGGCGCGATGGGTGATGACCACGTCGGTGAGCTTGCCGGCCTGCACGCGGATGTCCGAGCGCACCACGGAATTGGCGTCGCCGTAGTTCGAGATGATGTAGTAGGTGCCCTCCGGCAGCAGCGCGACGTCGCCGGCGGCGACGTTCGGCACCAGCGATGCGCGGTCGCCGCCTTCGAACTGGCTGCCCTTGTAGATCGCAAACGAAATCTGGTTCGGCGGAATCCGGCTGGTGCCGACGCGGCCTTCGATGCGCAGGCCGCCCGCCGGCAGCACGAAGGATTGGCGGTCGGTCTCGGCCTTCAGCGTCACCGGCTTGACCGCGCTGACCAGGCCCATCGTGACATGGACGACATAGCCGCCCGGCGGCAGCACGATGTTGGGCGTAGCGCCACGCTCCTCGCGGATCAGTTTGAAAATGCCGGTCTCATCCGGCCTGTCGGCGAACACCCGCCACACCAGCCCGCTGTTGATCACCGGCAGGTCCTTGCCGTAGCGCGCGGTCAGCGACAGCACGGCCTGGCCGGCGGTCGAGGCGCCCGGCGGCGGAACCACCGGCGGCACCGCCGCGATCGGCGGCTGCGTCAACGGCACGGGCAGATTGGGCGTCGACGCCGGACCGGACGGCGGAGCCAGATTCATCGCCGGTCCCGTGAGCGCTTCCGGGACGGACGCCGGCGGCACCGGCGGCGGCCGGTCGGAAAACATCTGGGCCCAGGCAGGGTTTGCAGCCGAGGCGGCAAGCATTGCCGCGAGCGCCAGCGCCGGCCGCAGGCTCCCGCCCCACCCGGACTTGCCGGACTTGCCGATTGCTTTACCTCCTGAAGTCATGGCGCATGCTTTTCACTGAAAACGCGGCAAATTCAAGCCTGTGGCGATCCGTTCGCAGGATGTTCCCGCTACGGAACCAGGAAAGTGCCCGGGAGTTGAGCCCAGTGTCGTCGCGAGGTCGCGGTCCAGTCACAATCCCTGCCTAGGCCGGTTGACGGCACGATCTATGCTTATGCGGACATATGATTAGATGTCAGTGCATACCGGCGGGCTGAGGCCACTGCCAAGCGCTTGTCCGGCAAGGAGATACAGGTGCTGAAGAGTTTGATCGGACGCGGCCAGGGTAGCACCGAGGACCAGGACAAGGTGGGGCTCGGCAGTATCCGGCGGCCGGTGATCGGGCTGGCGCTGGGCGGCGGCGCCGCGCGCGGATTTGCCCATATCGGGATTCTCAGGACATTGCTGGCCCACGGCATCGTTCCCAATGTCGTGGTCGGCACCTCGATCGGCGCGGTGATCGGGGGCGCCTATGCGGCCGGCCAGCTCGATGCGCTGGAGGAATGGGCGCGCAGCCTTCAGCCCCGAAACATCCTCGGCTATCTCGATATCCGCCTCAACGGCTCCGGCCTGATCGGCGGCGAAAAGCTCGCATCCCAGCTGGAGGCCGCGATCGGTCCGACCCTGATCGAGGACCTGCCGCTGAAATTCGCCACCGTGGCAACCGAAGTCCGCACCGGCCACGAAATCTGGTTGACCCACGGCCGCATGGTCGATGCAATGCGCGCCTCCTATGCCCTGCCCGGAATATTCTCCCCTGTGCTGGTCGGCAACCGCTGGCTGGTCGACGGCGCGCTGGTCAATCCGGTGCCGGTGTCGGCCGCGCGCGCATTGGGCGCGGAAATCGTGATCGCCGCCAATCTCTCCAGCGACGTCTTTACCCACTCAACGACGATCTACGCCCACGGCCAGACCGCCGACGCGCCGGGAGCCGCGATCGAGCCCGTGCCGCCGAAGCGCGGTTTCGGAAGACTGTTTTCCGCCGAGCGTACCATGAAGCGCGAGTTCTTCGGCGGCGGCGGCCGGCCCGGCATCTCCTCGGTCATGGTCGACGCCTTCAACATCATGCAAGACCGCATCACCCGCGCGCGGCTCGCCGGCGATCCGCCGGACATGCTGATCACGCCCCGGGTCGGCCAGATCGGCTGGTTCGATTTCCATCGCGCCGACGACCTGATCGCATTCGGCACCCGAGCCGCCGAGCGCGCCATCGACTCCATCCAGGAAGCGATCCACATTCTGGCGCCGGTGCCGGGCGAACCGGATGCTGCGGTCGACAAGCGACCCTGACCGCGCCGGCTTGCCTCAAAGAGTCGGATGTCAGGCGGTCTTGATGTAGTCGCGCAGCGCTTCCTGCTCGACTTCGAATTCGTGCACGCGCCACTTGACGACGTCGCCGATCGAAATCAGGCCGACCACCATGCCTTCCTCGACGACAGGCAGATGCCGGAATTTGCCGAGCGTCATCATTTCCATGATCGCGGCAACCGTGTCGGCCTGCCGGCAACTGACGACCTTCCGCGTCATGACGGCGTTGACCGGCTCGTCGAGTACCCGCGCGCCGCGCTCGCCGAGCACCCGCACGATGTCGCGCTCCGACAGGATGCCCTCGATCCGGCCCTTGTTCATCACCAGCACGGCGCCGATCTTCCGCTCCGCCAGCGTCTTGATCGCAGCCGATAGCTTTACGTCCGGCTCGACGCTCTGGATGTGATGGCCCTTGGAATCGAGAATTGCACGTACCGTCATTGTCGTCTCCCTGAAGCCGATCGCGCCCCTGGAGTGAGCGCGACCTTCGTTCCCTTGAGTCTTCAATCAACAGTTCTGCGCCGATTTCGTTGCAGGCGCGTTCGGCAAGCACGGCAATTTTTTTAAGCACGTTCGCGGGCTTAAAGCCCTGCTTCGCAACGAGGCAATGATGGATGAAATCGCGCTGCGCCGCAAGCGACGATCAGCCGCGGTCCGATGCGTCCCGGGATGACGCATCCGCAGCATGGCCAGCGGAGCGAGGAACAGGATCGAACAGCGAAAACAGCACCAGCCCAGCGAAGAAGCCGCCGATATGCGCCTGCCAGGCGACGCTGGCGCCATCGGCGCCGATCGCGATCGATCCGATGCCGAAGATGATGTTGACGCCGAACCAGACAGCGAGGAAGCCGAGCACGCGCGGATTGCGGAACGAGCGCATCAGCGAGAGCGCCGGTACGCGCGCCGCCGCATCGGCGTCGCCGCGGCTGAATGACAGGAAGCTGCCCTGCACGAAGGCAAAGCGGATCGCGGCCGCCATCGCGCCGGACACCGACGCCGAAGCGCCGATCATCGGCGCGATCGCATGCTCATGGGTGACGAGATGCGCCAGCGCCCCGGCCGCGGCCGTCACCGCCATGAAGACGAAAAACCTGACCGCGCCGAAGCGGCGCGCCAGCGCGCTGCCGAACGGCAGCAGCCACAGCACATTGAAGGCGATATGGCTGAGATTGGCGTGCAGCAGCGAATAGCTGACGAAGGTCCAGACCTTGGCGCCGGCGCCGCCCGGAAAAGCGATCGCCAGCAGCGTCGAATCGTAGCGTTTCGGAATGAAGCCGAATACTTCGATGGTCCAGTATTCGAGATCGGGCGGCAGCAGCACCCGCAGGTGGATGACCGCAAGCAGCAGGACATAGGCGGTCAGCGCGCCGGGCAGCGTCAGGATCGGTTCGCGCGGGGTGGCTTGCGGCAATTCTGGCGGGGATTCCAAGGGCTCAAGACCTGAAACGAGCGGCTGACGGGAGCGGTTGCGCCCCAATAGGCGGCTTGGCCCCCCTGCGCAAGTACGGGATCGCCGCGGGGGCAGGCAATAAGTACCCGCTGCGCGGGAATGCCGGCCAAGGTTTCGGGATTTTGCCGTCGTCGTCGGCTAGCTGAACGTCACAAGTGTCTCGTGGAAGAAGCTGCCTCCGGTCAATTGCTGGGTTGAGAACAGGTCGGACTGAGTCTTCAAGGCGCTCACCAGCGTGGTGCGGGGCACCTCGGTGTGGCTTTCCTCGCTACCGTGCTTGTGCTCCATCGTGGACATCAGCGTTCGCAGTCTCGACTTGTCGCCGGTATCCTTCGACTTCTTCTTGAACCCCGCCCACAGCGTCTTCGGAGTGGCGTTCAGGCTGCCATGATGGCCGACCTTGTAGACGTCCACCCCGGCAAGCAGCTTGCGGTTATCCTTGTTGTCGAGAGCGAATTGCCAATTCTCGATCTGGGCGTCGCCGGGAAACAGCAGGCTGACCTTTCCGACCCGCAGCAGCAGGATAACGCTGGTATTGTTCATCGCCTTGTCCAGCATGCGCACGATTTGCAGCAGGTTGTCGCCGCGGATGGTCCGCGCATGGTAGATCAGCCATCTGGCCTCGACCGGAAACCTCGGTCCGCGGGTACGAACATGTTTCGGGAACAGCACTTTGCCGCCCGCCTGCGTCCCGCCGGCGGCGTTCATCGCGCGTGCCTGAAGTTGCCAGAACTCGTTGGGATCACGGGCTCGCTGCTTCTTGATGGTCGCCGTCTGCTTGACCGTCGGCGGACCCAGCACATCGACCTGGACGCCGGGAAGCACGGTCTCAAGCGACGTCTTCTTTCCGGCAAAGACGTATTCCGACTTCTTGCCCATGCTCATCAGGTTCTTCACGGCGCCCGGATTGTTGATGTTGCTCTCGCCGAGAAAGTAGAACTGGTCCCGCAACTCCTTGTCGAAGTAACGCGTCGACCGGGTCTGCAGCATGGTGAGCGCCGCCACCGACTGCATCGAAGACAAATTCGCGACGTGCTTGTGGCCGCCCGCGGCAGCCGCCGGGCCCGTCGCGTTCGGGCCGAGATCCGGATCTTCCGTCCAGGGCTGGACCACGAGATCGGGCTTGAGGGCTCTGATGACGTCGCCGGTTCCCTTGCCGTTCTTCTTGGTTTCGAATCCGGAGATATGGTCCTTGTGCCGATGCGTCGCCACCACCGCATGCAGCTTGCCGCCGGTCCGCTTCCTGATGTCCTCGGCGATATCCATCATGCGCGTCTTCGGCGTCTTCGGCGGCAGGCCGGTCGAACCGTAATCGATCAGGACGTGCCGCTCCGGTCCGCTGGCGTATGCGAAGCTCAGCAGAAAGCAATCGCCGAACCCGACATGATAGGTTCGTATCTTCAAACTCTTGGGCGCCGTGCCTGCCATGGTGACCCTCAGTCCATTGCTCTCGCCAGATGCAACGCCGCGAAGTGAGACCTGCTGTCCGGATCCCGATCGAAATACCCGCTCTCCCAGAGATATTTCAGCCGCGCGCTCTGGCCCTTCGCATCCTCGATCCTGTTCCTGATCTGGTATTTGAGCTGACCGTACTCGTTGAAGATCAGCGCTCCGCCTCCGAAAATCTGCACCCGCCTCCAATGCGGCATGTCCTTCGGCGGATCGATATCCAGGGCCTCCTTCAACTCACCGACCTGCAGCGTCATGATCTGCACGTATTCCGCCACCGTCTCGCGAAGGATAAATCCGTCGGGCCCGACCCTGAAGCTCGGGCGCACGTTTTCGACCTCGACGTAACCTTCCCGGACGATGTCGAGTTCCTTGCGGTTTTCCCACAGGAAACGAAACACCTCCTCCTTGTCGCGGAGCATGGAATCGAAATGCGTGCGGCTGTAGACGAGATCGAGGTCGCACCGGCGCCAGGTCCCGTCCTTGTCCGCGTCCTTGTCCGGAACGATGCCGTAGGCGCCGAAACTCTTCACGAGAACTTCGCGGTAGTTGAAGCGGCTGTCGTCGGGGACGACCTCGCGGTCGATGGTCAGCAGCGCCGAGAGATAGTCGGAGAAGGCAAGGTCGGTCGGGGGACAATAATCCAGCGCCCGGATCGTCATTGTCAGCAGGTGCTCGGCAACCGCGGCGCCCTCGTCGATGACGAGACTGCGGTCCCGTTTCCTGGCCTCGATGAACCCGACCCGGTCCAGCCGCTTGAGCCAGATCGTCAGGAACGCGTTCATGATCGCGGCGACCAGCAGTTCGCCGCGACGGTGCGGTTCCTGAAATTCCGGCATCGCCGCATAATTCCGGCCCGGCGCAAGCTCGACCGACCGCCGCAGCGCTTTGCCGCGAATGTTCGACAGTTCCGCTCCCATCTGGTCCGCAAGCCCGAAAAGCACGGATTCCTTGAGCGCCTCGGGTTCGAGGAACTTCTGATCAATCAACCGGGCGGCGCCGGTACTGCCGTCAATCAGCTTTTCGACCAGGTCCTTCAGGGAGAACACCGACAACAGCGCGACGACGTCGGCGAACCCTTCATGAAAGGCCGCCTGATCCGGCGAAGACGGCTCCATGAAGCGGCCGCGCAGGCCGTCGAGCAGCGCGTGCGTCGTCTCATGCGCCACCACGTCATGGGACAAGCACGCATATACCGGCTTTCCGTTGTCGCCGGCGAAGTATCCAAAGAATAGTCCGCGATCCTGCTTGGAATAGAACGCGTTGGCGTCGGCAAAGGCATGAGGCGCCACGTAGAGCTGGTGTCCCTGGGAACCCCAGGGGGTCCTGCGTCCAAGCGCAAACTCGAAGCGGGCCAGGATGCGCATCGCGATCGCATAGGCGTTCTGGCTGTGAAACCGGGGGTCGCCCACCAGCGCGTCGTTGTGCTGCGCCGCGGTCTTTGCAGGTCGGCTCCGCTTGAAGGGGTCCTTGTAGCTGCCGCTATCCAACAGCTGGTAGCTGGCGGGCTGATAGAGCACGTTGGAGGTGGAGTCGTAGTCGACGACGTGAACGCGATAGCCGCACGGACCTGCCAGGATTTCTTCCGCCGGAATCTCGATCTCCGTCGTCAGGATCCTGCCGTTCAGACGCACCGACGGGTCCTGCGCGATGATCGTGAGCCGCTGCGTAGTCGGAAGGCTGTGTTGCGATCCACGACGATTTTTCATGGTTGCACCGCCCGCAAAATTGTCGAAGCAAGAAAAAGCGGCTGAATGGAATGACAATCAAATGGAGCAACTTATGGTGGTATCTTACATCCATACCTATCTCAGACAAGCCTGTCGTTGAGATTATTTATCGCGCTCGAAGCAAAGGGGGCCGGCGGTGCAGACGCAGGCCGGCGCCGGACGCGGGGCGAAAAGAAGAAGGGAGGGTGCTGAGAACACCCTCCCTCGTCCGTGCTGATCTTTTCGCGCCGGGGCCCGGGCGACATCCCCACCCCTCCCCGCGCGACGACCAAACTGTTTGACGCCGCCTGTGTACCAACCCGCCGGCCCGAGCGCATTCTCCGAAGGAAAATGCCCTCGACCGATAATCAGCGCGCGTTTTGAACACGCGCTGAGAAAACCGGCGAACCAGAGCGGGCGGACCCTAGCCAGCTCTGCGCCGATCCCCAAGGTCATAGTTAACTTAACGTTAACGGCGCAAAGACGCCGCCAGGCTCGCGAAAACACGGCGGCGGCATGGACGCTGCAAAGCCTGTCTTGCAAAACAAACCGGGGAAGGCGCGTGGGCGAAAGCGGGACAGATATGTCCCGCCGAGCCGGGCGCGGGGGGCAAGGCAGAATTATCATGAAGCATCCGTCAAGCCGCGAGTTCTACGCATACTGGGATGAGAAGCGTGGCGACGCCCGCGCCCCCGATCGCAGCGAGATCGAGCCAGGCGCCGTGCGCGAGCTACTCGGCGACATCTTCGTACTGTCCTACGACAGCGCCGCCGGCTATCCGTTCCGCGTCGCCGGAACGCGCGTTTGCGCCCTGCTCGGCTGCGATTTGAAGGACCGCAGTTTCTCCACGTTGTTTGCAGCCGGGAGCCGCCGCGAGATCGAGGAGATCGTCGCCGTCGTGGCCGAAGAACAACTGGCGGCGGTCGCCGGCATCACGGCCATCTCGGAAGACGGCAGGCCGGCGCATCTCGAACTGCTGCTGCTGCCGTTCAACGCCCGCGCGCATTCACCGCTCAGCCTGACCGGGCTATTGGCGCCGTTCGAAAGCGATCACCGGCAGCTCGGGGATTTCAAACTGACATCGTGGCGCTATATCGGCCATCAGCCGCAGAAACTGGTTCCGCGCGCATTGCGCAAACTCGCCGTCGCACGCGGCTTCATGGTCTATGAGGGGTTGCGCTGAAGCTGGCTCGACGCGTCGTCTTCACGCTAACCGGTATTCACTTCGAGGGACCGGACGACGAAATGCTCGTCCGGGTTGAAGCGAGAGCCCTGCACATACTTGATGCAACCGCCGCTAACTCCTCGTTAACCCTGTCGGCCGTAGGGTCAGGCGACACCGAGATGCCGGTTGTCGGGTGGCGAAGATGGCGTTTGCGAAAAGATCGATTCTTCCGGCCGCCGAAGAGCGACGGCGTTTCCAGCGGGTGAAAGTCCACCTGCTCGGCCGCTACATGCTGCCGGACCGCCGCGAATTTCCGTGCCAGATCATCAACATGTCGCCGGGGGGATTGGCCCTGCTGGCGCCCGGCATCGGCAATGTCGGCGACCGCGTGATCGCCTATCTCGACCATATCGGCCGGGTCGAGGGCAAGATTACCCGCATCATCGACAATGGTTTCGCGATGAGCATCGGCGCTACCGCCCGCAAGCGCGACAAGCTGGCGGCGCAGCTGACCTGGCTCGCCAACCGCGACATTCTCAACCTGCCGGAAGACCGCCGCCACGACCGTATCGTGCCGCGCAACCCGATCGCGCTGCTCACGCTCGAGGACGGCACCAAGATGACCTGCCGCATCATCGACATGTCGCTGTCGGGCGCCGCCATCGCCGCGGAAAACCGCCCGCCGCTGAAATCGCTGGTCATGCTCGGCAAGGTCCAGGCCCGGGTGGTGCGAAACCTCGAGGAAGGCTTTGCCCTGGAGTTCGTTCACGAGCAAATTGCCGAGACGCTCGAAGACAGCGTTACCGCGCGGTAAAGCGCGAGCGCCCGCAATTTCCCATTTTTCCAAGGCTTGAGGGCGGTATCCGTGTCGCGGATACCGCCTTTTCGTATCCGGAGCCGGTCAGAACGGGGTTAACCGGCCGCCGTTTTGCCGCCGCAAGTTCCGCATCGGCGGGCTTTGCCGCGTTAATGCATAAAATTTGAATCAATTGCAGTTGTCTAAAATTTTAGTCGAACTTGATTCAAGTATAGATCGAATTATCCGAGGCTTTTACTTGTATTCGCGTCAAATGTACTTGCCCTACTTAGCGGCGGCGCAAAACCTTTGTGCGAAACGTGGTCCCAACAAGAAACGGGGGCCACAATGTTTGGTTTCGGGGGACAGGGGAAAGGATTGGCGGTCGTCGCCATCCTGATCGGATTGAATGCACCGGCGCGTGCCGGCGAGGTACTTTATGCCAGCCTCGGCGACACCACGCGTTCGCCGATCGGCTGGGTCGAATTCTGCGCCGAAAATCCCGGCGACTGCCGCGGCGGCGCGTCACAGCCACGCGACATCGTGATGTCGCAGACGGCATGGCGGGATCTGTTGCGGGTCAACCGCTGGGTCAATGAAACCGTCAAGCCGATCACCGACATGGATCATTGGGGCGTGATCGAAAAATGGTCGTTGCCGACAGACGGCTACGGCGACTGCGAGGACTACGTCCTGTTGAAGCGCAAGATGCTGATCGACGCCGGCTGGCCGCGCGAAGCGCTGCTGATCACGGTGGTGCGCGACAAGAAGGGCGAAGGCCACGCGGTACTGACCGTGAAAAGCGACAAGGGCGAATTCGTGCTCGACAACCAGAACGAAAATGTCCTGGCCTGGACCGAGACCGGATACCGCTTCGTCAAGCGCCAGTCGCAGGGCGACCCGAACGTGTGGGTCTCGCTGGGCGACAGCCGCCCGGCCGTTGCCACCGCCAGCGCCAGAGACCGCTGACACAAAGGAATCAGAGGACACGCGACCCGGTCACATCCCCACCCCTCCCCGTCCCAGACCGGATCGCGCGCGGCCAGCTCTCCCCCAAGAGCTGGCCGCAACTTTTTCGGGGCACTTAAACTCATGACTTTCCAAAGACTTGCCGCGGGGTTGCGACCTGAATGAGGCCGGCGACGCCGGCGCGCCTTGCGGCGGTGGCACGCGGTCTTCCGCCCACTTCCCTTTACCGCCCTGACCGATACCGCTAGGATTTGCGCGTCGGTCGGATAACGAGGGCGAGATGAAATCGAGACTGCTGGCTGCTGCGGCCCTGGTCGTGCTTTCCCTGCCCGCGTTTGCAGCCGACGCCGATGTTCGCGGTCACCGCCAGCGTGCGCAGCAGTCTTTTGACGCCCCGTTGATCATCGACTATTCGCACAATTACGGCCCCGCCGACTTTTACCCGGGAACGACAGCGCCGCCGGACCGGGTCGTGGTGCCGCTGAATGAACGGCCCTACGGCATCTATGACGGCTTCGATCGCCATTGCGGGCAATCGACGGCGAGCTATCGGGGCCAGGACGGCCGACGCCACCCGTGCAGTTGAACGGGCCGGCCGCCGGTCATAGATATCTATAGTAGCGCCATGCCGTGGGCAGGCGTCGAGCGTGCTGGAACTTTGGCTGCCAGGCTTTGGAGTCCCATGATCGAACTCGCACCTAATCATAGCATGAGCAACAGCCTCACCCGCATCGGCTCGCAACCGATTGCGCTCGCTGCCGCGGTATTGGTCGCCGTGGTGGCCGGAGGCGCCTCCATCGCGCTGTGGCGTGGCTATACCGGCGTCTCGCCCGAACCGGACCGCGTCGTTGCCACCAGACAGTTGCAGGCCCGGACGGCACAGGCCTCCGAGCAACTCGTGGAGAAGACCAAGGGCCTGGAGGCGACCCAGCAGGAGTCGATCGACCAGCTACAAGTCGTTCAGGATCAGCTGCAGACCGTCAGACGCCTGCTCGCCGCGCAGCAGACCGAGACCAAGAAGCTGGCCGAACAGGTCGGCGGCCTGACCGGCGCGATCGACGGTCTGCGACAGTCGTTCGCGAGCGCCCAACCCTCTGACGTATCCAATACGCCCACCATCCGAAAGAAGCCGATCCGGACCAAACGCAGCGCGGTGTCGCATCGCAAGCGCGGCAAATCGCGAGGCTAGACTGGCGTCTTGCCAGAAGGCGGCGCGCCGGTCGTCGCGCGGAGTCTCCAGCCCCATGGGCGCAGCCGGAAACCCCATAGGCGCTGCCGGAACTTTTTCCGTCCGATTGTGAACTGGATCACATATGCCCTTAATGTTCCGGGGCAGTATGTAGTTCACCGGATGGCGCAAGCCGATTTCAATATCCGGGGCTGGCAAGGCCGTTGGCGTTATACTGCGTCGACGGCCTTGTTTTTTCTGCAGGATTGTTCGGCGCGATCCCGGTCACCGTGAGGAGCGTGCTATCCGGAGCGGCTATGACGAGGACGTCTGGCGGCGGCTGCGAAGCGATCATGGCGCGCCTTCACCTGCTCGATTTCCCAGAACATCCAGACAAAGGCAGCGCCCAGAGCAACGACAACGCCCAGAAACAGTAACGTCAATGCCGGAGTTGTGAGCGCTGTGAGCATGGCGAGCATCCATGAATCAGGTCAACGGCGCTACCTTATACTAAAGTCGCAGACCTGTCCCGGGCCAGGCGGTATTTATTTGACCCCGAATTTGCGACTGCGGATCAATTGCAGAAATGCCGCGGGTTCCTCGCCCGAACGATTTCCTCAACCACGGATCAGCGTCCGTCTGCGGCGCGAAAGGCAGGCCCGAGTTGCGCAAATTGATCGCGTTCGACGACGACACCTTCGACAAGCTGAGACAGCTCGGCCGCGACAGGATGGCGACCCTTCAGGAATTGGCGGATGAAGCGTTCGCCGACCTGCTCAGGAAGCACGGCATTCCCGTCGACCTGAAGGACGCGCTCCGCAAGAGCGCCGCGCTGACAAAGACGCCTGCGCAAGACAGCGCAAGGCCGCGCTCATCGAGACAAACCAAGTCATGAAGCGGCATCTGAAGCGCTCGCAGCGCTTCAGCCGATTTTCTTCAGGCCTTTTTTGAATCGGGCGCCGTTGAGGACATAGAATTTTGCCGCACTTCCCATTCTTGCGACCTGCGCGGGATCGAGCGTGCGGATCACCCGCGCCGGCGATCCGATGATCAGCGAATATTCGGGAAACTGTTTTCCTTCCGTGATCACCGATCCTGCGCCGACCACGCTGCCGCGGCCGATCCTGGCGCCGTTCATCACGATCGAACCCATACCGACCAGCGCGTCATCCTCCAGCGTGCAGCCGTGCAGGATGACGTTGTGGCCGACCGTGCAATTTCTTCCGATCGTCAGCGGAAAGCCCATGTCGGTGTGGCAGGTCGAGTTATCCTGCACGTTGGAATTCTCGCCGATCTCGATCCATTCATTGTCGCCGCGCAAGACTGCGCCGAACCACACGCTCGCGGAATTCAACAGCCGGACCTTGCCGATCACGACTGCGGTGTCGGCGACAAAATAGTTTCCGTCGGAAGGAAGATCGGGCGCCTGCCCGTCGAGTTCGTAGATCGCCATGCCTTGTCAGTCTCCGGTTCGCGGAGACATTGGCATAGGCGTATCGCTCAGGCCAGCACCCCGGCGGCGCGCAGCGTCATGACGAAAAACGTGCCGGACATCAGGCTCCAGAATCCGGCCAGCACCGTTGCCATCATCACGAATTCGACGCGGCGGCGCTCGATCTTCGCGCCGCGCAAGGTGTTGCGCATGATGATGAAGGGGGCCGCGAAAACCAGGAACGGCACGGCGGCGAAAGCCCTCGGCGCCACGCCCTCTTGCAGCAGTCCGAATCCCGCCGGGCGCTGCGCCAACGCCTGGTATCCGCTGGCAAGCGCGCCAGCAAGCGCGAAGCCGATGCCGATGGAAAACAGGGAATTCAACGCTTCAGGCGACATCGCAACGCTTCCGCTACACAACGACCTCCCTTGCTTCGCAAAATCGGCAGCCGGCCGCCACACTATCCTTAAGGAAAGGTTAACGCCGCCGGCGGGAACCGCGGCCAGGACATGGCTCGCGGCGGCTGCAACCGCGCGAAGTGGTGCGGAAGTCCGCCGGCGCATGGCATATTTGCAGTTGATTCGACCCCCGAGGGCCACCCTCACGATGTCCCGTTCATGACCTTGTTCTCGACCGCCCAGCACAGCACCCGCAACCCGCGCCGGCATCACCGCAGCCACATGATTCCGATCGTGCTGGGGGGCGCGGTCACGGCGGGAGCGATCGCCATCGTCGCCTATCTGCTCTGGCCGACCTGGGGACCGAAGGCTTCGAGCAATCCGGACCGGTTGCCGGTGAGCGTCGGCGCGACCCTCTTCAACGTGCCGACCATGGCGGTCCGCAGGAAGATCCAGCGTCACTCCGGGCCGCAGGAACGCGTCGATCTCAGCTTCATGTTTCCCTCGCTCGAAGCGCCCGATGCGCCGAGGCACGTCAGCGCCGATACCGTGGAGGAATCGGTGCAGCCGATCGACCGGATCTTCCTGTCGATATCGGCGCATCACGACACGCTGGCGCCCGATACCCGCCTGCGCACCATCTATCCGCGCTATCTCGAGCAGGCTCCCTCACCGGCACAGGACGGCCTGACGCTACGCGCATTCCGCGACGGCACGCCCTACGGCAACGAGGATCTGTTCCTTGCGAGTTCGCCGGCCCTCAACGCGCGCTGCACGCGCGACGCCTCTACCCCCGGCATGTGCCTGAGCGAGCGCCGCATCGACGGCGCCGACCTGACGTTTCGTTTTCCGCGGAGCTGGCTCGCGCAGTGGCGCGACGTCGCCAATGCGATGGACCGGCTGACGGCGCAATTGCGCGGCCCGAAGTAGCGATCCCCTTGCGGGATGCTCAGCCCTGCTCGACCAGGTCGTCCTCGAGGATCGCCATCTGGAACTGGAACGAGCGGTCGTCGTCTTCATCGTCGACGAACAGCACGCCGATGAACTCCTCGCCGATATAGACCTCGGCTGAATCGTCCTTCTTCGGCCGCGGCACCACGCGAATCTTCGGATTGCCGAACAGGCGCTTGAGATAGGCGTCGAGTTTCCTGACTTCCTGAACGTCCACGGCAGTCTCCAATCGGATTAGGTTTCGGGAGGTTCTAGGCCGGGACGAAGCGGACTGCCAGCCCAACTTGCAAAAATCGCGCACGCGATTCAGACGACTTTTTTGGCTTCGCGCGTATTCCTTCGCGGAATACGCGCAACAATCAAATCCCGATCGCGTTGAGCATCTGATCCATGGTGCGCGACGGCTCGGCGCAGCCGGCCTCGCCGACGATCTTGGCGGGAACGCCTGCCACGGTCACATTGTGCGGCACCGGCTTCACCACCACGGAGCCCGCCGCGATGCGGGCGCAATGGCCGACCTCGATATTTCCGAGAATTTTCGCGCCCGCCCCGATCAATACGCCGCGGCGGATCTTGGGATGGCGATCCTCGTTCTCCTTGCCGGTACCGCCGAGGGTGACGCCGTGCAGGATCGAGACGTCGTCCTCGATGACGGCGGTCTCGCCTACCACGAAGCCGGTAGCGTGATCGAGGAAGATACCACGGCCGATTCGTGCCGCCGGATTGATGTCGGTCTGGAACACCGCGGAAGCGCGGCTCTGCAGGTAATAGGCAAAATCCTTGCGCCCTTTCTGATAGAGCCAGTGCGCGAGGCGATGGGTCTGGATCGCGTGGAAGCCCTTGAAGTAGAGCAAGGGATCGATGAACCGCGAGGTCGCGGGATCGCGGTCGTAGACCGCCACCATGTCGGCGCGAAACGCGTTGCCGAGATCGGGATCGTCGCGCAGCGCCTCGTCGAAGGTCTGGCGGATCAGGTCGCCCGACAGCGCCGTATGGTCGAGCCGCTCGGCGATGCGATGCACCACCGCGTCTTCCAGACGGTCGTGATGCAGCACGACCGAATAGATGAAGGAGGCGAGTTCCGGTTCGCGGCGGACGATGTCTTCCGCTTCGGCCCGCACCCGATCCCAGATCGGATCGAGCGCCGCCACTTTCCCACCCTGCGGATTGATCTGATGCACTGCCATGGGCTGCTCTCGCAATTTCGGGTTTCTTAGGGACATTTATAGCACGACGGCCGGACGGCTGTCCCGCTCCCGGCAAAGGGTCCGGCGGACTTGGTTAGGAAACTGCGCCAAAACATTGATACGGCACACATTCCTTGACCGGCCGCGACCACCCTACTGACAGCGTCCAGTTCAAGGTGGCCCGCGATTTCGGGAAATCAAGCCACCCGGGTTCCAACTATTTGTGGATTTCCGCATGCCAATGGAGGCATGCTAATCGCAAAACTCGGGGGGAGACAGCATTCACAGCCAGATTTTACGCGCACGCGCGCCGGATTCCGCTTGGGTATGGCTATCGGCGGTAGCCATACCCCTCATGCTGATCGCGCCGGCGCTGTGGAACGGCTACCCGCTCCTGCAGTGGGACACCGGCGGCTATCTGGCCCGGTGGTACGAAGGCTATCTGGTCCCCAGCCGGTCCACCGTGTTCGGCCTCTACCTCCATTTCGGCGAGGATTCGAGCTTCTGGATCAATCTGGGTATTCAGGCGCTGGCGACGCTCTGGATCCTGCAACTGACCTTGCGCGTGTTCGGCATGGTCAGGCCATGGCGGCTGGCAGCCATCAGCGTTGCCCTGATCGTGACCACGGCGCTGCCCTGGCTCACCTCGATGCTGCTGACCGACATCTTCACCGGCCTGTCGGTGCTGGCGCTGTTCATCCTGGTCGTACACGGCGACAGGACTTCCACGATCGAGAAGTGCCTGCTGTTCGCCTTCACCGCCTTCGCCGCGGCAACCCACAGCGCCACGCTGGCGGTGCTGCTGGGACTGTGCTGCGCTGGCTGGATCGCGCTCCCCTTCCTGCGCTCACGGATCGCCATTTCCGGACTGCTGCAAGGCAGCCTGACCCTCGTCGCCGGCGCCATCATGCTGGTGGCCGCGAATTTCGCGCTGTCCGGAAAACTGGCATGGACGCCCGGCGGGTACGGCGTCGCGTTCGGGCGGATGCTGCAGGACGGCATCGTCAAACAATATCTGCGGGATCACTGCCCGCAGCAGAAACTGAAGCTCTGCCCCTATCGCAATGAACTTCCGGCGACCGCCGATCAGTTCCTCTGGGGCAGCAGCATGTTCAACACGCTCGGCCGCTTCACTGGTCTGAACGACGAGATGGGCTTCATCGTCACGCGTTCGCTCGCCGAATATCCACTGTGGCAGGCCCAAGCCGCGATCGTCGCCACCGCACAGCAACTGGTCATGGTCGGAACCGGCGAAGGCACCAACGGCTGGATCCCCCACACCTACGGCATCATCGAGCGCTATATCCCCTCGCAACTCAAGCCGATGCGCGCGGCGCATCAGCAGCATTGGGACCTCGACTTTGCCGTCATCAACCGGCTCCACGTCCCCATCGCGCTGGCGTCGATGCTGGCGGTCGTCGCCATCTGCGGCGGCGCGATCTGGCGGCGGAAGCTCGACGATCTCTCACTGCTCGCCACTACGGTCACGCTGGCGCTGCTCGACAACGCCTTCGTCTGCGGCGTGATATCGGGACCGCATGACCGCTACGGCGCGCGTATCGCATGGGTCGCCACCCTGGTCGCGCTGATCGCGATCGTCAGGCATTTCGCCGGCCGCGACGAGCCGGACGGCTCACCTCCGCCGTGACAGGAAATCCAGCACGCCCGCCTTGTAGACCTTGTCGCCGACCGCCCGCATATGGTCGCGGTTCGGAATATGGAGCACCTCGGCGCCCGGGATGACCTTGCCGAGCGCGTCCGCCGAGCCCGCGATCTCATCCGTCGTGCCGACCGCGATCAGCACCGGCACCTCGATGCCGGCGGCTTCATCCCGCGTCATCAGGCGGCGCGAGCCGCGCAGGCAGGCCGCCAGCGCCAGCCGGTCGGAGCGGGTCTGGTCGGCGAAGGCGCGAAAGGTCCGCCCCACCGGATCGGTGACGTCGTCGAGCGAGGCCGCCTCCAGTGCGGCCGCGACGTTTTCACCGGGGCCGCCGCCCTCGATCAGGCCGATGCCGATGCCGCCGAACACGGCCGAACGCAACCGCTGCGGCTGCTGCCGCGCCAGCACCGCCGTCATCCGCGCGCCCAGTGAATAGCCCATGACATCGGCGCGTTCGATGTCGAGGTGATCCATCAGCGCGATGACGTCGCCGGCCATGGTGGCGACGTCATAGGCCGCCGCATCGTAGAGCTTGCCGGAATCGCCATGGCCGCGGTTGTCGAAGGCGATGACGCGGCGGCCGTTTTTCTTCAGCTCGGAAACCCAGGTCGGATAGACCCAGTTCACATTCTTGGTCGAGGCAAAGCCGTGCACCAGAACGATCGGATCGCCCTCGCCTTCGTCGAGATAGGCAATTTCAACTTCGCCGTTGTAAAAACTCGGCATCGGGTCGTTCCGTATGTTGATGAGATCAGCGATCGAAGGCTGGGAAACCTTAGGCCTGTGCGGCGGCGCCCGCCAGAGAGGCACTGGGTGGCAATGCAGTAGCCGCCATCGCTTTTCGCAATCGCCGCGCCTTCTTGCGGCGCAGATAGGCCAGGGTCAGCCGTTCGGTGGTGGCCTTGATCGACGACAGCAAGCCGAACAGCGTGATGAGCGCGCCGAACAGCCACAGCGTCAGATTGAAGGCGCCGGTCGCCAGCAGCAATGCGCCGCGGCCCAGCACCTTCAGGATCGCGCGGGTCTGGCCACCTTTGGACTCGGCGAGCCGCGCGGCGCGTGCGACGTCCTTCGGCGACTCCGCGATTTTGAGCGTGTCCTGCGCGGCGCGGATGCCCGCCTTCTCGCCGACGCGCCCGACGTCCTTGGCTAGCCGCACCAGCGCGCCGGCCTTCTCGGCGTGGAACGCCGCTCTTATCGCGGTCATGGTCTGGCCCGGCCGCAGCACCGAGCCGGAGGCGACCGCCTGCTGCAGGACGGGCGTATCGACCATCTCGCGCGCGGAGCGCCCGGCCCAATGCGTCAGCCCGGCGCCCAGCCGTCCGACCTTGCGGGCGTCCTTGACCAGCGTGAGCCCGGCGCGCACCGGCAGCGCGCCGCCGACCGAGACATAGGTCGCCGCCGTCACCGCAAGGCCCGCGGTGGCAAGCCCGAGCACCAGATGGTCGGTGTCTTCGCCCATGGCGAGATGCTTGCCTTCGCGCACCACGTCCCTGATGTCGCCGAACACGAAGAGATCGCCGGCCACCGTGCCCGACAGGCTGGCGACGTCGTCGGCATTGCCGGTCACGAGCCCGGTGGCGAAGCGCTTGGCGAATTGCGGCGTCGAATGATGCTCCGCGACGGCGTCGCTGACGCGCTTCGAAAGTTCATCGCCGAGCGGGATGTTCCTGTCCCGGGCGAGGTCGGCGAAGCTGCCCGCCAGATCGGGGTCGTTTTCGGCCAGCGCCGCCTCGATGTTCTGCCCGATCAGCCCAGCGTCATTCCGCAGAGCAGAACCGAGCTGGAGGTCGGAAAGCTCGGCCGGATCGTCCTGCGCCGCCAGCAGGGCATAGGCATCCCGCGCATGCGGCCACAGCAGCGCGCACGCCACCGCGCACGCCGCCATACCCGCCAGTGCCGGACCGATCCGCGACCGCCTCATGCCGAAAAACCCTTGGGTTCCGCCGCCCTCAACATGGGGTGCCGCTTTTCGGACACAACAGCCCCGACGAAAGAAGCCCGACGAAAGAAGGGCTTCTCTGGGACGACAAGATTGTGTCGAATTTGCATGAGCAAATGGCTTTCCGGGGCTCTAGGAATCAACGCCACCCGCAAGTATCAGTATGCTGCGCGGCAGTATCAGCCTGCCGCGCCCCGTTGTTCGTCTGCGCCGCCGCCGCCATCCAGGGTGAAATAGAATGTCCGACCATGTCGTCCCGCACTTCCACAATGACGCCGGCGTTCCGGTCATCGAGATCGGCTCGCAGGAGTTCATGTGCGTCGGCGCCAATCCGCCGTTCGATCACCCGCATGTCTTCCTCGATCTCGGCAACGACAACGAAATCATCTGCCCCTATTGCTCGACCCTGTACCGCTACGCCACCGACCTCGAGGCCGGCGAGGCCCGGCCGCCGGAGTGCGTGCTGAAGGTCGCCTGATCGCTCCGTGGCCGCGTCTCGCACCATCGTCGTCGCTGGTGCCGGGATCGGCGGACTGACGGCCTCGCTGGCGCTCGCCGCGCGAGGCTTTCGCGTCGTCGTGCTGGAGAAGGCCGAGCGGCTCGAGGAAGTCGGAGCCGGCCTGCAGCTCTCCCCGAATGCCAGCCGCGTACTGGTCGGACTCGGACTGCAGCCGCGGCTTGCCGGGCGCGCGGTCATCCCCGATGCCGTCAGCATCATGAGCGCGCGCGCCGGCGGCGAAATCAGCCGCCTGCCGCTCGGCGAGGCCGCCACCTATCGCGCCGGCGCCCCCTATTGGGTGGTGCATCGCGCCGACCTGCAGGGCGCGCTGGCGGCGCAGGTGGCCGACAATCCCGATATCGAGCTCAGGCTCGGCTGCCAGTTCGAGGACGCCGCCCCCCACGCCAAGGGACTGACGGTGGTGCAGCGGAGCGGCAACACGCGCCATCAGGAACTGGCGACGGCGCTGATCGGCGCCGACGGCATCTGGTCTACGGTGCGGCATCATCTGTTTCCGGACGCGCAGCCGCAATTCTCCGGCCTGATCGCCTGGCGCGGAACGCTCGACGCCACGCAGCTGCCGCGCGAATACACTTCGCGCCGGGTACAGCTCTGGATGGGGCCGAACGCACATCTCGTCGTCTATCCGATTTCGGGCGCTCGCCAGATCAACGTCGTCGCCGTGGTGCCCGGCACCTGGAACCGGCCGGGCTGGAGTACGGCCGGCGAGAACGCCGAAATCAAGAACGCGTTCGCCTCGTACAAATGGCCGGGGCCGGCGCGGATGATGCTCAACGCCGTCGACGACTGGCGCAAATGGGCGCTGTTCGCGGTGCCCGAAGGCGTCGAATGGAGCAAGGGCCCGATCGCGCTGCTCGGCGACGCCGTCCACGCCATGCTGCCGTTTGCCGCGCAGGGCGCCGGCATGGCGATCGAGGATGCCGCGGTGCTGGCCAAGTGCCTCGGCGACAGCGACGCCGCCGCCGGCATTGCGGCGGCGCTGAAGCGTTACGGCCGGCTGCGCCGCGCCCGCGTCAGCCGCGTGCAGCGTACCGCCCGGCACAACGGCGCGATCTATCATCTGAGCGGTCCGGCGGCATTGGCGCGCGACTGGTCCATCCGCGCGATGGGACCGCAGCGCATGCTGGCGCGGCAGGACTGGATCTACGACTGGCGGGCGTGAGGGATGGTCTGTGTCGGGTGGGAGTTCGCGTTCGCTGCTCCACCACTGGCCGTCATCCCCCGCGCATTTTAGCGTTTCGCCGCCCGGTTTGGCGCCGGCGCGACGACCGGCGGCACAGGCGCGGTCACGGCGGCCGGCGCGCCGGCGACGCAGCGGTTGCGCTGCCAGGCTTCCTCGGCGAACTGGGCTTGCCCGCGCACCGCGATGTAGTCGTTGCGATAGGCGATCTCGGCCACGACGGCGCCGCCGGCGCCGGTTTCAGCCTTCGCCATCAGGGCCTGGAGGCTGGCCTGGCGCGAGGCGAGCGATTTGCGTTCGGCCTCGAGCTGCTTGCACTCGTAGAGATCGTATTTGGCGGGATCGGCAAACGCCGTGCTCATGCTGTCGCTCATGCCGGCGCAGCCGCCGAGCCCGATGGCGGAGGCGAATAGCGCCATCGCCGCGACGAGGCGCAGCGGAGGCCGGGAATGCTTGAGCGAAACGATCATGCGACTTTCGTAAACCGACACGGTTGAGAATGCCTAAAGCAGCCGCTGGTGTCGGGAATGAGGCTTTGCCTTGGCCCGCGCACTCGCTTAAGGAAAAGCCGCGATTTCCCTCAAGCCTACCCCATTTCCAAAGCCGAAGGAAACGCGCTAAGTATCTGATCTCGTGACCAAAGCGGACGTGGCGGAACTGGTAGACGCAAGGGACTTAAAATCCCTCGATGGCAACGTCGTGTGGGTTCGAGTCCCACCGCCCGCACCAAGGTTGCCGCGCCATCGCGTTCGGCCAGCGTCTGTTATTGAGGGGCTCCGCGCGGACATCGCGAAAACGACGCGCTTGACCCATCCCGGACATCAAACCTTGCAGCCGTCCGGCATCGGCACAAATCTTGTGGAATCTTGTTACTCGCTGGCTGGTTCGCGGCCGCCAGGGGCTTTCGCACGCAAGCGAACGGCATGAGGCGCCAAACCGCGGGCCATCGTTTCAAAAATTAGCGGCAACCAGATCATAAGAACCTCTGCTTCCGCGGACATAAACCTTGGCCGCGGCGGCGCATATCAAATCGCGGTTCGAATCGAACGCTTCCAGAAAGCCCCACTCATCGAGACGAGCGTCTGGTTCAATTCGTCTCAGTGCCTCTTCGTCAATGTAGAATGACGCCTCTGCGGCGCTGTCATGCCCCCAAAATCGCACGGCGCGCCGTGTATGGTCGTATGAACGACTATGATTTGGAAAATCAATCACGTGATCGGCCCCGATCACGTCGTTGCCGGTCCGAGGCCGCTCTTACCGGGATTGGGATCAACGAACCGTCACGGTCGAACATGCGTTGCAATGTACGCTCGGTTGCCACGACAATCTGACCGCGGATTTGTCTTAGCGACTTGATGCTCCAGCCCAGCTGCGTTCAACGCGGCGATAGAAGCTCGATGGGTATTTGCCAGTCATTAGGTCAACCTCACTGACGTGCTCTCTTGCATGCTTATAACTAGATAGTCGCTGATTTTGCTTTTGCGAGCCATGATGCAAGTACATTCGCTGATTGGCATCACGGCCGGCCTTTCCGGCCCGAAAAAACTTGGCCATTTTGAGCTACGTCAAGGCCATCAGGATCATCAGGAGCAGGCTTTTTAGATATCCTCTAGCCCATGGAGAGAACAGATGAGCCTCCCGAGATTGTGGACCAGTGGCCAAGAGCTTGCATCCGACCCTTTCAGGGCCATTCGGCGCGAAATGGAAAACGCATTGCGTGCATTCGATCAGAGTTCGCCTTCTCCCAGCATTGGGGCGGGCGCGCCGGCAATCAATGTTGCGGAGACAAATGACGCCTTCGAAGTGACAGCCGAACTTCCCGGTGTGGACGAGAAAGATATCAATATCAGCCTGGACGACAACCAGCTGGTCATCTCCGGTGAGAAAAAAGCGGAGAGTACGAAAGAAGAAAAGGATTGGCATATCGAGGAGCGGAGTTACGGCTCCTTCTATCGATCGATGTCCCTGCCCTTCGAGCCGGAAGACGGGGCCGTCGAAGCTCATTTCGACAAGGGTGTGCTACATATCACCATCAAGAAGCCCGCCAAGGCGGTGAAATCCACCAAGACAATCAATATCAAGACAGGCGCTCCACCGAGCACGACCCCTGTATCGAACAAGGCCGCTGCACCGAACAAGGCCGCATAGTCCTGCGCGGTCATCGCAAGAAACCGGAGATCCGAACCAAGTAAGCCAGTTCCGGTCTCCGGATTTTGTCATTCACTTTTCCGATGCCGTGATCGAATGAAATTTCAAGAGCTTTCGGTCTCAAAGAGCCCACCTGCTACGCGCCTGCGACATGATGAGAGTTCCGATGAAGAAGCCTGTTCGCTCAACTGACGAGCCTGAGCAGAAGGCACCACGTGCCGACAGGCCACCGACGGAAGGATTTGTGGTGATTGTCGACGGGCACTTCAAGTCAGAGTTTGACACTGTCGAAGCTGCTGAAGCATCGGGTCGGAAACTGAAATCGGCTTATCCGATGCTCCAGATCGAAATTTATGACGCCGTTACAAAGGTCCGAACCTTATTGAGCTAGGAAACTGGCCATCGCGCCTTCTTCATCTGGAACGGAAAATGGCCCTCCTGAAAAGAGAACTGTACCGTCAGGTAAAAGGCCCCGAGATCACACACGAGGATCGTTGTTCCCTTGTCTTCGATACGGACACCAAAAGTCTGTATGTCGAGCGAGAAGCGGTGCATTTAGAGGCAAGCATTGGGGGCAAAGTAGAATACCAGACAGCGACAATGGATATCGCCGATTATCTAACGCAAGGTGGTCAAACCGCTGGACACCGCGAACTCTGGCGTTTGCTGAGATCGCTCTTCAATGAGAGCAGCGACAGCGACGAATCCTGTCTTGAGACATAGCTTCTTCGCATTTCTTCACGACCACATCCAGGAACTACGCATCCGCTCCATATCTGATACCGAATGGCCGACCTACGTCCCGGCCATCCACGTCTTCATACCTGGTCGCTTGCCGCAAAAACGTGGATGCCCGGCACAAGGCCGGGCATGACGATGGTTTCAAGTTGGACTCTCTGAGCGACGACGTCGCCCCCGCCCCTACTTCTTCTCGATATTCCAGAACACCGGCGTCGCCGGGCCGTCGAGCACGCCGGAGAGCGATTTGCTCCAGGCGCTGGGGGCGAAATACTGCCCGAGCGGGATGTAGATCGCCTGCTCATAGGCATGCTTCTGCAGGTCGGCAGCAATCTTCTTCTGTTCTTCGGGCGAGCCCGCACGAGCAAAGGCATCGCGCAGCTGCTCGACCTTGGCGTCTTCCGCCCAGCCGAACCAGCCGCCCTTGGTGCCGCGGCCGCCGATCGATACGTTGACGACGGGGTTGGCCACGTCGGCGCCGACCCAGTTGGTGAAGAACATGTTCCAGCCCCCCTCCTTGACCGGTTTCTGGCTGGCGCGGCGGGTCACCACGGTCTGCCAGTCGGTGGCCTGCACGTCGACCTTGAAGCCGGCCTCGCGCAGCAATTGCGCCGCCACGATCGGCTGGGCCTTCAGCGTGACGACGTCGCCCGGCGCCATCACCACGATCGGCGTGCCGTCATAGCCGGACTCGGCGAGCAGCTTCTTGGCTTCCGCCATGCCGTTACCCTTCACCAGCGACTCCGAGCCGACGTCGGTAGCAAGCGGCGTGTCGCAGATGAAGATCGCACCGCAGATCTTGTAATACTTGGGATTGCCGACCAGCGCGTCGAGCACCGGCTTCTGGCTCATGGCCAGGAACGCGGCGCGGCGTACCTTGACGTTGTCGAACGGCGGAAGAGTGAAGTTCATCCGCCCCAGCGTCTGGAAGCCGAACTTGTTCAGGATTTCGATCTTGATGTCCTTGTTGGCCTCCAGCACCGGCAACAGGTCGAAGGAGGGGTTTTCCATGAAATCGATGTCGCCGGACTGCAGTGCGTTCACCGCGGTCTGCGCGTCGGGCATCGTCACCCATTCGACGCGGTCGACCTTGACCACCTTGCCGCCGGCGGTCCAGCTCGCCGGCTCCTTGCGCGGCACGTAGTCGGCGTTCTTGACATAGATCGCCTTCACGCCGGGCTGGAATTCGGCCTGCACGAACTTGAATGGGCCGGAACCGACCTGCTCGGCGATCGCCTTGCCGGCCGGCGTTTCCGCCAGCCGCTTCGGCATCATGAACGGCACCAGCGACGACGGCTTGCCGAGCGACTCCAGCACCAGGCCGTAGGGCTCCTTCAGCTTCAGCACGATGGTCTTGGCGTCCGGCGCCTCGATGCTGGCGGTGAAGTCCATCAGCTTCTGGCCCATGCCGTCGTTCTTGCCCCAGCGCTTCAGCGAGGCCACGCAGTCTTCGGCGGTGACCGGCGCGCCGTCATGCCACTTCAGGCCGTCGCGCAGCGTGAAGGTGTAGGTGAGCTTGTCGTCGGAGACTTTCCAATCCGCCATCTGCGGCTGGATCTTGAAGTTGGCATCGGTCGCCACCAGCGTGTCGTAGACCATGTAGCCGTGATCGCGGGTGATGTAGGCGGTGGTGAGCCCGGGATCGAGCACGCGCAAATCGGAATGCATCACCGCGGTGATGGTCTTGCCGGCGGCGATCGCCTGCGATGTCGCGACCGCCGATAGAGCGAGGACCGACAGCGCGACACTTGAAGCTATCGCGGTAGGTTTCCAGCGCGGGATGTGGAACATTCGTTTGTCTCCTGACGTGAAACTGGTCAAACTCAGATCATTCGTTATGCATGCGGCGCGTTATTTAGGCGCGCGCTAACACGCTGTAACTCCGAAGCATTTGAGCCTTGCATCAAGCGCGTTGCGCGTCAATCGGGTTTTAGCGCAAGCGTGCGCGGCGAATGCGCCGCACAAAGCCGCGCAAGTTTCACTTTACAAACTCGCCGCCGGTCATTCTCGTAAGCCGCGCGCCGAGAGCCGGCGCGTCAAGAAAACATTCCGTTCAAAAACAAAGAAACAAAGAGAAGCCCATGAACCCCGCCAACCTTCCCTTCGATTCCGAGGCCATGCTGGCTGGACTACGCGGCTGGGTGGAATGCGAAAGTCCGACTTTCGACGCGCCCGCGGTCGAGCGCATGCTCGATATCGCCGCGCGCGACATGGCGATCATGGGCGCCTCGATCGAGCGTATCGCCGGCCGCCAGGGCTTCGGCGGCTGCGTTCGCGCGCGCTTTCCGCATCCGAAAGCGGGCGAGCCCGGCATCCTGATCGCGGGCCATCTCGATACCGTGCATCCGATCGGCACGCTGGAAAAGCTGAAGTGGCGGCGCGAGGGCAACAAATGTTACGGCCCCGGCATCTTCGACATGAAGGGCGGCAATTACCTCACCCTGGAAGCGATCCGGCAGCTGGCGCGCGCATCCTTCACGACGCCGCTGCCGATCACCGTGCTGTTCACCCCGGACGAGGAAGTCGGCACGCCGTCGACCCGCGACATCATCGAGGCCGAGGCCGCGCGTAACAAATATGTGCTGGTGCCGGAGCCTGGCCGCCCGGACAATGGCGTCGTCACCGGGCGCTACGCGATCGCGCGGTTCAATCTGGAAGCCATCGGCAAGCCGAGCCATGCCGGCGCCACGCTGTCCTCGGGGCGTTCCGCGATTCGCGAAATGGCGCGGCAGATCCTCGCCATCGACGCCATGACGACGGCGGACTGCACCTTCTCGGTCGGCATCGTGCATGGCGGCCAATGGGTCAACTGTGTCGCCACCACCGCCACCGGCGAGGCGCTGAGCATGGCCAAGCGGCAGGCCGATCTCGACCACGGCGTGGAGCGGATGCTGGCGCTGTCCGGTTCCGCCAACGACGTCACCTTTAAAGTCACGCGCGGCGTGACCCGGCCGGTGTGGGAGCCCGACGCCGGCACCATGGCGCTGTATGAAAAGGCGCGCGGCGTCGCCAACCAGATGGGCGTCGAACTGCCGCATGGCAGCGCCGGCGGCGGCTCCGACGGCAATTTCACCGGCGCGATGGGCATCCCGACGCTCGACGGCCTCGGCGTCCGCGGCGCCGACGCGCATACGCTGAACGAACACATCGAGGTCGACAGCCTCGCCGAGCGCGGCCGCCTGATGGCGGGCCTGCTGGCGACGCTGGAGTGAGGGCACTTTTGTGCATTCCCGATGGCACAGGATTTGCTAATCTTGCATCGGGGCCGCAGAGTGTGAGAGTGACGTCATGATGGATTTCTGCAGCATTCCCAAATCTCAATGCGTCGTCCCTGCGAAAGCAGGGACCCATAACCACAGGCCTGCGTTGTCGTCCCGAACGTCTTCTCCAGCAAACAATAGAGAATTCCCGGCGTATGGGTCCCTGCTTACGCAGGGACGACGAAGGAGTGGGTGCGCCTGATGCTCGGATATCTGCTTCGCCGCGTGCTGGCCGCCGTTCCCGTGATGGGCGTGGTGGCGCTGTTCGTGTTTCTCCTGCTGCGGCTGACGCCGGGCGATCCCGCCGCGATTCTCGCCGGCGACAATGCAACCCCCGAGCAGCTCGAGCGCATCCGCATCTCGCTCGGCCTGCACGAGCCGCTCTACACCCAGTTCTTCACCTGGGTCGGCAAGCTTCTGCACGGCGACCTCGGCGTCTCCCTGATCTCCAACGTGCCGGTGCTGAAGATGATCAGCCAGCGGGTCGAGCCGTCGATCTCGATCGCGCTGTCGACCATCATCCTCGCCATCGTGGTGGCGGTGCCGCTCGGCGTCATCGCGGCCTGGAAACACGGCACCTGGATCGACCGCTTCGTGATGGGACTGTCGGTGCTCGGCTTCTCGGTGCCGGTGTTCGTGATCGGCTATGTGCTGATCCAGGTCTTTGCGATCGAACTGCGCTGGCTGCCGGTGCAGGGATTCAAGAGCATCACCGCGGGCTTCGGCCCGTTCTTCGAACGCATCATCCTGCCGACCTGCACGCTGTCCTTCATCTATGTCGCGCTGATCGCGCGCATGACGAGGGCTGCGATGCTCGACGTGCTCGGCGAGGATTATGTGCGCACCGCCCGCGCCAAGGGCATCAATGAGACCGGGGTGCTGCTGCGCCACGCGCTGCGCAACGCCGCGGTGCCCGTCATCACCGTGATCGGCACCGGATTCGCGCTTCTGATCTCCGGCGTGGTGGTCACCGAGAGCGTGTTCAACCTGCCCGGCATCGGTCGGCTCACCGTCGATGCCGTGCTGGCGCGCGACTATCCCGTCATTCAGGCGATGATCCTGTTGACCTCGCTGATCTACGTCACGGTCAATCTGCTGATCGACGTCGCCTATACCCTGCTCGACCCGAGGATCCGGTACTGATGGCCATCGAAACCGTTCCAGAGCCGTCGATCCCGATCACCACGCCGTTCCGGCCGGGGCTCGGATTTCTGACGGCAACCCCGATCATCGCCGCGGCGACGGTCTGCCTGTCGCTGGTGATCCTGTCGGCGATCTTCGCGCCGCTGCTTTCGCCGCACGACCCCCTGCTGCTGGCGCCGGCGCAGCGCCTGAAGCCGGCCAGCGCGCAGTTCCTGCTCGGCACCGACGCCTATGGCCGCGACGTGCTGTCGCGCATTCTCTATGGCGGCCGGATTTCGCTGTTGATCGGGCTCGGCGCCGCCGTGTTCTCGATCGGCATTGGACTCTTGATCGGCCTCGTCTCCGGCTTCTTCAAATGGGTCGACGCCGTCATGATGCGGGTGATGGACGGCCTGATGGCGATCCCGAGCATTTTGCTGGCGATTGCCGTGGTGTCGCTGTCGGGTGCCAGCCTGACCACAGTGCTGATCGCGATCACCATTCCGGAAATCCCGCGGGTGGCACGGCTGGTGCGCTCGGTGGTGCTGTCCGCGCGCGAGGAGCCCTATGTCGAAGCCGCGATCTCGGTCGGGTCCAGCCTGCCCAAGATCATGTGGCGGCACCTGATGCCGAACACGGTGGCGCCCCTGATCGTGCAAGGCACTTACGTCTGCGCGTCCGCCATTCTCACCGAGGCGATCCTGTCGTTCCTCGGCGCCGGCATCAGCCCGGAGACGCCGACCTGGGGCAATATCATGGCCGAGGGCCGCGCCTATTTTCAGATCAAGCCGTCGCTGATCTTCTGGCCGGGCCTGTTGCTGTCGATCGCGATTCTCAGCGTCAATTTGATCGGCGACGCCGCGCGCGACGCGCTCGATCCCCGCATGAAGCAGCGGGAGGGCGGCAAGTGAGCGCGACACCGAACATGAAAAACCTCGTCCTCGACATCGACAATCTCGTGGTCGGCCTCGGCAACAAGCCGGGCCATCAGCGGGTGCTCGACGGCGTCTCGCTGCAGGTCCGCGAAGCCGAGACGCTGTGCCTGGTCGGCGAAAGTGGCTCCGGCAAGTCCGTCACCTCGCTGACGGTGATGGGCCTGTTGCAGAAAGGCTCGCTGGTGGCATCCGGCGGCAGCATCAAGCTGGTCGGCGAGGAACTGCTGAGCGCCAGTGACCGCCGCCTGCGCCAGTTGCGCGCCACCACCATGGCGATGATCTTCCAGGAGCCGATGACCGCGCTCAATCCGGTGGTGCCGGTCGGCCGCCAGATCGACGAGGTGCTGCGCGCCCATACCGATCTCGACGCCCGCGCGCGCAGGAAGCGCATCCTCGACATGATGGAGCAGGTCCGGCTGCCCGAGGTCGAGCGCATCTTCGCCTCCTACCCGCACCGGCTGTCCGGCGGCCAGCGCCAGCGCATCATGATCGCGATGGCCTTGGTGCTGGAACCGAAACTGCTGATCGCGGACGAGCCGACCACCGCACTCGACGTCACCACGCAAAAACAGATCCTCACTTTGATCCGCGACCTGCAACGGGATCACGGCACCGCCGTTCTCTTCATCACCCACGACATGGGCGTGGTCGCCGAGATCGCCGACCGAGTCGCCGTCATGCGTCAGGGCCGGCTGGTCGAGACCGGCGCGCTCGACGCCATCCTGCGCACGCCGACAATGGAATACACCCGCAACCTGCTGTCGGCGGTGCCGAGCCTGATTCCGCGCGCGGCGCGTCCGGAATCGACGGAGCCGGTGGTGCTGGAGGCCAACGAACTCGGCAAGGTCTACCGCGAACGCTCGTTCTTCGGCGGCGTCCGCGAAGTGGCGGCGGCCAAGGACGTCACGCTCACGCTGCGCAAGGGCCGCACGCTCGGCATCGTCGGCGAAAGCGGTTCCGGCAAATCGACGGTGGCGCGCTGCATCGTCCGGCTGATCGATCCGACCTCCGGCGGCATCCGCCTCGCCGGCCGCGAAATCTCCGACCTGTCGCGGCGGCTGCTGCAACCGCACCGGAAACGCATCCAGATTATTTTCCAGGACCCCTATCGCTCGCTCAATCCGCGCATCACCGTCGGCGAGACCATCGCCGAGGGCCCGATCAATTACGGCATGCCGCGCGCGGAAGCGCTGGCCAAGGCGCGCGAGCTGCTGGAGCTGGTCGACCTGCCGGCGGACGCGATCTCGCGCTATCCGCACCAGTTCTCCGGCGGCCAGCGCCAGCGCATCGCGATTGCACGCGCCCTGGCGCTCGACCCCGACGTGCTGGTGGCGGACGAGGCGGTGTCGGCGCTCGACGTCTCGGTGCAGGCGCAGGTCCTGGAACTGCTCGACGAAATCCAGACCCGCCTCGGCATCGCGCTGTTGTTCATCACCCACGATCTGCGGGTGGCGGCGCAGATCTGCGACGACGTCGCCGTGATGCAGCACGGCCGCATCGTCGAACAGGGCCCGGCGGCCGAGGTGCTGACCCATCCGCAACAGGCCTATACCCGCGCGCTGCTCGATGCCGCCCCTGGACGGGGATGGGATTTTGCGAATTTCCGGCCGGTGGCGGCCGTTGGCCTGGGAGCCTCATCCTGAGGAGCGGCGTCTTCGCCGCGTCTCGAAGGATGAGGCGGCACCCGGGCTCTCATGGTTCGAGACGGCGCAAGGGCGCCTCCTCACCATGAGGAACGTAAAGCGTTCCTGGTGCTTGCGCGGCATGCAAAACGGGATTGCTTCGTCGCTTGCGCTTGCGGCAATGACGAGTCTAACGTCGCGCGCACGAACCACTGACCGAGATTATCGATGACCCGTATCGCCGTTGGCGGCTTCCTGCACGAAACCAATACCTTTGCGCCGACCAAGGCGACCTATGCCGATTTCGTGCATGGCGGCGGCTGGCCGTCGATGGCGCATGGCGGCGATATTCTGACGACCATGCGCAACATCAATGTCGGGCTGGCCGGTTTCATCAGCGCAGCGCAAGCCCGCGGCTGGGAGATAGCGCCGACCATCGCCTGCGCCGCCAGCCCCTCGGCCCATGTCACCGAGGACGCCTATGAGCGCATCGTCAAGGCGTTGGTCGACGGCATCAAAGCCGCAGGTCAGCTGGATGCGGTTTATCTCGACCTGCACGGCGCCATGGTGTCGGAGCATCTCGACGACGGTGAAGGCGAAATTCTCCGGCGCGTGCGCGCGGTGATCGGCAACGACCTGCCGCTGGTGGTCAGCCTCGACCTGCACGCCAATGTGACGCCAGAAATGGTGGAACATGCCGATGCGCTGATCGCCTACCGCACCTATCCCCATGTCGACATGGCCGACACCGGCCGCGCCGCCGCCGAGCATCTGGCGCTGTTGCTCGACAGCGGACACAAATACGCAAAGGCGTTCCGGCAACTGCCGTTCCTGATTCCGATCAGCTGGCAGTGCACCAACGACCAGCCGACCAAAGGCATCTACCAGAAGCTGGCGGCGATGCAGAGCGACGCGGTGCCGACGCTGTCCTTTGCGCCGGGTTTCCCGGCGGCGGATTTTGCCCATTGCGGGCCGAGCGTGTTCGCCTATGGCCGGACGCAGGAAGATGCCGATACGGCGGCCGACCAGCTCGCCGCGCTGGTCGAGGGCCACGAAGACGATTTTGACGGCCGCATCTTCACGCCCGACGAGGGCGTGCTGCACGCCATGGAACTGGCGACGCGCGCGACGAAGCCGGTCATCATCGCCGACACCCAGGACAATCCCGGCGCCGGCGGCGATTCCGACACCACGGGCATGCTGCGCGCGCTGGTCCGCAACAAGGCGACCAAAGCCGCGATCGGCGTGATCTACGATCCGGAGTCGGCGTTGGCCGCGCATGTTGCCGGCGTTGGCGCCGTCGTCACGCTGGCGCTAGGCGGCAAGTCGGGCATCCCGGGCGATGAACCGTATCAAGAAACCTTCGTCGTCGAGGAATTATCCGATGGAAAATTCGTCGCGCCGGGTCCGTATTACGGCGGCCGCGACATGGACATGGGACCGTCGGCTTGCCTTCGGATCGGCGATGTCAGGGTGGTCGTGGGCTCCTACAAGGCGCAGCTCGCGGACCAATCGATGTACCGCTATGTCGGCATCGAGCCGACCGAGCAGTCCATCCTCGTCAACAAGAGCTCGGTGCATTTCCGCGCCGATTTCGAGCCGATCGCCGAAAAACTCCTGATCTGCGCCGCGCCCGGCGCGATGCCGGCCGATACCGCCGCGCTGCCCTGGACGCGGCTGCGCCCGGGCGTGCGCGTCAGGCCGAACGGTCCCGCCTTCGCTCCCGAAACCGAATCACGTTCAACGTCTTCTGCAACCGGATAACTGACCATGCCCAACATCGAACGCATCGACGGCTACGCCGACGAACTCACCGCCATCCGTCGCGATCTGCACGCGCATCCCGAGATCGGCTTCGAGGAGGTCCGCACCTCCGGAATCGTCGCCGACAAGCTGACGCAATGGGGCATCGAGGTGCATCGCGGGCTCGGCGGCACCGGCGTGGTCGGCGTGCTCAAGGGCAAGGGCGTCGGCACCAAGCGGATCGGCCTGCGCGCCGACATGGATGCGCTGCCGATGGAAGAGAACACCAATCTGCGCTGGCGCTCGACCATTCCCGGCCGCTTCCACGGCTGCGGCCATGACGGCCACACCACCATGCTGCTCGGCACCGCGCGCTATCTGGCCGAAACCCGGAACTTCGACGGCACCGTGCATTTCATCTTCCAGCCGGCGGAAGAAGGTCTCGGCGGCGCCCGCGCCATGATCAAGGACGGGCTGTTCGAGAAATTCCCCTGCGACGAGATCTACGGGCTGCACAACGCGCCCGACCTGAATCACGGCGAGATCGCGATCCTGCCCGGACCGGCGATGGCCGGCGCCGACTTCTTCGACATCACCATCTCGGGCTATGGCGCGCATGGCGCGATGCCGGAGCGCTCGAAGGATCCGGTCGTGATCGCGATGACGCTCGGCCAGGCGCTGCAGACCATCGTCAGCCGCAACGTCGATCCGCTGCAGTCGGCGGTGCTGTCGATCACCCAGATCCATTCGGGCTCCGCCTACAACGTGATCCCGGGCGAAGCCAAACTGTGCGGCACGGTGCGGGCCTTTTCCGACGAAGTGCGGGCGCTGATCCGCGAGCGGATGCGCGCCCTGTGTGCCGGCATGGCCATGGCCTTCCATGTCGAAATCGTCGCCGACATCCGCGACACCTTCGGCGTGCTGGTGAACGAGGAAGAGCAGTCCAGCGTGGTCGAGGCCGTGGCGCGCACGGTGGTCGATCCCACCAAGGTCTTCACCCGGTCGCAGCCGAAGATGGGCAGCGAGGATTTCGCCGACATGCTGCAGGCGGTGCCCGGCGCCTATTTCTGGCTCGGCCATGACGGCTCGGTGCCCGTGCACAATCCCGGCTATGTGCTGGACGACAAGATCCTGCCGATCGGCGCCAGCATGTTCGCGCGCATCATCGAAACCCGGCTTCCGGCAGGCGCCCATGCATAAACCGGCATCCGACGACGCGATCACCTCGCTGCACGACCTTTCCGCCGTCGACCTGATCGCCGGCTTTCGCGCCAAGCAGTTTTCGCCCTCGGAAGTGCTGGAAGACGTGCTGACGCACATCGCGGTGTGGGAGCCGCATATCAAGGCGCTGTACGCCTTTGACCCCGACGGCGCGCGCGCCACCGCCAGGGCCGCGACCGAACGCTGGCAAAAGGGCGAGCCGATGGGCACGCTCGACGGCGTTCCCGTCACCATCAAGGAGAACATCGCCACCAAGGGCGTGCCGGTGCCGCTGGGGGCGGCCAGCGTCAAACTGGTGCCGGCGCCGGCGGACGCGCCGCCGGCGGCGCGCTTGCGCGAAGCGGGTGCCGTGATCTTCTCCAAGACCACCATGCCGGATTACGGCATGCTGTCATCGGGCCTCTCCAGCTTCCATCCCCTCACCCGCAATCCCTGGGACCTGGCCAAGAATCCCGGCGGCTCCAGCGCCGGCGCGGGTGCAGCCGGCGCGGCCGGTTACGGCTCTCTGCATCTCGGCACCGACATCGGCGGTTCGGTGCGGCTGCCGGCGTGCTGGTGCGGCCTGGTCGCGCTTAAGCCGAGCCTCGGGCGGGTTCCGATCGATCCGCCCTATGTCGGCCGCATCGCAGGTCCGATGACCCGCACCGTCGACGACGCCGCATTGATGATGAGCGTGTTGTCGCGACCCGACCGCCGCGACGGCATGAGCCTGCCGCCCAATGACATCAACTGGAAGGCACTGGAAAAGTCGCCGCGCAAGCTGCGCATCGGATTGATGCTCGATGCCGGCACCGGCCAGGCGCTGGAGAAGGACGTGCGCGAAGTCGCCGTGAAGGCCGCGAAAGCCTTCGAGTCCGCGGGCGCCGTCGTCACCGAAGTCGACGGCATCATGACGCGCGAGTTGCTCGACGGGCTCGACAATTTCTGGCGCGCGCGGATGTGGGACGACCTGTCCAGGCTGACGCCGGCCGAACGCGCCAAGGCGCTGCCCTATATCCGCCAATGGGCGGAGACCGCGACAAAACTGTCGGGCGTCGACGTCATCAGGGGTTTCAACGCCACCATGGCGATTCGATCGGCGGCCGCGAAACTGTTCTGCGAAATCGATTACGTGATCTCGCCGGTGTCGCCGGTGGTGAACTTCGCCGCCGAACTCGCCGCCCCGATCAACGATCCCGACAAGCCGTTCGAGCACATCGCCTATACCGTGCCCTGGAACATGTCGGAAAATCCGGCCGCCTCGATCAATGGCGGTTTCGACAAGGAGGGTTTTCCGATCGGCGTGCAGATCGTCGGCCGCCGCTTCGACGACATCGGCGTGCTCGGCATGGCCAAGGCGTTCGAGGGATTGCGCGGACCGCAACGGCCATGGCCCAGCCCGCCGAAGAAGTAGAACGGCGCGGCGGGCATAGACACCCGTCATGCGCGGGCTCGACCCGCGCATCCATCCTCTTCAAGAGATGGATTGCCGGGTCACCTAGCGCAAAGACGCGCTTTGCGCTTTTGCCCGGCAATGACGGTATGAAATCAAAATAACAACCGAGAGGAAACCACACCCCAATGGCGTACGAGACCATCAAATACGAGGTCGACGAACAGATTCTCACGATCACCTTGAACCGGCCGGACAAGCTCAACGCCTTCAACGGCACCATGCAGCAGGAACTGATCGACGCCTTCGATGCCGCCGACAAGGACGACAATGTCAGGGCCATCATCGTGACAGGCGCGGGGCGCGGCTTCTGCGCCGGCGCTGACCTCTCGTCGGGCGCCGACACCTTCGATCGCGACGCGCGGCGCGGGCCGGTGAAGCGGCTGGCCAACGGCAAGGTCGACTACAGCGACCCCCAGGTGCGCGACGGCGGCGGCACGGTGACGCTGCGCATCTTCAAATGCTTGAAGCCCGTGATTGCCGCGGTGAACGGCCCGGCGGTCGGCATCGGCGCCACCATGCTGCTCCCGATGGATATCCGCATCGCCTCCGAGAATGCCCGGATCGGCTTCGTGTTCTCCCAGCGCGGCATCGTGCCGGAGGCGGCGTCGAGCTGGTTCCTGCCGCGCCTGGTCGGCATCGCCCAGGCGCTGGAGTGGTGCTACACTGGCCGGGTGTTTCCGGCGCAGGAAGCCTTGGCCGGCCGCCTCGTCAGCAAGGTGGTGCCGCCGGACGACCTGCTGCCGACGGCGCGCGCGCTGGCCAAGGAGATTACCGCCAAGACCGCGCCGGTCTCGCTGGCGCTGATCCGGCAGATGATGTGGCGCATGCTGGGCGCCGACGATCCGATGGAAGCCCACAAGATCGACAGCCGCGGCATCTACGCCCGCGGCCGCTCCGACGACGTCAGGGAGGGCGTGGTGTCATTCCTGGAAAAGCGCCCGGCGGTGTTCAAGAACAAGGTGTCGACGGATATGCCCGACTATTTCCCGTGGTGGAGCGAGCGGGAGTATAAGTGAAGGCGAAGCGGTCATTCCGGGATGGTGCGTAAGCACCAGACCCGGAATGACAAGCTCACCCCATCATCAGCGCCACGCGCCCGATCGCCTTGCGGTCGATCAGGAGCCGCATCGCCTTCGCATAGTCTTCCAGCGGCAGGCGGTGCGAGACGTTGGGACGGATTTTCCCCGCCTCGGCCCATTCCACCAAAGCCTTCAACCGCACTGCCGCCAGTTCAGGATTTCGCCGCACCGCTTCGCCGGCGCGGACGCCGAGCACGCTGGCGCCCTTGATCAGCAACAAATTGGTGCGGGCAAGCCCGATGCCGCCGGTGAAGCCGATCACCAATAGCCGCGCGCCCCAGTTGATACAGCGCATGCTGTTCTCGAACACCTCGCCGCCGACGGGATCGAACACCACATCGGCGCCGCGCCCGTCGGTAATGCGCTTGACGGCGTCGCGGAACGGCTCGCGGCTGTAGAGCACCAGGTGATCGGCGCCGCGCGCCTTGGCGACCGCGAGCTTCTCTTCGGATGACGCCGCCGCGATCACGGTCGCCCCTAGCATCTTGCCCATCTCGACCGCGGCGAGCCCAACGCCGCCGCCGGCGCCGTGCACCAGCAGCACTTCGCCTGATTGAACCTTGCCGCGATCGATCAGCGCGTGATAGGCGGTGCCATGGCCGGCAAGAAAGGTCGCGCCTTCGGCAAAATCAAAAGTCGAGGGCATCGGCGTCAGCTGCGACGGCGCCACCACGGCCTCGTCGGCATAGGCGCCGTGCCGCATCTTGACGATCACCCTGTCGCCGACCGCGACACCGCCGACATCGGCGCCGACCTCGGCGACCTCGCCGGCGGCTTCCATTCCCGGCGTGAACGGCAACGGCGGCTTGAGCTGGTATTCGCCCGCCACCATCAGGATGTCGGGAAAATTCAGCCCGGCGGCATGGATGGCGACGCGCACCTCGCCCGGCGCCAGCGGCGCGGAGGCAAAGGTTTCCAGGCGCAAGCTCTCGGGCGGACCGAGCTCGCGGCAGACGACTTTCTTCGGCATCAGGCCGCCCGCGCCTTGAGCCGCTGCAGCGCTTCGCGGATCAGCGGCATCCGGTCGTTGCCGAAATACATGTCTGCCTTGTCGATGAAGATGGTCGGCGAGCCGAACCCGCCGCGCGCCATCACTTCATCGGTATTCGCCTTGAGCTGATCCTTGATCGCCTGCTCGCCGATGCCGGCGAAGAATTTTTGCGGATCGACGCCGACGCCTTTGCAGATCTCGGTCAATACTTCGTCCTTCGAGATGTCCTTGTCGGCGCCCCAATAGGCCTCGAATACCGCGCGCGCGAACGGCACCATGTCCTTGCCCAGCCAGATGCAGCCGCGCATTGCTTTCACGCTGTTCACCGGGAACACCGTCGGCGGCATCTTGATCGCAAGACCGGCGGAACGCGCCCAGTCGGCGAGGTCTTTCTTCATGTAGCGCGCCTTCAGCGGCACCGGCGTTTCGCGCGATGCGTAGACGCTGGGATTGACGGTGTTGAAGATGCCGCCGACCAGGATCGGCCGCCACGAAATCTCGACGCCGAATTCCTTGGCGATCGGCTGGATGTTGTGGAAGGCGAGATAGGTCCAGGGGCTGGAGCAGTCGAAGAAAACTTCGATCATGGTGGCGTTTTCCCTTTGCTATTTGATTTATCGATCCTCATCCTGAGGAGCGCGCTTTTGGCGCGCGTCTCGAAGGATGAGGTCCCGTCGGCAGCCTCATGGTTCGAGAGGGCGCTTCGCGCCTCCTCACCATGAGGGGTTACATCTCATTTCCTCCCCGCCAGCTCCTTCGCGGCCCGGCCGAACATGATCCTGCGGGATTCCTCGTCGAACGGCTCCTTGACGAATTTGCCGATCGCAAGCCCCGCCTGCACCTGCGGCCGGGCGCGGACCACAGCGTACCAGCGTTTGACGTTGGGGTAATCGTCGAGTGTGAAGCCGCGCCTTGTGCGTCATGGCCCAGGGGAAGCAGGCGATGTCGGCGATCGAATAGTCGCTGCCGGCGACGTAAGCCCCGGTCTTGCCCAGTTCGCGGTCGAGCACGCCATAGAG
Source organism: Bradyrhizobium sediminis (assembly GCF_018736105.1). Lineage (NCBI taxonomy): Bacteria > Pseudomonadati > Pseudomonadota > Alphaproteobacteria > Hyphomicrobiales > Nitrobacteraceae > Bradyrhizobium > Bradyrhizobium sediminis. Next base: position 3,590,219 of record NZ_CP076135.1, read on the forward strand.
CCGCGCCGCCTCGTCGCGGTAGCGCTCGATCGCGTAGGGGATTTTCTCAGCTGCATAGAGTGCGAAATGGCCGTGCTGGCCGAGCATCGGACCGAGCCCGCTCATCTGCCACATCAGCCATTGCATGACGTTGGAGCGGGCGCGCATCTCCTTCGGCAGGAAGCGCCCGGTCTTGTCGGCGAGATAGATCAGGATCGCACCGGTCTCGAACACCGAGAACGGCTCGCCGCCGTCGGATGGCGCATGGTCGACGATCGCGGGAATCCGGTTGTTCGGGCTGATGGCGAGAAATTCCGGCTTGAACTGGTCGCCGGAGCGGATGTTGACGGGAATCACGGTGTAGGGAAGCCCGAGTTCCTCCAGCATGATCGTGATTTTCCAGCCATTCGGCGTCGGCGCATAGTGAAGATCGATCATGGGCTCGTCCTGAGGGAAACGGCCCACATCCTAGCCCGCGACGTCAGCCCCTTCCAGTCATCAAGGCGGTCTTGTGGGGCGCCTAGCGAACATGGCACACAGGCGCAAACGATAACCGCCCGGGAGGCCCACCATGCTGTTTCCAACCACGATCGCCGGCTCGCTGCCGAAGCCGGAATGGCTGGCCGAGCCCAATACGCTGTGGGCGCCCTGGAAATCGAAGGGTGAGGAACTGGCGCGGGCCAAGCGCGACGCCACTTTGCTGGTGCTGAAACTGCAGGAAGACGCCGGCATCGACATCCTCACCGAGGGCGAGCAGTCGCGCCAGCACTTCGTCCATGGCTTCCTGGAGAAGATCGAAGGCATCGATTTCGCCCACAAGGTCGAGATGGGAATCCGCAAGGACCGCTACAAGGCGATGGTGCCGCAGGTGGTGTCGCCGTTGCGGCTGAAGGGCCGCGTCCATGCCGACGAGGCCCGAATCGCCCGCACCCACACCACGCGGAAATTGAAATTCACCCTGCCCGGCCCGATGACCATCATCGACACCATCGCCGACCAGTATTACGGCGACCGCGTCAAGATGGCGTTCGCCTTTGCCGAACTGCTCAACGAGGAAGCGAGAGCCTTGCAGGCCGATGGCGTCGACGTAATCCAGTTCGACGAGCCCGCCTTCAACGTCTACATGGATGAGGTCTCCGACTGGGGCATAAAAGCGCTGGAGCGCGCCGCCGAAGGCCTGACCTGCGCCACCGCCGTGCACATCTGCTACGGCTACGGCATCAAGGCAAATACCGACTGGAAGGAAACGCTGGGAGCCGAGTGGCGGCAGTACGAGGATATCTTCCCGGCGATCGCCAAAAGCCCGATCCAGCAGGTCGCGATCGAATGCCGCAATTCCAGGGTGCCGCTGGAGCTGCTCGCTTTGCTCAAGGGCAAGATCGTGCAGGCCGGCGTGATCGATGTAGCCAGCGACACCGTCGAGACCGCCGAGGACGTGGTCAAGGTGATCGAGGCGGTCTCGAAATTCGTGCCCGTCAGCAACATCGTCGCGACCACCAATTGCGGCATGGCGCCGATGCATCGCGATATCGCGGAAGCGAAGTTGATGGCGCTCGGTGCGGGGGCGAAATTGGCAAGACGGGAGCTGGGGTGAGAAGCGCGACACCTTTTCGACCGTCATGGCCGGGCTTGTCCCGGCCATCCACGTCTTGGTCACCGTTAGAGAAGAAAGACGTGGATGCCCGGGACATCTAGCGCGAAGACGCGCTTCGCGCTTTTGCCCGGGCATCACGATTGATAGAGAGTATCGTAGCTCACGCCATCGACTCCACCGCGCTCGGATGCAGCACCGGGGCATATCCGGCGGCCAGCGTGCGCAATGTCGAAGGCGGAGTCAGCAGCAGCGCGCCTTCGAGTTCGGTGTCGGTCTCGCGATAGCCGCCCGGCGTCCACGCCAGCGCCCGGCCCTGGACGATCAGATGGATCTGCGCGCCCTCCTGCAACATCGCGCCGTCGGGCAATTGGTCGGGCGGCATCGGCAGCTCGTGCCGCCGCTTGGCCCCGCCGTCGAGCCGCTCGCGGTGAAGCACTGCGTCGATATCGCGGGCGAGAACACGGCCGACGCCGTTGCCTTGCTCCCACGCCGCACGAAACCGGTTGGCGTCGTCACGGCGGCAGTAGAAGCAGGGGCGATGCCCGGCCGCGAGCGCGGTGGCTTCATCCAGAAAGAACAGTTCGGTCCAGCTGCGGCCGCCCATCACCTCGCGCCGCCGCCCCCGGAATTCGCAAGAACAGGTGAGCCACGCCCGGCTCGCCCAGCGCCGCGTCAGTGTCTTGGTCCCGGGATCGTGAATGATGCCGCGATTGCCGGTGAACATCCCGCGATGCGGGGTGGCAATGATTTCGCCTGTCGGCGTGACCCGGTTTTGCAGCGGCATGGTGCGGTCGCGAATGGTGAGTGGCGAATGGCGAATAGCATATCTCCCCTATTCGCTACTCCCAATTCGCTATTCGCTACTTCACGCCGCGCCGTCGCGGATCGGCGGCTGGAACGACAGCGCGGTGTCCCAGGGAAAGTGGATCCAGGTGTCCTGCGACACTTCGGTGATGAAGGTATCGACCAGCGGCCGGCCCTGCGGCTTGGCGTAAACAGCGGCGAAATGCGCATCCGGCAGCATCTGGCGCACCAGCCGCCCGGTCTTGCCGGTATCGACGAGATCGTCGACGATCAACAGCCCCTTGCCGGTGCCGCCGCCGAGCCTTGCGATATCGGCCGAAACACCTTTCAGGACCTTCAGTTCGCCCTGCTGGTCGTGATCGTAGCTCGCCACGCAAACGGTATCGATCACGCGCAGGCCGAGTTCGCGCGCGACGATCGCCGCGGGCACCAGCCCGCCGCGGGTAATGGCGATGATGGCGTGAAACGGCCCGACCTCGTTGAGCCGCCAGGTCAGCGCCCGGCAATCCCGGTGAAACTGGTCCCAGGAGACCGGGAATGGCTTGCCGGCCCGCTCCAGCGCGCCCGGTTCCGAATGATTATTCACCACGCTGCTCTCGCTCCGTCTTCAGTGATCTCATCTCTTTCTTTGAGCATGATCTCCGGGCAAACGCTTCGCGTTTGTCCCGAGGGAGAACCGGTTCCCACTTTTCCGGATCATGCTCTAGCGGGTGGTGACGTTCAGTCCCGCCAGCATTTCCTTCACCGCGTTCATCGCGGCCGTCAGCTTCTCGGGATCGCGCGAACGGACGACGAGATTGGTGTTCGGCTTCTTGTCGTCGTCGAGAAACGGATAGCTGCCGATCACGGTGTCGGGATGCGCCTTGGCGATTTCCCGCAACGGACCGCCGACGTCGCCTTCCCGCGCATTGGCGCGCACCGATTCCGACAGCATCCGGACACCCGATTTCAGCTTCGGCGCGACGATGTCCATCATCGCCTGCATGATCGTGGGGACGCCTGCCATCACGATGACATTGCCGATCTTGAAGCCCGGCGCGAGAATGGTCGCGCTCTGGATCAGGTCGGCGCCGTCGGGAATCCGCGCCATGCGCAGCCGCGCCTCGTTCAGGTCCTGTTCGCTCCAGCGCTCCTTGAAGCGCGCCACCACCTCGGGATGATGGTCGATGCCGACCCCGAACGCCTTGGCGACGGCGTCGGCGGTGATGTCGTCATGGGTCGGCCCGATGCCGCCGGTGGTAAAGACATAATCGTAGCGATGGCGCAGCGCGTCCAGCGCCGCGATGATGTCGGTTTCTTCGTCGGCGACGACGCGGACCTCCTTGAGGTCGATCCCGATATTGGTCAGGTACTCGGCGATAAAGCCGATATTCTTGTCCTTGGTCCGCCCGGACAGGATCTCGTCGCCGATGACAAGAATTCCCGCGGTGACGATCTCGCTCATAACCTCTCCTCGCCCTCTATCCTGACTTTGCGCAAGCAACGCATTGAAGTCACGGGGTTTTGCTGTCGAAATAAGCACCCGGCCGCCGTTTTTTCAGGCAATGCCGCGAGCACCCATACCAAATGCCGCGTGTGAATGCATATCGCGCTGGCCCGGCCCTTGCTACCATCCCTTTCAGTCATGCACTGTCTCGCATGGTCTCTGGAATGACCTTGGAAAAGCGTCGGGTTATATGGCAGTTGCGTTCGATGAAATGAATGGGCCCGGCGGCGACCTCCGCCCGGCCTACCGGGAGCTGGCTCGCTGGCTGAAGGAGACGCCGCCGGACGCGCTGGAATATCGGCGCCAGGAGGCGGAGTTGCTGTTCCGCCGGATCGGCATCACCTTCGCCGTCTATGGCGACGCCGAGGCCCAGGAGCGGCTGATCCCCTTCGACGTGATCCCGCGGATCCTGTCGGGCAAGGAATGGGCCATCCTCGAAAAGGGCCTGAAACAGCGGGTGCGCGCGCTCAACATGTTCCTGCGCGACATCTATCACGGCCGCGACATCCTGCGCGCCAACATCATTCCCGACGACCTGATCTTCCAGAATCCAGTGTTCCGGCCGGAAATGAACGGCCAGGACGTGCCGCACGACGTCTATGTGCACATCGCCGGCATCGACATCGTCCGCGTCAATCCGGAAGAGTTCTTCGTGCTGGAGGACAATGCGCGCACGCCCTCCGGCGTTTCCTACATGCTGGAAAACCGCGAAATCATGATGCGGCTGTTTCCGGACCTGTTCGCCCGCCACCGTGTCGCACCGGTGGAAAAATATCCGGACGAATTGCTGTCGGCGCTGCGCTCGGTGGCGCCGCTCGGCGCCTCGGCCGAGCCGACGGTGGCGCTGATGACGCCCGGCGTCTACAATTCCGCCTATTACGAGCATTCGTTTCTCGCCGACAAGCTCGGCATCGAGCTGGTCGAGGGCCGCGACCTCATCGTCAAGAACGACGAGGTGTTCATGCGCACCACCGAGGGCCTGAAACGGGTCGACGTGATCTACCGCCGCGTCGACGACGACTTTCTCGATCCCCTCACCTTCCGCCCGGATTCGGCGCTCGGCGTACCCGGGCTGATGTCGGCCTATGCCGCCGGCAACATCACGCTCGCCAATGCTGTCGGCACCGGCATCGCCGACGACAAGGCGGTCTATTCCTACATGCCGGAGATCGTGAAGTTCTATCTCGGCGAGGAACCGATCCTGAAGAACGTGCCGACCTGGCGCTGCCGCGAGCCGAAGGATCTGTCCTATGTGCTCGACAACTTAAGCGAACTGGTGGTCAAGGAAGTGCACGGCTCCGGCGGCTACGGCATGCTGATCGGGCCGGCCGCGACCAAGGCCACCATCGAGGCGTTCCGCGACAAACTCAAGCGCGAGCCCGAAGGTTTCATCGCCCAGCCGACGCTGGCGCTGTCGACCTGCCCGACCTGCACCGAGTCCGGCCTCGCGCCGCGCCATGTCGACTTGCGGCCGTTCGTGCTGACCGGCAGCAACCACGTCACCATCGTGCCGGGCGGGCTGACGCGGGTAGCGCTGAAGGAAGGCTCGCTGGTGGTGAATTCCAGCCAGGGCGGCGGCACCAAGGACACGTGGATACTGGACGAGTAGGATTTGGATTCTGGACGAGTAGATCAAGCATGCTGTCGCGCACTGCCGAAAACCTGTACTGGCTGGCCCGCTATGTCGAACGCGCGGAATATCTCGCGCGCACCATCGAGGCGACGCTGCGTGTCACCGCGCTGCCGAACACCTATATCGGCAAGACCAACGAGTGGGACTCCGCGCTGCTGACCGCCGGCGTCAGCGCCAGTTTCTACGAACTCTACGACGAAGCCGACGAGCACAACGTCGTCGACTATCTTTCGTTTTCGCCGGCCAATCCCTCCTCGATCAAGAACTGCATCGAGAACGCCAGGCTGAATTCGCGCTCGGTGCGGACCGCGCTGACATCGGAGATGTGGGACACCATCAACTCGGCCTGGATCGACCTGCAGGAAGTCTGGGGCAAGGGCACCAAGACCCGGGAGGAACTGACGAAATTCCTGCGCTTCGTGCAGGAAACCTCGCTGCGCTTCGACGGCTCGGCCTACCGCACCATGCTGCGCAACGACGCCTACTGGTTCTCGCGGCTCGGCCTGCACCTGGAGCGCGCCGACAACACCGCCCGCATCCTCGACGTCAAGTATCACGTGCTGTTGCCCGAGGAGGAGCATGTCGGCGGCCCGCTCGATTACTACCAGTGGACCTCGATCCTGCGCTCGGTCTCGGCGCTGACCGCCTATCACTGGGTCTATCGCGAGACGCTGAAACCGTGGCTGATCGCCGACCTCTTGATCCTCAACGACTCGCTGCCGCGCTCACTGGCGAGCTGCTACGGCAACCTGGTGCGCAACCTCGACCAGATCGGCGTCGCCTATGGCCGCCAGGGCGCCGCCCAGCGCCATGCCCGCGGCGTGCGCAACCGGCTGGAACACAGCCACATGGACGACATCTTCCAGCACGGCGTGCACGAGTTCATCCAGGAATTCCTTGCGGATAATTCGAGGCTCGGCGAAATCATCACCAAGCAGTATCTGATCTGAGAAGGATACCGTCATGGCCGGGCTTGTCCCGGCCATCCACGTCTCGATTGAGAAGTGATAAGAGATAGGAAGGACGTGGATGCCCGGCACAAGGCCGGGCATGACGATCCCCCGAACACCTCGCCCGAACTCAAGCTCTACTGGTCCGTCATGCGCCTGCGAATTGCCCATTCCACCCTCTATCGCTATGAGCCTCCGGCCACCGGGGTAATCCAGATCCTGCGCATGACGCCGGGCAGCCATGACGGGCAATATGTCGCCGAATGGCAGATCGACGTCTCCACCGATTCACGGCTCCAGGTGCATCAGGACGCCTTCGGCAACGTCACGCATGTGCTGACCGAGGGGCCGATCGCCGAACTCACCATCAATGTCGAAGGCCTGATCGAGACCCACGACACCGGCGGCGTGCTCCGCGGCACCGACGAGCGGTTTCCGCCGAGCCTGTTCCTGCGCTCGACCTCGCTGACCGAGGTCAATCCGGCGATGGCAGCGTTTGCGCGCGAATTGCGCTCGGAGTCCGAAGCCGACGTGCTCGGCTTCCTGCATGCGCTGATGATGCAGATCAACGAGCACATGACCTTCGACGAGGACCCCACCAACAGCGGCACCTCGGCGGCGGAAGCCTTCGCGCTGAAGCGCGGGGTGTGCCAGGACTACGCGCATGTCTTCATCGCCTGCGCGCGCACCGGCGGCGTGCCGGCGCGCTTCGTCGCCGGACATTTCCTGCGTTCCGACGGCATGGTCCATCAGCAGGCCGGCCACGCCTGGGCCGAGGCCTTCGTGCCGGATCTCGGCTGGGTCGGGTTCGATCCGGCCAACGCCATCTGCACCACCGACGCCCACGCCCGCGTCGCCATTGGGCTGGATTATCTCGGCGCCGCACCGGTGCGCGGCACCCGCTACGGCGGCGGCATGGAAACCCTGTCGGTGGCGGTCAGGGTCGAACAGGCCGGGCGGCAGAGCCAGTCGTAATTTTCCTGATTTGCCGCCCCGCGCGATGGCACGGCGGCGGGCGTGCAGCTTTTCGTCACCTGGCATGACGTCCGGCCTTCTCGTGTCGGACGAACGACGCTTGGCGCTTGACATCCGTCAGCCCTGCCTCTGTGATGGGCGACAACAAAAACCAAGAAACGCAATGCACAATAACTAAGAAGCGCAATGCACAATTTTCCAGGGGAGGATTTCGATGCCGGTGCGTAAAGCTGCTCGTGTGTTTGGTGGGTTGATTGCCGCGGTCGCGGCGCTGGGGATGGTGGCTTCCGCCGACGCCCAGGAAAAGAAAATCAAGATCGGCGTGATTTACGACCTGACCGGCCCGCTCGCGGGCGGCGGTTCGGAGCTGCAATATACCGGCGCCAAGATCATGCTCGACTCCTATGCCAAGAAGGAGGTCGAAGGCTACAAGATCGAGGCGGTCTACGCCGACGCCCAGAGCAAGCCCGATGTCGCCATCAACGAGGCGGTCCGGCTGATCGAGCAGGAAAAGGTCGACATGCTGCTCGGCTTCTTCTCGTCGGCGCAGTGCGTGCCGGTGGCCGCCCGCGTCGAGCAGCTCAAGAAATTCATGTGGATCACCACCTGCATTTCCTCGGCGGTGCTCGAGAACAAGAATTTCAAATACATCTTCCGCCCACAGGCGAGCGGCGATCAGTTCGGCATGATCGCGATGGACTTCATCGAGAAGAATTCCAAGGCCAAGTTCGGCAAGGAGCCGAAGGACCTGCGCGTCGCCATCATCCACGAGGATGGCGCCTACGGCGTTGATGTGGCCAAGGGCAATGTGGCGGGCGCCAAGAAGGCCGGCTTCAACGTCGTCATGAAGGAAGGCTATTCGGCGACCGCGCCCGATCTCTCCGCGCTCGTCACCAAGCTCAAGCGTGCCCGGCCCGACGTGATCTTCCACACCGGCTACAATCCCGACATCACGCTGCTGCTGCGCCAGGCGCGCGAACAGGGCCTGAAATTCGGCGCCCTGGTCGGCCATGGCGCAGGCTACGGCGTTTATGAGAAGCTGAAGGAAGGCCTCGGCGGCGACGTCAACCACTTCTTCAACGTCGATCCGATCTCGATCTGGCTCGCCAACCAGAAGACCATGGACCCCAAGCTGCCGCCGGTCATCAAGATGGTCGGTGAGGAGTTCGACAAGGCAAAGCCGGGCATTGCCATCCGCTCGGCGCATGTCGGCATGGCCGCGTCGAACACTTACGTCTTCCTGACCGAAGTGTTGCCGCGCGCCATCAAGAAATACGGCGGCGTCGATCCCGAAGCGCTGCGCAAGGCGTCGCTGGAAGTCGACATTCCCGAAGGCGGCACCATGCTCGGCTTCGGCGTCAAGTTCCACGGCGAAGGAACGCCGATGGCCGGGCAGAACGAGCGCTCGTTCCCGGTGGTCATCCAGTATGTCGACGACAAATCTTATGTGGTGTGGCCGAAGAGCCAGGCACAGCGCGAGGCCGTGCTGCCGCTACCGGCGGGCACGACCTACAGCGACAAATAGGCGATCCCTGCAGCCTCGGTTCTGATCGAATTCGGAACCGAGGCTCCAGTCTCTTGTCTTGACGCGTGTTCCTGACGCACCAAAGGGATCGTCGTGCTGGAAGTCCAGGGCTTGGTAAAGCGGTTCGGCGGCTTCACGGCCGTCAACCAGGTATCGTTCAAGGTCGATGAGGGCGAGATTCTCGGCCTGATCGGTCCTAACGGCTCGGGCAAGAGCACGATCTTCAACATGCTCTCCGGCACGTTCCAGCCGTCAGCGGGCTCGATCAAATTCGACGGCGCCGAAATCTCCGGTCTCGCGCCGCACCGGATCATCAATCGCGGCATCGGCCGGACCTTCCAGATCCCGCGGCCGTTCCACCGCCTGACGATGTTCGAGAACGTGGCGCTGGCCGGCTATTTCGGCCAGGGCAAGCACAGCCGCGTCAAGGCCGAGGAAGCCGCCGAGCGCGCGCTCGGCATGGTCGGGCTGCCGATCGACCGCGCCGCTGCGGTCGACGGGCTCGGCGCCGCCGGGCTGAAGAAACTCGAGCTTGCCAAGGCGCTCGCGACCGGCCCGAAACTGCTGTTGGCCGACGAAAGCCTGGGCGGGCTCGACGAGACCGAGATGGACCAGGCCGCCGACATGCTGCGCAAGATCCGCGACGAACTCGGTATCACCATCATCTGGGTCGAGCACATCATGGGCGTGCTGATGCGCGTGGTCGACCGCGTCATGGTGCTGGATCACGGCGAGAAGATCTCGGAAGGGCTGCCGAGCGAGGTGTCGAACGATCCGCGGGTGGTCGAGGTCTATCTCGGCACCGATGCCGATGCGACGCAGGCCGCAGCCGCCGAAGCGCGTCGGTAAGGGGTAGCGCGCATGCTGGAACTGAAATCGGTCAATGCGGGTTACGGCACCTTCCAGGCGCTGTTCGGCGTCAGTCTCGACGTCAGGGCGGGCGAAGCGGTCGGCGTGATCGGTCCCAACGGCGCCGGCAAGACCACCCTGATGCGGGTGATCTCCGGCCTGATCCGGCCCCGCGCCGGCACCATCACCATGGAAGGCGCCGACGTCCTGAAAACGCCGGAGCATCGCATCGTCAGCCTCGGCATCGCCCATGTGCCGGAAAATCGCCGGCTGTTTCCCCGCCTCACGGTGGAGGACAATCTCAAGATGGGCGCCTTCATGCCGGAAGCCCGGGCGCGCTATGCCGAGCGGCTGGACTTCGTGTTCGACCTGTTTCCGCGCATGAAGGAACGCCGCCACCAGATGGCCGGCACCATGTCCGGCGGCGAGCAGCAGATGTGCGCGATCGGCCGCGCGCTGATGTCGGACCCGAAATTGCTGCTGCTCGACGAGCCCTCGGCAGGCCTCGCGCCGGTCGTCGTTCAGCAGGTGTTCGAACTGGTGAAACGCATCCGCGCCGGAGGCCTCACCGTGCTGATCGTCGAACAGAACGTGCAGCAGGTGCTGAAGGTGGTCGATCGCGCCTACCTGCTGGAGGCGGGCTCGATCCGCGCCTCCGGCACATCGGGCGAGATGCTCGCCGACGACACCATCCGCCAAGCCTATCTCGGAGTGTAGGTAACACGATGACGGACATTTTCGATATCTACCTGCTCGAGGCCATGGTGAACGGCATCCTGCTCGGCGGCGTGCTGGCGCTGCTGGCGCTGGGGTTGAACCTGATCTTCGGCGTCATCGACGTGACCTGGATCTGCTACGCCGAACTGGTCATGATCGGCATGTACGGCATGTATTACCTGGTCCAGGTCTTCGGGCTGCCCTATTACGTTGCCGCACCCTTCACCATCCTGCTGGTGGCGGGACTTGGGGCGCTGCTGCACTGGCTCGTGATCGCTCCCCTGCTCTCGGCGCCGCCGATCAACCAGTTGCTCGCCACAGGCGGCGTGCTGTTCGTGCTGCAGAGCTTCGCCACCGTCGCGTTCGGCATCGACTTCCGCAACCTCGGCATCCGGATGCCGGTGCTGAAATTCGCCGAGATGCATTTCAGCTATTCGCGCCTGCTCGCATTCGCCGCCGCGCTGATCGGCATGCTGCTGGTCTATTTCTTCATGAAGCGGACCTATATCGGCACCGCGATCCGCGCCATCTCGCAGGATCGCCAGATCATGGCGCTGATGGGCGTCGATACCAAACGGATCTACCTCATCACCTCGGCGCTCGGCGGCGCGCTCGCCGGCCTCGCCTCCTGCCTGCTGGTGCTGCAATACGACATCCACCCCTTCGTCGGCCTGTCGTTCGGACCGATCACCTTCCTGATCTGCGTGCTGGGCGGGCTCGGCAATTTCGTAGGCGGCTTCGTCGCGGCGTTCGTGTTTGCCGAGATCATCTCGCTCGGCGGCCTGTTCTCCGATCTGGAGTGGGGCTACGTGCTGGCCTTCGCCTTCTTCATCGTCATGATGTTCATCAGGCCCGCCGGGCTGCTGGCGAGGCGCTCGTGACCATGCGTCAGTCCCTGCCCTGGATCGCCGGCGCAGCGCTGATCGCGCTGCCCTTCGTTTATCGCGATCCCTACCATCTCCACATCCTGATCCTGATCCTGATCTGGTCGTTCGCCTATACGTCATGGTCGATGATGGGCCGCTTCGGGCTGGTGTCGCTGGGCCATGGCGGGTTCATGGGCGTCGGCGCCTATGTGACGGCGCTGTTGTGGAACCACATGGGGCTGTCGCCGTGGCTCGGCATTCCCATCGCGATGCTCGCCGCCGCCGTGCTGGCCGTCATCGTGGCCTATCCCTGTTTCCGCTTCCGCATCACCGGCCATTATTTCGTGCTGGTGACGCTGGCGCTGTCCGGCATCGTGCTGCAGGTGATCACCGCGACGCGCGACTATACCGGCGGCTCGCTCGGTTACACGCCCGACCGCACCAAGGGCAACCATCTCTGGGCGCTGCAGTTCGACGACAAGCTGACCTGGTACCTGATCGCGCTCGGAGTCTGGGCGGTGGGGCTCCTGATCTGGAACTGGGTCGACCGCAGCATGGACCGCTATGCGCTGGAGGCGATCTCCGAGGATGAAGACGCCGCGGCTGCTGCCGGCGTCAACGTGACCTGGGAAAAGCTCAAGATCACGATCATCTCGGCGCTGATGACCTCGCTGTCCGGCGCGCTCTACTGCCAATACCAGATGTTCATCTCGCCCGACACGGTGAGCGGCATCTCGGTGTCGCTGCAGATGGTGTTCGCCGTCATCGTCGGCGGCCTCTATGTTTCGCTCGGGCCGACGGTCGGCGCCGTCATCACCATCCTGCTCGCGGAAATCCTGCGCATCGGTTTCGGCACCAAGGCGGTCGGCTGGGACAACCTCGTCTACGGCGTGCTGCTGGTGGTCTTCATCATCTTCCTGCCCAAGGGCATCCTGGGCAGCATCATCGACAGGGTGAAGACGCTGCGGAAGGCGTAGCGCGGGTTCCTTCCAGTTCGGTGGCTGCATCCTTCGAGACGCGCGCAAGGGCGCGCTCCTCAGGATGAGGTCTACCACCCTCATGGTGAGGAGCGCGGCACCGCCGCGCGTCTCGAACCATGAGGCCGCAATGCGGATCGCGCCTACACCCCGACAAACGCCAAGAGCGTGCCGTTGGCCGTCGCAGGCGGAACGCACAGCGCGTTTCCGCTGCGGACAGCCGAGCCGCCGGCCGCCTTCTCCGCGGCGGCGAGATCGGATGTCGCAATCACCAGGCCGGCGCCGCCGCGCTCGGGTAGTCCCGTGAGCGAGGCCGCGGGATAACGCCGGGCCACCTGTTCCCTGGTGAGGAAGACGAAATCGGCGCGGTCCGAACCGGAAGGCACCGCGACCGCGCCATCCGGCTCTGCCCTGGCGTCGCGGTCGATCAGGCGTCCGAGATGCGCGGCATCTTTCGCAGGCTCGGTTGAAACGATCAGAACCTGGTTCAGCCGTTTCGCGCCGTTGGCGTGTTTCATCAGTTCGGGAATCCAGACGGTTTCCCGGGTCTTGTGCTGGCAGGCGAAGATGCGGACTCCCGCGGGCGCCTCCTCAATCGGCCACTGAAAGGTCCTGAACTTGGCCGCCGACTGCGTGCCGTCGGGCATGGTCACCGGCCGCTCGAAATCGGTCGGACCGACGGCCGCATAACCACGCGCGCGGATCTCCTCGGCGCCTGCAGCCGAATCCACCGCCGTAAAGGCGATGCGCTCGATGCCTTCGCCGCGCTTGGCGAGGAAGGCGCGCGCCGGCGCATTATGCTCTGTCTCGGCCAGCACGCCGAGCAATTCGATGTAATCGGGATCGAGCATGATGGTGTAGTTGCCCGATCCCATCTTGGCGCTGTGGGTGCCGCGCGGGGATATCGTGAAGCCGAGCCGCTTCCAGTTCGCGGCGGCTTGGTCGAGATCCCGGACCATGACCACGGCATGATCGATTCCGATGACATTCTTGAGTGTCACTCTTATGTTTCCCCGGCATGAATTGGTCACTAAGCTAATCAGATCGATCCGGCGTCCGCAAGGCAACCACCGGCATCGATCGAGAAGGAAGGATGATGATGGATACCGCAACTGTCCGCTGGCCCAACTCGATGTGGGCCGCGGCGACGCCGCCCGGTCCGGAGCTGCCGGAGCTCGCAGGCTCCGCGACGGCCGACGTCATCGTGATCGGCGCTGGCTTCACCGGGCTATCGACCGCGCTGCATTTGCGCGAAGCCGGCGTTGACGTCGCGATCATCGAGGCCGTGGAGCCGGGCTGGGGCGCCTCGGGGCGCAACAACGGACAGGTGATTCCGACCCTGTCGCGGCCCGATCCGGAGGACATCATTGCGAAGCACGGCGCCGCCGGAGAACGTTTCGTCGCCTTGCTGCGCGACAGCGCTTCGACCTTGTTCGATGTCACGCGGCGCTATCAGATCGAGGCCGAGCACGAACAGACCGGCTGGGTGCAGCCGGTGCATTCGCCCGGACGCATCAAGATCGCCGAACGGCGGGTACGGCAATGGTCGAAATTCGGTGCTGCGGTCGAACTGCTGTCCCGCGACCAGACACGGGAGATGCTGGGATCGGATGCCTGGTTCGGCGGCTTCTGGAACAAGACCGGCGGCCACATCAATCCGCTGGCGCTGGCGCGCGGTCTCGCCCGCGTGGTGCTGGAGCGCGGCGGCCGCATCTACGCGCGCTCGCCTGCAAGCTCGTTCGAACGGCGGGAACGCCGCTGGGTGGTCAGGACCGAAAAGGGCGAGATCAGCGGCCGGGCCCTGATCCTGGCGACCAACGCCTACACCGGCGAATTCTCGAAATCGCTGATGCCTGACATTGCACACGAAGTCATGCCGGTGCTGTCCTGGCAGATGGCGACGCAGCCGCTTTCCGAAGCGGCGCGGCGGACCATCATTCCCGGCCGGCAGGCGATGTCCGATACCCACGGCGAGCTCTATTTCTCCCGCTACGATGCACGACACCGCCTCATCACCGGCGGCGCCGTGATCGGTCCCGGCAACAAGGCGGAGAGGATCAAGCAGCGTGTCGGCGAGCGCCTGCAGCGGCTCTGGCCGCAGATCGGACCCGTCAAATTCGACTATGTCTGGAATGGCTATGTCGGGATGACCACGGATTTCCTGCCACGCATTCATCGGCTCGGACCCGACGCCTATGGCTGGACCGGCTGCAACGGCCGCGCGGTCGCGCTCGCGATCGCGCTCGGCGATGAACTGTCCAAGGCGGTGCGGGGCGTGCCGGAAAGGGATCTCGCGCTGCCGTTCACCGATCCTGCCCCGATCATGGCCCACGGATTGCTGCGCAAGCTCGCGCCCCTGATGCTGATGGTCTACCGGCGGCGCGACGCACGGGAAATCGCCTGAGGCTCACGCCGCCCGTCATGCAAACAATGACGTCTCGTGCTTCCGGGCGAACTCGCCGCCGGGAATCGAATCCAGCAGCGCCTGGGTATAGGGATGCTGGGGACGGCCGAACACATCGCCGGCCAGCCCCTGCTCCACCACCTCGCCGTCCTTCATCACGGCAACGAGGTCGCAAATCTGCGCCGCGACCCGGAGGTCATGGGTAATGAATATGATGGAGAGACCCAGGCGCTCGCGCAAGCCGGCGAGCAGTTTCAACACCTGTGCCTGCACCGACACATCGAGGGCCGAGACGGCCTCGTCGGCGACCAGAACCTCCGGATGCAGCGCGAGCGCGCGGGCAAGGCCGATGCGCTGACGCTGGCCACCGGAGAATTCGTGCGGAAAGCGATCGGTGGCCGACGGATCGAGCCCGACCAGCGCAAACAGATCCTTCGCGTCGGCGATGGCCTTGGCCGGCGGCGTGCCGTGGACGATCGGCCCCTGGGCGACCAGGTCTCCGGCCTTGCGGCGCGGGTTGAGCGACCCAAACGGGTCCTGAAACACCATCTGGATATGACGGGTTTCGCGGCGAACCTCCTCGCGCGTCAGCTTTGCCCAGTCCTTGCCTTCAAGCACAATCGAACCCTGTTCGGGATCGATCAGCCGGACGATGCAGCGGGCGAGCGTCGATTTTCCAGATCCGGATTCGCCGACAATCCCGAGCGTCGCGCCGCGCGGCAGCTTCAGCGAGACGTTCCTCACCGCCGGCGTCACGCGGGCGCCGCGTCCGAGAAATCCGCCGGTGCGGTAGGTCTTCGAGACGTTGTCGATGGTCAGGATGATGTCGTCGGACAGCTGCCGCGGCGGCGGCGCGGTCAGGGGCGGCACCGCCGCGATCAGTTGCTTGGTGTAGGGATGCTGCGGGTGGTTGAGCACCGAGGCGGCATCGCCCTGCTCCACGATCGAGCCCTGCTGCATGACCGCGACGCGGTCTGCGATCTCCGCGACCACGCCGAAATCATGGGTGATGAACAGCACCGCCGTCTTCTTCCGCTTCTGCAGATCCCGGATCAGCGTCAGGATCTGCGCCTGCGTGGTGACATCGAGCGCGGTGGTGGGCTCATCCGCGATCAGGACCCTCGGATCGAGCGCCAGCGCCATGGCGATCATGGCGCGCTGGCGCTGGCCGCCGGACAGTTCGTGCGGATAGGCCCTTGCTGCGCTCGCGGGATCGGGAATGCGCACGTCTTCCAGCAGCGCCAGCACTCTGGCGCGGATGGCGGCCCCAGAAAGATCGGTATGGATCGAGAACATCTCACCGATCTGGTCGCCGATGGTCCGCAGCGGATTGAGCGCCGTCATCGGCTCCTGGAAGATCATGGCGATGCCGGCGCCGCGCACGTGGCGCATCTCGGTCACGGTGGCGGACGCCAGATCCCTGCCCTCGAACATCACGCGGCCGGCATCAATGCTGACCTCGTTCGGCAACAGCCGCATGATGGCGTTCGCCATGATCGACTTGCCGGAGCCGGATTCGCCGACTACGCAAAGGATTTCGTTGGCGGCAACCGAGAGCGATGCGCCGGACACCGCATGCGAGCGGTCCGCGCCCGGAGGCAGCCGCACACCGAGCCCTTCGAGGGTCAGGATGGAAGGCGCTGGTTCGCTCATCGGCCCTTGAGCCTCGGGTTCAGCGCGTCGTTCAACCCCTGCCCGACCAGCGACACCGCCAGGACCGTGACCAGAATCGCGATGCCGGGGATCGCCGACACATACCATTGCACCCGCAGCACGTCGCGCCCCAAGCCGATCAGATTGCCCCAGGACGCGACGTTGGGATCCGAGAGGCGGAGAAAGGCCAGTGCGCTTTCAAGCAGAATCGAGACCGCCATGATGACGCTGGCGTAGACGATGACGGGCGGCAGAGCATTGGGAAGGATCTCGCCCAGAATCAGCTGAATGTCCCGCATGCCGAGCGTTCGCCCCGCTTGCACGAATTCCCGGTTGCGCAGCGACAGGAACTCGGCGCGGGTCAGCCGCGCCGGCGCCGGCCACGACACCACGCCGACCGCAATGGTGACCGTGGTCAGCGTCGAGCCAAATACCGCCACCAGCACCAGCAGCAGCACGAAATTGGGCAGGGTCTGGAACGCTTCGGTAATACGCATCAAGACGGTGTCGACCCAGCCGCCATAGTAACCGGCAAAGGCGCCGATCAGAATGCCGATCGCAATCGCGATTGCGGTGGCGACCCCGCCGATCAGCAGCGAAATACGCGCGCCGTAGAAGATTTGCGCCGCGATGTCGCGGCCGGAATTGTCGGTGCCGAGCAGGAACCGCGGATTCGAAAACGGCCAGATCAACGGTCGTCCGGCCAGAGCAAGTGGCTCCTTCGGATAGAGCCAGCTGGCGCTGACCGCCATCGCCACCACGATCAAGAGCAGCACCAGCCCGGTGACGGCGGCGGGACTGCGAAAATATCGTTTGACCGCGTCCATGCTAACCCTCGGCCGCGATGCGCGGATCGAGCCGCGCGTAGATCAGGTCGACGGCGAAATTCACGGTGATAACGAGCAGCGCCGAGACAAAAACGATACCTAGAAGCGTATTGAGATCGCGCTGCACCACGGATTCGTAAGCGAGACGGCCGAGGCCGGGCAGCGAAAACACGCTCTCGACCACCACCGAGCCGCCCAGCATCGTTCCGGCCTGCAGTCCGATCAGCGTCACCATGGGCAACAGCGCGTTGCGCAGTACATGGCGGATCACCACCCGCGTCTCGTCAAGCCCCTTGGCGCGCGCGGTCCGGACATAGTCGAGATTGAGGACTTCGAGCATCGATGCGCGCATGATGCGGAGATAAATTGCCAGGAAGATCAGCCCGAGCGTCAGAGTGGGCAGAACGAGATGGCGGGCGATATCGAGGGTGCGCCAGATGCCGGTCTGCAGCGCGCCGATGTCCTCGAAGCCGCCGGCCGGCAGCCACTGCAGATAGATCGAGAACACCACGATCGCCATCAGCCCGAACCAGAATGACGGGGTGGCGTAGAAGATCAGGCCAAGGATTGAAATCACCGTGTCGGGCCATTTGTTGACGCCGCGCGCGGCAATGACACCGAACACGATCCCGAAGAAGAAGGCGAACGACAGCGACGCCGTCATCAGCAGGATGGTCGGCGGCAGCCGTTCC
Source organism: Bradyrhizobium sediminis (assembly GCF_018736105.1). Taxonomy (NCBI): domain Bacteria; kingdom Pseudomonadati; phylum Pseudomonadota; class Alphaproteobacteria; order Hyphomicrobiales; family Nitrobacteraceae; genus Bradyrhizobium; species Bradyrhizobium sediminis. The sequence continues at coordinate 3,608,150 of NZ_CP076135.1, forward strand.
AGAATGACGGACGCGACCGGCTTGCCATAGATCGAGGAGAAGCCGAGATCGAGCCGGATCAGCCGCCAGAGGTAGTTGCCAAGCTGCGCCGGTATAGAAAGATCGAGGCCGTAGAATTTCCGCAGTTCCCGCGCGGTGGCGGCGTCGCCGCCGCCCATCTGGGCCATCATGGCGTCGACGGTGTCGCCGGGCGCGAACTGCAGCAGCAGAAATACGCCGATCAGGATCAGGGCCAATGTCGGGATCGAGGCGGCCAGGCGCCGCCCCGCCAGTCTCAAGATGCGCATCGGGACATCTTTTCGGAGTTTACGTCACGCGGAAAGCCAAAGATCGTGCCAGCTCGACGACCCCCAGCGCGGCGTATTGGAGTGATTGCGCGCCTTCGCGATGATAGTGGTCACGAAAATCTGCTCGATCGGCATCCAGACCGGCAGCTCCGTGTTCACCTCCTTGACGAACTCGGCATAGAGCGCCTTGCGCTTGACCGGATCGATTTCGGTCGCCGCGTCATCGATGGTCTTGTCCACGGTCTTGTCTTCCCATCCCCACTGGTTGGTCCAGGGCGCGCCCTTGGGCTGGCCGGAGCGGTACCACACCGTGGTCGAGACCGCCGGGTCGTTGCGATACTGGTGCCATCCGGTCGCCAGATCGAAGGCGTGCTCGCCATAGACCTGCTTGAGGAAGCCGCCGCCGTCGTTGCGCACGATTTCGACGGTGATGCCGACTTCGGACAGCGATTGCTGGATGAAGGTCGACCACAGCGAGATATCCTCGCCCCACGGCGCCGGCAGCAGGCGCAGCGAGAAGCGGGTTCCGCCCGCGCCGGACTTGTATCCGGCCTCGTCTAGCAGCGCCGCCGCCTTGGCCTTGTCGTAGGGATATTGCGGCGTGTTGGCCCCCGGATAGAAATCCGTCGAAGTCGACGGGATCGGCCCGGTTCCGAGCTTGGCGAAATCGCCGAGGAAATTGTCGATGAAGAACGGCACGTTGATGGCGTGCGCGATGGCGCGGCGGACGCGGATGTCGGAGAGTTCCTTGCGGCGGAAATTGAACTCGAGGGTGTTGGTCCGGGCATTGCCCTCGTTGCCCTTGGTCGAGACGACGAAGCGTTTGTCCTTGGCCAGCCGCGCCAAGTCCGAAATGGTGAGCCCTGAGAACGGGCTGTAGTGCAGTTCGCCGGCCTCCATCTGCGCTGCCGCCGCCGCGCGATCGGTGATGACGCGCCAGACGATGCGGTCGAGATAGGGTGCGTTGGGGCGCCAGTAGTCCGGATTGCGGTCGGCGATGACGTATTGGCCGCGCTCATACTTGACGAACTTGAAGGGACCGGTGCCGACGGGAGCGAGATTGGTTGGGTTCTGCCTGATATCGCCGGACTCATAGAGATGCTTGGCCGAGATATAGCCGAGGTCCGGCAGCGCCCGCAGCAACAGGTTGAGCGGCATCGGCCGCTCGTAACGAAAGATGGCGGTCTGCGGGTCGGGCGTGTCGACCGCGGTGAGAAACAGCTGCAGCGTCGAGCCGTAGTTCAGGATCTTCTTCCACATCTGCATCGCGGTAAATTCGACATCCGCCGACGTGAAAGGCTTGCCGTCGTGCCAGGTGACGCCCTTGCGCAGCTTGAAGGTGACGGTCTTGCCGTCAGGCGAGGCCTCCCAGCTTTCCGCGAGAACGCCGACGGGTTTGCCGTTGGCGTCGAGATCGACCAGATTTTCCTGGATCTTGCCCGAGATGATGTAGACGCCGGTGGATGCCTGAATGCTGGGGTTGAGCTGGCGCTGTTCGGCGCCATAGTGAACGTTGAACACGCCGCCCTTGCGCGGCGTTTCCTGCGCAAACGCCCGCATCGGATTGAGGACATTTGCGGCAATCGCAGCCGAGGTCATCAGCGCGGTGCGGCGATTGATCGCCAGACGTGTTAGACCCATCGAAGCTCTCCTGAAGCGTGGCATTGGCAGGCCGCCCATTGGTGGCCCCAGATGCGCATTGCCTGACCGTACGACACAAGCGCGGACAGAGTCATTTCCAAATAAAGCCTGCACGGAAAATTACGTGCTGATCTGGCTTGCCAACAAGAACAATCATTCGGCGATGCTGATGCTCCATTGAGCGGCACGACGCCCGGGACACGGCCTCAAGCGCCTGCCCACATGCATTTCAACCGCGAACGAAGAGAGTTCGAGGGACCACGCAGTCCTTTCCAGAGCGCGAGCAACGATATTTGCGAACGAGATGCAAGACCCGGCATCTGAATTGCCTGCCGGCAAAGGATTAGTGAAAGTTTAATTCGGTTGCCTTAGATACAGGCGGCATTCCGCTGAATCGCTGGCACCAACTCATGGCAGACGACATCCTCAACGACATGGATGTGGAATATGCAACCACTGTTGCGGACCGCGCGATCCGGTCGATGTCGCTACAATCTGTACCTGCAACGCCTAACAATTTCGCGGTCTGGTTCAACTATGCGATGGGCACCTCGCCGGCGCTTAGAAAGACCATCGATATTCTGATCGGCAACAAACGCAAATTCGATTCCGCGATCAATCACGAACTCTACGTGACCTATGTCAACCCGCAGTCCAATGCCGGTACCGCCGCCGGTGATTTTCCCGAACAGCTGCAAGGGGTGATATCCAGCGCCAGGCAATTCCTTGCGGCAGCCATTTCCGACAATCGCACACAGATCGAGGCGCTCGGCGAGGTCTCGTCACAAGTCGAGACAACCAGCGATCCGAGATCGATCATCGAAAAGCTGGTAACCGAATTGTCAAAGGCGACGACGCGGGCCTCGGCTTTGGAGGCCAATTTCGCCGAGACGTCGCACGAACTGGACAAGATCCGCGACTCGCTGAAGCTCGCAGAGCAACGCTCGAACACCGATGAACTCACCGGGCTGGCCAACCGGCGTTCGCTGGATGAGTTCTTTCGATCGGCTTTGATTGCCGCGATGGAGACGGGCGAGCCGCTCAGCACCCTGATGATCGACATCGATCATTTCAAGAAATTCAACGACAGCTTCGGACACCAGGTCGGGGATCAGGTTCTCCGGCTGGTGGCCAAGGTGATGCAGGACAACGTCCGTGACGTCGATCATGCGGCTCGCTACGGCGGCGAGGAGCTGATCGCAGTACTTCCGGGAACCGACCTCACTTCTTGTGTAGCGGTGGCTGAACGCATTCGCCGCCGCATTTCGGAAGCGCGGCTGACCCGACGCGCCACCGGCGAAGAGATATCGAGCGTCACGGTTTCAATCGGCGTCGCGCAATTCCGGATGGCAGAATCGGCAGAGGCCATGATCGAGCGCTGCGACCGCGCGCTCTATCAAGCGAAACAGTCCGGCCGCAACAAGACGGCCACGGAAAAGGACGTCGATGGCGACGTGGCCGCCGCCTAGCCCTCAGGAGCCACGGCCTTCCCGGTTTTGAAACGCGCGAGCCAACCAGAGCACCGCGAATTGACTCCGCCCTCAATACTCGCAAGCCCGGTAATTCGACGTCTCGCAGGCCTGCGCCATTTCGCTCGCCTGTGAAATTTCCTGCGGGCTCATGGCTTGCGATACCTGCTGCAGCTCCGCCTTGGCCCTGGCGTCGCCGCGCCTGGCGGCGAGGCTGAGCCACATGAAGGCGCGGGCCGAGTTGCGCGCGACGCCCTGCCCCTTCTGGTACATCACACCGACCAGGTGCTGCGCCCTGGCGTTGCCGGTCTCGGCGAGCGGACGGAACAGCCGGATCGCCGGCACGTAATCGCCGCGGTTATAGGCCGCCATGCCGTCTTCCCAGGGGCCTGCGCAGGCGGCCGAGATACCCCAAATTTGCGCGGCCACGATCATGCCGCCGATCACAACTGGTTTTCGCATGGCCGCCCCGCTTCGGATTGAACCGTGGTCTTCTACCCGTTCGGGGATGGCTGCGCCAAGGGGAATGAAGGGGAATTGGGGTTGGATGGCCCCCTGAAATTGGCTACACGTTTCCCGTCGATCATCGCGGATGGTTCCGGGGACTGGGAATGACCTATTGTTGCGGAGTGCTGGTGCGGGACGGGCTGGTGATGATCGCCGACACCCGCACCAATGCCGGGCTCGACAACGTCTCGACCTTTCGCAAGCTCCACATCTTCAACAAGCCTGGCGAGCGCATCATGGCGATCGCCAGCGCCGGCAATCTCGCGATCAGCCAGTCGGTGCTGTCGACCCTGACCGAGGGTCTGGAAGACCCGCACACCGGCGAGATCGAGACGCTGATGAACGCGCCGACCATGTTCCAGGCCGCGCAGCGCATCGGCCGGGCGATCCGCGCGGTGCACGCCACAGAAGGCGTCGCGCTGAAGTCCGAGGACATCAATTTCGACGTCTCGTTCCTGTTCGGCGGCCAGATCAAGGGCTCGCGGATGCGGCTGTTCATGGTGTACCCGGCCGGCAACTTCATCGAATGCACCACCGACACGCCCTATTTGCAGATCGGCGAGCACAAATACGGCAAGCCGGTGCTCGACCGCGCCATGCATTATGACGTCGAACTCTACGAGGCGCTCAAGACCAGCCTGATCTCGATGGACTCGACCATGCGCTCCAATCTCGGCGTCGGCCTGCCGATCGACGTGCTGGTGGTGCGCGCCGACGTCTGCGACGCCGATCTCAATCACCGCATCGAGGCGGGCGAGCCGTATTTCCACGATTTGCGCTCGCGCTGGTCGGCGGCGCTGCGCGCGGCGCACCAGAATATTCCGAGACCACCCTACAAGACCGAACCAGACGCAAAAACATAAAACACAAGGGCAGGAAACCAATGGCCGACAAGATTGCAGTGGTGACGGGCGCAGGCACCGGCGTCGGACGCGCGGCGTCGCTGGCGCTGATGAACGCGGGCTTCACGGTGGTGCTCACCGGACGCCGCATGGAAATGCTGGAAGAAACCAAAAAGCTCGGCGACAATGTCGGCAAGAGCCTGTGCGTGTCCGCCGACATGACCGATCCCGGCTCGATCGCAGCGCTGTTCGCCAAGGTGATGGACACCTACGGCCGGCTCGACGTGCTCTTCAACAATGCCGGTATGGGCGCGCCGCCGGTGAACTTCGAGGATCTGAGCCTCGAGCAATGGCAGGCGGTGGTGAACACCAATCTGACCGGGCCGTTTTTGTGCACGCAGCATGCGTTCCGGATCATGAAGGACCAGACCCCGCGCGGCGGCCGCATCATCAACAACGGCTCGATCTCGGCGCACGCACCGCGGCCGTTCTCGGCGGCCTATACCTCCACCAAGCACGCCATCACCGGCCTGACCAAGGCGACCAATCTCGACGGCCGCATGTACGACATCGCGGTCGGTCAGGTCGACATCGGCAACGCCGCGACCCCGATGACCGACCGCATGGTCGCCGGCGTGCTGCAGCCCGACGGCCGCAAGATCCCGGAGCCGCGGATGGACGCCAAGGCGGTCGGCGACGCCGTGGCCTACATGGCCGGGCTGCCGCTCGACGCCAACGTGCTGTTCATGACGGTCATGGCGACGAAGATGCCGTTCGTGGGGCGGGGGTAAGCAGCGCGCTCACCCCGTCATTGCTCGCAATGACACACTAACCAACGGCATTGCACACCTGACGGCCCTGCCCCCATAATCCCCCCGGGGCCGCGGGGGAATCATGCTGCAGCTGCAATCGGCGTTCGGCGTGTTGGCGCTGCTTCTGATCGCGTGGGCGTTCGGCGAGAACCGCCGCGCGGTGTCGCTGCGGCAGGCGGCGATCGGGCTCGCCGTGACCTTTCTCACCGCACTGGCGCTGATCAAGCTGCCGTTCGTGGCGCATGGCTTCGGCGTCATCAACGACGCCGTCGGCGCCGTCTCCGCAGCATCCCGCGCCGGGACCTCCTTCGTGTTCGGCTATCTCGGCGGGGCCGCGCTGCCGTTCGACCCGAAGGCGCCGGGCGCCGCCTTCATCCTGGCGTTCCAGGCGCTGCCGGTCGTGCTGGTCATGAGCGTGCTCACCACGCTGTTGTTCTACTGGAGGATCCTGCCGCCGGTCGTGCGCGGCATGGCGTGGCTGCTGGAGCGCACGCTTCGGGTCGGCGGCGCGGTCGGGCTCTCCACCGCCGCCAATATTTTCCTCGGCATGGTCGAAGCGCCGCTGTTCATCCGGCCCTATCTGGCGCGGCTGACGCGCAGCGAACTTTTTCTGGTGATGACCGGCGGCATGGCCGGCATCGCCGGCACCGTGCTGGTGCTGTACGCCACCCTGCTGGCGCCGCTGATCCCGGATGCCGCGGTGCATTTCGTCATCGCCTCGGTGCTCGGCGCGCCCGCGGCGATCCTGATCAGCCTGATCATGGTGCCGGAGACCTCGGACAAGCGCACCGGCGGCGGGCTGATCGATCCCGACATCCACGCCTCCTCCACCATGGACGCGATCGTCAAGGGCACCACCGCCGGGCTCGAACTCCTGCTCAACATCATCGCGATGCTGATCGTGCTGGTGGCGCTGGTCTATCTCGCCAACGCCATCCTCGGCCTGTTGCCCACCATCGGCGGCGCCGAGATCTCGATGCAGCGGGTGCTCGGCTATGTCATGGCGCCGGTGTGCTGGCTGATGGGCCTGCCGTGGCCGCAGGCGGTCACCGCCGGCAGCCTGATGGGAATCAAGACCGCGCTGAACGAGCTGATCGCCTATGTCGATCTGTCGAAGCTCGGCCCCGACGCGCTCGATCCCCGCTCCCGGCTGATCATGCTTTACGCGATGTGCGGCTTCGCCAACTTCGGCAGCCTCGGCATCATGATCGGCGGCCTCGGCACCATGGCGCCGGAGCGCCGCGGCGAGATCAATGCGCTCGGCCTGAAGTCGATCGTGTCGGGCACGCTGACGACCTGCCTGATGGGCGCGATCGTCGGGGTGTTGAATTAGTTGTCGTCATTCCGGGGCAGCCCCAACGGGTCGGCGCTTTCGCGCCGCCCGATGACAGGCTCCGGGCTGAACCCGGAATCTCGAGATTCCCCGATGTGCCATTGCACATCTGAGGTTCGACGCTTCGCGCCGCCCCGGAATGACGGCTTACGCCGTCAGTTCGACGGTATCGAACTCCGCCGGCAGGATCACTTCCAGCAGTTCGACGTCGTCGGAATAATCCATGATCAGGTGCTTGATGCGGGGTGGTTGGATCCAGGCGCTGCCCTCCTCCATCAGGGTCTCGCCCTGTCCCTCCATGTAGGTCTTCACCCAACCTTTGAGGACATAGACCATCTGGAATTCGACATCGTGGAAGTGCAGTTTCGAAACCTCATCGGGATCGCACGGTCCGACCAGCCGGATCACATGCGCCTGCGCCAGGCCCTGGGTCGCATCGGCGAAGCCGAGATCGCGGTATTTCGCATAGGCGCGCAAGCCATCGGCCTTGAAATCTTCTTCACGATGATGGCTGACGGCGACGCGCTGCTTCGGGCGGGCGCGCTTGGCGGCAGGCACCGCGCGCGCCTTGGTCTTGCGGTCCTTGGCCTTGATGGTTTTTCGCGCGGTGGATTTGGCCGCTGTCTTCTTGGCGGCGGTCTTGCGCGCCGGCGATTTCTTCAACGCGGCGGTCTTCGACGCGGCGCGCGATTTCGGCTTCTTCTGGGCCATTGGTGCTCTCCCTTTCCGAATGGAGGAAAGAGGCTAGCACAATTTGGGCTTCGCGGGGTGGGCCAAAGCGCGCTCGCGCCGCGCCCACCCTGCCCCGTGTCAATGCAGCCGGAACACGCCGTCGACGGCGCGCAGCTCGGCGGGCTTGATCAGCTTGGAATGCGCCACCGTGACCGAGAACAGCGGGCCTTCGAGCCTCTCCTGCCAGAAGACGAGGAAATCCTTCAGCGCCGGAAATTTCGGAAACAGATCGTAGTTCTGCCAGACGTAGGTCTGCAGCAGCGACGGATGATCCGGCATCCGATACAGGATCTGCGCCGTCGTCAGCCCGTAACCCAGCACCTGCTTCCGAAAGTCGTCGGAAACAACTCCAACCCGCGAAACCATGCCAACCTCCATTGCTGGAGCGCATTCACGTGGTGGCCACCAACCGGAGCCACCCCGGCGGAGATGCGCTCACATGAGAGAAATGTGACGCACGCGACCCGCCCATCACAAGCCTAAATGTTTAACGATTTGTTGAAAAAGGCCGCGTTAGCAGCAGCTTACCGCATGTGCTAATATGGCTTTCGCCGGTTTGGCCGCCGGAATTAATGATGATGAACGATTTTGGCAGGCGCCATATTTGAGTGCCAGTTTTTCTGCTAGAAGCCCTTGTCCCCGCAACAAACCAGCCCTATGTCCAGAGCGCCCCGCTGGCACTCGCTGGACGGGACTGCTAATTTTTTAAAAACTCTAACATCTTCAAAATCTTAGGAGGACTGCATGAAATTCCGTCCGCTTCACGACCGCGTCGTGGTCAAGCGCATCGACGCCGAAGAGAAGACCGCAGGCGGCATCATCATTCCGGACAGTGCCAAGGAAAAGCCCTCGCAGGGCGAAATCACCGCCGTCGGCCCGGGCGGCCGCGACGAAGCCGGCAAGCTGATCCCGATCGACCTCAAGGTCGGCGACCGCGTGCTGTTCGGCAAATGGTCCGGCACCGAGGTCAAGCTCGATGGTCAGGAACTGCTGATCATGAAGGAAAGCGACATCATGGGCGTCCTCACCGACGTTCCCGCCACCAAGAAGAAGGCCGCGTAAGCCGCGTCCGTTCCCTCATCCTGAGGAGCCGGCGCAGCCGGCGTCTCGAAGGATGAGCCCCATGCTCAACTCATCTCATCCTTCGAGACGCCCTCCGGGCTCCTCAGGATGAGGATCCAGTTCAAACGGAGACAAATAAATGTCAGCTAAAGAAGTCAAATTCGGCGTTGATGCCCGCGATCGCATGCTGCGCGGCGTCGACATCCTCGCCAACGCGGTGAAGGTCACGCTCGGCCCCAAGGGCCGCAACGTCGTGCTCGACAAGTCGTTCGGCGCTCCCCGCATCACCAAGGACGGCGTCACCGTCGCCAAGGAGATCGAGCTCGAGGACAAGTTCGAGAACATGGGCGCCCAGATGGTGCGCGAAGTGGCCTCGAAGTCGGCGGATGCTGCCGGCGACGGCACCACCACCGCGACCGTGCTCGCGGCTGCGATCGTCCGTGAAGGCGCCAAGTCGGTTGCCGCCGGCATGAACCCGATGGACCTGAAGCGCGGTATCGATCTGGCTGTCGAAGCCGTGGTCGCCGACCTCGTCAAGAACTCCAAGAAGGTCACCTCGAACGAGGAAATCGCCCAGGTCGGCACCATCTCCGCCAACGGCGACTCCGAAATCGGCAAGTTCCTCGCCGACGCCATGAAGAAGGTCGGCAACGAGGGCGTCATCACGGTTGAAGAAGCCAAGTCGCTCGAGACCGAACTCGACGTCGTCGAAGGCATGCAGTTCGACCGCGGCTACATCTCGCCCTACTTCGTCACCAACGCCGACAAGATGCGCGTCGAATTCGACGACGCCTACATCCTGATCAACGAGAAGAAGCTCTCCAACCTGAACGAACTGCTTCCGCTGCTGGAAGCCGTGGTGCAGACCGGCAAGCCGCTCGTCATCGTCGCGGAAGACGTCGAAGGCGAAGCTCTCGCCACCCTCGTCGTCAACCGTCTGCGTGGCGGCCTCAAGGTTGCCGCCGTCAAGGCGCCGGGCTTCGGCGATCGCCGCAAGGCCATGCTGCAGGACATCGCTGTCCTGACCGGCGGCCAGGCGATCTCGGAAGACCTCGGCATCAAGATGGAGAACGTGACCCTGCAGATGCTCGGCCGCGCCAAGAAGGTGATGATCGACAAGGAGAACACCACCATCGTCAACGGCGCCGGCAAGAAGGCCGACATCGAAGCCCGCGTGCATCAGATCAAGGCACAGATCGAGGAAACCACCTCGGACTACGACCGCGAGAAGCTGCAGGAGCGTCTGGCCAAGCTCGCCGGCGGCGTCGCGGTGATCCGCGTCGGCGGCGCGACCGAGGTCGAGGTCAAGGAGCGCAAGGATCGCGTTGATGACGCGATGCATGCGACCCGTGCGGCGGTCGAAGAAGGCATCGTGCCGGGCGGCGGCGTCGCTCTGCTGCGCGCCTCCGAGCAGCTCAAGCGCATCAAGACCCAGAACGACGACCAGAAGACCGGCGTCGAGATCGTGCGCAAGGCGCTGTCCGCGCCGGCCCGCCAGATCGCAATCAACGCGGGCGAAGACGGCTCCGTCATCGTCGGCAAGATCCTCGAGAAGGATCAGTACGCCTACGGCTTCGACTCGCAGAACGGCGAATACGGCAACCTGGTCACCAAGGGCATCATCGACCCGACCAAGGTGGTTCGCGCGGCGATCCAGAACGCAGCCTCGGTTGCGGCTCTCTTGATCACCACCGAAGCCATGATCGCCGAACTGCCGAAGAAGAACTCTCCGGCCGGCGGCGGCATGCCCCCGGGCGGCGGCATGGGCGGCATGGACTTCTAAGTCCAGCCACTCAAGGCGACTACACAGGAATGCAAAACCCCGGCAGCGATGCCGGGGTTTTTCTTTCGGGCCGCTATTTATTGAGCGATATCGCCGCCAATCCTGCTCGTTCATTCCATTTGCGCATCAGGGCACCCAGCACGTTGGAATAGTCGTCCGACCAGACATCCTGCGCCGGGTCACGATGCAGGACCGGCCAGTATCGCGACTTCGCCAGCCCACCAAAATCCTGTTCGCCGCGTGCCACCGCCACTACCTTCGGCACCCATTTGTTTTCATGAACGCTCTCTTGCACGTCGCCGCCGCGATAGTAGCGCGCGATAGCACCATTGGCTTCGGCGACGCCGGCCACAACGGAGGCGAGTTCCATGTTGCGGTTCGAGACGTGCACGGCCACGATGCCGTTCGGAGCGAGCTTGCCAAAGTACATCGCCATGGCCTCACGGGTCAGCAGATGGATCGGGATTGCTGCACCGAGGAATGCGTCGATGAAGATCAGGTCGTAGGGCTCGGCGGAAGCATCCGACAGCGTCAGCCGCGCATCACCCTGCACGATCTCCGTCCCCGGCCCGCACTCCGAAATGTAGTTGAACAGTTTTGGATCGCGAGCGACGCGGATGACGTCCGGATCGATCTCATAGAATGTCACGCTATCGCCGGGCTTGGTGCGGCAGGTCAGCGCTCCCGTGCCAAGTCCGATCACGGCCATCTTGATGGGACCTCCGACCCGGGCGCGAACCGCATCGACGGTTTGCGCAATGCCAGCGCCGTCAAAGAACTCCGCCACCATCTCGGGGCGACCCGTCACGCGAACGCCGAGGTCGTCACGGATTCGTTGCGAACCTTGGCCGATGGTGCCGTGCCAGAGCACACGAAACCGGCCATCGCTGGTTTCAGCGGCATTGAGGACGCCGAAGAAATTGCGGACGACGTAACCTTCCCGGCCGTAGTGGAAACCATACGCGTTGGTGAAGAAGATGAAGGCGATGATCGCCGCAAAAGAAACTGGCGCACGCCAGTAGTAGACCGTCGCGCCGAGCAATAACCCGTTCATGACGATGATCGACGCGGTGTCGAACTGGATGTCAACCCACTTCAGGACGAACACAGCGAGCGCCGCCGCCGTGAGCGCGACGAGCAGCAATTTCCGCATAGCGCTGTCGGTCAAGGCCCTGCCTATCGAGGCGGTGGCCGGCGGGACGCACAGGATTGCCAGCACGATCAGGATCGGATACTCCGCGACCCAAGTGAACAGATGCGGCGCCACCAGTCCTGTCGTGATACCGCCGATCAGTCCGCCGCTCGAAAGCCAGATGTAGAAATTGGTCAGATAGCGCGCCGCCGGCCGCCGGCGGGCCAATTCGCCGTGGCACATCAGCGCCGTCACGAAGAACGCAGCGATATGGACGCTCAGCGAGCTGATCAGCCATTCGACCGGATTGATGCTGACGAAGACGACCAGCAACAGGATGAAGGCCGGGAATGCCCTGACCACCAGCCAATGCGGTATGAGGGGGCGGGTTTGGAAGGCGATGACCAGGCTCAACAGATAAAGCGCGAGCGGCAGCACCCAGAACAGCGGTACGGCGGCCACGTCGGTCGACATATACGCGGTTACAGCCAGCAAGAGACCCGAGGGCACCGCCGACAGCCCGATGCAGGATGCCACATTGCGCCAGCTCGGCGGCGCGGCGAGCGCCTCGACCGTAACTGTGTGGCTCGGCAAAACCCGCGATCGTAGCGATAGCGTTGCGCAGCCGCCAATCAGCGCGATCAGGCCATAAAAGCCGACGGTCCAGAACCAGGTCTGGGCGCCAAGCCCGACAAACGGCTCGACCACGAACGGATACGAAACCAACGCCAGGAAGCTGCCGATGTTGCTCGCGACATAAAGGAAATAGGGATCCTGCGCAGAAGGATGATCGGTGCGGGCAAACCACGCCTGAAGCAGCGGTCCGTTGGCGCTGAGCGCAAAGAACGGCAATCCGATCGACGCGGTGAAGAGCCCAATCAGCCAGAATGTTTCGCCCTCCGCGGGCGGACGGCCCCAATCGGCGGCAATGTGAAGCGGCAGCGCCGCGCAGGCCGCTGCCGTGACGATCACATGAATGACGAGCGCCAGCCGCAGCGGCACAAATCGCATCAGCAGGTGCGCGTAGACGTAGCCGGCCAGCAACATCGCCTGAAAGAACACGGTCGCCGTCGTCCAGACCGCAGCGGAGCCCCCCAATCGCGGAAGTACCATCTTCGTAAACATCGGCTCCACCGAGAACAGCAGCGCCGCGCTGGCGAAAATCGCAGCGATGAAGGTCGCCAGCCTCAAACTGTCGGAGGCAATTGCTTTCGGCGCCTGGCCTATCGTGCGATCAAATACGGTCATGTTCATCCCTTTCAGGTATCGGTAAAATGCCCGTTCGACACGGGCGGAGCGCAACCACTCGTCCAAAGGTCGCGCGATGGGGATCGTTTCAGCGTGCTTCCAAGAAAGCCCCGGTGCTTGAGCACCGGGGCTTTCCGGTGTCACCTCAGATGACGCCGCGTTCGATTGCTTTATGCGACGTCACTCTTCGGCTGGGATCAGCAGCTGGGCTACTTCCTGACGCCGCCCATGCCGCCGCCGCTACCGTCTCCCATTCCGGTCATGCCACCGGTGCCGTCCATGTTGCCCCGGGCCGAGCCGGCCGACATACCGGCATAGGTCGCGGTAACCGCAATCAAAGCCGCGATCACAAATTTAACGATCGAGTGTCGCATGTTGACTTCCTTTCATGTTCGCCCGCATCGCGGGTGAGTGCAGACGATCATGAACAGAGGTCGGGAAATGTGATTTGGGTAACACTGGCGGTGACCGGCCGATCGCTGTGGTTCGCGCGCATGAATCCTTGATGAATTCGATTTTCGGACTGCAGAATGTCCGCCCCGTCTCCGCGGGCTTCAGGCAGACCCGCCTGGTGAGCATGGCATCAAAACTCTGCTCGTCGCTCGCGCGAAGGTCGATGCGGCTAACCTTCTTCACCAGCCGTTCAAGACATTCCAGCTTCGCGCGGGGTCAGTTCATAGATATGCCGCCGCGTCACGCCCTGCATCCGTACATGTGCATGAAATGCGTTGTTTGGCGCCGCCCCGGAATCGCGAATGACGGCCCGCGCGTTCCCGCCTACGCCTTCGAAAATTCCTCAAAGCAGCCGCGAACCCAATCGATCGCGGCGCGCGCCGCGGGATCGCGCTTGAGGTGGTTCTGCACCAGGAGCCAAACGTCGCGGCGCCGCGGCAGCAGCGTGGCGCGCAGGCCGCGGTCCGACAGCAAATCCTCGCAGGAATGTTCGGGCAGGATGCCGATGGCCTGATGGCTCTGGATCAGCGTTTTGATGATGCGGACATTGTCCGTGATGCAGCGCGCGCGTTGTTGCAGTCCCCTCGCCTTCAGGAACTGGGATTCCGGAGTGAGGTCGAGGTCATCAGGATAGCTGCAGATCGCCGGCTCGAAATCGGGCGCGGCGGCCGGCTCGAAAAAATACAGCCTGACTTCAGCAAGCTTCGAAATCGTGAAATCGCCCTTGTCGGGTTTTCGCAGGCGAATGGCAAGATCGGCGCCCCAGCGCGAGAATTTCACGTTCTCGCTGGAGGTAAGGAAATGCAGGGTCAGGCCCGGGTTCGCCACCAGCAAACGGCAGGCGCGCGGAGCCAGCAGTTCCTCCGCAATGGCGCTGGTGGACGCAATCCGGAAGCGCCCGGTCAGACCGGCCAAGCTCTCGCCGACCTTGCCGATGTCGGCAACGTGCGCCGCCATCGCCTCGATATGCGCGAGAACCGCCTCGCATTGCCGCGTCGGCCTGCGCACCCCGTCGACGGCCTCGAACAATCTCAGGCCCAGCGCGCGCTCGATGCGCGCCAGACGCCGGCCTACCGTCGTCTCGTCGATCCGCAGCCGCGCGCTGGCGCCGGCATAGGTGCCTTCGTCCCTGACCGCGGCAACGATGCGGAGATCATCCCAGTTCATGCTCTGCGTTATCACGACGCCGCCCCTTCCTGCAATATTGCAGCCATGGGTCGCGCATTTCCTGCGTGAAAGCAGGCTCCATTACGCTATGTTCGGCCATCGGCAACCCGCAATCGGGAATCCTGCAACCATGACCGTCGCCAAGACCCTGCTTCAGCTCGCCGGCGCCGACCTCAGCCTTCCCAAGCTGAGCGACGCCTCCCTCGTTCTGATCGACCTGCAGAACGAATATCTCGCAGGCCCGCTCGCTCTGCCCGATGCCCATGCGGCGATCGCAAACGCCGCAAAACTGCTGGCGCGGGCGCGGAACAGCGGGGCCGCGATCTTTCACGTCGCGCACAAGGGACGGCCCGGCAGCCTGTTCGACCGCGCCGCCGAGCGTGGCGCGATCGTATCCGCGCTGGCTCCGCTGGATGGCGAGCCGGTGGTCGAGAAGGAATTGCCCAATGCGTTCGCGGGAACCGATCTGCAGCCGCGCCTAGCCGCGACCGGGCGCAAGAACATCATCCTCGTGGGCTTGATGACGCATATGTGCGTCAGCTCCACGGCGCGAGCGGCGCTCGATCTCGGCTTTCGCGTCACCATCGACGCCAACAGCTGCGCCACGCGCGACCTTCCCGACGGCCGCGGCGGTACAATTGCCGCCGCAACGGTTCACGACGTGGCGCTGGTCGAGCTATCCGACCGCTTCGCGATCATCGCCCGCGAGGGCGACGCGCTGGCGTAGCCGGGATGAAGAAGCTGCCGTAGCCGCGCCCCCTCACTCCACCCGTGCCACCACCGCCAGCCGCTTGATGCCGCGGTTGCGGTAGGCGTCGAGGAATGCGTAGTAGTCCTTGAACGACACGCAGCCGTTGGAGTCGCCGTTGGGGCCGAGCATGTAGGTATGCGCGAGCAGCCCGGTGCGGCCGAAGATCTTGTCCTCGCCGCCGATCGGATTGAGCCGAAGCGCCGGCACGCCGTGGAACAGTGCCTCGCGCGGGGTCAGTTCATAGATATGCGGCGGCGTCACGCCCTGCATCCGCACATGTGCGTAACGCACGTCGTCCATCTTGGCGCCGAGCCCGGAATGCGCTTCCAGCACGGTGCCGTCGGGCAGATAGACCTTGCGCGCCGCAATGTCGTAGACTGCGGTCGAGCGATCGTAGGGCGCCGATCCCCCGAGCATCGGGTTCTGTTCCCTGGGCAGGCTGCCGGTCGCGCTGACATCGGCGGAAGCGTAGGACAGCAGCGATCCGCGCGACGGTTCCTTGCCCCACAATTTCTCGACCATGCTGGGCTTGCCGCCGGAAGCAATCGACATCACAGCCGCCTTGGCACGCTGCGTCATGTCCTTGACGGAGGCCGCCGCGCCCTTCGCCGGCTTGGCTTCGATGGGATCCGTCGCCGGCGCCAGTGCGGCAACCTTGGCAGGCGCCGGCGCGCTTGGTTTCGGCTTCGCCGCTTCGACCTGTTGTGACGCTGAAGCGAGCTTCATCGTCTCGGCTTGCGGCTGCGGCTGCGGCTCGACCGACTGCGGCGCAGCGGCTGCGAAACGATCGCGGAACATCAGCGATGTGGCGGATGCGATCGCAGCAGGTGCGGAGACGACCGGCGTCGGTTCGGGCAAGGCGGCGAACACGGTGTTGACGATCGCTTGCGGGGTCGGGGCCGCGACGGCCTGCGGACGCCGGATCACCGGCGCATCGAAATTTCCGCCGGCCATGGTCGGATAGATGTTGGCGCCGAAAACATGCGTATAGAGATTCCAGGCGCAGCCGACCACCAGGCACGCGACCGCGGCGCTTCCGAAAACATGGTTAGGAATAGCTTTACGGGATTTTTTTCGCTTCGAGGCCGCGAACTGGCTGGACGCACTCGTACTATAACTCATTCGCCTCGTACCCAGACAAGTTCCACTTTTTTCCTCTTCGCAGCACCGGATCGAAAGTTCCGGCAGAGCGTTTCGCAGAGGCGCGGAGCGTCATTAAGGCGACTTTTAGTTAAATGCGGATTAAGTGTGGGCGGTTATTGGGCATGGTTAACGGCGCGGCCGATTCAGTGAATCGGCCGCATATTCATGCGGTTTTACGACGTTCCGAATTCAATAATTCAGCTTCGGATACCAGTCGGCGCCGCGGCCTTCGGGCGTGACGTCGAGGATGGTCCACAGCGGCATCAGATCGGGCGCGCCGCGCGGATCCTGGCCGGGATCGGCGGATGCGCCGTTCATCTCGCCGCCCCAGAAATGCCTGATTGTGACACCGTTCCCTTCCTGGCGCCGCGTGAACACGTTGAACGCCGCATCGTCGCCGCCGTCCGTTGTCAGCGCATGATAGTCGCGACTGAATTCGCCTGAGATATCGGAATAGAGCGGCAGATGATGCCAGCCGCGCTCGCGCTTGAATGCGACCAGCCGCGCGATCGGCGAGCGCGCGACGATGGCAAGTGCGACGCGCTGCGCAATATCCGGCACCTCGCCGTCCCACGCCGACAACAGCGACGTGCACATCGGGCACGGCCGCTCGCGCTGCGGGCCGTACATGTAGCTGTAGACGACCAGCGTATCCTTGTCCCCGAACAGGCCGGCGAACGACGTCTTGCCGCTCTCGCCCTCGAAGGCGTAGTTCTTTTTGACCTCGCCGCCCGGCGGCAGTGCGCGGCGCTGCGCGGCCACGCGCTCGATGTGGCGGCGGAGCTCGATCTCCTCGGCCAACAGCGCCTCGCGGGCGCGGCGATATTCGGCGCTCTCGTTGGGAAAACGCATGCCGCTGGCGCGCGCGAGTTCAGCGGCGGGTTTCAGGCTGGAATGGCCGGCGACCTTCAGAGTGGAACTGCTCATGGCATGACCTCCGTTCGAGTGGGGTTTGCTATAAGACGTTCGGGGAGGCATCGAACCGACGGGATGGAAGAAATATTTTCCGGTCGTCATACGCGGGCTTGACCCGCGTATCCATCCGACTTCAAGAGACTCTTGCGAAGAAGATGGATTGCCGGGTCAAGCCCGGCAATGACGAGCCGCAAAAGGCCCCCGCCCCTACTGCAGTTCCGGCGGCGGCGAGCGGTCGAGCACGCTGCCCTTCGGGGATTCCAGCAACTCGAGCGAATAGGTTTCGATGGTGAGCGGGCCGCGCTTGCGCGTGAGTTCGGCGACCTTCTCGGCCCTCGCGTAATTTTGCTGCAAATAGCGCCGGCCGGCGGGCCGCGCCTCGTCGATGAACAGCAGCTTGCCGGACAACTGCGCCTCGGACGGTTCGGGCATGTTGACCCAGCGGATGCGCTGGGTCGGCTGCACCACGCAACTTCCCTTGGGCAGATAGAAGGCGAGCCATCCGGTGGTGCCATAGTCCGGCGCCAGCACGCAGGTCGCGCCAGTGCGGACGCGCACCGCCTCGATCTCGCCGGCCAGTTCGCGCCAGCCGACGCCGACGCTGCGCACGGTAGCGTCGCGGCGATAGCCCGTGAGCACGCCGGTATCGGCCTGCACGATCAGCAGCACGAACATGGGGATCGCCGACGGCGCCGCCCAGCGCAGGCAGAAATCGGCGAGGCGCTGGCGGCGCGGGTCCCATCGCGTCAGATGCGCGGCGACTGCGGCGGCGATCGCAAATGCCGGATAGACCGGCGCGAACCAGTTGGCCTCGACCCGGGCATGCAGCGAATGCCAGATGAAATACACCACGATGGTCCAGAACATGGTGTTGACCAGCATCCGCGCCGCGAACGCTCCGGCATCGCGCCAGACCAGGGCGTGAAGCCCCATCGCGCCGAGGATGAATACCAGCGGCGTCGCGAACGCGACCTGGGTCGGAACCAATTCGCCGATGAAGGCCGGCCGGAAATCCTCGATCCTGGCGCGGCCGATCTGCTTGATGAAGGAGACCCAGTGGTGATCGGCGTTCCAGAGGATCACGGGGGAAAAGACCGCCAGTGCCACGAGCCCGCCGAGATAGGGCCAGGGCGAGACCAGCCAGCGCCGCAATTTCGGAACCGCCGCGAGCCAGATCAAGATCGCCGCGCCGAAAAACATCGCGGTGTATTTTGAGAGCAGCGCGGTGCCGACCGCAGCACCGACGGCGAGCCACCAGGCGCCGCGCCCGGTCTCCAGCACCTTGGCCAGAAAGAACAGCACGAAGCTCGAGGCCACCAGCAGCGGCGCATCCGGCGTGACGATCAGGGTGCCGACCGCGGCCATCAAAGTGAGGTTGAGCAGGACGGTGGCGGTCGCCGCCACCCGCTGGCCGCCGAACAGGATCGCGGCGGTGCGGTACACCGCAAAACTCATCGGCAGCGCCAGCAGGATCGAAACCAGCCGCACGCCGAGTTCGGTGTCGCCCGCGATCATGGTGCCCGCGCGGATCACGAACGCCACCGCGGGCGGATGATCGTAATAGCCGAAGGCCAGATGCTTCGACCACATCCAGTAATAGGCCTCGTCGAAGGTCAGCGGCGTCCAGGCGGCGGCGACCAGCCGCAACACCACCAGCGCCAGCACCGTAAGCGCCGTGTTGCGGGCGAGTCGCGCCTCGTTCGAACTCATTTTCCGATCATCGCTTGCGCCAGACGAACAACCCGGACATCGCGTAATTCCATACCACACCCATCAGCGCGCCCGCGGCACCCGCGAGCCACCAGATCGGCTCCTGATCGTAGACCGAGAACGCGACGCCGACATTGGCGACGAGGCCGACGCTGCAGACCAGATAAAACAGCAACAAGCCGCGCAGGATCGCAAAACCCTTCAGCCGCTGGTCGCGATAGGTGAGAAAATTGTTGAGGATGAAATTGCTGGTCATGGCGACGACCGCACCGGCCGCCTGCGCGTGCGGAAACGGCACGTTGAAAACGTCGAGCGCGATCTTCAGCGTTGCCAGGTGCACGACGAGGCCGATCGAGCCGACCATCGCGAACAGCAGGAAGCGCAGCGACACCACGTCGTTGGTCAGCTTCGCCAGCACGAGGCCGAGAAAATCCAGCGCCACCATGGAATCGAGCTTGCTCTCGCCGTGCAGCCGGGTGCCGAAGGTGAAGGGAATTTCCTTGACCCGCAGTTCGCCGCGCGCGGTGGCGACGATGTCGAGCAGTATCTTGAAGCCCTGGGTCGAGAGCTGCGGCGCCAGTTGCTCGAAGCGGTCGCGACGAATCATGAAGAAGCCGCTCATGGGATCGGCGATCTTCACCCGCAGCACCCGTTTGGCGACTTCGGTGGCAAGCTGACTGGCCCCGGCCCGCTGCCGGTTGAAACTGTCGGCGCTGCCGCCTTCGATGTAGCGGCTGCCGACCACGAGATCGAATTCACCGCTTTGCAGCAGCGCCAGCATCTTCGGCAATTGCGTCTCGTCATGCTGCAGGTCGGCGTCGATCACGGCGGCGCACGGCGCGCTGGAAGCCAGGATGCCCTCGATGCAGGCGCCGGACAGGCCGCGCCGGCCGATCCGCCGGATGCAGCGGACGCGGGTATCGGCCCGCGCCAGGCCGCGCACCACCTCCCAGGTTCCATCGGGGGAATTGTCGTCCACGAAGATGACTTCGAAGGGAATGCCGGCGAACGTCGCCTCCAGCCGTCGGTACAGCGTGGTGACGTTGTCGCGTTCGTTGAAGGTGGGGACGATGACCGAAATCCGGGGCGCAACAGCTGATTGCGGCTGGGTTTCGGGGCCCGGTCTGATGGCTTCATTCATGCCGCCAGCGTATATCCGATAGCGTCGGGGGAAGCCAAGGGAGGCCAAGGGAGGCCCCAGGGCGACGGGCCGAAAAAGCGCGGTCCGGGGGCTCAAAACGGGCCAAAACAGGCCCAAAAATGCCAACGACCACGAACAGAGGGCGCGCGTACATCCGGCGCTGCCTTACTATTCCGTGGTCGTCCCAGCGCCGGAGCTATGAAGCATCGACGTCGCCGTTAGAAACTAGATAGGAACGGTCGGGCCGTTCTGCAAGGGGGCAGAGGCGCGCGCCGGGTCATGCGAATTTCCAAATGTCACCACGCCAGCGCCCCGCAAGGGACAATCCGGAACCGCGATTCCAGCGCAAACATGACGAACTTTGCGACTTTGGTTTGATTTGGAAAACGGGGGATCCAGGAAATGTCGGGTGCAGACCAGAACAAGTCAGGGGGAAAGTCCGGCCGGCGGAACCGGAAGGCGCAACAGCAGCGGAGCCAGAACCTGGAGCCGCAGCAGGCCGCCAAGGAGCCGGTCGAAGCAGCAGCCGCGCCAACCGACACCTCGCCGACCGGTACGGTCGCGCCGGCGAACACTCCCCCGATCGGCTTGCAGACGATCGCGACGGCCTACAGCGACTACACCATGAAGTCCCTCGAAGAGGCCCGGTGCTTTGTCGAGAAGCTCTCCGGCGTGCGCTCGCTCGACAAGGCGCTCGAGATCCAGAGCGAATTCGCCAGGCAGGCTTACGAGACCTACACTGCGGATTCGCGGAAGATTCGCGAACTCTACAGCGACCTTGTCATGAAGGCGTTCACGCCTTCGAAGCCGCCGCCGGCGGCGCGCTAAATCCCGCTGCTCCGCGGCCCCCTGTGGGCTGGCTACTGCGGCACTTCCCGCACAACCGGCCCGCGGACGGCGGGTGCGGCCGGAACCGCGGCCTTCGGCGCCTCGATCTTCTGCGCCTCCTTGGCCGGCTTGCCCATCTGCCCGACCGGTCCAAAGACGAACGCGATCACCAGCACCACCGCTGCGATGATTCCGCCCAACAGTTTTGCGATCGATTCCGAGTCCATCCTGCTACTTCCCTGGTCGCCTCACCGAGGCCGGTCGATCGGCAACGCGCCGGTCCTGCCCGTCCATCGCCGCCGGTATCTTAAGCCTGTTTCTTACGTTCCAGAAAGCGTCTCAGCCGTTCATTGACTTCGGCCGCCTCGCCCGCAGCCGTTCGATCGTCGCCAGCCATCGCCCATCCTAGCCGGACGGAGCGGGCTTACAAGACGGGAGCCTGCGCCGGCGGCGCGGCCCACTCACGGTGAACTGGCCAATCAGGGCTCACTTAATTAGAGTCGATGCGGCAGGTTTCTTCCCTCTTTCCCGACGAGACTCCCCGTGACCAAATCCCCGAAGTCCGCCTCAAAATCCTCCGGCCATATCTACATCGGCGTCGGCGGCTGGACCTTTGCGCCGTGGCGCGGGGTGTTTTATCCGGAGAAGCTGACGCAGGCGAAGGAGCTGGAATATGCCGCATCGAAACTGACCTCGATCGAGATCAACGGCACCTATTACGGCTCGCAGAAGCCGGAAAGCTTCCGCAAATGGGCGCGCGAGGTGCCTGACGGGTTCGTGTTCTCGCTGAAGGGGCCGCGCTTCGCCACCAACCGGCGGGTGCTGGCGGAAGCCGGCGATTCGGTCAAACGGTTCTACGATTCCGGCGTGCTGGAGCTCGGCGACCGGCTCGGTCCGGTGCTCTGGCAATTCGCGCCGACCAAGAAATTCGACGAGGCCGATTTCGGCAAATTCCTCGAGCTGCTGCCGCGCAGCCTCGAAGGCCGCGCGCTGCGCCATGTGGTCGAGGTGCGGCACGACAGTTTTTGCGTGCCGGACTTCATCGCGCTGTTGCGCCGGTTCGAAACGCCCGTGGTGTTCGCCGAGCACGGCAAGTATCCGGCGATCGCTGATATCACCGGCGATTTCGTCTATGCCCGGCTGCAGAAGGGCAATGACGAGCTGAAGACCTGCTACCCGCCGAAACAACTCGACGCCTGGGCCAAGCGCTTCCAGATTTGGGCCGGCGGCGGCGAGCCGGACGACCTGCCGCGGGTCGATCCCAAGCCTGCGAAGAAAACGCCGCGCGACGTGTTCGCCTATGTCATCCACGAGGGCAAGGTGCGCGCACCGGCCGGCGCGATGGAACTGATCGCGCGGTTGAAGTGATCGCTGCGTTGGAGCACTTCCAGCACCGTGGCCTCATCCTTCGAGACGCCGCGCTTGCGCGGCTCCTCAGGACGAGGTTGTTAGACCCTCATGGTGAGGAGCGCGGCTACGCCGCGCGTCTCGAACCATGTGGCCGTGCAGGTCCGCTTCAATCCAGCTTGATGCCGGCCTCGCGGATCAGCCTGGTCCAGGTCTCGTATTCGGAGGCGACGAAGGCGTTGAGCTTGTCGTCCGGCAGGTCCCACACCTCGCCGCCGCTCTTTTCGAAACGCTCCTTGAGATCCGGCAACGAGGCGCGAATTTCCTTGCGCAATCTGGCGATCGCTTCCGGCGGGGTCTTGGCGGGAACAAAAATGCCGAGCCAGGAATCGACATCGAGCCCGGGCACGCCGGCCTCCGACATCGTCGGCACGTCGGGCGCGAGCGGGCTGCGCTTCGACGACAGCACGGCGATGCCCCTCGCTTGCCCCGACCGCACGTAGGGCAGGCCTGCCGCGATCGAATCGAAGAACAGATCGATGCGGCCGGCGAGCAGGTCGGTGAAGGCCGGCGGCGAGCCCTTGTAAGGCACTTCCAGGAACTTCACGCCGGCAGCCTTCATGAAGGCGGCCGCCACCAGATGCTGGCCGGTGCCGACGCCCGCGGTCGCCACCGTGATCGAGCCCGGCTTGGCCTTCGCCGCCGCAATGATGTCCTTGAGGCTCGCCTGCGGCAGGTCCTTGCGGCCGACCATCACATAACCGAACTTGTAGACCAGCGCGACCGGCACGAAATCCTTCAGCGGCTGGTAGCCGAGCTTGGAATAAAGCGCCGAGTTGAAGGCCATGTTGGAGAGCCCGCCGACCAAGAGCGTGTAGCCGTCCGGCTCGCTCTGGGCCGCGGCCTGTGTCCCGACCACGGTGCCGGCGCCGGGCTTGTTCTCGACCACGAAGGTCTGACCCATGCGTTTCGACAGCACGTCGGCGAGATAGCGGCCGACCAGGTCGTAACTGCCGCCCGGGCCGATGGGCACGATGATCTTGACGGGACGGTCGGGATAGCTGCCTTGCGCCTGCGCCGCCGCTGCACCGAGCGCGAGCGGCGCAAGCATGGCGGCGATCCATGCCAGCGATCGGCGAAATCGGATCATCGTATTCCCCCCGATAGAAACCGGCCTTCGACAGGCTCTTATTTCGGAGCGGACTATGCGACATGCCGCGGCCGGCGACAATGGATGCATAACCTCGGCGGTTATGGAAATCCGGCGGGCGGTGGCATAGCCTTCCGCCGATCACAGCAAACGCCGGGACGCCGACATGGTACGCAAAGCTTTGGCACGCAAGACCAACCGCCTCTTCACCATCGGCTATGAACAGACGCCGGCCAAGGCGGTGCTCGACGAACTCGAGCAGGCCGGCGTGAAGCTGCTGGTGGACGTGCGCGCGGTCGCGGCCTCCCGCCGCCCCGGCTTTTCCAAGAACCAGCTCGCCGCTGGGCTCGACGAGCGCGGCATTTCCTACCTGCATCTGCGCGGGCTCGGCACGCCCAAGGACGGCCGCGAGGCAGCCCGCAGCGGCCAGTTTGATGCGCTGCACAAGATCTATGCCAGGCACCTGAAGACGCCGCAGGCGCGCGAGGAGCTCGACGAGCTGTCGGCGCTGGTGAAAAAATCCGGGCCGGTCTGCATCCTCTGCTACGAGCGCGATCACCGCGAATGCCACCGGCAGTGGATCGCCGAGATCATCGAGGAGCGTGACGGGGTGAAGGTGGAGAACCTGACGGCGAGGCAGGTCTAGAATCTACCAGATCAGACGCTATCCCAACTGCCACACCGCCATCGGCCGCTCGTAGCCCCTGATTGCGACTTCGCCGAGCGGCACCGCATCGCTGCCGTCATCGCCGAGCGCGTCGCGAACGTCGGCCGAAATCAGGAACTGCGAATTGAAGTCCTTGTTGAGCGCTTCCAGCCGCGCCGCGAAGTTCACGGTATCGCCGATCACGGTGTATTCCTTGCGCCGGGGCGAGCCGATATTGCCGGCGACGACCTCGCCGAAGTGAATGCCGATGCCGATCCGCAGCGGCCAGCTGGTTTCCCGGTTGATGTGCTCGTTCGCAGCCAGCATTTCGCGGGCGGCGGCGACCGCGCGGTGCGCGGCGTCGGGCGCCTCCAGCGGCGCGCCGAACAGCGCCAGAAAGCCGTCGCCGAGAAACTTGTTCAGGATGCCGCCATGGCGATCGAGGATATCGACCAGCACCCCGAACGCGCCGTCGAGACGCTCAACCACCTCGCGCGGCGAGCGCGACCGTGCGCCGGCGGTAAAGCTGCGGAAATCGACGAACATCACGGCGACCTGGCGGATTTCGCTGTCGGTCCTGGCGCCCTCCGTCAGCAGGCGCTCGACCACCTGCGGCGAGACATGCTGGCCGAACAGGTTGGTGATGCGGTCGCGCGCGGTCGCAGCGACGATGCTGGCCTCGAACTGCCGGCGCAGCTGCATCCCCACCGCGCCCGCCAGCATGCCGCAGACCAGAATGACGAGGCCGCGGACGAGATGAAATGCGAGATCGGGCGCCGGCTCGGTGGCGAATTGCTCCGGGCGATAGAACATCGCCATCGCGAACAGTTCCGCCGCCGCGACGAAGCCGGTGAAGGTCGAGAGCCAGAAATCGAGCCGCAGGGTCGAAAGGATGATGAAGATGAAATAGACCAGCGGTATCACGAAGGCCAATGCCTGCGCCGGCCCCATCGCCTTCATCTGCAGGTACAGCGCAACGGTGACCAGGCTGGTTTCGATCAGGGCCCCGAGATAGCGCCGCGCATGGGGCACGTCGCGGCCCTGCGCCAGCCGCTGGCCGAGTACGCGCAGCACCGACAGTTCGAACAGCGCGAACGCAAGAAAGACGGCATACAATGGCAGGATCGGGACATGGCCATGCCAGATCCGCCCGATGGCGTCGGGCGCGATGAGATAGGCCGCGGTCAGCATTACCAGCAGCAGCGAAATGGTGACGAGGATCGCCTTGACCCGGAGCCGCTCGGTCAGCAGGATTTCGCGGGTCAGCGCCTGTTCGAAGTCGGCCGACACCGCCGGTTGTTGCTTGTCCATCTTGCCCACAATGACATCGCGCCCATTTTCCGTTGTCATTCCGGGATGGTTCGAAGGACCGGACCCGGAATCTCGAGATTCTCCCGATGTGCAATTGCACATCGTAGTTCGACGCTTTCGCGTCGCCCCGGAATGACAATCAGCATTCTGCATCAATCGAGCGTGCGGCGGAAGCGCAACACGGCGATCGTCATCGCCAGCAGCATCAGCGCCAGCAGCGCGATGGCATCGTATTGCAGATTCGGCAGGGTCGCGCCCTTCAGCATGATGGCCCGCACGATCCGCAAGTAATGCGTCAGCGGCAGGCCTTCGCCGATATATTGCGCCCATACCGGCATGCCGGCGAAGGGAAACATGAAGCCCGACAAAAGAATGCTGGGGAGAAAGAACATGATCGACATCTGCATCGCCTGCAGCTGATTCTGCGCGATGGTCGAAAAGGTGTAGCCGATCGCCAGATTGGTGGTGATGAACAGGGTCGAGAGCAGCGCCAGCAGCGTCAGACTGCCGTTGACGGGCACGCCGAACAGCAGCACGCCGATGCCGATGATCAGGATGGCCTGGATGAAGCCCACCAGCACATAGGGCAGGATCTTGCCGAGCATCACCTCGACCGGGGTGATCGGCATCGACAGCAGGCTTTCCATGGTGCCGCGCTCGGTCTCGCGCGTCACCGACAGCGCCGTGAAGATCAGCATGGTCATGGTCAGGATGGTGCCGACCAGCCCGGGCACGATATTCAGCCGCGACGACGCCGCCGGGTTGTAACGGGCATGGGTGCGGATCTCGAACGGCGGCGATGCCGGATCGCCGATGTGCAGGTCGTGCTGCAGCGCCGTCTGCACCACGATGCCGAGCGCCGACATCGCCGAGCCCGCCGCCACCGGGTCAGTGGCGTCGGCGGCAACCAACAGCGCCGGATGGTCGCCGCGCCGCACCGCGCGCTCGAAACCACGCGGAATTTCCACGCCGAACAGCACCTTGCCCGACAGCAAGAGGTTGTCGAACTCGGCGACATCGTGCACTTCCCGGGTGAAGCGGAAATAGGCGGTGTTCTCAAGCGCCTTCAGGATCGAGCGCGCGAGGTCGCTGTCCTCCTGCAACAGCACCGCGGTCGGCAGGTTGCGCGGCGTGGTGTTGATGGCAAAGCCGAACAGCAACAGCTGCATCACCGGGATCATCACGATCATCGCGAACGAGACACGGTCGCGCCTGAGCTGGATGAATTCCTTGACCACCATCGCAAAGCTGCGCCGCCAGAAGCCGAACCTTGGCTCCTTGCTGTCGCGGCTGTGGTCGGGGGCCTCGGCGACGCTCATTGGAAATTGTCCTTCGAGCGGGTCATCAGTTCGATGAACACATCCTCCAGCGACGGCTCGCTGTGCTGCCAGTTCAATGCCTTGTTGTCGCGGTACGGCGCGATGGTGGCCTCGAGCGCCGCTTTGTCGCGGCCGGAGACATGCAAGGAGGTGCCGAACGGCGCCACCATGTCGACGCCGGGCTTGCCGGCGAGTTCCGACGAAAGCCCATTGAGGTCGTCGCCCGACACCGTCCAGGTCGACAGCGCCGACTTGGCGATCACCTCATCGACGGTGCCGTGCGCCAGCAGATAGCCATAGGCGATATAGGCGATCTCGTGGCAGCGCTCGGCCTCGTCCATGTAGTGGGTGGAGACCAGCACCGTCAGACCGTCGGCCGCCAGCGCGTGGATCTCGTTCCAGAAATCGCGCCGCGCCTTGGGGTCGACCCCGGCGGTCGGCTCGTCCAGCAGCAGCAGTTGCGGATTGGGCAGCGTGCAGGCGCCGAGCGCCAGCCGCTGCTTCCAGCCGCCGGAGAGGTTGCCGGCGAGCTGCTCCTCGCGGCCGTTGAGGCCGAGCCGCTTGATCATGTCGGCCGCAGAGCCGCGTGCATCGGCCATGCCATAGAGCCGCGCGACGAATTCCAGATTCTCGCGCACCGACAGGTCCTGGTACAGCGAGAAACGCTGCGTCATGTAGCCGACCTGGCGCTTGATCTTGTCGGCGTCGCGGCGAATGTCGTAGCCGAGGCAAGTCCCCTCGCCGCTGTCGGGCGTCAGCAGGCCGCAGAGCATGCGGATGGTGGTGGTCTTGCCGGATCCGTTGGGACCGAGAAAGCCGTAGATGGTGCCGCGCCTGACCTGCATCGAGAGGTCATGCACCACCTCGCGGCCGCCGAAGGATTTCGACAGGCCGTGGACGTCGATCGCGACGTCGGCTGCGTGGACGGGCGCCGCGGTCATCGTTTGTCCGCCACCGGCGTCCTGGCGCCGAGATAGACGCTGATCGGCTGGCCGACGCGCAAGCTGTCGGGCCGGTTCGGCCGCGCCTGAATCAGGTAGACGAGCTTGTTGCGCTCCTCGAGCGAATAGATCACCGGCGGGGTGTATTCGGCCTGGGTCGCGATGAAATAGATCTTTGCGGTGAGATCGGCGGCGCAGTTGTCGCAGGTCACGCGGACCTCGTCGCCAACCGCAAGCTTCGGCAGATCGGTCTCCGGCACGAAGAACCGCAGCTTCATGTTGCCGGGCGGCATGATCGAAAGCACCGGGCGCTGCGCCGGCACCATCTCGCCCTCGCGGAAGTAGATCTGCTGGATGGTGCCGCCGACCGGCGCAAAGCCGCGGCGCCGCGCCAGCCGTGTCTGCGAGGTGTTGACCCGGGCTTCCGCCACCCGCAGCGCGGAGACCGCGGCGTCGAGATTGGCCTGCGTCCCCGAGCCGGTCTTGCTCAGGGAGGCGGCGCGGTCGTAGGTCTGCTGCGCGTTGGCGAGCGTGGCGTTGGTCTGGTTGAGATCGGCCCTTTGCAGATCGTCATCCACGGAATAGAGCGGCGCGCCAGCCTTGACCTCGTCGCCCTCGCGCACGTTCAGTTTGGTCACGCGGCCGGATTCATCGGGGCTGACGAAGATCATGTCGGCTTCGACCCAGCCCTGGTAGCCGGGATCGCGGCGCTCGTTGCAGCCGGCCAGCACCGCGGCCAGGGCCAGCGCCGCCAGAATGGACAGTCTCGTTCGCGACGGGGTCATGCCGTCCTCCGTTCGCCAAAAATCAGGTCGAGATGGACGCGAAACATCTCGGTCGCATCCAGCGGCGCATGCCTGGCGAACAGGCTCTGCCAGATCACCGCGATCAATGCGGGCGCCACCATGATCTGCGGAAAGCGCGCCAGGCCCTTCTGCCGGATTTCGCCGCGCGCAATGCCGAGTTCGATCAGCGCGCGCATGCCGGCAAGGCCGCGCGAAACCACCTCGCGGTAGTAGAAGTCGGCCACCGCCGGAAAGCGCGGACCTTCTGCGACAATCAGGCGGACGATATCGCCGCGGCGCGTGGTCGCGACTTCGCGGATGAAATTCTGGGCAAAGCCCTCGATCACGTCGCGCACCGAGCCGCCGATCGGCGGCGGCCCATGCAGCCGGTTGATCATCGGCACCAGCGCGGTCCGGATCAGTTCCTCGAACATCGATTCCTTGTCCTTGAAGTGCAGGTAGATCGTGCCCTTGGCGACCCCGGCCCTTCTCGCGACGTCGTCGAGGCGCGTCGCGGTAAATCCGCGCGCGATGAACTCGTCCAGCGCCGCCTCGACGATGGCCGCGCGCCGTTCCGCCGCGCGCTCGGCCCGGTTGGCTGGAGCCTTGGGCGGCGCGGTCTTTGACACAGCGGGTTCCGGCGCCTCGGCTGTGACGGCCCTTGCCGCGCGCCCGCGGCCGGCCGGCTTCGATGGGGCTGCTTTCCCGGGTCTGGTCTTTGGGTTCGACATAGGACAATTATGACTGACCGGTCAGTCATTGTCAATTTCGATTGGAACGTTCGAATTTCACATGCGCGTGACCGGCAAAGGCACGCCGGCTGATCGGGGCACGGTCTAACAGCGTCCGCCTTCTCGCGGCACGATTTTGCTAAAGCATTTCCACCTCAGATGCTCCATCCTTCGAGACGCATCGCGGAGCCTGTCATCGGGCGCGCATTCGCGCGACCCGTTGGCGATGCTCCTCAGGATGTCTCAGTCCCTCATGGTGAGGAGCGCGTCTTCGCGCGTCTCGAACCATGAGGCCCCGCTAGAAGCGTGCTGGTTCGGGCGAGCTGGAAAACGCGCTAGATGCACTTGCGGATATGGGGCCGGTTGATCTCCCAGAGTTCGTCGAGCAGGCTGCGCGCGGCGGCGACGGAATTGACCACGGGATCGATCAGCAGCGCCTGCAATGCCAGCTCCTTCGAGGCATGCACCGCCGCCTCGACGGCGAGTTGCTGCACATTGACCTGGACGGCCATGAGCTTGGCGACTGGATCGGGCAGCGGGCCGAGCGAAACCGGATGAATGCCGGCCGTGTCAGCCATCACGGGCACTTCCACCGCCGCATTGGCCGGGAGGTTCGGAATGACCTGCTGATTATAGACCACGCCGGATTCGATCAGTTGCTTGCGGTTGTGCAGCACCGCGGCGATGACGGTGACGGCGCGCTCGCCCGATTCGGTCAGCCACCACCAGGGAATCTCCGCCCTTCCCGCCAGCACGTCGTCGATCGTCTTTTCGGTTTTGGCCCGCTCGCCTTCGTCCCAATCGAAATTGAAGCCGCCCTCGCCGGCCTCCCAGCCATACGCCATGTATTCTCCGACATGGCCGTCGCCGCAGCCGAGCCAATAGCCGAAGGCCCGAAACAGATTGCGCGTCAGCGGCGAAAACTTCGGGTCGAAATCCCTCTCCTTTTCGCGCAGCAGCGGATAGAGGTCGGCGCCGGTCGCCCGATCGCGGATCTGCGTCAGGCACTGGAAATGATTGAGCCCCGCGCCCCACACGTCGACCCGTTCGGAAGACAAGCCCATGATCGAGGCGACCGCATCGCGCGCCAGAAAAATGCCGTGACAGAGACCGACGGTGCGGATTTTGCTGTATTGTCCGAGCGCCAGAACGATGCGGCTTTCCGGATTGGAAAAATTGAGGAACAGCGCGTTCGGGCAACGCCGCTCCATCTCGCGCACGAAATCGAACACCACCGGCAGGGTGCGCAGGGTGAAGAACAACCCGCCCGGGCCGCCGTTCTCGCCGAGGGTGTGACGGATGCCGTATTTGCGCGGCACCTCCCAATCGAGCTTCCACAGCCGGTTGCGCTCGATCGCGGTGGAATGGACGACGAACTCCGCACCGTCCAGCGCGGCCCGCCAATCGGTGGTGCACTCGATCTTCAATCCCGCGCCGGTTTTCTCGTTGAGCAGCTTCGCGACGCGCCCGGCCCGCGCCAGCCGCTCAGCATTCCTGCCGACCAAAACCACCGTGCTGCCGGCCAGATCATGCGTGGAGAACAGGTCCCGGAACATGCTGATGCCGAACGAGGCACTGCTTGCGCCGATAAAGACGATTTTGGTGACCGCCGTCATGTTCCCTGCCCTGCCCACCGCTTCGCCGGGCTGTTCGGTTCATTGAATAAGTACGACACAGCCCCGGGGCGTCGGCTTGATCTAGATCAGCTGTGAAACGTCAGCCCGTCGACGGTCTTGCCGATCACCTTGCGCTCACGACCGCGATCCTGGAGTCGAATTGCTTGAATGGCTCCGGTGAGACAGCGTCATTCCGGGGCGCGTCGAAGACGCGAACCTCAGATGCGCAATTGCGCATCGGGGAATCTCAAGATCAAATAACACCGGGATTCCGGGTTCGCGCTACCGCGCGCCCCGGAATGACAGATAGCTACCCCTTGGCGTCGCAGGCCCAGGCGCGGATCACGCATTCCTTGCCGCCGAATTCGTAGCACTTTTTGGTCGCCGCGTTCAGCGAGCTCGAAATCCGCGGCTTGACCGCATAGCCGTGGGCGCCGCAGGGATTGGCCATGTCGACTGCAAATGCCGCGCAGGCGCGCTTCATGGTGACGGCAGTGCACGCGCCCTTGCATTGCTTCAGCGCCGCGGCGCGCGCCGCCGCTTCGGCGGGATAGTCAAAGGCCTGGCCATAGGCGCCGCATTTGCCGACCGCAAACGCGCCCGCCGCCCAACTCTCCGTCACCAGGCGCGACGCACCGACCAGCAGAGTCAGCACAAGAACGAACAGCGCCCGGCGTTGGGCTTTCGCAGTCGAAACGATCAATATCCCCTCCCCCGAGGCAATCGGCGGCGAATCTATCCGGGGGACGTTTCAACTTGGTGAACGGGAGGTTGAAAATCGCTGCGCGGGCTATCCCCGCTGCGCTTCCTCGAGCGCCTGCGGGGTGTCGATGTCGAGGAAGGCGCCATGACCCTCGACCGGCACCTCGGCCACCGCCTCGCTGTGTTTCGCGATCAGATGCCGCGCGCCGATATCGCCGTCGAGCGTCATCAATTCGTTGAAGAAGCGGCGCGACCACAACACCGGATTGCCGCGCCTGCCGTCGCTGACGGGTACCGCGATCAGGTTGCCGCGATCGGGCGCGAAGGCCTCGATCAGCCGGTCGATCAGGTCGGCCGAGATCAGCGGCATGTCGCCGAGGCAGATCACAGCACCATCGGCATTTGGCGGCACCGCCGCGATGCCGGCCTTGACCGAACTGGCCAGCCCCTCGGCGAAATCCGGATTGCGCACGAATTTCACCTTCAGCCCGGCCAACGCCTTCTCGACCTGCTCGGCCTGATGTCCGGTCACCACGGTCACACCGGACGCCCTCGAGGCCAGCGCCTGTTCGGTCACGATCCGCACCAGCGGCTTGCCGCCGAGTTCGGCCAGCAGCTTGTTCGGACCGCCCATCCGGGTCGAACGCCCGGCGGCGAGAATGACCGCGGAAATATTGCGATTGCTGTCGGTCACCAGGCTTTCGCGCGGCTGCGGCCGCGTGACGATTTCCATCAGCAGCCCGCCGACACCCATGCCCGTCAATTCGGCGCGCGTGACCTTGAGGCCTGCCAGCAGGCGCATCAGCACCCAGTCGAAGCCGTTTTCCACCGGCGAGCGCGCGCAGCCGGGGGCGCCCAGCACCGGCACGCCGCCGGCATTGCCGATCAGCAGCAGATTGCCGGGGTCGACCGGCATGCCGAAATGCTCGATTGAACCCCCGATCCCCGAGATCGCCGCCGGGATCACGTCGCGCCGGTCGGCAATCGCCGAGGCGCCGAACACGATCACGAGTTCGGCGCCGAGGCCGAGCAATTCCCTGATCGCCGCCGCCAAAGCGGCCTCGTCGTGCGGCACGCGGCGCTCGGCCATGATGGTAGCGCCGGCCGGCGCCAGCCGCTCCGCCGTCACCCGCAGCGTCTTCTCGACCACCTTCGGCGCCAGTCCCGGCAGCAGGGTCGAGACCACGCCGACGCGCCTGATGACATAGGGCGCGATCCGCAGCGCGCCGCCGCCGGCCGCCGCCACCGCGGCATCGCGCAGTTTCGCCTCAACGCCGAACGGAATGATTTTCACGGTGGCGATCATCTCGCCTTCGACCACCGGCTTGAAGGCGGCGAGCGTCGCAAAGGTGATGGCCTCATCGACGCCGTTGATGCGGTCGACCCTGGCGCGATCCACCACCAGCACGCCGGCACGGCCAGCGAACAAATTGGCGCGGCCGGTAAAGGCGCGCTCGACGTTGACGCCGTCGCCGGCCACCACTTGCGCGATGCTGGCGGCAGCTGTGTCCTCGGAGACGTCGCCCTCCTCAAGCCGCACCATGACGATTTCCGCAACACCAGCCCTGGTGAGCGCCTCGACCTCGGCGGGACCGATCGTGGTGCCCTTCTTCAGCACCAGCGATCCCTGACGCAGGGTGTGGACGGTGACGCCGCCGACCGCGTCGGCCGGACTGGCGGGGCCGAACTTCATGCCGCGGCTTCTTTTTCTTTCGGAGGCAGCCGCAACTGCGCGGTGATCTCGGCCATGATCGAGACCGCGATTTCGGACGGCGATACCGCGCCGATCGAAAGCCCGATCGGGGCGTGGATGCGGGCAATGTCGCTATCCCGCGCGCCTTGCGCCTTCAGCCGTTCGGCGCGCTTGGCGTGGGTCTTCCGCGAGCCGAGGGCGCCGATATAGAAGCAGTCGCGTTCGAAGGCGTGCAGCAGCGCCGGATCGTCGATTTTCGGATCATGCGTCAGCGCCACGAAGGCGGTGTAGTGATCGATGTTGAGCGGCGGCAGCGCCACGTCGGGCCATTCGGCGATCAGCGGCACATCCGGAAACCGCTCGGGGCTGGCAAAGGCGGTGCGCGGATCGACCACGGTCACGTCATAGTCGAGCGAGCGCGCCAGCGGCGCCAGCGCCTGGCTGATGTGGACCGCGCCGACGATGACGAGCCTGGCGGTCGGCGCGTAGACGTTGAGAAACAGCTTCTTGCCGCCGGCCTCGACCGTGCCGCTCTTGCCCATGCGCAACTGTTTGGAAAGCTCGGCGCGCAAGGGATCGGCTGATATGTCGGCGGCCTTGACCAGCCGCTGCTCGCCGTTTTCGGTGTCGGTGATGAGGATGACCGGCCGGCGCGCGGCGCGCTCGGCGTTGACTTGCTTGAGGACCTCGAGTTTCACGATTAACCCACCTTCTCGACGAACACGCGGATGGTGCCGCCGCAGGACAGGCCGACATTCCACGCAGTCTCGTCGGCGACGCCGAATTCGAGCATTTTCGGTTTGCCGCTGGCGATCACGTCCAGCGCCTCGGTGACCACGGCGCCCTCGACGCAGCCGCCGGAGACGGAGCCCAGAAAGGTGCCGTCGTCGTTGATGACGAGGCTGGATCCCGCGGGCCGCGGCGCCGAGCCCCAGGTCTCGACCACGGTCGCCAGCGCCACGCCGTGACCGGCCTTCTGCCAGTCCTCAGCCGCTTTGAGAATGTCCTGGTCGCGATTGAGCATGGGAGCCTCTTTCAAGCTGCGGACCTTATCAGGCTGCGGTGATGCGGCGGCGGCGCCGACGAAAGGGCCGCGATCAGCCCCTCGATCGAACTCAAATTATGTACCGGGCGGAATTCGTCAACATGCGGCAGCATCATTCTGATGCCCTGCGCCTTGGCCTCGAAGCCGCCGAAGCGCAGCAGGGGATTGAGCCAGATCAGGCGGCGGCAGGAGCGGTGCAGCCGGTCCATCTCGAACGCCAGCTTGGCGTCGGCCTCGCGCTCCAGCCCGTCGGAGATCAGCAGCACGATGGCGCCCTGCCCGAGCACGCGGCGGCCCCACAATTTGTTGAATGTATGCAGCGAAGTGCCGATCCGGGTGCCGCCGGCCCAGTCCTCCACCGTCGAGGAGCAACTCGCCAGCGCTTCATCGGGATCGCGCGCGCGCAAAGCCCGCGTCACATTGGTCAGCCGGGTGCCGAACAGGAACACCGACACGCGCTTGCGCGCATCGGTGATGGCATGCAGGAAATGCAGGAACAGCCGCGTGTACTCGCTCATCGAGCCGGAGATATCGAGCAGCGCCACGATCGGCGCCGGCTTGTCGATCCGCCCGAGCCGATGGATGTCGATGATGTCGCCGCCGGTGCGCAGGGAGCCGCGCAGGGTGCGGCGCATGTCGAGCCGCAAGCCGCGCGCGTCCGGCTGGTAGCGGCGGGTGCGCAATTCGGCCTGCGGCAGCTTCATCTGCGCAATCGCGCGGGTGACTTGCGCAATCTCGGCCGCGCTCATCTGCGCGAAATCCTTTTTCTGCAGCACTTCCTTGTCGGACACCGACAGCCGCAACTCCTGCTCCTGGGCCTGCGGCGTCTCGCTCATCTGCGGCTGCGCCAGCGCCTCCTGGACCCGGCGCGAGGCCGGCGGCGGCTTCTTCCTGGCGTGGTCCGGCAGCGGCACCGAATCCAGCATGTGCTTCCATTCTTCGGCGGCGCGGAAGAACAGGTCGAACGCCTGCGCGAAAATCAGCGCGTGCTCGTGGCGCTTGACGAAGATCGCTTCCAGCGTGGTGAAGACGTCGCCGCGATTGCCGATCTCGATCGCCTGCAGCGCGTTCATGGCATCGATCACGGCGCCGGGCCCGACCGGAATGCCGGCGGCGCGCAACGCGCGGGCAAAGCCGACGACGTTGTCGGCCATCTGGCCGGTCGGGGGCGAGAGATGATTGATGGCCATCGGATAACCCGATCTACGACGCACTACCGCCGTTGTTACGACGCGACCTAGTTCTCGCTCGTCGCTTCCTTCAAGACCTTCTGCAGCGTGTCGCCCTGCATCCGCGCGATGTCGTCCTGATACTTGAGCAGCGCGCCGAGGGTATCGCCGACCACCTGCGGGGTCAGCGAGCGGGCGTCGAGTTCGGTCAGCGCGGTGGCCCAGTCCAGCGTCTCGGCGACGCCGGGCGACTTGTAGAAATCCTGGTCGCGCAGCGCCTGCACGAAACGGACGACCTGCTGCGACAGTTTCGCGGATATGCCGGGCACCCGCGACTTGACGATCGCGAGCTCGCGCTCGGCGGAGGGGTAGTCCACCCAGTGATAGAGGCAGCGGCGCTTCAGCGCGTCGTGAATCTCGCGGGTGCGGTTCGAGGTGATGATGACGATCGGCGGGTGCGGCGCCTTGATGGTGCCGAATTCCGGAATCGTGACCTGGAAGTCCGAGAGGATTTCCAGCAGATAGGCCTCGAACGCCTCATCGGCGCGATCGAGTTCGTCGATCAGGAGCACCGGCGGGCCGGCCACATCGGGCTCCAGCGCCTGCAACAGCGGCCGCTCGATCAGAAAACGCTTGGCAAAGATGTCCGACGACAGCTGCGCGCGGTCGGTATCCCCTGCCGCTTCCGCGAGCCGGATCGCGATCATTTGCGCCGCGCTGTTCCACTCGTAGACCGCGGAGGCGACGTCGAGGCCTTCGTAGCATTGCAGCCGGATCAGCTTGCGACCCAGCGCCGCCGACAGCACCTTGGCGATTTCGGTCTTGCCGACGCCGGCCTCGCCTTCGAGGAACAGCGGCCGGCCCATCCGCAGCGACAGATAGGTCACCGTCGCCAGCGAGCGCTCGGCGAGATAGCCGCGCGAGGTCAGCAGTTCCAGCATCGCATCGACGGAGGTGGGCAGCGCCAATGCGGTCATGGGAACGCCAATCTCGATGCGTCAGGAATCGGCAATGTCAGGCTTTGCCGGTTGCCGCTTCAACGGCCCGGCGCGCCAGCACCGCAATCAGATGGGCGCGATATTCGGCGCTGCCGTGCAGGTCGCTGTTCAATCCGTCCGCAGGTACCGTCAGGCCGTCGAGCGCCTTCGCCGAGAAGCGCTTCTTCAGGGCTTCCTCGAACGAGGTGAGGCGGAACACGCCTCCGGAACCGGCGCCGGTGACGGCGACGCGGACATCCGACGGTCGCTTGGCGACGAACACCCCGACCAGCGCATAGCGCGAGGCCTGGTTGCGGAACTTGATGTAGGCGGCCTTCTTCGGCAGCGGGAACATCACTTTGGTGATGATCTCGTCGCTCTCGAGCGCGGTCGTGAACAGGCCCTGAAAGAATTCCTCCGGCTTCAGCCGGCGCTTGTTGGTGACGATGGTGGCGCCGAGCGCCATGCAGGCCGCCGGATAATCGGCGGTCGGATCGTTGTTGGCGAGCGAGCCGCCGATGGTGCCCTTGTGGCGCACCGCGGGATCGCCGATCAACCCTGCGAGTTCGGCCAAGGCCGGGATCGCCTCGCCGACGATGGCGGAAGTGGCGACCGCGTTATGGGTGGCGGTGGCGCCGATCACCAGCGAGCGGCCCTTCATCTCGATGCCGTCGAGCCCCTCAATATGGGAAAGGTCGACCAGATGCGGCGGGCTGGCGAGCCGCTGCTTCATGACCGGCAGCAGCGTGTGACCGCCGGCAATGACCTTGGCGTCTTCGTTCTTCACCAGCAGATTGGCGGCCTGCCGCACGGTCGCCGGACGGTGATATTTGAATTCGTACATGAGCTATTCCTGATCGCCGTGCGGGACGTGCGTTACGCGAGATCGGACTTCGCCATCGCCTTGGCGCCGGCCGCGATCGATTGAACGATGTTCTGATAGCCGGTGCAGCGGCACAGATTGCCTTCGAGTTCTTCCCGGATGGTATGGTCGGTCAGATCGTGGCCCTTGCGGTGGACGAGGTCGACCGCGGTCATGATCATGCCGGGCGTGCAGAAACCGCATTGCAGGCCGTGATTCTCGCGGAACGCCTCCTGCATCGGATGCAGCGGCGCGCCGTCGGCGGCCAGGCCCTCGATGGTCCTGACTTCGTGGCCGTCAGCCATCACCGCCAGCGTGGTGCAGGATTTGACCGCCTTGCCGTCCAGATGCACGACGCAGGCGCCGCACTGCGAGGTGTCGCAGCCGACATGGGTGCCGGTCAGGCGCAGATTCTCGCGCAGGAACTGCACCAGCAGGGTGCGGGGGTCGACATTGGCGTTGACGGGACTACCGTTCACAACAAGCGAAATCTTGGCCATTCAGCACTCTCTTCATCTGTCCTGCTGCATTGCACAGCAGGACAGTCATTTAAAGTAATTCCAAAGCCATAATATGGGCCATCCCGGCAATGAGCAACCTCAGCTGGGGCATGGCCAGATGTGACCTATGCGGACTTGGGCGGGACCCGCCTGTCGAGGGATCGGGTCCTCGAGACTAGTTTTGCACCGCCTTGGCGAAATTGGCGAAAAATTCATCGGCCAGTTTCTTGGCCGCGCCATTGATCAGCCTCTGACCGAGCTGGGCCAGCTTGCCGCCGATCTGCGCCTCGACGTTGTAGGTCAACAGCGTGCCGCCGTCCTTCTCTGCCAGCGCCACGGTTGCGCCACCTTTGGCGAAGCCGGCGACCCCGCCCTCGCCTTCGCCTGAAATCCTGTAGCCATTGGGCGGATCGAGATCGCTCAGCATCACCCGGCCCTTGAAGCGGGCCGACACCGGCCCGACCTTCATCTTGGCGACCGCGCGAAAGCCGTTGTCTTCGGTCTTCTCCAGTTCCTCGCAGCCGGGGATGCAGGCTTTCAGCACTTCCGGGTCGTTCAACTTGGTCCACACCGCTTCGCGCAGCGCCGCAAGCTGGACTTCGCCGTTCATCGTCATGGCCATCGTGGTGCCTCCCCGGTCGCTTTGCCTGTTGTCCCCAAGTAAAGCACGCCCGGGCCAAAAGGAAGAGGCCGAACCGATCACAAGCGATGCATATTCGCAGCGCAACAGAGTTGCTCCGATGCCTCGGGATTGCCAGAGCCGGGCGGGAGGCCGCGGCCGCCGCGTGCTTCAGCGTGGAAAGAATCGCTGCATTGTTTGGACCGATAGCCTATCAAGGCTATTCGAAAGCCCGGCTGCCCGCTTCGCTCGCCGACAAGAACAGGACCGCTCCGGAGAATCTTGATGCCGATGATCGATGCCGACGGTTGCCTGCTCAATGTATCCGTCGAAGGCCGCGACGGCGGACCGACGCTGATGCTGTCGAATTCGCTGGGCTCAACCTTGCAGATGTGGGAGCCGCAGATGAAGGCGCTCACCCAGGTGTTTCGCGTGATCCGCTACGACCGGCGCGGCCACGGCAAGTCCAATGTGCCGCCCGGCCCCTATTCGATGGAGCGCTTCGGCCGCGACGTGCTGGCGATCCTCGATGACCTCAACATCGAGAAGGTGCACTGGTGCGGGCTGTCGATGGGCGGCATGGTCGGACAATGGCTGGGGGCCAACGCGCCCGAGCGGTTCGGCAAGATCATTCTCGCCAACACCGCCTGCCACTATCCCGATCCGACCAACTGGCTGAACCGCATCAAGGCGGTGAAGGAAGGCGGTATCGCCGCGGTGGCGGACACCGTGATCGCCAGTTGGCTGACCGCCGATTTCCGCGAGCGCGAGCCTCAGATAACGGCGAATTTGAAGGCAATGCTGATTGCCTCGCCGGTGCAGGGCTATCTCGCCTGCTGCGAAGCGCTGAGCACGCTCGATCAGCGCGCACTGTTGCCCAAGATCAAGAGCCCGACGCTCGTCATCGCCGGGCGTCACGATATGTCGACGCCGATCGCGGCCGGCGAGTACATCCGCAGCCAGATCCCCGGCGCCTCCTTAACGATTCTCGACGCCGCACATATTTCCAATGTCGAACAGCCGCACGCCTTCACCGACGCGGTGGTCGGCTTCCTGACGCAGCGCTAGGCCGCGTCCGCCAGGGCGGCGTCAGCGGTTGTGGGGGAGCTGGGCCTGCTGGAGCGACAGATCGGGTACGGTCATGCTGCTCGCGACTTGCGGCTGTGCCGGACGTTCGATCACCAGCACGATGGCGGCGCCGAGCAGCAGCAACAGCTCCGTCGCATGCAGCCTGAGGGCTGCGGTTTCGCCGACCTGCGAGGCCATCACCATGCTGGCAAAACTGATCACGCTGCCGATGGCGAGCGCGATGCCGAGCGCTTCGTCGCAGCCGCCGCTCTTGCGGACCGAGGGGCGGGTGAGGAGCACCACAAACAGCGCAAAAAATGCAGCGACCGTGAGCTTGCCGAACGCCACCAGCCAGGCGAAGCGCACCGTGTTCAGCGCCGCCAGCTGCAGGTAATCGCTGATGAACAGCGCCACCGATATGTTCGGCCGCTCGTAGAGGCCGTGGATCGGCGAAATCACGATCTTGAGGGCGACGATGGTCCAGGTCGGAACGAAATAGGCCGCCAGCAGCGCGCCGTTGAATGAACTGATCCGCCAGTTTGTGGACATGCCGCTTCCCGCTTGTTCCGCCGGCTCCGGACCGGAGCCGCGGCTTGCGGGCGAGCTAACTCGCTTAAACTGGGGCGGGCAATTTAAACCCTTTGTTTACCTTAATGGCTGGCAGGGCGGAGGGAGAGAGCCGTAATCGGGACAAATGTGTCCGCTCCGGCATCCATGCCAGCGCCCCCTCGTCTTACTTTGCATGGGGTTGTTTTCGATATTTTGGTCTTGGGGCGGTCACCCCGTCCCGCAAACAAGAAAGGCCCGCCTCACGGCGGACCCTTCCTGCTCGCGCTGACATCAAGTCAGAACTAATGACCTGCCCGCTGGCCCGGGTTGGGATTCTGGCCCTGACGGCCCGGATCTTGCTGCTGCTGGCCGGGCTTCTGGCCGCCGCCCTGCTGCTGGCCGGGCTTCTGACCCGGGTTCTGATTCTGCTGACCCGGGTTTTGGTTCTGCTGGCCCGGCTTCCGGTTCTGGTTGGACATCGGGATCTCCCTTGTTGAACCTAACCGGCGGGTAACTCGCAAAACCGATTTTGGTTGCGCCGGAAGGGTCGGTTCCGGCGGGATCATCGCCCTGCAGAGGCGCGTTGCCGCGGCCCCTCCGGGAACCCCGACCGCAAAATGACCACTGTACAAGCCCTTCAAGCCGCGCCCCGCGCTGTTGCCGCACCCGGTTCCTTACTGTTAGAAAATGACACGACGCGTCGTACCGGCTGCCGGGGCCACCGCCGCGTCATCGAAACAACGGCAGCGCATGGACTATTTCGCCCAGCAACTCATCAACGGCATCGTGCTCGGCTCGATCTACGGCCTGATCGCCATCGGCTACACCATGGTGTACGGCATCGTCGGCATGATCAATTTCGCCCATGGCGATATCTTCATGATCGGCGGCTTCATCGCGCTGATCTCGTTCCTGATCCTGGTCTCGTTCGGCCTCACCGTCGTTCCCGTGATCCTCTTGATCGTGCTGCTGGTATCGATGGCGATCACCGCGCTCTATGGCTGGACGGTGGAGCGCATCGCCTACCGGCCGCTGCGGCACTCGTTCCGCCTCGCGCCGATGCTGTCGGCGATCGGCATGTCGTTCGTGCTGACCAACTACTCGCAGGTGGCGCAAGGCGCCCGGGTCAAGCCGGTGCCACCGATCATCACCGGCGGCTACACGCTGCATGAGGGCGCCGGCGGCTTCGTGGTGCAGCTCTCCAACATCCAGATCATCGTCGTCGTCACGACCGTCGTGCTGCTGGCGCTGTTCACCTGGCTGGTGGCGCGGACCCGGCTCGGGCGCGACATGCGCGCCTGCGAACAGGACCAGACCATGGCGGCGCTGCTCGGGGTCGACGTCGACCGCACCATCTCCATGACCTTCGTGATCGGCGCCGCGCTCGCCGCGGTCGCGGGCATGATGTACCTGCTCTATTACGGGCTGGTGGATTTCTTCATGGGCTTCGTCGCGGGCATCAAGGCCTTCACCGCCGCCGTGCTCGGCGGCATCGGATCGCTGCCCGGCGCGATGCTGGGCGGGCTCGCGATCGGCCTGATCGAGACACTGTGGTCGGCGTATTTTTCGGTCGAATACAAGGACGTCGCCGCGTTCTCGATCCTGATCGTCGTGCTGATCTTCATGCCGACCGGCCTGCTCGGCCGTCCCGAAGTCGAAAAAGTTTGATGGACGGCGTGACAACACCCGCGCCCAAGGCAACTGCCGTATCGCCGGGCCCCGGCGCAGCCTTCATCTTCAAGAAAGCCCTGATCAGCGCGCTGGTCGCGCTGGTGCTGTTCTCGCTCATGATCGGCGTGCGCACCGAGGCGGGACCTTCCGGGCAACTGATCTACTGGACCCGGTTCGGCGATCTCGCCGCCATGGTCGCCACCGTGTTCGGCGGCAGCATCGTCGTCG
Source organism: Bradyrhizobium sediminis (assembly GCF_018736105.1). Lineage (NCBI taxonomy): Bacteria > Pseudomonadati > Pseudomonadota > Alphaproteobacteria > Hyphomicrobiales > Nitrobacteraceae > Bradyrhizobium > Bradyrhizobium sediminis. Next base: position 3,650,035 of record NZ_CP076135.1, read on the forward strand.
AATTGCTGCGGCAGTGGTGGGGACCGGTCGGCACCGTCAGGATTGTGCCGCAACCCGTGCAGACCGCGCTGGCGACCGCGGGGCGATGGATCGCGCCGGTGCTGCTGGTCTTCACCTTCCTGGTGCCGGTGATTTTCTATAACGAGCGCTACATCCTCGACCTCGGCATTCTGGTGCTGACCTATGTGATGCTGGGATGGGGATTGAACGTGGTGGTCGGGCTCGCCGGGCTGCTCGACCTCGGCTATGTCGCGTTCTATGCCGTCGGCGCCTATTCCTACGCGTTGCTGGCCACGAACTTCGGACTGTCGTTCTGGGTCTGCCTGCCGCTCGCCGGCATCCTCGCGGCATTCTGGGGCGTGCTGCTGGGATTTCCCGTGCTGCGGCTGCGCGGCGACTATCTCGCCATCGTGACGCTGGCGTTCGGCGAGATCATCCGCCTCGTCATCATCAACTGGCAAAGCCTGACCGGCGGCCCGAACGGCGTCACCGGCATTCCCCGGCCGAGCCTGTTCGGCATTCCCCTGACGCCGGGCGAAGACGGCCTCGCGGCGAAACTCGGCATCGAATTCTCGCCGACCCACCGCATCGTGTTTCTGTTCTATCTGATCCTGGCGCTGGCGCTGCTCACCAACTGGGTGACGATCCGGCTGCGACGTCTGCCGATCGGCCGCGCCTGGGAAGCGCTGCGCGAGGACGAAGTCGCCTGCCGCGCGCTCGGCATCAACACCACAACCACCAAACTGACGGCATTCGCGACCGGCGCCATGTTCGGCGGTTTCGCCGGCGCATTCTTCGCCACCAGGCAGGGCTTCATCAGCCCGGAATCCTTCACCTTCCAGGAATCGGCGCTGGTGCTGGCGATCGTCGTGCTCGGCGGCATGGGCTCGCAACTCGGCGTCGCGCTTGCTGCACTGACCATGATCGGCGGCTTCGAGCTGTTCCGCGGCCTCGACCAGTATCGCATGCTGGTATTTGGACTGGCGATGGTGCTGTTGATGATCTGGCGGCCGCGCGGGCTGATCGGCCATCGCGCCCCGACCGTGTTCCTGCACCATAGCCAGGCCATATCATCCGACCTCGTCAAGGAGGGGCATGGATGAGCGGCGACAGCATTCTCACCGTCGACCGCCTGTCGATGCGCTTCGGCGGCATCGTCGCCGTCAACGATCTGTCGTTCGGCGCCGGACGGCGCAAGATCACCGCACTGATCGGGCCGAACGGCGCCGGCAAGACCACGGTGTTCAACTGCATCACCGGCTTCTACAAGCCGAGCGACGGCACGATGCGGCTGCAGCATGAAGGCGGCGCCGAGATCCGGCTCGAGCGGCTGAACGATTTTCGGATTTCCAAACAGGCCAAAGTCGCGCGCACGTTCCAGAACATCCGGCTGTTTCCCGGCATGACCGCGCTGGAAAACCTGATGGTCGCGCAGCACAACGCGCTGATGCTGGCCTCCGGCCTGACCTTCCTCGGATTGATCGGCGCGCCGTCCTGGCGCACGGCGGAAAAGCGTGCGATCGACCTGGCAAAGCTCTGGCTCGAACGCATTGGGCTCATCGACCGCGCCGACGACGCCGCCGGCAACCTGCCCTATGGCGACCAGCGCCGCCTCGAAATTGCGCGCGCGATGTGCACCGAACCCGCGCTGCTCTGTCTCGACGAGCCGGCCGCCGGACTGAATGCGCGCGAAAGCGCCGCCTTGAGCGAATTGCTGCTCTCGATCCGCGCCGAACAAGGCACCTCGATCCTCCTGATCGAGCACGACATGTCGGTGGTGATGGAGATCTCCGACCATGTCGTGGTGATGGACTACGGCGTGAAGATATCGGAAGGCACGCCGCAACGGATCCGCGACGATCCCAAGGTGATCGCAGCCTATCTTGGCGCCGACGAGAGCGAGGCGATCGCGGTGATGGAGAGCGGAACGTGACCGCGCCGTCCGCCACGCCCCTGCTCACGATCCGGTCCTTGCGCGCTGCCTACGGCAAGATCGAGGCGCTGAAAGGCGTCGATCTCGCCATCAACCCCGGCGAGATCGTCGCCCTGATCGGCGCCAACGGCGCCGGCAAATCGACGCTGATGATGACGGTGTTCGGCCGGCCGCGCGCCCGCTCGGGCCAGATCCTGTTCGACGGCCACGACATCACCGCGGTGCCGACCCACGAGATCGCGCGGCTGCGCATCGCGCAGTCGCCCGAAGGCCGCCGGATTTTTCCGCGCATGAGCGTGGCGGAAAACCTGCAGATGGGCGCCGACGCGACCGAGAGCAGCGAAACCGACCGCACCGCCGGGCTGGAACGCGTGCTAACGCTGTTTCCGCGGCTCAAGGAGCGGATGGCCCAGCGCGGCGGCACGCTGTCCGGCGGCGAGCAGCAGATGCTGGCGATCGGCCGCGCGCTGATGAGCCGGCCCCGCCTGTTGATGCTGGACGAGCCGTCGCTGGGCCTCGCCCCGCTGATCGCGCGGCAGATCTTCGACGCCATCCGGACCCTGAACCGGCAGGACGGCCTCACCGTGCTGATCGTCGAGCAGAATGCCAATCATGCGCTCAAGCTGGCCCATCGCGGCTACGTCATGGTCAACGGCCTGATCACGCTGGAAGGTACTGGCGGCGAACTATTGCAGCGACCGGAAATCCGCGCCGCCTATCTGGAAGGCGGCCGGCGGAGTTAGCCCCCGTGGCGCGACCGGCTGCGGCAAGATGCGGCGAATGAATGGTGGATTTGCCCGAAAATTGCCGATGACTTCGGACCAAATTCAGTCGACAATGCCAGCCTCTTCTCGAACCCGGCGAGGGGCCGGGTCCCTACCGTAGCGATTTTCGCGAGGACCAACCATGAAATCACTGAAACTCATCGGCCTGGCATTGGGCGCGACCTTCGCGCTGTCGACGGCAGCGCTGGCACAGGACATCTCCATCGGGGTAGCGGGCCCGATGACGGGCGGCGAATCCGCCTTCGGCCGGCAGATGAAGAACGGCGCCGAGCAGGCGGTGGCGGATCTCAACGCCGCGGGCGGATTGCTCGGCAAGAAGCTCGCGCTGCAGGTCGGTGACGATGCCTGCGACCCCAAGCAGGCCCGTTCGATAGCGGAAAAGTTCGCCAGCGCGAAAATCCCGTTCGTCGCCGGCCACTACTGTTCTTCGTCGTCGATCCCGGCGTCGGAAGCCTATGCCGACGGCAATGTGCTGCAGATTACCCCGGCCTCGACCAATCCGCTGTTCACCGAGCGCAAGCTCTGGAACGTGGCGCGGGTCTGCGGCCGTGACGATCAGCAGGGCCTGGTCGCCGCCGCATTCATTGCCAAGAACTACAAGGGCAAGAACGTCGCCATCCTCAACGACAAGACCACCTACGGCAAGGGACTCGCCGACGAGACCAAGAAGGCGCTCAACAAGGCTGGCTTCACCGAGAAGATGTTCGAGTCCTACAACAAGGGTGACAAGGACTTCACCGCGATCGTCTCACGCATGAAGCGCGACAATATCGACCTGGTTTATGTCGGCGGTTATCATCAGGAATCCGGACTATTGGTGCGCCAGATGCGCGACCAGGGCCTGAAGACCACCCTGATGGCCGGCGACGCGCTGGCCGACAAGGAGTTTGCATCGATCACCGGTCCCGCGGGCGAAGGCACGCTGTTCACCTTCGGACCCGACCCGCGCAACAAGCCGACTGCCAAGGCGATCGTCGAGAAGTTCAAGGCCAAGAACATCGATCCCGAAGGCTACACCCTCTACACCTACGCCGCGATGCAGGTCTGGTCGCAGGCGGTGAAGAAGGTTGGCAGCACCGATCCGAAGAAGGTCATGGACGCGATCAAGGCCGGCGCATGGGACACCGTGATCGGCAAGCTTGAATTCGACGCCAAGGGCGACATCAAGGTACTCGACTATGTCGTCTACAAGTGGGACGCCAAGGGCAACTACGTCGAGATCAACCCGAAGGGTTCGTAAGTCTCGGCAGGTTCCATCAGGACATCAAACGCCCCGGTTCGCCGGGGCGTTTTTTTGTTGGTAGCGAGCCGATGGGAGCATCGCTGCGTGCGGCGCGGTTGACCGGAGCGCGGCCCTGCGCTCATCTGCGCTCCGCAGGGAACGTCGCATGAAAAATCTCCTCACTGATATTGCCGGCGTCCGCGTCGGCCACGCCGACGACGCCACGTTGGCCTCCGGCGTCACCGCCGTGATCTTCGATACGCCGGCAGTGGCGGCGATCGACATTCGCGGCGGCGGTCCCGGTATCCGCGAGGGCGCGGTGCTCGACCTCGCCAATACCGTGGAGCAGATCCACGGCATCGCGCTTTCGGGCGGCTCGGCGTTCGGGCTCGAGGCCGGCGGCGGGGTGCAGGCCTGGCTCGCCGAGCAAGGCCGCGGCTTTGCGGTCGGCGGCGCGCTGATTCCGATCGTGCCCGGCGCGATCTGTTTCGATCTGTTGAACGGCGGCGACAAGGGCTGGGGCCGCTTCCCGCCCTACCGCGATCTCGGCTACGCCGCTGCCGTAGCGGCGGGCGAAGATTTCGCGCTCGGCAGCGCCGGCGCCGGGCTCGGCGCCACCACCGCCCCTTACAAGGGCGGCATCGGCTCGGCGTCGGCGGCGACGCGTAGTGGCGTCAAGGTCGCGGCCCTTGCGGTGGTCAATGCGGTCGGCAGCGTCACCGTCGGCGACGGGCCGTGGTTCTGGGCTGCGCCCTTCGAAAGCGGCGGTGAACTGGGCGGCCGCGGATGGCCGCCGCAGTTCACGCCCGAGATGCTGGCGATGCGGATCAAGGGCGGCGCGGCCGCGACCGCGGTGGAGAATACGACGCTGGCGGTGGTCGCAACCGACGCGGCGCTGACAAAGCCCCAGGCCCAGCGGCTGGCGATGATCGCGCAGACCGGATTTGCGCGCGCGATCTATCCTGTGCATGCGCCGCTCGACGGCGACGTGGTGTTCGCCGCAGCCACCGGCGAAAAGCCGATCGATCCGCTTGCCGGCCTCACCGAGCTCGGCATGGTCGCGGCCAATGTCGTGGCCCGCGCCATCGCGCGCGGCGTTTACGAGGCAACAGCCCTGCCCTTCCCCGGCGCGCTACCGGCGTGGAAAGACCGCTTCGGTTAGATGTGAGCGTTTTCCAGCTTACCCGAACAGTACGCTTCTCGCGGGGCCTCATGGTTCGAGACGCGCGAAGACGCGCTCCTCACCATGAGGGACTGAGACCTCATCCTGAGGAGCATCGCGAAGCGATGCGTCTCGAAGGATGGAGCATCTGAGGTGAAAATGGCTCTTGCGGCAGGATTTCACCCGCGCGCGTTTGGCGGAGTCAGGCGCTGACCGAAAGCGAGGCGGTCGTTGCGGACGAAATCGCCTTAACCTGCCGCGCAATCATCTGCTCGTTGAAATTATAGGACGAGGCCGCGGCGCCGGACTCGCCGGCCTGATGCTGGTGGCGGTGAACCTTGCCCTGCAGCGCCGACATCATCTCGTTGAGGCTGACCGAACCGTCGCCATCCTTGTCCAACTTGCTGAACACATCATCTGCCTGCGCGGTATTGGTTCCGCCGGCGCCGAGCGACTTCTCGAATTCCGATTTGCTGAGCTTGCCGTCGCCGTCGGCGTCGATCTGCGAGAACAGATCCTTCAGCGGGTTGGACCCGTCTGATGACGAAGCGCCGGCGGACCCGCCGGTCGAAGAATCCGTCTGGCCGAGCCCAGCGAGCAAGGCGCTCATCAGTTCGGGCGACAGCGCGCCGGACTTCGAGGAGGAGCCCTTCGGCGTCGCACTCGAACTGGACAACAAACCCGGGTTTTCGGTGCTGCCGAAGAAATCCGGCGTTTGCCTGTTCTGCGCGACACCGGTGGTCGAGGTCGACTTCCTTGCAGTGAGCGACTGCAGTGCGCCGAGAGCGGATGACGCGGCGGCGAGACCTAGCAGCATGGCAGAACTCCGACATTGGCCGCATGGCGCGGCCCTTCACTTCCATGCTGAACATTGAGCAAACGCCGTGCCACCGCGAAAACCCAATAAGACAGCGGCTCTTCGTCCCGGGCGATCCGCCGTTGCCCGGCAATTGATGCCGCCAACGGCAGAATTTTCCACTTCCCAAGCGTCGCCTGCCCGCATTGCCCCCGGGCTTGGCGCGTGTTACGCGAAAACCGTTCTGCACGCTTCCCGTTCTGCACGCTGGCAAAGTGGCCCGGAAACAGCGCACATGTCTCAGCAATTTGCTCCCCGCCCCCTGGTCATCGCGCCGTCGATCCTGGCTTCCGATTTCGCCAGGCTCGGCGAAGAGGTCCGCGCCGTCGATGCGGCCGGCGCCGACTGGATCCATCTCGACGTGATGGACGGCCATTTCGTGCCCAACATTTCCTACGGTCCCGACGTCATCAAGGCGATGCGGCCGCACACCAGGAAGGTGTTCGACGCGCATCTGATGATCTCGCCCTGCGATCCCTACCTCGAGGCCTTCGCCAAGGCTGGCTGCGATCAGATCACCGTGCATGCCGAGGCAGGCCCGCATCTGCATCGCTCGCTGCAGGCGATCCGCTCACTCGGCAAGAAGGCCGGCGTCTCGCTCAATCCGGGCACGCCGATCTCGGCAATCGAATATGTCATCGACCTCGTCGACCTGGTGCTGGTGATGTCGGTCAATCCCGGCTTCGGCGGCCAGGCCTTTATCCCCTCGGCGCTCGGCAAGATCCAGGATCTGCGCGCCATGACCGCAGGCAGGCCGATCGACATCGAGGTCGATGGCGGCGTCAGCCCCGATGTCTCCGGCCAGCTCGCCGCCGCCGGCGCCAATGCCTTTGTCGCCGGCTCCGCGGTGTTCAAGGGCGGCACCACGGAAAGCTACAAGGCCAATATTTCCGCGATCCGCAACGCGGCGGCGCTGGCGCGCGGCGAAGCGATCTGACGCATCCTGGTCGTTCCTGGTCGAACGCATTCCTGCGCTGCCGCGACCAACGAACATGACCATGGACGAATTGCGATCGACGTTGTTTTCGGCAGGGCTGCGGCGACTGCTTTCGGAAACGCTTGAACCCGGCGAGCGCGTGCTGTGGCAGGGCCAGCCCGACGGCGTTGCCGACATGATGATGTGGCGCTTTCTGTGGTGGATCGGATTTCCCTGGCTGCTCGTCACGGCGTTCGCGATCTCCCGGGGCTGGATCGACCAATCGACGCCATTCCTTCTGCTGTCCGGGGCCACGATGGTTGCGGCGCCGCCGGTGATGCTGTTGCACGACCTGCAGACGCTGTGCGTGATCACCAATCGCCGCGCGCTGATCCTGCGCACGGCCTGGGGCAAGCGGACCATGACCGCAACCGCCTTTGCGGACATGGACGCCACGTTCGAGATTCTCGACATCGGCCGCGGCGCCGGCCACCTGAATTTCGCCTCAGGGGTTTCGACCCGTTCTCCCGACACCGATTACACCGGCCGCTACGGCTTTCGCTGCATTCGCGACGCCTCGGCCGTACGGGATATTCTCGAGCGGGCGCGAGGACGCGGTCATGCCAGCGTATGAACGATCACCGGTCCGGCGACGGCCGTGGCTGGCCCGGTGAGCAGCGGCGTCAGATTCTGCTCGATCCAGGCGACACCGCGCCTGTTCGACTCCTCCGCGCCTGCGAAATTGTTGAAGATGCTGATCGCCGTCACCGTGTCGTCGGGCGCATAGACCACGTAATAGGCGATGAAGCCTTCGACATCACTGATGATTGGAATGGCGCCTTCCTTGATCCTGCGTGTCAGCTCTTCGGCCATGCCGGCCTTGGCCTTGCCCTGACGAATGGCGGCGTACATGGGAAATCCTCCTTCACGAACGGCAGAACCCCCGCGCCGAACCTTACGCCATCCCGCGCAACCGCGCCATCCAGCGTTGGCCGACCAACCGATCGAGGGCAGCCGCCCGAAAGTGGAGCGCAGCTAGAACATTGCCTCCCCGGGCTCCTTGCTGGTTCCCTCCAGCTCCTGCAGCGGCGCCTGCCGCGGCGGCCGCACGACGGTCACGCTACACGGCGCTTCCGCCGCCACCTTGGCGGAGACGCTGCCGAGCAGCGTGCGCACCAGCGAATTCTGGCGCGCGCCGATCACGATGTGATCGACATGATTGGCTTCGGCGAATTCGAGGATCGCCGTCGCTGGATCGATCGCTTCCAGCACATGCACCGTGAGCCGGTCCTCGTCGAGCTTCAGCGGCGATGCCCAGTGCTTGAGCGCGACCATCCGGTCGATGTGCTTGTTGTTGCCCTCTTCGTCGAGGGTCCGGTCGATGGTGACGCGGCCGAGTTTCAGGACGTTCAGGCAGGCCAGCCTCGCGGAAGGCAAAGTGGCGAGAATCCTTTGGGCGGTGACGCGCAGCGCCTCATTGAGCTGCTCCGATCCCTCCGTGGTGTCGATCGCGACCGTCAGGATCGGGCATGAAGCCAGTTGCGCCGCCAGATCGGCTTTCGGCTTCGGATGCGTCAGGCCGCGATTGAAACGGCGGCGCCAGACCGTGCTGAGGGGATCGCGCACCAGGCGCTCCGCTCGCGCGGTCAGCTTGACCTGGCCGGGATGGCCGAGATCGAACGCCAGATGCGACGCCGTCGGATAACGCCAGACCGGCTCGATCTCCAGGCAGCGCAGCACGATCTCCTGCAGCCAGGGCGGATAATCCGCCCGCAGCCGGCGCGGAGGGTGCGGATCTCGCCACAGCCGCCGTCGCATGCCGCGCAGGGTTTCGGTCTCGCCGAACGGCCGTTCGCCCGTGGTGAAGAAGTAGAGCAGCACCCCCAGCGAAAACAGGTCGCTGCGCGGATCGTCGCGCACGCCGAGCAGCCGCTCCGGCGCCATATAGGGCGCAGTGCCATAGGGCAGGCGGAATTCTTCCTGCAGCAAGTCCGGCAACTGGTTGTGATGCGACAAACCAAAGTCGATCAGCACGGCTTCGCCGCTGTGACGAAACATGATGCTGCTCGGCTTGATGTCGTGATGGATGACGTTCTGCGTGTGCAGGTCGGCCAGCGCGGTGGCGATCTTGCCGACGATCGCCCTCGCCTCTTCGTAGGAGATCGGCAGTTCGCTCAGGCGCTCGTACAGCGTCTTGCCCGGAATGCGTTCGATCACGACATAGGGCTGGCGGGCGAAGTCGCCTGCCCCGAAGCAGGCCGGCACGTGCGGGCCCGACAACCGCGGCAGGATCATCTGCTCCATCTCGAAGCCGACGATGGCGGCGGGATCTTCCCCTTCGGAAATCCGCGGCACCTTCATCAGCATCGGCGTGTCGCTGTCGGGCCAGGTCACGCTCCACAGCGTCGCCATGCCGCCACTATGGACGCGCTCTCCGACCGTGAAGCCGTCGATGACGGCGCCGGGCTCAACCAGCGTCTTGACCATCGCCTACCTCCCGACCTTGAGCCGGTCGGCCAGCCAGAGCGGCAGCCCGTTTTCGCGAATCCGCCGCGCCGCCGCCTCGACGTCGTAGGGCACGCGGCAATAGGTGACTTCCCCGGTTGCGGTATCAAGCATCGCAAACGAAGCCGCCGGATTGCGGTCGCGCGGTTGCCCCACCGAGCCGAGAACGGCGAGCCAGCGCCTGCCGCCAAGCAATTGAACCGGCACCCCCGATGTCGGGATGAAACTCGTCATCTTGGCGGTTGCCGACATCGAGTAGAGCGACGGCTGATGGATGTGGCCGCAGAATGTGACGTGGGCGTCGGTCGCCACCAGGCTGCGCGCGGCGTCCGCCGTGCTCTGGACGTAGCGCCATCGCACGGGCGTGGAGGCCTCGGAATGGACGTAGAGGCGATCGTCCTCCTTTTGCGTCAGCGGCAGTTCCGCCAGAAAGCGCCGCTGTGCCGCATTCAGCCGCCCGCGCGTCCATTCGATCGCGGCCTGGGCCTCGGCGTTCATGGTCTCGGAAGGCGTGCTGATGGCGTTGTCGTGGTTGCCGCGCACGGCCATCGCCCCGCTGTTGACGAGGTCCATCACCGTCTCGACCGTCCATTCCGGATCGGCGCCGTAGCCGACGTAATCACCGAGACAAACGAGCCGTTGCGCGCCGCGCGCCCGCGCATAATCGAGGCAGGCGCTGAACGCCTGCCGGTTGGCATGGATATCCGCAAAGACAGCCAGCAGCACAATTTCCTCCGTCCGCATGATATCGGCCGCGCCGGTGCACGAATTGAGGGATATCAAACAACACGGCGAGGCCGTCCCGCAATCGCGCTGATGGCGGCGATCGGATCGGCAGATACGGTGTGTTGGTGTGCTGCGGCGATTCGCGCGCAGAGAAATTTATCGCTTGCCCGGCGCTTCCAGCCCCTTGAGCAGCAGCGCCAGCACGGCGTCGATTCTTGCTGCGAGCCCGGCATCGTTCCATTCCTCGGAATGGGCGGGATGATGGAAACGGATGGTGGCGTCGAACACCGCACGCGAAGTTGCCTTGACGTCGGCGATCTCGAACACGCCCTGCTCGACGCCGTCGGCCAGAATACGTTCGACCTGATCGCAGAGGCATTCCTTGTGCGAACTCACCGCCTGACAGGCTTCCTGAGCCAGCGCCAGATAGGTCGCGAACATCTCGGGATCGTCGGACAGTTTCTTGTGCTTGTTCGCAAACAGCGTGCGTAGCCAGCGCTCCAGCCGGGCCGGCGCCGGTCCCGACTCGTCCACGATCTTCTGCAACGGCGCGTTGAAGCGGTCGAGCCAGCGTTTGGCCACCGCCTGGCGCAGCGAGGCCTTGCTCGGAAAATGCCGGTAGACGCTGCCATGGCTGACATCGAGCGCGCGGGCGACGTCGACCACGGTGGCCTTCGCCAAACCGTAGCGGCGCAGCACGTCCTCGGTGACTTCGAGGATCCGCTCGGGGGTCAGAACTACATTCTCGTTCATGCGCGTACCGTCTGCTTCCAGTCGTTGTGGGGGGCGGCCACGCCGCCCTCTTAACGGGCTAACCGGCTGGCCTGCGCTTCAAGGTGGCGGGCAACCTGGGCATTGAGCCATCGTGTGATTTGTTGGGTCAGATGAAAGATCTCGATCGTCATGGCGAAGTCCTCTGCAAATCAGCTGGCCCGCGGTCGATCGGCCGGCGGGCGAAGCTGACGCCGCAATATTGGCGTCGAAGGCTATATAGCCTATCTCGCTGACAGATTTCAGTATCTGTCAGTCAATATTTCGTGAGCGGTTATCCTTGGCCATCCGGCGGCGCAACGGACCGCCGGGGCGGCGTTTGTCTCACCGGGGCGGCTCTGCTAAAGCGCGGCGTAACCCCTGAAACGTCAGAGTCGTCGATGATCCCCCGCTATACCCGCCCGGAAATGGCCTCCATCTGGGAGGCCCAGACACGCTTCAAGATCTGGTTCGAGATCGAGGCGCATGCGGCGGACGCACTGGCCGAACTCGGGGTAATCCCGAAAGAGGCCGCCAGGACCATCTGGGCCAAGGCCAAGAATGCCACCTTCAACGTCGATCGGATCGACGAGATCGAGCGCGAAACCAAGCACGACGTCATCGCCTTCCTCACGCATCTGGCCGAGATCGTCGGCCCCGAGGCGCGCTTCGTGCACCAGGGCATGACCTCCTCCGACGTGCTCGACACCTGCCTCAATGTGCAGCTGACCCGAGCCGCCGACCTCCTGATTGCCGACGTCGACAAGGTGCTGGCGGCGCTGAAGAAGCGCGCCTTCGAGCACAAGATGACGCCAACCATCGGCCGTTCCCACGGCATCCATGCCGAGCCGGTGACGTTCGGGCTGAAGCTCGCCTATGCCTATGCGGAATTCACCCGCGCCCGCGAGCGGCTGGTGGTCGCCCGCAAGGAAGTCGCAACCTGCGCGATCTCCGGCGCGGTCGGCACCTTCGCGCAGATCGATCCGCGCGTGGAGGCCCATGTCGCCAAGGCGATGGGACTTGCGGTCGAACCGATCTCCACGCAGGTGATCCCGCGCGACCGCCACGCGATGTATTTCGCGACGCTGGGCGTCATCGCCGCCTCGGTCGAACGGCTCGCCACCGAGATCCGGCATCTGCAGCGCACCGAAGTGCTGGAGGCCGAAGAGTTCTTCTCCGAGGGGCAGAAGGGTTCCTCGGCGATGCCGCACAAGCGCAACCCGGTGCTGTCGGAAAACCTCACCGGCCTGTCGCGCATGGTGCGTGCCTATGTGACCCCGGCGATGGAGAATGTCGTTTTGTGGCACGAGCGCGATATCTCGCACTCCTCGGCCGAACGCATGATCGCGCCCGACGCCACGGTCACGCTCGACTTCGCGCTCAATCGGCTGGCGGGCCTGGTCGACAAGCTCTTGATCTACCCCGAGAAAATGCAGAAGAACCTCGACCGCCTCGGCGGCCTCGTGCATTCGCAGCGGCTATTGATCGCGCTGACGCAAAAGGGCTGCAGCCGCGAGGAATCCTACAAACTCGTTCAACGCAACGCGATGCCGGTGTGGCGCGGCCAGGGCGATTTCCAGACGCTGCTGAAAAAGGACGCCGAGGTGAAGAAGTACCTCAGCGATGCCGAGATCGAGGAACAGTTCGACCTCGGCTATCACTTCAAGCACGTCGACACGATCTTCAGGCGCGTGTTCGGCGAAGCGTGACGCGAAGCGTCGCGACAGGCCGCGTTGTCGCGAACGGCGGCGTGCGGCGGGGCGATGCTACCCGCCTCGAACTGCCGAAAGCCTGGGCCGGAATTTCAACCGTGCGCCGGCTCCGGCATCGCCTTGGCGGCCGAGCCGTAGATCCGCATCAATACGAAGGTCACCAGCAGGATGGCGAGATAGACCGCAAGCTGCATCGCAGTGGGCTGATCGGTGTAACCGATCAGCGTGTGCAGCGCGCGGCCGAGGAAACTGGAATCCGACAGCAGCCAGCCGGAGTCCCAGACCACCTTGTCCATCGCCGTCAGCCAATTGGCCTGTTCGAGGAAGTGGGTCGCCTGTGCCGCCATGCCGGCGGCCAATAGCGCGATCAATACCGTTGTGGTGGCGAACAGCGCGCGCATGGGAATGTGGACCAGGCCGGCATAGGTCAGCACACAGACGAGCGCGCCGAGCAGAAGTCCGCCGAAGCCGCCGAGCGCCACGCTCCAGGCCGAATCGTCCCCCGCCGCCAGCACGCCGTACAGAAACAGCACCACTTCGCTACCCTCGCGCAGCACGGCGACACCGACCACGACCGCGAGCGCCAACAGCGACTTCGACCCCTCGACCACCGCCCGTCCGGCGGACCGCAGTTCGCCGGCGAGTTCGCTGCCATGACGCGCCATCCAGACATTGTGCCAGGTCAGCATCACGACGGCGACGGTCAGGATCGCCGCGTTGAACAGTTCCTGCCCCATCCCCGCAAACAGATTGGAGAGCGCACCGGCGAACGCCGCGACCACGCAGGCGGCCAGCACACCCGCCAGCACGCCGCCGCCGATCCAGCGATTGCGGTGCGGAACGGCACGCGTGACCGCGAGCACGATGCCGATGATCAAACCGGCCTCGAAAACCTCGCGGAAGACTATGATCAGCGCAGCGAGCACGACGCCCCTTTTACTTCACGACCAACGCGCCGCGGGCCGTCTTCTCATTGTACTCGTCGAAGAACTCGTAGCGGCCGGGCTTTTGCGCGCGGACATTGATGATCGCATCGCCGCCGCCGGCAACCACTTTCTCGACCTTCAGTGTCTTGCTCTCGAATTCCATCGCCTTGGCGTCGAGATTTTTCAGCTTGATCACAACAGGCGTGTTGGCGGCCGCGCTGATCTCGGCCGGCTCGAACTTCTTGTCCTTGTAGCTGAGCTGGATCTCGGTGGCGGTCTGCGCGCCGGCGGTCGACATGGCAGATACCGATGCAAGGCACAGCGCTACGAAAAACGCGGTTTTCGAAAGCATGGGCGAGGCAAACATGATCGTTCTTTCATGGGGGGCTGATATCAGGCCGCTGTTAGCCGCTGCGCGGCTATGACGCAAAAAGACTCGCTCTAATTTGGAGCAATTCTAAGGACTTGGCCGCAACTCGCCGGCGGCTTCGGGCCGGCTCCCCCGCCCCGCCCTGCGCCTTCCTCACAGCCCAGCAATAACAACTGAATGGTAACCCCGGATCGGCTAAGATTGCGACCGTGTCAGCGCCTCCGACGATTCTGGTCTTCGATTCCGGCCTTGGCGGGCTCACGGTCTTGCGTGAGATCGTCCGGGCGCGGCCCGACGCGCATTATGTCTATGTCGCCGACGATGCGTTCTTTCCCTACGGGCACCACAGCGAGGAGCAGATCATCGCGCGGGTGGTGCCGCTGATCGGCGAACTGATCGCCGCACGCGCCCCCGACCTGGTCGTGATCGCCTGCAACACCGCTTCCACGCTGGTGATGTCGCATCTGCGCGCCGAATACCAGGTGCCCTTTGTCGGAACGGTGCCCGCGATCAAGCCGGCCTGCGCCAGTTCCAGAACCAAGCGGGTGTCGGTGCTCGGTACCAAGGGCACCGTCCAGCGCGAATACACCAGGGCGCTGATCCGCGACTTCGCGCAAGGCTGCGAAGTGACGCTGGTGGGGTCGCCGGAGCTCGCCTCATTGGCGGAAACGGCGTTGAGCGGCGAAGCGGTAGGCGATGCCGCGATCGCAGCCGAGATCGCGCCGTGCTTTGTCGGGGCCGGCGCAAGTGATCCGGCCCGCACCGACACCGTGGTGCTGGCCTGCACCCATTATCCCCTGCTGCTGGATCGCCTCAAAAGGCTGGCGCCGTGGCCGGTGGACTGGATCGATCCCGCACCCGCGATCGCGCGGCGGGTGTCGGATTTGCTCGGGCCTCCCGGCAGCGAGGCCGATCACGCCGGCGCCGAAATGAATTTCACCTCCGGCCGTCCGCACACTCTGAGCCGGGCGCTGACGCCGTTTTTCGGCGGCCGCGTCCCGGCGTGATCACGATGGAGCTTCGCATTTGACGTCCCCGACGCCCGCGCCCCTCAACCGCCTCCGCAAACTGTGGCGGGAGGGACGTCCCACCTTCGGAGCCATTGCGACCATTCCGAGCATCCAGACCGTGCAGATCATGGCCCATTCGGGGCTCGACTGGATCATCGTCGACCTCGAGCACGGCCCGATCGATCTCGGCTCCGCGCATGCCATGATCACGGCCACCTCGGGCACGCCCTGTATCCCGCTGGCGCGGATTGCATCCAACGAACCCTGGCTGGCGAAGGCGCCGATGGACATCGGCGCGCTCGGCATCAATTTTCCGATGATTTGCAGCCGCGGGGACGCCGAAAAAGCCGTGCGCAGCGTGCGCTATCCGCCGCGCGGCGACCGTCTGTGGGGACCGTTCCACGCGCCGTTCCGCTGGGGCGTCTCGATGCAGGACTACATGGCGACCGCCGACGACGACATGATCTGCATGATCACCATCGAGCATGTCGATGCGGTCGAGCGCATCGACGAGATCATGGCTACCCCCGGCATCGACGTCGCGGTGATCGGCCCCGGCGACCTCGCGACCTCCATCAACAAGCGCGGCCGCATTGACGATCCCGAAGTCCAGGCCCTGATGGCGCGGGCCGAGGCCGGCATTCTCAACAGCGGCGTGCCGATCGGCGGCGTCGCGCGCACCGCCGAACAAGCCAATGCGATGATCGATCGCGGCTATCTGGCTCTGGCGCTCGGCTTCGACTGGTCGCTGTTTCAGCGCGGTATCGCGGCGAGTTTCGAAGGCATCAAGCGCTGAAGTGCGCCGCACCGGCCAACGCATCTCGCGCGCGCTTTTGCCTCGACCGCGGCGCTGCTAGTCTCCCTGCACAGGGAGAAAAGAAAACATGATCAAGAAGATCGTATTCGGACTGACCATCGTCGTTATTGCCTGCACCGGCGGCGCCATCGCCCAGCAGGGCGGCATCAAGCGCACGCCGCTGCAGCGAATCGAATTTCCGGAAGGCTACGCCACCGTGACAGCGATCGCCGAGATCCAGCCGGGCGGCCGCGCGGGACGTCATACCCATCCCGGTATCGAGACCGGCTACCTCCTGGAAGGCGAAGCCGACCTTCTGATCGATGGCCAGCCGGACCTGCACCTGAAGGCCGGCGATTCCTATTCGATCCCGGCAGGCGCGATCCATGACGCCAAAGTTCACGGCGACAAGGCATTGAAAGTGCTTGGGATCTATGTCGTTGACAAGACCAGGCCACTGGCCTCGCCGGCGCCATAGACAGAACCTTACGGCCTTCAGCCGGCGTCATCATTCCGGCGAACGAATCCCCGCCGATACGATGTTGTTTTCGGACAGCAGGCCGAGAACGCGTTCGGCGACAAGCTTGTGGCCCTCGGGCGTCCAATGCGTGCCTTCGGATGCGCCCGGATAGAAACCGGCGCCGTCAAAGCTGACAAAGGGGATTCGCTCGGCCTGCAGATACCGAATGAGTTCGGGATCCCTGTATTGAAGGCCGACGAGAAACTTGCCGCCATTCGCCTGCACGAAATCACGCATCGTGCCGACAAGCCGCTCGGTCGGGTCCGGCACCGAAAGCAAGGGATGCCGGACCTTGAGGTAAACCGCGGACACCAGCCGGCCAAGCCACAGATGGCGCACCAGCCAGTCTTCCTTGATGACCTGCAGACGCGACTTGGGGACCGGCTGTCCGCGGAGCACCAGCGAGCCATCCGCCGCCGTGACGAAATAGGGCTTCTGATAGCCCTCATAGCGAATGTTGGTGCTGTTATCCTGGCGATCGTTCTGGGTGCAGAATATCAGCACCACCACGGCAGGCTTTATCGTCGGCCATAGCCGCTGCAGCAGCAGATACTCCTGGTCGGTGCCGAATCCCGAGACACCCGCGGCGACGATGTTGTGACCGGGGACGCGCTTTCTCAACAAGTCGCTGAAGCGTTGATCGGCCTCGGCATCCAGTCCCCAAACGAAGGAATCGCCGAGGAACATGATGGTCGGTCGGGCATCGGGAACGAACTCGATGTCGCGCAGACCAAGGCTGTTATGTTGCACGTGAAAGGTACGTGCATTGGTGACGACAGAACTCGAATTCGGCGCCGGAAACCATCCGAGCTCCGCGTCGTGGCGATAGCTCAGCGAACGCTCGTTGACGCCCTCCCGCAACTCCCGGAAATCGGCAATGCGGAGAAGGATTTCCAGCGCCGCCAGGGTGGCAATCGTCACCGCCAGCGCGACGGCGGCCGAACGGAGTATTTCCCTGGGTCGTCCCGCCTTGGCGAGATCATCCATTGTTTCACCGGCACTGACGGCCCAGGTGCACGCGCAGCGGCTGGGCCAACCCAGATTCGCCCCGGATCGGATGCGGCATGGTCGCCGTGGCTCTATCGTCCGACGGTCCAATAAAACCGCACCCAAAGGGATGCCTGCAATGTGCCTGAGGCCACCGGTCCACGCCAGAATCTCAAGCACATTCAAGCTAGCTATGATAAGAGGCGCCGAAGTAGCTATGATTGATTGATATCAAAGACTGGCGTTAGGTCCGTCTGTTCGTGCTAGATGGAGGCTTGGCGGACGAGGCGGTCCGGCTCCTCTTTGCTGTTGCGGGAATCCGAGTGGAACGATGCGCGGAACGGTTCGAAAAATTTCAATGCCGCGCCGCCTCGTCGCTGACCTCATGCACGCATCGATCGGCGTACCCTTCGTTTCGCTCACCCGCGCCCTCGACGTCAGGCCATTGCTGGAGGCCCGCGCGCTCGCGGTGCAGCCGCCCGGCTGGGCCGCGATCTTCGTCAAGGCGTTCGCGCTGGTGGCGAAGGACGAGCCCGTCCTGCGCACGCTCTACGCCAAATGGCCGTGGCCGAGTTTCTACGAACTGCCGCGCAGCATCGCGATGGTTGCCATCGCGCGCGTCGAGGACGGCCGCGATTGTGTCTTGCCGCAAAAGGTCCCCTCGGCGGACGCATCGCCGTTAAGCGAGATCGATGCGCAGATCCGGCACGCCAAGAATGCGCCGGTCGGCGAGGTACCGGCCTTTCGCAAGATATTGCGGGTGACGCGGTTGCCGCTGCCGCTGCGGCGGTTCATGTGGCTGGTGGGTCTGAATTTCGGCCGCCAGCGCGCCAACTGGTTCGGCAGTTTTGGCGTGACCTCGGTGGCCGCCTACGGGGCGGGTGAGCTGCACGCGCTGAGCCCGGGGCCGTTCATCCTCAGCTACGGCGTGGTCGAGCCCGACCAGACCATCAATGTCGTGATCCGCTGGGATCACCGGATCACCGACGCGGCCCTGATCGCCAAGACCCTGACCCGCCTGGAACAGGTGCTGAACAGCGAGATCGCAGCCGAATTGAGCGGCCAGAGCCAGCAGGCCGAGCAAAAACCGGTCCGGGCGGTCGCGACCTGACGGCCCTGCCCCCGCGGCCCGGCCAATAGGTCCGTTTTGGCCCCCAGCAACCCCGGGCCTTTTGATTGACAGGACGGTGGTTTCTCCCTAGAAAACGCCTGCTCGCGGGCCGGTTTCGGCCCGCGTTGCGTTTCGCGACCCGTGGCCCGTCCCTTCAAGCTTTGGGGGTTGGGCCTGTCGGCACCGGGAACTTCCCGGCGCACAGGAGGGCGCGTTTCCTCAAAACTCAAACCTTTAAAGAGGACGCGATGACTAAGCGCAGTGAGGCGAAATACAAGATCGATCGCCGTATGGGCCAGAACATCTGGGGCCGCCCGAAGAGCCCCGTGAACCGCCGCGAATATGGCCCCGGCCAGCACGGCCAGCGCCGCAAGGGCAAGCTCTCCGACTTCGGCGTGCAGCTGCGCGCCAAGCAGAAGCTGAAGGGCTACTACGCCAACATCTCCGAGCGCCAGTTCCACGGCATCTACGTCGAAGCCGGCCGGATGAAGGGCGACACCGGTGAAAACCTGATCGGCCTTTTGGAGCGCCGTCTCGACACCGTGGTCTACCGCGCCAAGTTCGTGGCTACCATGTTCGCCGCGCGCCAGTTCATCAATCACGGCCACGTCAAGGTGAACGGCCGCCGCGTCAACATCGCGAGCTACAAGGTCAAGGTAGGCGACCTCATTGAGGTCAAGGAATCCTCCAAGCAGCTCACCGTGGTTCTCGAAGCGAGCCAGCTTTCCGAGCGCGACGTGCCCGACTTCCTCGAAGTTGATCACGGCAAGATGACTGCGAAGTTCGCCCGCATCCCCGCGCTCTCAGACGTGCCGTTCGCGGTGCAGATGGAACCGCATCTGATCGTCGAATTCTATTCGCGCTGATTTTCTCCTCGGCGCTGTCAAGAGATCAAAGGCCCCGGTTTTGCCGGGGCCTTTTTGTTTCGTCATGCCCGGGCTTGTCCCGGGCATCCACGTCTCTATGGTCGCACCAGCCAAGCAATACGTGGATGGCCGGGACGAAGCCCGGCCATGACGTCGTAAATGACGAGACCTTCCCATGACCTATTACACCCCTGCCCCGCCGGATCCGAAAGCGCCCCCAGTCCGCATCAACCTGCTGTCGGATACCCAGACCCGCCCGACTTCAGGCATGCGCGAGGCGATCGCGCGCGCCGAGGTCGGCGACGAGCAGATCGGCGACGATCCGACCGTGAACCTGTTGTGCGAGCGGGTGGCGGACCTGCTCGGCAAGGAGGCCGCCGTGTTCCTGCCATCGGGCACCATGTGCAACGTCACTGCGACGCTGGTGCATTGCCGGCCCGGCGACGAGATCCTGGCGCATGAGAGCGCGCACATCATCGCCCGCGAAGGCGGCGCCCATGCCGCGCTCGGCGGTTTCCAGATCACGCCGCTCAAGGGCGCCGACGGACAATTTACGCCCGACGCCCTTCGTGCCGCACTGCACCCGCGCTCGCGTTACCAGCCGCCGCAGACCGTGGTCAGCGTCGAACAAACCGCCAATATCGGCGGCGGCACGATCTGGAAGAAAGCCGACCTCGACGAGGTCGTGCAAATCGCCAGGTCGAACGGCATGGCCACCCACATGGACGGCGCGCGGCTCTTGAACGCCTGCGTCGCCACCGGCATCAACGCGCGCGATATGGCGGCGGGCTGGGACTCGGCCTGGATCGATTTCTCCAAGGGATTGGGCGCGCCGGTCGGCGCCGCCATCGCCGGCAGCCGCGACTTCATCGACGAGGTCTGGCGCTGGAAGCAGCGCCTGGGCGGCTCGATGCGCCAGGCCGGCATCTGCGCCGCAGCCTGCGTCTATGCGCTCGACCACCACGTCGACCGGCTGGCAGAGGATCACGCCAACGCCCGCGCGCTGGCGCGGGACCTGTCGCAAATCCAGGGCATCGAGGTGCAGCAGCCCGAGACCAACCTCGTGTTCTTCAAGCCCGATGGCGCCGGCGTATCCGGCGACGACATGGTCCGGGGCTTGCGCCGGCGCGGCGTGCTGCTCGCGATGATGGACGGCCGGATCAGGGCCTGCACCCATCTCGATGTTACCGCAGGGATGATCGAGGAGACGGTCGGGCTGGTGCGCCAGATCGTGCGGGGGGCGTAGGACCGGCGATCTATCCTCAGAGATCGGCTGGCGAAACGGATGGTTGGGCCGGCCTTGCGATGTCGCCGCGGACCTCCGCGAGTATCGCGGTTGAAAGTGTGGCGCCAATGCAACATTTGGCATCAAACGCCTGTGTGGATCCAGACTCGTATGGCCGTCTATTCAGCAACTGCCTAACGTTTGATCCGATGGGCCAAGGCATCTCCGGCCAGCGGAGTGCACGGCCAAGATGTCGAAACGCGCCAAAGATGAAGATTTTCGCTTCAGCTGCTTGTTTGTTGATGCTGACGGGATCGGCCTTTGCCCAATTGGCGCCAGCTCCACCCGGACCGGTTTCCGCGAACGCAAGCGGTTGGGTCGGCGGCGCTCAGTTCGGATACAATTGGCAGCGCGGTTCGTTGGTGTACGGGTTTGAATCCGATCTATCAGCGATGCATCTTAAGAGTGAAATCACCAGTCCACCTGCCAATGTATTCGCTGCCGGCTTGCAACCCCTCTTTGTGGCCCCCTTAGCATCCCCGGACAACACGAACGCGAGCATCGACTGGTACGGCACCGTCCGCGCGCGTTTGGCCTTTGCTGCAGGTTCATTCCTGTTCTACGGCACCGGCGGCCTGGCCTATGGCAAGGTTGACCTCAGCCAAACCAATTCCGCGATTCCCGCGGTCACCGCAACGCCTCTGAACTTTGTAGTTGCCAATTTGCAGACGTCGTCTCAGACATCGTCGACGAAGGTTGGCTGGGTTGCGGGCGGCGGTATCGACTATATGCTGAATCGAAACTTGATCCTGAATTTCGCGTACCAGTACGTGGATCTCGGATCGGCAAGCCTGACCTCGATACCGCAGGGTCCCTTTCAACCCGTTGGATCAAACGCAAGCGTGCATGCGCAATTTCAAGTGGTCACGGTCGGGTTGAGCTGGCGGTTCTCTCCGCCTGAAACTGCCGTCGCGAGCAGTCAAAAGCCGAAATCCGGGCCACGGCAATTACCGTCGAATCCCTGGGAAGGCATCTATGTCGGCGGCCATGCAGGCGGCGCGTGGGGCAACGAGACGACCGCAACTCAGCCTTTATTCGCCGTACCAAACTGATTCAAAACGGCCCTGTCGGTCAGCTGCGCGGCGAAGGTTCAAGCAAGACATCTTCGCCATCTTCCGTTTCCATCTGCGGCCTCCCACGAACGCGGTCCCGCAATGAAGCGGTAGACCCGAAGAGTGCCACCGCACAGTTTACAGCGGCGAACGCGATGGGCCTTCACCCCTTCCGTGTATGCCCCCAGGTCTCGTCCCAGTCCTGGCCCGCGGCGTCGATGACGCGGCCGTCGGCTTCGAAGAACTTGTTGGGGACCTGGAAGATCGCGAGCATCAGCCCGCCCTGCGGACACCAGGCGACGTGGCGGCTGCCCTCCTCGCGCCAGATGAATTCGCCGGCCTTGCATTCGATGCCCTTGGCCGGACCTTCCTTGTCGACCAGGCTGCCTTCCAGCACATAAGTCTGCTCGATGTTGACGTGCTCGTGGTCCGGCAGCACCGCGCCCGGTGCGAACCGCATCAAGGCGGTCATCAGGCCGGTCTTGTGATCGAACAATAGCGTCTTGGCTTCGCAGCCGGGGAAGCGGGTCTTCTGCCACTCCATGCTGTCGGGACGAACGAGGTGGGAATGCGTATCGGCGGTCTGCGGGCCCTTCGGCGTCACGGCGTCCATGGCGATGCTTCCTTCCGTTTATTGTTATGGCAGCGATGATAGCAGCTTTGCCTGCGCCCACCAGCCGGCGCTGGAGCGAACCCGATCCCGCTTCGCATCGCAGCAGAGGCGCGACGTGGACCTCATCCGCCGTCAGCGACCGAGCGCCTCGTAGATCAGCGTCTTCAGCGCCAGTTGAATCCGTCCGCTCTGCGACGGCGCCTGCATCATGAAGATCGCGAACATGTCGTCGCGCGGATCGATAAAGAAAAAGGTTCCGCCGGCCCCGTCCCAGCGAAATTCGCCCAACGGCCACGACGTGTTCGGCGGCACCGACGTGCGCACCGCAAAGCCGAGCCCGAAGCCGGAGCTCTCGCCGGGAAAATAGAACTGGTCGCGGGCAATCCCGGTTTCCGGGCCGATATGATCGGACGCC
This sequence comes from Bradyrhizobium sediminis, assembly GCF_018736105.1. Taxonomy (NCBI): domain Bacteria; kingdom Pseudomonadati; phylum Pseudomonadota; class Alphaproteobacteria; order Hyphomicrobiales; family Nitrobacteraceae; genus Bradyrhizobium; species Bradyrhizobium sediminis. The sequence goes on from NZ_CP076135.1 coordinate 3,672,553, forward strand.
ATCAGCGCGATCGTTTCCGGCTTGAGGTAGCGCCTGCCGTCCACGGTGCCACCGTTGAGCAGCATCTGTGCGAAACGGGCATAGTCGCCGATCGTCCCGACCATGCCGGCGCCGCCGGATTCCCAGCGCCGCCGCAGCATCGGATCGCGGATGCCGGCGACGGGACCGCCAAAGCGATCGTTCGGCATCGGCTGCGCAATGCGCGGCCGCTTCGCCTCATCGGCGAGGTAGAAAGCGGTTTCGGTCATGCCCAGCGGATCGAGCAGCCGCTGCTTTTCAAATGCAAACAGCGATTGCCCCGATGCGACCTCGATGACGCGGCCGAGCACGTCGGTCGAATGGCCGTAGTCCCACATCATTCCCGGCTGTTCGGCGAGCGGCAGCCTGGCGATACGCTCGGCGAACGCGGCGTTGTCGAAATCGCCGTCGAACAGATCCGAATTCGCATAGCGTTTTCGCACCGGACTGTCGCCATAGAAGCCGTAGGTCAGGCCCGAGGTGTGGCGCAGCAGGTCCTTGACGGTAATCGGGCGGTTGGCCGGCTCATACACCAGCACCGGCTCGCCGCGTTCATCGCGCCTTTCGGCGCCGACCTTCACGTCGGCGAAGCCGGGGATGTATTTTGACACGGGATCGGCGAGCCCGAGCTTGCCGTCCTCGACCAGCAGCATCGCCGCCACCGACGTGACGGCCTTCGACATCGAATAGATCCGGAAGATGGTGTCCGCGGTCATCGGATGCCGGCTTTCGACGTCGCGGACCCCGAAGCTTTCGAGAAAGACGGCACGGCCGTGTTGCTGGATCAGCATGACCGCGCCCGCGATCTTGCCGGTTGCGACCTCGTTGCGGATGAAGTCGCCGACGCGCGCCAGTTTGTCGGGCGAGAAGCTCGACCGGTCGGCAGGCGTTGATTCGGCAGCGGCGGTGTTCGGCCGAATGACGACCGCGAGAAGCAGCAGCGCAAGCACGGCTGCAACCGGGCGCCTCCGCCCGAAGCCGTCAGTTCTCCGTCGCGTCATCGATCCGTTTCTGCATCGCCGGCCGGTGCATTTTACCGGCCGTCTCAATCGGCACAAGGGCTGCCGAATTCAGCCATCGCCTGCGCATGCCGGGCGGCGCTCTGCCCGGAAAAGCAGCAGAAGATGATGCGGCTGAGCGCCGGCGCCGCCGGCAGCGCTGCAGCCGTCGCTGCCACCGCGATCCGCGCCGCGCGACCGGCGGGGAAGCCATAGATGCCGGTGGAAATGGCGGGAAAGGCGATCGAGGCAAGGCCGTGGGCCTGGCAGAGGTCGATCGCGCTGGTGTAGCACGACGCCAGCGCGTCATCTTCGCCGGCGTTGCCGCCGCGCCAGACCGGGCCGACGGCATGAATCACATGCCGCGCCGGAAGCCGGTAGCCTCTGGTGATCTTGGCGCCGCCGGGCTCGCAGCCATGGAGGGTGCGGCATTCGGCGAGCAGCTCGGGCCCCGCCGCGCGGTGGATCGCGCCATCGACGCCGCCCCCGCCGAGCAGGGACGCATTAGCGGCGTTGACGATGGCGTCAACGCTCAAGGTGGTGATGTCGGCGACAATGACTTCGAGACGCGCCGTACCGATCTGGCGCGCGGCCAAGCTCAGGCCTAGGCCGCGGCGTTGACGGTGACACCCTTGTCGGCAAAGAGCTGCTGCAGCTCGCCGGCCTGGAACATCTCGCGGACGATGTCGCAGCCGCCGACGAACTCGCCCTTGACGTAAAGCTGAGGAATGGTCGGCCAGTTCGAATAGGCCTTGATGCCGTCACGCAGGTCCGCGGATTCCAGCACGTTGAGGCCCTTGTAGCCGACCCCGACGTGGTCGAGGATCTGCACCACCTGACCGGAAAAACCGCACTGCGGAAACTGCGGCGTTCCCTTCATGAACAGTACGACGTCGTTCGACTTCACTTCGTTGTCGATGAATTGCTCGATGCTCATATTGGCGTCCTTTTGCGGCATAACCTTCCCGGGCTGGCGTCGACCCGTAAGCCCGACACTACCTATATATGTACCTCAAACCGTTGTGCATCCAAAGTAAAATGGCGGGGAGCTGGCATGCGCCGGCTCTCCGCCGTCCGGATATCCCCAAGGCGCGTGGCGAAGGGCGGGCCATAGCCGGAAGGCAGCGACATCATAGCCCGGGGAGGCTTTTATCCCCGCCGGAAACCCCTATCTAGGACAGACTGTTCCCGGGGAACCCCTCTGCCGGATCGACGTTCTCTCCCCAACCGGAGACACCAGTGACGAAACCAGCATCCGCTGCGCCCGCCATCGCCGCCCCTTGCCCGTCATTATTCTCCGATTCAGGCAGCCTCGCCCAGAATCTGGTGGAAGCCTATCTGACGGTCCGCAACGAGACCGAGCGCAGGGCCGCCCCGCTGTCGCCCGAGGATCAGCAGATCCAGTCGATGACGGACGCCAGCCCCGCGAAATGGCATCGCGCCCATACCACCTGGTTCTTCGAGCAATTCCTGCTCGGCGAACACTGCGAGGGCTACGAGCCCTTCCACCCCGACTACGCCTTCCTGTTCAATTCCTATTATGTCAGCGCCGGCCCCAGGCACGCCCGCCACCAGCGCGGCCTTCTGACCCGCCCCGGCGCCGAGGACATCACCGCTTACCGCCGGCATGTCGATGCGGCGGTGGTGAAATTCTTCCACGAGGCCGGCGAGGACGCGCTGCGGGCGATCGCGCCGCTGGTCGAGACCGGCCTCAACCACGAACAGCAGCATCAGGAATTGATGCTGACCGACATCCTGCATGCCTTCGCGCAAAACCCGATCCCGCCGGCTTACGATCCGGCGTGGCGCTTTCCCGCCTCGACCCGCAGCGGCGACGAAATTCGCGCCGGCGACGAAGTTCGCGCCGGCGAAGAATGGGTGAAGCTGAACGAGGGCATCCACACCGTCGGACACACCGATGACAGCTTTCATTTCGACAATGAGAAGCCCGCACATCGCGCCCTGGTCGGGCCGGTCAGGCTGGCGCGCAACCTCGTCACCAATGCCGAATGGCTCGCCTTCATGGCGGACGGCGGCTACGCGACGGCGACGCTCTGGCTGATGGACGGTTTTGCCACCGTCGAAAGGGAAGAATGGCAGGCGCCCGGTCACTGGCGTCAGGTCGACGGCGAATGGAAGATCATGACCTTGGCCGGACTTCAGGCCATCGATCCGTCAGCGCCGGTCTGCCACGTCAGCTATTACGAGGCCGATGCGTTTGCGCGCTGGCGCGGCCGGCATCTGCCGACCGAAATGGAATGGGAGGTCGCAGCCCGCGCCGGGCAACTCAACGACGCTTTCGGGATCGTCTGGCAATGGACCCGCAGCGCCTACAGCCCCTACCCCGGTTACCGCGCGATCGAGGGCGCGCTCGGCGAATATAACGGCAAGTTCATGGTCAACCAGCTGGTGCTGCGCGGCTCCTCGCTTGCAACTCCTGCCGGCCACAGCCGTATCAGCTATCGTAACTTCTTTTATCCGCACCATCGCTGGCAATTCACGGGACTGCGGCTTGCCGACTACGCCACCTGATTTTTCAAATTCAATCGCGCCGAAAAGCGCGCTCTGGAGAGCATCATGAATGTGCACGCCGCCGCTTTGGCCAAAGCGCATCGTTTCGACGAACAGACATCGGCATTCGCCCACGACGCCATCGAGGGCCTGTCGCAATTTCCGAAGCGGCTGTCGCCGAAATATTTCTATGACGCCACCGGCTCCGAGCTGTTCGAACAGATCACGGTGCTGCCGGAATATTACCCGACGCGCACCGAACTCGGGATCCTGCACGACCGCGCCTGCGAGATCGCTTCGATCATCCCGAGCGGCGCCGCACTGGTGGAATTCGGCGCCGGCGCGACCACCAAGGTCCGGCTGCTCCTGAACCAATGCGCGCTCAGCGCCTACGTCCCCGTCGACATATCCGGCGATTTCCTCAAAGCCCAGGCCGACGGGCTGCGCCGGGACTTTCCCGCGCTGTCGGTCTATCCGGTGACGGCCGATTTCACCGCGCCGTTCGCGCTGCCGGACGCGGTCAGGCAGATGCCCAAGGTCGGATTCTTCCCGGGCTCGACGCTCGGCAATTTCGAGCCGCATGAAGCAAGTGCCTTCATGCGCAGCGCCCGCGAGATTCTCGGACAAGGCGCGCAGATGGTGATCGGCGTCGACCTCGAAAAGGACGAGCGCGTGCTGTACGACGCCTATAACGATGCCGCCGGCGTCACCGCGCGCTTCAATCTCAACGTCATGGTCCGCATCAACCGCGAACTCGGCGGCAATTTCGACACCGGCGCGTTCATCCATCGCGCGATCTACAATCGCGAGCGGCATCGCATCGAGATGCACCTGATCAGCAAGAAGGCGCAGTCCGTCCGGGTGCTCGGCCGCAGCTTTTCATTCCGCCCCGGCGAAACCATTCATACCGAGAGCAGCTACAAATACAGCCTCGACCGTTTCACCGCGCTGGCGCGCGGCTCGGGCTGGACGCCGGTGGAGTCGTGGACCGACGCGGCCGGGATGTTTTCGGTTCACGCATTGGTAGCCTCGGACTGAGGCTCTTCAGTCCCAAGGACCGGCCGCGATCAATGCTCGAGCACCGCGTCGTCAAGCCCGGTTTTCTTGATCGTCGGCATCCATAGCCTCGCCAGCACCGGGATCACCAGCAGGCTGCAGATCGGCGACAGCAGCATGCCGCCGACGATGACGCAGGCCAGCGGCTGCTGCACCTGTGAGCCGATCCCGGTCGAAATCGCCGCCGGCACGAGGCCGATGCACGCCGACAGGCCGGTCATGAAGATCTGCCGCATCCGGGTTTCGGAGGCGCGGATGATCGCGTCCTCCGTTCCCATCCCCTCGTCGAGGTCGCGGCGGATATAGGATATCAGCAGGATGCCATCCATCGCCGACACGCCGAACAGCGAGATGAATCCGACCGCGGCCGATACGCTGAAATTCAGGCCGCCGACGTAGAGCCCGAGAATTCCGCCGGCCACCGCGAACGGAATGCCCGACAGCGCCAGCAGGCTGTCCCGTATCGAATTGAACAGGCTGTAGAGCAGCATCAGGATCAGCAGCAGGCTCAACGGCACGATCAGCGCCAGCCGCTTCTTGGCGTCGACCAGGGCGCCGTATTCGCCCGACCATTCGAGCGAGTAGCCTTGCGGCAGCGGCACGTTCTTCTGGATGCGGTTCTGGGCCTCGACCACGGTGGAGCCGAGATCGCGGTCGCGGACGCTGTATTTCAACGGGATGAAGCGTTGGCTGTTCTCGCGGTAGATATAGGCCGCGCCGCTGACCAGCTTGACCTCGCCGAGATCGCCGAGCCGGATATAGGCGGTCGGCGCCTTCGCATCCGAATTCGGCAGCGCGACCGGGATGGTACGGATGGCTTCGACATCGGTGCGGAATTCCGGCGCCAGACGGACCGTGAGCGCGAAGATCATCTCGCCTTCATAGACCTTGGAAACCTCCTGGCCGCCGATCGCCGCCTGCACCACGGAATTGATGTCGCTGATCGAAAAGCCGTAGCGCGCGGCCTTGGCGCGATCGATCCGGACGACCAGGTTGGGCTGGCCGAGCAGATTGAAACTGGCGGGATCGGCGACGCCGCGGACTTCAGAGATTTCGGTCTTCACCGACTTGGACAGCCGTTCCAGCTCGATGAGGTCGCGACCGAAGATCTTGATCGAATTCTCGCCTTTCACGCCGGAAACGGCTTCCTCCATATTGTCCTGGATATATTGCGAGAAATTGAAATCGATGCCGACGAATTCGCGGTTGAGCCGCTCGCTCATCTGCTTGACCATGTGCTCCTTGGTCAGTCCTTTCGGCCACGCGTCGAACGGCTTCAGCGGCACAAAGAATTCGGCGAGGAACGAACCGTCGGGGTCGGTGCCTTCGTCGCCGCGTCCCTGCTCGGAAAATACGGTCTGGACCGGCGCATAGCCCGAGATCACGGCGCGGATCTTCGCCACCGTGTCCATCCCGGCCTCCAGCGTGATGGTCGGCGGCATCACCGCGCGGATCCAGAGGTTGCCCTCCTCCAGCTTGGGCAGGAACTCGGTGCCGAGCCGCAAACCGAGACTGAGGCACAGCACGAGAAACACCGCCGCAATCACCGCCGCGCGGCGATAGTTGCGGACCGCCCGAACCAGGACGCTCTGGTAGAGGCCGCGGATGTGGCGGACCACGAAAGTCTCGACTTCCTGAACATGCGCCGGCAGCAGGATCGAGGCCAGCACCGGCGTCACAGTGAAGGTGGCGATGACGGCGCCGAGCAGCGCGTAAGCATAGGTCCGCGCCATCGGTCCGAAGATCTGACCTTCCACGCCCTGCATCGTGAATAGCGGCAGGAAGGCCGCGATGGTGATGATGACCGAAAACAGGATCGCCTTGTCGACTTCAACGGCCCCGGTCAGGATCCGGTGCAGCTTGTCGCTGAGCCGCGCCGGGCGATCCCTGGATACCCCCGGCGTGTGATGGGCGATATGACGGAAGATGTTTTCGACCATGATCACGGTGCCGTCGACGATGATGCCGAGATCGATGGCGCCGACCGACAACAGGTTGGCGGATTCGCCGCGCATCACGGTGATCATCACCGCCAGAAACAGCGCCACCGGTATCGTCGCCGCGACGATCAGCGCGCAACGCAGATCGCCGAGAAAGACCCACTGGATCAGGAAAATCAGCGCGATGCCGAACAGCAGATTGTGCAGCACCGTCTGCACGGTGATCGCGACCAGGTCGCCGCGATCGTAGAACGGCACGATCTTGACGCCGGGCGGCAGCGATCCGTCGGCGTTGATCCGCTCGACCGCCGCGCGCACGCGCTTGACCACGTCCATGGTGCGCTCGAGTTTCTGCATCAGGACGATGCCGGTGACGACGTCGGTCTTGTCGTCGCGGCCGGCGAGACCGAGCCGGGGCGCGTAGCCGATCTGCACCTTGGCGACATCGGACACCAGCACCGGCACGCCGCCCTGCTGGGTCAGCACGATGTTGCCGATATCCTCCATCGAGGTGATGACGCCGATGCTGCGGACGTTGACCGACTGCTCGCCGATCGCGATGGTGCGGCCGCCGACGTTGGAATTGCTCGCCGAGATCGCGGTCATGATCTGCGGCAGCGTCAGCCCGTAGGCCATCATGCGATCGAGATTGATCTCGGCCTGGAACTCCTTGGTCTTGCCGCCGAGCACGGCGACGTCGGCGACCCCGGGCACGATGCGCAGCTTGCGTTCGACCACCCAGTCCTGCAGCGCCTTGAGCCGCATGACGTCCATGCCCGGCGGGCCTACCAGCTCGTAGCGGAAGATCTCGCTGATGCCCCCCGCCGGCGAGATCACCGGCGTCACGCCGGCCGGCAGTACCGCGTCCTTCAGACGGTTGATGGTCTGCTGACGCACGAAATGATAGTCGCGGCCATACTCGAACTGCAGGCGGATGAACCCGAGCCCGTAGACGGTGTTGGAGCGGATGAATTTGAGGCCCGGCGTGGAGGCAACCGCGACCTCGATCGGGATCGTGATGTAGCGCTCGACTTCCTCGGGAGATTGGCCGGCCTGCTGTGCGATGATCTCGATGATCGGCGGCGCCGGATCGGGATAGGCCTCGATGTTGAGCGCCAGGAAAGCCGTATAGCCGAGCCCGAGAAAGGCGGCGAACGCCACCAGCACCAGGAGCCGCCGGGACAGGCAGAACGCGATGAGACTACGCAGCATGAACGGCTCCGGCACATTCAGTCATTGACGCCACTCGTTATCGACGAAGATCGCACCGCGCGCGACCACCTGTTCCCCGACATCGAGACCGCGGCGTATCTGCGTCAGGCCGTTCTGCTGAATGCCGATGTCGACGACGCGGCGTTTGAACAGCATCGGTTCGGTCTCGACCCACACCGTCGCAACGTCGCCTTCGCGGATCACCGCGTCGGTCGGCACCGCCGGGGTGGCCGATGGCTGTTCGGACCCGATCCGGAAGCTCGCGAACATGTCGGACTTGAGCAAGCCGTCCGGATTGCCGATCTCCGAGCGCACCATGACACGGCGCGTGGTCAGGTCCGACGCCGAGCTGATATTGGCGATGCGCGCCTTGAAGGTCCGGTTCGGCGCGGCCGCCACCCTCGCCTCGATCTCCTGGCCGATTCGCACAAACGCGATATCCTGCTCGAAGATCTGCGCCTTCAGCCACATCGTCGACAGGTCGGCGATAGTATACAGCGCATCGCCGGAATCGGCCTTGACGTACTGTCCCGGCCCGACCTTGCGCGAGATGACGGTGCCGTCGATCGGCGCCGTAATCCGGGTGACGCGGCTGATCGTGCCGTTCTGCTCGAGGTCCGAAATCTCCGCATCGGTGCGGCCAAGGATGCGCAGACGGATACGGGCAGCTTCGAACGCCGTGTCGGTCGAGCGCATGTCGCTCTCGGCAGCGGCAAGCTGCGCCTCGGCCTGCTGCAGTTCCTTGAACGGCGCCGCCTTACCCTCATAGAGATCGCGGACCCGCTTCTCGGCAATCTGCGCCAGGTTGAGCTGCGAGCGCGCCTTGTTTCTGGCGGCCTGGGCGGCGATGAATTCGTTCTGCGGCGGCACCTGCTCGGGGCTGTCGATTTCCAGCAGCGGATCGCCGCGCCTGACCTGGTCGCCGACCTTGGCAATCAGCCGGGTGGCCCGGCCGGAGAACGGTGTCAGAACGACCGTGCTGGCATCTTCGTTGAACGCGATCTGGCCGATCGCCAACCGCTGATCCAGAAATGCGTGGGGCTTGACCTTGACGATCTCGAGCTGGTGCATCTGGTCGGGGCCAACGCGGACATAATCGGTCCCCTTCGTCGTACCTTCGGCGGCCGCAAACGATGCCGTCAGCGCCATGGCGAACAGCAGCGCCGACAGCCGATGCAAATACGTCGTGGCAGCAACCGACAGCGCCATGAACCGATGACCTCCCCCAATATGACTTTTTCAGGATTTGGCGTTGATGTTCCCGCCTGTGGCGCACACCAGCACGCGTCCCGGCGTGAGCACAACTCCTCTTTTGACTGTATCACCGGGCCGGATCAAGCACCAATAGCAGCCACTCTTTGAGGCTGCCGGGCCCGCCGGCTTCGATTGGCCGGCCCCCCAATACCAGGTCGATTCTGCCGGCAGACTCCGGTCCCCGACTGGCGCGTCCGGCTTTGGGGCCGACCCCGGGGTTGACGTACGTCAACAAGCCGGCTGCGGGGCTGGTGCAATGAAGAATGACAATAACAGGGCGGCGTCCATCGCCGCATTGGTTATTCCATGACGCACGATGCCGGATCGCAACTCAAACGCGAGATTTTCGGGCTGGTGAAGACCGGCGGGATGCTCCTTGGCGGACTGGCCATCCTGGCAGCCGTTTCGGCGTTGTTTGCAAATCCGCTGCAGGTCTTCTTTCGGCTCATCGCGGTCGCCAGCATGGCGATGCTGATCCTGTCGATCGTGACGATGGTGCTGACCTTCCGCAGGGCCAAGGCGATCGAACCGGTGGCATTGCTGCTGTCGCTTGCCGTCACCGTGATCGGCACCCTGGTCAGCCTCTGGTTCGGCGGGCGTGCGCCGCCGCTATCGATCTCACTGGCGGCCTGTCTGGCCGGCGCATTGATCGGCGCGGGCTGGTCGTTGACCACGCTGCTTTTCATCGACAACCACCAGATCCGCGGACGCGGCACCGCCTGGCATCTCGTGATCTGGGGACTGACATTCGCAATCAACCAGATCGGCGCCGTCGTGTTCGGGCACACGCCATCCGCGATGACGCTGCTGATGCTGGCGGGCGCCGGACTCACCGTCGGCAATACGCTCGGCCTCCTGGTCCGCGTCCGACGGGTGGCTGCCCTGATCCCCGCGATAGCCGTCCCGGCTGCATCACAACAGGCGCGCGGCGGAGCGGGACGCTGAGAAGGTAACCAGGGGACCGATGGCTAATTTTTGCCGTAGCTGCGGTACCGCGTTGAAGCCCGACGCGAAGTTCTGCACCAGATGCGGGAGCGCCGTCGCGATCGCATCGGAGGCTCGGACCGTCGGACCGGACGCGCCTGCGCCCGGCGCTGCGGTTGCCGCAAGCGCAGCGCCAGCTGCCGGGGCGCCAGGCGAAAGTTTCGACCGGCGCCGCAAGGGCGCTGTCATTGCGCTGGTCGTCGCCGGCGTGGCCGTGCTGTTCGGTACGCTGTTGCTGATGCGCCCCGGCGAGGCGCCGACGGTATCAAAGCCTGTCACCGCCGAGAAAGCGCCGCCCGCCGCCAGGCCGATCGTCGCAAACCGCTGGGAGAGCTACACCAACATCCGCTATGGCGTGATGATCGACTATCCCGCCGATCTGTTCGCCATCCAGCCGCCGCCGCCGGACAATGCCGGGCGCGAATTTACGGCGACGCAGGCCGGCGCGCGCTTCTTCATCTACAGCCATGCCAACGCGTTGAACCTCTCCGTTGCAGAATTGCAGGCCGAGGACGTGCTCGACATCGGCGACGCCGCCGCCGTCAAACAAAGCGGCCGGGACTGGTACGAGATCGTGGCCGCCAAAGGCGCCGAGACCATCCTGCGCCGGGTACTGTTGAGCGAAGACGGGACCATGGTTCACCGCCTCGAAATCGCCTATCCGAAGGCTGCCGCCGCGGCGTTCGAGCCGATCGTCGCGCGCATGGTCAAGAGTTTCCGCGTCGATCCCGCGATTCCCGAAAGGGCGGCGCGTGACGCCGTGCCCTCCACCCCGGCCATGCCGGCCACGCCTCCGCCGCCGGCCTCGACCGGCGCCGAGAAGCCATCCCCGTCGGCTCAAACCGGCGGCTTCAGCTATCGCCACATCGACAGCATTGGGCTCGGCCTTCACCTCGCCGGGACAAAGTCCAAGGTCGGTTTCGCCGTCGACGTACCCGCCGACTGGTCGATGACGCAAGGGGCCGACGGCGATTCCCTGTTCTTTGCCGGACGCCATCCCGGCTATGGCGGCGAGATCGTGCTGGCGTTCATTGTCGAACCGCGCCGCGCCGGCGACACGCTGGAGCGCAAGGTCGGGGAGCAGAGAGCCCAGCTCGACGCGCCCTCGCGCAAGAACGTTTCGCAGGGCGCGGCGCGCATCGGCCAGCACCCGGCGATCCTGGTTGCAATGCCGATGGGCGAATTCCGCAAGACCTTCGCCTACATCGAGAAGGACGACCACTTCTATTTCGTGCAGCTGCATGCGCCGACCGCGCTTTATCCGAAATACGCAGCCGTGTTGGAGCGCGCCCTCTCGAGCATCGCCTTCGCGGAATGAACCATCGATCGAGGGTCGGGATGACATGTTCGCAGCGGAACAAGCCAGGCGCCATGGGAACCACGATGTCCGTCAATCGCCGTCCGTTCACCAACGGTCTCATCGCCATCCTCGCGGCAGCGTCAGGATTGCTTCTGATCGCACCGGCGACGGCGTCGAAACCGGTGCCACGCACAATTACCGGATGCGTGTTCAGCGGGACCTTCGTCTCGTCCGACGGCTATGACATACATCCGAGGCATGCAGATGGCCGTGAGGTCGATCTTGGTTCCTTCGAGGGACATCAGGTGACGATCAGCGGCGACTTGCTGCCGGGCGATGCCTTCATCGTCAAGAAGCCGCTTCGCGACGCCGGTCGTTGCACGATCATGAGACCGCGATGAGGCGATGATGAATACGACAAGCAGGCTTCGAAACAGGGCGAGATCACTGCGGCACGCGCTTGTCGTGAGCCTTCTCGCATCGCAGCCAGCTGCCGCCGATGCCCGGGAACCGGTCAGGATCGAAACGTCCGGCTGGTACATCCACAAGCCGAGCAAGCAGTACAAGGACCTGCCTGCTCTCCTGCCGAAGGAGCAGAACGGTTTCAATGCCGGGATCGGCCAGATCGAGTTCGTCTGCCTGAAATCGAATTACTATCTGCTGCTGGTTCAGCCGTCGCGCAAATTGCGCGATGCCGAATCCGGCACGGTCCTGGTGCGCACGGAGAATGCGCCGGGCGGCGCCCCGCCTGTCGCGCTGACGTTCCGCAACCTCTACAAGTCGAAGACCCTGTTGTCGCGCAACATGGACTGGGATGCGGATATTCACTACGCCGAGGCCAGCCCGGCGCTGCTGGCGTCGGTCGGGACCGCCAGCGATATGGAATTGACGCTGGCCGGCGAAAGCTACGCCATCAGCCTGTCCGGGCTCGCTTCGCGATTGGCATCGTTCCAGCAGTTTTGCGAAAAGGGCGTCGTTGCCGACCCCGCGCATTTCGGGGAAGACTGACGAGCGATCTGCTCTGCCGGATTACACGCTGCCGGCTTCGGAGCGAGGCCGTTGACGCCGGGGCTTGGCGGCCTCCGATTTCAGCGAAATCGACTCCCACGTCGCGACCACGATCATGATCGCGGTGGTCACGATCGAGAGCTGCAGCGGCGACATCCCGCCGGCGAACCAGACGAGAACGCAGAGTGCGATGATGCCGACGCCGTGTGAAAGCTGCAGCCAGCCGCGAATGGTGTGCTTGAACAGGATGGTGCCGAGCAGGAACAACAGCGGCCCGCCGATCGCGCTCAACACCGTCTTGAGGTCGGAATGGCCGCCGGGATGCTTGAGCACGAGTTCGTCGGCGACCGCCGAAAGAATGATGCCGGCCACGATCGGCATGTGCAGGTAGGTGTAGGCGAGCCGCGCCAGCCGCCCCGGCTCGCTCGATCTCGAAATCAGCTCGGACCCCGCCTCCGCGCCCCTGTGAAAATAGATCCACCACATCGCGAGGCTGCCGATGAAGCTCGACGCGAAGGCGCCAAGCGTTTCGGCGGTCCAGGTGAGATCCGCAAAGGTCGCGCCGGTGACGACGATGGATTCGCCGAGCGCGATGATGACGAACAGGGCGCAGCGCTCGGCCATGTGGCCGCCCTCGACGGTCCAGTCCTCGATCGAGGACGCGCCGTATTTCGGGATCCAGAACCGCACCGCGGGCGAGAGATATTCGATTCCCAGCGCCACCGCCCAGAATGCCAGCCGCGCTTGCCCTTCGGCAAAGCCGCCCGCGATCCAGAACACGCCCGAGACTGACAGCCATGTCGTGATGCGCACTGCATTCAGGCGCGCCAGGGTTCGGGCGGGCGGCGTCGATACCAGCAGAAACACCGTCTTCGAAACCTGCATCGCGGCATAGGCGACGGCGAACCAGAGCCCCCGCGATTCGAACGCCTGCGGAATCGAGGTCGAGAGCACGAGCCCGCCGAGCATCAGCACGAACAGCATGACCCGGACCGGCGTCGTTTCCGGATTGAGCCAGTTGGTGATCCAGGACGTGTAGACCCACACCCACCAGACCGCGAGAAACAACAGCGTCGTCTGCGCCGCGCCAAGCGGGGTGAAGCGGCCGAGCAACGTGTGCGAGATCTGCGTGACCGCGAACACGAACACCAGGTCGAAGAACAGTTCGGCGTAGGTGACGCGGCTGTGCTGGTTCGGCACGAGCGGACGAAACAGCGCGCCGCGTTGATCGTCCCCCGCCATGGCAGTGCTACCCCGGGGCCTAGCCTTCCGGTACCCCGGGTCCGCCAGGTACCCCGGTCTGCAGCGCCAGCGCGTGCAGCACGCCGCCCATCTGACCGCGCAGCGACTGATAGACGATCTGGTGCTGCTGGACCCTGGATTTGCCGCGGAACGACTCCGAGATCACGGTCGCGGCATAGTGGTCGCCGTCGCCGGCCAGATCGCGGATCGTCACCTCGGCGTCGGGGATTGCCGCCTTGATCATCGATTCGATATCGTGGGCGTCCATCGGCATCCAAAATCTCTCCAAATCCGGCATTTCGAATCGCCGCCGGCTTCGCTGCGGCGATGCCGGAACTTAGCCCGGCCGCCCTTCTACGTCACGCCCCGTGCCACTATATTCCCGATCCATTCGCTGCAAAGGCCTTGATATCGCGGCTCGCGATCACAACCGGCTGACCGAAAAGGCTACTCTCGATGAAACTCCCCGGCCCCGACCACCCCATCACCATCACGGCGAACCCGAGGCGCGTCCGCGTCACCGCCGGCGGCGTCGTTATCGCCGACACCACCCAGGCCCTGACGCTGAAGGAAGCAAGCTATCCCGCCGTGCAATATGTGCCGCGCAGCGACGCCAATATGGCGCTGCTGGCGCGCACCGAGCGGGTAACGCACTGCCCCTACAAGGGGGATGCGAACTATTTCAGCATCAAGGCGAACGGCACGACGCTGGAAAATGCGATCTGGACCTATGAGGCACCGTTCCCCGCCATGGCGGAAATAACAAGTCATCTGGCGTTCTATCCGGACAAGGTCACGATCGAGGAAGTGGGCTGAGCAGCACCAGTGAGTCCGGTTCCCGGCAGCAACATCGTTCAATCATCACCCTTGCCGGGGCGTGCATGACCACGATCTCCCACACGGGGGCAACCGCCGAAGTCCAGGCAGTGCCAAAAGCCAACGCGCGCAACGCCTCGCTCGACCGCGCGCGCACCTTCCTGACCCTGGTGGTGCTGCTCCACCATGCCGTCATTCCCTACACCTATTTCGGTCATACCGACGCCAAGTCGTTCATCGGCTTCGACATGGTCGTGCTCGCCACCGACAGCTTCTTCATGGCGATGTTCTTCTTCCTGTCCGGACTGTTCGTGTGGCCGGGCCTTGGGCACAAGTCGCCAGGCACCTTCTTCCGCGATCGCCTGCTCCGGCTCGGCCTGCCCTTCGCAGTGGCCGCGTTCACGATCATCCCGATCGCCTACTACGCCATCGCGCTGCGGCAGAATCCCGGCCTCGCCTTCTCGGCATTCTGGTGGAAGACGGTCACGTCAGGTCCCTGGCCAAGCGGCCCGGTCTGGTTCATCTGGGTGCTGCTGGCGTTCGATCTTACCGCGAGCCTGTTGTACCGGATCTCGCCGAGGATGGACGATCCGATCAACCGCCTGTCGCAACGCGCCTTCGAGCGGCCGGCCGGCTTCTTCCTGTTTCTCACCGCGGTCACCGCCATCCTCTATATCCCGGCGCGGGTCCATTTCGGACCGGGCAAGTGGTTCGAGTTGGGACCGTTCGACATCCAGGCCAGCCGCGTGTTGCTGTATGCCGCCTACTTCTTCATCGGCGCCGGCGTCGGGGCTGCAAATGTCGAGCGCGGCGTGCTGAGCGAGGACGGACGGCTGGCCAGGAGCAGCTGGGGCTGGGTGGCCGTGACGCTGGTTCCGTATTGCCTGTTGTGGGGGCTGATCGCCATCAAGCGCGAAATACTGGACAATCCCGTCGTCCTGCCCAATTGGTACGAAGCGAGCTACGGCCTGTTCTTCGTCGCCTTCAGCGCGGCGATAATATTGGCGATCCTGGCGTATTTCCTGCGGTTCAAACGATCGGGCTTCAGCATGCTCGATCCGATGCAGGCCGACGCCTACGGCATGTTCCTGGTGCATTATCCGATCGTGCTCTGGCTGCAATACGGGCTGTTCGACTACGACCTGCCCGCGATCGCCAAGGCGCTGGTCGCGTTCGTGCTCACCGTTATCTTCAGCTGGGCAGTGACGCGGGCGTTGCGGCAGATCCCGGGCGCGTCGAAGGTGCTGTAAGCGTATCCGGGTTACAAGAAATTCACACCGCTCCGTTCATGTAAGCCGGCAACCAGCTTTCAAAACGGTGCTCGAGGCTCTTTACCGTCACCGGCGCCTCGCCGACGATGCTGATCGCGTCGCCGCCGGTGGTTCCGATCCGCGCGCAGGGCACGCCGGCACCCCGCATCTTCGCCAGCACCAGGCCGGCCTGTTCCTCCGGCACCGTCACGATGTAACGCGCCTGGTCCTCGCCATACCAATAAGCATGCGGCACGATCGCGCCCGGCGCCGCCAACAGCTTCGCGCCGATGCCGCTTGCGATCGCCATCTCGGCGAGCGCGATCAACAGCCCACCATCGGAAAGGTCGTGCGCCGCAGTGGCGGTGCCGGCGTGGATCATGCCGCGCACCACGTCGCCGTTGCGCTTTTCGGCCGCAAGATCGACCGGCGGCGGCGCGCCCTCTTCGCGGCCACAGATGTCGCGCAGATAGACCGATTGCCCGAGCCAGCCATGCGATTCGCCGATCAGAAGGATCGCTTCGCCCTCGGCCTTGAACGCCAATGTGGCGGATTTGGTGAAGTCGTCGAGCAGCCCGACGCCGCCGATCGACGGCGTCGGCAGGATGCCGCGGCCGTTGGTCTCGTTGTAGAGCGAGACGTTACCGGACACGACCGGGAAGTCGAGCGCGCGGCAGGCTTCCGAAATGCCCTTCAGGCAACCGACGAACTGGCCCATGATCTCCGGCCGCTCCGGATTGCCGAAATTGAGATTGTCGGTGATCGCAAGCGGCCGACCGCCGACCGCGGTGATGTTGCGCCAGGCCTCCGCCACCGCCTGCTTGCCTCCTTCATAAGGATCGGCCTCGCAATAGCGCGGAGTCACGTCGACGGTCAGCGCCAGCCCCTTCGGCCCGTCCTGCACCCGCACCACCGCGGCGTCGCCGCCGGGGCGCTGCACGGTATTGCCCAAAATGACGTGGTCGTATTGTTCCCACACCCAGCGCCTCGAACACAGCTCGGGCGTCGCGATCAGTTTTTCCAGCGCAGGCACGATTCCGATCGGCGGCGTCACGTCGCGCGCGTGGACGACAGGCAGCGGCTGCGACGGCACGTGCGGCCGGTCGTACAGCGGCGCTTCGTCGCCGAGTTCCTTGATCGGCAGATCGGCCATGACGTCGCCGCCATGCTTCACCACGAAGCGCTTGCTCGGCGTGGTGTAACCGACCACGGCGAAATCCAGCCCCCATTTCCTGAAGATCGCCTCGGCCTGCTTTTCCTTTTCGGGCTTCAGCACCATGAGCATGCGCTCCTGGCTTTCCGACAGCATCATCTCATAGGCGCTCATGCCGGTTTCGCGGGTCGGCACCGCGTCGAGATCGAGATCGACGCCGAGGTCGCCCTTGGCGCCCATCTCCACCGCCGAGCAGGTCAGCCCCGCCGCGCCCATGTCCTGGATCGCGATCACGCAATCGGCTTCCATGATTTCGAGGCAGGCTTCCAGCAGCAATTTTTCGGCGAAGGGATCGCCGACCTGCACCGTCGGTCGCTTCTCGGCGGAGTCGTCGTCGAATTCGGCCGACGCCATCGAGGCGCCGTGAATGCCGTCGCGGCCGGTCTTGGAGCCGAGATAGACGATCGGCATGTTCACGCCGGAAGCCGCCGCATAGAAGATCTTGTCGCTGTCGGCGAGCCCGACCGCCATCGCATTGACCAGGATGTTGCCGTCATAGCGGGTATGGAAACGTACCTGCCCGCCGACCGTGGGCACGCCGAACGAATTGCCGTAACCGCCGACGCCGGCCACGACGCCCGACACCAGATGACGGGTCTTGGGATGTTCCGGCGCGCCGAACGAGAGCGCATTGAGGCAGGCGATCGGGCGGGCGCCCATCGTGAACACATCGCGCAAAATGCCGCCGACGCCGGTGGTCGCGCCCTGATAGGGCTCGATATAGCTCGGATGGTTGTGACTCTCCATCTTGAAGATCACGGCCTGGCCATCGCCGATGTCGATGACGCCGGCGTTCTCGCCCGGCCCCTGGATCACCCAAGGCGCCTTGGTCGGCAGGCCCTTGAGATGCAGCCGTGAGGACTTGTACGAGCAGTGCTCGTTCCACATCGCCGAGAAAATCCCGAGCTCCGTGAAGGTCGGCACCCGGCCGATCAGCTCGAGAATGCGCTCATACTCGTCGGGCTTGAGGCCGTGGCTGGCGACGAGTTCGGGGGTGATCTGGGGCTGGTTCATGAGGCTCTTTGGGCGATTGAGGTCCCTTATTAGGGAGATCGGAGGGTACGGAAAAGGCCTTTTTGGGCGCATTTTCCCGCTGTCCATAGATTTGCGGGCGGTCCATGCATTGCAGGGGTTTGCACATCCGTTCTGGATCGGATTTAAGGACTCAAACCCCGTAATTGAAGGCCTTTTCACTTGGACGACATCACCAAATCCGCATTCCTCCACCGCCCCGACCTGCACGTCGAAACCGAGGGCGAATTCGCCGGCTGGCGCACCTGGATCCGCGACCACTTCGAATCCCATACTGGGCCATTCTGGCACCGGATGGAGGACGACGGCAGCGTGCGCTGCGCGTTCCGGGTCGAGAAGAAGCACCTCAACGGCATGCGCAACGTCCATGGCGGCTGCTACATGACGTTTGCGGATTACTGCCTGTTCGCCTTTGCCGCACCCGTGCTGCAGGGGCCCGGGGTGACGGTGTCGTTTGGCTGCGAATTTCTCGACGGCGCGCGCGAGGGCGAATTGGTCGAAGGTACCGGCGAGATCATGCGGGCCGGCGGCTCGATGATCTTCCTGCGCGGCGTGCTGAGAGCCGGCGAGCGCACGCTGTTCACCTTTTCCGGCACCATCAAGCGGGTGAAGTGGAAGCCGCCGGCAAAGGCGGGCGCGGTTGCCACCTGATTCGACCCGGCCTCTCTCTTCCCCGGCGTTTCCTGACTTGTGAGCGCCCGGCGCGCCGGGAGAATTGAGTTGCTCAAGAACATGGCAGCGACCGAGAGCGACCCACCACCCGCGCCACCGGATCCAGCCCGGTCTCCAAGGGCCCCTCACCGCTGGCGCGACTACGCGCTGCTGCTGGCGCTGGCGTGCTGCTGGAGTTCGACCTATCCGCTGACCAAGATCGGCCTCGGCTCGATCCCTCCGATCACCTTCATCTCGGCGCGCTCGCTGATCGCCGCCGGCTTTCTGCTCATGATCCTGCGCGCGCGGGGCATGCGAATTCCGGCCGATGCCAGGGCCTGGAAGCTGTTCGCCCAGCAGCAAACCATCAATTCGACGATTCCGTTCCTGATGATCACCTGGGCGCAGCAATATGTGGCGGCGGCGCCGACCGTGGTGCTGGCGTCGACCACGCCGATCTTCGCCTTCCTCATCACCTGGGGCATCACCCGGCATGAACCGGCCACGCTCCTGAAACTCGCCGGCGCCGTGCTGGGGCTCGCCGGAACCGCCGTCATCATCGGCCTCGACTCGCTCGGCGGACTCGGCGGCAATATCTTCGCCGAGATGGCCATCCTGGTCGCCACCGTCTCCTTTGCCTGCGCCACGATCTTCGGGCTGCGGCTGACCGAATACGACCCGATGGTGGTGGCGGCGGGCTCGCTGTTGTTCGGCGGTCTCATCCTGCTGCCGGCGGCGCTGATCGTCGAGCACCCCTGGACCTTGCGGCCGACGCCGGAAGCGCTCGCCGCCACCGTCACCATGGGGATTTTCTCGAGTGCGCTCGGATTGATGCTGTTCTACATGTGCCTGACGCGATTGGGCACGCTGACCACCAACGCGCAGGGCTATTTGCGCATTCCGATCGGCGTCGGCCTGTCGGTCGTGCTGCTCGGCGAAACCGTGCCGTCGAACCTGGCGCTTGGACTGCTGCTGGTGATGGCCGGCGTCGCGGCGATGACCGTCCCCGGCGGCGGCTACGGACAGCGGATCGACCAGTTTCGAGCAAGACTGAACGGACGCAAGTCCGGGCCAGCCGCGGAGGAATGAGGCCGGACGCCAATCATCCCCGGCGAAAGACGCCAAGCAGGCTGCCGATGATCTTCTGTCCTTGCTCTCGCAGTTTCTTCGGGTGGTCCGCCTCCGGCAGCATGAGCGCCATCTTGCAGATCATGGCATCTACCATGCGGCTGAGAAGATCGATGTCCTCAAAATCGAGCTCGCCCTCGCGCTTGAGGGCGTTCAGGGTCGCGGTGAGAAGCGCCATCGGATAGGCCTCTTCGATCTCCCGATAGCGCTCGTTGCCAAGCACCGCCGCCGCCTCCTGGATGACGATGCGTCCGTAGGCCGGCTCAAGACAGGCGTCCAGGTACGCGTCGATGCCGACGCTCAGGCGATCCCATATCTTCCGCTGTGCCCGGGCCCGTTCGCCGATCTTGGCCGCCGCCTCCGATTGCAGCGACACGACGACGGCGTCGAACAGCGCCTTCTTGTCATCGAAGTGGTGATAGAAGGCGCCCCGCGTCACCCGCGCCGCCCGCGAGATCGTCTCGATTCCAGCCGCCTGATAGCCCTCCCTCGCAAACACGTCACGGCCGGCCGTCAGCAGCGCCTGCCGGGTTGCCTCCGTGTACTCCTCGCGTCGACTTCTTTCAGGTTTGCTCTTGTCCATGAAGGAAACATACCGCTTGACGCTACCTAGTCATTCAATATATTACATACACAGGTTATGTAAAAAATATAATGAATGCATTATGCCAACTGCCCCCGGCAGTCCGGAATGAGCGTGGCATGCCGCAGATTGGAGGATCGCATGAACGGCAATCGGATGTTCGAACTGGCGCAGGCGCTGGCGGTCGCCAAGAGCAGGCAGGACGTGCCTGCGGCACTGAAACTTCTCCACAACGATATGCGGCTCGAGAGCCCGACCTTCGGGACGATGGCGCAAGGCCTCGCCGAGAACGAGAAGGCGCTGACCAGGTTCTTCGCATCCTTTCCTGACTACAACGTCGCCCTGCAAGGTCACGCCAGCAACGACGATGCGTTGATCTGCTGGGGGCACGGTGCAAATGACCATGACCGGCGATCGGTTCGGCGTGGTCCCCAACGGCAGACGAGCTGAGCTGCCGGTATTCATCCAGTTCGCCTTCGAGGACGACCTGATTGCCGGCGAACGGTTCTTCCTCGACCTGTCGGCGCTGTGCGCCCAATCCGGCGTCTCGACCGACGCGGTCCGGCGCAAGCTGTTTGGCGACGCCACCGCTCCGCTGATCGCGGCCGAATAGACCTCACCTCCCTCACAATTAAAGGCAATAACACATGGCACTGGACCCGCGCGTGAAACCCGTCGGCGAGATCAAGACGACGCATCTATTCGACCTCGTTTTCGACTTGAATCCTCGGCTGAATATCGGCGATGGCCCGCTGGGCCGGCGGATCCTTTTCGGCGCCGCCGGCGGATCCTTCGAAGGCGAGCGGCTGCGCGGCGAGGTGTTGCCGGGTGGCGGGGACTGGGCGTTGTTTCGCGCCGACGGAGCGATGTCGCTGGATGTCCGGGTGACCCTGCGCACCCACGACGACGCGCTGGTGTACATGACCTATGGTGGCCGCTGGATCACGCCGCCCGAACTGCGCGCCGACATGGCCGATCCCGTCAGGAGATATCAGGTCGATCCCGCTGGCTACTACTTCCGGACCACCCCGCTGTTCGAAACGGGGGCGAAGCCATACGCCTGGCTGAACGACATTGTCTGCGTCGGGTCGGGCTATCTGGTGGAAGGCGGAATTGCCTACAGAGTCTTTCAGGTCACCTAAAGGACAGAAAGCATGGCCGGCAAGACGCAGCAGCGATCCACCGAGATCCTTCATGCCATCAATGTCGCAAACGCCACCGATGTGCGCGGCGCAGTCCACTTGTTACCGCTCCGGCGCCGGCTGGTGGCGGAGGCGTTCGGGACGGGATTCCTGCTTGTTGCGGTGGTCGGCTCCGGAATTCTGGGAGAGCGTCTCTCTGCCGGGAACACCGCAATTGCGCTGCTTGCCAATGCGCTGGCAACGGGAGCTGCTTTGTTCTCCCTGATCGAATGGCTTGCGCCGCTTTCGGGCGCGCACTTCAATCCGCTGATCACACTTGCGATGGCTATCCGCGGCGACATCTCGCGCCGCGCCGCCATGGCCTATATCCCGATCCAGATAGCCGGGGCCGTGATCGGAGTGGGTGTCGCGCACCTGATGTTTGACGTGCCGGTGTTTTCCCTGTCGAGACATGTGCGAAGCGGGCCATCGCAGTTGCTCAGCGAATTCGTGTCGACCTTTGGTCTGGTGGGCATTGTCTGGACATGCTCGCTAACGCGCCCTTCTTCGGTAGCGGGCGCGGTTGCCGCCTATATCGGCGGCGCCTTCTGGTTTACGGCGACCGACTTCGCGAATCCCGCGGTGACCATTGCCCGCGCCCTCACCGATACGTTCGCCGGCATCCGCCCGTCGGATGTCGCCGGCTTCGTTGCCGCCGAATCCGCAGGCGCGCTGGCGGCAATAGCTGTTTTCCGATGGCTGCTGCCGAAAGCATGTCCAGGAGCTCGCCTGGCAGGTTTGACGGCAGCATCAGGCATTCGCTAACCTGACTGCAAATCTCTGTTGCCTGCCTCAACGACGAAGCCCCGGTGGAACATGGTCATGAGCACATTCCCAATCGAGGGTGGCTGCACGTGCGGGAACGTCCGCTACCACATGACGGAGCGTCCCCTCTTCGTTCACTGCTGCCATTGCCGCTGGTGCCAGCGCGAAAGCGGTGCATCGTTTGCGCTCAATGCCATGATCGAGGCCGACCGGGTCGAACTACTCTCCGGCGAGCCTGAAATCGTCGTGACTCCTTCTCTCAGCGGCAAGGGCCAGAAGATTTCACGATGCCCACAATGCCGCATCGCGGTCTGGAGTAACTTCGCGGGTTCGGGCGATCGCTTCCGCTTCGTTCGCGTCGGTACGCTCGACACGCCGGATGCGCTACCGCCGGACGTTCACATTTTCACGATGTCGAAGCAGCCTTGGATCGTGATGTCGCCCGATGTGCCCGCCTTCGAAGAATTCTATGTCAGGGAAGAGATTTGGCCCGCGGCCAGCCTGTCGAGATGGCGGGCCGCAACCGGTTCAAACGCCGGCTGACGGCGCCCTACTTCTTTTCTTCCAGCAACTTGCGGTATTTCTCGACGTCGCGCGTGACCAGCTGCTGCAGCACTTCCGGCGCGTGCTCGTTGGCGTCGGGTGCGACCGTCGACAGATCGGCAAAGCGCTTCTTGACCTGCTCGCTCTCCACCGCCGTGCGCGCAGATGCGTTCAGCTTGGCGATAATCTCGGGCGGCGTCCCCTTCGGCGCAAACAGGCCGTTCCAGCCCTGCGCCTCGAATTCGGGAAGCCCGGCTTCGGCCGAGGTCGGCAAGTCCGGCAACGTCGCCAGCCGCACGGTCGAGCCGACCACCAACCCCTTCACCAGTTTGTCGCCGATCGGCTGGGAAACGGAAGCTGCGGCGTCGCAGACACCGTCGATCTGGCCGCCGATCGCATCCGTTAGAGCCGGCGCAGCACCACGATAGCCGACCAGTTGCACATCGATGCCGGCCGCCTGCACGAAACTCTTGCAGATCAGGAAGTTCGACGAGCCGACGCCGGCATGGCCGAGATTGGTCTTGCCAGGATTGCTCCTGGCGTAGGCGATGAACTCCTTGAGGTCCTTGGCCGGAAAATCCTTGCGCAACGCCACGATGCCGAAAGTCTTCGCCACCATCGCGATCGGCGCGAAGGAGTCGGGCGTGAACGGCAACTTCGGGTAGATGGTGTAGGAGGCGGCGCTGGTGCCGGCGTTGCCGATCGCGATGGTGTAGCCATCGGGCTCGGCCCGCGCGGCCCGCGTCAAGGCGGTCGAGCCGCCGGCCCCGGCGATATTCTCAATCACGATGGTCTGCCCGAGCGATGCGCCCATCTGTTCGGCGACGGCGCGCGCGATCACGTCGGAGGTGCCGCCGGCCGCGAACGGCACGATCATGGTGATGGGACGTTTCGGGTAGTCCTGAGCGTGGGCTGGGGTGGTGGCGGCGAACGAAAGCACCGCGACGACTGCAAGCAGCCGCTCCCTGACTTTAATTTGATGCGCTTTCTTCACGCGAACCAGTCCCCACTTCGCTCGAAAACGCTATGGCGTCACGCAGCTCGCTCCAGATGCGCCACCAGCCCTGCGAACAGGCCGCGGCCGTCGGTACAGCCCATGATGTCTTCGACGTGATTTTCCGGATGCGGCATCATGCCGAGCACGTTGCCGCTGCTGTTGACGATGCCGGCGATCGAGTTGGCGGCGCCGTTGATGTTGGAGGCTTCGTCGACCACGCCCTCGGCGGAGCAGTAGCGATAGAGCACCCGCCCCTCGCCTTCCAGCCGCTTCAGCGTCTCTTCGTCGGCCTCGTAATTGCCCTCGCCATGGGCGACCGGCACGCGGATGATCTGGCCGGCATTGTAGCCGCGGGTGAACGGCGTGTCGGAGCGCTCGACCCGCAGATACACATCATGGCAGATGAATTTCAGCCGCGCATTGCGCATGAGCACGCCGGGCAGAAGCCCTGCCTCGCAGAGGATCTGGAAGCCGTTGCAGACCCCGAGCACCAAGCCGCCATCGGCAGCGAACGCCCGCACCGCGTCCATCACCGGTGCGCGCGCCGCGATCGCCCCACAGCGCAGGTAATCGCCGTAGGAAAACCCGCCCGGCACCACCACGAGGTCGGTGCCCTTGGGCAGCGCGGTCTCGGCGTGCCAGACCATCGCGGCTTCATGGCCCGATGCGAGTTTCAGCGCGCGCGCCATGTCGCGCTCGCGATTGATTCCGGGGAAAACGAGGACAGCGGATTTCATCGAAGGCCTAGAGAAGTTCAACCCGGTAATTCTCGATCACGGTGTTCGCCAGCAGCTTGTCGGCGGCAGCTTTCAGCGCGGCTTCCGCCTTGGCCTTGTCGGAGCCCGACATCTCGATGTCGAACACCTTGCCCTGGCGTACGCTGGCGACGCCGTCGACGCCGAGCGATTTCAGCGCCCCTTCGATAGCCTTGCCCTGCGGATCGAGAATGCCTGATTTCAGTGTAACGGTGACGCGCGCTTTCACTTCCGACCTCTAGCTCTTGACCAGCACCGGACCGGAGCCGACCGGCCGCTCGTTTTCCATCAGAATGCCCAGCCTTTTCGCGACCTCGGTATAGGCCTCCAACAGGCCGCCGAGATCCCTGCGGAAGCGGTCCTTGTCGAGCTTCTCGTTCGACTTGACGTCCCACAGCCGGCACGAATCGGGCGAAATCTCGTCGGCGACAATGATTCGCATCATGTCGTTCTCGAACAGCCGGCCGCATTCCATCTTGAAATCGACCAGCCGGATGCCGATGCCCAGAAACAGTCCGGTCAGGAAGTCGTTGACGCGGATCGCCAGCGCCATGATGTCGTCGATTTCCTGCGGCGTGGCCCAGCCAAACGCCGTGATGTGCTCTTCCGAGACCATGGGGTCGTTGAGCTGGTCGTTCTTGTAATAGAACTCGATGATCGAGCGCGGCAGCTGGGTACCTTCCTCGATGCCGAGGCGCTGCGACAGCGACCCCGCCGCCACGTTCCGCACCACCACCTCGAGCGGCACGATCTCGACCTCGCGAATCAGCTGCTCGCGCATGTTGAGCCGGCGGATGAAGTGGGTCGGCACCCCGATGTCGTTGAGGTGCTGAAACAGGTACTCCGAAATCCGGTTGTTGAGGACGCCCTTGCCCTCGATCACCTGGTGTTTCTTGGCATTGAACGCGGTCGCGTCGTCCTTGAAGTGCTGGATCAGGGTTCCAGGCTCCGGGCCTTCGTAAAGGACCTTGGCCTTGCCTTCATAAATGCGGCGTCGACGGCTCATTGGGATGTACCGTGTGTTGTTGAAATCCATGAATTTGGTGTGCTCCGGATGACATAGGGATTGCGACCCACGACGGAGCTGCCGTGAAGGCCAGGAACGGGAAACAGAACAAGAACCGGGCCTGCAGGCAACCTATCCGATTGGCCTATCGAGCACAATCGATCCGGTCCGTTTGGGGCGAGTTTTACCCCTCTCCCTGCGGCTTAAAGCCGGTTGTTTTAACGAATGGCTACCGTTATCTAAGCGCGCGAGCCGGCGGCCGCAATGAGGCCGTTTTAACCATTTTTGGCACAGGGATCGGAACCCGGGAATGAGCACATTCGACAAGCGTGAGGAGGGTTTCGAGAAGAAGTTCGCCCTCGACGAGGAACAGAAGTTCAAGGCGGAAGCCCGCCGCAACCGGCTGCTCGGAATGTGGGTAGCGGAGAAGCTCGGACTGACGGGCGAGGCCGCCACGGCCTATGCCAAGGACGTCGTGGCCTCGGACTTCGAGGAAGCCGGCGACGCCGACGTGGTCCGCAAGGTGCTGGCCGACCTCACCGCCAAGGGCGTCGCCATCACCGAGCCGCAGCTTCGCGTAAAGATGGACGAGCTGATGGCGCAGGCCATCCAGCAGGTGAAGGCCGGGACGTAAGGGGCGACCTCGCCGCTCCTGTCATTCCGGACGCCGCGCAGCGGCGATCCGGAAACCGGAAGTGATTCTTGCTCAGCTCGAGATTCCCCGATGTGCAATTGCACATCTGAGGTTCGCATCTTCGATGCGCCCCGGAATGACGACGATGAAGCCTCACCCTTCCTTGAAGCCGTATTCCGGCACGTTGCCGCTGGCGCCGTAATATTTGTACGGCAGGAACTTGCCCGACATCGTGATCTTGACGCGGTCGCCCTTGGGGTTGGGCAGGCGCTCCATCACCATGTCGAAATCGATCGCCGACATGATGCCATCGCCATACTCTTCCTCGATCAGCGCCTTCCAGGCCGGGCCGTTGATCATCACCAGTTCGTAGAACCGGTAGATCAGGGGATCGGTCGGCGGCATCGGCGTGCCCTCGCCGCGCATCGGCGTCTCGTTCAGCATCGCCACTTCCGATTTCGACAACCCGAACAGCTCGCCGGCATTGGCGGCCTGCGGCTTGGTCAGCTTCATCTGGCCGAGGATGGCGCCGACGATCAGCACTTCGGAATAGCCGCCGATCTTTTCGCAGATGTGCTTCCAGCTCCAGCCCTTCTCGCGCTTGATGTCGAGCAGCTTCTCGGTGAGGTCGGATCGTTTCATTTTTGTCGTCTCCTTTGGTGATTAGCGCGCGATCGCCTGCGTCGGACCGGTTTCGATGCCTTTCGACGCCGACACGATGGTTGGTTCGTTCAAGCCGATCCGCACCAACGGCACATTGCGCGGATCGTGACCGGGCACGTCGGCGGCAAAGGTCTTGCTGCGGCTGACCAGGAAATCGACGATGTGATTGCGCAGCGCGTAGTACAGGGGATGCCGGTGCAGGTCGGCGCGGACGCGATCCTTCGGCAGCGGGTTTTCGACGATCTCGGCCAGCACCGCGCCGGGGCCGTTGGTCATAAGGAAGATCTTGTCGGCGAGATAGATCGCTTCATCGACATCGTGGGTGATCATGAATGCGGTCTGCCCGGTCTCGATGCAGATGCGGCGCACCTCGTCCTGCAGCGTGCCGCGGGTCAGCGCGTCCAGCGCCGAGAACGGCTCGTCCATCAGCATGATCTTCGGCGTGATCGAGAGCGCACGCGCGATGCCGACGCGCTGCTTCATGCCGCCGGAGAGTTCCGACGGCCGCTTATGCTCGGCGCCGGTGAGACCCACGAGATCGATGAAGGTCTGGGCGTGCGCCTTGACCTTCGCCCGGTCCCAGTCGCGCCATTTCGAGGTTACGGCGTAGGCGACGTTGCCGAGCACGGTGCGCCACGGCAACAGCGCGTGGCTCTGGAAGATCACGGCGCGGTCGAGGCTGGTGCCTTCGATCGCCTGGCCGTCGACGATCACGGTCCCCTCGCTCGGCTCGTCGAGCCCGGCGAGGATGTTCAGCACCGTGGTCTTGCCGCAGCCGGAATGGCCGATCACGCAGCCGAACTCGCCGCGCCCCATCGACAGCCAGAGATTCTCGAACACCGCGATTTCGCTACCGCCCGCGCCGGGATAGCGCTTGGCGATGGCTTCGATGGAGATGAATTTGTCGGTCATCGCATCACTCCGGGAAGGTGACCATGCGCGTGAACCGCGCGAGAATCTGGTCGAGCAGCATGCCGACCACGCCGATCAGGAGGATGGCGATGATGACGTTGGTGATCGAAAGGTTGTTCCACTCGTTCCAGACGAAGTAACCGATGCCGGTACCACCGACCAGCATCTCGGCGGCCACGATCACCAGCCAGGCGATACCGATCGAGATCCGCATGCCGGTCAGGATCGTCGGCGCTGCGGCGGGCAGGATCACGGTGAAGGCGCGCCTGACGGTGCCGACCTCCAGCGTTCGCGCGACGTTGATCCATTCCTTGCGCACGGCAGCGACGCCGAACGCGGTGTTGAGCAGCATCGGCCACACCGAGCAGATGAAAATCACGAAGATGGCCGACAGCCCGGAATCCTTGATGGTGTAGAGCGCCAGCGGCATCCAGGCGAGTGGCGAGATCGGTTTCAGTATCTGGATGAACGGGTCGAGCGCCTTGTTGATCAGCGGCGACATCCCGATCAGGAACCCGAGCGGGATGGCGACGATGACCGCGAGAAAATAACCGAGCCCTACTCGCGCGATCGAATAGCCGAGCTGGATGCCGAGGCCCTTGTCGTTCGGCCCGTTGTCGTAGAACGGACGCTTGACGTGTTCCCACAGCTTGGTGCCGACATCGAGCGGGCCCGGCATCGCCGACTTGCCGGCGGTCGCGGTCAGCCCCATCAGCTTGGCGTATTCCGGGCTCATGGTGGCGACGGTGCCGGTGCCGCGCGTGGCGATATGCCAGATGCCGACGAAGGCGAGGAACAGCGCGATCGACACGATAGCGGCGCGAAGCCGGAGCGAGGCCGACATGGTCAGCTGGCCTTCCTGATCTTGAAGCTGTTGAGATATTCCTCGGGCTTCGCCGGATCGAAGGTCTTGCCCATCACCGAGAAGCTCTTGGTCGTGGTAGTCGGCGGCGTCAGTCCGGCCTCCTTCATCAGCTTGGTGGCGTCGGTGGCGAGATAGACCTGCGCGGCGATGCCGGCGTAGTCGATGTCGCCCTTGACCTGCCCCCAGCGCTTCATCTGCGTCATGATCCAGATCGCGAACGACTGCCAGGGGAACGGATCGAAATCGACACGGTTCGGCTGCTTGACGATATTGCCGAGGCCGTCAGCGAAGGTGCCGGTGAGGATCTGCTCGAGCACGATCTGCGGCTGGTTCAGGTAGTTCGCCGGCGCGATGGCTTCTGCGATCTGCTTGCGGTTCTCGGCCTTGTGCGCGAAGGCGGTGGCCTCGATGATGGATTTCAGCAGCGCGCCATAGGTATTCGGCATCGTGGTGACGAATTCCTTCGACGCGGCGAAGGCGCAGCACGGATGGCCCTCCCAGATATCCTTGGTCAGGATGTGGATGAAGCCGACGCCGTCATAGACCGCGCGCTGGTTCATCGGATCGGGCCCGAGGAAACCGTCGATATTGTCGGCGCGCAGATTGGCCACCATTTCCGGCGGCGGCACCGCGCGGATCTGCACATCTACATCCGGATCGAGGCCGGCCTCGGCGAGGTAGTAACGCAGCAGGTAGTTGTGCATCGAATAGTCGAAGGGCACCGCGAACTTGAAGCCCTTCCAGTCCTTCGGGTTGCGCTTGTCCTTGTGCTTGACCGCCAGCGTGATCGCCTGGCCGTTGATGTTTTCCACCGCGGGCATGGTGTAGGGCAGCGGATTGGAGCCGACACCCATGGTGATGGCGAGCGGCATCGGCGACAGCATGTGCGCTGCGTCGTATTCCTTGTTGATGGTCTTGTCGCGGATCACCGCCCAGCCGGCGGTCTTGATCACTTCGACGTTGAGGCCGTTCTTGGAATAGAACCCCATCGGCGCCGCCATGATGATCGGCGTCGCGCAGGTGATCGGAATGAAGCCGACCTTGAGGTCCTTCTTTTCCAGCGGTCCGCCTTGCGCGAAGGCTTCGGTCGCGGTCTTCAGCGGGAAGAATTGCGACAATGCCGCGGCTGCGGTCGCGGCCCCGACCGATTTGAGGAAGGCGCGGCGCGCCATATCCTGCGGAAACATCGCGCGCATGACGGCGGAAGCGACCACGCCCTCGTAGCGCTTCTGCTCGCTCTCGATCGACGCCTGGATCTGCAATTGGGCTGCGGCCTGATGCTCGGCTTCGCTGCCATGGTGGCCGCAGCTGCAGCCACCGGCGCGTAGCCTGCGGTCGGGATCGAACGGATTGTCGAATGTGGACATGAAGCCCTCCTGCCTAAAGCTGCGGCAGAAGGGGCAAGGAGCGTGCCATGCGCTGATTTCGGCAATTGTCCAATTGAAGCAGGCATTTCGCTGAATCGTTGGCTATTACGAAAATTCGTGATATACGAAAAATCGTAGAAGAATTACGAATTTTCGGAGTATTTTTCCTATGGAGCTGGCGCCGCAACCATTTGCCGGAGCCGTCCGCGACGCCGATCTGCGCACCCTGGCTTTCGACTACCTGGTCGAACCGACGCTGCTGCTCGATCCGCACGCCGACCAGATCATCGATGCCAATCCGGCCGCCTGCACCCTGCTCGGCTACGACCGGGCCTTGCTGCGCGAAACCAAGATCAGCGCCCTGCACGCCGGACAGCTGCCCGCGCTCATCGTGTTCACCCAGGCCGTGCTCGACAAGGGCGCGTACTGGACCAATGCGCTGACGCCGCGCCACGCCACCAGCCAGCCGCTGCGGCTCGAATATATGGGATCGCTGCTGCCGCATGACGGGCGCTCGCTGGTGCTGCTCACCATGAGCGACCTCGACCAGCGGCGCCGCCGATATGTCGATGCCACCGCCGAGGACCATATGCGCAGCGGGCTCGCCGCATGGCAGCGGGTGGAACGGGTGTTCCAGGATATCGAGCGGGAGAACCAGCTGATCCTGCGCGCGGCCGGCGAAGGCATCTACGGCGTCAATGCCGAGGGCAAGACCACCTTCGTCAATCCCGCCGCCGAGCGGATACTGGGCTGGGCCGCCGAGGAACTGGTCGGCAAGACGATCCATCCGATCGTCCACCACAGCCACCATGACGGCAGTCACTACCCCGACGAGGATTGCCCGATCTATGCCGCGTTCCGCGACGGCGCCGTGCACAACGTCGATGGCGAGGTGTTCTGGCGCAAGGACGGCTCGCCGGTGTGGGTCGAATATACCTCGACGCCGATCCGCGACCGCAGCATGGTGGTCGGCGCCGTGATCGTGTTTCGCGACGTCAGCCAGCGCCGCGAGGCCGATGAAAAGCTGCACGCCGCGCTCGCCGAAGTCGATCGGCTGCGCGAGCGGCTGGAACTGGAAAACGCCTATCTGCAGGAAGAAATCCGGATCGAGACCAATCCGCGCGGGATCATCGGCCAGAGCGCGGCGATCCAGAAGACGCTGCGCCAGGTCAAGCTCGTCGCCCCGACCGCCGCGGCTGTCATGATCACCGGCGAATCCGGCACCGGCAAGGAGCTAATCGCACGCGCCATTCATGAGGCCTCGGGCCGCCGCGACCGGCCGCTGATCCGCGTCAACTGCGCGGCCATTCCGCGCGAACTGTTCGAAAGCGAATTCTTCGGACACGTCAAGGGCGCCTTCACCGGCGCGGTGCGCGACCGCATCGGCCGGTTCGAACTCGCCGACGGCGGCACGCTGTTTCTCGACGAAGTCGGAGAAATCCCACTGGAATTGCAGGGCAAACTGCTGCGTGTGCTGCAGGAAGGCAATTTCGAGCGGGTCGGCGAGGAGCGCACCCGCACCGTGGATGTGCGCGTGATCGCCGCCACCAACCGGAACCTCAAGCAGGAAGTGCAGCGCGGCCGGTTTCGCGAGGATCTGTATTTCCGGCTCAATGTGTTTCCGGTGGAATCCGTGCCGCTACGCGACCGCCGCGAGGACATTCCGCTGCTCGCCCAGCACTTCCTGACGAGCGAGAGCAAGGAGCTGAAATCCGATCTGCGGCTGTCCGAAGGCGACGCGCGGCGGCTGTCGCGCTACGACTGGCCTGGCAACGTGCGCGAACTGCAGAACGTGATCGAGCGCGCGGCGATCCTTGCGCAGAATGGACGGTTGCGCATCGATCTGCCGGACATGCCCGGACCGCACACGCCGTCCGGTTCCGGCCGGCAACAGGTGGAGCCACCGCCGGCCGTCATGACGTCCGCCGAAATGCGCGACCACGAGCGCGCCAACATCCTGGCCGCCCTCGAGGCCTGCAACGGCAAGGTGTTCGGCGCAGGCGGCGCCGCCGCGATGCTCGACCTCAAGCCGACCACGCTGGCATCCCGCATGAAGGCGCTCGGGATCGCGCCTGCCCGTTCGCGGCAGGCGGGTGTTTGAGCCGCGCCCGGTCTAGCTAGCACTCGAGAGACTGCGTATCCTTCACGACGACTTCCTGATCTTGAAGCTCGCGAGGTAATCGTCGGGCTTGGCGGCGTCGAAGGCCTTGCCCATCACCGAGAACGACTTGTACGAGCTTGCCGGCGGCGTCAGGCCCATCTCCTTCATGACCTTGGCCGTATCGGTCGCAAGGAAAACCTGCTCCGCCACCGACTTGTAGTCCACGTCGCCCTTGATCTGGCCCCACCGCTTCATCTGCGTCAGCATCCAGACCGCGAAGGATTGCCAGGGGAACGGATCGAAGTCGACGCGCCTGGGGTCGGTCTTGATGCCGCCGAGTCCGTCGGCATAGGTGCCGGTGAGAACCTGCTCCAGCACGGTGACCGGGGCGTTGATGTAGTTCGCAGGAGCAATGGCTTCCGCAATCTGCTTGCGATTTTCGGCCTTCGAGGCATAGGCGGTGGCGTCGACGATCGCCCGCGTCAGCGCCGCAAAGCTGTTCGGCGATTGCGTGATGAACTCCCGGCTCGCCGCGAAGGTGCAACAGGGATGCCCGTCCCAGATCTCCTTGGACAGGATGTGCAGGAAGCCGACGCCGTCATAGATCGCGCGCTGGCAGATGTTGTCGGGCGCAAGGAAGCCGTCGATGTTGTCGGCGCGGAGGTTGGCGACCATTTCCGGCGGCGGCACCGAACGCAGCTGAACGTCAGTGTCGGGATCGAGGCCGTGCTCGGCGAGATAATACCGCAGCAGGTAATTGTGCATCGAGTAGTCGAACGGAATGGCGAATTTCATGCCCTTCCAGTCCTTCGGGTTGCGCTTGTCCTTGTGCTTCATGGCAAGCGTGATGCCCTGCCCGTTGATGTTCTCGATCGCCGGCACAGTGAAGGGAATCGCATTGGCGCCGAGACCCAGCGAGATCGCGATCGGCATCGGCGCCAGCATGTGCGCGGCGTCGTATTCCTTGTTGATGGTCTTGTCGCGGATCACGGCCCAGCCGGCGGTCTTCACCACCTCGACGTTGAGACCGTATTTCGAATAGAAGCCGAGCGGCGCGGCCATGATGATCGGCGTCGCGCAGGTGATCGGGATGAAGCCGACCTTGAGGTCTTTCTTCTCGGGCGTGCCGGCCTGCGCGAAAACCTCGGTCGCGGCCTGAAGCGGAAAGAATTGCGAGATCGCGGCAAGCGCGGTCGAAGCCCCGACCGATTTCAGGAAAGCCCGCCGCGCGGCGTCCTTGGGAAACATCGCGCGCATCACGGCGGAGGCCACGACGCCCTCGTAGCGCTGTTCCTCCGTCGGCGCCGGCTCGCAGCGCGGCGTCAGCGCAGCATCGTGCTCGGCTGCGGAGCCGTGCTGACCGCAGACGCAGCCCGACCGTGACAGCCTGCGATCGGCATCGAACGGATCATCGAAGGTGGACATGCCCATTCCTTTTTGTAGTACCGGGATGATCAAAATACGGAGCGCCGCCCTGGGCGCATTCACCGCCCGGCCGCTTGCGCGCGGCCGGGCGATGCGACGACTTGCAGGCTCTATGCCGCCTTTTCCGTCAGCCTGACTTCGGTCGGCAGGCCTTCTTCAATCGGCAGCGCCGGATCGCGCGACCATTCGTTCCAGGATCCGAAATACATCCGCACGTCCTTCACCCCGGCATTCTTCAGCGCGAGGAAGGTGTTGGAGGCCCGTGCGCCCTTGAAGCAATAGAGGTAGACCGGGGTATTCTGGGTGATGCCGACGGTGGCGCATTCGGCCAGGATCTCGTCCTTGGACTTGAAGCGCGGGCCCTCGGCGGTCGGCTTCATCATGCGATACCATTCGAGCCAGACCGCGCCGGGAATGCGTCCCTTGCGCGGGCAGAAATCCTTGCCATAGGGCGAGGAGCTGTCGCCGATCCATTCATCGACATCGCGCACATCGAGCAAGGCAATGCCGGGCTTGCCGACCGCGGCCAGCATGGTCTTGGCGTCGATCAGGATGTCGCCCGCCTCCGGCACGATGCTGAACGAGGCCGGCTTCGGGGCCGGAACTTCCGTCGTGACCGGCATGCCCTTGGCAGCCCAGGCGTCGAACCCGCCATGCAGCACCTTGACCTTGGGATAGCCGAGCATGGTCAGCAGGAAATAGCCGCGGCAGGACTGGCCGAAGCCGGAATTCATCGACTGTTCGTAGATGACGGCGGTTTCCTTGCCGGAAAGCCCGGCCTTGCCGAATGCGTCGGCGAACTTTGTCTTCAAGTCGCTCATGCCCTCGGGCGTGGAGGTGGCGAGGTAAGTGAAGATTTCATGCACGTTGACGGCATTGGGGATGTGTCCCGCGCCGTAGGCTTCCGGATTGCGCGTGTCGATGATCACGCACGGCTCCTTGGTGGCGAGATCGGCGAGTTCGCCGGCAGAAATCAGAACGTCCGTCATGTCAGGCCTCTCCTGTTTTCGTCGTTGAAAGTTAGGGTCGATCCGATGTCCTCTAGGAATCTGTCTGCACACCTCTCTTGCAAAACACTCCCGCAAAGCTTGCCTGCAAGACTCAGGCCTCTGCCATCATCTTGCGCAGCTGCTTGGTGGCCGGCGTCACGATGGCGACGAAATAGGCTTCGCGCAGCCTGCGCTGGGCCCGATGGCTCTTCAGGTAGCCGCGCGCGCCGCAGTGAAGCATCGCCGCATGCGCGGCGGCGACGCTCGCATCGCCCGCCCTCAGGCGCAGCGCCACGACGCGGCGCCAATAGCTGTCGTCGGCGTTGTAGGGATCACGCGCCAGTTGCATAGTTTCCAATTCAAGCTCGGTCAGCAGTTCCTGGAAATTGACCGGTTGTTGCGGCAGGAAGCGATTGACGTGACCAAGCGGTGCTGCGACTTCGTTCATGATGGCAATACAATCCCGGATCAGGCCGGTCGCCATGCCCGCCTGCAGCAGAATGAATCCGGCGCGGATCTTCTTCACGAACGGACCGGCGGGTGCTGCGAGGATCAAATCGTCGGACACGAAGGCATCACGAAACTGCACGCCATAGGTGCCGGTGCCGTCCATCGCAAGAAACGGCTTGCACGGCGTCAGCGTGACCGCGGGATCGGAGCAGTCGGCCAGAAACATCACGATCTCGCCGGGCTTATCCTCGAGCTCGAAGATGGTGCCGAACAGATGGTCGGGTCCGAGATTGGACACCCAGGGCAGCGCGCCACGCACGACATAGCCGCCGTCGACTTTACGTCCCTTCAATTTCAGCTTCTCGATGCCGTAGAAGGTCTTCATCGGATTGGACAGGCCGGTGCCGCCGAGAATCTTGCCCGACGAAACGCCGTCGGCGAGCCGCGCGACCAGCGCGGGATTGCCGGAATTAGTCACATACCAGGCCAGCGTGTTCTGACACCACGCCATGAAGGCGGTGGCGCCGCACACCTCGCCGAGCGCCGAGATCGATTGGATGGCACAGCACAGATCGGCCGCGCCATCCCTCGGGCGGTGACTGCCCCAGGCCCCCGCGTCGCCGAGACGCCGGAGCAGTTCGGCCGGATAGACCGTCCCCTCGTCGATCGCAGAGGCCAGCGGCGCGAGGTCCTTGCGTGCAATCGAGGCAACCGCTTCGACGACAGACGCCAGCGAAGGGTCGCCGACTTCGTCGACCGGCAAACGTGATACAGCCACTGGACTCATCGGAATCTCCGCACCGGCTTTCTGGGAAGCGATTGCAAGCTGGTTGCCTCTACGCGCTGACCTCTAGATTGACCGGCCGGGTGAAGGTGTTGGCGACCGGCGACCATTTCTTGACGTGAGTGACCAGCGCGTCGATCTCGGCTTGCGAAACGCCCTCGCAGACCATGTCGACCTTGACCCGCACGTCGGTGAAGCCGACCGGCTTCTCGCTGACGTCGCCGGTGCCCCACACCGCGGTGATGTTGAGATCGCCCTCGAGCTGCAATTCGAGCTTGTTGACGATCCAGCCACGATGCACCGCGTTGGCGTGCAGGCCGACCGCAAGGCAGGAACCGAGCGCCGCCAAAGAAGCCTCCGACGGATTCGGCGCGGTGTCGTCGCCGAGCAGGCCCGGCGGTTCGTCGACGATGTAGGGCGGCAGGTTGCGGATGTAGTTGGCGTGACGGAACTTGCCTTCGGCCACGGTCTTGCATTTTAAGGTCTTGATGACCTTCGGGTTGGCTTTGCTGGTGACGATGAGCTGTTCCAGCCCGTCCTTGTCGATCGGGGCAAGGCAGCCCGTCAGTACTGTTTTTTGAGCGACCGCGGTCATTGGTTTTCTCCCTAGAGGGTCAGGATACCGAACGGTCTGTTTCCTGCACGAAGCATGCCAGACCGCGGCAGATGCCAAAACCCGAAGTCCTGAAACCGCTTAGGCCGCACGGCCTTGAAAACCGATCGGTAGCCTTCTGCTCAAATCGGATGCAATTGCTGCCTCGTCGCGGATATTTTGAGCAGCACAAGATGCGGCTTGATGATCGCGCCGCATTTCGATTAACTGAGCGCATGCGCAAACCTGCTTCGAAGAAGCGTTCAACCGCGGCAAGTCT
Organism: Bradyrhizobium sediminis; assembly: GCF_018736105.1. NCBI lineage: Bacteria > Pseudomonadati > Pseudomonadota > Alphaproteobacteria > Hyphomicrobiales > Nitrobacteraceae > Bradyrhizobium > Bradyrhizobium sediminis. Next base: position 3,709,058 of record NZ_CP076135.1, read on the forward strand.
CGCAGCCGGTGATGACGAGTCGGCGCGCGGACGCCTGCTCAGCGCCGCGACGCGGCTGTTCTGCAAGAACGGCATCAACGCAACCGGCATCGACGCCATCATCAACGAGGCCGGCACCGCCAAGACCACGCTCTACAAACTGTTCGGTTCGAAAACCAATCTGGTGCACGCCGTGCTGGAGACCGAAGGCAAGCAGTGGCGCGAATGGTTCATCGGCGCGATGGAATCAGGCGGCGGCGACCCGCAGACCAAGCTTTCGCGAATGTTTCCGGCGCTGAAGGACTGGTTCGGCGAGGAACGCTTCTACGGCTGCCCCTTCATCAATGCGGTCGGCGAGCACGACAAGGACCAGAAGCAGTTTCGCGCCATCGCGATGCGCCACAAGAAGGTGGTGCTGGCGCATCTGGAGAAACTCGCGGCCGAGATGGGCGCGGCGGAGCCGGATGTGCTCGCCCATCAGCTCGCGCTGCTGATCGACGGCGCCATCGTCGCCGCGATGGTGTCGCGCAATCCCGACGTCGCCGACACCGCCGCCCTTGCCGCCGGTTCGCTGTTCGGGCCTTCGAAGGTGAAGAAGCCGAAACGCGCGGCGCCGGTGCAGCTGATGGCGGTCTGAGCGAAGGCTCCGCCCTGCCGTCATTGCGAGGAGCGAAGCGACGAAGCAATCCATCGATGGATTGCTTCGCTTCGCTCGCAATGACGACAACCCTAACGCGCTTCCGCCACGCTCGACTCCAGCCGGCCGAGTTGCGCGGCCAGATCGCTCTCGACCTCAGCGGAGGCCATGTTGACCACCCGGTAGCCGCGCGCCTCCAGCCATGCCTGCCGCATCGCGCGGTCCTTGGCGATCACCTCGGTCTCGTCGGGGTTGACCAGCTCGATCGCGATCCGGTGCACGAAGGAGACGAAATCCGGAATATGCCGGCCGACCGGAGTCTGGCGCTTGAACTGGCCGGCGAAGCGGCGGTCGGTGGTCAAGGCCTGCCACAGGATCCGCTCGGCGTCGGTCGGGTTTCGCCGCAACAGCCGCGCCAGCCCCCGCACCGTGCCGCTCTCCGAGGGCAGCGCGCCCTGCCCGTGCTCGGCGAGCAGCGCGCGCAGTCGCGTCGCCTGTTCGCCGTCGAGCACGCCGCCTTTGGCGGGACCTTTCCGCCCCTCGGCGATCGCCATCACCACGCCGTGCAGCGTGTGCATGTCCTGCTTGGTCGGGTCCATGCGCGTGAAGATGTTGCGCAGATTGACCAGCATGGTCTCGCGCTTCTCGGCTGGGCGCAGGAACTCGACCTTGTCGAGTTCGCGCACCAGATTGTCGAAGAACGCCTGCATCTGGTGCTGCGAGGCGGGCTCGGAGCGCTCGGGCATCGCGAACGGCAGCGCGCCTGCGGTCGAAAGCTTGAACCATTCGTAGCCGATCAGCAGCACTGCCTGCGCCAGGTTGAGCGAGGCGAAGCCGGGATTGACCGGAAAGGTGATGACGCGGTTGGCGAGCGCGACCTCCTCGTTCTGCAACCCGTAGCGCTCGCGGCCGAACAGGATGCCGACCGTGCCGCCGCCGGCAATGCCGCCCACGATCTCGCGCGCGGCGGCTTCAGGCGCCACCACCGGCTTGGCCTGGTCATGGGCGCGGGCGGTGGTCGCGAATAACAGCGTGCAGTCGGCAACGGCCTGCTCGACGGTGTCGAACAGTTCGACATGGTCGAGGATATGGTCGGCGCCGGAGGCGGCGCGGCGGGCGTGCACGTTCGGCCAGCCGTCGCGCGGATTGACGATCCTCAAACGCGTCAGCCCGAAATTGCCCATCGCGCGCGCAGCCATGCCGATGTTCTCGCCGAGCTGCGGTTCGACCAGAATGACAACGGGACCCGCAAGGTCACGGCCGGTCTTAGTCTTGTCGGTGCCCGAACCGGACATCTCACTTCACTTTCTCATTCTACATCTGAAGGTTTTGGACGAAGTTCCGGGGAACCTCACCCAAGACCTCACGATCGATCGTACTGGATTGCCTGACGGGCAGGATTTCTCAAGTCAAATAACAGGGTTAGCGGCGTTATCTAACTCTCGGCCAAAACCTCAGGTAGTATCGGCATAACCGCAGCTTGCGCGCGTTCCGGTTTCGGATACGCTATCAATCACAATCGAAACGAACCTGTAAAGCCGTCGAACGGCCAGGGCACAAGGGAGGCTACGATGCGCAGCAGATGGTCGCTGGCGATTGCCGGCGTGGTGCTGATTCTCGCCGGCGGCTTGCTCGCGCACTTCACCCAGACATCAGGCGGAATCAAGATCCAGGACGTCCGCTTCAAGGGCGCCAAGGGCAACACCATGAGCGCCCTGCTCTACATCCCGCCCAATGCAACCGCGCAGACCCCCGCCCCCGGCATCCTCGCGGTCCACGGCTACATCAATTCGCGCGAGACCCAGGACGGCTTTGCCATCGAGTTCGCCCGCCGCGGTTATGTCGTGCTCGCGCTCGACCAGACCGGCCACGGCTATAGCGATCCGCCGGCTTTCGCCAACGGCTTCGGCGGGCCGGATGGACTGGCGCACCTGCGCAGCCTCGACATCGTCGACAAGAACAGTATCGGGCTCGAGGGCCATTCGATGGGCGGCTGGACCGTACTGGCTGCCGCCACCGCGATGCCCAACGACTACAAGTCGATGGTGCTGGAGGGCTCCTCCACCGGCAAGCCGTTCGCCGCCGAGGGTACCGCGAACTGGCCGCGCAATGCCGCGCTGGTGTTCGCGCAATACGAGGAATTCTCCAATCTGATGTGGGGCGTCGACCTCGCCCGCGACGTCACCAAGAGCCCGAAACTCTGGGCGCTGTTCGGCACCCAGGGCGCGGTCGAACCCGGCAAGGTCTATGGCGACATCGCGCAAGGCACCGCGCGGGTGCTCTACACGCCCGCAATCATCCATCCGGCCGAGCATATTTCACACGAGGCGATCGGCTACAGCCTCGACTGGTTTGCCAGGACCTTGCAGGGCGGTACGCCGAAGCCGGCCGACGACCAGATCTGGTTCCGCAAGGAGATCGGCACCCTGATCGCGTTTCTGGGTTTTGTCGCGCTCGTGATCGGCGCCTTCGACGGCCTGCTGGAAGCCAAGATGTTTACCCGCCTCCGGCTGCCCGAGATTGCCGACGGCACCATGCCGGAGCATGTCGCCGCCTCCGGCCGCCGCTGGACCATGGCGTTCATCCTGTCCGCCTTCATTCCGGCCTTGACCTATTATCCAGCGTTTGCGCTGGGCGGCACCTTCGTCAAGCCGTCGGCCTGGCTGCCGCAGGGCATCACCAACCAGATCCTGGTCTGGGTCGTCATCAACGCCCTGATCGCGCTGGCGCTGATGCCGTTCGCGCCGAAGCGCGCCAGCCGCGGCGGCATTGTCCTGCAGTCGGTGGTGATCGCGGTCCTGACCGTGATCGCCGGCTATGCCGCATTATGGCTGGCCGATCTCGTCTTCAAGATCGACTTCCGGTTCTGGATCGTCGCCTTGAAGCTGATGAGCGCCAAGCAATTTCTCATCTTCCTGAGCTATCTGGTTCCGTTCACGGCCTTTTTCGTCATTGCGCTGCATGTGCTGCACCGGAATTTCTCGACCATGGCTTTGGGCCGCGGCGCGCTCTACCTCACCAATATTTTCGCGCTCACGCTCGGCTTCATTGTGCTCCTGACGCTGCAATATGGCCTGCTCTGGTTCGGCGGAAAACTGTTCAACCCGCTGCCCGATCCCGGCTTCGTGCCGCTCTCCACCATCATCGCCATCCAGTTCGTGCCGCTCTTGGCCATCGCAGCCGTGATCGCGACCTTCACCTGGCGGCGCACCGGCTCCAGCCTCCCCGGCGCCCTCATCTGCGGCATGTTCGTCACCTGGTACGTCGTGGCCGGCACGGCGACGCAGGCGGCTTTCTAGCCCCGGTTGCCAAATTGCCGTGATTAGCGCGCGGCTTTGCGAACCCGCAGGCGGCCGGCTGCGACCAACCCGTATGCCCGAGTATCTGCGCAGCAAGCTGGTGCCTGCCCGCCCCTCGATGGCCTCAGTCCACGGACGCGCGGAGGTCAGCCGGATCGCGCCAACGGACCCGGCCAAGGCGTTGGCTCTCGCCCACGCCATTCCCGATGCCTGGTATCGTGCCCAGGCGCTGTCCTTCGTCGCCGAGCATATCGGCGAACCGAGCGTCGCCGGGATTCTGAATGAGGCCGTCGCCGCCGCCTACGACTGTTCCGACGCCTACAACACCGTGGCCGTGATGTCCTGGCCGCTCCGGGCCGCCTGGTCCCGCGGGCACCGGGCCTATGCCCGGCGCGAACTCGAGCGGGTTATCGAGCTGGCGCCCGAGGTCGAGCCGCGCGCTTCGCGCGTGTTCGCCCTGCACTGCCTGTGGAGCGGCTGCGACTCGATGGACGACGCCTTCGCTGGACCGGTCTGGCGGACGATCCGCGCTTGGTGCAACCCTGACCATCACTGGCGCGCGGCACGACTGTACCGCCACATCGCCGAGGTCCGGGAGGCGCGCCGTCCCGGCGCCGCGGCGGAGGTGATTGCGGCGATGCCGGCGGGCAAGGCGAGGGCCGCGCTGGAGCGCCGTTTCAGGCCGGTCTGAAATCGGTTCGGGCGCGGCCCATTCGCCTTCCAGCCTGCGTTTCCGGGTGCTATAGCGACCCAGCTACCTTCCCACCCCATCCGAAACGCGCTGTTCCAAAAAGGCCCGATCTGTCATGGCAAAAATCAAGGTGACCAACCCCGTCGTCGAACTCGATGGCGACGAGATGACCCGGATCATCTGGCAATACATCAAGGACAAGCTGATCAACCCGTTCCTCGATATCAACCTGATGTATTTCGACCTCGGGATGGAATACCGCGACAAGACCAACGACCAGGTCACCGTGGACGCCGCCAACGCCATCAAAAAGGTCGGCGTCGGCGTCAAATGCGCCACCATCACCCCCGACGAAGCCCGGGTGAAGGAATTCGGTCTGAAGGAAATGTGGAAGTCGCCGAACGGCACCATCCGCAACATCCTCGGCGGCGTGGTGTTCCGCGAACCCATCATCTGCAAGAACGTGCCGCGGCTGGTGCCGGGCTGGACCAAGCCGATCATCATCGGCCGCCACGCCTTCGGCGACCAGTACAAAGCCACCGATTTCAGGTTTCCCGGCAAGGGCGTGCTGACGATGAAATTCGTCGGCGACGACGGCAAGGTGATCGAACGCGAGGTTTACCAGGCCCCCGGCGCCGGAGTCGCGCTCGCCATGTACAACCTCGACGATTCCATCGCCGATTTTGCCCGCGCCTCGCTGAACCAGGGCCTGTCCAAGGGCTATTCGGTCTATCTCTCGACCAAGAACACCATCCTCAAGGTCTACGACGGGCGGTTCAAGGACATCTTCCAGGAGATCTACGACAACGAGTTCAAGGCCAAGTTCGAGGCGAAGAAGATCACCTACGAACATCGCCTGATCGACGACATGGTCGCCGCCGCGATGAAGTGGTCGGGCGGTTACGTCTGGGCCTGCAAGAACTACGACGGCGACGTTCAGTCCGACACCATCGCGCAGGGCTATGGCTCGCTCGGCCTGATGACCTCGGTGCTGATGACGCCGGACGGCAACACGGTCGAGGCCGAAGCCGCCCACGGCACGGTGACGCGGCATTACCGCGAGCACCAGAAGGGCAAGGAGACCTCGACCAACTCCATCGCCTCGATCTTTGCCTGGACCCGCGGCCTGTCGCATCGCGCCAAGCTCGACAACAACGTGGAACTGGAAAAATTTGCGCTGACGCTGGAAAAGGTCTGCGTCGATACCGTCGAAGCCGGCTTCATGACCAAGGACCTCGCGCTTCTGGTCGGCGCCGATCAGCGCTGGCTGTCGACCACCGGCTTCCTCGACAAGGTCGCCGAAAACCTGACCAAGGCGATGGCCGCCTGAGCCACAGCTTGCGAAACATTCCCGGCGCGACTACCGCGCCGGGAATGATAAAGGGCCGCCGCTTCCGACGGAGATGACCCGTGCTGTTCATGGTGATCGAGCGCTTCAAGGACCGCGACCCGATTCCGGTCTACCGGCGCGTCCGCGATCCTGGCATCAAGTTCCCGGAAGGACTGACCTATGTCGGCAGCTGGATCGAACCCAATTTCGACCGCTGCTTCCAGCTGATGGAATGCGACGATGCGCGGCTGCTGCAGGAATGGATCCTGAACTGTCAGGGCCTCGGCATGACCTTCGAGATCGTGCCGGTCGTGCCGAGCAAGGAAACGCGGGAAGTGGTCGCGCCGTTCCTGGACGAGAAATAGCGCTTCGATTCGGCATCGCAGCCCGCCCTACGCCCGCCAACCCTTGACCTCGCCGACCATATCCCAATTGAGCTGGTCGAGATCGCCATCGAACTGCGATTTGGCGCTGCTGGCATTGGTGAATGCGGCCCAGCAGAAGCCGCTATGGGTCCGCACGGCGACGGTTCTGGTGCCGGGCAGGCTGCCGTCGTGCCACCAATTGCCTGATTTGTTCAGATTCCAGCCGCAGGCGTAGTTGGGATTGGCCGACGAGCCGGTCGTCATGGCGCGAATGGTTTGGGCTTTAAGGATGTTGGGCGGCTTCTCAAAACCGTCGACATGCATCATGAATCGCACAATGGCCGCGGGCCGTGCGATCCATCCGCCATGCGAATCCATCCTGGCGACATTCATGGTGTAGGGATTATCGCCCTGCCCGTAATACTTGACCTCGCCGCGCTGACGCTCTTCGAGCGTATTGCCGGCAATCCTCATTTCGGTCACGCCGCAACGGCTGAGCACCTCGACCTTGACATGATCGGCATAAGGCCGGCCGGTCACTTTTTCGATCACGCGCCCCAGTACGCAGTAGCCGAAGTTGGAATAGGCGTAATGTTTACCCGGAGGATTGTCCAACGGCCGATTGCTCAAGGTCCATGCGATCAGCTCGGAATGATCCATCCTGGGATGGCCGAACATCGGGTCGCGGCCGTCATTGGTCCAGCCGCCGGCAGTGTGAGTCAGCAGCTGCCCGAGGGTGATTTCGTTGATGCCGGGATTATATGGCCGCGGCCCATAATCGGTCGCCAGAATGGCGCCCGGACCGAAGATCCTGTCGGCCAATTTGAGACGGCCCTGCTCGATCAGCCCGAAGATCGCCGCCGAGGTGACCATTTTGCTCACGCTGGCAATACGGAAGAAGTGTTCCGGGGTCGCCGCCTCGTTGCGTTCACGGTCGGCCACCCCGAATGCGTCCCGATGCACGATCTCGCCGGCGTAGCCGACGGCAAACGAGAGCGCGGGCACGTCATACTTCTGCATGAAGGCACGCGCGCGCCGCGCCATCGCGGCGCGCTCGGACGGGGTCGGCTCGGGGACGCCGGCGGGATTGGGCGCCGGCTGCGCCAGTCCGCGGCGCAGCGGCAGGCTAGGTAAAATGGCAGCGCTTGCCGCCAGTTTGATGAATTGTCGACGTGGAAGTTTCATCCGCTTTCCAACCCCATGAACTCGCGGGCCCGCACGGAGAGTCTACTCCTCCGACGGCTTGTCGTCATGCATCGCCTGCGCAATCTCGTCGGCGGCAATGTCGCCCTTCTGCGCCACCGCCGTTTCGGCGAGGCGCGCCTTGACGACTTCCTGGACGTGAGCGGCAAGCTTCGGCGCCCGCGCGATCAGGGCATGGAAGTCCTGCGCGTCCAGCGCCAGCAGGTTCGACTTGCGTAGCGCGGTGACGGTGCCGCTGCGCTGAGTCCGCTGCAACAGCGCGATCTCGCCGAAAAAACTGCCATCGGCGAGCCGTATCTTCTGGGCGGGCAGCTCGATCTCGACCTCGCCGGCGGCGATGAAATACATCGACGAAGCCGGCTCGCCCCGCCGCACCAGGATCTCGCCGGTCTCGACGGTCTGGGTCCGCAACAGCCGCATGATGTCGGCGATCTCGGTGGCGCGCAGATGCGCAAACAGCGGCACCCGCGCCAGCATGCCCCAGGTCACGATGAAGTCGTGACGGCGGACTTCATTGGCGAAGGCGCCGGAAATGATCGCCACCGGCAGCGCGATCATCACGAACCCGCCGACGATGGCGAAACTGGCTACGGCCTTGCCCATTGGCGTTACCGGAATCACGTCGCCATAGCCGACCGTGCCGAGCGTCACGATCGCCCACCACATCGCCTGCGGAATGGTGCCGAACTTGTCGGGTTGGACCTCATGCTCGATCGCGTACAGCAGTGTCGCGAAGGTGAGCACCGCGCCGACCAGGATCACCAGACATCCGAACAGCGTACGCCGCTCGGCATGCACTGCCGCCAGCAAGGAGCGCATCGCCGTCGAATAGCGGACCAGCTTGAAGAACGGCAGCATGCCGAACAACACCAGCATCGGACGCTCGTTGCTGAATAGCGCTACGCCGGACGGCAGCACCGACAACAGATCAATGATGCCGAGGCTGGAGGTCGCGTAGTGAAAGCGGGCATGCCACGGGCTCATCTCCCGATACGGCGCATGTCCGGCAACGCTCCAGAGCCGCGCGGCATATTCGAGGGCAAAGATCGCGAGCGACCCCGCCTCGACCGCGCTGAGCAGCCAGCCGAACCGCGCATCGATCTGCGGTACCGACGCCAGCACCATCGCCGACACATTGACGACGACGATCCCGATGATCACATGCGCGAGCCGCGCGCTCGGCGTGTAGGGAATGTTGTCGTGCTCGAGCAGATCATAAACCCGGCGGCGCAGATCGTAACCTTGCATCGCGCTCTCCCCCGGGTGGATGGGCTCAGGCACTGCCTATCGCTTTTTCGATCGCCGATAGTGCGGCACCCGCCTTGGCGCCATCGGGACCGCCGGCCTGCGCCATGTCGGGCCGCCCCCCGCCGCCCTTGCCGCCGAGCGCTTCGGAGGCAATCTTGACGAGATCGACAGCGTTGAAGCGCGAGGTGAGATCGCTGGTGACGCCGACCACGACGCCGGCCTTGCCGTCGCCGGTGACGCCGACGATGGCGACCACACCGGAGCCTAGCTGCTTCTTGCCGTCGTCGGCGAGGCTCTTGAGGTCCTTCATCTCGATGCCTTCGACCGCGCGCGCCATCAGCTTGACGTTGCCGACCTCGCGGATGCCCGCGGCAGCCGCCGCGCCGTTGGAACCGGAAGCGCCGCCGCCCATCGCGAGCTTCTTGCGCGCATCCGACAGATCGCGCTCCAGTTTCTTGCGCTCTTCCATCAAGGCCGCAATGCGCGCCGGCATCTCATCGATCGACGTGCGCAGTTCGCCGGCCGCGGATTTCGCCAGCGCGATGCTGTCATTGGCGTGCTTGCGCGCATGGCGGCCGGTCAGCGCCTCGATGCGGCGGACGCCGGAGGCGACCGCGCTTTCGCCGGTCACCGAAATCAGGCCGATATCGCCGGTGCGCCTGACATGGGTGCCGCCGCACAATTCCACCGACCAGCCGAGCGCGTTGCTGCCGTGCTCGCGCGCCTGCCGTCCCATCGAGACCACGCGCACCTCGTCGCCGTATTTCTCGCCGAACAGCGCGCGCGCACCGGCGTCGCGGGCGTCATCCACCGCCATCAGCCGGGTGACGACCTCTTCATTTTCCAGCACCACCTCGTTGGCGATGTCCTCGATGCGGGCGAGTTCGTCCTGGCTGATCGGCTTCGGATGCACGAAGTCGAAACGCAGGCGATCCGGCGCCACCAGCGAGCCGCGCTGTGCGATGTGATCGCCGAGCACCTGGCGCAACGCTTCATGCAGCAGATGCGTCGCGGAGTGATGGGCACGGATCGACGAGCGCCTGACATGATCGACCTCAAGCGCCAGCGCCGTCCCCGGCTTCAGGGTGCCCTGCTCGACCTGGCCCAGATGCACGAAGAGATCGCCGGCCTTCTTCTGGGTGTCGGTGACGCGGAAGCGCACGCCCTCGCCGGTCATGATGCCGGTGTCACCGACCTGGCCGCCGGACTCCGCATAAAACGGCGTCTGGTTCAGGACGACGGCGCCGCTCTCGCCCGCCTTCAGGCTCTCGACATCGTTACCGTCCTTCACCAGCGCCGCGACCACGCCTTCGGCGGTCTCGGTCTCGTAGCCCAAAAACTCCGTGGCGCCGAGCTTCTCGCGCAGCGGGAACCAGACGTTCTCGCTGGCGGTATCGCCGGAGCCGGCCCATGCCGCGCGCGCCTTCGCCCGCTGCCGGTCCATCGCGTCGGTGAACGACGCGAGGTCGACCGAGATGCCGCGGTTGCGTAGCGCATCCTGGGTAAGGTCGAGCGGGAAGCCATAGGTGTCGTACAGCGTGAACGCGGTATCGCCGTCGAACATGTCGCCCTTCTTCAGGCTCTCGCTCTTCTCCTCCAGGATAGTCAGGCCGCGTTCCAGCGTCTTGCGGAACCGGGTCTCTTCCAGCCGCAGCGTTTCCTCGATCAGGTTTTCGGCGCGCACCAGTTCGGGATAGGCCTGGCCCATCTCGCGCACCAGGGCCCAGACCAGCCGATGCATCAGCGGGTCCTTGGCGCCGAGCAACTGCGCGTGGCGCATGGCACGGCGCATGATCCGGCGCAGCACGTAGCCGCGGCCCTCGTTCGAGGGCAGCACGCCGTCGGCAATCAAGAACGACGACGCGCGCAGATGGTCGGCGATCACGCGCAACGAGGCCTTCTGCTCGCCCTTCGGATCGGCGCCGGTCAGTTCCGCGATGGCGCGGATCAGCGCGACGAACAGGTCGATGTCGTAATTGTCATGCTGGCCCTGCAACACGGCGGCGACGCGTTCCAGCCCCGCGCCGGTGTCGATCGAGGGCTTCGGCAGCAGATTGCGCACGCCGCCTTCGAGCTGCTCGTATTGCATGAACACGAGATTCCAGATCTCGATGAAGCGGTCGCCATCCTGCTCGGCCGAACCCGGAGGGCCGCCCCAGATCTTGTCGCCGTGATCGTAGAAGATTTCCGAGCACGGCCCGCACGGACCGGTATCGCCCATCTGCCAGAAATTGTCCGAGCCCGCGATGCGGATGATGCGGGACTCCGGCAGGCCGGCGATCTTCTTCCAGAGATTGAAGGCCTCGTCGTCGTCGACATAGACGGTCGCGGTGAGCTTGTCCTTCGGCAGTCCGAATTCCTTGGTGACGAGATTCCAGGCGAGCTCGATGGCGCGGTCCTTGAAATAGTCGCCGAAGGAGAAGTTGCCGAGCATCTCGAAGAAGGTGTGATGCCGCGCGGTGTAGCCGACATTGTCGAGATCGTTGTGCTTGCCGCCGGCGCGCACGCATTTCTGCGAGGTGGTGGCGCGCTGATAGGGCCGCTTTTCAACGCCGGTGAAGACGTTCTTGAATTGCACCATGCCGGCATTGGTGAACATCAGCGTCGGGTCGTTGCGCGGCACCAGCGGCGACGACGGCACGATTTCGTGGCCGTTGTCGGCAAAGAATTTCAGAAAAGTCGACCTGATCTCGTTAACGCCGCTCATGTCCGTCCAATCGCATTATTGCCCGGGATTGGCCCATTTCTCCCGGCGCAACGCTTTTAGACGCGGGGGATGGCGGTGTCCAGAAAGTGTGCAGGAGATCAGGGGCTTGCCGCACCAGCACAGGAACCGTTGATAGATGCTGCGGGTGCGTTGACAGCCTTGGCGCGGCTGTGTTTTCCTCCTATCTGTTCAAGACAGTCACGTCGGGAGAGATCGGCTTAAGCGCCGGCGCCGAAGGAGCAACCGCCCCGGAAACTCTCAGGCAAACGGACCGCGTGACTTGCTAGCATCTGGAAAGAGACGCCACCGGGCCGGTTCCGGGACGCGTCCGCCGACGGGATAATACTCTCAGGCACAGCGACAGATGGGGCTTCGACCGGTTTTCGAGGAATTGTCCTCGAGAACCGCGAGGGCCCCATGATGCTTGCGCGCGAAGCCGAGACGCCACTGAAAACCACTCCCCTGCATGCGCTGCATGCCACCTGCGGCGGCAAAATGGTGCCGTTCGCGGGCTACGACATGCCCGTACAATTCGCCGCCGGCGTACTCAGGGAACATCTGCATACCCGCAAGTCTGCCGGCCTGTTCGACGTCTCGCATATGGGCCAGATCGCGCTGCGGGCGAAATCCGGCCGGGTCGAGGATGCGGCCAGGGCGCTGGAGCGGCTGGTGCCGCAGGATATCGTCGCGGTTGCGCCGGGCCGCCAACGCTATGCGCAGTTTACCAATGAAGCGGGCGGCATCCTCGATGACCTGATGGTGGCGAATTTCGGCAGCCACCTGTTCCTGGTGGTCAACGCCGCCTGCAAGACCGAGGACGAGGCGCATCTGCGCGCGCAGCTTTCGGGCGACTGCATCATCGAGCCGCTCGGCGATCGCGCGCTGATCGCGCTGCAGGGTCCGCAGGCCGAATCGGCCCTGGCCAAATTGTGCCCGGACGTAACGGCGATGCGCTTCATGGACGCCGGGCCGCGCCGCGTCGACAACATCGACTGCTTCGTCTCGCGCTCGGGCTACACCGGTGAGGACGGGTTCGAGATTTCGGTTCCGGCCGAGCGGGCGGAAGCCCTGGCCAAGACCCTGCTGGCAAACAGCGACGTGCTGCCGATCGGGCTCGGCGCCCGCGACAGCCTGCGGCTGGAGGCCGGGCTCTGCCTCTACGGCCACGATATCGACACCACGACCACGCCGGTCGAGGGCGCGCTGGAATGGTCGATCCAGAAGAGCCGCCGCCAGGGCGGCGCGCGCACCGGCGGTTTTCCCGGCGCGGACAAGATTCTCTCGCAGCTCGAACAAGGCGCCCCGCGCCGCCGGGTCGGACTGAGGCCGGAAGGCCGCGCCCCGGTGCGCGAAGGCGCGCCGCTGTTCGCCAGTGAAACGTCCTCCGAACAGATCGGCGCCGTCACCTCGGGCGGTTTCGGCCCCAGCCTCAATGCGCCGGTCGCGATGGGCTACCTGCCGTCGCAGGCGGCCACGGGCACGCTGGTGTTCGCCGAGTTGCGCGGCGCGCGGCTGCCGCTGCGGGTCGCCGCCATGCCCTTCGTTCCCAACACTTACAAGCGCTGAATCTGCAAACGCTGAAGGAATTGCCATGACGACCTTGTACACCGCCGACCACGAATGGCTCCGCATCGAGGGCGATGTCGCCACCGTCGGCGTCACCGATTACGCGCAGTCGCAGCTCGGCGACGTCGTGTTCGTCGAACTGCCGAAGATCGGCCGCAGCCTGAAAAAGGCGGAAGCCGCCGCCGTGGTCGAATCGGTGAAGGCCGCCTCCGACGTCTACGCGCCGATTTCCGGCGAAGTGCTCGAGGTCAACGACGCGCTCGCGGCCGAACCGGCGCTGGTCAATTCCGACGCCGCCGGCAAGGCGTGGTTTTTCAAAGTGAAGATATCGGACAAGAGCGAACTCGGCGGCCTGATGGATGAGGCCGCCTACAAGGCACATACGGCGTGACTGAATGAAGCGATTTTGCGCCCGCTGGAGCCTGTCATCGGGCTCGCCGAAGGCGAGACCCGGTGGCGAGGCATGACGAGCAATAGAGGAACAGCCCATGACCGCGCACCGCAGATCCGCTGACGAGGCCGCCACCACCTTCGTGCGCCGCCACATCGGCCCCTCGCCCCGCGACATCCAGGCGATGCTGGAGACCGTGGGCGCCAAGAGCCTTAGCGCGTTGATGGCCGAGACCCTGCCGTCATCGATCCGGCAGAAGGCGCCGCTCGACCTCGGCACGCCCCTGAGCGAGACCGAGGCGCTGTCGCATATGCGCGAACTGGCGTCGCAGAACCAGGTGTTCACCTCGCTGATCGGTCAAGGCTATTCCGGCACGGTGCTGCCGGCGGTGATCCAGCGCAACATCCTGGAGAACCCGGCCTGGTACACGGCCTACACCCCGTATCAGCCCGAAATCAGCCAGGGCCGGCTGGAGGCGCTGTTCAACTTCCAGACCATGATCTGCGACCTCACCGGGCTGGACGTCGCCAATGCCTCGCTGCTGGACGAAGCCACCGCCGCGGCGGAAGCGATGGCGCTGGCCGAGCGCGCCGCGCAAGGCAAGACCAAGGCCTTCTTCGTCGACCACGAGGTCCACCCGCAGACCCTTGCCGTGCTGCGCACCCGCGCCGAGCCTTTGGGTTGGCAACTGATCGTCGGCGATCCCGCCTGTGATCTCGACAAGGCCGAGGTGTTCGGCGGATTGCTGCAGTATCCCGGCACTTCCGGCGCGGTGCGCGACCTGCGGCCGGCGATCGCGGGGTTGCGCGCCAGAGGCGCGCTGGCCGTGGTCTCCGCCGACCTCCTGGCGCTGACGCTGCTGGCGTCGCCGGGCGAACTCGGCGCCGATATCGCGATCGGATCGGCGCAGCGCTTCGGCGTGCCGATGGGATATGGCGGACCGCACGCGGCCTATATGGCGGTGCGCGACGCGCTGAAACGCTCGCTGCCCGGCCGCATCGTCGGGTTGTCGATCGATTCGCGGGGGCAGCCCGCCTATCGGCTGGCGCTGCAGACCCGCGAGCAGCACATCCGCCGCGAAAAGGCGACCTCCAACATCTGCACCGCGCAGGTGCTCCTGGCGGTGATCGCCTCGATGTATGCGGTCTATCATGGCCCGGAGGGCCTGACCCACATCGCGCGGACCGTGCACCGCCGCGCCTGCGTGCTGGCGGCGGGACTGCGCCAGCTCGGCTTTGCGCCGCAATCGGCCGCCTTCTTCGACACCCTGACGGTCGACGCCGGCGCCAGGGTCGGGGAAATCGCCGCCTGCGCGCTGGCGGAAAGGATCAACCTGCGGCTCGGTGAGGGTACGCTCGGGATCGCGCTGGACGAGACCACGAGCCCGAAAGACGTCGAGGCGGTATGGCGGGCGTTCGGCGGCAAGCTGGCTTACGCGGAAGTCGAGGCCGGCGCGCGCGAGGCGCTGCCGGCGGAGCTGAAGCGGGCGACCGCCTTCCTCACCCATCCGGTGTTCCACGCCCACCGCTCCGAGACCGAGCTGCTGCGCTACATGCGCAAGCTCAGCGACCGCGACCTCGCGCTCGACCGCGCCATGATCCCGCTCGGCTCCTGCACCATGAAGCTCAATGCCACGACCGAGATGATCCCGCTGACCTGGCCCGAATTCGGCGAACTGCACCCGTTCGCGCCTCGCGACCAAGCCAAAGGCTATCACGCGCTGTTCCACCGGCTGGAACGATGGCTGTGCGACATCACCGGCTATGACGCGGTCTCGCTGCAGCCGAATTCCGGCGCGCAAGGTGAATATGCGGGGCTATTGGCGATCCGCGGCTACCACGCCGCCCGCGGCGAGCCGCACCGCAAGATCTGCCTGATCCCCTCCTCGGCGCACGGCACCAACCCGGCCTCCGCCCATATGGCGGGCATGGAGGTCGTGGTGGTCGCCTGCGACAGCAGGGGCGATGTCGATGTGACTGATTTGCGCGCCAAGGCCGAAAAGCATTCGCAGGACCTCGCCGCGATCATGATCACCTACCCCTCCACCCACGGGGTGTTCGAGGAGCATATCAGCGAGATCTGCGACATCGTGCACGGCCACGGCGGGCAGGTCTATCTCGACGGCGCCAACCTCAACGCCCAGGTCGGGCTGTCGCGGCCCGGCGACTACGGCGCCGACGTCAGCCATCTCAATTTGCACAAGACCTTCTGCATCCCCCATGGCGGCGGCGGTCCCGGCATGGGCCCGATCGGGGTCCGGGCGCATCTCGCCCCGTTCCTGCCGGGTGATCCGGACAGCGCGGCGCCCTCGGCGGTCGGGCCGGTGTCGGCGGCGGCGTTCGGCTCGGCGTCGATCCTGACTATCTCCTACATCTACATCCTGTTGATGGGCGGCGAAGGCCTGACCCGCGCCACCGAAATGGCGATCCTCAACGCCAATTACATCGCAAGCCGGCTCGATCCGCATTTCCCGGTGCTGTACCGCAATGCCAAAGGCCGGGTCGCCCATGAATGCATCGTCGACCCCCGCCCGCTGAAGACGTCCAGCGGCGTCACCGTCGACGACATCGCCAAGCGGCTGATCGACTACGGCTTCCATGCGCCGACCATGAGCTTCCCGGTGCCGGGCACGCTGATGATCGAGCCGACCGAATCCGAATCGAAAGCCGAGATCGACCGCTTCTGCGACGCCATGGTCGCGATCCGGCAGGAGATCGCCGAGATCGAGTCCGGCCGCTGGAAGGTCGAGGCCTCGCCGCTGCGCCACGCCCCGCACACCGTGCACGACATCGCCGACGACCTGTGGCAGCGGGCCTATGGCCGCGCCGAGGGCTGCTTCCCGGCCGGCACCTCGCGCGCCGACAAATACTGGTCGCCGGTCGGCCGGGTCGACAACGTCTATGGCGACCGCAACCTGGTCTGCTCCTGCCCGCCGGTTACTGCATATGCAGAGGCGGCGGAGTAGGGAATTTCGCTGACGTACAGGTTCCGCATTTCACGGCAGTTCTGTCGTTGCACCCTTCATGGCGCGTGGCACATCTCCGCCGGCACGCGTTTCTATCGGCAGTTCCGATGCTGTTGCAGGCATCCGCGCACTGGCCGTAATTTTGGGTGCATATGTAATGCTGAATTTGGGTGCACTTGATACAGTCTTCCTGGGCAAGCCCGGCGCTGACCGAATTCAGGAAAGAGATCGTCGCCCACGCGACTGCATTGATAATTCTCATCGTACATCACCGCCGGCTCGTGCCTTGTACCGCGACCACGTACCGTCCGAAATGACGGCTCCACCACTTCAAGTGCCACGCCAGGTGAGCGGATCATAAATCTCCGCTCACGACTCTAAGCACTTTCAAACTCTCGCGATTCCGGATCGGTCGCGCGCACAAAACGCCGCCTTCGCGGGCTCGTCCAAAATCAAAACGGGCACTGGGGACGTCGGCAACTCAACGTCCTCAGCGCCCGCTCATGTCGAACCTTAAGTCAGGCGACCAAGGCCCGACAAATTCTCTCGGTCATGATCCGAATGAATCGGATCATGACCTCGTTTCTTTGTCTGAGCATGATCTAGTCGGAAAACCGGTTCCCACTTTTCCGGATCATGCTCAATCCTCCGCCGGCTCGTCACCGTCGGCGTCGCGCTCGGGACTGCCGGCCAGAATCTGCTCGGCGATCAGGCCGGAGTTCTGGCGGATCGCCGCCTCGATCTTCGCGGTCATGTCGGGATTGGCCTTGAGGAACGCCTTCGAATTCTCGCGGCCCTGGCCCAATCGCTGGCTGTCATAGGAGAACCAGGCGCCGGACTTCTCGACGATGCCGGCCTTGACGCCGAGGTCGAGGATTTCGCCCATCTTGGAGACGCCCTCGCCATACATGATGTCGAATTCGACCTGCTTGAACGGCGGCGCCAGCTTGTTCTTCACCACCTTGACGCGGGTCTGGTTGCCGACCACCTCGTCGCGCTCCTTGATGGCGCCGATGCGGCGGATGTCGAGGCGGACCGAGGCGTAGAATTTCAGCGCGTTGCCGCCGGTGGTGGTTTCCGGCGAGCCGTACATCACGCCGATCTTCATCCGGATCTGGTTGATGAAGATCACCATGGTGTTGGACTTGTTGATCGAGGCGGTGAGCTTGCGCAGCGCCTGGCTCATCAAACGGGCCTGCAGGCCGGGCAGCGCGTCGCCCATCTCGCCCTCGAGCTCGGCCTTCGGCACCAGCGCCGCCACCGAATCGACCACCAGCACGTCGACCGCGCCTGATCGTACCAGGGTGTCGCAGATTTCCAGCGCCTGCTCGCCGGTGTCGGGCTGCGAGATCAGGAGTTCGTCGATGTTGACCCCGAGCTTGCGGGCATAGACCGGATCGAGCGCGTGTTCGGCGTCGATGAAGGCGCAGATGCCGCCCTTCTTCTGGCCTTCGGCCACCGTGTGCAGCGCCAGCGTGGTCTTGCCTGAGGATTCCGGCCCGTAGATTTCGACCACCCGGCCCCGCGGCAGGCCGCCGACACCGAGCGCGATATCGAGCCCGAGCGAACCCGAGGAAATGGTCTCGATATCCATCGAGCGGTCGTTCTTGCCCAGCTTCATCACCGAGCCCTTACCGAACTGGCGCTCGATCTGGGAGAGCGCGGCGGACAGGGCCTTGGTTTTGTCCATGGAGGATCCTTCGACGATACGCAGGGCGGTAGTGGGGGCGGCCATTGGTGGTGCTCCTTATGAAGGGGATTCGCTAGAGGGACAAACGAGCGGCTGACCTTGAAACGGGCGATGACGAAAATGTACCCCATTTGTTCCAAGTTCGCAATATGTTCTTTTCTTTCGCGGGATGCCTGGCCTGTTTCCCTTAGCGAGTGACCCAAATCGAAAATGAGCACGGGCCTATTTTGATTCTCCAGAACGGATCGCGAATACACGTTCCGTTAACGGAAACCGTAAAATTACGGATCAGGCTGCCTCGGTTGGCGGCCTCTTTCATTCGTCATTCTTCGCCCTGAAGCTCGCAGGGCAGTTTCGTCATCAGAACACCAACAACGCCCCGTAGGACTACGCAGACGGCTGTTTTGTCGTGCCTTGAGTGGCGGTGGCAGTCGTCCTCCACTACAACCGTTCGGCAAATGACCAGAACCGGCGAGCCACAGCAGGAGCCCCCACCCCGCAAGTGCGAGGATTGCGGAGGCGACATGAATGCCCTCGGCAAACTGCCG
This sequence comes from Bradyrhizobium sediminis, assembly GCF_018736105.1. Classification (NCBI taxonomy): domain Bacteria; kingdom Pseudomonadati; phylum Pseudomonadota; class Alphaproteobacteria; order Hyphomicrobiales; family Nitrobacteraceae; genus Bradyrhizobium; species Bradyrhizobium sediminis. The sequence continues at coordinate 3,727,677 of NZ_CP076135.1, forward strand.
CAGGTCCGGGCACGGCCTGCGGTCCGGATTTTCCGCTGCCACTCATGCAACAACATCGCGTCGGAGCCGTATTAGCCCCGCCTCGGTTTGGCAGCCGCTTTCGTGGTCCCACGGGGTATCCCGCCCGCCGGGCGGTTATCGAATTCTTAGGATTTGGGTGTATGTGGATTCCATGGACGAGAAGCGGACTTCTCCACGGCACCGCGTCTTGAAGGCCGGAACGATCGAGTTCCACGGCGGCGCGATCGACTGCATGATCCGCAATCTATCGGCTGCGGGCGCGGCTCTCGACGTGACCAGCCCGGTCGGCATCCCCGCGCATTTCACGCTGTTCGCCGATGGCTCGCCGCACCACTGCCACGTCATCTGGCGTAAGGAAAAACGGATCGGCGTCGCGTTCGATTGAGGCCGGCGGGCGAGGCTCAGTTTTTCCTTTCCCATGGATGCGGCAATGCCGCCGAATAAGGCCTCGCGCCTTTGCCCTGGATCAATGCGCGCTGTTGCGGCCTGGATCATTGATACATCAGCACCTACCGAGTGGCCCCGCGAGGGCGCCGTTCCGGCATCTGCCAGGAGCCCGGCGAGCGGATCGTTCGGGCTCCGCCTTTTCGATGGATCCTGCGCGCCGAATTGAGCCCTTACCGGCCCCGATTCGCGGCGGCGGGGCTCGCTGGCATATCGTCCGTCCGAAAACATTGACGCGGATCAATTCGGAAAAACCTTCTGGAGGCCAGAATGCCTCACTTATGGGTAATATTATCTTCAAGTGTCCGCGAACCGGTATGAATGTGCAGCACTGGCTGGCTGACGACCCCGGGGCCGACGATTCAACCTCCAGTTACGAAACCGTGGTCTGCCAGGCCTGCAGTCGCCTCCATTTCATCAACCGGACGAGCGGCAAGCTGCTGGGAGCGGAAGAAGAATAGCCCCCGCCTCCGGTAAGCCCCGCCCCACCTACAAGCTTGAGTTGAGCTGGCACTATGCTGTACACGCAGATGTGGCAGGCTGACTGTCACCGATTCGGAAAAAAGCGCGAGGGCGGCCATCATGGCGTCTGGCGACGGGAACGCTCCGCCCGATCCGGCGGATCAGGACAGCCCCGCGCGCCGTTGCGAAAGATGCGGCGCTGAAATGAAACGGCTGGGCGAACTCCCCGCGCTGTCGACCCACGCCGCCATCAAGGTTTTCCGCTGCTACGCCTGCGATCACGTGGTTTCCGACCGCGCTTGAGCCGCTCTGTCCAGCCATCGTTCCCGCCTCTGGCGGAAGCCATGCGACGACGCCGGAATGTCCCCCGTGGGAAGAATCTCAATATTCATAGATAGTTGGGGGAACGACACCGCCCCCCTGATCCGGAACCGTCAGTCGGCGCTGCGCAGCCGCCGCATGGTGAATTCGATATCGCCGTCAGGCAGTTCGCGCCAGCTTTCGACCCCGCTCATATAGGCGGCCCTGGGAAAGCGGGTGAGGAAGTCCCGCGCCTTCGTCCGCGCCGCCTCACGGGGCAAGGTGAAGGTCTCGCGCAGAAAGCCGTCGTCCGGCTTGCGCCGGGCGGCCATCCGGTCGGCGAGATCGCGCGGGCGCGAGGCCATGTCGCAACTCCAACAGATGACGACCGGCTCAATATAGGGTGGGCGGCGGCCAATCCGAGTCCCCCTACCCGAATGCCGGGAATTGAGTCGCCTCTTCGACCTAGGATTGCTACAATTCAGCATCGGCGACGATCCCCAGTCGCCGGCAAACCGCGGATCGCCCTCTCGGAGCGCTCTTCTCACTCCTGCGGTAACTCGGCCAACCGACCGGGCAGGACATCGCAGTGGCAGCGCCCGTCGACATCGGACTACCCTCTGACAACAGACTGCTCGCTGCGCTGCCGCGTCATGATTTCGACCGGCTGCTTCCGCATCTGTCGTCGGTGTCTCTGCCGCAGGCGCTCGTGCTGGGCGAAGCCGGCGGCGAGGTCGACCACGTCTACTTTCCCCATAACGGCATGCTGTCGCTGCTCGCCGTGCTGCGCGGTGGCAAGGCGATCGAGACCGCGACCGTCGGCCGCGAAGGCGTGGTCGGCGCGATGGCCGGGCTCGGCCTGTACAAGTCGCTGGTTCGCGTCGTGGTGCAGATGCCGATGGCCAGCAGCAGGATCGCCGCCACCCATTTCAGGACCATCGCCGCGACCAGCGAACCCATTCGCAATCTCTGCATCCGCTACAACGAGGTGCTGCTGTCGCAGGCGCGGGTGACGGCCGCCTGCAACGCGCTGCACTCGATCGAGGCCCGGTTCTGCCGCTGGCTGCTGCAGAGCGCCGACCATGCGGGCAGCGACACCGTCGCGCTGACGCAGGAATTCCTCGCGGAAATGCTGGGGGTGCGGCGCACCTCGGTGACGGAAGTCGCGAGCAAGGTGCAGGCCGCCGGCGCGATCAGCTATTCGCGTGGCGTAATCAGGATCCTGGACCGGACCGCACTGATGCAAATGTCCTGCGAATGCTACGAGACGCTGCTCGATCAGTCGGCCGCACTGGCTTGATCGAGGCGCACCGCCTCAGTTGGCGGTGCTGCCGGTCTTGGTCCGCGGCTTCGCGGGAGCCTGCGTCTTGGATGTGGATGTCTTGGGCGCATCGGCGCTGCGCACGCCGCCCCAGGGATCGTTGGAGACCTTGGCGTCCGGAATCTTCTTCAGCGAATCCTTGTATTTCTTGTCGCGTTCCGCCTCGGCTTCCTTTTCCTCCGGAGATTTGGATTGCAACTCCGGGATCAGGTTGATGTTGGGGGTCTGCGCGTAAGCCGTCCCTGCCAGCAACGCGACGACGGCGGCCGCGCCAAGAATTCTCATCGGGGAAACTCCCTGGATTTTCGAAGGCTATATATCACCGCACCCGCCGCAACGCCAAGCGCGCCCGCCTTCAGGTTCAATACCGGTCCGACTTGCAGGATTTCGGCGATTGCGTCCAATCGTCCCAGACCGGGCCGCATTTGGTGCAACCATTGAGCACGAGACCTAGGGCGACCACGCTGAAAATCAGTGCCAATCGCCTGAACATGGTCACCCTGCTCTCCCTACCCGGCTATCCTACGGCTGGAAGTCAGACATTTTCAAGCCGCGCAGGGAGAGTGTTCATTTGGGTCGGACGCACTTAAGAATGCGAGGAAACCATATGAAACGGGGGGAACCGACGTTGAAACAGGACCAACAGCACCCAAGGAAATTCGATATCGAGGAAGCAAGGCGCGTGCTCGGCGATGTGTTTGCGCCGTGGGTGCAGGATCTCAATCTCTCGATCGAGGGCATCGATTACGAGCCGCCGCAAACTGCCGCCGCCGGCTGGCAGCCGGGTGCGGTCCTGCGCATGCCCTTCTCCGAGCGGCTGTGCCGGAACGGCGGCATCGTCTGCGGCCAGGCGTTGATGGCGTTCGCCGACACCGCAATGGTGATTGCCAACCTCGCGGCCAACCGCGGCTACCGGCCGATGACGACGGTCGATCAAACCACGCATTTCATGCGAGCCGCGACCGCATCCGACGTGCTGGCGGACGCGCGGGTGGTCCGCATGGGCCGCACCATGAGCTTCGGCCATGTCACCCTGTCCAGCGCCCACGACAACAAGCCTGTGGCGATGGTATCGAGCGCTTTCGCGATGCTGACATAGTGCTTTCGTGCGAAAGCCCGCTGCCGGTCAGCGGATCACTTGCCGAGAATCTTTTCGGCGGCGGTGACGATGCTGACGGTCGGATTCTTGCCGCAGAAGGTGCCGAACTTCTTGGCGTTCTCGACGAACACGTCGGTATCGATGATCGCCTCGTCGGAATCGCCCTTGTACCAGCCGTCCATCCAGGTCAACACCATCTTGATTTCGTCCTGGCTGCCTTCGACGAACTGCTTGCAGGTCATGGTCGACAGGTCGACCACGACGGCATGGGCCGGCGCCGCCGAAAGCAGAAGGCCGGCGGCAAACAGCAGCGCGCCCGTCGTTTTCATGATCGTGATCTCCGTTGCAGTGTGAAGTTGCAGCATGGACAGATTCTGCAACGCCGCGCCAGCGTAAACGAAACCTGAATCCGGCATCAAATTTTACGGGTATTCGATTCAATCGTCCGTAATTCCGCTCTGCTACTTTGGACTGAAGTCAGCGAGGCGGCATTTTCGGATTTGCGGCGATGAGCGAGCATATTGTCGAGAAGAGAGCGGCGCCGCGATTCCGGGTGCTGAAGGGCGGCGCCATCGCATTCGATGGCAGCGGCATCATCACCTGCACCGTGCGCAATCTGTCGCCGAACGGCGCCGCGGTCGACCTCGCCAGCTGCGTCAGCCTGCCGTCATCGTTCATGCTGGTGATCGAAAAAGACCAGTTCATCCGCCGCTGCCATGCGGTCTGGAGCAACGACAGGCGGATCGGCCTCGCCTTCGACTAGGCGCGGGGCGCGCCGCCTCACCGCCGGACATCGAGGTCGGCGCTGCGTCCGCCATCCCTCCCGCGACTGATCTCTTGAGGGCTCACCGCCTCGGCAGCCGCAGGCTCTTTCCCGGCGCATCGGGTTGAGGCATGGATAGCGGCGGCCGCGGGCCGCTTGCTTCAAGGTTTCCGTCCGAAGGGACCAAGGTGCCGTCATCAACCGAACCCGATTCCCCCCACGTGTCGGCCGGCCTGCTCCGTTCAAGACCCCTGCAGATCGCCATGATCGGGCTCGGCACGGCCACGACGCAGCTCGACACCGCCGTCAACATCGCCTTCCCGGCCATCACCCGGGGATTTGACCTCGCGATCGGCGACATCCAGTGGGTGGTAATCTGCTACGTGCTGGCCTATGCCAGTCTCCTGCTGGCACTGGGGCGGATCGGCGACACCGTCGGCCATGCCATCGTCTACCGGACCGGATTGATCTGGAGCGCAGCGACGTTCCTGCTCGTCGGCATCGCGCCAAGTTATGGCGCGATGCTGGCCTTTCGTTGCCTGCAGGGCATCGGCGCAGCACTGGTGCTGAGTTGCGGTGCGGCGCTGGTGACGAGCCTCTATGGCGAGGAGCGGCGCGGCCGCGCGCTTGGCATCTACACCATGATGATGGCGCTTGGCCTGATGCTCGGTCCCCTGCTCGGCGGCGCGCTGGTGGCGATCTGGGATTGGCCCGCGGTGTTCTGGTTTCGCATCCCGATCGCAATCGCAGCGCTGTTGCTGTTGCGCGGGCTGCCGGCATCGCAGCCGCGCGCGGCACGCGAACCCTTCGACATTGCAGGCGGCATCGCGCTGGCGCTCGGCCTGGTGACGATGCTGATGGCGCTCAACCGCATTCGCGAGTTCTCCGCCGTCTGGCTCGGACTGCTATCGGCCCTGGCCCTTGCGGGATTCATCTTCCGCCAGTCCCGCGCGGCGCGGCCGATCATCGATTTCAAGGTGTTTCGCCTGCCGGGCTTTGCGATGCTGAATTTCGTCAGCGTGCTCGCCAATGTCGCGGCGTTTTCGGTCTGGCTGCTGGTGCCCTATTATCTCGCCCGGGTGAGTTCCTATGCGCTTGCCGAAGGCGGCGCCATTCTGGCTTCGGGCGCGCTCGGCGCGGTGCTGGCCGCGCCGGTCGGCGGCCGCCTGATCGGGCACCGAATCTCCGCCGAGCGGCTCGCCATGGCCGGTGCCGCCGGAATCGGCGCCGGTCTCCTCATGCTCAGCGCATGGACCGAACAGACGACGACGGCCTTGCGCGTCGCAGGGCTGATCGTGCAGGGCGTCGGGCTCGGCCTGTTCCAGCTCGCCTATACCGATATCGTGACCGCAGCGCTTCCGCTTCGCGAGCGCGGGGTTGCGGGCAGCCTCGCGCTGCTGACGCGAACGCTGGGCACCGTCGCCGCGGCCTCGCTCGTCCTGATGGTGTTCGACATCCTGCAATCGGAGCACGAATTCTTCGAAGCCTTCCACCAGACCTTTCAGCTTGCGGCCCTGCTGGCATTTATCAGCGCCGGATTGCTGGCGGTATCGCCGCGGACAATCGGCCAACCGTAATCGAGCCGGAGCGCGTCCCAAGGCCAGCTTGATCTATCGCAACGCCGATCAAGCGCTCCCGGGCAATTATATTTTTTTGGTCAGGAAGAACGATATGATCTGCACCATGCGCTTGATTGAACGCGCGGCTTGGCAGTTGTACTCGCTGGCGCACGCGTCGACTTCCCAACGAAGCCTCCGGAATGAGTTCGCGTGCTCTAAGACTGGCGGCTGGGCTGCTTACCGCTCTTATCGTGGTGGGCGGCGGCTATTATTGGCACTTCATGCGCGAAATTCCGGTGCGGACGGCTGCACCCGAACAGAATGTTGAAGTCCGCGTCTTCGGGATCGGGAGCACGCTGCTCAACGTGATCGGCTGCATTCTCGAACCAAATTCCGGGAGCATGCGGCTCAACGGCGAACTGGTCTATGACGGCAAGTGGCTGCGCGCCGACCTGCGCGGGTTGCGGCTCGAGAAGATCGGCTTCATCTTCCGGTCCCATAACCTTCTGCCGTTTCTCAATGCCTGGGAGAACGTCGCTGTCGCCCGCATCCTGGCCGGCGTAAGCCCGGCGCAAGCCAAGAGTCGGGCGCTTGAACTTCTGACCTACCTCGGTATCGAGCGCCGCAAGGACGCCATGCCCGGTGAGCTTTCAGGTGGAGAGGCGCAGCGGGTTGCCATTGCCCGCGCGCTGGCCAACGATCCACGCATCATTTTGGCCGATGAGCCGACCGCGGCACTCGATTCGCAACGTGCCGGCACCGTCATGGACATGTTGAGAAGGGTTGCGGCGGAGCACCGAACCGCCGTCATCGTCGTCACCCATGACGAGAAGATCTTCGATCGATTCGACCACATTTATTCGCTGCGGGATGGCGCGCTCGAATCGCCGGCTGGCGCGGTAGCCGACACTTTGGTTCCGCCATAGCGTCCCGCCAAGTCCGTCCGCTCATAAGCTTGGCCATGCGCGCGCCACAGCAAGGAATTGCAGGCCACGCGCAGTCTGGCGCGGCTTGCTTCGGCCAAGGACAAACGGCCGAAATGGCTGTCATTGATCCAGATCAATGAAACGACCAGCGGCGCTTTGCCAGTTTGAGCCTTCTTTTTGAAGGATTCAGCAATGCCCCTCGATTCGATCCTGGTTTCCGTCGGTGTCGTCACCATGTTTGCGGTGTTCGCAGGCGTTCTGTGGTGGGCGGATTTGCAAGCGTAAGCCGCCTCCAACTACCGGGGAATGCCGGATAGCCCGGTCCGGCCCTGCCTTGAATGGCGGCGCCAGCGCCAGAACACGCTCGCCGCCAGCATCATCAGCAGCATGAGCGCAATGACCTTGCCCAGGAACCGCCCGCCGGGCCGGTCGATGGTGCGCGACCATAGCGAGGGCGCTTCGCCCGGCCGCGCCAGGCGAAACGCCACCACGCTGTCGCCGATCGTGGTGCCGGATTCGGAATGGCCGCCGGCGCTGATTGCGACATATTGCTCGCCCTTCCAGAGATAGGTCATGGGATTGGCGACGCCGGGGACCGGCAGCCTGCCCTGCCAGAGTTCCCCGCCCGACTTCGCATCATAGGCACGCAAATAGGCGTCCATCGCGCCGGTGAAGACCAGACCGCCTGCCGTGATCGCCACGCCGTTGACCAGCGGCGTGCCGAAGGAGAGTGCGACCCCGAGCGGCGCGCGGTCCTCCACGGTGCCAACCGACGACTGCCAGAGAATCTTCCCCGCCCTCAGGTCGACCGCGACCATCATCCGCGCCATCACCGCCGGCGCGCAGCTGTCGAGATCGCCGACATTGGCCGGTGTGATCTGGGTGAGCGGCGAAAACCGCATAATGCTCCCAGGCCAGCGCGGGCGCTGCAGCAAGGACGGCGAGCGCGAACAGCACGAGAATTTTCTGCATGGCCCTCCCCTGCAGCACGATCATCGCTCAGGGGGCATGACGCTGGCGAAGCCGCTGCAAGGGTCTGCCTTCAGTATCCGCTCCTCGATGTGCCCTGGTGACCGCCGCTACGATCACCGCCTCCGTAGCCACCGCCTCCTCCAAACCCGCCAATACCTATTCCAATGCCGATCGACGGTCCGCGCGGCTCGTAATAGTCGCGCGGCGGCGGGCGACGATAGACCACGACATCGTCTTCCGGCACGACATAACGTTTCGGCGGCGCACGGTCGACGCGCTTGGGCGGATCGGGCTCGGTGCGCTTCTTCGGCGGCGTATCGACCTTCTTCAGCGGCAGGGTCGGCGTGGTGCAGGGACAGGTCGGGCCGAGCGAAGCGTTGGTCGGCTGGCCGGCTGCCGGGCCTGACGCGGCCGCGCCGGACGCGTTCGGCGCGCCGCCGGCGGTGGCGATGGTCGCCACGAAGTTCGGACGATTGCGCAGACGCTCTTCAAGCTTGCGTGCCGTCGGGGCGAGATCGCTGTCGGGATACTGCGCAATGAAGGCGCGATAGCCGGCCGCCGTATTGATGATCACCGCGTTGTTCCATGCCACCATGCGGCGGTGACGATCGAGCCAGTCGCGCGCCTGCAAACCCAGCGGTGTTTGCGCGTAGAGGACGGCGAAGGCTTCATAGGCCTCGTCGGTGCCGTCGGCGACGATCAATTCGTTGGCGGCCTCGGCCGGCTTGCCCTTCAAGTCGCGCTTCCACTCATCGACCGTCTTCTTGACGGAAGCGAGCTTTGGGCCGGCAATGGCGGGACCGACGAACCTGAAGTCGTCGGTCAACGAGGAACTGTCCCAGGGTGTCTGGCGGCCCGCGGTCGCCTTGTTGACCGCAACACGCACGCGCTTGAAGGTATCTTCGATCGAAAGCCCGGGCTCCTTCGCTGCGGCCAGCAGCGCCGACGTATAGGGGCTGTTGGCGCCGCTGCCGTCCTCGGCTTCGGCGCCGGGCGAGGTCGAGAAGGACATGAAGGTGCCGGGAGCGCCGGTCTTGGCATCGACGATCGCGAGCCCGCGGCCTGCCGTCTTGTTGATGTCGGGGAACGGGTTGTTACGGCAGGCATCGAGCAGCAGGATGCGGGTCTTGCTCGGCACCGAGGCAAGCGTGTTCAGGACGTCGTTGAGACGGACCGCCTGCAGCGGAATGTCGGTTTCCCGCTTCGGGTCGACATCAACCGGCACCAGGAAATTCTCGCCGTCGATCTGCAGGCCGTGGCCCGCATAAAACACCAGCGCCACGGTATCGGGGCCCTTCGCGGCGACCTTCGCCGCGAAGTCGCCGACCTTGGTCCGCAGCTCGTTCTGCGACAGATCGGCAGCGGTCAGCACCTCGAAGCCGGACTCGGTCAGCATCTGTGACATGGCCTTGGCATCGTTGGCCGGATTGGGGAGCGGAACCACGGCGCGATAGTTCGACTGGCCGATGACCAGCGCGACGCGATTTTCAGCGAGCGCCGCGTGCGAGCCCAGCAAGATTCCCGCTGCGAGAAAGGTATGGCGAAGGACGGGGCGGATCATGGGACACCTCCAGGCTTCCCCATAGGTCAGTCGTCCTCGCGCGGAGGTTCAAGCCCCGGCCGCGAATACCCCGTTTTGTTTCCTGGCAATTTGGCTTCCTGGCAGATTCCGGGGGGTGAACCCCATCGACATGGCAAGGCGCCGGCCTGGCTGTGGAAGCGGTTTCAGCAATTGGTGATGGCTGAAAGGGCAAATTATCCGCAATTGTGGGCAATTTTAACCGGCACGGGATAAAGTGGGCGAATGCGGCGGGTCGTTGTTCGGTTGGCGTTGATTGCGGGCGGGGCATTTGTGCTGGCGGGCTGCGGCATGGCCGACAGCCGCTCGCCGGTGCCTGAGTTCATGCGCAACCAAGCCGCCGAGCCACCGCCGCCCGAGCCGCCGCCCGACGTCAAGCGGCTGGTGCGCGAAAAACTGGATTCGGTCTTTCTCGCCGCGTCGAACCCGCGCCACGTGCAGGTCTCGCCGCCGCACCGCGAGGTCAGGGGCGCGGGCTGGACCGCATGCGTCAGGGCCGAGCTCACCTCTGTCATGGGCAAGCCACTGGGCGCCGAGACCTACCGCCTCGTCATCAGCCGCGGCCTGATCCTCGATCGCCGGCGCGCCGAGTCCGACGACAACTGCGCATCCGAGAGCTACGAGCCGATCTGACGCAACCCTCGAAGTCGGCTTCACGCCGATCCGTCGGGATCAGTGCCCCCGAAAGGGAGAATTACTCCGGGGCGCCGTGACCGACAGGAAGGTAGCCGCCCACTGCGCCTTGGCGTGGCGCAACAGCAGCTTCACGATCTCGCTTCGAATTTCGGGGATCGGCGCCAGCCCGATCACATCGTCGGCCTGGCGCAGGATCTGGTCTCTCGCCCCGAGAGGCAATTGCGCCCAGCACAGCACGATGGCTGCGCCAAGGTGCTGGAAGATCAATTCATCGGACGGGCGATCTGATAGAGTTGACATGCGGCCTCCTTGAAGTGTGCGCCTGAGACTTTTCTCGGTACAAACCACGACTGCGCTGATCGCAACGCGAACGCATTCTTGCGCCGACGCGCCATCCGCATCAGGCAGCCCGGATCATCGCGAAGAAACCTTCGACATTGTTGCGCAGCATCTCCGACTGCTGCGAGAGCTCGTTGGCGGAAGACAGCAATTGCGTTGCGGTCTGGCCGGTTTCGCTCGCGGCCTGACTGACACCGCTGATGTTGCTGGAAACGTCGTGGGTGCCGCGGGCAGCCTCCTGAATGTTGCGCGCGATCTCGGCCGTCGCCATTCCCTGTTGCTCGACGGCCGCCGCGATCGCCGTCGCAATCTCGTTGACCGACGCGATCGTCGTTCCGATTTCCTCGATCGAACCGACCGATTGCCGGGTTGCGGTCTGGATCGCGAGAATCTGCTGGCTGATTTCGTCAGTCGCCTTCGCGGTCTGTTCGGCCAGCGCCTTGACCTCGGAGGCGACGACGGCAAATCCCCTGCCCGCATCGCCGGCCCGCGCCGCTTCGATAGTGGCGTTCAACGCCAGCAGGTTGGTCTGCCCAGCGATGCTGTTGATGAGTTCGACCACGGCGCCGATCCGCTGCGCCGCTTCCGCGAGGCCCTGCATGCCGGCGCTGGACTGGCCGGCCTGCTCTACCGCCTTGCCCGTCATCCTGGTGGACTCCGTCACCTGACGCCCGATCTCCCTGACCGACGACGTCAGTTGCTCGGTAGCCGACGCCACCGCCTGCACATTGGCGGACGCCTCCTCCGAGGCTGCGGCCACCGTGGTCGTTTGCCTGGTGGATTGTTCGGCATTGGCGGCGAGCGTATTGGCGGCGTTCTGCAGATTTTCCGCCGAGCCCCCGACCGTCTTCAACACGATCTTCATCTGGCCGTCGAAATCCCGGATCGCGGCAGTGATCTTGTCCTGATGTTTCTGACGCTCCGCCAGCATCGCTTCCTGATAGACCGAAATCGCGATGTCCATGTCGAGCAGCACCGCGCAGTTCAGGGCGGTCAGCACCGCCGCGAGATGACCCGGCTTCCATCGGTAGTGGCGAACAGCGAGCGCGGCGAGCTGGCCCAGCACGAAATTGTATCCGCCGATGTACCAGCGCGGCTCCAGCCCGATCTTGTTGTGGATCAGACCGATCGTGCGGACACCCTGCATGTACTCATGATCGAAGCGGCCGTTGAACAGCCGCGCCCAGTGCGACCGCTGGGCGGCCTTGAGGCGGGGAATGTCGCTGCCGATCAGGCGCGCGAGTTGCGGCTCCCTGGTGACATGCCGATAAAAGCCTTCGAGCACCTCCGGCAGCGCCGGCTCGACTATCTTCCAGAACTCGCGCAGCAGTTCGCCGGTCGTGGCGTCGATGCGCATGAAGCGCATCCTGATTTCGCGATCCTGGCTGCTGTCGGCAAGAGTTGCTTCCGTCATGAACATTTCCTCAAATGGATGCCTAATGAAATTTTTCGACACAAGCCCCGCGTCCCGGCAGGGCCGGATAATGTGGTTTCTTCACCATCAAAAAAAATAGATTGATTCTCTGAAAAACTCCGAGCTCGATAACTTGATCCAGGTTGTTGATCTACATCAAGTGTACGCGAGCAAACGCGGCGCCGGAGCCTTCAAGCTGCCGCCGCTCGAGCCATGACTGCGGCCGATGGCGCCGCAGGCATTAAAGCTAATTACAATTTGGTTTTGCTCAATTAGCTAATTCTGATAGATGCAGATGCAACTTCCTCCCCGCGACGGGAGGAAAGTTCATACACAACCTAACGTAGAACCTATGTGAGCCCGTTTGGCCAAACACTCTGATATGTCCATTGCGTCGATTTGCGTAACCTGCCCTCACCGCGAAACCGGCTTTTGCGGGACGCTGCTCGGGTCGCCCTCGGAAACCCCGGAGGCAGACCGGCCGGTCGGCTGGCAGCACTTCGCTGCGGCCCGGGCAGGCGAGCAGATCGCCTACCGAAATCAGCCATCCAACGACATATTCGTACTCTGCACGGGCTGGGCCTTCCGCTACTTTCAGCTTGCCGACGGCCGCAGGCAAATTCTGAAATTCCTGCTGCCGGGAGACTTCTTTTCTCCTACTGCGATTTTCGAGACAGCGTACCATTTCTCGGTCAAGGCATTGACCGAGGTCCAGGTGAGCGGAATCGCGCGCTCCGAAATCCTCACGAGGTGCGCCGCCAGCCCCGACATCCGATGGGCCGTGGCAAATTCCTGCGCCGCTGAAACTCGCGAGGCGACCGAGCTTGTAACCGTGCTGGGCCAGCTTTCGGCCGAAGAACGCATCGCCTATCTGTTGTTGCACTTGATGTCGCGAGTAGCGGCGAGGAACGTGATCCGTGAACAGCGCTACCCGTTTCCGTTGCGCCAGCAGCACATCGCTGACGCGGTCGGGCTGACCCCCGTCCATGTCAGCCGGGTGTTCAGCCAGCTTCGCGAACGCCGCATTCTCGCAATGTCCGAGGGCATGCTCAGGGTTTCCAACCTTGCGGAACTGGAAAAGATCGGTTCGCTGCGATAGCGCTCCACCTCGAGCGCCGCGGACACGCCGCTCACGACGTCCGCATCATGAACAGCCGGTTAACACCACCGCTCGAATTGCATCTCCGCTCCAGCGGGTTTTTCCAATCTTTTCCGTTAGCGTCCCCGTCAACGCAATGCAGGAGGCGGCGCACGCGCCCGCTACGGTCGTCGCGAACGGGGAAACGGGGACGTGGTCGAGATAGCTGATACAGCGCTGGTGCGCGGCAGTTCGGTAATCGCCGGCAAGCGGCCGCCGGCGGAGGCGGCTTCGCGTGGCGGCGATGGCCTTGCGCCGCTCACGGCCGTGGCCACGAGCCAGTGGCGCGCGCTTGCCGAACGCGCCAACGAGCCGAACGGCTATTACCTCCCCGACTGGGAATTGGCGGTGAACGCCTCCGCGCGCGGCCGTACCGGCGTCGCGGCGCTGTCCGCGTGGAGCCAACCTGCGGCGGCAAACGGCGGCGCGGCGCGGCTGATCGGGCTCCTGCCCGCGATTTCAATGTGGCGCGCCTGGAAGATCCCGCTGCCGGTTCTGGTAAGCGCCGATCCCTACGGCACGCTTGGCACCCCGCCTCTCGATCGCGACTTGGCCGAGGACGCCGCCGCCGGGCTGATGATGCAGGCACGGAAGGCCGGCGCCCATGCGCTGATCCTGCGCGACATGTCGCTCGACGGCGCGGCCATGAAGGCGTTCAGGGAAGTGCTGCGGCAGGGCGGCATGCGTCCGCGTCTGCTGCAATCCCACCTCCGCGCCTGTCTCGACGCCACGCGCGATGCCGATGAATGCCTGCGCGATGCGCTGGGGCCGAAGAAGCTGAAGGAACTGCGCCGCCAGCGCAACCGCCTCGCCGAGCACGGCGAGGTCCGCTTCGAGGTCGCGAGCACGCCGCAAGCGGTCGCCTCCGCAGTCGAGATTTTCCTGCAGCTGGAAGCTTCCGGCTGGAAAGGCCAGCGCGGCACCGCGCTGCTGCAGCATGACGGCGATGCCGGCTTTGTCCGCCGCGCCACCACCGCACTCGCCGAATTCCGCCAATGCGAGATCGTGACGCTGTCGTCGGGCGAAACGCCAGTCGCGGCCGCGGTCGTGCTGCGGCACCAGGACCGCGCGTTCTACTTCAAGCTCGGCGTCGACGAGCATTATGCGAAATTCTCACCCGGCGTGCAGCTGACGCTCGATTTGACGCGGCATCTCTGCGCCGATCCCACGATCAGGCTGGTCGACTCCACCGCCGGCGCCGATCATCCGATGATCAATCCGATCTGGCGCGGGCGCCTTGCCATCGGCGACGTGCTGATTCCGCTGCGGCCGCACGATCCCGTGGTGCCGCTGGTCCGCGCCGCCTTGAAGCTTCGCCAGCTGATCCGCGAGCCGCTGCGCCATGCCGTTCATTTGATCCGGAAACGCCAGGAGAAACCGTCATGACCACCGTCACCGCCTTTGCGCCGGTGCTGACCGCGGAGAATCACGCGCTGAAGCGCGACTTTCCGTTAAAGCCGTTCGCGATCCGTCACCGCCTCGCCGGCCATCCGCTGTTGAACCTGCCGCGCATCGCGCAGCTGGCTTCGGAATTGCCGCGCGACCTGATCGAATATAATTCAGGCAAGGTCGCGATCAGCCAGGACCCGGATGCGATTCCATCGGTCGATCTCGATCCCGTGGAAGTCGTGAAGCGCATCGAAACCGCCGGCGCCTGGATGGTGCTCAAGCGCGTGGAGAACGCGCCGGAATATCGCAGGCTGCTGGAAGACACGCTGCTGTCGGTGGCGCGGGCGCGCGGTTTCAACAGCCTGCTCGACGCCGGCTTCGAGCAGGTCGAGGGCTTCATCTTCGTGTCCTCGCCGAATTCGACCACGCCGTTCCATCTCGACAGCGAAGACAATTTCTTCGTCCAGATCCACGGCGAGAAATTCTTCACGATCTACGACAACAACGACCGCGCCATCGTCTCCGACGAGGAGATCGAGCGCTCGATGACCAAGCACCGCAACCTGAAATATGACGAGCGTTTTGCGTCGCGCGGCACCGAATTCCACATGTTCGCGGGCGACGGCTGCTATGTGCCGTATCAGTGGCCGCACTGGGTGCGCACCGCCGACAGCCATTCGATCTCGATGGCGATCACCTGGAAGACCCGCGAGGTGCGCCGCGTCAACGATTTGCACTTCTTCAATTCGATGCTGCGCGGCATCGGCCTGCCGCAACAGCCGCCGGGCCGCCAGCCGGTGCGCGATGTGCTCAAGCTTGCCTTCTATCGCACCGTGATCGCCGCGATCAGACCGCTGCGCGGCTCGCTCGCGATGCGCCGCGTATTGCGGCGGATCGCGCTCGGCAAGCGGGCCAATTATTATCTGAAGGACGCGTGAGGCGTCGAGCCGATCGGCCTGCGCTAAAGCCATTTCCACTTCAGATGCTCCATCCTTCGAGACGCATCGCGGAGCCTGTCATCGGGCGCGCATTCGCGCGACCCGTTGGCGATGCTCCTCAGGATGAGGTCTCAGTCCCTCATGGTGAGGAGCGCGTCTTCGCGCGTCTCGAACCATGAGGCCCCGCGAGAAGTGTACTGGTTCGAGCAAGCTGGAAAACGCCCTAACGGATTTTGATTTCAAACAGCGTACGCGCAAACGCAGCTTCGCGATCTCGCGGCGTGTTTCGCCCGAGGCTTGCCATCGAATTTCCTTTGGCCCTCCGGTCAGAGGGCGCAGGGAAGACCGGGTGCGCGCTGCACCCGCGGTCTCGTGTGCAAATATGTGCGAAAAAAACGCACACGAGCATACAGGTTCAGCGGGAGCATCCCGGCCTTCCCTGCGCAATGGTTTTACGGCTTATACGTGATCTCCCCGGCGACCGGGCTTTCTTGCCACCGTCGCCCGCGCTCCCTAGCGCGAACTTGACACCAGCGTCGGGGTGTCAGGACCACACGACTTCGCCGTCCGCCAGCTGCACGCCCGTCTCGCGCGCCGCCCGCGTCCACCGCATCCCGCCCCTACGTCCGTGACGTTCGCGAAACGCCCCTCTGATGGGACGGGATGCGATCGATATAGACCGATTTGCTATTTCGGAAAATCAGAATATTTTTGCGAAGAGGGCTTTACAGACTTCTGCGTGATTTGCCCGTCGGGTCGATTGGTTGAATCGATTGAACAAATCGGCTCTTACGTGCACGGGCTGTTCGACGAAAATTTCTGCGACGGAGACCGCGCGATGCAAGGACGGCCAAATCACGGAAGCCGCAACGTCGTCATTGCGATAAGCGCAGTGCGTGCGCGCCCCAACACGAATTTCGGGGCCTGTATCGCTCCCGTTCCCGAACCGCCTTACTTCGGCGGCGAGTGCGGCGCCGTCAGAATGATCGTCGAATGCATCTCTTCGGCATCGGCCCGCTCTTGCCGAGAAATTCCTGCCATGCCGGATCTTTCATGGGCGCTGGCACGCGCCTTGGCGCGCGCGTTCAAGTCGGCCCGTCGTTGCGGGGGGCACCGGCGCCCGCACCACCTTGAGCAGGCGGGCATCCTGACGCACTATCAGCGGAATGTTCTCGTCGGTCCAGCGCGGGTTTTTAGCGAGTTCGCCATGCAGTCTCGCCCGCTCGTTGAAGTCGGCGTAGCTCCAAAGATGCATGACCTGATTGAGCGGCCCGATCTCGGTCGACCAGTAGCCTTCGAGCTTGCCGTAATCGTCCTTGCGAATATCGCGGGACACGGTGCTCGACGCCTTGACCATCTCGCCGAGGGCAAGGTTCGTGAAATGACTGAACGACGCGGTGCACCCATGTCGGCGCAGCCGATGTATAGGCGCGCTGTTGTCCTTGAAGACTAATGTAGTGATTGCTTCAGTTGATACAAAGTCGAAGTTCAAAAAAGCAAAGCCCCCGCGGGGGACCTCTTACTTCGCTTGATCAACTAATCCTATATTAGTTGTGGCTCTTCATTTGAGGGCTTTGCTCAGAGGACGACAGGTACCTTTGCAGTTTCGCACCCGCTTCAGCAGCCTGTTCCTTCCGTACGGCGGCCTCGTATTCGTCGCGGCCCCTGCGGAATCTTTCGTCCCAAGAAGGATCTTGCATTGCTAAGGGATTGAACTCTTTCATGACGTGAGCTCCAAGACTAAGATTTAATTCCTATGCAACGTGAAGTGCAAGACGGATCTTGTCAATGCCCGGTTGCTTCGCCAGTAGTGAGGCGGATCAAATAACGGGTCATACGCGGGTCGAGTTTCCGCAAGGTTAACGACCTGCGCCTTGTCGCGCGCGGCCGCAGCCAAGAACGCGCGTACGAACCACGACTTCCGTGCGTATGAGGGAATATTTTGGCCGTTGTGAGACTGCTCGGGTAGGCAGATTACGGCTTGGCCATTGTCTTTTAGGCACTGCACAATGGCCGTCGGCAGCCCCTTATAGAGTTCCACGTTTTCTTCATAGTTGTCCGTGTTGAATGCGTAAGGGGGATCCGTGATCAGAATGTCAACCTCCTTCCGGAGGGACTTAAGCAAACTCAGTGCATCAATGTGAAGCTTGTCGTCAAACTCAAAGCTCGTGCCTTGTATTTGCACGGCCTCCAGAGGCACGATGATCTCTGGGCTGTACCAGCCCTTTTGAATGAGGAGTCGCTCGTTAAGAGGCTTCACGTCTTGATCAGGTCTGAGACTGCGAATATCGGCCAGTAGTTGGCAACGTAACGCAAAAGACTCGAACTCAAACAGGAGTGCCTTTGTAAGAATGGCTACTTTGTCCTTCTCTTTGTACAGAGCATAGCCGATTCGCAGAATTGCTCTCCAGCAAAGATAGGTAAGCACTCTCAGCGGCAAGAACTCCGGCTCACTAAAGGCTAGAAGAGCAGGGCTGAAGTCGTACTCGCGAAGCTGCCGGACGCCAGCCTGCGTCTTTGACGCTTCAGGAGCGTTTTGTACCAGCAACATCAGCATAGCAGTCAGGGACCATTCAAGGCCTGCTTCGATAGCGACTGGGGGTTTTGGCTTAGGCCGTCGTACAGAAATCGAGGTTGCCCCCTCGATTGCCCTCTTTACGAGTTCTTCCATAGCAGGCCCGGTAAGACCCCTGAGCAGCCCTGCCAAGCCGTTGATCGAAAGGGGGATTGAAGAAACTTCAGATGACAGGTGGTGCTTGATTTTCGGCGACGTTTCTCCATGCGCGAATTGCGGCAGTGAGAAAAAGGCGAAGTTGTCGGCTCGCGCTATCCCAGCGGGCTTCGACAGGTCTCCGGCTACGAATCTTACTTTGCCAGGAAATCTCAGAGCTTCCAGCGCTGACGTGCCCGATCCAACAAAGGGATCGCAGATAACCGTGGTCCCACGACTTTTTGTTCGACCGGCCAAACAAAGGTTCAGCATCGCGCTAGTCATCGTATGCGGGGCCGTCACCGGTGCGTACCAGCCGGGTTTTGTCTCGTCAAAGATAAAGAATGGAGATGAGTTACGAAAAACTCGCGCATACAACATGATGTACTGTTCACTCGAGCGATTGTGCTGCTCGTCGACTCCAAAATCTCGGAAGAGAAAGAGCGCTTGGTGGGCAAGAGGTTGTCCTTCCGCCGCGAAAGCTTCGATCTCATGATGAGGATCCTGTAATCCCGGCATCGGAGTCACGATCTTATTCAGCTCATTATCCGCAATAAGGGAATCCCAGAAATCCGGGGCAGGTTGCCCGCCAATGAAGAACTTGTCTTTCGGTATCCGAATTTGAAAGACACCTCGTCCGCTGTCGCCTTCGGCGCGCGCCGAGTCATAAAGATCTAGATGTTCATTGGCGACAAGGAAGAGAGGCAGTTTGCCGTCGTCTTTTGCGGCCAGTCTCAGACCAGCATGATAAGTGCTCATCCTCGAAAGTAGCGCCGACCTTTCAAATTTTCCTGTGTTGCGGATGTATAGAAGTGGGCCGGCCGAATGGACGTACCCCGATCGTCCGACGATGCTGGGGAGGTCAATTTTGAGATCATCGGAAATGGATACTGCGCAAGTTGCATAATACGCGTCCAACACTATCAGTCCGCGCAGGCTCGCGCCGTGAAGATCGCAGATTTGCTTCGGTGCCTTGCCGAGGAGATCTTTAATGTCGGTTTGGTGCTGCGCAGACTCACAGATCTGTAAGTAAAGCTCGGCAAATTTAGCGGGGCTGTTACTGGTGAGGTAGAGGTCGCCGATCGTGGACGAGATGGTCTGAAACTCATTCAATGGAGCGACAAGGGTATCCCAAATGGCAATCAGTTCGAATTCAAGCGCCCGCGAAGAATGGAACGAAACATTTATTTCGGATCGGCTGCGAGGCAAGGCATAGTATCGGAGCAAGTCTCGTAGTTCGCCGTAGCCCAGCGAAGTCACTCCACAGCCATAGCGCAAGATAAACAAGTAACTGTTTTGGTGATAATACTCCTTAATGAAACAGCTGGCGAAAGTTGTCGATAGTTCTTGAGAAGTGCCAGAGATTTGAAACTGTTCGAGAGTCTGAGAGATCGCTATTCGAACTGCATTAAACAGCCGATCTCCATCTGAGGCCGTCATCCGCCAATATCCCCCAAAAACAACAGCTTCAGGTTGTCCATAAGGCTTGTCAAGCGTCTACCGTCCTATGTTGCGATGCGATCGAAGCCCGCCGACGAACTCGCTAGCTAGATCTGTCCACAACCGTAGTTTGGGAGGCCCGCAAGCGAGCCTCCCTTTTCCGACCGGACGTCGGCGTGGATCATCGCTGATCCTCAACCGGCTTCGGTTCGCGGATAACGAGGCGGCCAATCACCGGCATCGCGGCTCATGCGGGCCTAATGTTCGGCGCCGATGCGCGGCACTAAAGATCCTGATCTGAAAGATCAGCGAGCTTCATCAGATGTCGCAACAGACCTGTCTTCAGTGCTTGTCGCCGTGAATTGGAACTGACAGCCGCACGACGCTGCCGCTCTTGCTGCAAATATGGTGACTGCCGCTAACGCGAAGCAATGACCAACCGCGCCGCTCGACGAGACGAGCAAACTCGCGGCCGGTTATTGATTTCATGCAGGCAATTCCAGCATCCGTTCGGTGCCACCGGGCTCGGGCGGGGCGACTTCAATCGAAAGACATCCCTCGATCGCCTCATGAAGATTCTTTATGAGTTCATCCATGCTGTCGCCCTGCGTGGCGCAACCGGGAATAGCGGGGACTTCGGCCCAAAAGCCTCCCTCCTCAGCCTCATGGATGACGATCTTGATTTTCATTGGCGATCTCCAGATCGAACTGTCGCGCGGACAGCCGACGAATTCAAGCCTTGCTGAGGCCCCTACTCCGCCGCCTGCGCGTTCACTTCCGCCGATACCTGACGGATGGCGCGGGCAAGCTGCTCGGCCGGCTGCGCGCCGGACACCGCGTATTTCTGCGCAAACACGAACGTCGGTACGCCGGAGATGCCCTTGTCGGAGGCGTCCTTGGCCTGCGCCGAGATCAGGTCGACGTCTTCGTCGGTCGCCAGGCGCTTGCGCACGTCCCCGGCATCGAGGCCGACGTCGGCCGCCGCCTGCACCAGCACATCGACGTCGGTGAGATCGCCGCCGTCGCGGAAATACAATTCCATCAGCCGCTGCTTCATCTCGGCGGACTTGCCTTGCGCATCGGCCCAGTAGATCAGCCGGTGGCAGTCTGTCGTGTTGGGCTGCCGCTTGACCAGTTCGGGCCGGTAGGTGAGGCCCTCTTCGCTCGCCGCGGCGACGACGCGGCCGGCGATGCCCTTATAGGCCTCGACCGAACCGAATTTCGCGGTGAGATATTCGTCGCGGCTGATGCCCTCGCGCGGTACCCAGGCATTGAGGAAGAACGGCCGCCAGTTGATCTCGACCGGCACGTCCGGCGTCAGCGCCAGCGCGTTCTCGATGCGGCGCTTGCCGATATAGCACCACGGGCACACCACGTCGGAGACGATGTCGATCTGAAGCGGTTTCAGGGTGCTCATCAGGCCAGCCTTTCGTGAAATGATGTTTGCAAAATAGGCCGATCGGGGCGCGAAACAAGGGCGTGGGCCGCATGCCCCGCACCACATAACCTCCGGGGTTATTGTGGTTGCGGCTCCGGATTCGTAACTACGCATCAGGACCTGAACCGCGGAGCCCGGCCATGACCGCCACGACGCCGCGCCTACTTCAAATTCGCCGCCAGCTTCCGCATCCGCTCGGCGGTCAGTTCGTCGGCGGGGAAGAACGTCTCCAGCGCCAGTTCCGACAGCGTGATGTCGACCGGCGTACCGAAGATCATGGTGGTGGAGATGAAGCTCAGCACGTCGCCGTCAAGCCGCAGCTTGAAGGGGATCGCGACATTGTCCGACGACAGCGGCGCCGGGCGCGCCGGCATCGGATAGCCCTTCAGCTCCGAATAGAGCTTCAGCAGTTCGGGATCGGCGGTGGCCTCGCACTGGCGGTGCAGCCGCTCCAGCAGATGGCTGGACCATTCGGCGAGGTTGACGGTGCGCGGCGCCAGCGCTTCGGGGTGAAAGGCGAGTCGCAGGATGTTGAGGGGCTGGCCGAGCAGCCGCTGCGGAATGCCTTGCAGCAGCGGAGCGACCATGCGGTTGGCCGAGACCAGGTTCCAGTGCCGGTCATAAGCCAGCGCCGGATTGGGCTCATGCGCCTTCAGCACCAGGTCGATCGCCGCCCGCGCCGGTTTCAGCGCGGGATCGTCGAGCGAGCGCTGCGGAAACGCCGGCGCATAGCCCGCCGCCACCAAGAGCACATTGCGTTCGCGCAAGGGAACCTCCAGCCGTTCGGCGAGCTTCAGCACCATCTCGCGCGACGGCGCCGCGCGGCCGGTCTCGACAAAACTCAAATGCCGCGCGGATATCTCTGCGTCGCCGGCGAGATCGAGCTGGCTGAGATGACGGCGCTGCCGCCATTCGCGCAGGTGATCGCCGATATGGACGGGCTGGGTGTTCTCGGCGCGGGCCGTGGCGGTGTGTGCGTTCATGGTGCGAAAACCTACCATGCGAATTTCGCGGCTTCCATTACCTCCGACGTAATCGAATTCCCTCCCCGGCCGGATCATCTTCGCATCACTGTGGTCCACCCCTCTGCAAAGGAGAACTGCCATGATCCAGCCATCCCTGTTTCTTCGCCGCGCCATCCTCGCCGACGCCATCTTCAGCGGCGTCTCGGCGGTGCTGCTCACGCTCGGCGCCGGCGTGCTCGCGCCGTGGCTCAGCCTGCCCGAGACGCTGTTGCGCGAGACCGGCCTGTTCCTGATCGCCTATGCCGCGCTGGTCGGTTGGCTCGGCACGCGGCAGACGATGCCGAAAGCATTGGTGGCGATCGTGGTCGCCGGCAATGCCGCGTGGACGCTCGCCAGCATCGCGCTGCTGTTCTCTGGATGGGTCAACCCCAATCTGCTCGGCGAGATCATGGTCGCGGCGCAGGCGATTGCGGTCGGCGCGTTTGCCGAGCTGCAATATGTCGGCCTGCGCAAGAGCGGCGGCGCGGTCACGGCGTGAGCCGCGGCTGCATCACCCGAAAACAACGGCTGCCGCAGAGGCCTCGAAGCCTGGCGGCGGCCGATCCGTTTCCGTCAGCTCCGGATTACGGCGGCGATCATCCCGCCATCTCTCCTGCCCCGCTACGCCGGAACCTTTCGCCGTTGCCGAGCAACACGCCCTGCGCGCCGGCGATGCCGAGTTCGAGGCTGGCGGCAATCCGCCGCGCCAGTTCGACGAAATGGGTGGCGGCTTCCGGGGAACAGACCTCCCGGGCGGTTTCCTCGAACAGCGCCAGCCAGCGGTCGAAATGATCGGCATCGACCGGCAGCGGCATGTGCTTGGCCATCGGCGTGCCGTGATAGCGGCCCGACATCAGCGCCACCGACGACCAGAACGCAAACATCCGCTGCAGATGCGGCTCCCAGTCGTGAATTCGCGCTTCGAAGACCGGTCCCAGCACCGCATCGCTGCGGACCCTGGTGTAGAAACCGCGCACCAGCCGCTCGATCAGCGGCTCGGTGATGCCGGTCCGGGCGACGATCTCGGCCGTGATCCTTTCGCGCCGTTCTGCAGGGGTCACGACGATCTCCTCAAATAGGTATTTCAAATACCTATTTAGACGGCTATAGTCGGTTTGCAAGGCCTTTTTTCGGGGATCCCATGCGCCTGACGTCGTTTACGGATTTTGCGTTGCGCGCGCTGATGCGGCTGGCCGGCGAGCCGGCGCGGTCGTTCGCGACCAACGAGATCGCCACCGAGTTCGGCATCTCGCGCAATCATCTGGCCAAGGTGGTGCGCGACCTCGCCGATGGCGGCTTCATCAGCACCCAGCGCGGCGCCGGCGGCGGCTTCATGCTGGCGCGGCCGCCGCAGTCGATCACGCTCGGCGAAGTGGTGCGGGCGCTCGAGGATCGCCACGCTTTGGTCGAGTGTTTTCGCGACGACGGCGGCACTTGCGTGCTGAAGCCGCGCTGCCGCCTGAAGGCCCGCCTTGCCGCCGCGCGCGAAGCCTTCATGCGGGAGCTCGACGCCACCACGCTGGCGGAATGCGCCTATCCCGCCCGGTCAAGAAAGGCGGCAGGCATCGCATGAGAGTTGGGCACAGGCCATGAAACCGGTTGAATTCGAGAACGGCGCCGTTGCGATCGACGCCTCTGTGATCGCCGAGGGGCTCGGCATTGCGCTGCCGCTGTTCAGGGAGCAGATGCGCGCCGGCAAGATCACCGGCCTCTCCGAGCGCGGCGTCGATGCCGACAGCGGCCGCTATCGCCTGACCTTCTTCTCCGAGCACCGGCGATTTCGTGTCGTGGTCGACGAAGCCGGCGCGATCCTGCAACGCTCGACGCTCGATTTCGGCGATGCGCCGCTGCCGAAATCGGTCCGGAAACCCGGCGGGTAGCCCGATGTCATTCCGGGGCGGTGCGAAGCATCGAACTCCGGTGCGCGATTGCGCATCCGGGGCCGGGTGCTAGCATCCGAGGGCAACAGAAGGCGCCGTATGACGTCCGTGAAGGTGAGCGGTACCGAAGGATATGCCGACGAGGCCGAGGAGCTTTTCCGGCGCTATGAAGCCATCCCAGCCGCCGATGCCCACCGGGCGGTTCTGCATCTGCTTCCGGCGGCACCGGGCCGCATCCTGGATATCGGCTCCGGAACCGGGCGCGATGCCGCCTGGTTCGCGGCACAGGGACATCGCATCGTCGCGGTCGAACCGACCGATGCGCTGCGCCTCCGGGCCATGGCGCTGCATCGCTCGCCGCGGATCGAATGGCTCGACGACAGCCTGCCGGATCTGGCCCGGCTGCGGCTCCGCGACGACAGCTTCGATCTCGTCATGCTGACCGCGGTCTGGATGCATCTCGACGGGCCGCAACGCCGGCGCGCGATGCCAAACCTGGCGTCCCTGGTACGAAGCGGCGGCGCCGTCATCATGAAAATCCGGCATGGGCCGGTTCCACCGGGACGGCGCATGTTCGAAATTTCGCCCGAGGAGACGATCGAGCTTGCGCGGATACAGGGCTTGCAGCCCGTTTTGAATCTGCGCAACGAATCCAGTCAGGACCAAAACCGCGCCGCCGGCGTCACCTGGACCAATCTGGCATTCGTGAAGGCCGGCTAATCCGGGGCTTAAGCCGAGGCGCGGCGTTCCCGGCCCGGCTTCGCTTTTGCCGCCGCAAGGATCCCGGATTTTACCGGCGTCGCCTTGCCGGCGGCGGATTTTCCGCCGTGCCCGTTCATCAGCTTGCCGTTCAGCTTGATGCCGTTCGCCTTAACGCCGGTCGCCTTAACGCCATTGGTCTTGGCGCCGTTCAGCTTCTGCTTCAGCTTTTCGGCCTTCGCCGCCAGCTTCTCGGCTTGCTTCAGGGCCTTGCGCTCGGCCTTGGCCTTCAGCCGCGCCTTCTCGGCCCTCGCCTCGGCGCGCTGCTTCTTGCGCTTCTTCTCGCAAGCCGCGCATTTGCAGCCGATCGGCTTCAGATAGGCCTTGAAGTAGTCGGTGCCGTAATCGTAGTTGATCTCTTCGCCGGGCTCGATGTTCTTGATCGCGCGGATGAACACCTTGCGCTTGCGCGGTTTGACGTCGGATTCGGCGTTCGGCTTGCAGGCGTGGTTGATATAGCGGGCGATGTTCTTGCGCACCGAACCGTCGATGGTCCAGCGGTTGTTCAGCTCGAACAGGTATTTGTTCTCGATCGCGTCCTCTTCCTTCTTCCGGGAATCCAGCAGCGGCCCGAAATAGCGGATGATCTTGGCGCCCTTCTTGATCGGTTTGGTGGCGAAGAGGCCAAGCCCGGTGCGGGAACGGCCGACGCGGTACGGTTTATTCGACGGAATGGCAGACATGATCGACTTGAACTGACACGCTATGGAGGGGATTGCGAAGCCGCTGTTCTAGGATGATTCCGGGCCAATGTCAGGCCTTTCGCGCATTTCGCGTGAACCTTCCCCAGATTGCGCACGTCGAAGCATCAGCGGTTCCGCAATCAAAATGGCGGCTGGATGAAGCGCGTCCCTCACCTCCTCGTCCCCGGCGTGCCGGTCATGCCGCAAATGGCCCTGTCGGCGCTGTTCTGGGCCTGCTTCGCCCTGATTCCGCCGGCCAGCGCCCAAACATTCGGCAGTAGCTACACTTCGACCGCCCCCAGGGATTGCCGGGTCAAGAGCGCCGGCAACGGCGTCGACGATTCCACGGTACGGGTTTGCCCGGGCAAGGCCGGGCTCGTGGTCGTCATCAGCGAGGATGACCTGCGCGAGGCGGTCTCGGTCGGCCACAGCCGCGCCGCGGCGGACCGGGAGCCGGCGGCGGAGACTTCCTTCGGGCCGTTCAACTCGACCACCCACACTGTGGAATGGCGGGCCGTGGACGGCAAACCCTTCGCCATCATCCAGCGCTGGCACATCGCCGACAATGCCGACGAGGACAAGAACGGCCGGCCGATCGCAAAGCCGTTGCTGGCGGTAACGCGGTTGCCGCCGGGGGCGGTGTGCCATGTCGCCTATGTCGACGTGAAGGCCAACCCCGATGCCAACGAACTCGCCCGCAAGGCCGCCGATGAAATCGCGCGCGGCTTCACGTGCGGCAAGGACGAGGTGAAGGTAATCGGCGCCAGCGGCCGCGCCGTGGAGCTGGCGAAGCGGCGCTGAACAACGCTGATCTATGGCCCCGGCGGCCGGGCCACGGTCGACCTCAGCATGGCGTCCAGCAGGGTCTCGGCATCGTTGCCTGGTGGCAGCCGCCGCAGGACGTCGGTCAGCCGCCCGTCGAGCAGCAGCATGGTGAAGCCATGGACCAGCGACCACGCCTTCACAATGGCTGCAGCCTGTTCCAGCGACAGCGCTTGGTCGGAAATCTGCTCCTGACGGCTGACCCCGATCGCGCCGGCGAGGCCGGCGAACGAAGCGTTGGCGGCCTCGTGCAGCGATGGCCGCGCCATATCCAGCCGCTCGGTGCGGAACATCAGCCCGTACATGCCCGGATGCGCCTGCGCATAGGCGACATAGGCCTTGGCGCGGGCCAGCGCCCTGAGCAGCGGCGGCGCATCGACCGCGCCCGCGGCCGCCATCGCCGCGTTGAACTGGCGGAACCCGATCGCGGCGAGTTCGCTGACGAGGCCGGTCAGGTCGCCGAAATGATGGGTCGGCGCGGCATGCGACACGCCGGCCTCGCGCGCCACCGCGCGCAGCGTCAGGCCGGCCAGCCCGTCGCGCTCCAGCACCGTCTCCGCCGCCGTGAGCAGGGCGTCGCGCAGCGCGCCGTGGTGGTACGGCGTATCCTCGCCCGCGGCTGCGGCGCGCGGCGCCGGCCGTTTCCGCGGCAAGCGCGCCGGAGCGCCCCTGTTGGCGGCAGGCCGGGCGCGGGTCTTCAGTGCAGCGGGTTTTCTTGCCATCTCATTCTTATAGCCCCTATTTTTACACTGTAAAGATTTTGCTTGACGATGGCTGCCATGCTCTGTATTCATATCTTTACGATGTAAAGATAAATCCAGGGAGCGAATGATGCAGCAGGAAGCAGCGACCAAGGCGGCCCGGACCAATCTGGCGCCGATCCCGTTTGAATGCGACGCGCCGTTTCTGAAGGTCGTCGGCGAATTGCCGCGCGAACTCAACGGCACGCTCTACCGCAACGGCCCCAATCCGCAGTTCGAGGCGCCGGGCGCGCACTGGTTCGTCGGCGACGGCATGCTGCACGCCTTCCATCTCGAAAACGGCCGCGCCAGCTACCGCAACCGCTGGGTCCGCACCCCGAAATGGCAGGCCGAGCATGATGCCGGCCGCGCGCTGTTCGGCGGCTTCGGCCGCAAGCTGCCGGATACGCCGGCCTCGGTGACCCCTGACGGCGGCGTCGCCAACACCAACATCATCTTTCACGCCGGACGGCTGCTGGCGCTGGAGGAAGGTCATCTGCCGACCGAGATCGAGCCCGGCACGCTCAAGCGAACAGGCTACTGCGACTATAATGGCGGCATCTCGGGGCCGTTCACCGCGCATCCCAAGATCGATCCCGTCACCGGCGAGATGGTGTTCTTCGGCTACAATGCCGCCGGGCCGCTGACCCCTGCCCTCTCCTTCGGATCCGTCAATGCCTCCGGCGTGGTGACGCGGTTCGACCGCTTCGAAGCGCCCTATGCCAGCATGGTGCATGACTTCATCGTCACCGAGAATCACATGCTGTTTCCGATCCTGCCGATCACCGGCAGCATGGAGCGGGCGATGCGCGGCCAGCCGCCTTACGCCTGGGAGCCGGACAAGGGCGGCTATGTCGGCGCCATGAGGCGCAACGGCTCGCCCGGTGACATCGTCTGGTTTCGCGCCGAGACCTGCTACGTCTTCCACGTCATGAATGCCTGGGAAGAAGGCGACCGCATCATCGCCGACGTCATGCAGTTCGAGGAAGCGCCGCTGTTCCCCCATCCCGACGGTTCGCCGACCGACCCCAGGAAGTCGCGGGCGCGGTTGTGCCGCTGGACCTTCGATCTCGCCGGGAATACCGACCGCTTCACGCAAACCTATCTCGACGACATGACCGGCGAATTCCCGCGCATCGACGACCGCCGCGCCGGGCTTGCCTCTCGCCACGGCTGGTACGCCTGCGCCAATCCCGATCTGCCGTTCGTCGGTGCGCTTTGCGGCATCGTGCATGTCGACGGCAAGGGCTCGCGGCTCGGCAACTATCTGCTGCCGGAAGGCGACACCATTTCGGAAGCCGTGTTCGTCGAGCGCGGCAAGGACGCCGCCGAGGGCGACGGCTGGCTGCTCGCGGCGGTGTGGCGCGCGCGCGAAAACCGCAGCGATCTCGCGGTATTCAACGCCACCGACGTCGCCGCCGGCCCGGTGGCGCTGGTGCAACTCGGACATCGCGTGCCCGACGGTTTTCATGGCAATTGGGTGGGGGCCATGTGAATCGGCTGTTGAACCGGTCCCGTCAAATGAACATCGCGCCGATCGCCATCGAGAGCGGCATCGGCAGATAATGAAATGCGAATTCTGATCTCGGTTCGCCGAATATCAGAATTTGTATCAAAGCAACGAAGAGAGCCAGACACCCGTAAGCAATTGGACCGAGCATCCAAGTGACCGATCGAAGCCAAAATGAAGTGGCGATCCAGATACCAATCAGCACAACGTGCGCGTAAACGAGATAGTGTTGCGTTCGAAAGACGTCCCAGAGGATCCACGTAGCAATCGTGGCCACGGCACTCATAGCCATTGAAATCCAGAGCGTTCTTCGCTCCGGTGGCTCTATGAGCGCAAGGCAGGCGAGTGGAATTCCCAACAAGGGGAATACGAACATGAAAAACAAGCCGAACTTCATGCACGGCATAGTGCCAGAGATGCATTAAGAAAACCTCTGGCTGCATAGGCTCGGGACTTTGCCGGCAATCGAACCACAAGACTCCGTTCGAATAATTATAAAATAACCACCATTTTCGAATAACTCACATTATGTTGACACTGTAAAGATTTCGCTTGACGCTTCCGCCCTCTCCCCGTATTTATCTTTCCACTGTAAAGATAAGCCTGAGAGGCGGCCATGACGATATTCCTGATCCTTGCCCCCTACGGCGTGTTCACGCTGCTGATGCTGGTGACGTCCGCCGCCGCCAGCCTGTTCGCGGCCGCCGCGATCTGCCTGCTGGCGATCGCCTATGACATTGCTCGCGGCCGCTCGCTCAAGATCCTCGGCGCCGGTACCGTCGTGCTGTTCCTCGCCATCGGCTTCTACCTCACTTTGGTCGATGACACCCTGAGCAGTTCCGCCGTCAAACTGACGATCGATATCGGCGTGCTCGCGATCTCGCTCGGCTCGCTGGCGGTCCGCAAGCCGTTCACGCTGCAATATGCGCTCGAAGTGGTGGACGCCGAAACCGCCGAACAGCCCGGCTTCATGCGGGCGAACTACATCATCACCTGGGCGTGGTCCGCCTGCTTCCTGCTGATGATGATCGGCAATATCGCGCTGATCTATGTGCCGGGCCTTCCGCTCTGGCTCGGCCTGCTGATCGCGTTTGCTGCCCGCAACAGCGCGGTCTATTTTACCAAATGGTATCCCGAATACCGCAAGGCGAAGCACGGGCCTGCGCCGGCCAAGGCGCTATCCGGAATCTGACCGTATTCACCAATCGAACGGGTGCGGCCGCCGTCATGGCACCCGTCGCAAATGGCAGGCCCCCAGGGAGCACGACGATGAAGGACGTATTCGCCAAACTCGCGCAGGACTTCTTCTCCACCATCGTGTTTCTCGCGGTGTACCTGATCACGGACAATGTGGTGCTGGCGACGTCGGTGGCGATCGCCGGCGCCGTAGCGCAGGTGATCTACAGCAAGGTCAGGGGCGAGCCGCTCGGCTACATGACCTGGGCGAGCCTCGGCCTCGTGATCGTGCTCGGCAGCGCCACGCTCCTGACCCACGATCCGCGCTTCGTGCTGGCCAAGCCCGCGATCGGGCATTTCGCCGTCGGCGCCATCATGCTCAAGCGCGGCTGGCTGCTGCGCTACCTGCCTCCGATCGTGACCGAAACCATTCCGCAATATGTCACGGCGGCGGGCTACGCCTGGGCGGCGCTGATGTTCGTGCTCGGGCTTGGCACCATCGCGGTGGCCGCGACCGGCGATCTGAAGCTGTGGACGCTCTATGTGTCGGTGGTCCTGATCGGCGCCAAGGTGGCGGCGTTCGCGATCCAGTATGTCGCCTTCCGCCTGCTGGTCAGCAGCCGGATCCGCGCCGCCGCCCGCGCCTGACCGCCGGTCCGCGCGAACAAGACGCGTCACGGCAAAAGGCCGCGGCTAACCGAGATCAATGTGCACGGGCCGAAAGATGCGCTATACCGCCGCCCGAGCCAAACCCAATCCCAGAACCATTCCGGTTTTGCGAAGAGAACGTGAGGAGACCTAGAGATGGCCGTGGACGGAAACTGGAATATCGTCATGACCACCCCGATGGGCGAGCGCAAGGCGACGCTGACCCTGAAAAGCGCCGGCGGCACGCTGACGGGCACGCAGGGCGCCGACGGCAATTCCGGCGAAATCTTCGACGGCACCGTCTCCGGCGACGACGTCGCCTGGAAGATCTCAATCACCAACCCGATGCCGCTGACGCTGGCGTTCTCCGGCAAGGTCGCCGGCGACAGCATGTCCGGCGAAATGGGCATCGGCCCGATGGGCAGCTTCCCGTTCACGGGAACGCGGGCGTAAGCGCCTCATCTTGGTCGTCCCGGCGAACGCCGGGACCCATATGCCGTGGCGGCCGTTGTCGGACGCGATGGTCGCCGGCCTTCCCCTCAACAATGAACGCCCGGGATTATGGGTCCCGGCGTTCGCCGGGACGACAACCTACCCCAGATTCAATTCCTTGAAGAAGTCGTTGCCCTTGTCGTCGATGATGATAAAGGCCGGAAAATCCACGACCTCGATGCGCCAGATCGCTTCCATGCCGAGTTCGGGATATTCCACCACCTCGACCTTCTTGATGCAGTGCTCGGCGAGATTGGCCGCCGCCCCCCCGATCGAGCCGAGATAGAAGCCGCCGTGCTTCTTGCAGGCCTCGCGCACCGCGACCGCGCGGTTGCCCTTGGCCACCATCACCATCGATCCGCCCGCCGCCTGGAACTGGTCGACGAAGGAATCCATGCGGCCCGCCGTGGTCGGGCCGAAAGCGCCGGAGGCGTAGCCGTCGGGCGTCTTGGCGGGACCGGCGTAATAGACCGGATGGTTCTTGAAATAATCCGGCAGCGGTTCGCCCTTCTCCAGCCGCTCGCGCAATTTGGCATGCGCTGAATCGCGCGCCACGATCATGGTGCCGGTCAGAGACAGCCGCGTCTTGATCGGATGCTTCGAGAGCGTAGCAAGAATGTCCTGCATCGGCTGGTTGAGGTCGACTTTCACCACCTCGCCGCCGAGCGCCTCCTCCACCGCGGGCAGATACTGCGCGGGATTATGCTCGAGCTCCTCGAGATAGACGCCGTCTTTGGTAATTTTGCCGAGCACCTGGCGGTCCGCGGAACAGGATACGCCGAGCCCGATCGGCAGCGAGGCGCCGTGGCGCGGCAAGCGGATCACGCGGACGTCGTGGCAGAAATACTTGCCGCCGAACTGCGCGCCGACGCCGAGCGACTGCGTCATCTTCAAGATTTCCTGCTCCATCTCGAGATCGCGAAAGGCGTTGCCGTCAGGCGAGCCATGGGTCGGCAGCGCGTCGAGATAGCGAGCCGAGGCCAGCTTCACCGTCTTCATGCAGAGTTCGGCCGAGGTGCCGCCGATGACGATCGCGAGATGATAGGGCGGGCACGCCGCGGTGCCGAGCGTCAGCACCTTCTCCTTCAGGAACGCCAGCATACGGTCCTTGGTGAGAACGGACGGCGTCGCCTGGAACAGAAAACTCTTGTTGGCGGACCCGCCGCCCTTGGCCATGAACATGAACTTGTAGGCGTCATCACCCTCGGCATAGATCTCGCACTGCGCCGGCATGTTGTTGGCGGTGTTCTTCTCCTCATACATCGACAGCGGCGCCACCTGCGAATAGCGCAGATTGCGGCGCAGGTAGGCGTCGCGCGCGCCTTCCGAGAGCGCGGCCTCGTCGTCGCCCTCGGTGATGACGTTGCAGCCCTTCTTGCCCATGATGATCGCGGTGCCGGTGTCCTGGCACATCGGCAGCACGCCGCCGGCGGCGATGTTGGCGTTCTTCAGAAAATCCAGCGCCACGAACTTGTCGTTGGGGCTCGCCTCCTTGTCATCGAGGATCGCGCGCAACTGCTTCAGATGCCCCGGCCGCAGATAATGATTGATATCGCCGAACGCGGCCTCGCTGAGCGCCCGCAGCGCCTCGCGCGACACCACCAGCATGTCCTTGCCCAGCACCTTCTCGACCCGCACCCCCTCGGCCGTGATCTTCTTGTACGGCGTGGTGTCCGGCCCCAGCGGGAACAGCGGGGTGTGCTTGTAGGGCGGGACGGGCTTCTGGTCGGGAAAGGCGGTGGGGGCGTTCATGGGGGACTCG
Source organism: Bradyrhizobium sediminis (assembly GCF_018736105.1). Classification (NCBI taxonomy): domain Bacteria; kingdom Pseudomonadati; phylum Pseudomonadota; class Alphaproteobacteria; order Hyphomicrobiales; family Nitrobacteraceae; genus Bradyrhizobium; species Bradyrhizobium sediminis. Next base: position 3,760,041 of record NZ_CP076135.1, read on the forward strand.
CAAGGTTTTCGGAACCGAAAGCGTCTGTCTTGAGACGCCCGGCGATCGAACCGTTCTAAGCACTTTTTGGATAAAAGGAAGGTTCCGAATGGCTACCAGCCGCGACCGGACCCTCATTCACCCCTTCCCTTGCTGCTTCTCCGCATAGGCATCGACCAGCGCGCGGATCATGCGTTGATAAGGCACGCGACGCTGGCGGGCGGCGCGCTTGAAAAACGCCACCGAGCGCTGCGACAGGCTCAGCGTCACCTTCACATTTTCCTCGCGCAGCACCAGCCGGTCCGGCGACGGCAGGAAGTCCTCGACGACCCTGACACGGCCGATCTCGCCCTTGCTGTATTTAACTGTTGGCTTTTTCATAGATCGCCTTTCCTTTGCGCCAATAGCCCGCCCCGAAAATCCTGATCTTCCTGTTTCGCCATGTGAAGCGCACCGTCATGATGGCGCCCTCAACCCGGCCGATGCGGCGTCCCATTCGAAATCGGACATCGGTCCTGACCATCCAGATATGGATATTCTACCATAGCAAAGTATGGCTTGAAAGGCCGCTTCCTCGGCTTGAACGGGGTGGGTATCGCCGGGAAAACACCTCAGATGAAGTTGACTTTCGAATGGGGCTCTTGCAGGAACCGCCCGCGCCAGCTTCAATGGCCCAAAGGGGCATTCACGCATGACATCACGACGACCGTTTCGCCGCCCGACCTTGCTCGCCGCCGCGCTGGCCGGGATCGTCGCGTTTTCCGCTTCCCCCGCCCGCGCCGACCGCTGCGAGGATATCGCCAACCAGCTCAAGAGCCAGATCGACGGGCTCAAGATCGGCATCACCGCCGCCAGAATAGTCTATCTGTCGCATCCCCATGCGAGGGAGCTCTCGCTGGGCTGCCGCGGCGCCAGCTACTCCAACGAGCTCTACGCCAAGGCCGACAGCCGCAAGCCGAAGCCGGAATTCTACGAGCTGGTCGCCAGGGCCGGCGCCATCGTCTTCACCATTCCGAAGCCCGATGTGCTCACCGGCGCCACCCGCTGCATCAAGCGGATGGGCCTGTTGCGCGGCGACACCGTCAAGATGCGCTTCCGCCGGCTCAACATGGAATGCAGCCGCACCAAGACCGAGGCGTCGATCGCGATCACCCGCGGCAAGGATGAGTGAGCGGGCCTCTCTGCGGGCAGAGCATTCGATAAAATACCGGCCAATTTGAGGGAGTTTGGAGCCTGCCGTTCACCATCCGGCGGGAATGGCCTTGATGGCGCGCGATCGCTGCCGCGGATTCATAAAGCATTCGGTTCCGCCGCCTCACAGTCGGCGGCAACGAAGCCAAGGATCTCCCAGATGAACGTTTCTGCCGTCAGCGTCTCCATCCCGGTGAGGGCGCCGGAAGCCGGCGAGCCCAAGCCGCCGCAAGTCAAACCCGAGGATGACCGCGCCGGCCTGCCCAAGCCGACGGGCCTTGCCCCCCTTCCCCCGGGCCAGGGCAGGCGGATCGACCAGATCGCGTGAGGGCGCCACGCCCCCCCGTGCAATGCGCCTTGCATTGACGTATGGCGCCGGGGTTGTGGCGGGGCTTATACTGCCGGCATCGGCCACTCACGGATGCGATACCGATGCCCGACACCAAGACCTACACCGGCGGCTGCCATTGCGGCATGGTGCGCTTCGAATGCACCAGCGACCTTGCCATGGTCACCGCGTGCAACTGCTCGATCTGCACCAAGAAGGGCCTGCATTTCACCTTCCTGGCGCCGAAGAGTTTCGTGCTGCGCGCCGGTGAGGATAATCTGAAGGAATACCTCTTCAACAAGCACGCGATCCGGCATCAGTCCTGTATCGACTGCGGCGTGGAAGTGTTCGCCAACGGCACCAAGCCTGACGGCACCGAGGTGGTGGCGCTCAACGTCAGCTGCATCGACGGCATCGAACTCGCCAAGCTGACCATGACGCCGATCGACGGGCGGAACAGGTAGCGAGCCATCCCCAAGTCGCCCATCGTCCAATCGGATGATGATGTCAAAAATCAACAACGCCAATCAAACGCAACGCCCTCCTCCGACCGGGCGATGCTCGTAGTCCCTGCGCGAGTTATGAGACTTGCTCGGCTCGATTCCAGGGACAGCCATGACAGCTCGAGGCGCGCATTCACCACTTCGCAATTCAGGCCGGAGAACAAAGCCGTCGCTCGTGCGCGGCATCCGCCTGCGCGCGATCCTGCTGGCCTCCTCCGCGCTGGTCTCCGCCGCGTTGCCCACGACCGCGCATGCGGTCGATGCGACATGGCTCGCCGCCCCCGCGAACGGCAATTTCAACAACGCGGTCAACTGGAACCCGGCAACCCCCGACGGCACAGCGACGTTCGGCGCCAGCAATACCACCGCCATCGATTTCACCCAGCCGACGTTCCTGGGCGGGCTGCTGTTGAATGCGAACGCGGCCAATTACTCTTTCACGATCGGCGCCAACGGGTTGGTCAGCTTTTCGGGCGATGGCGTCGTCATCAATGGCGGCAGCGTCACGTTGAACAACCCCAATGCCGACGGCATTCTCAGATTTCTTGCGTCGAGTACGGCAGGAGCAGCGACAATCAACAATGACGGCTCTTTGACTTTTGCCGACGCCGGCACCGCCGGCACCGCCCGGATCAACAGCCAACTCCAGATTGACTTCTTCGACACCTCATCCGCCGATCGATCAACCATCACGGGCGGAGTGGGCATCCAGTTCCACCAATCCAGCACGGCGGCGAACGCCACCATCACGAGCGATGGGACGATCAACTTCCTCCAGAATGCCACGGCGGCAAACGCGACGATCACCAGCAGTGGCAGAGTGTTCTTCTTCAATTCGAGTAGCGGCGGGACCGCTCGCTTTGTCATCGACAATGGCGCGTTCGATATCTCTTTTCTGACCACGACCGGGACTACGGTCGGCTCTATCGAGGGGACCGGCACGGTCGCTCTCGGGGACAGAGCCCTCACCGTCGGCAGCAACAATCTGTCGACGACGTTCGCTGGCGTGATCGGAGCCAGCATCACCGGCGGCTCGCTAATCAAGCAGGGCACCGGCACGCTCACCCTGTCGGGCGCCAACACCTACTCCGGCCCCACATTGGTCAACGGCGGCACGCTCGCAGTCGATGGTTCGATCGGCGCGTCGTTCGTCACGGTGAATACCGGCGGCACCCTGGCCGGCTCCGGCACCGTGGGCGACACCACGGTCGCCGGCGGCACTCTGGCGCCGGGTGGCGGTGCCACCGCCATCGGCACATTGACCGTCCAAGGCAACGCCCCGGCCAATCTCTCCTTCACCGCAGCCTCGACTTACCTCATTCAGGTCTCGCCGGCGAATGCAAGCCGCACCAATGTGACGGGAACGGCGACGCTCGGCGGCGCAACGGTGGCGGCCAACTTCGCGCCCGGCAGCTATGTGACGAAGCAGTACACCATCCTCCATGCGGCCGGCGGCGTGAGCGGCACTTTTGGCGCGTTGACCAACACGAACCTGCCGACAAACTTCGAGTCCTCTCTCAGCTACGACGCCAACAACGTCTTTCTCAACCTGAAGCTGGGCCTGCTCGATTTTGGCAACGGCCTCAGCGTCAACCAGCGCAACGTCGCCAATGCACTGATCAATTCGTTCAATACCGCGGGCGGCATTCCGCTGGTGTTCGGCGCGTTGTCGCCCGCCGGACTGACCCAGATTTCCGGCGAGACGGCGACCGGCACCCAGCAGGCCACCTTCCACGCCATGAACATGTTCATGGGCCTGATGACCGACCCGAACCTGGCCGGGCGCGGCGGTCCAGCCACGCCGGCGAGCGGCGTAGCGAGATATGCTGATGATGCCCCCTCTTCGCGCAGCCGCGTCAGCGATGCCTTTGCGGCGATCTCGAGCAAGGCTCCGCTGCCGGCGGAGTTGTTCACCCCGCGCTGGAGCATCTGGGCAGCCGGCTTCGGCGGATCGCAGAACACAGACGGCGACGACGCGCTCAGCTCCAACAAAGCCGCCAGCAGGATCTTTGGCGCAGCAGCGGGGGCCGATTATCACTTCTCGCCCAGCACGGTTGCCGGTTTCGCGCTGGCCGGCGGCGGCACCAATTTCAACGTCACCAACAGCGGTAGCGGCAGCTCCGACCTGTTCCAGCTCGGCGCATTTTTCCGTCACAACCAGGGTGCCGCCTATGTCGACGCCGCGTTGGCCTATGGCTGGCAGGATGTGACCACGAACCGCACCCTCAACATAGCCGGCGCCGACCAGCTCCGCGCCCGCTTCAATACCAACGCGTTTTCGGGACGGATCGAGGCAGGCTATCGTTTCAGCACGCAAGTAACCGACTTCACGCCCTACGCGGCCGGCCAGTTCACCACTTTCAGCCTGCCGTCCTATTCCGAGCAGGTGGTCTTCGGGACGAATACCTTTGCGCTCGCCTACAATTCGAAGGATGTCACCGCCACGCGTTCCGAAATAGGCCTGCGGACCGAGAACGCCATGGCCCTTGGCGACACGACCCTGGCCCTGCGGAGTCGCCTCGCCTGGGCGCATGACTTCAACCGGGATCGCAACGTCGCGGCCGTGTTCCAGGCCCTGCCGGGCTCTGCCTTCGTCGTCAACGGCGCGCGACCGGCCGCGGACTCTGCACTGACCACGGCATCCGCCGAGATCATCTGGCGCAACGGCTGGTCGGCGACGGCGGCTTTTGAAGGTGAGTTCTCCGCCATCACACGCAGCTATGCCGGAAAAGGTGGGATCCGATATAGCTGGTGACAGGCGGCATCGATCTCGCCAGGCTGGCGATGACGCCGATCGACGGGCGGAACTGCTAGATCACAAGCTGCGAATCCAATTCCTTGTACCGCCGGAAAATTCCCTCCTCGTTGAAGGGAATGCGGCGGTCGCTCGATAGATAAGCCTTGATGTTCGGCCTTGCGGCAACGCGGTCGTGCAGATCGACCAGGCCGGGGATGTCGCGCTCGAACGCTTTCATCCGCTTCGGGAAGGCGTAGCGCAGCCCCTCCACGATCTGGAACAGCGAGAGGTCGACATAGCTCAGCCGGCGGCCGGTGACGCAGGGACCGCCCGTATTCTCCAGCAATCCCTCGAAATAACCCAGATATTTCGGCACCCGCTCTTTCCAGAATTCCCCGGTGCGTCTCTTTGCCGGCGCGCGCTGGTCCTCGTAATACAGTGTCGGCCCGAGCGGGTGATGGGTGTCGTGAATTTCCAGCACCAGATCCGTGATCGTCAGCTGCAGCTGATGCACCCATAATTTGCCGGCTTCCGTTTTCGGCGCCAGGCCGTGGCGCGACCCGAGATAGAGCAGGATGTTGGCAGTCTGCCCGATCACGAGCTTCCCCGCTTTCAGAAACGGCGGCGCGAACGGCGGCGTGCCGCCGCCCTCCATCATCTTCATCATCGCGCCCATGCCGCGCTCTCGCGCGACGTCGGCATAATCGGCGCCGGCCTCTTCCAGCGCCAGCCGGACAAATTCGCCGCGGCCCTGAATCCCCGGCCAGTAATAGAGCTCATATCGCATCGGCGTCCCTCCGGCGGACGAGGACATCGCTCCGCCGGAGTAAAACTATATTTTCGACGCCAACGCGCCAGCGAAATCTCAATTCGCCGCAAAGCCAAATGAAAAGGCGCCGCGGAGTGAACCGCGGCGCCTTTCGTCATGATCGTTTTGGGGCGATCAGTTGGTCTGCTGGATCGCCGAGAGTTCCCAGTTGGCGCCGCGCGGCCGCACGAAGGTCCACACCTCCGTCGCCTCGGTGGGCGTGTCGCTGCCCGCGACCAGCCGGCTGGTGCCGCGCTCCAGCGTCTTGTCGACCAGCGAGAACCGCATCGCCACGCTGGCGTAGTCGGTATCGCCCTCGCGCCAGGCTTCGGCGAGGTCGCCCTGCAACAGCTTCACGTCGGTGATCTTGTTGACGTCGTTGCGGGCCTTGTTCTCCTCGAGGTCCTTGCTGAAATACGACACCATTTCGGGGGTCGCCAGCGTGTGCAGCTTTTCGACGTCCTCGTTCGACCAGGCGGCCTGGACCTCGCCGAGCAGCCGTTCGAAGGCTTCGTAGTCGGCGGGGAGAATCTCCAGCGGCGCGCTGCCCGATCCCAAGCCAAAGCCGGTTCCGGTGCGGAAGCTGGTCTGCGCACCCGGGCCGACAGCGGCGCCGGGCGTCGGGCCGGCATAGGCCGACGCGGTCGCGTTACGGCGCTGCCACCACGACATCGCCAGCCGGACCACGAGGATGATCAGGCCGATCTGCAGGACCAGGCCGATGATCGACGACAGGCCGCCGAGGCCGGAGAACATCCCGCCGCCGAACAGCATGCCGAGCAGGCCGGCGCCGAGGAAGCCCGCGGCGAGGCCGCCGAGCATGCCCATGCCGGGCCGGTTGAAGAAGCCGCCCTTGCTGGCAGCACCCGCGGCTGCGGGACCGGCCATTCCGGGGCTGCCCGGCTGGGTCATGGTGCGATTCATCGGTTGCGCCGTACCCGGCGCGGTGGAGGTCGAGGGCGGCGCCGAGAACGTGCGGCCGCCGCGGGAACCCGAGCTGCCGCCGCCGCCGACGCGGGCGTCGGCCGCGGAGATCGCGAACATCACCGGTACCGCCAGCGATAGGACGACGGCGATGGCCTGAACGATGCCGCGCGTGCGCTGCGTGAATTTCATGTCTGTTTCCTCAATGTCCCCGGCAGGGGGAAAGCGCCCCTAACATGGGCAGGGTTGCCCAAAAGTGAAGCCACTAAAGGGCATTGCGGCTGCGGCCCTCGGTCGCGGGGATGCGTCAATTAGGCTGGTTCTTCCTGGGTCCGGGACGCAGCGCAGCATGGCCGGATCCGCGGAACCCTTTATTTCTATTATTCTAGAAATACCGTTGACGATTTCCGGAATCGAACCTATTTTGCCACCTATGAAACCCGACCGGCGAGCCGGAATTCCGCAACGGTTAGCGTGAGGTTGAACGCATGGACGCTCCATTGCCCGTTTCCGCCGCGTCCGAAACTCGATCCGTCTCGGAGTTTCTGAACCACGAATGCTTCTGCATCACCCTGGACCGGAACGTCCTGTGCCGGGCGCTCGAACGGGAAGCCGGAGACCCGGAGTTCTGCAGGACCCTGATCGGCCCGAAGACCAATCTGTTCTCGAACGTGCCGGTTTTCCTGTCGGAAGCCAATGTCGGCGCGATGCTTCGGATCGTCCATGCGGTCGAGGCCGCGACCCGATTGCCCTGCTATCGCGAGGCGGCGCTGTCCTGGGCTCCCGAGATCGCCCGACGCGATTTCGGACCGCTCGGCGTGTTCATGGGTTACGATTTCCACCTGGCCGCCGATGGCCCCAAGCTGATCGAGGTGAATACCAACGCCGGCGGGGCTTTCCTGAATGCGCTGCTGGCCAAGGCGCAACGGGCCTGCTGCGCGGAAGTCGAGGTCGCCCTGGGCAAGCCAAAGACCCGCGATTTCGATTCGGCGGTCATGCGCATGTTCACCCACGAGTGGGAACTGCAGAACCGGCAGGGAATTCCGCGGCGGATCGCCATCGTCGACGACCGGCCGGCAGAGCAATATCTCTATCCGGAGTTCCTACTGGCTCAGCGCTTCTTTCAGAAGAACGGCATCGACGCGACGGTCGTCGATGGACATCAGCTCCGCTACGAGCGCGGTCAACTGCTCGCCGACGGAGCGCCGATCGATCTCGTCTACAACCGGCTGGTCGATTTTTCTCTAGACGATCCCGAACACCGGGATCTGCGCGCGGCCTATCTCGACGACGCCGTCGTCGTCACGCCCAACCCGCGTGTACATGCACTCTACGCCGACAAGCGCAATCTGGCGTTGCTGTCCGATCACTCGACCCTTCGTTCCTGGGGAGCGTCGGCGCAGATGCTCGCTGATCTCCGAGGCGTGCCGCACACTGTGCTCGTCACTTCCGGTAATGCACAGGAGTTGTGGCAGAGGCGGAAGTCATTGTTCTTCAAGCCGGCGGGCGGTTACGGCAGCAAGGCGGTCTATCGCGGCGACAAGGTCACCAAGGGAGTATGGGCGGAGATCCTTCGCGGCGGATATGTCGCGCAGGAATTCGCCGCGCCCAGCGAACGCATGGTCCAGCTCGACGGATGCTCCGAGCCGCGGAAAACCGATGTCAGATTGTACGTCTACGACGGCCAGGTGTTGCTCACCGCGGCGCGTCTGTACCAGGGCCAGACCACGAATTTCCGGACGCCGGGCGGCGGGTTTGCGCCGGTGTTCGTCGTCTAGATCATGATCCGATTAGGTCGAATCGGATCATGATCTCATCTCTTTGTTTGAGGATGCCTCACGTCGGCGTCATGGTCTCCTTGACCTTGGCGACCAGCGCGCTCAGCGCGAAGGGTTTGGCCAGGAAGGCGAACTGCTCGTTTTCCGGCAGGCTCTTGTCGAAGGCTTCTTCCGCATAGCCGGAAACGAAGATGATCTTCAGGTTGGGATTGCGGATCCGCATCTCCCGTAACAGCGTCGGCCCGTCCATTTCCGGCATCACCACGTCGGAAACCACCAGATCGACGGCGCCGTTCTTTTCATCCAGCGCTTCCATCGCTTCGATGCCGTTCGAGGCCTCGATCACGTTGTAGCCGCGCGAGCGCAGCCCCCGCGCATTCAGCGAGCGCAGGCCCTCCTCGTCCTCGACCAGGAGAATGGTGCCCTGCCCGGTCAGGTCGGCCCGCGGCTTGGCTTCGCCCGCCGCCGCCTTGGCCGCGCCGTTGGCGGCCGCGGCCTCGGGCTGGACCTCCTGCTCGGGATGGTGCCGCGGCAGGAAGATGTGGAACGAGGTGCCCTTACCGGCCTCGGAGTCCACATAGATGAAGCCGCCGGTCTGCTTGACGATGCCGTACACTGTCGACAGGCCGAGGCCGGTGCCCTTGCCGACTTCCTTGGTCGAGAAGAACGGCTCGAAGATCTTCTCGACGATATCGGCGGGAATGCCGGTGCCGGTGTCGGCGACGTCGATCCGCACATAGTCCGCCGCCGGCATGCCCTTGTAGGTGAGACGCCCGGCCTCCTCGGCGGTGACGTTGGCGGTCCGCACCGTCAGCTTGCCGCCGTCGGGCATCGCGTCGCGGGCGTTGACGGCGAGATTGACGATCACCTGCTCGAACTGCGAGACGTCGACCTTGACCGGCCAGAGATCGCGGCCGTGCACGAGGTCGAGCTTGACCTTCTCGCCGATCAGCCGGCGCAGCAGCATGGTGAGGTCGGAAAGCGCGTCGCCGAGATCGAGCACCTGCGGCCGCAAGGTCTGGCGGCGCGAGAATGCCAGCAGCTGCCGCACCAGCGTCGCGGCGCGGGTCGCGTTCTGCTTGATCTGCATGATGTCCTGGAACGACGGATCGGTCGGCTTGTGCGCGTTCAGCAGGAAGTCATTCGCCATCATGATGGCGGAAAGCACGTTGTTGAAGTCGTGGGCGATGCCGCCGGCGAGTTGGCCGACCATGTCCATCTTCTGCGACTGGTTGATCTGGTTCTCCAGCGTCCGCCGCTCGGTGGTCTCCAGCAGGTAGACGATGGCAGCCTCGGTCTCGCGCTCGTCCTCTTCGACCGCGGTGACGAAGAACTGGCCCCAGCGCTCCTTGGCGCCGTCGAGCATGGCCTCGACCGGCGCGATGTCGCCCTGCCCCTCGGCCGCCTGGTTGATGGCCGCGATCAGGAGGTGGCGATCGCGCGGATTCACCGCGCGGAAGATCGACTTGCCGGCGGCGCCGTCGGCGCCGAGGCTTTGCGCCAGTTTTGCAAACCGGGCATTGGCGCGCACCACCGCACCGGCGCGGTCCACGGTCGCGATCGCCATCGGGGTGTGATCGAAGAAGCGCATGAAGCGGACTTCGGCGGCGCGCTGCGGATCGGAATGCTCGTCGCGCGCCCGGCTGATCACCAGCGTGCGCGAGGCGCCGGGCACGCCGTCGGCGCCGAACGCCAGCTTGTGATAAAGCCGCACCGGCATGGTTTTGCCGCTGCGCATCCGCAAGTCGATGTCGAACACCTCGGTCTTGACCTCGCCGGGCACCGCCACGATCGAGGTCAAAAGCGAGGCGCCGTCGCCGGACACGATGTCGGTCAGCTTCAGTCCGCCATTGCCGATTTCCGCAAGATCGTGATCGAGCCAGTTCGCCAGCGTGGCGTTGACATAGACGAGGTCGCCGCCCGCATTGACCGAGAAGAACCCGCACGGCGCATGGTCGAGATATTCGATGGCGTGCTGCAGTTCCTGGAACACGTCCTCCTGCCGTTCGCGGTCGCGGGTGATGTCGGCGATCGACCACACCGCATATTTCGCCTCGCGCTTGCCCTGGCCGAGCGGCCGGACCCGCATCCGCAGCCAGCGGCCATGGCTGCCGTCGGTGCCCGCGATGCGGACTTCTTCCTGCTGCCGCTTGCCCTCGCGCGCCGCCTTGAGCAGGCGAAACACCGCCTCCGACACATCGGGATTGCCGATGAAGACCCGCTCCACCGGGCGGACATCGGCCGCGGTCGCAGCACCCGTCAGCGCCAGATAGGCGGCGTTGGAATAGACGACATGGCCGCGGGAATCGGTCACGGCCAGTCCGTCATGGGCATGATCGGCGATCCGGCTGATGACCGGATCGTCGGCGGCGCGATCGGCGAAGCGGATGATGCCGGCGGCGAAGGCGAACAGGTTGAACAGCCCGACCATCGCCAGGAGCGCCAATAGCCCGAGGATATAGGGCTGCGCCTGCGCCCGGCCGATGGTCATCAGCGCGACCGCCACCGCGACGATCCCGAACGCCACCAGCAGCACCAGCACGATGCTGCCGTTGCGCCGTACCGGCTCATGGGCGGCGAACGGCTCTGGTGGCGGATCGTTGTCAAGTTCGGCGGTCATACCGGGGGATACAGCCTGTCGACTAGATGTTACGCGCTTTTCGCGCCGCTCCTGAGTGCCTGAATCGGGCATGCAAGCGCAAGGCCGTCAGACGGCTATTTCGCCGGCTACGGCCGTTTCCGGCGCATTCGCGAGGGGAAACCGCCCCCTCAGGCTCATGCCTGCCGGCTGGCCAGCCCGCGCTTGAGGCCCATGACGTAGCCGATGACCTCGGCGACCGCATGATAATGCTCCACCGGGATTTCCTCGTCGATATCCACCGTCGCGTAAAGGGCCCGCGCCAGCGGCACGTTTTCCACGATCGGGATATCGTGCTTGCCGGCGATTTCCCTGATCTTGAGCGCGATGGTATCGACGCCCTTGGCAACGCAGACCGGGGCCGCCATGCCGCGTTCGTAGCGCAGCGCCACCGAATAGTGGGTCGGGTTGGTGATGATCACGGAGGCTTTGGGAACCGCGGCCATCATCCGCTTCTTCATGCGCTCCATCCGCAATTGCCGGAGCTTGCCCTTGATATGCGGGTCGCCTTCGGACTGCTTGAATTCCTCCTTCATGTCCTGCAGCGACATCTTCTGCCGCTCGAACCACGTCCGGTACTGGAAGAAATAGTCCGCGATCGCGACCGCAGCCAGCATCGCCACCACGGCGCCGAGCAGTTTCAGGGTCAGGCCGGTGGTGACGCCCATGATCGCCGCCGGGTCGAACCGCACCATCGCGTCGAGGCGGTGCCGCTCCGGCCACAGCACCGCCATCATCACGATGCCGAGCGCGATCACCTTGAACAGTCCCTTGGCGAAGTTCGCGATCGCCTGCTTGCCGAAGACCCGCTTGAAGCCGGCCCCCGGCGACACCTTGCTGAATTTCGGCTTCAGCTGTTCGGCCGACCACACCAGCCGGTGCTGGATCATGTTGCCCGCGATCGCCGCCAGCATCAGCATCAGGAACGGCACGCCGAGCGCCGCGATCAGCGCGTAGCCGAGGCTCTGCGTCAGCGCCATCAGGCCCGGCCCGTCGGCGCGGATCATCCATGAATTGGCCACCAGATTGCGCAGCGGCATCAGCACCCCGCCGCCGATCGATCCGGAGAACGACGACAGCACCAGCGTCGCGCCGGCGATCACGAACCAGGTGTTGACCTCCTGGCTCTTGGCGACGTCGCCTTTTTCATGGGCGTCATCCAGACGCTTTTGTGTCGGGTCCTCTGTTTTGTCCGATGCGTCATTCTCGTCGGCCATCGTTCACCTCTGCGGTATCAGCTGGTGCATGACGCCGATGAAATATTCGAGGAATGTTCCCATCATCGTGACGATCACGAGCGCGAAGATCAGGAAGCCTGCGAGAATCGACAGCGGCACGCCGACGAAATAGACCTGCATCTGCGGCATCAGCCGCGCCAATACCCCGAGCCCGATATTGAAGACCAGGCCGAACACCAGGAACGGCGCCGAAAGCTGCATGCCGATCTTGAACGCGGCGGCAAAGGCGCGGGTGGCGAGTGCTGCAACGTCGCCGCTCGACATCAACTCGCCTGGCGCGAAGATCCTGTAGCTTTCGTTCAGCGCCGCGATCACCAGATGATGGCTGTCGGTGGCAAACAGCATCGTCAGGCCGAGGACGGTGAGGAAGTTTCCGATCAGGAGGCCCTGCTGGCCCTGGGTCGGATCGACGGCGGTGACGAAACCGAGGCCGAGCTGCTGGGCGATCACCGAGCCAGCGACCTGCAGCGCCGAAAGCGTGACCCGCGCGGTCGCCCCCAGCACGACGCCGATGACGATCTCGTGCATCATCAATACCAACAGCGGCGCCATCGACCCCATGTCGACCTGGTAGGCGGCGCGGTGCAGCGGCAGGATGATCAGCGTCAGCAGCAGGGCGATCGCGAGCTTGATGCGAACCGGAATGTTGGTCTCGCCGAACCCCGGCAACAGCATCACCATCGCGCCAATGCGGGCGAACACCAGCATGAAGGCCGCAGCGAGCGCGGGCAGCAGTGAAACGTCGATGCGCATGACCTAGCCATAGTGCATCAGCCGCCTATGATTCGCGACGAAATCCGCATCATGTAGCCGTGCAGCGAGTCCGACATGAACGGCAGCGCCAGCAACAGCGTTACGAAGATCGCCAGTATCTTCGGCACGAACACCAGCGTCTGTTCCTGGATCTGCGTCAGCGCCTGAAACAGCGACACCACGACGCCGACCACGAGGCCGACCACCATCAGCGGCGACGACACCACCACGATGGTCCAGATCGCATCGCGCGCCACGTCGAGGGTCTCGGCACCGGTCATTTTCAGCTTCCTTTTCACCCTCGTGGGGAGGAGCGCGCCTTGCGCGCGTCCCGAACCATGAGGCCGTAAACGCCTCGTCATCCTTCGAGACGCCGGCTGCGCCGGCTCCTCAGGATGGAGCGCTCAGATCGGCATCCTCATGATGTCTTCGTAGGACTGGATCACCCGGTCGCGCACCGACACCAGCGTCGAGACCGCGACGTCGGTTTCGGCTACCGCCGTCACCACGTCCATCACATTGGCCTTGCCCGAGGTCATCGCCACGGTCTGCGCGTCGGACTTGCGGCCCGCATCCATCACGCTGCCGAGCGCGTCCTTGAGCAGCGCGCTGAAGGACTGGCCGCCTGCAGCGGCTCCCTTGCCGGCGCCGCCGGATTCCACCATGCGGGCGAGACTGGCATAGGCATTTGCGGCGACTGTGGGTGATGCCATGGTTCAAGCTTTCCTGTTCAGGCCTTGAGGATGTCGAGCGTGCGTTGGATCATCCGGCGCGTGGCGCTGATGATGTTGAGGTTCGCTTCGTAGGATCGCTGCGCTTCGCGCATGTCGGTCATTTCGACCAGTGGATTGACGTTGGGGTATTTGACGTTGCCGGCCTGGTCCGCCGCCGGATTGGACGGCTCGTACTTGACGCGGAACGACGACTGGTCGGGCCTGACCTTGCCGAGCGCCACCACCTTGGCGTCGAGCGAGCGATCAAGCGCAGAGGAAAACGTCGGGATCTTGCGCCGGTAGGGTTCGCCGCCGGCGGTGGCCGCCGTGGAATCCGCGTTGGCGATATTTTCCGAGATCACCCGCATCCGCCCGGCCTGCGCGCGCAGGCCCGAAGTCGCGATGCTCATCGAGCGGGCGAAATCACTTCCATCATTGGCCATGACCGGGTTTTCCTAACTGCGCGTCAGCGCTTGCCGATGGCGGTTTTCAGAAGGCCGAGACTGCGGCTGTAGAGCGAAGTGGCCGCGGCGTAGTCCATCTGGTTGGCGGAGACCTTGAGCATCTGGTCCTCGAGGTTGACCGCGTTGCCGGCGGGACGGGTGTGGAAATCAGGCTTGCCGTCGCGCGCGAAGCTGTCACCGCCGCCGCCCGCGGGAGCGATATGGCTGGCGCTGGTGCGCATCATCGCGAGCGAACCCTGCGCCGCGGCGGGGTTGGCGCCGTTGCGGTCGAATTTCGGTTCGACCAGGTCGCGCGGCTTGAAATTCGGCGTATCGGAATTGGAGATGTTTTCGGCGAGCACGCGCTGGCGCTCCTGGTGCCACTGCATCTTGGTGCGCAGCGCCGACAATACCGGAAGATCGTTGATGGCCATCGCATCCGCCCCGTTGCCTCCGGGGCATGCCGCCGCTGAGGTAGGCAGAATTTGCCGCGTGTATGGTTAACAGCCGGTTAAGATTCCATCCGATGCCGTGGACAACCGGCCAATACGGGCCGTGAATCGCGCATCCGGCGACGGGACGAGCGCATTTTTGCCACGAAAGCTGCGTTAACCAATCGAGGGGATGAACTGCGGGCGCTCAGAAGTCGTTTTGGCTCAAGCGATTCTTGGTTTATTAAGATGGCTGGGCGGCACTTCTTGCCGTGGGGAATTTAAGAAATAAGGCTGATCTTGGGCTTCGTTTGCCGTCCGATGGATCGACTGCGGTCCGGATTCGCCGGGATCGAAGCCTGAAGCGGGCTTTATTGGCCGGGGACTGAGAGTATGCAGGCACTTACATTCTTCTTCGCATTCGTCGCCGTCCTGGCCCTGATCGGCGTCGCCGCCTGGCTGGTGCGCCGATTCGCCACCAATCGCCTCGGCGCCAACACCAATCGCGGGCGGATGCCGCGTCTGGCGGTGATCGACGCCGCCGCGGTCGACGGCCGCAGGCGCCTGGTGCTGGTCCGGCGCGACAATATCGAGCATCTCCTGATGATCGGCGGCCCGACCGACATCGTGGTGGAACCCAACATCGTCCGCGCCATGCCCGGACGGGAACAGATGCCGCAGCGGCCCGCCGTCGGCGGCGCGGAACCGCCGCCCCGGATTGCGCCGCTGCCCGACGCCGGCTGGGCCGAGGAAGGCCAATTCGACCACGCCGAGCCGCAGATGCCCGAGCCGCCGCCACGGCCGACCCGTCCCTCTTTTGCCGACGAAGTGCGCCGCCCGACCCCGCCGATGCCGCGCGCCGAACGCGCCGATCCTCTCGCAGGCTTTGCGCCGGAGCCGATGGGCGGCCGGCCCGAACCCCGCCCCGAGCCGCGGCCGGAACCGATACCGTCGCGGACCGCTGCGCGCAGCGAACCTGTCATGCCGCGTCCGCCCCGCCCCGAACCGCCGAAGGCACCGCCGCGCGCGCCCGAACGTGCCGCTGCGCCACCGCCGCCACCGCCTCCCCCGGCGCAGTCGAGCGCCGACCAGAATCTCGCCGAGATGGCGCAGCGGCTGGAAGCAGCGCTGCGCCGGCCGGCCGCCGACACGGTGGCGCCGCCGGTCGCGCCCGAACCGCCGCCCGCGCCCCGCGCCCCGCGCAGCGAGCAGCCGCCGGCGCCTGCAAAGAGCGGCTTCGAGAATCTCGAAGACGAGATGGCGTCCCTGCTGGGCCGTCCAAAGTCTCCTTCGTGAGATCGGCGACAGTCCCGCGTAGAGTTCTATTTTTTGCAAGCTTGATCGCCGCCGGATCGCTGATCGATCCGGCGCTGGCGCAGGATATCAGCATCAATCTCGGCGGCGGTGGCGGCGGCGTCACCGAGCGCGCGATCCAGTTGATCGCGCTGCTGACCATCCTGTCGGTCGCGCCGTCGATCCTGATCATGATGACGTCGTTCACCCGGATCGTGGTGGTGCTGTCGCTGTTGCGCACCGCCTTGGGTACCGCGACCGCGCCGCCGAACTCCGTGATCATTGCGCTGGCGATGTTCCTGACCGCGTTCGTGATGGGCCCGGTGCTGCAGAAATCCTATGACGACGGCATCAAGCCGCTCGTCGCCAACCAGATCGGGGTCGAGGACGCGCTGCAGCGCGCTTCGGTGCCGTTGCGCGGCTTCATGCAGAAGAACGTGCGCGAAAAGGATTTGCGGCTGTTCATGGACCTGTCGCGCGAGCCGCCGCCGGCGACGCCGGAAGACCTGTCGCTGCGCATCCTGGTGCCGGCCTTCATGATCTCCGAACTGAAGCGCGCATTCGAGATCGGCTTCCTGTTGTTCCTCCCCTTCCTGATCATCGACCTCGTGGTCGCCTCGGTGCTGATGTCGATGGGCATGATGATGCTGCCGCCGGTCGTGGTGTCGCTGCCGTTCAAGCTGATCTTCTTCGTGCTGGTCGACGGCTGGTCGCTGGTGGCAGGGAGTTTGGTGCAGAGTTACGGGGGGTAGGCGGGAACGAGGGGAAGCGTCCTAATCCATGCTGATTGAGCCGGCCCGAATAACCTTGCCCCAGCGCTCGATCTCCTGCGGCAGGTACCTTGCAAGATATTCCGGCGTGCGTTGCTCGGGCGGAACGATCGAAAGTCCGAGAGCCTCCAGCTTCTGCCGCATATCGGCGCGGGCGATCATGTCACCCAGCGCCTTGTTCATCTTGCGCACGATCGGCTGAGGTGTCCCCTTCGGAAAGAAGAAGCCGTTCCAGACCGTGGCCTCGACGTCCTGGAGCCCCTGTTCACCGGTCGTCGCCAGGTCGGGAACGATCGGCACGCGCTTTGGCGACATGACGGCGATGGCCTTGACCGTACCGCCCCTGACCTGCGCCACCCCGGTCTGGATGGTGTCGCACATATAATCGATGCGTCCTCCGATAAGGTCCTGCATCGCCGGGCCGGCGCCGCGAAAGGGTATGTGCGTGATGTCGACGCCCATCGCCATATTCAGCAGCGCACAAGGCAGATGCGTGCCGGAGCCCACCCCGGCGGAGCCATATTGCATCTTGCTTTGGTTTGCCTTCGCGTAGGCGATGAATTCCTGCAGGTTGTTCACCGGCAGATCCTTGCGTACGACCAAAATCCGCGGCGATTCCGAAACCAGCCCAACCGGCTCGAAATCCTTGGCGGCGTCATAGGGCGGTTTCTTGTAAAGCGATTGGCTGTAGGCGTGGGTGCCCGTGTTGCCGATCAACAATGTGTATCCGTCGGGCTCCGCCTTGGCGACACGGGCGCTGCCGACGGTCCCGGCCGCAGCTCCAACGTTCTCCACGATGATCGTCTGTCCCAGGATTTCGCCAAGCGCCACCGCCTGCAGGCGCGCACTGGCGTCGATGCCGCCGCCGGCAGAGAATGGAACGACCAGCGTGATGGTCTTGCCAGGCCACTCCTGTGCGGCCGCCGGCGTGGCCATGGCGACGAGCACCAACGCAACCGCAACAATCCGTTTCGAAAGCTGCACCATGTCTCCTCCCGCAACCTTGATTGGAACGATTGGATTACGGCATCGCACTTCACTATGATGCGCCGGAACGCATTCAGGAAGCGCCTCCATGCAGCCGTCATTCGACCGCGCTGCCGAAGACCTCGGCAACGCCATCCATCTCGAACACGTCAACGTCCAGGTGCCCGACCAGCGGCTGGCCACCCTGTTCTATGTCGCAGGCCTCGGGCTGACCCGCGACCCCTACCTGATGGTGTCCGACACCAATATGTGGGTCAATGTCGGCCGCAGCCAGTTTCATCTCCCGACCGGCAAGGCGCAGGTGCTGCGCGGCCATACCGGCCTCGTCATCGCCGGCCGCGCGGCGCTGCTCGAGCGGCTCACCTCCGTCGCCAAGAAGCTCGCCGGCACCGCCTTCGCCTTCAGCGAACACAACGACTACGTCGAGGCGATCTGTCCGTGGGGCAATCGGGTGCGCTGCCATGAGCCGGACGCCGCGCGCTTCGGGCGCATCACGCTCGGCATCCCCTATGTCGCGTTCGACGTGCCGGCCGGGACGGCGAAGGGCATTGCCGCCTTCTACCCCGAGATCATGGGCATCCCGGCCGAACTCGACAACGGCGACGGCACGGTGGCGCGCGCCAGGATGGGCAAGGACCAGTATCTGCTATTCCGCGAGACCGACCGCGCGCTGCCGGACTACGACGGCCACCACGTGCAGATGTACATCACGGATTTTTCCGGCCCCTACCGCAAGCTGCAGCAGCACGGCCTGGTCTCCCAGGAAGACAACCAATACCAGTACCGCTTTCGCAACATCGTCGATCCCGCCGACGGCAGGAAGCTGTTCACGGTCGAGCACGAGGTGCGCAGCGCCACCCATCCGATGTACCTGCGGCCGCTGGTCAACCGCAACCCGGCCGTGACCAACCAGACTTACGCGCATGGCCATGAGCAATGGGACTGGGCGATGGGACCGGACCAGTACGACGCACGGTAGCGGATGTCGCCCGCTCCTGCGCGGGCAAGGGCGTTGCGCGGTACAGCCGGTAGCTTCCGCTATTCCCGCGCTATTTCCGCTCGAGAAGCTCTCACCCCTTCACGTCATACTGCTTGCTGAGATGGTCGCCGATCTGCACCAGCATCGCGACACGCTCGGGATAGCCGGGTTTGGCAATCGTCGCCTCGTCGGCGGAAGCCCGGAACTCCCAGCTGTCGCCGTCGCGCAGCACGGAGATGACGATTCCATCCGGACCCTCGGCGTGGACTTTCAGTTCGGCCTTCGCCATCGCGATCAGTTCTGCTTCGGTCTTGACGGGCTTGCTCATGGCGACGGCTTCCTCCGGATGTTGGTTTGCCGCAGGTTGCCGCTTCGGCGGGCATCTGTCGAGGGGATCGCGGCGGCGGCGCAATATTCCTGCAAAGCCGACGCGCCCGATTCAATCCGCCGATGGCCGGGACGCGGCGGAGATTTCCGGCTTGCCCGGCCGAGCCCGCGGCTTGGTCGGAATCAGCGTGGCGCCCGCCCGCTCGACCACCGCTGTCGAGGTCATGCTGATGCCGCCGGTGGAAACATCCGCTTTCGAAGCGAAATGCGCGAACAGGAAGGATGCAATACCAATGGCGGCCAGGACCGCAGCGGTCGCCGCCGGCACCCGATGCGTGCGATTATTTCCGCTCTGGGCGTCCACCGGCATCTCTCCGTTCTTGGTATCCCGGAGCTACGTCGGTAGGCGGAATCGGTTTCGGGGGGCGACTTATAATCACCCTTGTCGAAGCAGTCACCCTCATTGAACGCCCGGGGGGAAAGAAAATCGACGCTCTACCACCGCTTGGCGTCGGCCCGCGTCAATCCGATGATCCGGGGCAGCGAACCGGTGTGGACCGGCTCTCCCTTCGCGGTTCCCGGCGGCGACGGCGCCCGTGCGGTCGCATCCGGGAAGCGGCCCTTCATTTCCCGCAGGAAGCCGTCCAGCGTGTCGACGCTGGCCGCCATTTTCGCGATCGCCACGAATTCCGCGCTGCTGGCGGCGGCCGGCGTGCTGGCGGTCTCGAACGCGGCCCGGTCAGCTTCGCCGCTCATCAGCGGCGCATATTTTTCGCGGAAGCGCGCCAAGCCGATGGCGTCGTCGGCCAGCGCGTATCCGACCACCGCGCGGATCACGTCGCCCTTCTCCACCGCGTTCAGCGGTTTGAAGTCGCGCCAGCGATCGGCGTAATACAGCTCGATCTGCTCGGAGGCCTCGCGCCAGCGCCGCGACGCCCAGTAGATGTCGGAGCGCAGCCGGATCGCTTCGCGGCCGCTGATGTTCGAGATGATGTCGAGCGCCAGGTCATGGCGGCCGACGTCGCTCTGGGCGCGCGCCTCCAACAGCAGCCGTTGCTGGCGCAGTTCGCCGGAAAGGTCCGCGATCCGCGTGGTGTGAAGCGCCGATATCGCGCGATCCGGCTTGCGGTTGGTCAGGTAGACCATGGCCAGACGCGCCGCGACCTGGGCGCGCGCCGCGCCCTCCAGCCGCTTGTCGATCTGATATTGCAGGAGTTCGGCGGCCTGATCGAGCAGGTCGACCCCGACCAGCCGGTCGGCGAGCCGGCGGATCATCTCGTCGCCGCGCCGTCCGATCGGTGTCAGTTCGCTGAATTCGTAGAACATCGCAAGCGCGTCGACCGGCGGAAGATCGTCGCCCTTCGGGCTGAGATAGATCTGCGCAAACAGCGTCGCCGCCGCATCCTGCGCAGCCCGCGAAATTTCCGAATTCGGCTCCATCTTGGTCGCGGTCTTGGCCGCCGCCAGCGATTCGCCGTAGCGGCCGGTATCGGTGTAGATGCGCGCCAGCATCTGCAGCGTCCGGATCTCGACCGCGTCGCCGCGCCACGTCACCGACAGCGTCTCGAGTTCACGCAAGGCGTCGGCCTGGCTGATCTCCTCGCGCCGCTGGCGCAGGAAGACATTGAGCAGCCTGGCTTCGGCCGCGGCGGCGCGGTCGGAAGATTCGATCGCGGCCTTGTATTCGCCCTCGGCATCCTTGTCGTGGCCGAGAGCCTCGGCCAGCCGGCCGTGCAGCACCGCCATCGCCGGCTTCATCTCGGGCGGGATGCCGACCACCTGCAGATCGCTGCCGCGTTTGGCGGCGCCGGAAAAATCCCTGACCTCGAGGGAAGCCCGCATCGCCTCCGAAATCACGATGCGCTGCAGTTCGATCGGCAGCGAGGTGATGGCGAATTCGACGTTCTTGAATTTCTCCCGCGCTTCCGACCACTTGCCCTGCCGCGCCAGGCCGAGCGCCTTCCACAGCTGCGAATCGTAATTCGATCCGATCACGGGATTGGCAAGTTCCTTCAGGCCCTGTTCGGGGCGGCCCATCGCGATGCTCGCGACCGCCCGCACCATCAAAGCGATCGGATCTTCCGATCCCGACTTGACGTCGGCGAGCGCGAGATCGGCAGCACCTCTGGCCTCCGGATACATCCCGCGCGACATGTAGAAGCGGGCAAGGTCGAGCCGGGCCTGCGTGCGCCGATGGGGCTCGAGCGCACCTGCCGCGGCGATCAGCGCATCCCGGCGCGTGATAAAGTCCTCCGCCTGGTTCTTCCGCCATTCGGCGACATCGAAAATCGGCCGCACCGCGGTGGTCGCCCGCTCGGCGGCGGAGTCGGCCGATGACAGCGTCAGGCCGCCGGGCCTGCCGATGATGACCTTGTCGGGCGCGACCTCGGCGCGGACGTCTTCGGAATTGGGATGGATGGCGACGCCGTGGATCGACTCCAGCAGCGACATCTCGACAAAATCATGCCGCTTGATGAAGCCGCGGACCGGCAGCGGCGCGGTGACTACCAGCAGCGTATCGCCGGCATCCGGATCGGTAAGCCGATGCAGCAGGCCGGGCCTGGACAAGGGAACGGTGACATTGGCGAGCGCTGGATCGGTGATGTTCCGGACCACCACCAGCGGCTGCGGGGGCGCCTGTATCGTATCGGCGAAGGTGAGCGTCCAGCCCGAGCCGCCCTGATCGTCGCCGCTCAGCGACGGCATTTGCGGGCGGCTGAGGCGGATGCGGATCGCCTGTCCCTTGTCGAGCGGGATCCGGCTCACATCGCCCAGCAGCGCCCCGCCCTTGCTGCGGATCGGCGCGATGTCGATCGGCTTCGTCGTATCGAACACCAGCCAGACGGTGTCGGCGCGGCGAAACGCCGCCGCGGGCGTCACCGTGGCGAAGGCAAACGTCAGCCGCAGGCCATCGCTGTCCCGCCTGGCGCTGACGGTCGCAGCCGCTTCGCCGGCCGCCACGGCCGGCGGGGCCTGAACGACCGGCTGTGCTTGAATTGCCGGCGGCGCCTTGATCTCCGGCGCCGGTCCGGAAGCAACGGGCGCCATTATGGCCGGGGCTTCGGCGGCGGGAGCCGGCGCCTCCTTGGGCATCTCATTCGATGGCGGCGCGGGCTGCGGCGATTCCGGCGCGGGCACGCTCTTCGGCGCCGCCTCGGGATTGATTTCGATCTTCGCCTGCTTCGCGATCATCTCCGACGTCGGCGGCACGATCTCGCTCGCCTGCCGGGACGCCAGAGGCTCGACGGGCTTCGCGGCCGGGGGGGCTGTCGCCGGAGCGGCTGTCGCCGGAGCATGCGAGGTATCGGCGACCGGCGCCGGCGGCGTTTGCGGCTGCTGGAAAGCAACGTCGATGATGTAGTTCTTCTCCTCGCGGAAGGAATGAACGTCGACGTCGCCGATCAGCGTGACTTGCACCGCGGAAGTGTCGCCTTCGACCTTCTGATCGATCGAGGCGATGTTCGACGGCGCCGCCAGCTTGGCGTCCGCCAGATCGAAGTTGAGTGCGGCGTTGAACAGCAGCGACAGTTTCTGGTCGTTCAGCACGCTGGAGACGCCGACGCCGTCGGGCATTTCGAACACGAAGCGGACGAAGGTCGGCTGCACCGAGGCGCGGACGCGAATCGGCGACCGCTTCTGGGCCAGCGCGGCCGCGCGCTGCTGGCGCAGAGCGCGCTCGGCGGCCCGCGCGCGCTCGGACAATTCGCGCACCACTTCGGCAGGCAGCGCCGGCGGCGGGCCGGTCCATGTGTCGGGCAACAGGTCGACGAACACCCGCTCACCCGCCGTCATGGTGTTGATGGTCACCCTCCGCGCCAGCGACAGCCGGATCGCCGAGCCATCGGGATCGCGCCGCGCCGACCCGACATAATCGGGCACCGCGTCGGACAGTTTTTCGACCGGAATATCCACCGGGCGCTTGAACCGGATCACGAGGATGGAGCCGGCGGTGGACACGTCGGACTCGACGTCCTCGGCGAGCTTGAGAACCAGCCGGGCGTAGCCGCCGGCAGCCGAAAACGTCGCGGCTCCCCTCACCGGCTCGGTCTGGGCCAGACCGGGCGAGGTCAGGCCGAACAGGACCAGCCCGGCGGCGAGCCATGACGTCCGGCCGGGACAACGCCGCGCCGTCCGCGCGCAAGCACGGCGTCGCGACCAGAATCCAGCGGCAGCCGTTCGCGCCATTTCAAGGAGTCTTTCAGCTTCGACCATCTGTTGTATCGACGGGACGCCCTCACCCCGCGCTTTCGAATCCTAGAATTGGCGAATTAAGAGGCTGTTAATTATTCCTGCTAATTGGACTTTTGCTGCAGCATCTTGCCCTCGATTTTCGGCAATTCGGTCATGGCGGCGGACTTGTCCGATCCGGCGCGGCGCGCCAGTTCGACCGTCAACCGCTCGGCCGCTTCCGGCTGCATCAGGCCGAGAATATCGGACATCTTGCGCGGCGCGATCTGCGAGGCGATTTCGAACAGCACTCCCATCTCGAGCCGGTCGAACACCTTGGCGGCATCCTTCGGCTTCATGCCCTCATACATGGTGATGATGCCCTTGAAACGGGCGGCGTCGGCCTCGCTCCTTTGCCCGGCTGCGGTGCTGATCCGCGATTCGACCGCCTTCAGCTCCTCGACCTTGGTTTCGATCCGCTTTTCGGCTGACTTGAGCAGGCTCTCGCGAATGTCGATTTCGCGCGCACGCGCCTCCAGTTCCTGCCGGCGCTGTTGCAGCCGTTCAAGGATCGCGCGCTCCGATGCCGACACCGGCGCGCTCTGTTCCGGACGGACTGCGACGCCGTCGGGCTTGGTCACTTCCGGCGGCGCGGCGGTGGGCTTGGGAGCCTCCTCCTTCTTCGCCGCGACCGAACCGGTGATGTCGGCGGGATCGGATTTACCTCCGACCGGAAAGTTCAGGGTTTCCTGCGCCCAGGATTTCTGGGTGCTGTGCGGCTGATAGTCGAACACGTAACCGCCATCGATCACCAGTCCGGCGACCTTGAGCACGGCAAGGCCGAGGATCGCGATCAGGACGACCGGGATAACGCGAATGTCACGAAAGGATTTCATGCAGCCAGGCCATCAGACCTTCTGCGCTCGGAGAACGCCTGCGCCGCCGCGGCAACCGCCTTGGCCGACGATACCCTGGGAGCCGCCGGCGCCACCGGTTCCAATTCGGACAACGGCCTTGCGGCGAGCGCGATCTTGGACAGTCGGCGGATGACGTTGTCGCCTTCGGCGAGATGTTTCTTCAGCTGCTGCGACATCTGGGCCGCCGCGGTCAGTTGGTTGCCGAGATTCTCGTTGACGTCGCGAACGGTGTGTTTGAGGCCGCCGATGGCGCGCTCGGCGATTTCGGTGGCGGTGATCAGTTCCCCGATCGTCGCCTTCAGCGAATGCTCGTCCGCCTTCAGCCGCTTCAGCCTGGTGTTCAGCAGCATGCAATAGCCGATCGTCAGCAGCAGCAGCACCGCCACCAGGCTCTCGATCACAATTCCAAATGAATGACTCATTGGGCCTCCATCAACTTGGTTTGCTCATCGGCCTTCTCGAACATCGCGAAGGTGGTATTCGGCTTGCGGAGCTGTTTGGTGACGCGAATGGCGACCCGATCGCCGACGCGCCCCATCCGCCCTTCGGTCAGGGTGACGCTGCCGCAACGCACCGCGACCAGCGCGTCGGCGCGCATTTCGAGCGGCAGGGTGTCGCCGACCTTCAGCTTCATCAGCTGCTTGAGCGGGATATCGGCCTCATAGAGCACGGCATCGACCGAGATCTGCGCCTGCGCCACTTCCGTGGCGAAATGTCCTTCCCAGATCGGATCACGGCCGAATTTCTCGCCCATGAACATCTGCAGCAGAACGGCGCGGATCGGTTCGATGGTCGCGTAAGGCAGCAGCAGTTCGATATTGCCGCCGCGGTCTTCCATGTCGATGCGCAGCCGCACCAGGATCGCGGCATTGGCGGGCCGGCTGATGGCGGCGAAGCGCGGATTGGTTTCCAGCCGGTCGATCGTGAACTTGACCGGCGACAGCGGCCGGAACGCCTGCTCGGCGTCGGCCAGCACGACTTCGACCAGCCTCTTGACCAGATTGGTTTCGATCGTCGTATAGGGCCGGCCCTCGATGCGCAGCGAGGTCTGGCCGCGGCGGCCGCCGAGCAGAACGTCGATCATCGAATAGATCAGACTCGAGTCCACCGTGGCGAGGCCGAAATTCTCCCACTCCTCGGCCTTGAATACGCTGAGCACCGCCGGCAGCGGGATCGAATTCATGTAGTCGCCGAACCGCACCGAGGTGATGCGATCGAGCGAGACTTCGACGTTGTCGCTGGTGAAGTTGCGCAAGGAAGTGGTCATCAGCCGCACCAGGCGGTCGAAGACGATTTCGAGCATCGGCAGACGCTCGTAGGAGACCATCGCCGAATCGATGATGGCGCGAATGCCGGAATTGTCGTCGAGATTGACTTCGCCGACGGAGAAGCCGAGCAGATTGTCGATTTCCTCCTGCGACAGGACGCGCTCGCCGCCGTTCTTGCCGCCGCCGAAGTCGCGACTGCCATCTTCGACCATCGCGGCCCACTGCAGCGCCATGGTGCCGGAGATTTCGTTGGCGGCGGCCGCGGCCGCGGCTTCCGCCGGATCCTCGGAATCCAGGCTCGCTTCCCATTGGGCTGCGATTGCGTCCTGGTCGTCGAGTGGATTGCCCGCCATGATGCTAGATCCGTCTGGTCACTGGACGACAATTTCCTTGAACAACACGGCCGAGACCGTATTCGGCGCGACCGCCACGTTGACCCGCTTGGTCAGTTCTTCCTTGAGGCGAAACAGGCCGGCGGAGCCGTAGAGATCGGCCGGCCGCAGCTCGCGCAGGTAGGTCTGGAAGATGTCGGTGACGCGCGGCATCGCCGGCTTGATCGCCTCGACCTGCTTTTCTTCCCTGACCTCGAGCACGACCTTGACCTTGAGGTATTGCACGCGCTCACCGGGCAGCCCGACCAGATTGACCAGCATGTCCGGCACATCCATGAACACGGCCGGCTTCGCCGCCGGCGAAGCCTCGGCGTGCTTTTCCTCGCCGTGGCCGCCCTTGAAGAAGAGCAACCAGGCCCCGGCGCCGCCGCCGATGATGGCGAACAGGCCGAGGACCGCGATGATCAGCTTGAGCTTGCCCTTCGGGGCCGGAGCCGCGGCTTCGCCGCCGTCAGCGCCGCCTTCCATCTGATCGTTGTCTGCCATCGCCCGCCCGCCGAAGTATTAGGAAACCAACCCGATGCCGTGAGGCAGGCTATGACGCGATACAAATGCCCCCAGCGCACACGCGCTCTCTGGATGGTGACGCTAAGGTAATAATGGTTAACGGAACCTTTCTTTTGCCCAACGGGTAGGAAAAAACTGCCGGGCAAACATGGTCAACAAGACCTTATTGCCGCCCCTCCGGGCCCTCTCCGAAACACCTAAGCCATTCCAAACTGGAGATTTTCCCAACTGGCACGGCTTTCGCTCTGAGTATGGCGAACCGCGGCTTGGGAGAGCCTTCGGTTCGGCAGGATCCGCGAACGGCTTGGGAGAGCCTCTTTCGGATCGATCAGGGGAGAACCACCGATGGAGAATACGCTTCTCATCGGACTATCGCGGCAGATGGTGCTGGAACGACAGATGGATGTCGTCGCCAACAACGTCGCGAACGTCAACACGACGGGCTACAAGGCCGACCGCTCGCTGTTCGAGGAATTCCTCAACTCGCGCGCGCATGAAGACAATTTCGTCGGACGCGACCGCCGGGTCAGCTATGTGCAGGACCGCGGCACCTTCAAGGATTTCTCGCAGGGACCGGTCGAGCAGACCAAGAACCCGCTCGATGTCGCGATCGAGGGTAACGGCTTCCTGGTGGTGCAGACTCCGGCCGGCGAGCGCTACACCCGCGACGGCGGACTGCAGATCAACAACCTCGGCCAGATCGTCAACGTCTCCGGCTACCCGGTGCTCGGCGCCAGCGGCCCGATCGTGATTCAGCAGACCGACAAGGCAGTCACCATCGCCGGCGACGGCAACGTCACGGTCGTCGAGGGCAACAACCGGATCGACTCGGTGCGCGGCAAGCTGCGGCTGGTCTCGTTCGCCGACGCGCAGAAGCTGGTGAAGGAAGGCTCCAACCTCTATTCGGCCGGCGCCGGCACCGCGGCGCAGCCCGACACCGCCTCGAAGCTGCGCCAGGGCTTCATCGAAAAATCCAACGTCAATTCCGTGGCCGAGATGAGCCGCATGATCGAGGTGACGCGTACCTACACGCAGATCTCGTCCATGCTGCAGCAGCAGGGCGACCTGCGCAAAACCGCTCTCGACCGGCTCGCCGACGTTCCGGCGTAAGGAGAACCAACCATGCGCATTCTTTACACCGCAGCGACCGGAATGGCGGCACAGGAACTCAACGTTCAGGTGATTTCCAACAACATCGCGAACATGCGCACCACCGGCTACAAGAAGCAACGCGCCGCGTTCCAGGACCTGATCTACGACCACGTCCGCCGGGTCGGCGCCCAGGCCTCCGACCAGGGCACCATCCTGCCGGTCGGCATCGATCTCGGCGGCGGCGTCAAGACGGTGGGCACGCCCCGGCTGATGGGCCAGGGCTCGCTGCTGCCGACCGGCAACGAACTCGACATCGCGATCCGCGGCGAAGGCTTCTTCAAGATCCAGATGCCCGACGGCACCTACACCTATACCCGCGACGGCTCATTCCAGATGGACGCGCAGGGCCGCGTCGTCACCGCGCAGGGCAATCCGGTGCAGCCGACGATCACGATACCGCAGAGCGCCTCCGGCCTGACTATCAACTCGCAGGGCCAGGTGACGGTGACGCTGCCGGGATCGACCACGCCGACCACCGTCGGCCAGATCGGGCTGACGCGGTTCATCAACAAGGCCGGCCTGCAGCCGATCGGCGACAATCTGTTCACCGACACCCCGGCCTCGGGCACGCCGCAGGACGGCATCGCCAGCACCGATGGCTTCGGCGACATGCAGCAGTCCAACCTCGAACAGGCCAACGTCGATCCGGTCTCCGAGATCTCCGACCTGATCGCGGCGCAGCGCGCCTACGAGATGAACGCCAAGGTCATCAGCGCCGCCGACCAGATGTTGCAATCCACTTCCAACATGTTCCGCTGAGGACGCTGAAAATGTTCGTCCGTTCGCTTTCCCTCGCCATCGCCCTGCTCGCCGCCGCATCCGCGGCCGCATTGGGCCAGACCCGAGACGGCGCCATCGCGACGCCGGTGCTGCGCGCCAATGTCACGGTATCGGGCGACCTGGTGCGGATCGGCGACGTCATCGACAACGCCGGCCCCGCGGCGGGAATCGCGATCTATCGCGCGCCGGATCTCGGCACGACAGGGACGCTGCCGGTCGACCGGGTGCTGACCGCGTTGCGCGCGCACCAGGTGATCGGTGTCGACACCCGCGACCTCAGGGAGATTTCCGTCACCCGGCTGGCGCGGACGCTGGAGGGCAAGGACATCGAGCTCGCCGTCGCCCGTGCGCTGGAGCGCCGGAACGGCCTCGGCGACGCCGCCAATCTCGGCCTGACCTTCGACCGCGACGCCGGCGATGTCAGGCTGGACGCCGCCAACAGCGGCGCGCTGCACCCCGCTTCGGTGCGCTACGACGCGCGCAACGGCCGCTTCGACG
Source organism: Bradyrhizobium sediminis (assembly GCF_018736105.1). Classification (NCBI taxonomy): domain Bacteria; kingdom Pseudomonadati; phylum Pseudomonadota; class Alphaproteobacteria; order Hyphomicrobiales; family Nitrobacteraceae; genus Bradyrhizobium; species Bradyrhizobium sediminis. The sequence continues at coordinate 3,788,542 of NZ_CP076135.1, forward strand.
TGACGCTCGAGATATCGAACGACGGCGGCGCGGCCCCGGTCAAGCTGCGCTTCGCCGGCACCGTGATCGAGACCGTCGAGGCCGCGGTGCTGGCGCGCGGCGTCGAGCGCAATGAAGTGCTGAAAGCCTCCGACGTGGTGATCGAGCGCCGGCCGAAGGCCGAGGTCGGCAACGACGCCGCCCGCCGCGACCGCGCGGTCGGCATGCAGGCGCGCCGGCAGTTGCGCGCCGGCCAGGCGGTGCGGCTCGCCGATCTCGCCAAGCCCGATCTGGTGCAGCGCGACCAGAGCGTCACTTTGACCTACCAGGCCGCCGGACTCTATCTCACCATCCGCGGCAAGGCGCTGGAGAGCGGCACCGAAGGCGATGTCGTCAACGTGCTCAACCTGCAATCCAAGCGCACCATTTCCGGCGTCGTCACCGGCCGCGGCCAGGTATCGATCACGGTCGCGACGCCCCGGCTGCCCGACACCTCAGACGCGACCTCCGCCATCGACGCAGCGCCGGTCGCGGTCGCCGCCGCCAACGCCAATACGCCCGTGTCTCCAAAAGCCGAGTAATGTAGATGTACGCTTCCCGTATCCATCGCTTCATCGTTACCGGCACGCTGCTGGCGACCGCAGCCCTTGCGAGCGGGTGTTCGTCGATCGACCGGCTGTCGCAGATCGGCGAGAAGCCGAAGCTGACCGAGATCGAGAATCCGACGGCGCAGCCGGGCTACAAGCCGGTGCAGATGCCGATGCCGAAGCCGGAGACCGCCTCCTACAACGCCAATTCATTGTGGCGCAACGGCTCCCGGGCCTTCTTCAAGGACCAGCGCGCCGCCAGGATCGGCGACCTGCTCACGGTGACCGTGAATTTCACCGACAAGGCCAATATCGCCAACGAGACCCAGCGCAGCCGCACCAGCAAGGAAGATTCGGGCATCACCGACTTCATCGGCTCCCAAACGATCACGCAGCCCAACAAGATCCTGCCCGGCCGCCTCCTGACCACGGACTCCACGTCTTCCAGCGACGGCAAGGGTTCGGTCAATCGCCAGGAAGCCCTGCAGACCAGCGTCGCCGCCGTGGTCACGCAGGTGCTGCCGAACGGCAATCTCGTGGTCGAGGGCAAGCAGGAGATCCGGGTCAATTTCGAAATCCGCGAACTGATCGTCGCCGGCATCGTGCGCCCGGAGGACATCCAGAGCGACAACACCATCGACTCCTCGAAGATCGCGCAGGCCCGCATCGCCTATGGCGGCCGCGGCCAGATCACCGACGTCCAGCAGCCGCGATACGGCCAGCAGGTGATGGACGTGTTGCTGCCGTTCTAGTCGTTCGTTTCAAGAGCTCCCACACCTCATTGCGAACCTAGGCGCGATGAAGTGTTCCAACGCGGCCTCCGTCAGCTCCCCTGGCGGAGGCCGTGGTTGTTTCCGGCGCTACCGGGCGACGGCCGATAAACGCCGCCGGCCTACTTCCGCACGATATGTCTGGTCGGCGTCATCGTGCTGGCGGGTGCGGCCTCCGAGATCGAGAATGTCAGCCAGGTATTCCAGCCGGACGGCCGGTTGGCGGCGTCGAACTCGCCATATCCCTTCAGGCCGAGAAATGCCTGGTTGCTGCCGATCGGAAAGATATATCCGATCTGCGGGCCCGCGCCGAGAACGCGCGAGCGGAAGCCGCCGAGAATGGCGGGCTGACCGAAGTCGTCGGTGATCTGCTGGTAGGCGTAGCCGACGAAGCCGACAAAGACCTGCTTCGACAGGAACTGCGACACGCCCCAGTCGAAATGGAAATCGATGCCGCTCTGGTACTGGGTATCGGGGTTCTTGAAATTGTAGGTGAAGCCGCCGACGCCGGAGAATTCCGTGCCGGTCGCGGGATTCAAATAGGTGTAGCCGCCGCCGAAATCGATGGCGCCGTGACCGATGCCGATATTGGCCAGCCGGTTCGGATTGTAGTCGCCGACGGGAATGTCGCCCGCGCCGTAGACCATGTAGTTGTGGACGCCGTTGTTCCACTTCAGCTTCAAGGTCGGATAGAGATCGCCATAGGAGACGAGCGCGTCTTCGAGGAATCCATTGCGCGTGGTCACGATCGGCCCCGCCCCCACGGTCAGCGTGCCGTCGAGGCTCGCGGAATTCCGGCCGTAGACGCCGGCGAGCGTCGCCGACAACTGGCCGCCGAGCACCGGCGTCGCGAAAGTATAGGTCGGCGCGATCAGCACCAGGTCGGCCTGGCCGCGCAAGGCCACATTGAGATCGATGTTGACGGTCGGCGAAAATCTCCCGACCTGGAATTCCCGCGATGCGGCCGCCGCCCCCGAGGCGCCCACGGAGGTATGATAGTAGATCGCGGCGACCGACCAGCCCGGCGTGGCCGGCGTGGCGGCGAGGCTGCCGTACAATCCCGGAAGCCAGAACGAGACGCCGCTTTCGTCGGCACGCGCGATTTGAGGAGAAAGCGCAGCAAGCACGGTGGCGGCCAAGCCGGCGCTCAACTTTCGCCGCAAAATGCCGGATCTCAATACCGATATCTCAGGTTGCATTGGCGGTCCCCGCAAGTTCGATGGCAAAGCCAGTTGATTCCTGGAGATTTCGCGACGCAAGATGAAAATGGCCCGAAGGCGTCGATCTATCCCGCGTGAGGCTTTGATGCCACATCCCGGCAGCGCGCAATTCGATTATTGCGCGCTGCACGAGACCGAGTCTTCACGCGACCGCCGGTTCGGCCGCATCTCACTTCATGCAGTTGCGGACGTACTGGACTCGTTCGACAAGCCCGAGGGCCAGCGCCTGGGCCTGCTTGCGGCAGCCCTCACGCTTGTCCAGGCGCAACTCCACCTTCTGAAGCAGGCTCAGGCCGACACCGCTCGAAACCTGCGGCGCGGCGGCCTCAGCCGAGGCACCGCCGGCATCGGCTGACGGTCCGTCGCCGGCCGCCCGCGCCGCGTCCTGCAGACGCTTGATGTCGGCGGGACTCAATTTCGGCCGGTCGATGGTCAGCGCGATCTTGTTCAGTGTGCCGGTGAAGGCGAACGGCGCGCTGTAGTCGTTGTCGTCGACCGGCGTGCCGGTGTCCGACCCGATATCGAGCGACTCATCCCATTGCAGGATGAAGGGAAGCGTATGCTCCATTTTCTCGGTCGCGACCATCTTGCCATCGACCTTGAGCTCGCCAGTGCCGCCCTTGCCGATGCCGCTGTAGTCGCCGAACGCTATCGTCGCGGCGCCCAGACCGTCATACTTGAAATCGAACTCGATCACGTGCTTGCCGGGGGTCAGCTCCGGCCCTTCCCAGCGCACGCGCTTGAGGTCGACCAGGTTCCAGGTGAACACCGGCTTGTTCTTCAGCACGTAGAGGCCGTAGCCGCCGAACCGCCCGCCTTGCGTGATCAGCATGCCCTCGGCGCCGCCTTGCGGAACCTCGACGTCCACCTTGAAATTGTAGGAGGCGTTGAGCAGGCTCGGCGCGTCGCCGTTCGGCGTTCCCGTGAGCGGGCGGATCCAGGTGAAGGAGGTGCGGCCGGCGCTCAGGCTCGGCCGTGGCGTGATCATCCGCGAGGCCATCGACGAATCGAGCGGCAGCACCTGGTATTTCTGCGCTTCCTTCCAGAACAGCTCCTGCATCTCCTTCAGCTTGGCCGGATTCCTGGCCGCGACATCCTCATATTGCGTCCAGTCGTTCTTGAGATCGTAAAGCTCCCAGGGATAGTCGAGCGGGCTCGGCAGCTTGGCAACCGTCACCCACGGCGGCCGCATGACCTTGGTAGAGGCGATCCAGCCGTCATTATAGATCGCGCGGTCGGCGAACATCTCGAAATACTGCGTCTTGTGTGTCGAGGGCGCGTTCGCATTCTTGGCATCGAAGGTGTACATCATGCTGACGCCCTCGATCGGGCTCTGCTTGATGCCGTCCACCATGGCCGGCTGCTTGATGCCGGCTGCCTGCAGGATCGTCGGCACGACATCGATGACATGATGGAACTGATGGCGGATGCCGCCCTTGTCGGCGATCCCCTTCGGCCACGAGATCGCCATGCCCTGGCGGGTGCCGCCGAAATGCGACACTATCTGCTTGGTCCAGGAGAACGGCGTGTCGAATGCCCAGGCCCAGCCGATCGACATATGGTTGTAGGTGCGGTCGGTGCCCCAGACGTCGTAGAAATATTTCAGCTGCTCCTCGACCGATGGGTTGGCCTGGTTGAACATCGCCACTTCGTTCGGCGTGCCGTTCGGCTGGCCCTCGGCGCTGGTGCCGTTGTCGCCGTTGATGTAGATCACCAGCGTGTTGTCGAGCTTGCCAAGGTCGTCGATCGCCTGGATGACGCGGCCGATTTCATTGTCGGCGTAGGCGACGTAGGCGGCGAAGATTTCGACCTGCCGGATGAACAGCTTCCTTTCGTCGGGGTTGAGCTGGTCCCATTCCTTGATCAGGTCCTTCGGCCACGGCGTCAGCTTGGCGTTCTGCGGAATGACGCCGAGCTTCTTCTGGTTTTCGAAGATGGTTTCCCGCAGCTTGTTCCAGCCCTGGTCGAACAGCTTCATGTCGCTGATCTTCTTGACCCACTCAGGCGTCGGATGGTGCGGCGCGTGGGTGGCGCCCGGCGCGAACTTGATCAGGAAGGGTTGCTCGGGCGACAATGTATGAACGCGATTGACGTAGTCGATCGCCTCGTCGGCCATCGCCGTCATCAGGTTCCAGCCGGGTTTGCCGACGTAGGGATAGATCGGCGTGGTGTTCTGGACCAGATTGCCCGGCTCCCACTGATTGGTGTCGCCGCCCATGAAGCCGTAGAAATATTCAAAGCCCATCCCGGTCGGCCACTGATCGAAGGGGCCTGCCTGGCTCGCCTGGTATTCCGGGGTGTTGTGGTTCTTGCCGAACCAGGCGGTGTGGTAGCCGTTGTCCTGCAGGATGCGGCCGATCGTGGCCTTGTCCTTGGTGATGACGCTGTCGTAGCCGGGAAAGCCAGTGGCCTGCTCGGCGATCACGCCGTAGCCGACCGAGTGATGGTTGCGGCCGGTGATCAGCGCGGCGCGGGTCGGCGAACACAGCGCAGTCGAGTGAAAATTGGTGTAGCGCAGACCGTCCCTGGCGATGCGGTCGAGCGCCTGCGTCGGAATCACGCCGCCGAAGGTCGAAGGCACGCCATAGCCGGAATCGTCGGTGATGATCAGCAGCACGTTCGGCGCGCCCTTCGGCGGCACGATCCGCGCCGGCCAATAGGGCGTCGACTTGGTCGCCTCGCGCTCGATCTTGCCGCCGAATTTCTCCGGCGGCGCCGGAAGCTGATCGCCGGGAATGGTTGTCGTAGCGCTGGGCGAGCCCGGAACGCCGGTGATCTGTTGCGCGCCTGCCGAAACGGAAACCAGCAACGACACGCTCAATGCTGCGAAAACCGATTGATAGGATTTCATGATGAAGCTCTCCCGGTACGATCGAACGCCGCCTGAAGCTGCGGCAACATTTGAGACATGTATTTTCATCGCGTGGAGCAGACAATTACAGGATGGCAGACGATGGCGCGTTTGCTCTCGATTCAGGTCAAATATCGGACGATTGGATTTTCGTGACCGCCCCGCGGTTCGTGCGGAACGGTCGCTACGTTCTTCGGCTCAATAGCAGGGTGGATAGGGGTAATAGCCGCATGCGGGGCGCGCATACGGGCCGTAAGCGGCGGCACCGACCGCAGCGGCTCCCACCGCCGCCGCGCCGGCATAGTAGGCCCCGCGATAGGCGGTACGGCGCGCGACGCCCGCGAACGACATCGGGGTGAACGGCCGGCCGATAATGTCGATGAAGACAGAGGCGGCGCCATCGGCCCCCTTCAAGTCGCCCTCGAGCACATCGACGTCGAATGTCAACTGTTCGCCCTCGAGCTTGGGACTCTTCAGCACGACCACGACATCCTTTACGCCGGAGCCGTCCTTGGTAAATCCCGAAACCGTGGCGTTCGGCGGATCCTTGGCGAAGTTATCGCTGCCCTTGGCCCAATCGTCGATGATGTGCGTGGTGAGATCATGACCGGCGGCGCGCACCGGGCGATCGGCGAAGACGATGGAATTCGGCGCCACTCCGGTCAACACCAATTTGTTGCCTTGCAGGCTCACACCTTTCGAATTCAAGACAATCAGCGACGGCACGACCTCGGGCTTGGCCTGCCCGCCGATCGTCTTTTGCAGCGGAACATGCGGCGGGGCAGCGGGCGTTCCCTGGGCCAATGCCAAAGCCGGCACACAAAGAAGACCACCAGCGATAATCATCGTACGAATAATGGGAGAGCAATTCATGAACCACCTCCTGCAGAATGCAAAAAACTTATGCCCCTTCAACTCGTAAAGCGGTTTGATTTGTATCAAGCGTGAATGACGAACGCGTGATTGCATAAACCCCTTGCAAACATGTCGATGATCTTGCTTCATCTGTGTCAGCGATATTGACGCTGACGGAAGCCATGGACGATTTGGGATCGTTGAGCTGAATCAAGCGTACCGTCGTAACCATCCGTCTGATATGCTTCTCACTTTTCGGAGGAGGCTCTGATGAAGATTGCGCTGTTATCGATGGCGATGATTGGCGGTCAAGTGGCGATCCCTGTCAGCGATCGCGTTCCCAAACTCAATGTCGAGGCGACATGCAGGGCGACGGTCGCAGCCGACAAGGCGATGGGCCTCGCCCTGCCCCAGAGCTACGAGGATTGCATGCGCGACGAGAATGACGCGCAACAACAGCTGAATTCCGTTTGGCTCTCGAACTCCAACGAGATCAGAGACCAATGCGAGGGCGAGGCGACGGCAGCCGGAAGCGACAGCTATGTCGACCTTCTTACTTGCATGCAAATGGCAGACGCGGCCAAGTTGCTTTCTCCCGCGCCTAAGCTCCGAGGCGCGAGCAAAAACCGAAATAGCAAATGACGCGCATGAGATGCGTCAGCTCAAGCGGTGCTATTCAAATGCCGCAGATAGGATCCCACCTCGCCGATCTTCCGACCCCGTCACAGACGGTTCGCGCCTTTCACTCAGGCCTACGGCTGACACATTGACCTGCATCAACGAGCAGGTCATCCTGTTGGGGTCATTTGGGACTTCTGAAACAACGGAGACCGACATGAAGCTTTCGATAGCATTATCGGCACTGCTGGTAACCGGGTTCATGGCTGCTGGCACCAAACAAGCCAGCGCCGTGGTTTACTGCCAATACATCGAGTACCCCGTCGGTTGCATCGTCAGGCCGGGCGTCGTGCTGCGGCCGCGGCCGGTCGCGCGAGCCGTGGTGACTCCCGGCGTCGGCGTCCGTGGCACGCCGATGAATCGCGGCGGTCCGGTCAATCGCGTCGGCAGGCGCTGATTGGATCATGTTTCGAGGTGACTGTCAGGGTAGCTGATTTCGAAAGGCTGTCGCTCTGCGGTCGTCATCTTTAACTACCTTCATCGACTACCTTCGTTGCCGGAAGGCGCTTTGCGATTCTCGTATAGGGGAAGTCATTATGAAACGATCAGCCTTGTTCGTCCTGACACTTTCCTTGATGACGTCTTTCGGGTTTTCCGCAAACGCCCAGCAGGCCGCGCCCGCGGCCGTCGTCTTGCCGACCGATCGCTCGGTGCTGCCAATTCCAGAACCCCAGTATCCGCACAGCACCGTGTTTGACGCACGCAATGCGACGCCGCCGCCGCGATTCGAGGTCAAGGCGCCAGCCGCCGCGCCCAACGTTCTCATTGTGCTGATCGACGACATGGGCTTCGGACAATCGAGCGCATTCGGCGGGCCGGTAAGGATGCCAACGGTGGAGAAGCTCGCCAACGAGGGTCTGCGCTACAACGAGTTTCACACCACGGCACTTTGCTCGCCGACACGAGCCGCGCTGCTCAGCGGTCGCAATCATCACATGAACAACATGGGCTCGATTACTGAGACCGCTACCGCTTTCCCCGGGCAGACCGGGCAGCGCCCCAATAGCGTCGCGCCGGTCGCGGAGATGCTCCGGCTCAACGGCTACAGCACTGCTGCGTTCGGCAAGTCGCACGAGACCGCGGCTTGGGAGGTCAGCCCCTCCGGCCCGACCGACCGTTGGCCGACCCGCTCCGGCTTCGACAAATTCTATGGATTCATCGGTGGCGAGACCAACCAATGGGCGCCGCTGCTCTACGACGGCATGACCCTGGTCGAACCGTCGCAGGACCCGAACTATCATTTCATGAATGATATGACCAACCAGGCGATCGACTGGATCCAGTACCAGAAGTCGCTGACGCCGGATAAGCCGTTCTTCATCTATTTCGCGCCCGGCGCCACCCACGCGCCGCATCAGGTGCCGAAAGAATGGATCGCCAAGTACAAGGGCAAGTTCGACCAGGGCTGGGACAAACTGCGCGAGGAAACGCTGGCCCGCCAGATCAAGCTCGGCGTGGTGCCCCCGGACACCAGGCTCGCGCCCAAGCCCGAAGCCATCAAGGATTGGGACAAGCTCGGCGCCGACGAGAAGAAGCTGTTCGCCCGGCAGATGGAAGTGTTCGCCGGCTTTGGCGAATACGCTGACACCGAGATCGGCCGCCTGATCGACGCCATCAAGGCGACCGGCCAACTCGACAACACGCTGGTATTCTACATCGTCGGCGACAACGGCGCGAGCGCCGAAGGCGGCATGAACGGGTTGTTCAGCGAGATGACCTATTTCAATGGCGTGCAAGAGACCGTTCAGGACATCATCAAGCATTACGACGAACTCGGCAGCCCCTCGACCTACGGTCACTACGCCGCCGGGTGGGCGGTTGCGGGCGACACACCCTTCACCTGGACCAAGCAGGTCGCCTCCAGCTACGGCGGCACCCGCAACGGCATGGTGGTTCACTGGCCAAAGGGAATCGCGGCGAAGGGCGAGGTGCGCTCGCAGTGGCATCACGTCATCGACATCGCGCCGACGATCCTCGAAGCGGCTGGCTTGCCCGAACCGAAGAGCGTCAATGGAACGCCGCAGACTCCCATCGAAGGCGCGAGCATGGCCTATACCTTCGCCAATCCGAAGGCGCCGAGCACTCACACCACGCAGTATTTCGAGATCTTCGGCAACCGCGCGATCTACAGTGACGGCTGGCTGGCCGGCACGGTTCACCGGGCGGCGTGGGAAACCAAGCCGCGCCGGCCGCTCGAACAGGATATCTGGGAACTTTACGATACGCGGTCGGACTTCAGCCTGAGGAATGATCTGGCTGCCAGGAATCCCGACAAGCTGAAGGAAATGCAGGAACTCTTCCTGAAGGAAGCGGTCAAATATACCGTTCTGCCGCTCGACGACCGGACCCTGGAGCGTACCAACGCCTTGCTCGTAGGACGCCCCGACCTGATGGCGGGCCGCACCTCCTTGACCGTTTACCAGGGAATGCTCGGCATGTCGGAGAATGTCTTCATCAACCTGAAGAACCAGTCCCACACGATTACAGCGGACGTGGAAGTCCCGAAGACCGGCGCCAACGGTGCGATCATTGCCCAGGCCGGGCGGTTCGGCGGCTGGAGTCTCTATCTGAAGGACGGCAAGCCGACCTACACCTACAATTTTCTCGGCCTGCAGCGTTACACGATAGCCGCCAAGCAGGCGCTGCCTGCCGGGAAAGGGACGCTGCGCTTCGAGTTCGCCTATGACGGCGGCGGTCTCGGCAAGGGCGGCGTCGGCACGATACTGTTCAACGGGAAAACCGTCGCCACCGGCCGCATCGATCGTACCCAGTGCTGCTTCTTCTCTGCGGATGACGGCACAGACGTCGGCGCGGATGAGGGCACACCCGTCACCGAAGCCTACAAGGTGCCCTTCAAGTTCACCGGAAAGATCGGCAAGGTCACGATTGAATTGAAGGAAATGAAGAAGGCCGATCGCGACGACGCCGATAAAGCCCGAAAGGAAGCTGTCATCAAGAAAGCGTTGGCCGACTAGATCCCTCAGGCAATTACGTCGTCCAGAGTATCTTACACTCTCCCCCATGAGCAATCTGGACGAAGGGCCGTCGCCGCTCCCCCGGCGGCGGCCATTTTTTCGTCTGGCGACCTGGCGAGCATTGCCCCGGGGAATCCCCGACTCGGCTGCGCGGCATCTCGATCGAGATAGCCTCCCTGGGTTAGTTGTCCTAGATTGCGCCGGGAAGGACTGTTCGCTTGGCAAAATCCCGACGTTCTCGCAGCGGCAAAGATTCGATTAAGCGCTCCGAGCCTAACTCCGCGGTTTCAAAACGGGAGACGCCGGACGGCGTTGCAAAGCCGTTCACAATGCGCGCCATGGTACTCGCGGTCGCTGCCGTTGCCATGGCTGTGTTCGCCGGCGGCCTGTTATGGCAATCGTGGTTCAATGGCAAACCGTCGCCAACCCGTCCCGAAACTGCCACCGTTGCCGTCGCGACCTTCGTCGGCAGCGAGACTTGCGCAGGCTGCCATCAGGCGGAGGCAAAGCTGTGGAATGCCTCGCAGCACAAGGCCGCGATGCAGCACGCCACCGACAAGACCGTGCTCGGCGATTTCAACGACGCCAGCTTCGACTATTTCGGCGTGCGTTCGCGCTTCTTCCGCAAGGATGGCAAATTTCTCGTCGAGACCGACGGCCCCGACGGCAAGCTCGCCGTGTTCGAGGTGAAATACACTTTCGGCATCGATCCGCTGCAGCAATATCTCGTCGAATTCCCTGACGGACGCATCCAGGCGCTGTCGCTCGCCTGGGATTCGAGGCCGTCAGCCAAAGGCGGCCGCCGCTGGTTTCACCTCTCACCCAACGAGGAAATCCGTCACGACGATATCCTGCACTGGACCAAACTGAACCAGAACTGGAATTTCATGTGCGCGGAGTGCCACTCCACCGGTGTCGCCAAAAACTACGACGCCAAGGCCGATCGCTTCGCCACCACATGGGCGGAAATCAGCGTCGGCTGCGAGGCCTGCCATGGCCAGGGCTCGCATCACGCCGCATGGGCGCGCGGCCGGCAGAGCTGGTGGCCGTTCGGCAAGCAGCAGGATTCGAGCAAGGGATTGCTGGTGCGTTTCGACGAGCGTCGCAACGTCGCCTGGCCGATCGACGCGCAGACCGGAAACGCACGGCGCAGCCTCGCGCCGGCGACGCTGCGCAAGGAAGTCGAGACCTGCGGCCTGTGCCACGCGCGCCGCGCCGCGTTCCACGCCGGTTGGGTGCCCGGCCAGTGGCTGTCGCAGACCCACGCGGTCGAAGCGCTGGCGCGCACCACCTATCATGCCGACGGCCAGCTTCGCGACGTCGAGGAGCCGTATAATTATACGCCGTTCAAGCAGGGTAAGATGTTCGCCGCCGGCATCACCTGCAGCGATTGCCACGAGCCGCACAGCGCGAAGCTTCGCGCTTCAGGCGAAGGCGTCTGCCTGCAATGTCATGCGTCCGACAAGTATGCCGACGCCGGACATCGCCGTCACGCCAGCGCCGACGCAGCCCCGACCTGTATCTCGTGCCACATGCCGGCCCGCACCTACATGGTGGTCGATATCAGGCACGATCACGCCTTTCGCGTGCCGCGTCCCGATCTGTCGGTTACGCTGGGGACGCCGAACGCCTGCAACGACTGCCACCGCGACAAGCCGGCGCAATGGGCCGCCGCCGCGGTCGAGCGATGGTTCGGTCCCGACCGCAAGGGCTTGCAGAACTATGGCGCGGCGTTCCATGCCGCGCGAACCGATGCGGCCGATGCCGCAGCCCTGCTCGGCGTGATCGCCGCGGACAAGAATGCGCCGGCCGTCGCGCGCGCCGGCGCGCTTTCAGAACTCGCCTCCCGCATCTCCCCGGCCAACATCGCGACCGCGCGAGCAGCCCTTGCCGATCCCGATCCGATGGCGCGGATCGGCGCGCTCGACATGCTGGAGAACGTGCCGGCCAATCAGATCTGGCCGATTGCCTCTCCGCTGCTCGCCGATCCCGTGCGCGGCGTCCGGATCAGGGCGGCCTCATTGCTCGCGGCCGTCCCCACCGCAAGCCAGCCGCCGGCGGATCGCGCGCGCTTCGACCAGGCGGCCACGGAATTCATCGCGGCGCAGCGCGCCAATGCCGAGCGGCCGGAAGCCCGCACCTCGCTGGCAAATTTTCTCGCCCAGCGCGGGCGGAGCGACGATGCCGAGACCGAGTACAAGGCCGCGCTGAAACTCAGCCCGCAATATGCGACGGCGGCGATCAATCTGGCCGACCTCTATCGGCAACGCGGTCGTGACACCGACGGCGAGGCCGTGCTGCGCGCCGCGCTCGGTGCGTCGCCGCGCGATGCCGCCGCGCATCACGCCCTCGGCCTGACCTTGAGCCGGCTCATGCGGCCGGATGACGCGCTCGCCGAATTGCGCAAGGCGGCCGAGCTCGAGCCGGATCAAGCGCGCTACGCTTATGTCCACGCCGTCGCGCTCAATTCCGGCGGACGCCGCGACGAAGCGATGGCCGTTTTGAAGGAAGCCTTGAAGCGCCACCCCAACGATCGCGACATCCTGGGGGCGCTGGTTTCGTTCAGCCGCACCGCCGGCGATGCCGGCGCCGCGCTCGGTTACGCCGAACAGCTCGCGATCCTCACGCCGGAAGACCGGAATTTGGCGGCGCTGATCGGGGAACTCAAGCGGCAGACGGGCAAGGCGAATTAGGGACGAGAGCTGGATTGCGTCGCGGAGCCTGTCATCGGGCGCGATTTCGCGCGACCCTCCTCGCAAAGCAATGACGTCGAAGCGAGGCCTCTCAATACGACCGGCGCGTGCCGCGAACGGCCTTCGGCGGGCCAGCCATTTCCTCTTCGCGCAACGCCTTGCGCACGCCGCGCGCCGAGGTCATCGCGCGCTTGATATTCTTGTCGGGGGAGGTTTCCTCGAAGAACAGCACCACCTCGCAACAGGGGCACTGTCTGGAATAGCCGTTCTGAAGCCGTCGCGCCCGATCCCGGAACACGTTCCTGCAGCGGGTGCAGTGGACCTGAACTGAATCGTCCATCGGTGGGCTCTCGCTCGCAGAGGATCGGTGCGCTTTCCGATGCCGCCCGCCTCGCGACGCGCGGACACCTGCGCCATCAACGCGGAGAACCCTAAACGAATATCAAATGCCGGGCCGGATCGACCGATGTCGCCGATCACAACGGGGTTCCCGGTTAAGAAATCCTTTCGCCGGCCCGGGATCGCGTCATCGTCGTGTCAGGTGAATGCGACTTCCACATTCCCCAGCCCCGCCAGCTCCATCGTCACGCTGTCGCCGGCCTTGAGCCACACCGTCTTCACCAGGCTCCCGGTCAGCACGATCTGCCCGGCATGGAGTCCCCTGCCCTCGGCGGCGAGATGATTGGCGAGCCAGGCGAGCGCATTATGGGGATGGCCGAGCACGTCGTCGCCGGTACCGCGGCCGGCCTCGACGCCGTTGATGACGGCGCGGCCGGTGACCTTGAGCAGGTCGGGCGCTTTGGTTCGCTCCACGGCCTCGCCGAGCACGCAGCCGGCGGCGAAGAAATCGTCGGCCACCAGAGTGGGCGCGCCCATGGTTTCCCATTTGACGTAGCGGTCGTCGACGATCTCGATCGCGGGGTAGTAGGCCTCGACCGCTTCGCCCACCCACTCCGCGGTGAAAGGCGCTTCCGTCGGCAGCAGGTCGCGCGCCAGCTTGACCGCGATCTCGCATTCGACGCCGACGCGAACGTAGTCGCTTGCCGCAAGCCGCGTCCCGCTGTCGTGCACGCCCTTGGCGAACACGCCGCCGCCGCAGGGGTGCGGGATGTCGAGGTATCGCTGCATCACCGCAGAGGTGCAGCCGATCTTGTAGCCGACCATGGCGCCGGCATGCGGCAACAATAGATCGTGCAGCGCGCGCTGAATGCGGTAGCCCTCGGCCTCGTCCCGCGGGGCGATGTCGGGCGGCAGCGCGGCGAGCGGCGTTCGATTGCGGCGGGCGGTAGCGATGGCCTTTGCGGCCGCGAGAATTTTGTCCATCGGACAAGGCCTTTTTGGGTCAACTGTATGACATCGTCATACTCATATGCTAAACTCGTTGGTGAACAGGGAACCAGACTATGCGTACAAGCAAGCCTATCACAGTTACACTCGGACCGATGCAGGCGAGCCTCGAAAAGCGGCTCAAGTCAGGTAGCTATGACAACGCCAGTGAAATACTGCGTTCGGCACTGCGGGCGCTCGACCGGGAAGAAGCGGCTATCGAAGACCACCTCCGTACCAAGGTGGCTGCTTCGCTTGCCGATCCTCGGAAGAGCGTTCCTGCAGCTGACGTGTTCAAACGTCTGCGGGCGGTTCATGGAAGGACGATGAAGACGAGCAAGCGTGGCACTTAAGGTCTTCTTTCGGCCACAAGCCGAAGCGGACCTGCTCGCGCTTTATCGCTACATCGCCGAAGCATCCGGTTTGGCCAATGCAGGCGGCTACATCGACCGCATCGAGGTTGCTTGCACGTCGCTGGGAACGTTTCCAAATCGGGGCACCAGGCGCGACGATCTCACGCCGGGGCTACGCACGGTTGCCTTCGAACGGCGCGTGACCATCGCCTATCGGGTGCTGAAAACGCGGGTAGAAATCGTGACGATTGCCTATGCCGGACGCGACTACGAGACCGACCTTCGCGCCGATCGGGAAACGAAGCGATAACCGCCAAACGGGTCCGCAAACGAGACAACAAAATGGCCGCACGCGGCGGCCACAATTACTCGTCGCGATAGACCTTCTCGCGTTTCTCGTGGCGCTCCTGGGCTTCCACCGAGAGCGTCGCGATCGGGCGCGCTTCCAGCCGCTTCAGCGAGATCGGCTCGCCGGTCTCCTCGCAATAGCCGTAGGTGTTGTCCTCGATGCGCTGCAGCGCTGCGTCGATCTTGGAGATCAGCTTGCGCTGGCGGTCGCGGGCGCGCAGTTCGATCGCGCGGTCGGTTTCCGACGAGGCGCGGTCGGCGAGATCGGGGTGATTGACGTTCTCTTCCTGCAGCGTCTGCAGCGTGATGCGGGATTCGCGCAGGATTTCGTCCTTCCACGCCAGAAGCTTGGCGCGAAAATAATCGCGCTGGCGGTCGTTCATGAAAGGCTCTTTTTCGGAGGGTCGATAATTCTTCAACTTTTCCAAGGCCAGCCCATCTTCACGTGCAAGGCGGGCGGAAATGGTCCGTCCGCGCGCGCCTTATATAGCGACGTGTTGTGACAGACAATATCGCCCGAAGCGGGAAAGCCTGCGGGCGCAAGGGTTTCCCGGGGTTTCGCGCAGGAACCTGTGAAAAAGCGCCGCCCCGGCCTGGGCGGGGTCAGAACTGCCCGGCTTTGGCCAGTTCGACTTCGACCCGCAGCTCGATCTCGGACAGGACCGCGTCGAGGCCGGGATCGCCGGAGGAGGTTTTGAGGTTGGCGGCGGCGTCGCGCAGCCGGCTCACCGTGGAAGCGTCGAAATTGCCGGACAACAGCCCCAGTTTGAGGTCGTCCAGCACGTCAAGCGCGCCTCTACCGCGCTGCACCGAACGTTTGCGACGCTCGACCGGGTCCTCGACGCCCTGCAGCGCCAGCAGCGCATCGATGTTCCCGGCTGCCTTCGGCGGCGCAGCGGAACGGGTCTCCGCGGTCGGATTGGTGTCGGGCAACGCAAAACCGGTCGAGGAGGTGCGCTTGGTATTGCCGGTCTGAGACCCGATTGTGGTGCCGTTCGGTCCGTAGATGCGCATCGTGCTGTCTCGCGGGTGTAGGCGGCAGCTTCGCCCCCTTGTGGTTAACGAAGCGTAAATCACCCGGCAGAATCTGCCGGGATGCGGCAGTTTCGCCGTTGCGGCGGCGCAGAGGCGCGTCGAACGCGTAACGATTATTATTATATATCAATATCTTACGAGATAAGCAGGGCGTGGCACGGAGCTCGCATAGTTAATGCCGGATCGCCGTCATGGGAGTGGCCAGGCGGTCCAGCCGAAGACCTCGTGGGGAGCAGAGGATGCCAAGCGTCCGTTCGAACACCGTGTTTGGAGTGGCCTGCGCCGCGCTGCTGGCGCTGGCGCTATCGGCCATGCCCGCGGGCGCGACCTCGCGGATCAAGGATCTCGCCAACATCGAGGGCGTGCGCCAGAATCAGCTGATCGGCTACGGCCTCGTCGTCGGCCTCAACGGCACCGGCGATACCCTCAACAACATCCCCTTCACCAAGCAGTCGCTGCAGGCGATGCTCGAGCGCATGGGCGTCAATATCCGCGGCGCCACCATCCGAACCGGCAACGTCGCCGCCGTGATGGTGACCGGCAACCTGCCCGCCTTCGGCACCCAGGGCACGCGGATGGACGTCACGGTCTCCGCGCTCGGCGACGCCAAGAACCTGCAGGGCGGCACCCTGCTGGTCACCCCCCTGCTCGGCGCCGACGGCAACGTCTATGCGGTGGCGCAGGGCTCGCTCGCGATCTCCGGGTTCCAGGCCGAGGGCGAGGCCGCCAAGATCGTCCGCGGCGTGCCGACCGTCGGCCGCATCGCCAACGGCGCCATCATCGAGCGCGAGATCGAATTCGCGCTCAACCGCCTGCCCAATGTGCGGCTGGCGCTGCGCAATGCCGATTTCACCACCGCCAAGCGCATCGCCGCGGCGGTCAACGACTTTCTCGGCGTCAAGACCGCCGAGCCGATCGATCCCTCCACCGTGCAGCTGGCGATCCCTTCGGAATTCAAGGGCAATGTCGTCGCCTTCCTGACCGAGATCGAGCAGTTGCAGGTCGATCCTGATCTCGCCGCCAAGATCGTGATCGACGAACGTTCCGGCATCATCGTGATGGGCCGCGACGTCCGCGTCGCCACCGTCGCGGTCGCGCAGGGCAATCTCACCGTGACGATTTCCGAAAGCCCGCAGGTCAGCCAGCCCAATCCGTTCTCGCGCGGACGAACCGTGGTGACGCCGCGAACCAGCGTCGGCGTCTCCGAGGACGGCAAGAAATTCGCGGTCGTCAAGGACGGCGTATCGCTGCAGCAGCTGGTCGACGGCCTCAACGGCCTCGGCATCGGCCCGCGCGATCTGATCGGCATCCTGCAGGCGATCAAGGCCGCCGGCGCGATCCAGGCCGACATCGAGGTGATGTGATGCCGGCCAGCCTGATCAACCCGGCCACCGGCGCGACGCCCGCCAAGGCAGCGATGCCGATGCGCTACGGCCGTCCGGATTACCAGCTCGCCGAGGCGCTGACGAAGGTCTCGCCGCAGGCGCAGGCCAAGGCCAAGGCTTCGTCGCAGGACTTCGAGGCGGTGTTCCTGAATTCGATGTTCGCGCAAATGACCAGCGGCATCAAGGGTGAAGGCCCGTTCGGCAGCACGACCGGCACCGGCGTTTGGCGCTCGATGCTGACGGAACAATATTCGAAGAGTTTCGCCAAGGCCGGCGGCATCGGTATTTCCACCGACGTCTATCGCACGCTGATCCTGCAGCAAGCCAAGCGCGCCGGCTGATCGAAAGGGATACCGACATGAATGCGCAACCTCAATGGCAGCAGGCGCCCGCGCCGATTCCGGTGGCATCGTCCCCCGCCGAGGCCCGCAAGCTTGCCGAGAGCCTGATGGACGCCATGAACGCGCTGCTCGCCGTCATCGAGCGCGAAACCGAGCTGGTTCGCGCCGGCAAGGTGCGCGAAGCGATCGCGCTCGAAGCGCAGAAGGCCGAGCTGTCCCGCTGCTATCTCGGCGCGGTCGCGCATCTGAAGGCCAGCCAGCATTATCTCACGCAAAAGGCACCCGAGCTTCTGACCACGCTGCATCGTCATCACGATACATTTCGCGCCATGCTGCAGGTCAACCTCACGGTGCTGGCGACGGCGCACGCGGTGTCCGAAGGCATCGTGCGCGGCGTCAATACCGAGATTCAGCGCCGCAACATTCCCAGCACCTACACGGCTTCCGGACAGCGCGCGACTCCGGGACCGCGCAACATCACGCCGCTGACGGTCAGCCGCTCACTCTGAGCAAGCCGCAGCTCGCGGCGCCAAATACCGACAATTTTCATCAAACTGACGCGCCGATTTCAGCGCCGCATTCATCGCATTCTCTAACTCAGTGTTGAGAGGTACCGGGCATAGTTGCGCCCAGAGAGGGGTTGGGATTTGACTCGAGGGAAGCCAGGAGGCTGCCATGAGTATGGATTTCAACATCAGACCGGTGGGGGCGCCGGTTGCCACACCGGTGGCGCCGCCCGTCAGCGAAGCGGCTGACCAGGCGGTCGCGACCGAACTGCCGCAGGCGCAAAGCGTCACGGTGGTGGACGCGAGCCTGCGTGCGCGGATCGATTCCGACGTCGCCAACTCTTCGATGTCGCATCAGGTGGTGATCGATCGCGCCGCGGCGTCGATCGTCTATCAAGTGGTCGACGAAAAAACGAGCCTGGTGGTGAGGCAATTTCCCGACGAGGCGATCCTGCGCCGCCGCGCCTATTTCCGCACCCTCGACCTGACGAGGGGGGCGCCGACGCGGCTACTCGCCACCGACCGCAAGGCTTGATCCAAGGGGGCACGTTCAAGATCGCGATCTCGAACGATTCGACGTTGGCGAACTAACCGGTCCAGTTGCCTTGATAAAGCAGGATCGACCATCCCGCTCCTTACCAAAGCCCTCCAGCCATCAGACCTTGCCTGACAGACCCGCGGCGAGGTTGCAATTGATGTCAATCAGCGACTTCAGTTTTGCCGGATCCGGATTCAGCTGCATGTCGACCGTCTGCTTCATCACGAACACGCCGATATTGGCGATGTTCTGACGAATTTCCAGCGGCTGCGGGTTGTCGTTTGTCTCGACCGCGCTCATGAAGATCGACCACAGCCGGCGATTGAAGAGCAGCGCGTCGTGCATGTTCTTGTCGGGACCGGTCCAGTTGGCCTGGACGTCCAGAAGCTGTCTCGCAGCCTTCAGGAGCGCCTGCGCCTCGATTTCACGGGGAGATGCCGTCGCATGTGACGTACGCGCGTAGGCTTGGGCGGCATTGGACATTCACGACCTCAATGGAGCGGTTCGCAGGACCGCTGGGGAACTTCAAAACTGCCCAACTTTCATACAATCCGTGCCTTTAAATATGGTTAGCAACGGTTACCAAATGTGACGGAATCCGGGCATTGGCGGCCTTGCTCGCTACGTGGAGCCAAAAAAAAGCGGCGGAGTTTTCCCCGCCGCATTCGATCGCTGGTGGTCGTGATGTTGATCGCGCCGAAGCAAAGTTCGCAACAATCAGGTTCTATCGACCGGCGCCGAGTTAAGGGTCGACTGCCCGGTGGCGGGATTGGTGACCACGGTCTTGATCGTGCCGTGGCCGGCCTTCGACAGCAAGAATTTAGAGTCGCCCACCCTGAAGGCGTTGTCCTTGATCAGGACGTCCTGGTATTTGATCGGACCGTTGCCGCTCTGATATCTCACCTTCGCGCGAAATCCCTCCACGTTGGACACCGTGAAGGAAAACTTCTCGCCCGTCGAATAGGTCCCCTTCCAGGTTCCTTCCCACAGCGTGGCATCGACGGGCACGTAGGTCGTGTGCGACGGGGGCGTCGGGGGTTTGGCCGTGTAGCCAGCCGCGAGAACGCTGAAGATGTCACCCATAGCTCAACCTTCCGGCTTGATGCCCGCTGCGACTCACATGCGGCCGCTGAGGCCGGCCGCGAGATTGCGGTTGATCTCGATCAGCGGCTCGATGTGCTCGACCTGCGGGCTGATCTGCAGCGCCATGGTCTGGGTCAGAACGAAGATACCGATGTTGGCGATGTTCTGTCGCACCTCCACCGGCTGCTGGTTTTCGTCGCGCAAGACGTCGCCGAGAAAGATCGCCCACAGCTTGCGATTGAACATCAGCGCTTCGGAGGTCTGCTCGATCGTCGCATTTTCATTGGTGACGATAGCCTGCAACTTGTTCGCCGCCTTCAGCAGGGCCTGGGCTTCGATATCACGGGGGGAGGCGGTGGTGGTCGCAACACGTGAGTAGGCCTTGGCGGCAGCACTAGACATTCGTCACCTCAGCAACTCCTCTTCCAGCTTGATAAGCTTGCGGATTTCCTTTAGCGAATTGTAAAGCGAGCCGCTTAAAATTAGCTTACTTGAGGCCTCGATCTGCGGCCTGAAGCTCGGCACCGCCTCCAGCAAATCTTTGACGAAGCCCATATAAAGCTCCTGGTACTTCGGGATGTCCTTCTCCAGATACATCATCTGTACGCAGAGATAGAGCCGCTTCACCGGGGAATTGGCCGTCTCCGCCGTCAAGATATCCTTCTCGCGCAGGATCGGCGCTTCGCCCTCGATAAAAAAGTGGGTTCGCGTCTCCGAATTGGTGATGACGCTTTCGCCGATAATGATCCGCTCGAACGGCCTCAATTCAATCTTCAGCGCCATCGCCTCATCCCTTGCAAACCGCAGCGTCGCAGAGCGCGTGTCCGGAAACGATTTCACGAATCATCAGGAACAATACCCGAACATTCGAATGCAAAACTGCATCAAAAAAAAGGCTTTTGCTTCATCAACGGAGCAAGTTATGGGTGTTGCCGGCCGGCTCCGTCGCGGCTTCAATGAAAAACGGCGGGACCCTGCCCCGCCGTTTTGATGGCTCGAACGTTGCTCCGGTCTACTGCAGGAGCTTGAGCACGCTCTGCTGCGACTGGTTGGCGAGCGCGAGCGCGGAGACCGCGATCGACTGCCGGGTCGACAGCGCCTGGCTGTTGGCCGCCTCCTCGTTGGAGTCGGCCAAGGTCAGGTTGGACGAACCGGTCTGCAGCACATTGATGATGTTCTTCGCGAAATCCTGACGAATCTGCACGATCGAGAGGTTGGCGCCGAACGCCGAGGCCTGTGAGCGCAGCGTGGCGCTGGCGGCGTTGAGCGCCGTCAGCACCTTGCCGGTCAACACGTTGTCGATGAAATCGGTGCCGGCGGTGAGCGTTGCGAGTCCGAGGCCGTTCGGGTCGAAGTTGACCCCCGCAATCGTCAACGTCGACTTGCCGGTTTCGTTGAAGATCAGCTTCAGCGAGTTGCCGTCCAGCAGGTTGATGCCGTTGAACGATGCATCCTGCGCCGTGGTCGTCAGGTTCTGGATGACCTGATTGTACTGCGCGACGAGCGTGGCGCGCGCATTCTGGGACACCGCATCGGGAACCGCTGCAACGACTGCACCGCCGGCGCCGCCACCGAGCGCGTTCGCGCTGATGTTGATCGCGTCGAGCGCCGCCGGCGCGGTTGGAGCCGCAGTGCCGGTGATCGTCTGACCCGCACCATCGTTGGTGGACGTGAAGGTCAGATCGTCCGGGCCGGTGATCGAACCCGACAGGTTGACGCCCGCCACTGCCAGCGCCGTGTTGAGCTGGTCGAGAGTTTTGACGGTCGCCGTCTTGGTCGTGGGATCGAAGGCCGCGGCAGCCGTGCCGACAGTGATCGTCACAGCGGTGCCCGCGGAATTGGTGAAGGTGAAAACACCACCGTTGAGCTTGCTGCTCGCGAGGTTGGCGGCAGTCGCCGGACCTGCGGGGGCGGCCCCGACGCCCGTGCCGGTGAATTGAATGCTGGACTTGGTGCTGTAGCCCGTCGGCTGCTGCAGCGCCTGGTTGGCAATCGACTTGGCGGTGTCGACCAGCTTCTGCAGCGAGGTGATGCCGGTGTTGGCGGCCTGCAGCACCTGCACGCCGTTGCCGATGCTGTCGAGCAGATTGCTGATGTCGCCGGCGCGGGCATCGAGACCGGCGGCGGTGAAGTAGTTGGTCGGGTTGTCGAGCGCGCTGTTGACCTTCTTGCCAGTGGCGAGGCGGGTCTGCGTGGTCGAGAGCAGATCGGCGGTGTTCTGCAGGGACAGCAGGTTCTGGCGGACTGCCGCCGTCAGGACGATATCGGACATATTCAACGCCTTCCTCAAGTGTGCATCGCCGGCGACTTCTCCCGCGCCAACGGACTACGTGACTTCACCCAGAGACGTTATGAACGAAAGCTTTTAAAAGGTGGTTAACGGTACCTTATTGGGCATGGTTAATGCCCCGCTCGCGCCGGTTTTCGGCGCCAGGACCTCAGACACAAAAAAACGGCGGGGCCGAAGCCCCGCCGCCGTGATGGATCGAATAGTTCGCTGAAATCAGCGCAGGAGTTGCAGAACGCTCTGGTTCGACTGGTTGGCGAGCGCGAGCGCGGAGACCGCGATCGACTGGCGGGTCGACAGCGCCTGGCTGTTGGCCGCTTCCTCGTTGGCATCGGCCAAGGTCAGGTTGGACGACCCGGTCTGCAGCACGTTGATCAGGTTCTTCGAGAAGTCCTGACGGATCTGCACGATCGAGAGGTTGGCACCGAAGGCCGAGGCCTGCGAGCGCAGCGTGGTGCTGGCGGTGTTCAGCGCGGTCAGCACCTTGTTGGTGGCGACGTTGTCGATGAAGTCAGTGCCCACGGTGGCCGCGCCCAGGCCGAGACCGTTCGGATTGAAGGTCACGCCTGCGATCGTCGACGTCGACTTGCCGGTTTCGTTGAACACCAGCTTCAGCGTGTCGCCGTTCAGCAGGTTGACGCCGTTGAAGGACGCGTCCTGCGCCGTCGTCGTGATCTGCTGGATGATCTGGTTGTACTGAGCAACGAGACCCGCACGGGTGTTCTGCGAGTTGACGTCGGCGACCGCCGCGGTAACCGCCGCAGTGGTGCCAACCGTGCCGGAAATATCCACCGAGCTCGACGAACCAGCGGGCGGCGCAGCGAAGGCGCCGGTCTTGGTGATGGTCTGCGAAGCCGCATCGTTGGAAGACGTGAAGGTAATCGCACCCGTAGTGTCAACGCTTGCGGTCAGTTGAACGCCAGCCGTCGAAAGCGCCGTGTTGATCGCGTCGATCGAGTTGACATTGCCGGCACCGGCCACATTGCTGATGGTCAGTGTAGTCGTCGCGGTCGCTGAGGTCTTGAAGATCAGCGTCTTACCTTGCAGCGAGTTCGTGCCGGCGTTGGTCAGATCGGTGGCGGTACCTGGGGTGGCGAGCGCACCGGCGCCGGACGGCGCGTCAGTTTTGAGGCTGGCTTTGGTGCTGTAGCCGCCCGGCTGCTGCAGCGCCTGGTTGGCGATCGACTTCGCGGTATCGACCAGCTTTGACAGCGAGGTGATGCCGGTGTTGGCGGCCTGCAGCACCTGGACGCCGTTGCCGATGCTGTCGAGCAGGTTGCCGATGTCGCTGGCGCGGGCGTCGAGGCCGGCGGCGGTGAAGAAGTTGGTCGGGTTGTCGAGCGCGCTGTTGACCTTCTTGCCGGTGGCGAGGCGGGTCTGCGTGGTCGAGAGCAAGTTCGCGGTGTCCTGCAGCGAGAGCAGGTTCTGGCGAACCGAAGACGAGAGCGTAATGTTGGAGAGAGACATGGACACAACCTTTCTGGTGTTACGCAACAGCGCGGCCTTCTTGGCCGCACCCGGGCACCCTGAAACCAAATGATCAATGAAAAATGAATCGGACCCGGCAGATATACGGTGCTACCGCGCCGGTTCCAAAATCATGGTGAAGAAAAGGTGAAGATGGTGGGGAGTATCCGAAGCCATCGGCGGGCGAGCCGGCGTTCAGGTCTTAAGCAAATCCGAACATTGCGCGTGGGGCGCCGTTCCTGAGGCGCCCTTCGCTCGCACTTCGGCGCAGGCTGGAAACGTGTCGTGCTTTTCAATCCCCGGGAAAGCGCAGACGATCCTGTTGTTCGTCGTTGCCGGGCGTGAAGGCCGAAAACGCTGGAAGCGCGGGTCTGCGCGCCACCCCAAATGGCCCGCCCGATGCGCCGAGCAAACCTAGGCCGGACAGCACACCCTAGAGGTATCTCAGCAGCGTGGTTTGGAACAGCATCGCAGTCGTCTGGTACGACGCGTTGAGGCTGTTCTGCACGGCGAGCAGTTTCGCCGTGACCTCCGCGTCGGTGACGCCTTCGATCGATTGCAGCATCGTCTCCGCGGTGTTCCGGGTCTGGGTCTGGCGATCTGCTGCCGACTTCATCGCGGTTTGCGCACCGGCAAAATCCGCCGCTATGTCCTGGACGCTCTGCTGGCCGGTCTGCACCAGAAGTTTTGTCGCGACCCGCTGATAAAGCGCGCCGATCTGGGCGCTGGCGTTCGGGTCGCCGGTCGTGGTGGTCATGGCGGCCATGGCCGCGATGGTCTGCAATTGCGCCGTCAGCGCCGGCTCGTTCGCGCGGGCGCCATATTGCACGGTGATGGCGTCGTCGACGCGTGCCACTGCGGTGCCGCGCGCGGAGTCGGTGCCGGTTTCACCACTATACCAGGAGAGCGTATTCGCAGCCGTGCCGGGCACCTGCGCCGTCGCGGTGGCGAACGGCGGACCGCTGACGCGCGGCACCGGGCTGCCGCTGAAAAATTCGCTGGACGCCTTCATCGCGGACGCCGCGACCAGGGCGCCGTTGGCGAGGCCGTCGACGGCGGTGGTCAACGCAGTGTTGAGGTTGGCGGCGGTCGCGGTCGAGTTGGCGCCGATCAGGAACTGGCCGGCCTGCGGCGGCGTCGTCGTGGTCGCGGTCAACTGCACGTTTTCGGTGGTGCCGTCCGGTAGATTGAACGCCAGCGTGATGGTGTCGCCAGCGTTCAGGTTGGTCGCGCCGAGATCGAGCGACTCGGTGGCCGGCGAGCCGGCCGGCCCGGTGATCGTGACGCTTGCGGCCGACGAGGTGATCGCGACGAGCTTCAGGCCAAACGGACCGGCGTCCTCGGTCAATGAAATCGACGTCGCCGTCGGCGTCGCCTGTGTCAGCCGACCGGTGCCGGAGCCGACGTCGGCCTGCTTGCGCTCCGCGATCAGCTGCTTGAGGCCCGCCTGCGCGCCGACGCCGTTGAGAATGTCGTCGGTCGCCGCCGCGGCCGGCGTGTCGGTGGCGCGCCCGGAAAACAGATAGCGATCGCCCGACCGGCTGTTCAGCAGGCTCAGCATCTCGTCGAGCGAACTGCGTGCCGTACCTTGGGCAATGGTCTGGCCATTGCTGGTGATCTGGGTCGAGGACGTCGTCGCCGCGCCCTGCACCGTGGTTCCGATCCCGACAATCCGCGTCAGTGCTGCGTTGGCGACGTCGATGCGCGTTCTGACGTTGGTCATCGTGTCCGCGAAAGCGTCGATGTTGCTGATCTGCGCACGCAACCCGATGGCGAAGCCGCGGTTGGCGCCCATGCCGGCATAGGTGTTCGATTTCTTGCCAGTGGCCAGCTGAGTCTGCAGATCGTCGAACCGGCTTTGCAGATTCAGGATTCGCGATGCCAGAATTGATGTCTTGATGCCTACGCCGCTGACCGTCATGATGTCCTACTCCAAAACATAACGTTAGATCTGCAGCAACGCGTCGAACATCTGCTTGACGGTCGACATCACCCGCGCGTTCGCCGCATATGCATTCTGCAGCGACAGCAAGTGCGCCATTTCTTCGTCGATGTTGACGCCGGACTGGGTGTTGAACTTCTCTTGCAGCGTGCTCAGCACCACGTCCTGACCGTCGGCGATCTGCTTGGCGGTGTCCGCCGCCTGGCCCTGGGCGCTGGCGATCTGCTGCGAGAAATTCGACAGCGTCGCCTGGAACGGCGTCGCCGAGGTGCCAAAACCGGTCGACGCCGGATACAGCGACTTGCCGGTGGTGAGCTGCTGGTAGAGGAAATCCGGTCGCATGGTGTCGCCGGACGGCGTCGTCGCGTTGTACTGCACCAGCTTCGACGGATCACCGACGATCTGGCTGTTCACCCGGATGCGCGCCGCGAGCCCCACCGACTGCTGGCCCGCCGCGGTGATGGCGCCGGTATAAAGGCTGTTGCCGTCGGTGAACAACGGCACCTCGCCGCTGCCACCCAGCAGCGATGATGTGGTCGACGTCACGGAGGCGGCGTTCACGGTCGCCGTCCCGGTGCCGTCGTCGAGCACCCGCAGCGTCGAGCCGACGTTGGAGAATTGCAGGCCGGCCGAGCCGAGCGCCGCATTGAGCTGGCTCGTCACCGAAGCCATGCCGGCGGAGAAATCGATACCGATCACCTGATCGTTGGGATCGGTAGTGACGCTGTTGGACAAGGGCAGCACCGACGGATCGTCGACCCGCAGCAGCGACAGCTGATGCTGGACGTTGCTGGCATCCGTATAGGTGAGATGGATTACATTGCCGTTCTGCAGGCCGGACAGATCGAGATCGAAGCCGTTCGACGGCCCCGAGCTCACCGCAGTACCCGCCGTGGTCTTGTCGGACAACAGGCTCGACATGTTGGCGGCAAACTGGTCAAGCTGGGTTTGCGCCTGCACCAGCGTGTTGTCGCGCAGCTCGAGATAGCCGGCGATGGTGCCGGAGCGGATCGAATTGGTCTGAATCAGGTTGAGCGAACCGCCGTTCGGGAAATTGAGCGTGAGGGTGCCGAGCGTGCTCTTGGTCGGGTCGGCGTCCCACTGGGTGTTCGGTGTCACCGTGCCTTGCGGATTGAACGACAGCGTCGAGGCCTGGGCACCGACCAGTTGCACGCCGGAATTGGTGAAGATCTGGATCTGATTGTTGCCGTTGTCGATGACGCGGATGTCCATCAGTTGCGACAACTGATTGACATACTGGTCGCGCTGGTCCTTCAGGGCCGCGGCCGCGGCATCGGTGGTGTTACCACTCTGAAGCTGGGCGTTGAGATCGGCGATCTGCTGCATCGCGGTGTTGGCGGTGCTGACCGCCGAATTGAGCCCGGATTCCGCCTGGCTGCGCAGCGACTGGATGCCGCCCGACATGCTGTTGAGCTGCTGCGTCAGTGATTGCGCTGCATTGAGCACGCCGATCCGCGCCGACTGGCTGTCGGAGCTGGTCGAAAGCGCTTGCACCGCGGTGACCAGCTTGTTGAACGCGGTTTCCAGCGTTCCGGTGTTGCCGGGGGCGCCGTAGATCGACTGCAGGCTGCTCAGGATCGAGGAGCGCAGGTCGGCGTACGACGCGCCGGACTGCTCGGTGCGTATCTGCTGCTGCAGATACAGGTCGAGTTCGCGATTGACGCCGGTGACGCTGACGCCGGCACCGATCGCCCCGGAGACCGTCTGCACCTGGTTGACGGTCTTGCGAATGTAGCCAGGCGTGTCGGAATTGGCGACGTTCGACGAGGTCAGCGACAGCCCAAGCTGGTTGGCGCGCAGCCCCGACATGGCAATCGAAAGGGCTTGACTGAGACTCATGACAAGCTTCCCGTTTCAATTCCCTGTCGGATCAGACCGTCCATGTACGCGACCTATCGCATCACGTTCAGCAGATCCTGAACCATCGAGTTGGCTGTGGTGATCACCTTCGTGTTGGCCGAATAGGCCTGCTGGGTGACGATCAGCTTGGTGAACTCGTCAGCGATGTCGGTGTTGGAGCTTTCCAGCGACGAGCCGACGATCGTCCCGCCGCTGCCGTACAGCGCCGAGCCGGACTGGTCCGTCGCCTCGAACGCGCCGCCGTCGATGCGTTTGAGGAAGTTGGTGCCGTTGAAGGTCGCGACCGAGATCTGCGCCAGATCGATGTTGCGGCCGTTGGAGTAGTTGCCGACCACGCGGCCGTTCTCGCCGATCGACACGGTCTGCAGTGACCCCGCCGGAAAGCCATCCTGCTGGATCTGGTTGACTTTCACGTTGCCGTTGGAGTCGGCGAACTGGGTGACACCGCCGGCGCCGAAGTTGATCGCGATGTTGCCGAGCGGCACGCCGCCGATGGTCGGCGCGGTCAGAGTGATGCCGGCGATCGCCGGGTTCATCTGGCCGTTCGGCGAGAAAGTGAAGTCGGTGTTGACGTTCTGCCAGGCGAGATTGGCGCCGGTGGCGTTGGAATTGACCTGGTAGAACAGATTCCAGGTATCCGTGTGGCCGGCGCCGAGCGACGAAGTGTCGACCTTGGCCCAGCGCAGTTGCAGGCTGACCGGCGAACCGGAGATGTCGTAGGCCGTCACCGCTCCGCCGCTGACGGATTCGTTGATGAAGGCCTGGAGATCGCTGCCGAGCACCTGTCCGGTGCCAGCCGTGCCGCCGCCGCTGCGCAACACGTTCACGGGGCTGTTCAGGCCGAGTGCCCCGAACGCCGTGGTGTTGGAGCTGGTGACGCTCAGATCGGACGTAATGCCGGTGTGCAGGGTAATGGCGCCGCTGGCGTTGATCGACGACGCAGTTGCCGTGCCGGTGATCGAATCGATCTTGGCCAGCAGCGTTCCGATGTTGTCGGTGACGTTCAGCTGGTTGCCGACCGCGCCCGCCGCCACGAAGGTGATGACGATGCTGTTGACCGTGATGGTGTCACCGGCGACGAAATTCGTTGTCAGCGAATCCGTGCCGATCGCACCGGACAACAACGTCGCGGCGGTGTTCGCCGCCGGGATCGCCGCCTTGTTATTCCTGGCGGCGCCCGTAGTCGTCGCATCGACGTAAGGCGCTGCGGGCGTGCCGAGCGAGCGCGGATTGCCGGACGCGAAATCCGCCGGCCGCAGCAATTCCGAGCCCGGAACGGAATTGTCGTGCCTGGTGGTCAGCGGATAGCTCGCCAGGTTGGCGCGATAATTCACCACCGATGTCGGCACTGCCGGCAGGAAGTCGTTGGCGAACTTCAAGACCTGCGGCACGCTGCCGGTCATGTTGCCGGTCGCCGGATCGATCCCGACGCCTTCGACATAATAGCCCGCGCCATTGACCAGGTAGCCGTTCTTGTCCAGCGCGAAGTCGCCGCGGCGGGTGTAGTTGTCGACGCCCGAGAATACCGGCTGGTTGTCGGTGAAGCTGCCGGGCTTCTGCACCACGAAGAAGCCGTTGCCGTTGATCGCCATGTAGGTGGACACCGACGCGCTCTGCACGTCGCCCTGCACCGTGTTGGTCTCGCGCGATCCGGTAGTGACGCTGCCGGCGAGCTGATTGTTGACGCCGGTGTCCGGAATCAGATCGAGGAAGCTGGTGTCGATCCGCTTGAAAGCGGTGGTCTGCGAGTTGGCGATGTTGCCGGAGATGTTTTCCAGCGCATAGGACTGCGCGCGCAGGCCCGAGACGGAGGTCGTAAGAGCGCCGAAAATACCCATGACACTTTCTCCAAATTCAATCCGGGCGGCCCGCCGATCCCTTGAACCATGGCCGCAATCGAAGGAAAGTGTCGCAAGCGCTATGCCAGATTAAAAATCGATATGAATCAGCTGCTTAAATAAAAAGCCCCGGTCCAGAGACCGGGGCACAATTGCCGGGGCGGGCAACAATTGCCGGGCGCACGGCCCTCGGGATCAGGTCGCCGAGGCTGCGGCCGGATGAAACACCAGGCCGAAGCCGTCGATGCAGTAGCGCAGGCCGGTCGGCTTCGGGCCGTCGTCGAAAACGTGGCCGAGATGGCCGCCGCAACGGCGGCAGTGCACTTCGGTCCGCAACATCCCGTAGGCCCGGTCTTCGGTCTTGCCGAGGGCGTTCTCCAGCGGCTGATAGAAGCTTGGCCAGCCGGTGCCGCTCTCGAACTTGGTTTCCGAGGAAAACAGCGGAAGGTCGCAGCCGGCGCAGGCGAATATGCCCTTGCGGTGCTCTTTGAGGAGCGGGCTAGATCCCGGGCGCTCGGTGCCATGCTTGCGCAGGATTTCGTACTGCTGCGGCGTCAGCTGCGCGCGCCATTCGGCATCGGTCTTCTCGATCTCGAACTTTTCGGCGGCCTGTGCGGGCGAGGCTCGCAGCCAGCGGAAGGCGGCGAGGCCGAGCAAACTGGCGACGGATGCGAGCAGGATACGGCGGTCGATCATGATGGTCTCCGTGCGAAGCGAAATGGCGGTTCGCTGCTAAATACGGCGCGCGCCCGCGGAAGTTACACGGATATCGAACGAAATTTCTCACTTTGTTGCGAGGATCCCACCCTCTCCGGCTTGCGCGGGAATTCTAGGGCGGAGATCCCTCGGCGTCGGCGGCATTCGCTGCAGGCGGCGGCTGCGGACGCGGTCGGCCCGGCGGCGGGCGGGGACGAGGCGGCCGGGTCCCGGCCTGCCGGTTGGCCTCGGCCAGACGCGCCTCGCGCAGCTGCTCCTTGAGCCGCGCCCTCTCCCGGTAACGGGCCAGCGCACCGGCGGCGGCGGCACTTCCCCGCCCCCACAGCCCGATGGCATATCCGGCGGCGCGGCCGGTGGCGCCGCCCGCCCAGACCAGTTCGAACGGCGAGAACAGCCGCCAGCGCTCGTCGCCCCACAGGATGCTTCGCGCCACCAGCAGTCCGGCCATCGCCGTCGTGTTCAAGCCCTGGCGGCCGAAGCCGCTGGCGACCCACAGCCCCTTACGCAACTGGCCGATCTGCGGCATGCCATGCACGGTCTCCCCGACCACGCCGCCCCAGACCTCTGACATCCCGACCTTTCCGAGTTGCGGGAAGATGGTCTGGATCCGGCGCTGGATCGCCGGCGCAAAGCGCTCCGGCCGCGCCGCCCAGGTGGTTTCGGGACTGGCCCACATCAGCCGGTCGCCCTCGACGATCCGGAAATGGTCGATGCCGTCGCTGTCGCTCACCGATCCCCGGAACGTCACGGCATCGGCCAGGCGCCCGCCGAGCGGCTCGGTCACCGCGGCGTAGCGCCAGACCGGCAGCAGTGTCTCCGACAGCCGCCGCAGCGGCGCACCGAGATGGACGTTGCCGGCGAGCACGATATGCGATGCGCGCAGCCGCGCCGATGGCGTCACGATCCGCTTGCGGATGCCCGAAGGATCGATGCTGACCACCGGGGTGTCCTCGAAGATCCGCGCCCCTGCCCGTCGCGCCATCTCGGCAAGACCGTGGAGATATTTGCGGCCGTCGAGCTGGAACGCCCTCGGATAATACACACCGTGGAAATAATGATCGGTCTTGAGCTCGGCGCGCACGCGGTCGACCTGCCAGCCCTCGACTTCGGTATCGAAGTCCCCGCCGAGCATCTGCAGCCGGCTGATCAACGCGTCGCCGGCCTCGACATTGGAGACCTCCAGCGCCCCCTCGCTCAGCGCGATGCCCGGAATCTGCTCCTCGGTGGCATTGGCCCGGACATATTCGGCGCCTTCCTTCGACAGCGACCACAGTTCGCGGGCATCATCGAGGCCGATACGCGCGATCAGCTCGCCGATCGGAAGACTGTAACCCGGCATGACCGTGCCGAGTTGGTGGCCGGACGCGTTCCAGCCGATATGCCGGCCCTCGAGCACGGCGACGCTGGCGCCGAGCCGGGCGGCCTCCAGCGCCACCGTGAGGCCGGCAAGCCCCGCCCCGACCACGCAGATATCGACATCCAGATCGAACGAAAGCCGCGAGCGCGCCGGCATCCCGGCGGCATCGGCTCCGTTGGTCGCGCTTGTGAAAGTCTCGCTCATGTCGTTTTCTTACGGACCGATCCGGCGCTTGTCACCTTGTCCCGGGCATGAGCTTGTACATTAATCCGCGATGCCTGAAACGAATCGAGATAGCGCCATGCGCCGTTTGATGCTGCTGCGTCACGCCAAGACCGAACACGACGCGCCCTCGGGCCGCGACCAGGACCGCCGGCTGGACAACCGCGGCCGGAACGATGCCGCCGAAATCGGCGGCTGGATCGGCCGGCATCCGCCGTTCCCCGATTTCGTGCTGGTATCGACGGCGGTTCGGGCCAACCAGACCTGGGACATCGCCTGGGAGGCGATGAAGGCTCTGGCGCCACAGCCCGAGGTCGAGCTCTCGCCGGAGCTCTATGGCGCCGAACCGTCGCAACTGCTGGAAGCCGTTCACGCCGCGGCAACAACCGATCCGAAAGTCCTGCTGATGGTCGGACACAATCCCGGAATGCATGAACTGGCGCTGATGCTTGCCGGCAGCGGCGACGCCGCGGGGCGCAAGGCGCTCTCGGACAATCTGCCGACATCCGGCCTTGCGATATTCGACTTCGAGGTCGACGACTGGGGCGACGTGGCCTTCCGCCGCGGACGGCTGGCGAAATTCGTCAGCCCGAAGCTGCTGAAGCAAACTTCGGGCGACTGAGCCGGACACAAGGCGTTTTTATGCTAGGCTGATCGCGGAAATGGAGGGGCAGATGTTCAAGTCCATTCTCGTGCCGATCGATCTCGCCGATACCGATCTGGCGAAACCCGCGATCGCGACGGCGGCGACGCTGTCGCAGACCTGGAGCGGCGCGGTCCGCCTTCTCAACGTCTTGCCGATGACGCCGGTGATGCTGGCGGAATATGTGCCCGCCGATTTCGATACCCAGCAGCGCGAAGCCTCCGAGGAGGCGCTCACCATCGTGGCGCGGGAATCCGGCATCGAGCCGTCGCGCATCTCGACCGTGGTGCGTCAGGGCGGCATTTATCACGAGATCCTCGAGGAAGCCGCGGCGATGAAGGCCGACCTGATCGTGATGACGTCGCACCGGCCGGCGATGCGGACCTATTTCCTCGGCTCCAACGCCGGGCATGTGGTGCGCTACGCCAAATGCTCGGTGCTGGTGGTGCGGCACTGAGCGCCTACACAAAATCGCGAAAACGACCCCATGCAAAGTAGAATTATCGCATCCGTCCCATATCCGGATTGAACGCGCCGCCGACCGCAGACTCGATCTGGCTGCGGTGCAGCCCGATGTCGCGCAGCGCGCGGTCATCCAGTTCCCGGAGCGCCTTGATCGCGGCCCGGCGCACCCAAAAAGCGGCCAAAGCGTGCGCCCAAATCCCGATCCAGCGGACGAATCCGCCCGACGTGCCTGACATCGCGGGTTGGATGGTGCTCGGGGAAAACATGGTCATCTTTCTTCTCCAATGCTTCCGCGCGGCAAGGCGCGGCCGTTCGCGCGAGACGCTGGTCGCAGCGGCTGCACGCGTTTCGTGACCTCGGATTGCTTTCGCTTTCCTCGGTACAATCGTGGACTTGATGAGCTCCAAATGCTCCTGTAAGTGTATCGGTGCAAGTGAAACATTGCTCTCGGTGCAATAATGTCGAAGTTCGAATATCTGAAGCTTGCCGACGCCGTTGCCGCCGAGATCGAAAACGGCGCGCTCAAGCCCGGCGACCGGCTGCCGCCGCAACGCAGCTTTGCCTATGAGCGCCGGATCGCCGTCTCGACGGCGAGCCGGGTCTACACCGAACTGTTGCGCCGCGGCCTCGTGGTCGGCGAAGTCGGACGCGGCACGTTCATTTCCGGAGAAGCGCGCCGCGGCATCGCCGCCCCGACCGAGCCGCGCGGCGCGCGCATCGACCTGGAGTTCAACTATCCGCTGCTGCCGAAGCAATCCGCGCTGATCGCAAGGAGCCTCGAGGGACTGAACCGGCCCGAGGCGCTCGATGGCGCATTGCGGCAGGCGACCAGCATCGGAACCCAGGCGGTACGGAATGTCGCCGCCGATTATCTCACCCGTCAAAACCGGGACTGGTCGCCCAGGCCGGAGCAGATGGTGTTCACCGCCAACGGCCGGCAATGCATCGCCGCCGCACTTGCCGCTGTGGTGCCGGCCGGAGGCCGCTGCGGCGTCGAGACCCTCACCTACCCGTTCATCAAGGGCATCGCCGCCCGGCTCGGCGTGACACTGGTGCCGCTGGCGATGGATGAAGACGGCGTTCGTCCGGATGCGGTGCAGAAGGCGCACCGCGAGGCGCATCTGTCCGGGCTGTACATTCAACCCGTCATTCAGAACCCGCTGGGCATCACCATGCCGCCTGAGCGCCGCGCCGATCTCCTGCGCGTCGTCGAGAAGCTCGATCTCACCGTCATCGAAGACATGGTCTACGGGTTTCTCGACGACGCGCCGCCATTGGCCGCACTGGCGCCGGATCGTTGCGTGGTGCTCGACAGCCTTTCCAAGAAAGTGGCGCCCGGGCTGTCGCTCGGCTTCGTCGTTCCGCCGCCTCGCCTGCGCGAAAGCGTCATGGCGTCAGTCCGCTCCGGCGGCTGGACCGCGTCGGGATTTGCCTTCGCGGCCACGCAACAGCTGATGGGCGACGGCACGGCGGCCGAGCTTGCCAGGTTGAAGCGGATCGATGCGCAGGAACGTCAGAAGATTGCGGTCGCCTGCCTCTCCGGTTTCGAGATCCAGACCAGCAGCAAATCGTACCATCTCTGGCTGACCTTGCCCTCGCACTGGCGGTCGCAGACCTTCGTCGCGGCCGCGGCCCGGCGCGATATCGCGCTCACGCCATCGACGACGTTTGCGGTCAGCCCCGGCCATGCACCGAACGCCGTGCGGCTGGCATTGGCGGCGCCTCCGATCGAACAACTCGATACGGCGCTGCGCACGCTTGCGGGAATTCTGCGTTCGAAGGAAGAGGATTTCGACTCCACCGAATAGCGCTGGCACCCGGAATCATAAATCGGTACAGCAGCCCATCCTTCGAGACGCCGCGCAAGGGCGCGGCTCTTCAGAGTCTGACCGAAAAAGCAGCCAATATTTTCAGGCTCTCACTTTCCGTCATGGCCGGGCTTCGTCCCGGCCATCCACGTCTTACTTGCTTGGACGCAGCTAAGACGTGGATGCCCGGCACAAGGCCGGGCATGACGAGCTTTGCTTGAGAGGCCTATTTCACTGGCTGCTTTTTCGGTCAGACTCTCAGGATGAGGTTCAACTTGCATCGCGAAGTCTGGGCTGCCGGCTACTTGCCTATCGGCAGCAATGCCTGCGGCAAATGGTCGAACGTATAGCTCTGCGGCCGGTTGCGCTGGATGAAGCCGCCGATCTGCCAGCCGAACAGCGCGGCAAATCCGACCAGGAACAAGGCGCCGCCGTATTCGCCGGTAGCGATCGCGCGCGCGAGCAGCCCGGTGATGGCGACCGCGACCAGCGCCACCAGCGCGACACCTGCGGCGTAGAGGCCGGGCTTGATGCCGCCGATCAGCGCGGCCTTGCTGCCGGCCTGTTTCATTCGTTCATGCAGCTGGGCGATGAAGGCGCTGTATTCCCGATCCTGCGGCGCCATCAATGTCACCGTCTGCCAGCTGGTCGACAGGATGGCGACGCGCTGACGGTCCTTGCGTTCGATGTCGGCGCGGAACCGGCGCGGCTGCATCGACATCGGCCGATAGGTGAGACGCACCGCTGTGATATCGGCATAGGGCCAGACGCCGGACCTGCTGCCGACCTTCCACTTAAGCCCCTCATCCGTCAGTTCGAATTGATGGGCACTGCCGATCAGCGACGCCTTGTAGGCGTAACGGGTGACGGGAGCTTCGTCCTGCGACGTCGTTAGATGGTCCTGGCGCGGTTCTGGCAATTCGATAAATCCCGGTCGTAGCTGGTTACGTCGGCTTGCGCGCACCGCAGGCTTTATCTTACAAGCGAGCCATGGCCGAGACGACCTATTTTCCGCGCCGCCTGATCCTCGCCGGCGCGATGATTTCCGGCGTGTTGCTGGCGCTCGCCGTGCACATGCTGGGCGCACGCTACGGCCTCGACCTCGGCGGCCTGTGGCGCTCCGACATCAGGGAATTCATGCCCGCGGGAGCCGCCATCGCCTGGTGGCTGATTGCGACCGTCGGCTTCTCCGGCGGCTATTTCACCGCGACGCTGATGGACAGCGCCGTATCGGGGCAAATCCCGCAGCGGATGCGGCAGTTCCTGATCGCCGTCGGCGTGCTGGTGCTGGCAGGCGCGGGCCAGGCGGCCTCCGCGCCCAGCCCGATCCCGTCGATCTCAGGCGTGCTCGCAGGCCTGGCCGCGCTGTGCCTCGGCGCGGCGATGGCGTTCTGCGGCGCGTATTTCGCGTTGCGCAAGGCTTGAGGCGCCATCTCCTGCGCGGGGGTGAGAATGAGCGCAGTTCACACTCACCTGTCGTCGCCCGGCGCTCGCTCCACCACAAGTCGTCGTCCCTGCGAACGCAGGGACCCATACGCCGTGCCGTCGATGTTGTGGATGGTGCGAAAGGACTTGTTGAACCAGCGTGTCGTCACAATAACCGCCCGGGGTTATGGGTCCCTGCGTTCGCACTATTGCATGCACACATCTCAAAAGCCGAATCTAGAACAGGGACTTAGATGCCCCCTGTTTTGGACCGATCTCGGGCTGGGTTGCGCGGGGATCATTGAAAAGACTCGCACTTTTCTCGGATGCGGCGAGCCAACCAAAAGATGTGTGCATGCAATAGTGCGTTCGCAGGGACGACGAAAGGGGATTCGAATTTCAAACAACGCGTGTCCGCAGACACGGCTTCGCGATCTCGCGGCGCGATTCGCCCGAGGTTTGCTATCGAAATTCCTCGGCCCTCCATTCAGAGGGCGCAGGGAAGACCGGGTGCGCGCTGCACCCGCGGTCTCGTGTGCAAATGCACATAAAGAACACGCACACGAGCATACAGGTTCAGCGGGAGCATCCCGGCCTTCCCTGCACAATGGTTTTACGGCTTACTCCGCGCTCCCCGGCGATCCGGATTTGATTGTCACCGTCGCCGGCAGTTGCCCGCCGACTTGACGCCAACCCTGAGGCAGTCAGGACCACACGGCTTCGCCGTCCGCTAGCTGCACGCCCGTCTCGCGCGCCGCCGCGTCCACCGCATCCCCGGCCCCCATTCATTCCTGGCGATTGTCCCCACAGGCCTATCGGTTGTACCGGATTTTGGTTGCGCCGCTTCGTTGCATTTGCCCGCTGAATCGGGCTTGATTGCGTGGGGAGTAACCTGACGTGCAACTTTCGGACAAAGAAAAACAAGAACTCAAGGATCTGATCGACCGCGGCGAATCTTTGCCGGCCAAGTACCGGCACCTGCTGTTCGCAGAGCCTCACGAGGCAGAGCTGATCTGGCCCGGAAAGACGCACGAGGTCACCAACGTCGTGCTTCCGTTCCAGTCGATCGAACAGATCGACGAGCCTCGTTCAGGCACCGCTGCTGCGCAATCCGACCTGTTTCAAATGGACCGTGCGACCGGCCGACAAAGCGGCGGGTGGACCAACAAGCTTATTTGGGGAGACAACAAGCTTGTTCTTTCATCGCTCAAGAATGGCCCATTGCGACGCGAGATTGAGAAGGCAGGTGGTCTAAAGCTCGTCTATATCGATCCGCCGTTCGATGTTGGCGCTGATTTTTCCTTTGATCTTGAAATTGGCGAGTCGGATCGTTTGCATAAAGAGCCGAGTATCATTGAAGAGCTAGCATACCGCGATACTTGGGGGCGCGGCGCCGACTCTTATTTGACAATGATCTATGAGCGCTTATCCATCATTGCGAACCTGATGGCTCCTGATGCAAGCATCTACGTCCACATTGGCCCGAACATCGGTCCATTGGTCCGCATAGTGTTAGACGAGCTTTTTGGCACTCATAGCCCATCGGCTGAGATCGCTTGGAAACGTGTCACGGCGCACGGCGATAGTAAGCGATGGGGCATTATTCACGACTACATTATTTGGAAAACCAAATCTGACGACTTTATTTGGAATCCCCAGTTCGAGCCATACTCACCAGAATACGTAAAGGACAAGTACAGCAACGTTACTTCGGATGGACGGCGATACATGCTTGATAACATGACCAGTCCCAATCCACGTCCGAACATGATGTATGAATGGCGCGGTCATAAGCCGCCTCGCTTGGGATGGAGATATGAGCTCCAGACGATGGAGCGACTCTTTGCGGAAGGTCGTATTGAACTGGCGAAGAAAGAAGGAGGACGACCTCGCTTGCGGCGTTTCTTGGATGAGATGCCCGGCATTCCAATCGGAAGTATTTGGGCAGATATTCATCCTGTAAACTCGCAAGCTTCAGAAGACACAGGCTACGACACCCAAAAGCCAAAAGCTCTGCTAGAGCGCGTCCTGAAAGCTTCCTCGAATCCTGGTGACCTTGTTGCTGACTTCTTTTGTGGCTCTGGCACCACTCTAGCTGTTGCCGAGGAACACGGGCGCAAATGGATCGGTTGTGACCTTGGTCGCTTTGCCATTCATACGGCCCGCAAGCGGTTGATAGGTGTGCAGCGTGAGCTGAAAGCTGTAGGCAAGCCCTATCGGTCGTTCGAAATTCTCAATCTCGGCAAGTACGAGCGACAATATTTTGTAGGCATCGATCCCACGTTACCGGACGCCGAGCGCATTGCACTTTCCACACAGAAGGAGGAACACTACGTTTCTCTTATTCTGTTCGCATATAAGGCCGAACGCGTGTTCCAGTCGCCACCGTTCCACGGGCGCAAGGGCAGCAGTTTTATCATTGTGGGTCCGCTCGACGCGCCGGTAACGCGTTTCCAGATCGAAGAAGCAGTGGAAGCCTGTCGTAAATTGAAGTCTTCGCGCCTCGACGTCCTTGGTTTCGAATTTGAAATGGGGCTTAGCCCGAAATGCGTAGATGAAGCGAAGGCCAAAGGCGTCAGCTTGGCATTGCGTTATATTCCCAAGGAGGTTTTTGACAAACGCGCAGTCGATAAGAACCAGGTGGCGTTTTACGACGTGGCCTACGTCGAGGTACAGCCGGTCGTGAAAGGGCGCAAAGTAACGGTGAAGCTTAAGGATTTCGGGGTTTCATACCGCCAAGACGACATCGACGTGTTAGCGGGTGAGATGAAGGCCGGCACCAAGGTCACGATCGCAGATGGTCAAGTAGTTAAGATTACCAAAGACAAGGCCGGCATTATCAAACGCGATACCCTTACAAAGAAGTGGGAAGACTGGATCGATTATTGGGCGGTCGATTTCGACTATCATTCCCGGCCGGAGACGATCATCGTCACAATGCCGGATGCCACTGGCCGAATGGTCGACCGGCCTCAACGCACCGGTGGGTTCATCTTCGAGAATGAATGGCAGAGCTTTCGGACGCGGCGCGATCGCAAGCTCGAGCTTGAAAGCGCCTCATATGAATACCCAGCAAAGGGAAAGTACAAGATTGCAGTCAAAGTAATCGATATCTTCGGCAATGACACCACGAAGGTCGTAGAGGTTAGCATCTAGGGAGAGAGCAATGGCGGCGGTTACATTCCAGACATCAGCTCACGAGCTTCGCAAGGAACAGAGGCCGATTACGTTTTGGGCCGACAATAACAACGGCCGGATTGGCAGGCTTGTTGTCAGCAAGGGCGGGCTACGCTGGTATTCCGGAAAATCACTCAAGAGACACCGCTTTCTGACTTGGTCACAATTGGAGAAGAAGCTTCCTCAAATAGCCAAGCTAACATCGTGACCTTACGTACCTTTTCATGCCGCTAAGCGAGCATTTCCCCACCGATCCATACGTCATTCTCGATCCCGCGATACGCTGGTATCCCGGCGACGAATTGCTGCTGACCGAACTCCGTGGAAAGCTGATCCCGCCGCTGGTCGAAAAAGTCCGCCGGGGCGTAAAGGCGTGGCGCGACAGCGGTTATACAGGCGGATCGGAAACGACGCGGGCATTGCTCCGCTTCTGGTTTCAGCAGGAGCATCTTGTGCCCCAGGCGGACGGAACGATCGGTCCCTTCCGCTGGTATTTCGCCCAGCGCGAAGCGGTGGAATCCGCAATCTGGCTCTACGAAATCGAGAGCGCGCGCAGCCCCTACGCCATGATGAAATACGACTCGTCGGACGCTATCTCCAAGCAAATGTTCGACGAGGATTGGGCACGCTATGTGATGAAGCTCGCCACGGGGGCGGGCAAGACCAAGGTCATCAGCCTGCTTTTGACCTGGTGCTATTTCCACAAGCTCTACGAGCCGGACTCCCCACTCTCGACCAATTTCCTTCTCGTCGCGCCGAACATTATCGTTCTTGATCGGCTGCGGACCGACTTCGACGGCGGAAAGATATTCCGGGATGATCCGCTGTTGCCGCCGGATGGTTACGAAGGGCGAGATTGGGATAGCGACTTCCAACTCACGGTGCATATCCAGGACGAAATCGGGTTCGTGCCGGAACAAGGTAATTTGTTCCTGAGCAACATTCATCGCGTTTACGAGGGAGGCAAGGACCCTTCATTCGACGACGAAGACACGACGGATTACTTTCTGGGAAAGAAGCCGGTTGCAAAGACTACGGATTCCAGCATCGATCTCGGCGTCATCATCCGGGACGTGAACGATCTCGTGGTGTTCAATGACGAAGCGCACCATCTGCATGATCCCAACAGCGCATGGTTCAAGTCGATTGAAGATATTGCCATGCGACTCCGGCAGAAGGGCTCCGACCTGTCGGCGCAATTCGACCTGACGGCGACGCCTCGTCGCAACGACGGGTCCATCTTCGTGCAAACCATCAGCGACTATCCGCTGGTGGAGGCGATCCGTCAGGACGTGGTGAAGACGCCGGTGCTTCCCGACGCGGCATCGCGGGCGAAGCTCACTAAACACACTTCATCGAAATTCACCGAGGAGTATGCCGACTATCTTCATCTCGGCTTCCTCGAATGGAAAAAATCCTACGACGAACTCGCCAAGATGGAGAAGAAGGCCGTCCTGTTCGTAATGACGGACGATACGAGGAACTGCGATGAGGTGGCCGCGCATCTGGAGGCACGTTACCCAGAATTGAACGAGGCGGTTCTCGTCATTCATACCAAGAACAACGGCGAAATTTCGGAAAGCGCGTCCGGGAAGAGCAAAGAGCAGCTAAACCAGTTGCGGGAGCAGAGCAAAACCATCGACCACTGGGACAACAAGCATAAGGCTGTCGTGTCCGTGATGGTGCTGCGCGAAGGCTGGGACGTGCAAAACGTCACGACCATTGTAGGCCTGCGGGCTTACACCAGCGAAGCCAAGATTTTGCCCGAACAGACACTAGGGCGCGGATTGCGACGGATGTTCCGGGGCCAAGGCATCGACGAGAAAGTTTCGGTTGTCGGTACGGACGCTTTCATCAATTTCGTGGAGGGCATCAAAAACGAAGGCGTGGACCTTGATTACCGACCGATGGGAGACCGGACACCAGGCGCCGGTCCGATGGTCATCGAGGTAGACCGCGAGAACAAGGCAAAAGATATCGAGGCGCTAGATATCGAATTGCCGCGGCTGACGGCTCGCATCGAGCGCGAGTATAAAAATCTCGATGCACTCGATCCGCTAACGTTCGGCAACAAGCGGCTTCCCGTGAAGAATTTCTCCGAGGCCGAGCAACGCGATATCGTATTCACGGACCTCGACACCGGCGATCAGAGTCACATCACCCGCATGGATATCGGATTTAATCCAACGTACCAGAACGTCGTAGGGTTTTTTGCGCGCACCATCATGCGCGACCTGCGATTGGTCGGCGGTCAGGATATTCTGTTCGGGAAGATCAAGACGTTCATTCAAGACCGCCTTTTCGAGAAGTCGATCGACCTCGAGGAGCTGAATATCCTCAGAAACCTTTCGGAGATCGCGGCGACGAGGACGATCTTCGAAACGTTCAAGAAGGCGATCAATGATCTGACGGTGGTCGATCGCGGCAATTCGCAAGTCCGGGACCGGATCAAGATGAGCCAGTCGCGTCCCTACGCCGTCAAGCAACAAGGATACGTACTGGCCAAGAAGTCGATCTTCAACAAGGTTGTCGGCGACAGCGATTTTGAACTCAAGTTCGCCAGCTATCTGGATGGCTGCGACGACATCGTGTCTTTCCTCAAGAACGACCGTCAGATGAACCCGAGCTTGTTCATTGAATACCAGAATGCAGACGGTTCGATCTCTAATTACTTCCCGGATTTCCTGCTGAAACGATCCGCGAAAGAAATCTGGGTCATTGAGACAAAAGGTCGGGAGGACCTGGACGACCCGCGAAAGTGGGAGCGCTTGAAGTCATGGGTTGCCGACGCCACCGCCCGAACCGAAGGCATTGTCTACAAGGCCATGTTTGTGCGGGAAGAGGAATGGGAAAAACGGAAATTACACGGTTTTGATCAGGCCATCGCGGCGTTCGCCGATTAGCGTGTAGGGCGTATAAGCCGAAGGTGCAATCCGCGGATGCGCAGAGTGGAGCCGACGGATTACGCTTCGCCGTTTCGTCCTCGCGGCCCTTCGCTGCGGGATGTTTCTGGCACTCGCCAAAACCTCGCGGCGGAACGCCGGAACACCGCCCGTCCGGAACGATTGACACCGGTCAATGCCGGGACTCGAATCTTCCGCGTTAAGGCATATGTACGGAGTGTGACAGCCGCGCCGGCGAAGCACCAAGCTGGCGTTGTCAAGGGACTGCACAACGCGGCTTTTTTGCCCTATGGGTCTTCGGATATCGGGCGATTGGGGTAATGCCTGTCATCGATCGCTGCGAAAAGGCCTGCAACTGGTTGCCGCCCTGCCGGGAGGACGAATGCATCGACTGCTGACCGCGCTGAGGCGTGGCTTCAAGGAACGGATCGGCTGGAAACGGCTTGGAATCGCCGCGAGCCTCGTCATCATCTTCTTCGCCATCAACACGATGGTTCGCACGCTGCGGGGCGTCGATACCGGCGTCATCCTCACCGCATTGACCGAGATTCCTCCTGCGAACATCGCGCTCGCCGCGCTGTGCGTGATCGGCGCCTTCTGCACGCTGACATTCTATGATTTCTTCGCGCTGCGGACCATCGGCAAGAAGCACGTGCCCTATCGCATCGCAGCACTTTCGAGCTTCACCAGTTACACCATCGGACACAATATCGGCGCCACCGTTTTCACCGGCGGCGCGATCCGCTTCCGGATCTATTCGGATTACGGCCTCTCCGCCATCGACGTCGCCAAGATCTGCTTCCTTTCCGGGCTCACCTTCTGGCTCGGCAATCTGTTCGTGCTGGGATTCGGCATGGCCTGGCATCCATCGGCCGCATCCGCGATGGACTTGCTGCCGCCGGCCATGAACCGGCTGATTGCGCTCGGCTGCCTCGCGGGCATCGCCGCCTATTTCGTCTGGCTCGTGACCGGCAAAAAACGCCGCGAGCTCGGGCAGAACGGCTGGAAGGTGGTGCTGCCCTCGGCGCGGCTGACGCTGCTGCAGGTCCTGATCGGCGTGGTCGATCTGGGTTTCTGCGCGCTTGCGATGTATCTGCTGATGCCGGCGCAGCCCGGCATCGATTTCATCTCGCTGGCGGTGGTGTTCATTCTGGCGACCCTGCTCGGTTTCGCCAGTCATGCGCCCGGCTCGATCGGCGTGTTCGACGCCGCCA
This sequence comes from Bradyrhizobium sediminis, assembly GCF_018736105.1. Lineage (NCBI taxonomy): Bacteria > Pseudomonadati > Pseudomonadota > Alphaproteobacteria > Hyphomicrobiales > Nitrobacteraceae > Bradyrhizobium > Bradyrhizobium sediminis. The sequence continues at coordinate 3,831,411 of NZ_CP076135.1, forward strand.
TGCTGGTGGCGCTGCCGGAATTCGGCAGGGAACAGCTGCTGGCCACGCTGGTGGTGTTCCGGATCCTGTACTTCCTGATCCCCTTCGCCATCTCGATCTCGATCATGGGCACCCGTGAGATATGGCTCAGCGTCGTGCTGCCCTGGCAGGAACGCCGCCGGCTGAGCGGGGCCTGCACGGCTTCCGCCGCGGCGCGGCGGCCGGTGCGGAAACGGCAGGCGCAGGGGTAATAGCCACGTAACGGCCACGTTATCCGGTCCGTTATGGGTTCTCTTATTTTCGCCCCACCGGTAACGTCAAACGCGTCATGGCCCGAACTCCTGTCCGCCTCATTGTGCTCGCAGCGCTGCTCGCGGCGGCGCCGGCCGCGCTGCCGGTGCAACCGGCGGCGGCGCAGACCGCCCCCTCAGCGGTAGAGCAGAGCGCGCCGGCGGCAGCACAGGGTGCGCCGGCGGCAGCGCAGGGCGCGCCGGATGCACCGATGCAGATTTCGTGGGAGGTCCGCAACCGCTTCCGGCTGTTCCGCGAGGAGCGCGATTTCCTGCTCCATACCGATGCGGCGCCTGGCCGCAGCATTCTCGCTTCCGAACAGGCGCTGGAGCTGCAGAGCGACGGCCGCGGCTGGGCCCGCAATACGGTGAACCGGCTCTGCATCGACCTGTTGGGCCGCGTCAGCGAGCCCTGCACCCGCGACAGCATCAAGGAAAGCTACCTGACGCCGACGGAACATCCCGTCACCCTCCGGCTGACCGGCCAGGTTCCGGTCGGCGCCACCTGCGCCTGGACGCTCGACGATGGCGACGGTCCGCGGCAATCCACCTTCGACTGCGCCGAGCCGGTCAATTTCCGCGCCCGCTACGGCCGGCCCACCGTCGCCAGTGTGGAGGTCTCCTCCGGTCCCGACGCGCCGCAGCGCGTCTCCACCGAGGTCATGGTGCGCGATATCTTCATCGCCGGCCTCGGCGACAGTATCGCCTCAGGCGAGGGCAATCCGGACCGGCCGATCGCCCTGTCGGATGAGGGCTTCTGCTTCCGCTTCTATCTCAGCAGCGCCAGCGCCCAATACTACCGCCCGAGCCGCGCCGGCTATAAGGGCGGACGGGCCTGCGAGGCGCCGGATACGGTGCAGAATTGGCAGCGCCAGAGCGCGCTCTGGTTCAATTCCGCCTGCCATCGCTCGCTGTACAGCTACCAGACCCGCACCGCGCTGGCGCTCGCCGTGCAGCATCCGCACATCGCGGTGACCTATCTGCCGCTCGCATGCACCGGCGCCACCATCGCCGACGGGCTGTTCGGCTCGCAGCGCGCACGCGAATGTCCGCCGACCAAGGCCGGGGCCAGATGCTCCGGCACGGTCAGCGCGCAGCTCGCCGAATTGCGCGAAGCCGTTACCGCGGCGAAGCGCCGGCAGCCCGAGCGCAGTCTCGATCTCGTGCTGCTGTCGGTCGGCGCCAACGACATCAATTTTTCCGGACTGGTCGCCGACGTGATCGTGGACACTTCCACCGAGCGCGTGCTGTTCCGGCGCTCGGGCGTGATCGGATCGGTCGACGATTCCCGCGCGGTGATGGCGCGCGACCTGCCGCAGGGATTCGCCAAACTGCGCGAGGCGCTGAAGCCGCTGGTCGGCGACATGTCGCGGGTGGTCTATGTCTCCTATGCCAACCCGACGCTCGCCGAAGGCGGCGCGCCCTGCCCCGGCGGACGCGCCGGCTTCGACATTCACCCCTCCTTCAACGCGCGGCCGCAGCGCCTCGCCAACGTCTCCGATTATGTGCAGAACGAATTCCTGCCGCAGCTGAAGGCGCTGGCGCTGTGTCAGTCGGGCATCCTGTGCCGCGACCCGGCAGCCGATCGCATGACCTTCGTCGATGCCCATCAGGCGGCATTCGCAAACCACGGCTTCTGCGCGCGCGCGCCAACCGATCCGGAATTCGACCAGGCGTGTTTTTCAGCCACCGGCGAAAGCTTCGATCCCGACATCGTCGCGGCGGCCAGCCAGCCGATGCTGTGCGGCCGCAGCGCCGGAGAATACCGCGCCTATCTTCCGCGCGCGCGCTGGATTCGCGACGCCAATGACAGCTACTTCGCCGCGATGACCTATCCGGGCGGGCTGCCCGCTTCCAGCCAGCCCACCGATATCCATGACGCGACCTGGGGGGTGCTTTCCGCGGTGTATGGCGGCGCCGTTCACCCCTCCGCCGAGGGACACGCCGCGATGGCGGACGCAGCATTGCCGGCGGTGGCCTCGGTGCTGCAGCTCGATGCGGTCGAATCCGGGATCAACCCGGAGCCGGCGGCGCGCTGACCGGCGTCAACGCGCGGGTGCTGGTGCGCCGGGTGTCGGCGCCGGTGCGCCGGTCTTCTTCGGGGCGACGGGCGGCTTCCCGGGCGGCTTCATCGCTGCGGCCTGCGCCGGCAGGTATTTCGCAATGATGCCGGGATCGAGCTGGGCCATCGCCGTATCCGGCAACCGGACCCAGGTCTCGTCCTTGCCGAACAGCGCGATACCGAGATAGCCGCGCATGGTGAGCGTCTGCCCATCCGGGCTCACGGTCATTTTGGCCTTGTAGATCTTGCCGTCGCGCGGATCGAGAACGTTGCCGTTGTCGTATTTCAGTCCGTCGCGTTTCATGTCCCTGATGAAGGAAATGCCGAGCACCGGCGCGTTCTTGCGGTCGTCGACGCACTTGCTGCAAATCTCGTTGGGATCGTCACCCGGCCTTGGAAAGGTCTTGGCGATCACGCCTTCGAAGATTCCGTCGCGATCGACGAAAAGAAACCATCCGACCGTCTTGCCGTCTTCGATCTTCTGCCAGAGGCCGGCGGCCGTCGGCTGTGCGACCTGCCCTGCCGCCATCGTCGGGAACGACAGCGCCAGGACAATGAACGGCAGGGCCATGAATCTGGATTTCGCAGTCCGCATCGTCACCACCTGATCAATCCACAAAACAATGGCCCCAGACTAAGGCCATTTCGCGGATGGTTCCAGTGTTGCCGGCCGGCGACCGGAGGCGGCCGGGGCGGCCCGGCACGGCCCGATTGAACGGCATTTGCAGGCCGTCAGTTGACCCCGAGCTTCTTCTGCAGGCTGGAGGACGACGTCGTGTACTGAAACACCAGCCGCTTGTCCGGATAGACGTAGCGATGCGCCTTCTGCGCCATCAGCGATCCCTCGTGGAAGCCGCACAGGATCAGCTTCAGCTTGCCGGGATAGGTGTTGATGTCGCCGATCGCGAAGATGCCGGGCACGCTGGTCTCGAACGCCGAGGTCTCGACCGGCACCAGATTGTTCTCCAGCGCAATGCCCCAGTTCGCAACCGGGCCGAGCTTCATGGTCAGGCCGAAGAACGGCAGCATGGTATCGCAGGCGATCTTCGAGACGGCATTGTCGTTGCCCTTGACGGTGGCGCCGGTGAGCTTGCCGCCCTCGCCTTCCAGGCCCGTGACCTGGCCGATCTTCAAATCGAGTTTTCCCGATGCCACCAGCGCGCGCATCTGTTCGACACTGTGCGGGGCGGCGCGGAAATCGTCGCGCCGGTGCAGCAGCGTCACCCGCCTGGCGATCGGCTGCAGGTTGAGCGTCCAGTCCAGCGCGGAGTCGCCGCCGCCGACGATCAGCAATTCCTTGTCGCGGAACTGCTCCATCTTGCGCACGGCGTAGAACACCGAGGTGCCTTCATAGGCCTCGATGCCCGGCACCGGCGGACGCTTCGGCTGGAACGAGCCGCCGCCGGCCGAGATCACGACCACCTTGCATTCGAACACCTGACCGGCGTCGGTGGTGACGCGAAAGCCGGGATCGCCGATCTTCTCGATCTTCTCCACCATTTCGTTGAGGTGGAAGGTCGGATTGAACGGCTTGATCTGCTCCATCAGCGCATCGGTCAGGCCCTGGCCGGTGACGAAGGGAATGCCGGGAATGTCGTAGATCGGCTTTTCCGGATAGAGCTCGGCGCACTGGCCGCCGATCTTGTCGAGAATATCGACGAGATGCGCCTTCATATCGAGCAGGCCCAGTTCGAAAACGGCAAACAGTCCGCACGGGCCCGCGCCAATGATCAGCACATCGGTTTTGATCGCTTCGCTCATATCTGCTTCTTTTCGGTTGAACCTTCGCCGCTAGGCCAGAGGTCGCTTTTTGGCTGCGCCTGTCTAGCCAACGCTGCCGGTTGAGGAAAGCCATAAATGGGCGGCTGGGCTGTCCGGCAACCCCTTGCCGGGTTTGCATAACTGGGCTGTAACCGCACCAAACCTACGGAGACTGCCCCCGTGAACGCTCCTGCCCGTCTCGATTCGACCCCGCGCCTGGAAGATTTCCCCTACCGTCTTGCGGACAATGTTCGGTTTGCCGACCTCGACCCCAACCAGCACGTCAACAACGCGGTATATGCAACCTATTTCGAGACCGGCCGCGTCACCCTGATGAAAGACCGCAGTTACGGCCTGATGCCGTCAGGCGTCACCTGGATCATGGTGCGGCTCGACATGCATTTCCGCGCCGAGCTGCGCTGGCCCGGCACGATCGAGATGGGGCTCGGCGTCGTGAAATTCGGCCGCACGTCGGTGACGTTCGATCAGGTGGTGTTTTCCGAAGGCGTCTGCGTCGCCTCGGCGCGATCGGTATCGGTGCTGCTGGACGAGGCGACGCGCAAGCCGACCGCGCTCACCGAGGATATCCTCAAGAATTTCCAGCCCTGGCTGCGGCGAGGGTTCGACAGAGCCTAGGCGGCGAAGCGCCCGCAGCGTTTTCGAGCGAAGTGGGCACCGGTTCGCGTGAAGAAAACGCGTCAAGACAAGAGACTAAGCCTGCCGCTCCGGCGTCGTAACGATCAGGCCGTCGAGTTCGTCGGTCACCTTGATCTGGCACGACAGCCGCGAATTCGGCCGCACGTCGAAGCCGAAATCCAGCATGTCCTCTTCCATCGGCGACGGTGCGCCGACCTTCTCGCGCCAGGCTTCATCGACATAGACGTGGCAGGTCGCGCAGGCGCAGGCGCCGCCGCACTCGGCCTCGATGCCCGGGATGGCGTTGCGGATCGCCGCTTCCATCACGGTCGCGCCGTTCTCAACGTCAATGATGCGGGTTTCGCCGTTATGGTCGACAAAGTGAATCTTGGCCATGATTGCTCGTATTGTCGGGGGATTAAGACAGGTCCGGGCAGTCCTATAACGGGTCGATCCGCTCCGCGCCAGCGCCGGGAAGGAAAACCTGCGGCGCGGTTTTGGCGGGCCCCGGGAGCGGCCCGATCATACTGCCGGGAATCTGGACCGGATCAGGATCGGCGCAGGATCGCGTCGATGGCGCTGCGCGCTTCGGCCACCGCAGCCGCGAGCCCGGCAAGCGCCTCTGCCGGATCGTCGCCGCTGTGGATGGCGGCTTCCAGCCTGGCGGCGGTATCGGCCACGGCGAACGCGCCGATCGCGCGCGCCGAGCCCTTCAGGGTATGCACCAGGGCGCCGGCATCCGCGGGCATGGCGGCGAGAGCGCCGATCAGGCTGGCGGTCTGGGCCGAGAACATCGCCAGCACCTCGTGCTCGAGGCCGACATCGCCAAGTGTCATGCGGCGAAGGTGTTCGAGATCGAGCGGACCGTCATCGGGAGCGAGCGGCGGCGATGGCATCCAGTCAATCCGTTGCAGATGAAGCGGCATGGCGTTAGCCCAGATCTCCCGGCTCGATCGATCCGGGCGGCGATGTTTGCGCCAGCCAATCACGGAAATGGTTAACGGAACGTTTGGCGTACCCGCCGCAAGTTCGCCTTGTTTTCGGCGAAGAGTTGCCGCAATTAACCGACCGAAACGAGAATTTTGTGGAACCGTAAGGCCTTACGCGGCCCTGCTGTTAACGATGATTAAGATTGTATTAATCGCAGGCATTTCATTCGCATCGCTCTGCCAATAGGATGTTTGCGGATGTTAGCGGAGAAGGCGAGCAACGGCCGCGCTTTCGCTCCGCGCAGGGCACGACACCGGTTTCGAGCTTGCGAGGGGGCGTTCCAGCAAGACCGGCCCGGGTGCGTAAAAGTAGAACGAGGGCTCAGACTGAACATGGCGAACAATCCCAAAAAGGTCAAAGACCCTACCGAAGTCGCGCTCTCCGCCATTCAGGAAGCGCTCAACATCAGCGACGCGCCCGCCCCCGACAGCGCGCGCGGTTCGGTCCGCAGCGATGCGGCGCCCTCCAATGCGTCCGCGACGCCGACCTACAACGACAGCTTCGACACCCGCCCCAGCGACGACCGCCAGATCTACGAGCCGATCGAGGAGCCGCGCCCGGCCCGGCGCGCCGCCAATGACGACCGCGAAACCATCGGGCAGATCCTGCAGGCGATTCAGAAGGGCCGCCCCGCCCGCAACGTCTATACGCTTGCCACGCTTTTTGCCGGCGTCTGGCTGCTCGGCTGCGCGCTTCTGACCGTCAGCTTCTTTGCCTCGCTGCAGGCCGCGATCGGCCAGGGCCCCGGCGGCACGCTGGTGCTGGCCGGCCTTGCCGCGCTGTTCTTTGCGCCGGTGCTCTTGTTCTACTTCCTGGCGAGCCTGGCCTGGCGCGGCCAGGAGTTGCGCATGATCGCGCAGTCGATGGCTCAGGTCGCGATCCGTTTCTCGGAGCCCGAGGGCGCAGCCTCCGACTCGATGGTGACCGTCGGCCAGGCGATCCGCCGCGAGGTCGCGGCGATGGGCGACGGCGTCGAACGCGCCATCGCGCGTGCCGGCGAACTGGAAACCCTCGTCGCCAACGAAGTCTCCGCGCTCGAACGCGCCTACAGCGACAACGAAGTGCGCATCCGCGCCCTGCTGCAGGATATCGCCCACCAGCGCGACAACCTGGTCGGACAGGCCGAACAGGTTCGCAGCGCCATTTCCGGCGTGCAGATCGATCTGCGTCACGACATCGCGCTGATCTCGGACGCGATCGCCTCGCGCGTCGACGAAGTCGCGAAAAGCATCACCGGCGCCCTGGAAGAACGCGGCGCGCATATCACCGGCGCGCTCAGCCATGCCGGCGACAACATGATCCTCGCGCTCGGCGAGCGCGGCGGTGACCTGCTCGACCGTCTCGAGGAAGCCAGCGCCGAGACCACGCGCGCCGTGCTCGACGCCAGCGAACGCCTCACCACCAGCCTCAATTTCAAGACCGGCCACGTCCACGACGAGTTCGTCGATCTCGCCGATCGCGTGCATGAGATGCTGAACGAGCGGATCGACCGCATCACCAGCGAATTCGAGCAGCGCTCCTCCACCATCGTGGACGGCATTTCCGACCGCACCGAACAGGTTCACGACTCGCTGAAGAATTCCAGCGACTCCCTGCTGCTCGAACTCGAACTGCGCAGCGGCGACCTCGTCAACAAGATCGACGATGCCGGCAACCGCCTCGCGACCCAGATACTCACCTCAGGCGACAAGGCCAGCGAGGCGCTCGACGTCACCGTGAATTCGCTGGTGGCGAAGGTCGTCAGCCAGACCGAAACCGCGCACGACACGCTCTCGCTGCAGATGAGCGCGTTCGACGAACTGGTGAAGAACCAGGGCGGCGAGCTGGCCGAGAAATTCGCGCGCGACAGCGGCACGCTGGGCGCCCTGATCACCCGCCACATCTCTGAATTCGACCGCACCGTCAAAACCTTCGGCGGCGAAATCGTCGACCGCATGGGCCAGCGCACCCAGGACATCGCGGAAACGCTCAAGACCTATGTCGACACCTTCGACACTCGCCTGACCTCGAACGGCGGCGAGATCACCGCTTCGCTCGACCAGCGCCTGATGCAGTTCGAGACCACGCTGGAAAGCCGCGTCGCCAATCTCGACACTTCGCTCGACGGCAAGATCAAGTCCTTCGACGAATCGATCGACGGCCGGCTCAAGTCGCTCGAACAGAATTTCGACACCCGGGCGAAGTCGGTTACCGAGACCATCGACAACCGTCTCGGCACGCTGGCCTCGTCGCTGACCGACGGCGCCTCGCAGGCCGTCAATCTGCTCGACTCGCGACTGGCCCACCTCACCTCTTCACTGACCGACGGCACCGCGCAGGCGATCCAGTCGATCGACTCGCGGCTCACCCATCTCACCACGTCGCTGACGTCGGGCGCCGCGCAGGCGATCGAAGCCGTCGACCAGCGCATTGCCAGCGTGACCCAGACCATCGATGGCCGCAGCGCTCACCTGACCGACACCATCACGGCGCGGTTCCAGGAAATCCATCAGGGCATCGAAACCCGGGTCGGCGCGGTCGCCGGCGACATCGACATGCGCGTCGCGCAGTTCGAGGATCTGCTCGGCTCGCGCGTCGAAGCGGTGGCAGGCCGCATCGAGAGCAGCGGCCGGCAGGCCAGCGAAGGCCTGATGGCACGCGCCGAGGAATTGTCGCTCGGGATCAGGTCCCACGTCGAGGATGCGGAGCGTTCGCTGACCAACCTCGTGGTCAACACCAGCGAGACCATCCAGACCGGCGCCCGCGCCGCGCAGCAGTCGCTGCTGAACGTCTCGTCCGATGTCGGCGCCCAGCTCAAGCTGACCTCGGCGGAAGTCGAGCGCGCCCTCACCGCTGTCGGCACCGGCGCTGCAAACTCGATCCTGACCAGCGCCCGCGATGCGCAGTCGACCCTGGTGTCGGCTTCCACCGAGGCCGCCAACCAGATCAAGTCGCTGTCTGCCGACGTCGAGCGCACGCTCTCCGCAGCCGGCACGACGACCGCGAATTCGATCGTCTCCGGCGCCCGCGAGGCGCAGACCACGCTGGTTACCGCTTCCGCGGATGCGGCCAACCAGGTCAAGTCGTTGGCAGCCGACGTCGAGCGGTCGCTGTCGATTGCCGGGACTTCCACCGCCGAATCGATCACCGCAGGCGCGCGCGAAGCCCAGAGCACGCTGGTCAACGCTTCCACCGATGCGGCCAACCAGGTCAGATCGCTGGCCGCCGACGTCCAGCGCTCGCTGTCGATCGCCGGAACCTCCACCGCCGAGGCGGTCACATCAGGCGCCCGCGAGGCCCAGTCCACGCTGGTCGCCGCCTCCTCGGAGGCCGCCAACCACGTCAAGTCGCTTGCGATCGATGTGGAACGCACCTTGACGGCAGTCGGCGTCGACACCGCAGCGTCGATCCTCGCCAGTGCGCGCGAGGCGCAAACCTCGCTGACGGCGACGTCGGCGGATGCCGCCAGCCAGATCAAGGCGATCGCAACCGACATCGAGCGTTCGCTCGGCGTCGTCACCGCCAACACCACCGACAATATCCAGGCCAGCGCCCTCAACGCGCAGAGCGCGCTGGTGGCCGCATCGAACGAAGTCAGCTCCAAGGTCAAGTCGACCTCGGCTGAAGTCGAACGGACGGTTCTCGCCGCCAGCGGCACCTTCGGTTCCACCATGACCGGCAAGACCGACGAAATCGTCACCTATGTGCAGCAGCAGACCGATCGTCTGTCGCAGATCATCGATGGCAAGCGCGGAACGCTGGTTGAGGCGATCGGCTCCAAGACCAACCAGCTCACGATCGACATCGACCGTGTCACCGCCGATGCCCTGAAATCGATCGAGACCAGGGGCCAGGCGTTCTCGCAGTCGATGATGACCAACGGCTCCGACGTCGCGCGGACCATCACCTCCGCCGGCGAACTCGCCTCCGGCGCGGTCAACAAGTCGCTCAAGGACCTCGAGCAGGCATCGCGCGCGGCGATCGACCAGTCGCGCCAGGTGTCGATCGCGGCGGTGACCGAAATGCAGGAAACCAGCAAGATCCTGCGCACCGACACGGTCGCCCTGTTCGAGCGGCTGCGCGAAGGCAACATCCTGCTGCAGGAAGTGCTGACCGGCGCGCACGACAACCTCAACTCGCTGGAACGTGCTCTGGTGACCCGCGTGGCCGACTTCGTCTCCGCCATGAACGACGTCACCTCGCGCAACGGCGTCGCCACCCAGACCCTGGAAGACCAGTTGTCGATCTTCAACTCCAAGACGTCGAAGGCGCTGGAAGACCTCGGTTCGCTGTCCAGCCAGTTCGAGCATCACGGCCACGCGCTGGTCGAGGCAGCCGCAGTGGTCGAGCAAGCCAACCGCAGCACCACCGCCTCCGTCGCCGAGCGCAAGTCGGCGCTGGAATCGCTGGTCACCACCATCGATCTGCGCACCACCGATCTCGATCAGCGGCTGTCGCGCTTCACCAGCCTGCTGGATGAATCGCTGGCCGCCGCCGAAGAGCGCGCCCGCGACATCGCCCGCGTGGTTGCGGAAACCGCTGGCGCAGGTTCCGCCGCCATCAGCCACCAGTTCGAGGTGGTTCGTGAAACCGCCGAGGAAGAACGCCGGCTAACGGCGGAGACCATGACCGCGCTCTATCAGCAGAGCACGGAGGAAGCCGACGCGATGTTCAAGCAATCCGCGGACAAGTTCGCCCATATGGTGGCGAGCATGAAGCAGATGGCCGCGGAGATGCACAACGAGCTCGAAGCCACCCGCAACGAGCTGCGCCGTGGCGTGCTGGAGATGCCGCAGGAGGCCGCCGAGAGCACTGCGCAAATGCGCAAGGTGATCGTCGACCAGATCGAGGCCCTGGCCGAACTGAACCGGATCGTGGCCCATCACGGCCGCGGGCTGGACGTCATGACGACCTCCGGCCGCGCCAGCGTGCAGCGCGAGGAAGAGCCGCTGCTGGTCGCTGCCGGCGGACAGTCCCGTACCGCGTCGCGCGGCTCAGCCTCGAACCTGCCGCCGCCGGATCTCGGCATGCCGGCCCCGCGCCGCACCGAAGCCCCGCCGGTCAGCCCGGCGAGCTCCGACCAGGGACGCGACGGCTGGCTTTCCGACCTGTTGAGCCGCACCGATGCCGGCGCCAACCAGGCCCCGCGCGGCCGCGCACCGCAGCAGGCCGCAGGCGAAAATCCGCTGGCGTCGCTGTCGCTCGACATCGGCCGCCTGATGGATCGCAATCTCGCCGCCGAGATGTGGGATCGCTATCAGCGCGGCGAGAGCAAGGCCTTCACCAAGCGGCTCTACACCCCGGCCGGCCAGAAGGCCTTCGACGAGGTCGCCCGCAAGTACCGCGCCGACCGCGGCTTCAAGCAGACGGTCGACCGCTACATCGCCGAGTTCGAACGCCTGCTCGACGAAGTCGCGCGCGACGAACGGGGACCTGCGATGCTGCGCAGCCACCTCACCTCGGAGACGGGCCTGGTCTACACCCTGCTCGCGCATGCGGCGGGACGGTTGGGGTAAGGCTCGAGCCGATTGCGGAATCGAAACGGAGGCAGCGATGCCTCCGTTTTTGTTATCGGGCGCCAAAACTCGCTTTCGCTCGCAGCGCGTTGGTCGGCATGCGGCTGTGCAAGGTTGTTCGAAGCCCGTCTCGCCTCAGCGCAGCGCCTGCAGGAACTGCCCAATATTCTCGCGCATCGCACGCTCGTTGGCGATGCGAATACGGTCGACCGCAATCGGTGAATCGGAGAACGTCGCGGTGGCCTGGGCCTTGACCGGATATGACGCAGCCGGTCCAACGCCCGAGATATTGTAGGTAACATCTGCGATCACAGTCAGATCCAATCCCATCAAGGGCTGATCCAGATTGCGGATTTCGGCATCGAGATAGAATTTAGGTGTGCCGGACGTGGCGAGATAGCCGTTGGCCGAGAGTGTCGCCTCAAGCGCTGCCTTGAACGGCTCGTTGGCGACGCCCGGCACCGTCAGAATATTCATCACCTGGCCGCCGCTGACCGAGCGGACGGCGATCGCCTTGCGGTATTTCGGACTCGGATTGGCAATCGCGCCGCTGCCGACCGTCATCCCTCCCGATGTGGCGCAGGCGGCCAGCGCCGGCGCCAGCAACGCCAGCATGAACATTTTTCCGTAACGCATTGAAGACTTGCCCCGCCACACCCGTATACATATATCAGAGGTTGTATCGAAGAGCGGATAAGCAATCAACAGCCCCCGCGAATGTCGGATCGGCTTCCGAGCGCGCCGATCATCGCGCGGTCAGCTCATCAGAGCTTCCCGACATCATCGGGCATCCCGTTTCAACCCCCTCAAGTCGTGCCGTGAGTACCTTGACCCCATGCGAGGAGAATCATGACCAACGGATGGAATGAATCAGCTTCGAACTGGATCACCGATATCGGCACCGAAGGTGACTTTGGCCGAAAATTCGTGCTCGACCCACCGATGATGGAGCGCGTAACGGGAAAAGGATATCGGCGGGCGCTAGACGTGGGCTGCGGGGAAGGACGCTTCTGCCGAATGCTCAACGCGTTGGGGATTCAGGCAGTTGGGATCGACCCCACCGAGGCCCTCATCGAGCACGCTTGGCAGCAAGATCCAACCGGTGACTACCGTATTGGTCGTGCGGAGAAGCTGGAATTCGCCGACAGTTCTTACGACCTCGTGATCAGCTACCTATCGATGATCGATATTCCGGACATAGGTAAGGCTATTGCGGAGATGACCCGTGTCCTCGAGCACGGCGGCACACTGCTCATCGCCAATCTCACCAGCTTCAACACCGCCGGCCAACCTGCCGGCTGGTGTGCGGACGCGGACGGACAGCCACGTTTTTGCATCGATCATTATATCGATGAGCGGGTCGAGTGGGTGAGCTGGCGCGGCGTTCGAATTCACACCTGGCATCGGCCACTTAGCACATACATGTCCCTATTGCTGAATCAGGGGCTGGAACTTCGTCACTTCGCCGAACCCATGCCAATTCCTTCGGCCGATCCGCCGAGAGCAGAATTACACCGGCGCGTGCCCTACTTCCTGATCATGGAATGGCAGAGACCCGTTGCGCTTCACTTGGGGCGCACCTCGCCAACTTAAGGCGTAGCAATCGGTCACCCCGGTAATTCGCCTTGTGTGTGGTGTTGGCCCATGGCTGCGATGCGGAATTTGGCGCGCTATCGGGGCACAGCGGACACTGGCGAGCCGAGAGCCCGGCAGATTTGCGGTTTCACGACCTGGCTGGATCGACTAGCGCGGTGTGATTCACCCCGTTGGCTAATTCTTCCCGCTGGCTAGCGGTATATCACCTTGATGTCACCGACGCGTTGTTCGCTCTTCAAGACCTGACCGCCTCCCGGAATAAGAGCAATTTCAATAGCGTCGTCACCAAGCCATCTGGCCATGACGGCCTGTAGGCCAGACATAGCGAAGAAGGCGGGGTACTTCTCTGACGAGAAAGAGCCTCCAGCCGGTGTTATGCTTGCCTGCGTATTGAACCCAACGGTTGCCCCGCATTCCTTCCCGAAAATCACGATGGACTTGCTCTCGTCGGGAGACGGTATCGAACTGCGAACGACGGTTTTGCATGCACCAAAACCACTCACGAAATTCCCAACATATAGAGCGCCGCCTGCGATCGCAGCACAGAGCGCAACAACAGGGAAGATGATCCACCAAATGCGACGCATTTTCATTTGCGATCTCGATGGCCGCAACCGGCAATGGCGCAAGCGTAACGCGTCGCAATCGTGGGGCGGATAATATCCGTGTCGAGGCGATAACGCGTCACAAGTCGACCTTACGGCCAGTATCACGCGACCGAGTGAAATTGAGATCGGTCCCTACCAGCGGCGACCGGCGCAATGCGGCGAGGATGCCGCCCTTACTCGGCGGTTCGGTGGCGGCATCAAATCGCGCCATGCTGCGCTTGGCCAGCCGCCTCCGATAATTCCGTATCGCTCTCTTCTGTGCGGTGTCGATCATGGCGGATTGATGCCTCCCCGCAGCGTACAATGCCTGTCGGCGCACGTTTGCTCTATTGCGCCGCACGGGCCGGAGGACGTGCCGCGGGCGCAGGCTTCGGCGGAGCTGCCGCGGTTGGCGCCGACCTCGGCGCGGTTGAGGCAGGCTCGGCCGGCGCGGCGTTGTTGCTCCCGCCGAATATCACGCGGCTCGGGTTGCGATCGAAATTGTTCACGGCGCGGCTGATATCACCGAGGGTGCGGCGGCCGTCCGCCATCAGCGCGCCCGAACGCTTGTCGAAGTCTTCGGCGAGGTCCTTGATCGCCTTCACCATCGCCGATAGCTCGCCGCCCGAATTGCCGCCCGCGATCGAGTTCAGGCCCAGCATCAGACTGTCGGCCTTGGTCATGACGCCGTCGACCCGAACCATGACGTTGTCGATCTTCTCGGAATTGCGCGCCAGCGCCGCCGTGAAGGTCTCGAGGTTACGCAGCGAATTCTTCACCGACTCCTGATTGTCGGCAACGATGCGGTTGACGTTCTGCAGCGTGGCGCGGATCGCCTCGGTGACGTCCTGCAGCGCGTTCGGATCGGCGGTCAGGATCGGGATGCCGTCCTCGTCCAGGGGAACGGGCGGCGCCGCCTCCTCGCCGCCCTTCAGCGAGATCGCGGCGACGCCGGTCAGTCCCTGGAATTCGAGCCCGACCAAGGTATCTTTCCGGATCGGCGCCTTGTTCTCGACCATGGCGAGTGCGACGACTCGACGCGGGTTGTCCAGTTTCACGGAGACGACCTCTCCTACCCGGATACCGTTGAAATTGACGCTGCCGCCGTTGCGCAGGCCGGCGGCCGGACCCTCGAACACGATGCGGATCGGGCTGCGCGCCTTGGTGGTGTGGAGGCTCTGGAACCACAGCACAAAGCCGAACGCCGCGGCAATCACTGCCAGCGTGAACGATCCGATCAGGACGAAATTCGCCCGCGTTTCCATCAATCCAACTCCGGTACTAGGCTCTGATCAAGCTCCGCTCGATCAGAGCCGTCGTTTGTCTTTTCGTTTGCGCATGATCTTTTCCGAAAACCGGTACCCACTTTTCGGGATCATGCTCTAGCCCATCACGGCGCGGGCACGCTTGCCGTGGAAATATTGCCTCAGCCAGGGATGCTGCGAGGCCTGCATGTCGGCGATCGATCCTGCCGCAATGATCTTACCGTTCCCTAACACCGCGATCCGGTCGCAAGCCGTATAAAGGCTGTCGAGGTCGTGGGTTACCATGAAAACGGTCAGCCCCAAAGTACGCTGCAGGGTCCGGACCAGCTCGTCGAAGTCGCCGGCGCCGATCGGATCGAGGCCGGAAGTCGGCTCATCCAGGAACACCAGCTCGGGATCGAGCGCCAGCGCGCGTGCCAGCGCCACACGCTTGATCATGCCGCCGGAGAGTTCCGACGGGAACCGGTCGGCGACCTCGGGCTTCAGGCCCACCATGCCGAGCTTGGCGATGGTGATCTCGTCCATCAGCCGCTGCGACAGATCGAGATATTCGCGCACCGGGAACTGGATATTCTGCCGCACCGTCAGCGAGGAGAACAGCGCGCCCTGCTGGAACAGCACGCCCCAGCGCCGCTCGACACCGCGCCGCGCCCGCGCGTCCGCAGCGTCGAGATCGACGCCGAACACCTCGATCCGCCCGGCGAGCTTGGGCACGAGGCCGATGATGGTGCGCGTCAGCACCGACTTGCCGGCCCCAGACGGGCCGACGAAGCCCAGGATTTCGCCGCGCTTGACGTCGAGATTGAGCCCGTCGAGCACGCGCGTGGAGCCGAACTGCACGGTAATGTCGCGCACCCGGATGATGGCGTCGGAAGGTTGCAGCGCCATCGTCACATTCCGATCGATGCGAAGAAGATCGCGAACACGCCGTCCATCACGATGACGAAGAAGATTCCCTTCACCACCGATGAGGTCGTGTGCTGGCCGAGCGATTCGGCGCTGCCCTGCACCGCGAGCCCCTCGACGCAGGCGACGATGCCGATCACCGCCGCCATCACCGGCGCCTTGATCAGGCCGACGATGAAATGGTCGATCGAGATCGCGTCGCGCAAGCGAAGCAGGAAGGCTTCAGGATCGACCCCGCCATAGAGCCAGGCCACGAGCCCGCCGCCATACAGCGCGGCCATTGCGCCGAGGAAGGCGAGGATCGGCAGCGCAATCACCAGCGCCAGCATCCGCGGCAGGATCAGGACCTCGATCGGATCGAACCCCATGGTGCGCAGCGCGTCGATCTCCTCGCGCATTTTCATGGAGCCGAGTTCGGCGGTGTAGGCGCTGCCGGAGCGGCCCGCGACCATGATCGCCACCAGCAGCACGCCGATTTCGCGTAGCACCAGCACGCCGAGCATGTCGACCACGAAGATGTCGGCGCCGAATTTGCGGAAATGGAAGATGCCCTGCTGCGAGATGATGCAGCCGATCAGGAAGGTGATGAGCACGATGATCGGCACCGCGCGCCAGCACACCTGTTCGAGGTGATGCACGGTCGAGGTCAGGCGAAAGCCCCTCGGGTGGATCAGCACCCTGCCGCTGGCCGCCAGCACCGCGCCCAGCATGTCGATCAGGCTGACGAGGGTGGCGCCGACGCCGACCACGCTGCGGCCGACCTGGTCCAGCATCCCCGTGATCGTCACCGGACTGGCGTCGAGCGCGGGTGCCGCCTTCACCCGGCGGACTTCGTCGACCAGGCTGGAATAGTTGGCCGAAAGGCCTGCGATCTTCGCCTCCACCCCGCCCTGGGTCAGGCTGCGGCGAAGCCGCTCGATCAGCCAGGCCCCGAAGGTGTCGAGTTTGGAGACCTGCGAGACATCGATGAAGATGTTGGGCCGGCTGCCGGCCAGCTTCTCGGCATCGGCGACGATCTGCTCGAGATCAGGCGCAAAACGGGCGGTCCACGACCCCGCGGCGCACAGCGCAAGGCCATTGCCCTGGGCAATCCGTTCCAATGTCGGGTCGACGCTCACGATGCCAGCACCTCAGCCGATTCTCCGCTATTCATGGAAATTGAAAGTTCCTGCACGTCACCGCCGTCCTGTAGAACACGTCCCTAACCAGCCATAATTGGTTGCGCCGGGCAAGCTCACGGTTCAGAAATTGCCAGATTTTAAAATGACTTCCAGCAAATCTCCAATCCTGGCCGCCAGAATCGAGCACTGGCCGATCGCAGGCTCCTTCACCATCAGCCGCGGCGCCAAGACCGAGGCGGTGACTGTCGTGGCCGAGGTCAGCCGCGACGGCCTGACCGGGCGGGGCGAATGTGTCCCCTATCCCCGTTATGGCGAGACCCCGGCGGCGACGCTGGCCGCCCTGCAGGCGATGCAGGCGCCCTTGGCGCGCGGCCTCGACCGGCAGGCCCTGCAGGTCGCCATGCCCGCCGGCGCCGCCCGCAACGCACTGGATTGCGCGCTATTGGACCTCGAGGCCAAGGCCAGCGGCCGACGCATCTGGACCCTGCTCGGACGCCCCGCCCCTCGCCCCTGCACCACCGCCTATACGATCTCGCTGGACTCGCCGGAGGCGATGGCGGCGGCGACCGCCAAAGCGGCGCACCGGCCGCTGCTCAAGATCAAGCTCGGCGGCGATGGCGACGGGATGCGAATCGCGGCGGTGCGCAAGGCCGCGCCCGAATCCGAACTCATCGTCGACGCCAACGAGGCCTGGACGGCGGACAGTCTCGAACGAAATCTGGCCGACTGCGCCCAAGCCGGCGTCACGCTGGTCGAGCAGCCGCTGCCCGCCGGCCAGGACGCGACGCTGGCGCGCATCCGCCGGCCGGTGGCCGTCTGCGCCGACGAAAGCGTGCACGATCGCGCCTCGCTCGACGGACTGCGCGAGCGCTATGATGCCGTCAACATCAAGCTCGACAAGACCGGCGGCCTGACCGAAGCGCTTGTCATGGCGGATGCCGCGCAGGCGCTGGGATTTCAGATCATGATCGGCTGCATGGTCGCGACCTCGCTGGCGATGGCGCCGGCGATGCTACTGGCGCCGCAGGCGCGCTTCGTCGATCTCGACGGCCCCCTGTTGCTGGCGCGCGACCGCGATGGCGGACTGCGCTACGACGGCAGCGTGGTCTATCCGCCGGAGGCTGCGCTGTGGGGATGATCCGCGATTCGCTTTTGACGCGGTTTCTTAACGCGAACCGGCGTCCACTTCGCTCGAAACCGCTATGAGCCGGTGCCGCGCCAGCCACATGATGATGCCGCCTGACAGCGCCATCGCGGCCATGACGTAGTAGACGCCCTGGCCGTAGCGGGCGAAGATCACGCCCGACGAGATCGATGCGGCCGAACTGACGATGCCGGTGCAGGCCGCCAGATAACCCTGCGCCCGCGCCATCACATGAATGGGCACATGGCGCACCAGGAGGCTCATGGTGCCGACCATGGTCAGTCCGAACGTCAGGCCATGCGCCAGTTGCACGATTGCGAGGATCGCGATCGGCGGATCCTGCGCGGTGATCGACCAGCGGGCGACGGCACAGAATGCCGCGATCACGACCAGCAGCGAAGGCTGCAGCTTGAACCGCGGCGACAGCGCGAACACCACGATCTCGGCGAGCACTCCGAGCGACCACAGCCCGGCAATGGTCAGCCCGCCCAATCCCGACTGCTGCCAAGCGATGGAGGCGAAGACGTAATAGGCGGCGTGGCTACCCTGGATCAGCGCCGACGCCGCGATGATGGCGAGAAAGCCGCGATCGCGCAGCAGCGCCTTGGCGCCGTGCGACGTCGCCGCAGCCGGCTTCGGATGACCGAGCGGCTGCAATCCGAAGCTGACGAGGGCGCCGAGCGCCGCCACCGACGCGATCACCCAGATCAGGTGCCTGGCCGCGATGACCTCGACCAGCAGCCCGCAGGCCAGCGCACCGACGACGAAGGCCGCCGAGCCCCACAGCCGCAGCGGCCCGTAATTGAGGCCGTAGCGCGCCACGCCGCGCAGCGCATAGGCATCCGTCAGCGGCGTCATCGACGTCCACAGGCAGGCGGTGACGGCGAAGACGAGGAATACCGCGAGCGGCTGCTGCTGGGTGCCGACCAGCGCAAAGCCGAGCGCGGTCGTACAGGCCGCGACCATCATGGCGCCGCGCAGCGCCTGACGCCTTTCGGCAAGGCCGGTAATGAACGGCAGCACCGTGAACCGCGTCACCGACGGCACCGCCGTGATGATACCGATCCACGACGCATCGATCCCGACCGCCTTCAGCCACACCGGGAAAAACGGCAGATGGGTGCCGACGAGGCCGAACAGCGTGCCGTAAAACAGCGCCAGCCGCGTCGCGAATCGCCGGGACGCCGCTTGAGATGCGGTGGGGATTTGTGATTCGCTCGGCATCAATTCAATTGCGATTCGCTCGATATCGTGATGATCGTTAACGCAACGCGCTGACATTTGCGCGGTGAGTCTTGCATGGCTGATGAAGCATTTGCCCTGTCCCCGATCTCGGCGCGCGCCGCGCAGCCGAGCGAGGAGGATTATGATGCCATCAGCCAGGCGTTCATGGAGACTTCGCGGGGCCGCTGGTTCCTCGGCGAATACGCCAAGCGCAACCGCAATGCCGACACCCGCATGGTGCTCGACGCGGTGGCGCGGATCGAGGACAGCCTCGCCGCCCAGCGGCAGCCGCAACCGGCCCCCGACAACGGGCTTGCGGAGGCGCTCGCCGCCATCCGGAATGCGGTGGACGAGGCGCGCGGCGCCTCGGCAGCGGCGCTCGATGGCTTGGCGCTCGAGGACAAGCTTGCCCCGGTCCGCAAGGGCGCCCGGATCATCCGAGAGATCTCCTGGCGCTGGCGGGAAATCGGCGCCGACGGCCGGATCTGCGATCTGCTGGATTGCCAGGTCGCCGCCATCGAGGGCGCCTGCGGACAGATCGCCTCGATCGATCCCCGGACGGAACTGGGCGCCGCCTTCGACCTGATCGCGGAGCGGATCGCGGAGCTCGGTGACGGCGACGCCGCCGCCGCAGCGACCACCACCGCGCCTGCCGTCGAAGCAGCCGCCCCATCATCGGCTCCTGCCCCGACAGCCGAAATGTCCGCCGCCGCCGAGGTGGCAATGGCGGAGGACATCGTCGAGGCCGCGATGACGTCCCCGGCAGCACAGCTCGATGAGGTCGCGGAGACCGCGGTCGCAACGGTCGAGGCCGAGGTCATCACGGACGAAGCCGCCGATGCCCATGACGACGCGATCCTCGACATGATCGCGCTTGAGATGGCCGCGGAGGATCCCTACGACGCCGACGATGCGCTCGAGATGGATGGCGGCGAAACTCACGTCGCGGAGCTGGCGCCGGCCGTCTCCATCATCGTCGCCGAGGAACCGGAGCCGATCGCTGCCGCCGCGGTGGAGCCGCAGGCCGTTGAATTCCCGTTGCAGCCTCCGCCCGAAGCTTCCGCCGAACCCGAGCCTTCGCTGGGCTCGACGCTGATCGCCAGCGGCATCCTGCAGCGGCCCAGGATGACGGCGTCCGATCCGTTCGCGCCGATCCGGCGCATGAGCCAGGCCGAGAAGATCGCGTTCTTCTCGTGACCTGTCGGATCAGTTGATCAGCCGCGAAAACATATCCGCGTCGACATTACCGCCCGACAGTACGATCACGACGTTCTTGCCGCTGATATCGATGCGGCCGGCCATCAGCGCCGCGAGCCCGACCGCGCCGCCGGGCTCGACCACCAGCTTCAATTCACGGAATGCGAATCCGACCGCGGTGCCGACTTCGGCGTCGGAAGCGGTGAGGCCCTGCGCCAGCAGCCGGCTGTTGATGGCAAAGGTGATCTCGCCGGGGATCGAGGCCATCAGCGCATCGCAGATGGTGCGGCCCTTGGAAGCGTGCGGCTCGCGCCTGCCCGCGCGCAGCGAGCGCGCGTGATCGTCGAAAGCCTCGGGTTCGCCCGACATCACCATGGCCTGCGGATAGCGCGCCTTGATCGCGGTGGCGACACCGGCGACCAGGCCGCCGCCCGAGGCGGGCGCGATCACGATATCCGGGGCCACGCCGAGCGCCGCCATGTCCTCGCAGATTTCGCGGCCGACGGTGCCCTGGCCCGCGATCACCAACGGATCGTCATAGGGCCGCACCAGGGTAGCGCCGCGCTTTTCGGCGATCCCGTTGGCGATCGCCTCGCGGTCCTCGCGGTCGCGGTCGTACAGCACGACCTCGGCGCCGAACGCCTTGGTGCGTTCGCGCTTGGAGAGCGGCGCGTCTGACGGCATCACGATGGTCGCCTGCATGCCCAGGATCTGCGCGGCATGCGCGACGCCCTGAGCGTGGTTGCCGGACGAGAATGCGACCACGCCGCCGCCGCGCTTTTCCGGCGGGATCGACGACATCTTGTTGAAGGCGCCGCGGAACTTGAAGGAGCCGGTTCGCTGCAGCATTTCCGGCTTCAGGAAAACCCGGGTTCCCATGCGTTCGCTGAGAACCGGCGGCGACAACAACGGCGTCCGCACCGCGAACGGCGCCAGCACGCGCGCCGCCGCATCGATATCCGCAGACGTGACAGGCAGGATTTGAGCGTTCATCCCCCAACTTGTATCGCGTACCGCGACGCCCGGGCAAGGCGCTTGACCGCGGATCAGCCGATCAAACGCGGCGCTTTCACCGCAAATTGTACCGCTTCGCCCTTCGGATCGAGCGAGCGGGCATTGGCGATATTCTCGATGAAGGCGCGGGCCGAGGCTTCCCAGCCATTCCCGGCCGCAAATTCGCGGCAGGCCCGCGGCGAAATCGCCAGCGCGGCCAGGCACGCCACCTGCAAATCCTCGTTCAAGGAGCCGACCGGTGCGGAGCCGATCACATCGCGCGGCCCGGTCACCGGGAACGCGGCGACCGGCAGGCCGCTCGCCAGCGCTTCGAGCAGCACCAGGCCGAACGTATCGGTCCGGCTCGGGAACACGAACACGTCGGCGCCGGCATAGACCTCGGCCAGTTCTTCGCCCTGCCGCGCGCCGAGGAACACCGCTTGCGGATATCTCCTGGCGAGTCCGGCGCGCGCTGGCCCGTCGCCGACGATCAATTTGGTGCCGGGCAGATCGAGGCCGAGAAACGCCTCCAGATTCTTTTCGACCGCGACACGGCCGACACTGAGGAACACCGGCCGCGGCAGGCCGAGGTCGACCGCGCGCGGATGAAACTGGCTGGTGTCGACCCCGCGCGGCCACAGCACCACGTTGCGGAAGCCGCGCATGCGCAATTCACTGGCCAGCGCCGGCGTCGCCGCCATCACCGCCTGGCTCGCGCCGTGGAACCAGCGTAGCGCCGCCCAGATCCAGGACTCCGGGATCGGCAGCCGCGCGGAGATGTATTCAGGAAAGCGGGTGTGAAAGCTCGTCGTGAACGGCAAGCCGTGCTTGCGGCAATAGTGCCGCGTCGCCAGTCCGATCGGGCCTTCGGTTGCGATGTGGATGCTGTCGGGCCGGGCTTCACCGATCAAGCGGGCGATCGTCGCAGGAGACGGCAACGCCAAGCGCAGATCCGGGTAACTCGGCAATGCGACGGTGCGGAACGATTGCGGCGTGAGAAAGCCGACATCGACGCCGAGCGACCTTGCCGCCTCGGCCATCATGGTCAGCGTCCGCACCACGCCGTTGACCTGCGGATGCCATGCGTCGGTCGCGACCAGGACGCGCATCAGGCGGCGCGCGCCGCCACCGCGGCGACAGGCACCGTCCGCCGCAGCGGATCGGTCCAGGTGATGATTTCAAAGCGGCCGTCCTCGTGCTCGGCCAGCGCGGTGCAGCTCTCCACCCAGTCGCCGCAATTCATGTAGCGGATGTCATGCTCGTCGCGGATGGTGGCGTAGTGAATGTGGCCGCAGATCACGCCGTCGGCGCCGTGACGCCGCGCCTCGGCGGCCAGCGTCTGTTCGAAGGCGCCGATATAGTTGACCGCGTTCTTGACCTTCAGCTTGGCCCATTGCGACAGCGACCAATAGGGCACGCCGAACCACCGCCGGAAGGCGTTGACGAGACGGTTCATCCGGATCGCGAAATCGTAGGCCTTGTCGCCGAGATGGGCGAGCCAGCGCGCATTCTGCACCACGAGATCGAAGATATCGCCGTGGATCACCAGATAACGCCTGCCGTCGACCCCGGTATGGATGGTGTTTTCCACGACGTCGATGCCGCCGAAATGCGTGCCGTAATAGTTGCGCAGGAACTCGTCGTGGTTGCCGGGCACATAGATGATCTTGGCGCCCTTGCGCGCCTTGCGCAGCAGTTTCTGCACGAAGTCGTTATGCGATTGCGGCCAGTACCAGCTCGACTGCAGCGCCCATCCGTCGACGATATCGCCGACCAGATAGATGGTGTCGGCGTCATGGCAGCGCAGGAAATCCAGCAACTGGCCGGCTTGCGAGCCGCGGGCTCCGAGATGGACGTCGGAGATAAACAAAGTGCGAAAGCGCCGGTCCGGCAACTCTTCACTCATAGCGTCATTCCCATGCGCGAGCAGCTAACAGAACTCCGTGACAGCGCGATGACAGTCTAGGCTGCCGAGGATACCGCGCGTTCGAAACAGACCAGTGTGTAGATCCCGAACGGCGCCACCTTGCGCCGCTCGACCAGAATGGCGTCGTCGTTGCCTTCCGCCCATGCCTGCAGCCGCGCGAACGGAAATTCCGGCCGCAGGCCGAGCCCGCGGGTGCGCTGCGCGGCCCACCGCTCGACCGCAGCGGCGACGCCTTTCTCCGAATAGAGATGGTTGACCAGGATGATCCGCCCACCCGGCTTCACCACGCGGTGGCACTCGGACAGCACCTGCTCGGGATGAGCCACCAGCGTGATGACGAACTGCGCCACCACGCAATCGAAGGTCGCATCCGCAAACGCCATCCGGTGCGCATCCATCAGCTGCACATCCTTCACGTAAGGATAGCGCCCACTCGCCATTTTCGCCCGCGCCTTCGCCAGCATCGGCGCGGACAGGTCGATGCCGGTGACTTCGGTGGACGCATCGTAATCGTCGAACGACAGACCGGTGCCGACGCCGACCTCGAGAATCCTGCCGCCGATCGCCCGCGCCGCCTTCGCCGCCGCGCGGCGGCCATTGACCATGACCGGCCCGCACACCGCGTCATAGATCGGCGCCCACCGCGCATAGGCGGTTTCAACGATGCTGCGGTCGAGATCGGAAGTGTTCATGCGGCATCCGAAGGAGGGCAAACACGAATCAATGGTGTGCGTTCGAATGGCAAGTAGCAGTGCCGTACGACAATTGAGCGACAGGCCTCTCTTCATCCGTCGTCCTGGACAAGCGAGCGCGATCCGAGCCCCATACGCAGCGGCTTTGGTCGTTGCCAATGATGTCCGCCACCACAACAGTCGTCATCCCCCGCGCATGCGGGGGATCCAGTACGCTGCGGCTTATCGGTTCAATCACTGACGTCTCTGGAATACTGGGTCACCCGCTTTCGCGGGTGATGACAGGTAAGGATGTGGCGTGGCTTCGCGCATTACGGTGACAGTCCAGCACTGTCACCGTAATCGCCGCATTCGGGGACCACACGCAGGACGAGAGTTCAGTAAAACCGGTAAAAATGATGGATCGGCCCGTGGCCGTGGCCGACGCCGAGCCGGTCGGCCGCGGCGATCGCGGCGCTGACCCAGGCCTTGGCGTTGCGCACCGCGGTTTCCAGGTCCTCGCCTTTCGCAAGGCCCGCCGCGATGGCGGAGGACAATGAGCAACCGGTGCCGTGGGTGTTGCCGGTGGCGATGCGCGGCGCCGCCAGCGCGATGACGCCGCTATTCCTGACGAGATAGTCGATGCTCTCGGCGCCCTGCCCGTGGCCGCCCTTGATCAGCACCGCGGGACAGCCCATCGCCAACAGCCGCCTGCCCTGGCTCTCGATCGCGGCCTCGCCGGCGGCGGGCGGCTCGTTCAAGAGCGCGGCGGCTTCCGGCAAATTGGGCGTGATCAGCGAGGCCAGCGGGATGAGTTTGGTCCGCAAACCTTCGATGGCGTCCGCGGCCAGCAGGCGGTCACCCGAGGTCGCGACCATCACGGGATCGAGCACGATGTGTTGCGGCGACCACTTCTTCAGCCCCGCGGCGATGGCGTCGATGACCGCAAGCTCCGCCACCATGCCGATCTTGACGGCCCTGACCTCGAGATCGTCGAATACCGCGTCGATCTGCGCGGTGACGAAATCGGCGGGCACCTGATGAATGCCGGTGACGCCGCGCGTGTTCTGCGCGGTCAGGGCCGTGATGACGGAGGCGCCGTAGACGCCGAGCGCGGCAAAACTCTTCAGGTCGGCCTGGATACCGGCGCCGCCTGACGAATCCGAGCCGGCGATGGTGAGCGCGATCGGGATTGTCATGGTTCGGCTCGCGGGAATTCCGGATCGTCCAGCGTGGGCATGCATTGTCCTAACCCGACGCGCCATTGCCAGCAAGTTCGCTTGCCATGAGCCGTTGAATTTGGCTCTTTCCAGCAGCTGTGTTTTCTTGCCGCGAAGCGGTATCCACGTCGCTCGAAAACGCTATATTGCCACCAACGAGACGCCTTCTGGAGACGACAGCGATGGTTCCCTTTTTCGTACAGTTCAAATGCAAGCTCGGCCAATCCTACGCCGTCGCCAATGCGCTCGCCGAGGCCGAGATCGCCTCGGAGATCTATTCCACCGCCGGCGATTACGACCTGCTGGTCAAGTTCTACGTCGACAACGACACCGACATCGGCCATTTCGTCAACGAGAAGGTGCAGGTCATTCCCGGCATCCAGGACACCCACACCATCATCACCTTCAAGGCGTTCGGCCCAGGCTAGCGTCTGCACCGGGCCTGACCTGCCCGGACGCCATCCGCTTCAAGGGGCCGCCGTGCCCCCGACCCGAGTGTTCGCGACAATCAGAGGGACCGGATGGCGCGGCGGAAATTTTTCGCGACGATCATGATGGCCTGTGCCGGAAGCCTCGTTGCCGCCGGTGCCGGTGCAGCGCCGGAAACCGTATACTTTGCCAGCGCCGACGGCCGCACCCAGCTTGCAGGTTATTTGTTTGTTCCGCCGACCGCAGGCCCGCATCCCGCAGTCGTGATGTTGCATGGCAGAGCCGGGCCATATTCCTCCAACGTCCATCGGGGATGCACGCTAGTCGCAAGGGACAACGGGTCGCCTTGCAACGCCTCGACCCTCTCCAAACGTCACGCGGCGTGGGGCACCTATTGGGCCGGACGCGGCTATCTCGCGTTGCTGCCCGACAGTTTCGGACCGCGAAACAAGGCGCACGGTTTCGGTCGGTTCAGTCACGGCAACCCGGACCGCGACGACGTGAATGAGCGGACGGTCCGTCCGCTCGATGCGGAGGGCGCGTTGAGATATCTGCAATCGCGCCGTGATGTGACACCCGGGAAAATCTATCTGCAGGGCTGGTCAAACGGCGCGAGCACGGCACTCAATGTCATGTACCGCCAAACCTCCCTGCCCTCCGGCGGATTTCGCGCCGCGATCGCATTGTATCCGGGTTGCGGTCCTCGCGCCCTGATCTCGCAGGACTACAAGGCTGCCTCGCCGGTAACGGTCTTCCTCGCGTCCGGCGACCAAGAGGTTTCGCCCGCGGTTTGCCACCGAGTGCTCGATTCCGCTGAAAGCAGGGGTGAGCCGGTCAGGATCGTCGAGTATGCCGGGGCAACGCACAATTTCGACGACCCCGGCAAGAAGCGACAGTCGGTCGACGCCAACAGCACGGCGCGCGAAGACGTGATGCGCCGGGCTGCCGCACTGTTCGGCAATTGAGAATTCATAAGAAAAGCGCGACCGGCGACAGGACGAGCGGCTTCGGTCCCGGCTTCGAGCCGACGCGGGTCCGTCTCCCCCGTTTCGCTTCCGCCTTGCGGGATAGCCGGAAATCCGCGAGCATCCGTTTCAATGCGCGAGCCTTTGGCAGCCGGCGTCCTTTGCGGGCGAGCGAGCCTCGGCGAAAAGCGTCTCAAGGCTGCAACGTCAGCCCCAACGGGAGGAATGGAATGATCAATCCGATCATGAAGCTTGCGGCCATTGTACTGGCCGGAACTGCGGTTGCGACATCGACCGCGGTCGCGCAGGTGAAATTGCCGCCAAGCGTGACGATGACGGCCTATGACACCGGCACGTCCGGATTCAACATCACCGTCGCGATCGGCAAGATGTTCAAGGACAAGTACGGCACGGACGCACGCGTCCTGCCCGCCGGCAACGACGTCGCCCGCCTGCAGCCGCTGCGCCTCAACCGCGCAACGATCTCGGCGATGGGCGCCGGCGTCTATTTCTCGCAGGAAGGCGTGTTCGAATTCGCGACACGGGAATGGGGACCGCAGGCGGTCCAGATCACACTGAGTTCGGTCGACTGCAACGGCCTTTCGCTGGCGGTCGCCGGCGACGTCGGGGTGAAGACCCTGGCGGAGTTGAAGGGCAAGCGCGTCGGCTTCGTCGTCGGCTCGCCCGCGCTCAACCAGAATGCGCTGGCGATGCTGGCGTTCGCCGGTCTGACGGCCAAGGATGTCAAGATCGTCGAATTCGCCAGCAACAACGCGATGTGGAAAGGTGCCAACAACAACGACGTCGATGCGATGTTCGGATCGACCATCGCCGGGCCAGCCAAGGAGCTGCAGACCTCGCCGCGCGGTATCGTCTGGCCTCCCCTGCCGCACTCCGACAAGGCGGGCTGGGATCGCGTGCGCAAGGTCGGGCCGTTCTTCACCGAGCACAAAGCCACCTGCGGCGCCGGCAGCGAATTTTCCAAGGACAAGCCGATCGAGATCGGCACCTATCCGTATCCGATCTACACGGTCTACGGCAGCCAGGCCGAGAACGAGGTCTACATGCTGACCAAGGCGCTGATCGAAGGCTATGACGGATACAAGGACGGCGCGCCAGGCGCCAGCGGGCTTGCGGTGAAGGGGCAGACCAAGAACTGGGCGGTGCCGGTGCACAAGGGCGCAGTCAAGGCGCTGAAGGAGGCCGGGGCCTGGAGCGACGACCAGGAGAAGCACAACAACGCGCTGTTCAAGCGGCAGGAGATTCTGGCCGCGGCGTGGACCGACTTCAACAAGGGCAGCCCGTCGGCCGATCCCGCAAAATTCACCGAGGAGTGGATGAGCGCGCGCAAGGCGGCGCTCGCCAAGGCCGGCCTGGTCAATACGTTCTAGCGATGTGGCCATATCACTCACCTCTCCCCGCTCGCGGGGAGAGGGAGAAGCTTACGATTTCGCCGCCTTCTTCGGCCTCGGCGGTCCCTCCACCGGCGGCAGCGACTTCAGGTATTCGGCCATCGCCGCGCGATCCTCAGGCTTGAGTTGCGAGGTGTTCCTGATCACGCGCGCCATCGATCCGCCGGCGGTGTCGCCTTCCGGCGTCTGCCCGGTCTCGAGGAAATAGGCGAAGTCCCTGGCGCTCCACTCGCCAAGTCGCTTCTGCGTGATGTTCGGCACCCAGCCTTCGCCTTCCGGGTTCGGTCCGCCCGCAAAGCGCTGCGAAGCGACGATGCCGCCGAGAAGATTGCGTGGGCTGTGACACTCCGCGCAATGGCCAAGGCCGTTCACCAGATAGGCGCCGCGATTCCATTGCGCCGAGCGCGCCGGATCCGGCGCGGAAGGCTTGCCGTCCATGAACAGAAATTTCCAGATCCCGACATTGCGCCTGACATTGAATGGAAACGGCACATCGTGACCAGGCGCCTTGCCGGACACCGGCGGCAGCGTCTTCAGATAGGCAAAGAGGTCGCGGACGTCTTCGGCCTTCGCGTGCTCGTAGGACGCATAGGGAAACGCCGGAAAGTAGTGCCCGCCCGCGGGCGAGGTACCCTTCAGCATCGCCGTGACGAATTCCGCCTCGGTCCATCGCCCGATGCCATCGGCAGGGTCGGGCGAGATGTTGGGCACGCGGAAGGTCCCGAACGGCGACGGGATGGCGAGGCCGCCGCCGAGTTTCAGGCGATCGGGCTGGCCGGGTACAGCGTGGCAGGAGGAACATCCGCCGGCGTTGAACGTTGTGAGGCCGTTGGCCGGATTCGGCGTGTAAGCGGGCAACGCATTCGAGGCGACGACCGCCGGGATCGTCAGCCACCAGAAAATCGCACAGCCGATGACGGCGGTAACGACAAGGCCAAAGAAAGTTCGCCGCAGCATTCGCCGATCCGTCATCAACCGCCTGAATCTATCGGCTAGTATGGCCGGTATTGCAGCCATAGGCTGCCTGAAAATTTACGGCGTTGGAGCACGCCTGCGGGAATAATAGCGGAATCCCGCGGTTGAAACTGACACTACCGCCTCGCGTCAACAGGGAGAAAACCATGTCGAAGACCAGGACCATGCTTGCCACCCTTGCTTTGGGCGCAGCCGTCGCCATTGCCGGACCCGCCTTCGCCGACAAGATGAAGGCGACCCTCGACGGAAAAGCCGAGGTTCCCGCCACCACCTCGGCCGGGAAAGGCACCGCCGACATCGACTACGACGCCGCCACCAAGAAGCTAAGCTGGAAATTGACCTATTCGGGGCTTTCCGGGCCGGCGACCGCCGCGCATTTCCACGGCCCCGCCGCAGCCGGCGCCAACGGCGGCGTCGCACTGGCGATCCCCAATGCCGCCAAGAGCCCGGTCGAAGGCAGCGCCACCCTGACCGACGCCCAAGCCGCCGACCTGATGGCCGGCAAGTACTACATCAACATCCACACCGCAGCCAATCCGGCCGGCGAAATCCGCGGTCAGGTGACGAAGTAAGGACTTCGCACCTGAGGTGACGAAGTAAGGACTTCGCACCTGAGGTGACGAAGTAAGACTTCGCACCTGAGGTGACGAAGTGAAGTAAATTTCGTCGCAAGAGTACGAAAAGGACGGACGCTTCAGGCGTCCGCCCTTTGTTCGTTCAAGCCCGGACTAGCCGTTCTTGAGGCGGAAGGTCTCGTGGCAGCCGCCGCATTCCTTGCCGATGCCGGGGAAATTCGCTTTCAGCGAGTCGAGATCCTTGATCTTGGCCTTGGCCTCGGCCACCACCTTGGCGAAGCTCGCGATCTTGGCGTCGAAGCCGGCCTTGTCTTCCCAGATCTTGGGCGAGGCGCTGTAGTCGCCTTCCGGCTTCAGGCCCTTGACGCTTGCCGGAAACAGCGTCGGGAGCTTCTTGGCGGTGCCCTCGAACTGCGCCAGCGCGCTATCGACGGTAGCCTGATCGTAGGGCTTCTCGCCCTTGAACATCGCCCCGAGGGCGCCCGCATTCTTGCCGTTGCCCTTCATCTCGGTCTGGGCCTGCTTGACCAGGTCCTGCTGCGCCACCACCGCGCCCACACCCAGCAACAACGTTCCCACCGCCACGACAGTTCGCATCATCATCAGTCGAATCCCCCTGCTTTGAGCGCGCCCGTCCGCGGTCGGCGAACTGCGCTGACTATGGCCCAACCCCGCGCCGCGATTTTCATTCCCGCGGCGCGACGAAATATCAGAGACTGTGCCGGCGCTGGTGCTCGCGGATCGCGATCCAGACCCGCTCGGGGGTGGCCGGCATATCGATGTGGTCGATCTTGTATTCGCGCCACAGCCCGTCGATGATCGCATTGACGACCGCCGGGCAGGAGCCGATCGCGCCCGCTTCCCCCGCGCCCTTCACCCCCAAAGGATTGGTCTTGCAGGGGACGTTGTGGGTCTCGAACACGAATGACGGACCATCGGTGGCGCGCGGAAGCGCGTAGTCCATCAGCGTGCCGGTGACGAGCTGGCCGCTCTTGGGATCATAGACCGCGTGTTCCATCAGGGCCTGGCCGATCCCCTGCATCGCGCCGCCGTGAACCTGGCCGGCGAGCAGCAGCGGATTCAGCGTCACCCCGAAGTCGTCGACGATCACGTAGCTGACGATCCGGATGATGCCGGTGGCGGGATCGATCTCGACTTCGGCGAGGTGAGTGCCGTTGGGGAAGGTGCCGTCGGCGCTGGTGAAGGTAGCGCTTGCCTTCAGCTTCGACGGGTCGACGCCCGGCCGCCTGGCGAGATCGGCGAAGGTGATCGAGCGGTCGGTGCCGGCGATCCGCACGATGCCGCCGCTGATCTCGAGGTCGCCGGCGCTGGTTTCCAGCGCCTCGGCGGCGATCTCGCGCAAATTCGCACCCAGGGTGCGGGTGGCGCGCTCGACGCTGACGCCGCCGGTCGGTATCGACGCCGAACCGCCGGTGCCGAGGCCGGTGGCGATCTTGTCGGTATCGCCCTGCAGGGTGCGAACGCGATCCGGCGTCAGCCCGAACTGCTCGGCGACGATCTGCGCATAGGCGGTCTGGTGGCCCTGCCCGCTCGATTGCGTGCCGATCAGGATGGTGACGCCGCCATCGGGATCGAGCGCCACATTGGCGGTCTCCTCGCCCATGGTGCCGCAGACCTCGACATAGGTGCCGAGTCCGATGCCGCGCACCAGACCCTGCTTCTTCGCGGCCTTGGCGCGCTTGGGAAATTCCTTCCAGTTGGCGATTTCCATCGCCCGCTTCATATGCGCGGTGAAGTCGCCGGAATCGTAGACCTTGCCGGTCGCGGTCTTGTAGGGCATCGCGCGCGGCGAGATGAAATTCTTGCGGCGGATGGCGTCCGGCGTCATCCCGAGCTTGCGCGCGGCGGCGTCGACCAGCCGCTCGACGACATAGGCGGCTTCGGGACGTCCGGCGCCGCGATAGGCGTCGACCGGCACGGTGTGGGTGAACACGGTGCGGACCCGGCAATGGAAAGCCTGGATATCGTAGAGTCCGGGCAGCATGCCGGCGCCGCCATGCGGAATGTAGGGGCCGAAGGTCGACAGATAGGCGCCCATGTCGCCCATCAGGTCGACGTCCATGCCGAGGAACTTGCCGTCCTGACCGAGCGCCATCCGCGCCGTGGTGACGTTGTCGCGGCCCTGCGCGTCGCCCACGAAATGATCGGAGCGATCAGCCGTCCACTTGACGCTGCGACGCAGCCGGCGCGCGGCGACCGCGATCAGCGCATATTCGCGATAGGGAAACAGCTTGGTGCCGAAGCCGCCGCCGACATCCGGGCAGATCACCCGCATCTTCTCGACCGGAATTTTCAGCACGTTCTGGCACAGGATGTCGCGCAGCCGGTGGCTGCCCTGGCTGCCGACCGTGAGCGTCAGGTGGTCCCGCTTGGCGTCGTATTCGCAGACCGCCGCGCGCGTCTCCATGAAGTTGATCACCGCCCGCGGATTGACGATCGATATTTCGGCCACCGCATGCGCCTTCGCGAACGCCGCCTCGGTCGCCTTCTTGTCGCCGATCGGAACGTCGAACAGCACATTGCCCGGATGCTCGGGCCAGACCTGCGGCGCGCCTTTCTTCACCGCATTGGCGACGCCGATCGTGGCCGGAAGCGGCGTCCAGTTGACCTCGATGGCCTCGATCGCGTCGCGGGCCTGATCGACCGTGTCCGCGACCACGAAGGCCACGGCATCGCCGACGTGGCGCACCACGTCGCGCGCGAGAATTGCATAAGGCGGGCCGGTGAACGGATTGACTTCCAGGTTGAACAGGCAGGGAAGGCCGCCGAGATCCTTGACGTCTTCCGCCGTCAGGATCGCGCCGATGCCCGGCAGGCTCCTGGCGCGGGTGGCGTTGATGGTGAATTTCGCGTGCGCATGAGGCGAACGCAGCACCAGCGCATGCATCGAGGCCTGCGGCGCGTGATCGTCGGTGTAGCGGCCTTTGCCGCGAATCAGCGCGTCGTCTTCCTTGCGGACGACGCTTTGACCGACGCCGAACTTGATGGGAGCAGCCATCGTATCTCCGGTTACAAATGAAAGGCGGGGCATATTGCAGCGGTTCGGCTGCCAGCGCAAACCGCTTTCAGCCGGGAAGCCGCGGCCGGAGCAAGCTCAGCTCCCGGTTGCGCTGCAATCAGCCGACAAAAAAGCCCCGGGCGATGCCGGGGCTTTGATTGTCGGGAGCAGCGTTAGTGTCGGGATCAATACTTCGCGACCACCGGACCGCCGAACTGGTAGTTGATGCCGGCGCGCAGGATGTGGTCCGTGAAGTGCGAGCTTACATGCGCACCAATCAGGCTGGCCGGCGCGAGAGACAGGGTCAGGCTGTCGTAGCGTCCGAGATCCATATAGAGATATTCGAGCTTGGCGCTCCAGTTCTGGGTGATCTTGCCCTCGATGCCGGCGCCGACGGTCCAGCCGAGGTGCGTTTCGGTGCTCGAGCCGGAGATAGAGACCGGGACATCACCGGGGGTAAAGCCGGAGAGCGTGCCGCTGGTCTTGATGGAGCCGTAGGCCAGACCGCCCGTGCCGTACAGCAGCACCCGAGGCGACACCAGGAAACCGCCGCGCAGCCGAGCGGTGCCGAACCATTCGAGGCTCTGGTCCAGAGCGAGGCTGGTTCCGGTTACGCCGGGAATGAGAGCCGTCAATCCGGGAAGACAGGCGCCTCCAAGCTGCGCTAGCGGCGCGCAGAGAAAGCGTGAGCTTCCCTTTTCGCCCGACCACTGAATGTCGGCTTCGACGCCCCAGACCCAGCTGCCGGTTTGCCAGTTGTAACCAGCCTGACCGCCGGCGATACCGCCGTTCATGTCGAAGGCGGCGCTGGTGATCGAGCCCGCGGGCGGCACGATCGGCAGACCGGTCGCCGTGTTGAAATACGAAACGTCGGAGTTCGAGCGTCCCCAGCTGTATCCGGCGTTGCCGCCGATATAGAAGCCGGTCCAGTTCCAGACCTCAACCATGACAGGCGGCGCCTTGGTGTAGCGCGGAGCGAGATCCGCCGCGGACGCTGCCGGAATTGCTGCCATCGCGGCGAAGGCCGCGGTCGCGAGTGCCTTGAATGTCGAAGCGCGCATGGGAAGCCCCTGTTCGTAAGATCAACTCGAAACTTGGCGCGATCTTAACGGGGATTCCCGGTCGAGGGGATGCAGAGTTGCACCCTCCAGCATTTTACTCGCGAATGTTGCAAAAAGGAGCCAGTGCGGCGGACGATCGCGGCATCGGTCGTATACACTTGAAATATCGAGTGAATTTATGAAGAACGAACCAGCGACAGCAGCCAATTGCGGCCAAACAGCAGCAGGATCGAGCCGGCATATACAACCGCGCCGGTAACCACCAGCAACAGCAGCACCGCCTCGTCGCGCAGCACGCCCAGATGCGCGAGCTGCGGGGTCGCGAACCAGGCCGCAAACCAGAGCGCCGCCGCCAATACGATTCCGCAGGAGACAAACTTCGCCAGCGACTGCATCAGCGCGCGGTCGAGATCGAGATACCCTGCCCGCACCGCAAACCCGACCACCAGCAACAGATTGATCCAGGCCCCGGCCGCGGTCGCGAGCGCGAGGCCGACCTGGGCGAGCGCGCCCACCAGCGCGATCTTCAGCGCGACATTGACCGCGACCCCGGTCAGCGCCGCCTTGACCGGCGTCGCGGTATCCTTGCGGGCGTAGAAGGTCGCGACCGCGCTGCGGATCAGCACGAACGGGATCAGCCCGATCGCGTAGGCCGCGAGCGTGGCGCCGGCCGCCGCGGCGTCGGCCTTCGTGAACGCGCCGCGGGTGAACATCGCCCGCATGATGACGTCGGGCACGGTCAGGAAAGCGGCGACGAACGGCACCGAGAACAACAACGTGAACTCGAAGGCGCGCCGCTGCGACGCCATCGCGCCGGCCTGGTCGTTCGAGGTCAGGCTGCGCGACATCTCCGGCAGCAGCACGGTGCCGATGGCGATGCCGATGACACCGATCGGCAGCTGATTGAGCCGGTCGGCGTAATACAGCGCCGACAGCGCTCCCGCCGGCAGGAACGTCGCGATGATGGTGTCGGCAAACAGCGCGACCTGGGTTCCCATCGAGCCCAGCGTCGCTGGCCCCAGCGCGCGAAAGAAGGCGCGGACATCCTCGTCGAGCTTGAGCGGCGCGAACCGCGGCAGGATGCCGCTCTTGGCCGCGTCGCCCGCCAGCAGGAAGAATTCGAGGAAGCCCGCGACCAACACGCCCCACGCCGCAGCATAGCCGGCGCCGGGAAAGAACGCCGCCAGCGCCAGCGTCGCCATCATCGACAGATTGAGGAAGATCGGCGCCGCCGCGGCGCTGGCGAAGCGGTGCATCACGTTGAGCATGCCGCCATAGAGCGTCACCAGCGTCACCAGCAGCAGATAGGGGAAAGTGATCCGGGTCAGCGCGATCGCGAGCTCGCCGCGGGCCGGATCGTCGGTAAATCCCGGCGCCAGGACGGCGATCACCTGCGGCATGAACAGCCATGCGACGACCAGCAGCACCAGCTGCGTCAGAAACAGCAGGGTGAAGATGCGGTCGGCGAACAATCGCGCCGACGCCGCGCCGCGCTCGCCGTGGACATGGGCGTAGGCCGGCACGAACGCCGCATTGAAGGCGCCCTCGGCGAAGATCGCGCGAAAATGATTGGGCAGCCGCAACGCCACGAAGAACGCATCCGCCACCGGACCGGCGCCGAGAATCGCGGCCAGCATGATGTCGCGCGCGAAGCCGGTCAGCCGCGAAAGGAGCGTAAAGCCGCCGACGGTGAAGATACGTCCGAGCATCAGCCGCTTCTACAGCAAGCGGCGGCGCTGCAAAACGGCGAAATCAGACGATTCCCTGTTTGCGCATGATCTTTTCCGAAAACCGGATGCCACTTTGCGCCAACGCGGCCCTTCCGGT
Organism: Bradyrhizobium sediminis; assembly: GCF_018736105.1. NCBI lineage: Bacteria > Pseudomonadati > Pseudomonadota > Alphaproteobacteria > Hyphomicrobiales > Nitrobacteraceae > Bradyrhizobium > Bradyrhizobium sediminis. The sequence continues at coordinate 3,866,738 of NZ_CP076135.1, forward strand.
CGGGCTCATGCGCCAACCGCGCCGCGCACAGCCCTGATGACGCGCTCCTGCGTCGGTTCGTCGAGATAGGCATGCATCGGCAGGCTGATGACGTCGTCCGAAAGCCTTTCGCTCGCCGGCAGGCCGCCGTCGGCGACCGGGAAATGCCGGTAGGCGGTCTGCTGGTGCATGGATTTCGGATAATAGATCGCGGTCGGAATACCCTGCGCCTTGAGCGCGGCCGCGAAACCGTCGCGGTCGCAGCCTTTCGGCAGCCGGATGGTGTATTGCGCCCAGACCGAGGCGCAACCGCCGGCGAGACGCGGCACCGTCACTACGTTGCCGAGGCCTCGCGCATAGCGCTCGGCGACCTGGTTGCGCGCGGCGATCTCGTCCTCGAAAATCTTCAGTTTCTCGATCAGGATCGCCGCCTGCATGGTGTCGAGCCGCGCGGTGAGCCCGAGCCGGACATTGTCGTATTTGTCCGAGCCCTGGCCGTGGACGCGGACGCTGCGCAGCGTGTCCGCGAGTTTCGCATCGTCGGTGAGGATCGCGCCGCCGTCGCCGAAGCATCCGAGCGGTTTTGCGGGGAAGAAGCTGGTCGCGGTGGCGAGGCCCGCGGTGCCGAGGCGGCGGCCCTTGTAGGTGGCGCCGAAAGCCTGTGCCGCGTCGTCGAGCACGAACATGCCCTCGGCTGCCGCGATCCCGCCGATGGCGTCATGGTCGGCGCTTTGCCCGAACAGGTCGACCGGAATCACCGCCCTCGGCTTGAGGCCGAGTCTCGTCGCGGCCGCGATGCCGCGCTTCAGCGAGTCGACGTCCATGTTGAAGGTCGTTTCATCGACGTCGACGAACACCGGCGTAGCACCCGTCAGCGCCACCGCCTCGCCGGTCGCGCAAAACGTGAACGACGGACAGAACACCGCATCGCCGCGGCCGACATCCATGGCCATCAGCACCATCAGCAGCGCATCGGTGCCGCTGGCGCAGCTCACGACATGCTTTGCCCCGCTGAACTCGGCGAGCGCAGCCTCGAGCCTGGTCACTTCCGGACCGTTGATGAACTGGCAATGCGTCAGCACGCGGGAAACCGCCTCGTCGATCGACGGGCCGAGCCGGCGGCGCTGCGCGGCGATGTCGATGAAGGGAACGGGTTCTGGACGCAGGTGCTGGTTCATGGAGCCTTGCGGGGATCGAGAGTGGGACATCGGCGCGTTTGCTAGCCGACGACGCGGCGCGGCCCCTTGAGGGCTGCTGAGGCGGCGGTCGGCTTTGCGGGAGTTTCCAGGCATTGGATCGCGATTTCGAGACTGGCGACGCCTTCATCGCCGGTCACCGCCGGCACGTTGCCGGAGCGCACGGCATGAATGAACGCGATCAATTCGGCGCGCAACGGCTCGTCATGGCCGACCGGCAGATGGCGCATCGAATAGCTGCCGTCCGGCTTGAAGCCGAAGCACTCGGTGACCTGACGCGTCAAGAGATCGCCCATCACATATTTGCCGCGGGTCGCGACCGTGACGCTGCGCGCCTTGAACGGCGTCAGCCAGTTGGTGTTGATGTGCGCGAGCACGCCGGAGGCGGTGCGGAACTGCAACAGCGCGATATCCTCGCGCTCGGCGACGGCGCTGGAAAGCTGCGGCTGCACCTCGACGATATCGGACTCGGTGAACCAGCGGATCAGATCGATGTCGTGCACGGCAAGGTCGATCACCACCCCGACATTCGACATCCGCGGCGGAAACGGGCCGACGCGCGTGATCGCGATCGAAAGAATGTCTTCGCCCGACAGCGCCTTCTTGATGGCGGCGACCGCCGGGTTGAATCGTTCGACATGTCCCACCATCAGCGTCACGCCGGCGCGGCGGGCCGCGGCGACGATCTCCTGTCCCTCCGCTACCGAGGGCGCGATCGGCTTTTCGACGAGGATGTGAATGCCGTGCGCGATGCAGGCGAGCGCAACCTCGTGATGGAGGTGGGTCGGCGCGGCAATGGTCACCGCCTCGACGCCTTCCGCGATCAGATCGTCCAGGCTCGAGAAGGTGCGGCAGCCGGTCAGGTCCGTCGCACGCGTCCGATGGGCCTGCAGGGGATCGACGACGCCGACCAGCGTGATGTCCGGCAGGCCGGCCAGCACGCGTGCATGATTGCTGCCCATGACGCCTGCGCCGATCACGCCAATGCGAAGCGAACGCTTCGCCTCGGCCTTCGCCCCCGATGCGGCCCCTTTGGCACTCATATTCTCAACCCCGGTATCCCCACGTCACGAATATCCCGGCCGATCTCCTAGCACGTCGCCACACACGTGGCGAATGCAGAGAGACGATCCCGGACACGTTTTGATTCAAAAAATTACACCGTCCTGCCGCCCAGGCAGCGCGCATAGCCCGCAAGGATCGCGGTTCGCCGCCGATAGTCCCACCGCTCACGAGCGCTGGTAATCGTCCTCGATGCGGATGATGTCGTCCTCGCCGAGATAGCTGCCGGTCTGGACCTCGATCAATTCCAGTGGAATCTTGCCGGGGTTTTCCAGCCGGTGCACCGCGCCGATCGGGATATAGATCGATTCGTTCTCGTGCACGGTCTTCACCGTTTCGTTGACCGTCACCCGCGCCGCACCGCGCACCACGATCCAGTGCTCGGAGCGATGGTGATGCTTCTGCAGCGACAGCCGGCCGGCCGGCTTGACGATGATGCGCTTGACCTGGTGACGGTCGCCATTGTCGACCGACTGGTATGACCCCCAGGGCCGGTGCACCTTGATGTGATCCTCGGTGACTTCGGGCGCCACGGTCTTGAGTTTCGCCACCAGCCGCTTCAGGCCGTTGGCGTCCTTTTGCCGCGACACCAGCACGGCGTCCTGGGTGGCCACCACCACGAGATCGTCGACCCCCTCCAGCGCCACAAGCGCCCGGTCGGTCGAGACGTTGCAGTTGCGCGAATCCTCGAACACGGCGGCGCCCTGCGCGGCGTTGCCTTGGGCGTCCTTGTCCGCCAATTCCCATACCGCATGCCAGGAGCCGACATCGGACCAGCCGCAGGACACCGGCACCACCGCGGCGCGCGCGGTCTTTTCCATCACGGCATAATCGATCGAGATCGCCTTCGCCGATCCGAAGGCGTCGGGATCGAGCGTGATGAATCCGAGGTCGCGGCCGGCTTTGGTCACGGAATCAGTGATGGCCTGCACGCTGTCCGCATCGACGTTGCGATATTCATCGAGCAGCACCGACGCGCGGAACATGAAGTTGCCGCTGTTCCAGAGGTAGCCCGCCTTGAGGTATTCGGCCGCCGTCTTCGCATCCGGCTTCTCGACGAATGTCGCGACGCTGCGGACCTCGCCTGAAATCGCCCCGCCCGGACTGATGTAGCCGTATTCGGTGGCCGCGCGCTCGGGCGCAACGCCGAAGGTGACGATGCGTCCCGCTTCGGCGGCCGCGAGACCCTGCCGGCAGGCGGCGAGAAAAGCATTGGTGTCGCGCACGACGTGATCGGCGGCGAGCGCCAGCACGACCGCTTCGCCGTCGCGCATCTGCGCAAAGGCGGCGCCAGCGGCGATCGCCGGCCCGGAATCCCGCCGCATCGGCTCCAGCACGACATCGGCCTCGAGCCCGATCTCGGCCAATTGCTCCAGCACCATGAAGCGGTAGGCGGTGTTGGTGATGACGATCGGCCGCTCGAACAGCGCCGCATCCGACACCCGCACCATCGTATCCTGAAAGGTCGAGCGCGGCCCGAACAGCGGCAGGAACTGCTTCGGATGAACCTCGCGCGAGGCCGGCCACAGCCGCGTCCCGGCGCCGCCGCACATGATCAGGGGAATAATTCGTCCGGTCATCGGCGCCTCAAACCTTGTAGTGACTGCGATACCACGCGACGAAATCGCGCAGACCAGCCTCGATGGACGTCTCGGGCCGGAAGCCGAAGTCCCGCATCAGGTCCTCGACATCCGCGAAAGTCTCCATGACGTCGCCGGGCTGCATCGGCAACATATCCTTTATCGCCGTGCGGCCCAACTCCTTCTCCAGAATTGACACGACGTGCATGAGTTCTTCCGGGTGATTGTTACCGACATTGTAAAGCTTGGCCGGCGGCACTCCGGTTTCACCCTCACTTGCCGGAACCCGATCGACAAGGCGCAATACTACACGGCTGACGTCATCGACATGGGTAAAATCCCGCCGCATCCTGCCATGGTTAAAAAGCCTGACCGGCGTGCCCTCGGCGATGGCCTTGGTGAACAGGAAAACCGCCATATCGGGCCGTCCCCACGGCCCGTAGATCGTGAAAAACCGCAGGCCGGTGACCGGAAGCCGATAGAGATGGCTGTAGGAATAGGCCATCACTTCGTTGGCCTTCTTGGTCGCGGCGTAGAAGCTGATCGGATGGTCCGTCCTGTCATCGACGGAAAACGGCAGCTTCGCGTTGACGCCGTATACCGACGACGACGACGCATAGATCAGATGACGGCATCCATTGTGCCGGCATCCTTCCAGGACATTGACGAAGCCTTCGAGATTGGCGTCGACATAGGCGTGGGGATTGTCGATCGAATAGCGAACGCCGGGCTGGGCCGCCAGGTGAACCACCACCGTGAACCGGTATTGCTGAAACAGCGACGCCATCGACCGGCGATCCGCAAGGTCGGTCTGGACGAAATCGAACCGCGGATTCTCGCGCAGGATATTCAGCCGCGCCTGCTTCAAGGCGGGATCGTAGGAACCGCTGAGGTTGTCCAGGCCGAAAACGTTGCGGCCTTCCGCCAGCAACCGGCAGGCAACGTGAAAGCCGATGAAGCCGGCCGCACCCGTGACCAATATTGTTTGATCCGCCATCGTATCCTCGAGGGCATCGATTTCAGCTGCGGCCGCTCCGGCCGGCCCTCTTTACCCGCCGTGTCGAGGGTGCCGCAATACCCGTTTGGCCGGCTATTGCCATATCGACTTCAAAAACATACCAAGGCGGTCGAAATGCAACGCGCGGCCACCGGATCGCGTTCTTCTGACACATTCTCAAACCCGAGAGCGCGAGCGACATGCGCCGGATACTGCTTTCAGCGGCAAAAATACTGATCTCCGCGGCGCTGCTTTATCTCGCGCTCCGCAAGGTCGATTTTTACGAACTCGCCTCGCGCTTCAACGTCGCCAGCCTGGGCTGGATCGGCCTCGCCATCGCGGTGTCGTTCCTGCAGATCTTCGTCGGCGTGCTGCGCTGGCGCGAGATCAGCGCCGAGTGCGGCGCGCCGCTCGGAACCGCGCAGGCGATGCGCTACAACGTCATCGGAACGTTCTTCAATCAGACGCTGCCGTCCTCGATCGGCGGCGACGCGGTGCGGCTGTGGCTGTTGGCGCGCGCCGGCGCCGGATGGCGCGCCGCGACCTACTCCATCTTCGTCGACCGCGCGATCGGCCTGATCGCGCTTGCGGTCATCATCGTGGCAAGCCTGCCATGGAGTTACAGGCTGATCAGCGATCCCCATGGCCGATCGGCGCTGCTGTTCGTCGATCTCGCCGCCCTTGCCGGCGGAACGGGATTCCTGATCCTTGGCAGGTTGCCGTGGCCGTGGCTGAAGCGGTGGTGGGGCACGCATCACCTGCACGCCTGCTCGGTGATCGCCAACCGCGTCATCTTCAGCCGGCAGCGCGGACCGAAAATCGCGGTGCTGTCGTCGCTGGTCCACGTTCTCACCATCGTCATCGCCTGGTGCGTGGTGCAATCGATCGCCGCGCCGGTCGTGTTCGGCCAGATCTTCCAGCTGATTCCGCCGGTGATGCTGATCACCATGCTGCCGATCTCGATCGCCGGCTGGGGCGTCCGCGAGGCCACCATGGGCCTGGCGTTCGGCTATGCCGGGCTGGTGACAAGCGAAGGCGTGAACATCTCGCTGCTGTTCGGGGCAGTATCCTTCATCGTCGGCGCCTGCGGCGGGCTGGTGTGGATTTTCAGCGCCGAGAAGGCGGCGCAAGGCGCTGCGCCGATCGAGGCCTCCGAATAACATGCACGCCCCGGGCGAGGTCCGTCGCCGACCTGCAACCTGGCGGACCTGAACGGCCGCTAGGCGATGCGTCCGGCGAGACCGATGCTTTTGACAGGCCCATTCGGCCTCGGTAACGTGAACGCCTCACGAGATCCCAATGAAGATCAGCGTCGTAACAGCCAGTTACAATTCGCAGGCAACGATTGGCTCTACGATCGAGTCGTTCCTCGCGCAGGACCATCCCGAAAAAGAAATGCTGGTGATCGACGGTGCGTCCGGCGATGCAACGCTGAAAATCGTCGAGTCCTTCGGTTCCAACGCGATCCGTGTCTTCTCGGAGAGGGACAAAGGCGTCTACGACGCGATGAACAAGGGTTTTCGCCTGTTTCAGGGCGACGCCATCGGGTTTCTGAATTCCGACGACACCTTTCACGATTCCGGCACGCTAAGCGGCATCGCCGCGGCATTGCAGGACGCCGATATCGTCTATGGCGACCTCAACATGGTGACGGATCATCGCACCAAGCGCCTGGTGCGCTCATGGCGCGGAGGAACGTTCAGGCGCAATTCGTTCCAGCTCGGCTGGGTGCCGCCCCACCCCACCTTCTACATGCGAAGGGAAGTCGCCCAAAAGGTCGGCGACTACGATTTGAGCTATGTCACCACCGCCGACTACGACTACATGCTGCGGGCGCTGGCGCTGAACGATTTCAGGGTGCGCTACATCCCCCGGGTCATCGCCGACTTCCAGATGGGCGGTATCAGCACCCAGGGCTGGCGCGTCACGCTGCGCGGAAACCTGGAATGCCTGCGGTCGCGGCGGGCGCATCTGAATGCGCCGGTCATCGACGCCGCGTTCTTCCTGCGCTTCCTCAGGCGGATATTCCAGCTCCGGGCATCAGGGCTGTAGCGACGGCGCGGAGGACGCCGCCGCCTCGGCCGGCGCGCCCGAACCGAACTCCGGCACGGCATCCTTCAAGACGACCTTGATGGTGGCCCGGTCATCCCCGGCGATCGCCTGTTCGAGCGTCGCCAGCCATTTTCGCAAGGAGGCCATCGGCGGCTCGTTGGGCTTGGCCGCCATGATCCCGGCAACGCCGATCTCGATCGCGGGCTCCTCGCTGGCGAACAGGATTTCGTTCAGCCGCTCTCCCGGCCGCATGCCGCTGAAGACGATATCGATGTCGTGTCCCGGCTGCAGGCCGGACAGCCGGATCATGCGCTCGGCAAGATCGACGATCCTGACCGGCTGGCCCATATTGAGCACGTAGACCGACACGTCCGCGCGCGACGGCGACAGCGCATGGGTGGCCGCCGTCAGCACCAGGTCGCAGGCTTCCCGGATCGTCATGAAGTACCTGACCATCTCGGGGTGGGTGACCGTGACCGGCCCGCCGGCCTCGATCTGCGCCTTGAACTTCGGCACCACCGACCCGTTCGAGGCCAGCACGTTGCCGAACCTCACCGAGATCAGCCGCATCCGCGGCTTGCCGTCGAGCTGCGCCGCCAGATCGTGATCGAGCGCCTGGCAATACATCTCGGCGAACCGCTTGGTCAGCCCCAGCATCGAGACCGGCTCGATCGCCTTGTCGGTCGAGATCATCACCATCGCCTCGGCGCCTGCCGCCAGCGCCGCGTCGGCGACGTTGACCGATCCGAAGATGTTGGTCTTGACCCCCTCGCTCCAGTCGCGCTCGAGGATCGGGACGTGCTTGAGCGCCGCGGCGTGAAACACGATATCCGGCTTGAATTCGTTCATCAGCCGCAGGATGCGTTCGCGATCGCGGATGTCGGCGATCCTTCCCTCGATCGCGGCATTGCTTTGGTGCGCGGCCAGGGTTTCCGTCACCGCATAGAGCGCCGGCTCGGAATGTTCGATCACCAACAGCCGCGCGGCACCGAAGGTCACGACACGGTCGCAGATCTCCGAGCCGATCGATCCGCCGCCGCCGGTGACGATCACCGCCTTGTCCTTCACCAGCGCTTCGAGACGCCCGTAGTCGATTTTTTCGCTGGGACGCAGCAGCAGGTCCTCGACCGCGACATTGGTCAGCCGCGGCGCCTCTCCGCTCTCCAGCGACGGCAGCCGGCTGACGATCAGCCCGAGCCGGCGCGCCCGCATCAGCACGGATTCGGGATGCGCTTCGGGATCGAACGCCGATGGCGTCATCACCACGCGCGTGATTGGCTTGTTGCGCCGTGCGAAATCGCCGATCACGTCCTCGATATCGTCGATACCGCCGAGCACGGGGATATTCCGGATGGTCTGACCGCGATCGGCCGGCGACGGCGACAACAGGCCGACCGGCCAGATCCGCCTGACGGCGCCGCTTTCGATGCCGCGCAACAGGATTTCGGCATCGGCGGCGCGGCCGACCAGCAAGGTCGCCGAGGCGTCTTCCGCCTTCGCGTGATGGCGCACCCGCGTGTAGCGGAAATACCGATAGGCAAAGCGCAACGCGCTCAGGAACGACACCTCGAGAAACCAGTAGAGGATGATGGTGATCTTGCCGAGAAAGAAGGCGCCCTGAACATTCGGCGCCACCGGCATGCCGTGAACGTTCGGTGCGACGAAAATATAGTCCAGCACCAGCAGGCCGATCGTCAGCACGGTCGCCACCCGCAGGATATTCAACGCGTCGGGCAGCGAAATGAAACGCCATTTCGTGGTGGTGAGATTGAAGGCGTAGCTCACGACCACGCTGAAGGCGACGAACCAGGGCAGGATCCGCAGCAATAGCGGCAGGCGATCGAAAAAGGCGTCGCCCTCGAAGCGCAGATAGAAGCTCGCAACCAGCGCGAACGCCGTCGCCAGGGCGTCGTGCGTGGCGATCAGCACGTTGCGCAGGGTCAGATTTGATAAACGCGTCATTTCGCCGGCCGGGAACAGGGACTATCGGGGTGCGGTTGCGGGGCCGCTGATAGCTCATCCCGCGCGCGTATGCCAGCCGCCGCTGCCGGAACCCTGACGACGACGCTCACGCCCCGTCTCCGCGCGCGCGATTGACCAGCGAGGTCGTCGAGAAGCCCGGCAACACGTCCACCAGCAGCACTTCGCCGCCTTCGGCTTCGACGATCTCGTGGCCCACGACCTGATCGCGGCTGTAGTCCCCCCCCTTCACCAACACGCTCGGCTTGATCGCGGTGATTAGTCCGATCGGCGTGTCTTCCTCGAAAATGACCACGAGATCGACCGCCTCCAGCGCCGCCAGCACTTCGGCGCGGGCGCGCTCGTCCTGGACCGGACGTCCCTCGCCCTTCAGCCGCTTTACCGATGCGTCGCTGTTGAGACCGACGATCAGCCGGTCGCAGGCGGCGCGCGCCGCGGTCAATACCTTGACGTGGCCGGGATGCAGTATGTCGAAACAACCGTTGGTGAAGCCGACCCGCAATCCCTGCTTGCGCCAATCCGAAAGCTGCGCGTCGAGGCCGCCGCCTGCCGCGATGATCTTTTCCTCCGCCGCGAGGAACGCATGCGGCAGAATCTTGCGCCGCAGTTCCGCCGGCGTCACGCTGGCGGTGCCCTTCTTGCCGACGGCAACCGCGGCCGCCGCATTAGCCATCCTAAGCGCCGTCTCCCAATCGGCCCCCGCCGCCAGCGTCACCGCCAGCGCCGCGGCGACGGTGTCGCCGGCGCCGGAGACGTCGCTCACCTTGACCGGATGCGCCGGCACATGGATGGCCTCGCCGTTGCGCGGCACCAGCGTCATGCCGTGTTCGCTCTGCGTCACCAGGATGGCTTCGCAGTCCGCCAGTTGCATCGCTTCCCCCGCGGCTGCGGCAATGCTGTTTTCGGTATCGGCGCGGCTGCGGGTCGCCTCCGCGAATTCCTTGCGGTTGGGCGTCAGCAGCGTCGCGCCGCGGTAGATCGCGAAATTGGCGCTCTTGGGATCGACGATCACGCGCTTGCCGAGTTTGCGCGCGGCGTCGATGACGTTGCGGATCACGCGAGCGGTGAGCACGCCCTTGGCATAGTCGGACAGCAGCACGATGTCGACGCGGGCGAGCCGCGGCAGGATGGCGTCGATCAGTTTCTGCTCGATATCGGCTGCCGCAGGCTGCGCCAGCTCCCAGTCCGCGCGCAGCATGTGGGTGGAGAAATGCTCGGAGACGAAGCGCACCTTCCGCGTCGTCGGCCGCGACGGGTCGCACACCAGCACGCTTTCGATTCCGCTTTCCTGTGCCAGCGCCGATTGCAGCGTCGCCCCCGAATCGTCGTCGCCGATCAGCCCGACAAAGATGCAGCGCGCGCCGAGCGAGGCGATGTTGCGCGCGACGTTGCCGGCGCCGCCGATATTGATCTCGCTGCGCTGGACCGCAATCACCGGCGCTGGCGCCTCCGGCGAAATACGCGATACCTCGCCATAGACGAATTCGTCGAGCATGAGATCGCCGACGCAGAGCACCGTCCGGCTGGCAATCGCATGCGACAGGGCTTCAAAATCGAACATCTGAACTCGTTATCGTTGCGCGTCAGCGGAAGCGGTCGGCGGAATCGAGAAAACCCCTGACGTAACTCCCGACCGCGTCTTCCAGTGCCGTGAAGCCGCCGTTGTAGCCGGCGCGCTGCAGCCGACCGACATCGCTCTCGGTGAAATACTGGTAGCTGCCGCGAATCTGCTCGGGCATGTCGATATACTGGATATTCGCAGACGCGCCGAGCGCGGCATAGGCCGAAAGCATCAGATCCCTGAAACTGCGCGCCTTGCCGGTGCCGACGTTGTAGATGCCGCTGACCGACGGTGTCGCGAGCAGCCACATCATCACCCGCACCACATCGTCGACATAGATGAAATCGCGGCGCTGGTCGCCGTCGGCGATGCCGTCGCGGTGCGACTTGAACAACTGCACGACTTTGCCGGCCTTGATATCGTCGAAGCGCCGCGCCAGCACGCTCATCATCGCGCCCTTGTGATATTCGTTGGGGCCGAACACGTTGAAGAATTTCAGGCCCACCCATTGCGGCGGCAGCTTCTCGCTCCTGGCCGCGCGCTCGGCGACCGCCATGTCGAACAGATGCTTGCTCCAGCCGTACAGATTCATCGGCCGCAACGTCTTCAGCGCCGACATCGACTGGTCGTCGCGGAAGCCCTGCGCGCCATCGCCATAGGTCGCCGCCGACGAGGCGTAGATGAACGGCGTCGCATTGGCCGTGCACCAGTCGAGCAGCCGCATCGACAGCCGGAAATTGGTTTCGATCACCAGATCGCCGTCGGTCGCCGTGGTCTCGGAGATGGCGCCGAGATGGATGATGGCATCGAGCCGGCGGCCCTCGAGCCAGCCCATCAGTTCCGCCGGCGGCACGATGTCGGCAAGCTGGCGTTTGGCGAGATTGCGCCATTTGCCGTCATGGCCGAGCACATCGCACACCGCCACGTCCGCGCGGCCTGCGTCGTTCAACGCGGCCACGACGTTCGATCCGATAAAACCGGCGCCACCGGTCACCAGCAACATTCCGTACCCTGCCCTTGATGTGGGATGGCAGCTTTGCCCCAGTCCGGCCCGGCAGGCAACTTGGGGCGTCCCGCTTGGTGAAGACGAGGGCTTCCCGCGGACGGTGACTTTACCTCGCCCGGAGGAGCCGGTACCGACAGGTGTGAAATGCTCCCGAGGACGACCATCAAAGTATGAATCTTGATTCGGCACATAAGGCGATCGAGGACCCGGGCGATACCCGGCCGATCCTGATCGTCCCCTATATGTGGATCGGCGATTTCGTCCGCGGCCATACCGTGGTGCGGGTGCTGAAGCAGCGCTGGCCGAACCGGCCGGTCGATCTGCTCGTCACCTCGCTGTGCGCCCCGCTGGTCGATTATATGCCGGGGGTGCGCGCCGGGATCGTCTGGGACCTGCCGCGCAGCCGGCTGGCGCTGGCCAGGCAATGGGGCCTGGCCGAGCAGCTGAGGGCCAGGGGCTACGGCACCGCACTGGTGCTGCCCCGCACCTGGAAATCCGCCATTGCGCCAGCGCTGGCCGGCATTCCGGAACGGGTGGGGTTCGTCGGCGAGGCCCGGTTCGGCCTGATCAACCAATGGCGCTGGGGCGAAAAGGCCCTGCCCCGCTTCATCGACAAGAATGCGGCCCTGGCGCTACCCGATGGCGCGCCGCTGCCAAGCGAATGGCCGGTGCCGCAGCTCCATGTGCCGCCTGAGGAAAGCGCCCGCTGGCGGCAGGCCAACGGGCTTGGCACGGGCCCTGCCGTGGCTCTGGCGCCGGGCTCGGTCGGCGCGTCCAAGCGCTGGACCTACTACCCGGAAGCCGCGCGCCTGCTGGCCGAACGGGGCCTCGATGTCTGGGTGGTCGGCGGCCCCGGCGAAAAGGCGCTGGCGGCCGAGATCGTGGCCGCAGGCGGACCTCGCGTCCGCGACCTCACCGGCACCGACCTGCGCAACGGCATTCTGGCGATGGCGGCGGCCAGCGTCGCGATATCGAACGATTCCGGGCTGATGCATATTGCGGCGGCGATCGGCACGCCAACCATGGGGATTTTCGGCCCCACCAGCCCCTATCACTGGGCGCCGCTGAACGGCCTCGCCGCGACGGTGCAGACCAGCACCGCGGTGCCATGCCAGCCCTGCCACCGCCCGGTCTGCACCATGAACGACCACCGCTGCATGCGCGACATTCCCGCTTCCGACGTGGTTGCGATCGCCGGGCGTGTGCTGGCCGAGGCCGGAGCCGGCGTTGCACGCTGACAGCGCGCGCTTGCGCAGCCGCTGTGCGGTCATTACCAAGATGGCCAATTCCAACCCTGATGGTGCGCGTTGAGCCAAGATTCGAACGATTCGCGAGATTCGAAAGACCCGATTGGAGCCCATCTCGGCCGATCGCTCGCAGCGCTGGAGCGGGCGACCAGGGATGCAGGCCTGCTCGCCGCCGCGCGCGCCATCGCGGCCGCCATGATCGCCGCACTCCGCGCCGGCAACAAGCTCATGATCATCGGCAATGGCGGCAGCGCCGCCGACGCCCAGCACATCGCCGCCGAAATCATCGGCCGCTACAAGCAGGACCGGCCCGGCTACGCCGCGCTGGCGCTGACCACCGATACCTCGGTGCTAACAGCCGTCGCCAACGATTACGGTTTCGAGCAGGTGTTCGCGCGGCAGGTCGAAGGGCTCGGCCGGCGCGGCGACGTGCTGCTGGCGCTTTCCACCTCGGGACGTTCGCCCAACATCATGGCGGCATTGCGCAAGGCGCGCGACATCGGGCTCGTCACCATCGGCTTCACCGGGCTCAAGGGCGAATCGCTCGGCGCGCTCTGCGATCACCTGCTGGTCGCGCCGACCGACGACACGCCGGTGGTGCAGCAGATCCACCTCGCGGTCGCCCACGGCATCTGCGACGAGATCGAGCGGACCATGATGCGCGAGGCGCTTCGAAAATGAGCGGCGCCGATCCCGCCCGCTCGACGCCTCGCCCCGCCGCCTTCCTCGACCGCGATGGCGTCGTCAATCACGACGACGGCTATATGAGCACACGGGAGCGGATCCGCTGGATGCCGAACGCGGCCAAGGCGATCCGCCGCCTCAATGACGCCGGCTATTTCGTATTCTTCTTCACCAATCAGTCCGGCGTGGCGCGCGGCTACTTCACCGAGGACGATGTCGGCAAGCTGCACGACTGGATGCTCGAAGAACTGGCGGCGCAGGGCGCCCGCGTCGACGACATCCGGTATTGCCCGCACCATCCGGCGGGCACGGTCGCCGGCTATCTCGAAGATCATCACTGGCGCAAACCGGCGCCGGGCATGATCCACGACCTGATGGAACACTGGCCGGTGCGCCACGAAGGCAGCTTCGTCATCGGCGACCGCCCCACCGATATCGAGGCGGCGGAGGCCGCAGGGCTTCCGGGATTTCTGTTCGAGGGCGGCGACCTCGACGCCTTCGTCGCCGGCGTGATGGCTCAGACCAGCGCGCGGTAGACTTCCGCGATCCGGTTCGCCTCCGCCTCGAGGCTGAATTTCTCCAGCACCCGCGCGCGGCCCCGCTCGCCCATCGCCATCGCCGAAGCGGGATCGCGCAGCAGCGGCTCCAGCGCGGCCACCAGCGCATCGACGTCATCCGTCGGCGTCAGCACGCCGGTGACGCCATCCTCGACCACGAGTTCGGCCGCGCCCGCGCGCGAGGCCACCAGCGCCGCGCCCGCCGACATCGCCTCGATCAGGGTCAATCCAAAACCCTCGTTGCGCGAGGTGAAGGCGTAGATCGTCAGCCGCTGGTACCAGCGCGGCACCTCCTCGATCGGCAGTTCACCCAAAATAACGATGCGCGACTGCAGGCCCGCCGCCTCGATCCGTTTGCGCAAGTCGTCCGCGAAGGCGGTTTGCTCGGGCGTGATCGCGCCGACCATGACTGCGGTGAAATCGGGATAGCGCGGCAGCAGCCGGCACATCGCGTCCACGAACACGTCGCTGCCCTTTTGCGCGCGCACCCGGCCGAAGCAGCCGATGGCGTAGCGGCCCGGCAATCCGGACTCCGCAAACGCCGCGGCGCGATCGCGCGGCGGCGCGTAAGCGTCGGTATCGACGCCATGCGGAATGACGGTCGCCTGCACCTTGAGAAACGATGCCGAGATGTCATTGGTGGCGATGATCGCGTCCATTTGCCGGATCAGCCAGCGCGTGATCCAGGTGTGGTGGCGCTGCGCCGCCGAGGTGAATACGAGCTTCAGCGGCCAGCCGAGCGACCGCAGCACGACGCCCACGATCATCTCGTTGTTGCGCCGTGCATGCCAGATCAGGGAACCGCGGCGGCGCCATAATTTCACGAGGTCCGCAGCCCCGATCCGCGCGATGCCGTCGGGCGCATCGGGGCCGAGCCAGCCGGCGCGGAACATTTTCGCCAGCTTCGGCGCCACCATGCGGTTGGTCGCGGTGACGCCGGAATAGCGCCTGTGCAGATTTGGCACGATCAGCTGCAGATTATCCGCGGAAATGTTCTCGTTTGCCACGTCGGGCTCCGTTTCGCGAGATTTCCTATACGCAACATTAAGCATAGTGACCAGTTCGCCTGCGCCGAAACCCACTCTTCACCGCGCCCCGGATAGCATCGCGCGGATAAATCGGGAGATGGGTGAGCTCATGACTGTGCTTGTCACCGGCGGCGCCGGCTATATCGGAAGTCACACGGTTCTTGCGATGGCGGAAGCCGGCGAAAGCGTCGTCGTGGTCGACAATCTCTCGACCGGATTCTCCGCATTCGTGCCCGAAGGCGTGCCGCTGTTCATCGGCGACGCCGGCGACGAGAACCTCGTCGAGGGCGTGATATCGGCGCACGACGTCAAGAGCATCGTTCATTTTGCCGGCTCCGTGGTGGTGCCCGATTCGATGCGCGATCCGCTCGCCTATTACCGCAACAACACCATGACCACGCGCAGCCTGCTGAACGCGGCGGTGAAGTGCGGCGTCAGCCGCTTCATCTTTTCGTCGACCGCGGCGGTGTATGGCAATCCGGATCAGGTTCCGGTTCCCGAGAGTGCGCCGACGCGGCCGCTGTCGCCTTACGGCTTCTCGAAGCTGATGAGCGAAATCATGCTGCATGACGTCGCCACCGCGCACGGCATGAACTACGTCGCGCTGCGCTACTTCAACGTGGCGGGTGCCGACCCCAAGGCGCGCATCGGGCTTGCCACCGTCGGCGCCACGCATCTCCTGAAGATCGCGGTCGAGGCGGCCACCGGACAGCGCGCCAAGGTCGACGTGTTCGGCACCGATTATCCGACGCCGGACGGCAGCTGCATCCGCGATTTCATCCACGTCAGCGACCTCGCGCAGGCGCATCGCGCGGCGCTGTCGTATTTGCGTGACGGCGGCCAGTCGGCGACGCTGAATTGCGGCTACGGCCGCGGCTATTCGGTACTGGAGACTATCGAAGCGGTTCGGCGCGTCTCCGGGCGCAATTTCGCGGTTCAATATGCGCCGCGCCGGCCCGGCGACATCATGACCATGATCGCCGACACCACCCGCATCAAGAGCATGCTGGACTGGACGCCGCAATACGACAATCTCGAGACCATCGCCAGGCATGCGCTGGCGTGGGAAGAGAAACTGTTCCACGAGCGCCATGGCGACCTGCAGCAGGCGGCATCGGCCTAAACTCGGCCTGAAATCTCCTGCGGCGCAAGCCCTGATTTGGCTTGAAAAACCGGCATATAGCGGGCAAGGAGACGGACGTTTCGCAAGCCAACCCTGACGCGCGGGCGGGAGCCTGCCGGCGCTGTCAATGGAACGCGGATGACCGAATTTCCGAAGAAAATCACTGACGATCCCTATGGCGCAGCGATCCTGATTCGCCGCCTGATCAACGAGCAGGGCCTGACCTACTGGCGGCGCTATCTGCTCGCCTTCGTGCTGATGGCGGTCTCGGCCGGCGCAACGGCGCTGTCGGCCTATATCCTCGGCGAGGTCATCAACAAGGCCTATGTCGACAAGGATGTGCGCGGCATCGCGATCCTGTCGGGGGTCACCGTCCTGATCTTCATCCTCAAGGGTGTTGCGACCTACGGTCACCAGGTGATCCTGTCGAAGATCTCCAATGCCATTCTCGCCAACAACCAGCGCCGATTGTTCGCCAAGCTGATGAGCGAGAGCGTCGGCTTCTTCTCGGAGCGGCATTCGTCGGAATTTCTGGCGCGGCTGACCGCGGGCGCGGCTTCCGTGACGCAGGTGCTCAACCTCCTGATCAATGCGCTCGGCCGCGACCTGCTGCTGCTGATCGGCCTCGTCGCCGTCATGCTGATGCAGGACCCCTACATGGCGCTACTCGGTTTCGCGGTGGCGCCGCCGGCGATGCTGGTGCTGCGCAAGCTGGTGAAGCGGATCAAGGGCCTCGCGCACAACCAGTTCACCGGCACCGCCGACATTCTCGAAATCATGCAGGAATCGCTGCAGGGCATCCGCACCGTGAAGGCGTTCACGCTCGAACAGACCATGCGCGAGCGGATCGACACCTCGATCGCCGCAGTCGAGCGCAACGCCAACAAGATGGCGCGGGTCTCCAACCGGTCGAGCCCGCTGATGGAGACGCTGGGCGGCTTCGCGGTCGCGGCCGGGCTGATGTATGGCGGCTACAGCGTGGTCGCGATGGGCGCAACGCCCGGTCAGTTCTTCTCGTTCCTGACCGCGTTCCTGATGGCCTATGAGCCGGCCAAGCGGCTGGCGCGGCTCAATATCGAGCTCAACAGCAACCTGATCGGCGCTCGCAAATTGCTGGAGATCGTCGACAGCCCCTCCAGCGAGCCCGTCGACGACGACAAGCCGGCGCTCAAGCTGATCGACGCGCGGGTCGAGTTTTGCGACGTGACGTTCGCCTACCGTCCGGACGAGCCCGTGCTCAACCGCATGAGTTTTGTCGCCGAGCCCGGCAAGATGACGGCACTGGTCGGCCCCTCCGGCGGCGGCAAGTCCACCGTGCTGGCGCTGCTGCTGCGGCTCTATGAAGTGAACGACGGCGCCGTCCTGATCGACGGGCAGGCCATTTCCGGCGTATCGCGAAAATCGCTGCGCCAGCAGACCGCCTATGTCGGGCAGGACGTCTACCTGTTCCGCGACACCATCGGCGCCAACATCGCCTTCGGCAAGATCGGCGCGACGCAGGACGAGATCGTGGCTGCCGCCCAGGCCGCCTGCGCGCACGAGTTCATCATGGGCTTTCCGCTCGGCTACGACACCCCGGTCGGCGAGCACGGCACACAGCTGTCCGGCGGCCAGCGCCAGCGCATTGCGGTGGCCCGCGCGCTGATCAAGAACGCACCGATCATCCTGCTGGACGAAGCCACCGCGGCATTGGATTCAGAGTCCGAAAAGCAGGTCCAGGAGGCGATCGAACATCTCTGCCGGAACCGCACCACCATCGTCATCGCCCATCGCCTGCACACCATCATGCACGCCGACGCCATCCTGGTGGTCGAGGGCGGCGAGATCGTCGAGCGCGGACGGCACGACGATCTGTTGCGCCGCGGCGGGCGCTATGCGTCGTTCTTCCGCCTGCAGCATCGCGAAGCGGGGCCGCTGACGCTGGCGCCGATCAGCGCAACCGCGTAAAGCTACCTGCCGACTCCTGCCCTCAACCCTCGCCGAGACCGTCATGAACGCAACAGCCTACGTCATTCCCGCTTCCCCGCAGCCCTCGCTTCCCGTCGTCGGCGAAACGAAATCCTATCCGGTCCGGCGCATCTGGTGCGTCGGCCGCAATTATCTCGAGCACATCCGCGAGATGGGCAATGACGAGCGGGCGCCGCCGTTCTTCTTCGCCAAGCACGCCGACATGCTGGTCCCGGATGGCGCCACCATCCCCTATCCGCCGCTGACCAAGGATCTGCACCACGAGGTCGAACTGGTCGTCGCCATGAAGAGCGGCGGCCTCAACATACCGGCCGACAAGGCGCTCGATCACGTCTACGGCTATGCGGTCGGCATCGACCTCACCCGCCGCGACCTGCAGATCGCTTCGCGCAAGAAAGAGCGGCCGTGGGAAGTCGGCAAATCCTTCGACTATTCCGCGCCCTGCTCCGCGCTGCAGCCGGCCGCCAAGATCGGCCATCCCGCCAAGGGCAGGATCTGGCTCACAGTCAACGGCAAGGAACAACAGAAGGGCGACCTCACCGAACTGATCTGGAGCGTGCCCGAGATCATCTGGCAGCTGTCGCAGCAGGTCGCGCTCGCCGCCGGCGACATCATCATGACGGGAACGCCGGCCGGCGTCTCCCAGCTCAACCCCGGCGACAAGATCGAATGCGGCGTCGATGGCGTCGGCACGCTGAAGGTTTCGATCGGCAAGCCGGCGGCATAAGCCGGCCCTTTGCGGCCAGGCCGCCGACAACAGGGCTCCGGACCCCGGTCCGGGGCCCTTTTTTGCGTCGCGGCGGGCGATTCCGGCTCGGCCGCGCTCTATCCTGCCCCCAGGAGAACTACGGGGTACGCCGCTGAGGCCAGGGGAATTCTGCGGACACATTTGACGGCTCTGCTGCAATTGAAGCCTCCGCCGTAAAGGTTTCTAAACGAAAAGCTATCCGTAATATGGTGAAAAAGGCATTGGCACCGATTCGGCGGAAAATTCCAGCGTCCGACATCTGGAGATAGGCGTCACTTGAGCAGCTTCTCGAAGAAGTCCTGGTTCGGCGCCGTCGGCGATGGCGACGAATCTTTCCCGCTCGCTCCGGCTGCAGCGGTTGATGCCGGCACGGTCAATTCGGTCAACAGCGCAGCCAAGCCGGTCGCAACGATCCCGCAGCTCGCCGATTACCTGATCAACGGCTTCTGGCAATACAACAGCACGTCTGCCCACCACTGGGCCTCGTCGACCATCAGCTACAACCTCAGCGGCCTCAACGCCAACGAGCAGATGCTCGCGCAATCGGCGCTGAATGCCTGGCACGAAGTTGCCAACCTGACCTTCGTTCAAACCTCCGGCGCCGCGAACATCACGTTCACTCACAACGGCACGATGACCGCCTATGAATATGACGACGACAGCGGCTCCGGAATCATCCATTGGGCCGTCATCAACATCAGCGCCGACTGGATCACGAACGATGGCGGCGCAAATGACGGCCGGACCGGAATCGACAGCTACGGATACCAGACCTACATCCACGAGATCGGTCACGCGCTCGGCCTGGGTCACCAGGGTCCCTACAACGGCAGCGCGAGCTATTCGACCGACGCGATCTATGCCGACGACACCTGGCAGTACTCTGTCATGTCGTACTTCCCGCAAAACAGTTACAGCGGCTCGTACCGATACGTGGTCACGCCGCAAATGGCCGACATCTACGCAGTCAATGCGATCTATGGCGCCGCCACCACCCGCGCCGGCGATACCGTTTATGGCTTCCACAACACCGCGGGATCGATATTCGACTTCAACAACTATACCCAGGCGCCCGCGCTGACGATCTACGACAGCGGCGGCAACGACACTCTGGATTGCTCCGGCTATTCAACCGCCCAGACCATCAATCTGCATGCCGGCAGTTTTTGCTCGGTGGGCGGATTGATCAACAACATCGGGATCGCACTCAACGCAATCATCGAAATTGCTATCGGCGGCAGCGGAAACGACACGCTGATCGCAAACGACGCGGGCAACAGGCTGTACGGCGGCAGCGGCATCGATTCCCTGTACGGCGGCAGCGGAAACGATTCGCTGATCGGCGGTATCGGGAACGATACGATCGATGGCGGCGGCGGCACCGATACGGCAGTGTTCGCTGGACTACGCTCGGCGTATCAGGTGACCATTCTGAGCAGCGGGGCCGTGCAGGTTTCCGGTTCCGACGGCGTCGACATGCTGGTCAACGTCGAAGCCCTGACCTTTGACGACCAAACGGTTGCGATTGCACCGAACAACCCGCCGGCGACCCCGACCCCCCATAATCAGACCATGGCGTCCGGGAACTCGGTGGCGCTGAGCACGCTGTTCACCGGCCTGACCGATGCGGACGCCTGGGATTCGGTGACGCAGGTCTGGGTGAGCGATCGCACCGCGGGTAACGGACACCTGACCTTCAACGGCGTCGTGCAAAACGACAACCAGGCGTATGGACCGATCCCGATCGGCCAGCTCAGCCAATGGGCGTTTCTGACGGGCGGCACCGACACTATCGCGTTGCAGACCGTCGATATCCGCGGAGCGTTTTCCGCAACCGCATTCGCGACAGTGAGCGCCTCGGCGCCGGCTCCGAACAATCCGCCGGCGACCCCGACCCCCAACAACCAGACCGTCGCGTCCGGAACATCGGTGGCGCTGAGCACGCTGTTCACCGGCCTGACCGATCCGGACGCCGGGGATTCCGTGGTGCAGGTCTGGGTCAGCGACCGCTCGGCGGGCGGTGGGCACCTGACCTTCAACGGCGTCGTACAAAACGACAACCAGGCGTTCGGCATCCCGATCGGCCAGCTCAGCCAATGGGCGTTTCTGACGGGCGGCACCGACAATATCGCGTTCCAGACCGTCGATAGCCACGGCGCGTTTTCCGCAACTGCATTCGCGTCGGTTAGCGTCTCGGCGCCGGCGCCGAACAATCCGCCGGCGACCCCGACCCCCAACAACCAGACCGTCGCGTCCGGAACATCGGTGGCGCTGAGCACGCTGTTCACCGGCCTGACCGATCCGGACGCCGGGGATTCCGTGGTGCAGGTCTGGGTCAGCGACCGCTCGGCGGGCGGTGGGCACCTGACCTTCAATGGCGTCGTGCAAAACGACAACCAGGCGTTCGGCATCCCGATCGGCCAGCTCAGCCAGTGGGCGTTTCTGGCGGGCGGCACCGACACTATCGCGTTGCAGACCGTCGATAGCCACGGCGCGTTTTCCGCAACTGCATTCGCGTCGGTTAGCGTCTCGGCGCCGGCGCCGAACAATCCGCCGGCGACCCCGACCCCCAACAACCAGACCGTCGCGTCCGGAACATCGGTGGCGCTGAGCACGCTGTTCACCGGCCTGACCGATCCGGACGCCGGGGATTCCGTGGTGCAGGTCTGGGTCAGCGACCGCTCGGCGGGCGGTGGGCACCTGACCTTCAATGGCGTCGTGCAAAACGACAACCAGGCGTTCGGCATCCCGATCGGCCAGCTCAGCCAGTGGGCGTTTCTGGCGGGCGGCACCGACACTATCGCGTTGCAGACCGTCGATAGCCACGGCGCGTTTTCCGCAACTGCATTCGCGTCGGTTAGCGTCTCGGCGCCGGCGCCGAACAATCCGCCGGCGACCCCGACCCCCAACAACCAGACCGTCGCGTCCGGAACATCGGTGGCGCTGAGCACGCTGTTCACCGGCCTGACCGATCCGGACGCCGGGGATTCCGTGGTGCAGGTCTGGGTCAGCGACCGCTCGGCGGGCGGTGGGCACCTGACCTTCAATGGCGTCGTGCAAAACGACAACCAGGCGTTCGGCATCCCGATCGGCCAGCTCAGCCAGTGGGCATTCCTGGCGGGCGGCAACGACACGATCGCGTTGCAGACCGTCGATAGCCACGGAACGTTTTCCGCGACCGCATTCGCGACGGTGACGGCGTCGGCAAACACGCCGATCTCGAACGACACAGTTCACAGCGAAGCAGGCAACACAATTGCCGGTTCATCTGCCAATGACATGATGGCGGGCGGCGGCGGCAGCGATACCTTCGTGTTCGCAGCCAATTTTGGAAAGGACACGATCTCCAGTTTCGAGTCCGGTCAGGACACCATTCAGATCGACCACAGCATTCTCGCAGGCGCTGCGGCGATCCTCTTTGACGCCGCCGACGACGAGCGCGGCAACGTGGTGATCGCCCATGATGAGGGCAATACGATCACGCTGCAAGACAAGACGCTTGCCGGCCTGCATGCCGGCGACTTCCATCTGATCTAATCCGTCTGCGTCATCCGGGTGCGCGCGCCCGTGACGCTTATCAATCGCTCGGTTCAGCTTGACGTCAACGAGTCTGTTTTCCGGCTCAGCGCGGAGAAGGCACCCCTGGCCGGTCGCAGCGTAAGACCAGTTCGAAGGGTCTTTCCGTAGGAAGTCATCCGGCGAGCGCCCCGGCGGCGCGATCAGGGTCTGCCACTACGTCTACCAACAACCGTTGTGAGCCCGGCCTCTTTGCCGGCCCCTCAGCCCCGCGCCATCGCCTGCAGGCCCTTGAAGGTCAGGCGCTTGGGGTCCTTGACGCCGGTGAGGTAGAGCCTGCGGATGAAGGCGGCAACCTGCTCGCGGTCGCAATCGGTCAGCGCCACGATGGCATCGACGGCAATCTTCTGGGCGTCCATGGGCTTCCTCATGCGGTTTCAAGCCCCAGCCGCGCCAGCCTAGGAGTCACCGGTTAATCCGGTGTTAACCGTGTCGCCACGATGAACGATTCGCCTGGGTGCGCGAATACGCGAAACAACGCATGCGGCGTTGGCGCGCAAACCCCGAACCCCTGCTGCACCTCCTACGAATACTGCATCACGCCGTCATCGACCTTGCCGTAGCGCAGCGTGACGATGTCGAGCGCGTAGTTCTGATAGAGCCGCCACGGCCGCTTCGAGCCTTGTTTGGGCATCTTCGCGATCGAGCGCTGCACGTAGCCGGAGGAGAAATCCAGCGACGGCAGTTCGGTGATGCTGGGATCGACATTGTGCGGCATGCACTGCTTGTAGCCGTGCCGGTCCATGTAGTTGATCAGGCGGCAGACATATTCGCAGGTCAGGTCGCATTTCAGCGTCCACGACGCATTGGTGTAGCCGAACGACGACGCCAGATTGGGCACGTCGGAATACATCATGCCCTTGTAGTTCAGCGTTTTCGAGAAATCGACCGCGCGGCCGTCGACGCTGACTTCCATACCGCCGAGCACCTGCAGCACGAGGCCGGTGGCGGTGACAATGATGTCGGCTTCGAGTTCGCTGCCGTCCTTCAGCTTGATGCCGCTCCTGGTGAAGCCGTCGATCTCCCTGGTGACGACGGAAGCACGCTGTTCCTTGATCGCGTTGAACAGGTCGCCGTCCGGCACCAGGCAGAGCCGCTGGTCCCAGGGATTGTAGCGCGGTGTGAAATGGGTGGCGATGTCGTAATTCGGACCGAGCGCCATCTTGACGCCGCCGAGGATCAGTTGCTTGACCCGATCGGGCTTGCGCCGCGAGAGCTGGAAGAAATACATCCCCCAAAGCACATTGCGCCAGCGGATCAGGTGATAGGCGAGCTTCGAGGGCAGGTTGCGCCGCAATTTGTTGGCGACCGGGTCCTGCGCCGGACGCGACACCACGTAGGTCGGCGAACGCTGCAGCATGGTGACGTGACCGGCTTTCTTGGCCATCTCCGGCACCAGCGTCACCGCGGTCGCGCCCGAGCCGATCACCACCACGCGCTTGCCGGCGTAGTCGAGATCTTCGGGCCATTTCTGCGGATGCACGATGCGGCCGGCGAAATTCTCGCGGCCTGAAAATTCCGGCGTGTAGCCTTCCTCGTATTTGTAGTAGCCGGAGCACATGAACAGGAAATTGCAGGTGAAGCGCACGATTTCAGTGGTGCCCTCGCCCGATATGCGTTCGGCTTCCACCGTCCAGCGCGCTTCCGGCGTCGACCACGACGCCCGCCTGACCCGATGATGGTAGCGGACCTTCCTGTCGATGCCGCTCTCGGCCGCGGTCTCGCGGACATAGTTCAGGATTTGCGGCCCGTCGGCGATCGCCTTGGCCTCGGTCCATGGCTTGAACGAATAGCCTAGCGTGAACATGTCGCTGTCGGAGCGGATGCCGGGATAGCGGAACAGGTCCCAGGTCCCGCCGATACAGTCGCGGCCCTCGAGAATGACAAAGCTCTTGCCCGGACACTTCTGCTGCAGGTGATAGCCCGCGCCGATGCCGGAAAGCCCGGCGCCGACGATCAGCACGTCGAAATGTTCTGCTGGCATGGTCGTTTCCCTGACAATCTTCCGGCAATTCGGCTTGCCGTATGGTTGCAATCACTTAACCAGCAAGCCGGGCGAAAATGCAACCGACAAACGAAGGCCCCGGATCGCTCCGGGGCCCCTGATATTTGGCGTCGCGCGCCCCGGAATGACGCTCAAATCAATATCGGTAATGATCCGCCTTGAACGGGCCCTGCGGCTTGACGCCGATATACTCGGCCTGGTCGGGGCGCAGCTCGGTCAGCTTGACGCCGATCTTGGCCAGGTGCAGCCGCGCCACCTTCTCGTCCAGCGACTTCGGCAGCACGTAGACCTTCTTCTGGTACTTGCCGTCCTTGTTGTTGGCGAACAGCTCGATCTGCGCCAGCGTCTGGTTGGTGAAGGACGCCGACATCACGAACGACGGATGCCCCATGGCGTTGCCGAGATTCACCAGGCGGCCTTCGGACAGCAGGATGATGCGGTGCTTGTCGGGGAATTCGATCTCGTCGACCTGCGGCTTGACGTTGGTCCATTTCAGGTTGCGCAGACCTGCGATCTGGATCTCGTTGTCGAAGTGGCCGATGTTGCAGACGATGGCGCGGTCCTTCATCGCGCGCATATGCTCGATGGTGATGATGTCCTTGTTGCCGGTCGCGGTGACGAAGATGTCGGCGCGGGGTGCGGCATCTTCCATGGTGACGACTTCATAGCCTTCCATCGCCGCCTGCAGCGCGCAGATCGGGTCGACTTCGGAGACCATGACGCGGCAGCCGGCCTGGCGCAGCGAGGCGGCCGAACCCTTGCCGACGTCGCCGAAGCCCGCGACCATCGCGACCTTGCCCGACATCATCACATCGGTGCCGCGGCGGATGCCGTCGACCAGCGATTCACGGCAGCCGTAGAGATTGTCGAACTTCGACTTGGTGACGCTGTCGTTGACGTTGATCGCCGGGAAAAGGAGCTTGCCTTCCTTCTCCATGTTGTAGAGCCGGTGCACGCCGGTGGTGGTCTCTTCCGAGACGCCCTTGATGTTCTTGGCGATCTCCGCGAACCATCCCTTCGGCTTTTCCTTCAACAGCTTCTTGATCAACGCGAAGAACACTTCCTCTTCTTCCGAACCCGGCTTGTCGAGGAACTTCACGTCGCCGTTCTCGGCGCGCAGGCCGTGATGCACCAGCATGGTGGCGTCGCCGCCGTCATCGAGGATCATGTTGGGGGTGCCGCCGCCGTGCCAGTCGAACAGCTTGGCGGTGTAGTCCCAATACTCGACCAGGCTCTCGCCCTTCACCGCAAACACCGGAATGCCGGCCGCCGCGATCGCGGCCGCGGCATGGTCCTGCGTCGAATAGATATTGCAGGAGACCCAGCGGATGTCGGCGCCCAGGGCGGCCAACGTCTCGATCAGGACCGCGGTCTGGATCGTCATGTGCAGCGAGCCCGCGATGCGCGCGCCCTTCAGGGGCTGCTTCGGGCCGTATTCCTCGCGCGTCGCCATCAGGCCGGGCATCTCGGTCTCGGCCAGCGAGATTTCCTTGCGGCCGAATTCGGCGAGCGAGATGTCCTTGACGATGTAGTCGGTAAAGGCGGGCTTCTTGGCGGCGGCGGTCATATGATGGATCCCTTAAAAAAGCATATTCCGAAAAGCATTCGTGCTTTCCGGAATACGCAAGACAATTACGGAGAAAGTCAGACCGCGCCCTTCAGCGCGTCGGCAAGATCGGTCTTTTCCCAGGAAAACCCGCCATCCTTTTCCGGCGAGCGGCCGAAATGACCATAGGCCGCGGTGCGGCGGTAGATCGGACGGTTGAGCTTCAGCGTGCGACGGATGTTGGTCGGCGTCAGACGGAACAGCTCCGGCAGGATCTTCTCGAGCTTCTTCTCATCGACCTTGCCGGTACCGTGGGTATCGACCAGGAGCGACATCGGATCGGCGACGCCGATCGCGTAGGCCACCTGGATGGTGCAGCGGTCGGCGAGGCCGGCGGCAACCACGTTCTTGGCGAGGTAGCGCGCGGCGTAGGCGGCGGAACGGTCGACCTTGGTCGGGTCCTTGCCCGAGAAGGCGCCGCCGCCGTGCGGGGCGTAACCGCCATAGGTGTCGACGATGATCTTGCGGCCGGTCAGGCCGCAGTCGCCGTCGGGACCGCCGACCACGAAATTGCCGGTCGGGTTGACCAGGAAGTCGGACGACTTCGCCGGCATCCAGCCCTTCGGCAGCGCCGACTCCACCGCGGTCGAGATCATCTCCTTGATCAGGCCCGGCGAATATTTCTTGTTGTTGCGGCTTCGCTCATTGTGCTGGGTCGAGACCACGACCTTGGTGCAGCCGACCGGTTTGCCGTTGACGTATTTCACCGTGACCTGGCTCTTGGCGTCGGGCTGCAGGTCGGCGAGCTGGCCGTTGCGCCGCTTCTCCGACAGCACCTTCAGGATCTTGTGCGCGAAGTAGATCGGCGCGGGCATGTAGGAGCCCTTCTGGTAGACCTCGCTCTCGGTGCAGGCATATCCGAACATCATGCCCTGATCGCCGGCGCCCTCTTCTTCGCCGCTCTTCTTTTTCTTGGCGTCGACACCCATGGCGATGTCGGGCGACTGGCCGTGCAGCAGAACCTCGACATCGGCGCCATGGTACGAGAAGCCGTTCTGGTCGTATCCGATGTCCTTGACGACATCGCGCGCGATCTGCGTGATCAGCTCGCGGTCGACCACCGACTGGCCGTGGATGGTACGGAACAGCTGGCCGCGGCCTTCGCCGGCGATCACGATCTTGTTGGTGGTGCACAGCGTCTCGCAGCCGAGCCGGGTATTGACGAGACTGTCATCGGCAATACCGAGCTTGACGTCCTTCTCGATGAAGGCGTCGAGGATCGCATCGGAGATTTGATCCGAGACCTTGTCCGGATGACCTTCGGAAACCGACTCGGAGGTGAACAGATAAGACGCGCGCATCAAGAGAACCCCTTGTTTCCGCCAGACCTCGGCGGTCGTTCGAAATGTGTCCTGAAATGTCAGTCGCGACGGCGCGAGATGACGTAGGATTCGTCGTAGAACCAGAGCCCGTTATGCTTGCGCAGAACTTCCCTGGTGGCATCGAGGTAACGGCCGCTTTGAGTCATTTCCGTCAACCGGTCGTCTTCGATCTGGGCGACATACACCGCCGCATTCCACGCTGCAAAGGCCGTCGAGGTTCCGATCGAGCCGGTGACCTCGTTGGGCAGCGCTTCCATATCATACCGGAAGATCGAACGGTTATCGGCGTACGCATTAAAGTTAAGATCGCGGGCCGCAGACCCCAGCTCGTATTTCACCGCGCGCAATAGCTCATGACGGCTCACCGCGAAAGGATTTTCTCCGGGCCAGACCGCCTGGATGATCTCGATCCCGGGATCCTGGCCATGGGAGTGAATTCCGATCAAACGGCCCCCGGCCCGCAGCGCCCGGGCCAGCGGTGCGATGATCCGCTTGGCCCGGAAATTAACCGAGGATTTGGCCCGGTAGGGCTGGGAAGCGATGATAAGGTCAAAATTGGCCTCGGAACGGCCGGCGCGGGGGATGATCGAATCAAGCAGGAACCGGTGGTCCTCCCGGTACAACACGATGGCGACCGGCCGCTCATAGACCGGCATCCCCGAGCGCGGGCTGACATTGGCCCGCCAGTTCTGCTCCAGGAACGGCCCCAGCTCGGCGATCTGGGCCTCGAATTCGCCCGAGGAAGCCCCCCGGAGCGCCACCTCGTGCCAGATCATCCCGGCGGCGGCCGCGGGCGAGGCCGGGGTCAGCCAGGGCGCCTCGGCGTAATACATGTTTGTCAGCACAAAAACGGTCGCCGGGTGCTCGAACAGCCGGTCCGGCACCTTGTCGAGGGTCAGCCGGACATCCTCGAGGCTGAGCTCCTTACCGGCGATATAGAACGGCATATGGGGGAAGCGGCCGTGCATCGACCGCATCACCCGCGCCAGCACCGTGCCGTCGCCGACACCGGCATCGAACACCCTTAGCGCCGGCGGCCGGGGGTGGATGCTGGAAAGTTCCAGCCCCACCCGGTCCGCGATCACCCGCTTCTCGCTGCAGGTATGGACGAACAGCAGGTATTTCTGCCGGTTCTCGAAAAACCGGAAATTGCCTCTGGGATCGCGCTTCTCGGGCGGGACCTCGAGCCCGCGCGGCGGCGGCACCCCGCCGGGCATGGCGGCTGCGATATAGGCATGGATCCGGTCGAGGGTGTCGATGGTGATACGCTTGCCCTCGCGCAAGCGGTGCACCAGCTTGCCGTCATTGACGGCGCGGCGGCCGAAGGTCGATTCCGCCATGTCGGCCTGCCGGCAGAACTCGGAAATCTGGCTGAGAATCTGGTCGTTCTTCATCGGGCTGGATTTGGGCCGGACAGGTGGGCAGCGGCGGATTGCGGGTGCTTGCTACCACCTTCTGCCCACCGATGGAATGAGCGCCTTGAACCCCCGGACCATCCCCGGCAACAAACCGGCGCAAGCTGTTCGATGCCCGGGGATTTCATGCGCCATTTGATTCCGATGCTCGCCTTGGCCGCAATGATGCCGTGGTCGGCGCCCGCCCTCGCGCAAGCGCGCTCGCAGCTCGGGCCGCTCTGCACCACCGCTACCACGCCTGCCGACCAGCAGATCGACGCCTGCAACAAGATCGTCGCGCTGAAGGTGTTCTCCGGCGAGAAACTGGCGACGATCTATTTCTGGCGCGCGGTGGGCTGGAACAAGAAGGGCAATTATAGCCAGGTGATCGCCGATGCCACCGAGGCGCTGCGCCTGAAGCCCGATATCGCGCTCTATAACCTGCGCGGCTCGGCCTATTACGACAAGGGCGAGTACGACATCGCGATTGCCGATTTCAGCGACGCGCTGCGGATCGGCCCACCCGGCGGCATCATCTATCACAACCGCGGCAACGCCTTTCGCGCCAAGGGCGATTACGCGAAAGCCATCGCCGATTACGATTCGGCGATCAATCTCGGCCCGAAGGATGCGTACACCTACCAGAACCGCGGCTCCGCCAAACAGGCGCTCGGCGACCTCGACGGTGCACTCGCCGACATCAACGAGGCGATCCGGATCAACCCGACGCTACCCTCCCCGCTCAACAACCGCACCGTGATCTGGCGCGCCAAAGGCGACTTCGACCGCGCCATCGCCGACGGCACCGAGGCGATTCGGCTCGCCAAGGCCAGGGCGCCGGTCAACATCATGACGCCGCCGGGCAGCGTGCTGATATCGGCCTATGTCCAGCGCGGCCTCGCCTATGAGGCGAAGGGCGACTATGAGCACGCCCGGGAAGACTTCAAGGCAACGCTGGAAGGCGTCGCCGTCGATGCCGCAAGCAAGGCCAATCAGGCCACCGCAAAGGTCCGCCTCTCGCTGCTGTCGGACCCGGTCGCACCACCTTTGCCTACGCCGCGCGCAGCACCGGGGACACCCTCCGCATCCGAGCCGAAGGCGGCGTCGGCGCCGCCGCCAGCCGCGGCCGGAGCTGGTTTCGCCGGCCGGCGCGTCGCGCTGGTGATCGGCAACGGCGCCTATGCCAACGTCAAGGCACTGCCCAATCCGCCCAGCGATGCGCGTTCGGTTGCAAAGAGCCTGCGCGAAATCGGCTTCACCGTCTCCGAAGGCGTCGATCTCGACCGCGCGGCGATGCAGAAGACGACCCGCGATTTCCTGCGCGAGGCGGCGCGCGCGCAGGTCGCCATCGTTTATTACGCCGGCCACGGCGTCCAGATCGACGGCCGCAATTACCTGGTTCCGGTCGATGTCAGGCTGCAGGCCGGCGCCAGCATGACGGACGCCATGATCGACATGGATACGATTCTCGCCGGCCTCGACGACCAGGTCCGCACCAACATCCTGATCCTGGACGCCTGCCGCAACAATCCGCTTGAGCCGCAGGTTGCCTCTGCGGGAGCCAACCGCGCCATCGAAGCCGGATCGGGACTGGCGGCGCCGGCTGCGCTCGGTGCCGGCGCGACGCTGGGCGCGGGAACGCTGATCGCGTTTGCGACCGCCCCGGGCCAGGTCGCGCTCGACGGCGAAGGCGCCAACAGCCCGTTCTCGGCGGCGCTGTCGCGCCACATCGGCACATCAGGGCTCGAGGTGCAGCAGATGCTGACGCGTGTCCGCGCCGAAGTCGTCGCCGCGACCAAAGCCAAACAGGTGCCGTGGTCGAATTCCTCCCTGCTCGGCGAGGTCTATCTGGCGGAGAAGTAGCGAGGGTTGGCCGGCGGCGCGGTTCCGGCCAGATTTTGGGCCCCGCGGGACCAATTCCGGTACAGTTTGCAGCCAGTTCAGTCTAAAACGCGGGACATCGATTGAAAGCGGCCGCGTTTTTTGCGAAACGCGGCGGCCTGTCCGATCGCCTTCCCTGATCAAGAGCCCCAAACTTTGACTCCATCCGAGGCCGTCATGAATCCCGCACGATCCGTCCCCACGGCTTCAGTCGAGCTTTCCAGCCAGCGCAAGCGCGACCTGCTCGACCATTTCGAGACCAACAGCGAGGAACTGGATCGCTGGCGCGAATTCAACGCCGCTTATCACGACGACGACCGCAAGTTCATGCGGTTCCTGATTCCGCCGGGAAAGCGGGTGCTGGAACTCGGCTGCAGCCGGGGAGATTTGCTGGCCGCGCTCGAGCCGTCCTATGGCGTCGGCATCGATTTCAGCGCCAAGGCCATCGAGAAGGCGCGCGCGCTGCATCCGGGCTTGAATTTCGTCCACGGCGACTTCGAAGATCCGGCGACGCTGGCCGCCATCGAAGGCCCGTTCGAATACATCGTGATGGCCGATACCATCGGCCTGTTCGAGGACATCGACGGCACGTTACGGCTCGTGCAGAATTTGTGCTCGCCTTCGACGCGCATCATCATCGCCTATTACTCCCATTTGTGGGAGCCGGTCCTGAAACTCGCCGAGGCGATGGGCCTGCGCAGCAAGCAGCCCAAGATCAACTACATCGCCACCGCCGACTTCAGGAACCTGATGGACCTCGCCGATTTCGAGGTGATCAGCCAGGAGCAGCGGCAATTGCTGCCGCGGCGCTGGCTCGGGCTCGGCCCGTTCATCAACCGCTTCATCGCGCCGCTGCCGGGCATCCGGCAGTTGTGCCTGCGAACCTACCTGGTCGGGCGCCCGGTGCGGCCGTTTCCGGACCGGAAATTCTCCGCCAGCATTCTCATTCCCTGCCGCAACGAGAAGGGTAACATCGAAAACGCGATCCGGCGCATGCCGAAATTCGGCTCCGCCCAGGAAATCCTCTTCGTCGAGGGAAACTCCAGCGACGGCACGTTCGAGGAGTGCGAGCGCGTGCGCGACGCCTACAAGGACAGCTGGGACATCAAGGTGCTGAAGCAGGACGGCAAGGGCAAGGGCGACGCCGTTCGCAAGGGTTTTGCCGCCGCGACCGGCGACGTGCTGATGATCCTCGACGCCGACCTGACGATGCCGCCGGAAGCGCTGCCGAAATACCATGCGGTGATCGAGAGCGGCAAAGCCGAATTCGTCAACGGCACCCGGCTGGTCTACCCGATGGAAAACGAAGCGATGCGCCCGCTGAACTTCATCGCCAACCGCTGCTTTGCCTATCTGTTCAGCTATCTCGTCAATACCCGCCTGACCGACACGCTGTGCGGAACCAAGGTGCTGCTGCGCAAGGACTACGAGGTGCTGGCGCGGGAGCGCGGCTATTTCGGCAACTTCGATCCGTTCGGCGATTTCGACTTGATTTTCGGCGCCGCCAAGCAGAACCTGAAGATTGTCGAGACGCCCATCCACTACAAGGCGCGCACCTTCGGCGAAACCCAGATCTCGCGCTTTCGCGACGGCTGGCTGCTCCTGAAGATGGTCTGGTTCGCCTATCGCAAGCTCAAGGCGGTTTGACTGCGGCCGGTTCGGGCATGCAGGCTCCGCGGCATGCCCGGTTCATGGCCGGTTTCTGGCCGGGCCGGACGAGCGCGAAGCTACTTGCCCCACACCTCGTTTGCGACATCGACCGCGAGCTTCAGTTTCGCCCACTGCTCTTCCTCGGTGAGGAGGTTGCCCTCTTCGGTCGAGGCGAAGCCGCATTGCGGCGATACCGCGAGCTGATCGAGCGGAACGAACTTGCTCGCCTCTTCCAGCCGCCGCTTGATGTCATCCTTCTTTTCCAGTTCGCCCGATTTCGAAGTGATGACGCCGACCACCACGATCTTGTTGCCTTTCGGCAGATAGCGCAGCGGCTCGAAGCCGCCGGCGCGCTCGGAATCGTATTCGAGGAAGTAGCCGTCGTAGTTGGTGCCGGCCAGCATGGTCTCCGCCACCGGCTCGTAACCGCCGGACGAAATCCAGGTTGAGCGGAAATTACCGCGGCAGACATGGGTGGTGATGGTCATGTCGGCCGGGCGCTCTGCGATCGCATAGTTGATGATGCGGGCGTAGATCTCCTGCAGGCCGTCGGGATTGTCGCCGCGCTCGCGGGCTTTGCGCAATTCATCCTGCGAGCAGAGATAGGCCCAGACCGTGTCGTCGAACTGGAGGTAGCGGCAGCCGGCATCGTAGAACGCCTTGACCGCCTTGCGGTAGGTCTTGCCGAGATCCTCGAAGAACGCGTCGAGATCGGGATAGACGTCCTTCGAGATCGACTTGCGGCCGCCGCGGAAGTGCAGCACCGCCGGCGACGGAATCGTCATCTTCGGCATCACATGAGCGGTATCGCACTGCTTCTTCAGGAAGCGGAAGTGGTCCAGCATCGGATGATTGTCCGGGAAGTCGAGCTTGCCGATCACCCGCACCGCGTCATGCCGGGTCTCGACGCCCGCGAACTGGATGCCTGTCTCGGGGTGAAAGAGTTCGCAGCCGGTGAGCTTGGCGAGAAAGTCGAAATGCCACCAGGAGCGGCGGAATTCGCCGTCGGTCGCCAGCTTCAGGCCGATCGAGGCCTGCTTGTGCACGACCTTCTCGATTTCCATGTCCTCGACCTTGCGGAGGTCGTCGGCCGAGATCTCGCCCTTCTCCAGTCTGGCGCGCGCCTCCTTGATGCGCGGCGGCCGCAACAGGCTGCCGACCTCATCGGCGCGGAAAGGGGCTTTGGTTCGCTGCATGGTCTCAACTCCCGAAAATTTTAGGCGTTTTCAAGCGCATTGGATGCCGGCTCGCGTGACGAAATACGCGTCAGGAACGAACTAGTGTGCGGCGGCGCCGGAGACGCCGAGGAAGCGTTCCAGTACCGCCGGATCGGCCTTCAGCGTGCTACTTGCCGCATCATGGACGATCGTGCCGCGCTCCAATATCACAACGCGGTCGGCAAGCCCTAGAATCTTTTGCGCGTGCTGCTCGACAATGATGGAGCAAATGCCGCCGGCGCGGGTAATGGTGCCGAGCGCCTTCAAGAGCTCCTCGACGATGATCGGCGCCAGCCCCTCGGTCGGCTCGTCCAGCAGCAGCACCTTCGGATTGAGGGTCAGCGCGCGCCCGATCGCCAGCATCTGCTGCTCGCCGCCGGAGAGCTCGTTGCCGAAATTGTTGCGGCGCTCCTTCAGCCGCGGAAACATCTCGTAGACCTTGGCGACCGTCCACAGGCCCGGCTGCGCCACCGCGGTCATGTTCTCTTCCACCGTGAGCGAACGGAAGATATTGCGCTCCTGCGGCACCCAGCCGATGCCCGCCCGGGCCCGCTGGTCCGGCCGCATCCCGGTGATGTCCACCCCGCCCAGCGCAATGGTGCCGCCGAAACGGCGGGTGACCCCGACAATCGAATTGATCAGCGTGGTCTTGCCGGTGCCGTTGCGCCCCAATAGCGCCAGCGCCTGGCCTTCCTCGAGACGCAGCGACATATCGGGAAGCACGACGGCTTCGCCGTAACCGGCGCGCAGGCTTTCGATGGCGAGCAGGTCAGGCATCGGTCGCCTCGCCGAGATAGACCGCCTTGACTGCGGGGTCGCGCGCCACCTGGTCCGGCGGGCCTTCCACCAGCAATCCGCCGCTGACCAGCACCGAAATGCGGTCGGCGAACGAGAACACCAGATCCATGTCGTGCTCGATCAGGAGCACGGTGACGTCGCGCGGCAGCGCTGCGACGGCAGCGAGAATATCCTGGCGCTCGCTGGCGGGAACGCCGGCGGCGGGCTCGTCGAGCAGCAACACCCGCGGCTTGGCGGCGATTGCGACCGCGATCTCCAGCAGGCGCTGCTTGCCGTACGGCAAGGTCGCCGTCAGGTCGTTCATCACGTCGAGCAGCCGGAAACGCGCCAGAGTCTCCGCAATCTCGGCATTGACGTCGTCGCGGGTGCCCATCCGGCGCCACCAGTCGCCGCCGCGGCCGAGCCGTTCCGAAACCGCCAGACCGATGGTCTCGAGCGGCGTCAGATCGGCATAGAGCTGGTTGATCTGGAAGGTGCGCGACAACCCGCGCAGCACGCGGGCATGCACCGGCAAATCGGTGATGTCGTTGCCTTCGAGCAGGATGCGGCCGGCATCGGGTTTGAGCACGCCGGTCAAAAGGTTGATCACGGTGGTCTTGCCGGCGCCGTTGGGGCCGATCAGCGCGTGGCGGGCGCCCTGCTCGATCTTGAGCGACAGTTCGCGGGTGACCCGGAGCGCGCCGAACTTCTTTTCCAGCCCTCTGGTTTCCAGCGCAGTCGTCATGACGCGTCGCTTTCGGGAACGGCAACGACGGCCTTGCGGCCGGCGAATTGCCGGATTACCAGGTTCGGCAGCCACAGCGCCCAGCGGTGCATGCGCGCCCGGCCGACCAGCACGATCACCACCAGCACGAGGCCGATCCAGAACTGCCAGTATTGCGGCGTCAGGGTCGAGAACACTTCCTGCAGCATCTTGAATACCACGGCGCCGATCAAACCGCCGTAGAGGTAGCCGGTGCCGCCGATCACCAGCACCAGCATCAAGTCCGCGGAGCGCTCGAACGCGAACACGTCGAGCGAGGCCAGCGCGGTGGTCTGGGTGAACAGCGCGCCGGCGATCCCGGCATAGAAAGCCGACAGCGTATAGACCGCGATCAGGCGGCGGTTGACGGGGATGCCGATCGCGGCCGCCCGCAGCGGATTGTTCTTGATCGCGCGCAGCGACAGCCCGAACGGCGAGTGCACGACGCGGCGCGCCAGCAGGAACAGGATGAACAATACCGCAAGGCAGTAGAAGAAGCCGACCTTGCCGAACATGTCGAACGCGAACAGGCCGAGGATCGGCTGCATCTCGATGCCCTGCAGCCCGTCGGTGCCGCCGGTGATGTTGGAAAAGCGCTCCGCCAGCGCTTCCAGCAGCAGCGCGATCCCCAGCGTCACCATCAGGCGGGTCAGGTCGACGCCCCTGATCACGAGGAAGCTGGTGAGGAAGCCGACCACGGTGGCGACGAGACCGGCGGCAACCAGCGCGACCACCGGCTCGGTGATGATGCCGTGCAGCGCCAGCAGCCCGGCGGAATAGGCGCCGACGCCGAAGAACGCCGCGTGGCCGAGCGAAACGATGCCGGCATAGCCGAGGATCAGATCGAGCGACAGCGTAAACAGCGCCAGCCGCAGGATGTCGGTCATGATCAGATAGCGCGATGGAAACAGGAAGGCGCTGGCCAGCGCGAGAATCCAGAACGCGACCTCGCTCAGGCGCCAGCGCGCGTGCTGCCTGGCATGATATCCAACGTCGGCTTGCGCGGTCATGTCGGCATCATCGCGCAGCCGTGCGGCCGAACAGGCCGTTCGGACGCCAGATCAGGATCACGATCATGATGGTGTAGATCACGAACGGCCCCATCTTGGGCACGTAATACTTGCCGGCGACGTCGCCGATCCCGAGCAGCAGCGAGGCCAGAAACGGCCCGGTGATGCTGGAGGAGCCGCCGACGGTGACCACGATCAGGAAGTAGATCATGAACTTCAGCGGAAAATACGGGTCGAGCCCGAGAATCTCTGCGCTGAGCGCGCCGCCGAGACCGGCGAGACCGCAGCCGAACGCAAAGGTAAAGGCAAATACCTGCGGCACGTTGATGCCGAGCCCGCTGGCCGCGCGCGGATCGTCCACCGCCGCCCGCAGCCGGCTGCCGAACCGGGTGCGCGCCAGCACCAGCTGGAGGCCGGCGGTCAGGAGGCCGCAGATCACGATGATCATCAGCCGGTAGCGGCCGACGCCGACGCCGAAGACATCGATCTGGCCTTCGAGGGCCGCGGGAAGTTTGATGAAGATCCGCGACGATCCCATGATGTAGTCGACCGCCGCCACCGACATGAAGACGAGGCCGACCGAGAACAGCACCTGGTCGAGGTGGCTTCGGGTGTAGAGGTGACGATAGAGCGAGCGCTCCAGCGCCACGCCGATCGCCGCGCTGACGACAAAGGCCAGCGGCAGCGCCGCAAAGAACGGCCAGCCGGATTGATTGACCAGCACCGCGCAGACGTAGCCGCCCGTCATGGCGAATGCGCCATGCGCGAGATTGACGAAATTCATCAGCCCAAGCGTCACCGCCAGCCCGCAGGCCAACACGAACAGCAGCATGCCATAGGCGACGCCGTCGAACAGGATGGTAAACAGCGTGGTCATGAATGCGTGCCGGAAAACTCTGGACTAGAGCCGTTCCGATTGAATCGGAACGGGGCTCTATCTTTTTTTGTTTTGACGCGTTTTCTTCACGCGAACCGGTATCCACTTCGCTTGAAAACGCTCTAGTCATTCCGGGGCAGCGCGCGGCGCTGAACCCGGAATCTTGTGCAACAATGTCGATATCCCGGGTTCGCGCTGACGCCCGCGCCTGGGATGATCTGCGGTCACTTCTTGGTCTTGCCGGAATCCTTGACGGCTTCAAACGTGGCGAATTCGATGCTGTAGAGTTCGCCGCCGACCTTCTCGACCTTGCGGATGTAGATGTTCTGCACGATGTCGCGGGTTTCCGGATCGATCGAGATCGGGCCGCGCGGGCTTTCCCACTTCATCCCCTTCATGGCCGCGACCAGCGCATCGCCGTCAGTCTTGCCGCCGGTCTTTTTCAACGCCTCATAGATCATGTGGATGCCGTCATAGCCGCTCACCGCCATGAAGCCCGGACGATTGCCGTACGCCTTCTTGTAGGCGGCAACGAACTCCTTGTTCATCGCGGATGGATGCGCGGCGGAGTAATGATGCGCGGTAACGGCGCCGAGCGCGGCGTCACCCATGCCGTTCAGGAGATCATCGTCCATCACGTCGCCGGGGCCGATCACCCTGATGCCCGTCTTGTCGAGGCCGCGCTCGGCATATTGCTTCATGAAGTTGCCGCCCTGCCCGGCCGGCACGAACACAAACACGGCGTCGGGCTTGGAATCCTTCATCCGCTGCAGGAACGGCGCGAAGTCGGGATTGGCCAGTGGCACCTTGACCTCTTCGACGATCTGGCCGCCGCCGGCGGTGAAATTCTGCTTGAAGAAATTCAGCGCGTCGTTGCCGGGCGCGTAGTCGGAGGTCAGCGTCGCGACTTTCTTGATGCCGTTCTTGGCGGCCCAGTCGCCGATGATGGTGGAGGACTGCGCCAGCGTGAAGCTGGTGCGCACGATGTAGGGCGAACGCTCGGTGATGATCGAGGTGCCCGCCGCCATCACGATTTCCGGGATCTTGGCCTGCGTCGCCAGCGGCGCCACTGCAAGGGCTGCAGGGGTAACGCCGAAGCCGGCGATGAAACTGACCTTGTCGTTGACGATCAGCTCCTGGGCGATGCGCTTGGTGTTATCGGGAACCGCACCGTCGTCCTTCAGAATGATCTCGATCTTCTTGCCGGCGACGGTGTCGCCCTTCTGCTGCATGTAGAGCTTGACCGCATTGTCGATCTGCTTGCCAGTCGACGCCTGGCCGCCGGTCATCGGCAGGATCAGGCCGACCTTCACGCTCTCCTGCGCCTGCGCCGGCGCCCAAACCGTCGCCAAACCAAACGCGCCGGCAACGGCAATGCCGGCTGCGGCCTGCGACAACATCTGACTGCGAATGGACATGAACGCTCTCCCCTGATCGGTTTCGTGCTTTGAACCGAGCCTCTGCCTTTTGCCGTACCATAACCCAGATTTTGCAACCATATGTCGGCGCGGCATGACGTCTTATACCGGCACGGCATGGCGAGCCAGCGGCGCGGCGTTTCCAATCGCAACGATGGGTAGCTGCGCCATCCCCCGCTCCCCGGAGCGACGGCAAAGGCTGGCCGGGGTCACATGGGCGCACAGAGGTACTATGGTACGCCGCGGCGCTTCGGCAACCACGTGCCGCTTCAAGCACCCGCCGTTGGCGGCGTGCCGCTAGCTGTGCGACACGACCTGGTCGACACCGATGCCCTGCCCGCGCAGGGTGGCCCAGATCAGCCTGAGGTCGCCTGCAAGACTTTGGGTCCGAACATATCGCGCATCGATTTCGGCGAGACGATTGGCGTCCGACATATCGACGCCGTTGACCTGCGCCAGCCCGGTGATGCCGGGCCGCACTGCGAGAACTCCCAGCTTTCGCCGCGCCTCGACGAGATCGGTTTGCGACGGCAGGCAGGGCCGGGGACCGACCAGACTCATGTCGCCGGTCAGAACGTTGCAGAGCTGTGGAAGTTCATCGATCTTGAAGCGGCGGAGATGTTCGCCGAGCGGCGTAACCGACCTTGCCTCCACTTCATGCGTCGGGAGGTTCGCCGTCCCCGCGTACATCGTCCGCAATTTGTAGCAGGTGAACAGGCGCCCGCCTTTTCCGACGCGAACCTGAGCAAAGATCGCCGGCCCCGGACTCTGGAATCGAATGACGACGATGATCATCAGCAGGATTGGCCAGGCACACAGAAGAAACAGAGCGCTCGCCAAGACGTCGATCAAACGCTTCATCTATCGATCACTTTTCAATCACTCCGATTCGAGCGTCGTTGAGGGACGCCCTCACCATGGCACGCAGACCGGCTTTCGTCTCGACCCGGGGCGACCAGCCGGCCTTCCGAAGATTGGCCGAACTTGCCACCAGTTCCCGGCCGATCCGGTCCCAAAGCGCATGGCGTCCGGCGGCAATGACCATCGCCCTGACCGCCAGGGGAGGAATCGAAATGAGCCGCGGCGGACGCCCGGCCGCCTCGCGCAACGTCGTCAGCATTTCCGCTAGCGTAATCGGCTCTTCATCACAAACGATAAAAGTCTGGTTCAGCGTCCCGGGGCCGTCGAGGCACACCATGATCGCCTGCACCAGGTTTTCTATTGAAAGAAGCGAGCGCTGATTTCTGAAGGCGCCGAAGGGCAGCGGCACCGGCAGGGCCGCGATGCGCAGGATCAGGGCGATATTGGCCTTGGCTCCCGGGCCATAGATAATGACCGGCCTCAGAATCGTGAACGGCACGCCCGAGCGCCGGATTTCCTCCTCTGCTGCGAGCTTTGCCCGATCGTAGGCGGTGATGGGCCCCGGCTCGTCGTCCTCGGTGACGACGTGATCGGCGGCGGATCCGGTCTGCGCGCCGATCGACGACATGAAGATCAAGCGTTTGATCCCCTGCCGGCTGCATGCCTGCGCCAGATTTGCCGTCGCGACACGATTGGCCCTGGCATAGTCGCCGCTGTCTGCGTTGCTGCGATGCGCGATGGCCGCGAGATGCACGACGATGTCGATGCCGTCGAGGAACGGCACCCAGTCGACCTCGCTCTCCAGATCGGGCAATCGCATCCATTCGATACGGTCTTGATCTGCAACCTTGGTTCGGCGGCGCGACGCCGCCCTGACGCTATGGCCTGCCTTTGCCAGTGCAGCGGTGACAGCCGAGCCAATGAAGCCCGAAGAGCCGGTGACCAGTATTCGAAATGACATCCCTCGTCCTGAAATCAGAGTTCCCGCCAAAGTTCACTCAGCGGAAAGACTCATCCTATGATAAGGTTCCGTAGTTCCGTCAACAACCGCAATCGCCGGAAGTGTATTTAGCAACAAATACAGATCAATGACTTCCCAAGCCGGTTGATTCTGCCGGCGCGAGATCAACCGCACCGGGCTAAACCCCGCGTTAATTCACCGCTTAAGGATGCGAAGTTCCTCAGATATGCGTTCTGGCTTTCACCGTCTCGGCATCGTCCTGGCCACTATGCTCCCGGCGCTCAGCCTTGGCGGCTGCGGAACCATCAACGAGAAGCTCGCGGCCGGCATGAGCGACACAATTCCGCAATGGGCCGGTGGCTTGCCGCGGGATGCGCCGCCTCGCC
This sequence comes from Bradyrhizobium sediminis, assembly GCF_018736105.1. NCBI lineage: Bacteria > Pseudomonadati > Pseudomonadota > Alphaproteobacteria > Hyphomicrobiales > Nitrobacteraceae > Bradyrhizobium > Bradyrhizobium sediminis. The sequence goes on from NZ_CP076135.1 coordinate 3,907,210, forward strand.
CCGGAACCGCGGAATATGACGCTTTCATGCAAGAGCGCGAAAGGAAGCGGCTGGAACCCGCCGCCGCAAGGGACGACACAGGCAAAGCTGGCACGTCGTCATCGGAACCCGTGCGTTAGCATCGGGACCGCATCGACGTTCTCAATCGCAATTGATCAACCGGCGAAAATCCGCTTAACAATTGTGCGCATGCGCTGACCTTCTATAAGTGCAAATTCTCCTCTTGCAGGAGAGCGCGATTCGATTGTTGCCTCGCGGATGGGCCAGACGGACTTGGACCAGGTGGACTTGGAAAAAAACGAGGACCGCAAACCAGGCAGTCTGGTCATCGGCGGCACGGGACTGGTCGGCGGTTACATCGTCGAAAATCTCGTGCGCCGTGGCGAACGTCCGTTTGCCTTGTCGAGGTCGCAACAAAACAGGCCGGGCGTCGACTGGTTTTGCGGCGATCTGGCGAAGCCGGACACACTGCAATTCCCGCCGTTTGCCACGCTGTATTGCACCGCCGACGCCGTGCTACTCGCCGGAGCACTGCCCCGATTGTTCAATCCAGGATTGCGACGAATTGTCGCCTTCAGTTCGACCAGCGTGCTCACCAAGCAGGACACCGAGGTCGTCAGCGAGCGGGACACCATCCGAAAGCTCGCCGAGGCCGAGAAGAAGATCGCCGCCGCCTGCGAGCAGCGCAATGTCGGCTGGACGATATTGCGTCCCACATTGATCTACGCTCCGGGCCGCGACACCAACATCACACCGTTGTCGCGACTTATTCGCAGGTTCGGATTCATGCCGCTGGTAGGCGGGGCACCCGGTTTGCGGCAGCCGGTGCATGCGGAAGATCTGGCGATCGGAGCGATCGCCGCCGCCGCGAGTCCTGCGGCGCTCAACAGGTTCTATTCGCTGCCGGGCGCCGAGACGCTCACCTACCGGGAGATGATCGGTCGGCTGTTCGATGCCCTGCGGCTGCCGCGGCGCACGATCTGGGTGCCTCCTCTGCTGTGGCGGGCCGGTTTCATGCTGGCGAAGCCGCTGTTCCCGGGCGCCAATGTCGCGATGGGTATCCGCATGATGAAGGACATGACTTTCGACTCCACACCTGCGGTCCGCGACTTCGGCTGGAATCCGCGAGCCTTCAATCCGGTGTTCGATTAGCGCGCTTTAGCGCCGCCCAGTCAGTCCATGAACACCACGGTCTTGCGGCCGTTGAGGATCACGCGATCCTCCAGATGATGACGCATGGCGCGGGCCAGCACGCGGCGCTCGATGTCGCGTCCCTTGCGGACCAGATCCTCGGGGGTATCGCGATGGCTGATGCGCTCGACGTCCTGGTCGATGATCGGGCCTTCATCGAGCGCGCTCGTGACGTAATGCGCGGTGGCGCCGATCAGCTTGACGCCGCGCTCGTGCGCCTGGTGGTAGGGGCGCGCGCCCTTGAACCCCGGCAGAAACGAATGGTGGATGTTGATACAACGTCCCGACAGCTTCGCCGACATCTCGTCCGACAGGATCTGCATGTAGCGCGCCAGCACCACGAGGTCGGTTCCGGTGTCGCCGACCAGCTTCCAGATCGCCGCCTCCTGCTCGCGCCTGGTCTCCTTGGTCACCGGCAGATAGTGAAATGGAATCTCGCCGAAATCGAGATTGCTGTAGGTTTCGCGCGGATGGTTGGAGACGATCGCGGTCGGGATCATCTCGAGTTCGCCGGTGCGCCAGCGATACAGGATATCGGCGAGGCAATGGTCGGATTTCGAGACCAGCAGCATGACCCGGCGGCGGGTGGCGCGGTCGCGCATCTGCCAGTCCATGCCGAAGCGCTCGGCGATCGCGCCGAAACCGGTCTGCAGCGCCTGAAGATTGACCGCGAGATCGGCGGCGTTGAACACCACCCGCATGAAGAAATGACCGGTCTCGACGTCATTGAACTGCTGGGCGTCGAGGATGTTCTGCCCGTTATGGGCAAGGAACGTCGATACCGCCGAAACGATGCCGGGACGATCCGGGCAGGACAGGGTCAAGACGAACTGATGATCGGGCATGGGCGGACTTGGTCACTTCTCGGGACGAGGGCGGGACGCGATTTGCGGGCCCTGCTCTATCACCGGCAGAGCCCTTGCGCCAATCCCGGCCGAGGCGCCATGATGAACAAACAACAGGCGACCGGCGTTAGAGCGGAACATGGCTGACAGGCTGAACGGCTATCGCATTCTCATCCTGGAAACCCGCGAAGAGGCGCAGTTTTCGCGCCTGCTGGCTGAACAGGGCGCGGACGTGTTGCAATGCCCGATGTTCACCATCCATGACGCGCCGGATTCCGCGCCTGTCGAGGCCTGGATTCGCCGTTTCATCGACAAGCCGTGCGACGACATGGTGCTGATGACCGGCGAAGGCCTGCGTCGGCTGATGAAGGTCGTCCGGCGGATAGGCGTCGAGCGGGAATTCATCGCAGCGCTCGGCAAGACCCGCAAATTCGCACGCGGCCCGAAGCCCGGCCGGGCGCTGCGCGAGATCGGATTGGAGCCGCAGGTGACGACGGAGAAGCCGACCTCGGAAGGCATCGCCGAGATGCTGTCGCGCGTCGATCTCAAAGGCCATCGCCTCGGCCTGCAGCTCTATCCGGACAAGGACCATGGCGCGCTGATCGGCGCGATCAAGGCGCAGGGCGCCGAGGTCGATACCGTGCTGCCTTACGTCTATGACGCACAGGCCGCCGACGCCAACATCGTCACCGCGATCGACGAAATGGCGCAGGGCCGGGTCGACGCGATCGCGCTGACCAGTTCGGGCCAGGTTCGCCGGCTCGTCGAGGTCGCGCGGGCGCACGGATGTGAGCAGCGATTGCGCGAGGGGCTGGCGCGGACACCGATCGCTTCGGTCGGGCCGGTGGTTTCCGACGAACTCAAATCGCTGGGCTTGCGTACCGACATCTCGCCCGCCAACGAGGCCTTCTTCATGAAGCCGCTGATCTCGGCGATGGCGACGGCGCTCGGAAAGACCTCGCCGCGCAACCCGGCCCGCTAGAATAGAGCACAACGGGTTGGGCTTGAATCGATTTGCCGCAAGCGCGAAGCACCCACGATCTGGTGCCCCGGACGCGGCGCAGCGCCTACCACTGGGCCTCTACAAAAATCGCGAAAACAACCCCATGCAAAGTAAGACGTGGGCGCTGGAGGCCTTGAATCCCGCGAAAACATTTTGACACGTCGGGCAAATCAGCGGCACTATTGCATCATCACGCAATTTCTAAATGCTCACGGCCCGACAACGGGATATTTGGCGCGACTGCAGGTTAAAAATCCGTTCGATAATTGAAGTCCGTAGGATGGGTTGAGCGTCCGCGTCCGCTGAAGCTCAACCCGGCGAAGGTGGAAGCGAAACCCATCGAGGCAATCGCGACATGCGATGGGTTTCGCAAGGGCTCAACCCATCCTACGGGCTGCCTGACGGAACGATCAATGTTGGAAGAATAACAGGTCCCTAACATGAGCGCGAATAGACCGCTCCGTAGCGAAGAAATAGAACTGATCACCGCTATGATAAGCGAGAGCCCCAAAGGGAATCAGCTTGTTGGCTCATTGTCCGAGCGTCTCGTTGAAGACATGAAGGATGGAGGCATGGGTAGCCTGCGGTTCTCTAACACAGAACGGCGCATTCGAAAATTCGGAAAGAAGATTGCAGAAGCAGAGTTTGACGATGAAGACGGGGTATTGGTAAGCGCAACGATCAACGTCGATGATTCTGGAACGCTATTTGAACTAGATATCTGGAAAGTCGATTTTTCTCCCTTGAAACGATATCCAAAATTTGTTGATATTCGCAAAATACCAATCTGACTTGGCTTGCTTTGTGTACTCGAGGCAGTTGTGGTGGAGGCAATTGCGGTGACAGCAATTACGGTGACAGTGCTGTCACCGTAATTTGAGGACCGGTTGCGCGAGGCGCTGGCGCGCACGCCGATCGCCTCGGTCGGGCCGGTGGTGTCCGACGAGTTGAAATCCCAAGGTCTGCGCACGGACATCTATCCCGCCAACGACGCCTTCTTCATGAAGCTGCTGATCTCGGCGATGGCGGCGACACTAGGCAAGACTTCGCCGCGCAACGCGGCCAAAGCCCACTGAAGGCCTGCCGGCTACTCCACCCTGGCCCCCGCGAACTTCACCACCTTGCCCCATTTTTCGGTTTCGTCCGCCACCAGCTTTCCGAAATCGGCAGCCGAGCCCGGCAGCAGGATGGCGCCGATTTCGGTGAACCTGGCCTTCGCCGCGGGATCGGCGAGGATCGCGTTGACGGCCTTGTTGAGCGTCGCGACGATTTCGGGAGACGTGCCCTTCGGCGCGGCGAGGCCGTACCAGGCGCTGGCTTCGTAACCGGGCAGGAAATCGGCCACCGTGGGCAGGTCCGGCAAAACGTCCGACCGTGTCGTGCTGGTGACCGCGAGGCCGCGCAGCTTGCCTGACTTGATGTGCTCGGCGCAGGTCGGAACGTTGTCGAACATGACCTGCACCTGCCCTGCGATCAGGTCGGTGAGCGCCAACGCTCCGCCGCGATAGGGCACGTGGACCATGTTGATGCCGGTGAGCATCTTGAACAGTTCACCCGACATATGAATGGTCGAGCCGTTGCCGGACGACGCCATGTTGAGCTTGCCGGGATTGGCCTTGGCATAGGCAATCAGTTCGGGGATCGATTTGACGGGAACCGACGGGTTCACCACCACCGCGTTCGGAAAACGAATGATGCCTGCGATCGGTTCGACATCGCGCAGGAAGTCGAAATTGAGTTTTTCGTAGAGCGTGGCGTTGATGGCGTTTGCCGGCGCCACGAGCAGGAGGGTGTACCCGTCAGGCGCTGCGCGCACGACCGCCTCGGTGGCGATATTGGTGCCGGCGCCCGCCCGGTTCTCGATGACGAATGACTGACCGAGCCGCTCCGAGAGCCACTGTCCCATCAGACGCGCGGTCATGTCAGCCGAACCGCCGGGAGGATAACCGACGAGCAGGCGAATCGGGCGCGATGGATAGCTTTGCGCCCATGCGTTTCCGGAAACGGCCGGCAGCAGGGCAGCCCCGGCGGCCAGATGCAAGAATTGACGACGCGGTAGTCTCATGACGCCTCCCCCGAACAAAACCTTGGCCGGCGGCTCAGCAGTCCCTTTGGAACGATGCGGCCGCGCTCATTATGCCTTGTGGCACGAGCGTACATGCGGCCGGGCGCATCTTACAAGCTGGATAAACGACACTTGCCCGGAGGGTCGATCATTTCTGTTCGCTCAAATACGCCTGATAGGCGAGCCGGATGCCGTCTTCGAGCGTGGTGCGGGCGCGCCAGCCCAGTTTGGTGAGACGGCCGACGTCGAGCAGCTTGCGCGGCGTGCCGTCGGGTTTCGAGGCATCGAAGCCGATTTCGCCGGCATATCCGACCGTGGCGGCCACCACGCGCGCGAATTCGGCGATGGTGATGTCCTCGCCGGTGCCGATATTGACCAGATCGTCGCCGGAATAGCTCTTCATCAGGTGGACACAGGCGTCCGCCATATCGTCGACATAGAGGAATTCCCGCCGTGGCGTGCCGGTGCCCCAGACCACCACATTGCCGACGCCGGCAACCTTCGCTTCGTGAAACCGGCGGATCAAGGCGGCGACGACGTGGCTGTATTCCGGGTGATAATTGTCGCCACGCCCGTACAGATTGGTCGGCATCACATTGATGAAGTCGGAACCATACTGGCTGCGATAGGCTTCGACCATCTTGATGCCGGCGATCTTGGCGATGGCATAGGGCTCGTTGGTCGGCTCGAGCGGCCCGGTCAGCATGGAATCTTCGCGCAGCGGCTGTTGCGCCAGCTTGGGATAGATGCAGGACGAGCCGAGAAACATCAGCTTCTCGGCGCCATTGATATGCGCGGCGTGGATCACATTGGCGGCGATAATCAGATTGTCGTAGATGAATTCGGCGCGCAGCGTGTTGTTGGCGACGATGCCGCCGACCTTCGCCGCCGCCAGGAACACGGCCTGCGGGCGCTGCTTGGCGAACCAGCCGAACACCGCGGCCTGATCGCGCAGATCGACCTCGCTGCGCCCGATCGTCAGCAGCCGGACGTCTTCCTGTTCGAGCCGGCGCACCAGCGCGCCGCCGACCATTCCGCGATGCCCGGCAACGAAGACGGTCTTGCCCTTCAGCTCAAACGGGGTTCTTGCCATTGGCAACCTCCCGCCGGGCAATCGCAAGGTCGCCCGCCACCATTTCCTTGACGAGCTCTGCGAACATCGTCTTCGGCTTCCAGCCCAGTTTCTCGCGCGCCTTGCTGGCGTCACCGATCAGGAGATCGACTTCGGTGGGACGAAAGTACGTCGGATCGATACGCACGACGGTCTTGCCGGACTTGCGGTCGACGCCTGTTTCATCGACGCCCTTGCCGCGCCATTCGATGGTACGGCCGATTTCGGCGAAAGCCAGTTCGATGAATTCACGCACCGAGTGGGTCTCGCCGGTCGCCAGCACGAAGTCGTCAGGCGCCTCCGCCTGCAAGATCCGGTACATGCCCTCAATATAATCCCTGGCATGGCCCCAGTCGCGCTTGGCCTCGAGATTCCCAAGATAGACCGTTTCTTCCAGGCCGGTCTCGATCCGGGCGACGCCGCGCGTGATCTTGCGCGTCACGAAGGTCTCGCCGCGGATCGGGCTTTCATGATTGAACAGGATGCCGTTCGAGGCGAACATGCCGTAGGCCTCGCGGTAGTTCACCGTGATCCAGTAGCCGTACAGCTTGGCGACGCCGTAGGGCGAACGCGGATAGAATGGCGTGGTTTCCTTCTGCGGAACCTCCTGGACCAGGCCGTACAGCTCCGAGGTGGACGCCTGATAGAACCGCGTCTCCTTTTCCATGCCGAGAATCCGGATGGCTTCGAGCAGGCGAAGCACGCCGATCGCGTCGGCATTGGCGGTATATTCCGGACTCTCGAAGCTGACGCCGACATGGCTCTGCGCCGCGAGATTGTAGATCTCGGTCGGCCGGATCTGCTGCATCAGCCGGATCAAATTGGTGGAATCCGTCATGTCGCCGTAGTGCAGCAGGAACGGCACGTTGCCGTGGTGGGGGTCTTCATAGAGGTGGTCGATGCGCGCGGTGTTGAACGAGGACGATCGCCGCTTGATGCCGTGCACGGTATAGCCGAGGCCGAGCAAATATTCGGCGAGATAGGCGCCGTCCTGGCCGGTAACGCCGGTAATCAGCGCCACGCGCCGTTTCGAATCCTGAGCCGCCGAATCCTGAGCCGCCATGTCTTCTCCTAACGCGAGGCCGCCCTGACCGGCGGAACCCCATCCTTGCCCCCATTCGCCCAGCCAAATCCGGCGCGCAAGGGGCGTTGCGCCAGCGGCGCAGGCCATAGCATCCGGCCGCCACGGAGTCTAACGTCAAAGCCGTTTGGAATCAGTCTCTTAGCCATCCGGCGGCATACCGGCACCGGGCCAGCGGATTGCAGATTTATTGCCGAAATGGCCGGCTACTCGCCGTAACGGCGCAGCCGCTCGAGGTCGACGATGGTCACACCGCCATATTCGAGCCTCAGCAGGCCTTCCTTCTCCAGCCGCTTCAGGCACTGGTTGGCATTCTGCCGGGAAATACCGGACAGCGCCCCGATTTCTTCCTGGGTGATCTCCAGATGCATGGTGAGGTCCGGGTAGAGAATGGGATTGAACAGCGAGGCGATGCTACGCGCGAGGCGCGCCGTTGCATCCAGCGTCCGGCCATATTCGAGCAAGCCAATAAATTGCCCGAGACGTTCGTTGAGCTGCCCGACCAGGAAACGATTGAACCCCACGCTATTCTCGAACAGCCAGTAGAACGTGCCGCGGTCCATCATCGCCAGCCGGGTGTCGCGCAGGGCCACCACATCGTAGCGTCGGGGCTCCTTCTTGAGCACCGAGCCCTCACCAAACCATGCACCGGAGGTCAGGCCGGCGAAACTGGTGGCCTTGCCGCCGCGGGACACGATGCCCATCCTGGCAAGGCCGGTGACCACGCCGGTCCAGTACTCGAACCGGTCGCCCCGCATGAAGATGAATTCGTCGGCGCGGTATGACTTCTCGATGATGCCGGCCCGCGCGATCTCCAACTCCCGCTCGTTCAGTTCGCGCGACCAGGCCGCGATGCGCTTGAGGTAATCCGCTGCAATCATGATCGTCGAACCGTCACCCCAGGCGTCCGCAATACTTATGTTGCGTTGCAATAGAAAACTTGCTCCCCCAGCGCCAACGCCTCGCAACAAAACGCCAATCGTGGCCGCTGGCGAAATTTGCCGACGAATTGTCAGGCAGAAGACATTTCAAACTAGCGCTTTACCCTATTGAGGGCCACCTCGCGTAGCGCGGCATGGACCAATCGGAGATTGGGTGCGGCGTTACGTCCGGTGCGCCCGGCGCAGCGGAAATGCTCGAATCCGCCGGATGCGGGCATCCTTGGAGCAGGGGGCGTCCCTTAGTCGGGTGGCCTACCCATGGCGGCCGATATAGGATCGCGACCGTCGTCGCAAACGATAGAGAAAGAGCGCATCAAGCGCCGTGTCTCGGAGGAATGCGTGGAACACGCTTTGGAAGTGCGCGGGGTGTCACTGCGCTTCGGTGGCGTCCGGGCGCTGACCGAGGTCAGCTTTGGCGTCAAGGCCGGCGAACTATTCTCGATCATCGGCCCCAACGGCGCCGGCAAGACCTCGATCGTCAACTGCATCTCGGGCCGCTACAAGCCGACCGAAGGCCAGCTGTTCTATCGCGGCCAGGATATCACCACCCTCAATACCAACGCGCGGCCCCGGCTCGGCATCGGCCGCACCTTCCAGAATCTGGCGCTGTTTCATCATATGAGCGTGCTCGACAACATCATGGTCGGACGGCACCACCTGTTGAAGAACAACTTCATCACGGGATCGCTGTACTGGCTGACCGGCGCGCGGCGCGAAGAGCTCGAGCATCGCCGCAAGGTCGAGGAGATCATCGATTTCCTCGACCTGCAGTCGGTGCGCAAGGCCACCGCCGGCACCCTGCCCTACGGCCTGCGCAAGCGGGTGGAACTCGCGCGCGCGATGGCGCTGGAGCCGCAGCTGATCCTGCTCGATGAGCCGATGGCCGGCATGAACTTCGAGGAAAAGGAGGACATGGCGCGCTACATCGTCGATCTCAACGAAGAGTTCGGCATGACGGTCATGATGATCGAACACGACATGGGCGTGGTGATGGATATCTCCCACCGCGTCATGGTGCTGGATTTCGGCCGCAAGATCGCGGAAGGCGATCCCGCCGCGGTGCTCGCCGATCCCCACGTCAAGCGCGCCTATCTCGGCGAAGAGGACGAGGTCCTGGTCGACCCCGACGACAAGCCCGCCGCCCCGGAGTGCGCGGCATGATGGATTACGCCGGCCGCGCCGCCCAAGCCGATACCTATCCGAAACTGCTGCGCCTCAACGCAAGAGAGCATGGTGGCGAGATCGCGCTGCGCGAGAAGGATTTCGGGCTCTGGAAGGTGTTCACCTGGAACGACTACCAGACCCGGGTGCACGATTTCGCGCTCGGCATGCTCGAACTCGGCCTCGGCCGCGGCGACGTCATCGGCATCATCGGCGACAACCGGCCGGACTGGGTGTCGGCCGAAATCGCCACCCACGCGATCGGCGCCATGAGCCTCGGCCTCTATCGCGACGTGCTGGACGAAGAAGCCGCCTATCTGCTGAGCTACGGCGAAGCCAAACTGGTGTTCGCCGAGGACGAAGAGCAGGTCGACAAGCTGCTGGCGCTGGCCGACCGCGCCCCTCAGCTCAGGCACATCGTCTATTCCGATCCGCGCGGCATGCGGAAATATGACGACCCCCGGCTGATGGAAGCCGACAAGCTCGCCGGGATGGGGCGCGCCCGCGCCGCACGCGAGCCCGGTCTCTACGACAGCCTGGTCGATGCGACCCGCAGCGAAGACGTTTCGATCCTCTGCACCACCTCGGGCACGACGGCGCATCCGAAACTGGCGATGCTCGCCTCGGGGCGGGTGCTGCGGCATTGCGCGACCTATCTTTCGTTCGACCCCAAGGGGCCGGACGACGAATATGTCTCGGTGCTGCCGCTGCCCTGGATCATGGAACAGGTCTACGTGCTCGGCAAAGGCCTGCTGTGCCGGATGAAGATCAACTTCGTCGAGCAGCCCGAAACCATGATGCATGATTTCCGCGAAATCGCGCCGACCTTCGTGCTGTTCGCGCCGCGGCTCTGGGAATCCATCGCGGCCGACGTGCGCGCCGGCGTCATGGACTCCTCCCCGCTCAAGCAGCGCCTCTATGAGCTCGGCATGAAGACGGGACTGGCGGCGCTGGCGCAGGGCAAGCATTCGGCGGTCGCCGATATGATCCTGTTCCGCGCCCTGCGCGACCGCCTCGGCTTTACCCGGCTGCGTTCGGCGGCGACCGGCGGTGCTGCGCTCGGTCCCGACACCTTCAAGTTCTTTCAGGCCATGGGCGTGCCGCTGCGCACGCTGTACGGCCAGACCGAAATGCTCGGCGCCTACACCCTGCATCCGATCGACAAGGTCGATCCCGACACCACGGGCGTGGCGATGGCCGACAACATCGAAATCCGCATCGACAATCCGGATATCCACGGCGTCGGCGAAATCGTGGTGCGTCACCCCAACATGTTCCTCGGCTACTACAAGAACCCGGAAGCCTCCGCCGAAGACATCAAGGACGGCTGGATGCACTCGGGCGATGCCGGCTACTTCAACGCCGACAAGCAACTCGTGGTGATCGACCGCATCAAGGATCTGGCGGAAACCGCGCGCGGCGAACGGTTCTCGCCGCAATACATCGAGAACAAGCTGAAATTCTCGCCCTATATCGCCGAGGCGGTGGTGCTGGGCGCCGGCCGCGACGCGCTGGCGGCCATGATCTGCATCCGCTTCTCGATCATCTCGAAATGGGCGGAGAAGAGCCGGATCTCGTTCACCACCTACACCGACCTCGCCTCGCGCCCCGAGGTGTACGAGCTGTTGCGCAGGGAGGTCGAGACCGTCAACGCCACGCTGCCGCCGGCGCAGCGGATTTCGCGCTTCCTGCTGCTGTACAAGGAACTCGACGCCGACGACGGCGAACTCACGCGCACGCGAAAAGTCCGCCGCAGCGTCATCAACGAGAAATACGCCGACATCATCGACGCGATCTATGGCGGCAAGCGCGACATCCCGGTCGATACCGTGATCCGCTTCCAGGACGGCACCACCCAGCGCATTCGCACCACGCTCAAGGTCGTCGACCTAACCCACGACACCCCCGTCGCGGAGGCCGCGGAATGAACAGCCAGCTTCTGATCCAGCTTCTGGTCAACGGCCTCGTGGTCGGCACGCTGTATGGCGTGGTCGCGATGTCGTTCGTACTGATCTACAAGGCCACGCAAGTCGTGAACTTCGCGCAGGGCGAACTGCTGCTGGTGGGCGCCTGGGTATGCTGGGCGCTGCTGACCAAATACCAGGTGCCGTTCTGGCTTGGCATGCCGATCACGCTGGTCTTCATGTTCGTGTTCGGCATCGCGATCCAGGTAGTGATCCTGCGTCCCATGATCGGGGAGCCGATCATCTCGGTGATCATGGTGACGATCGCGCTGTCCACGGTGTTCTCGGCGCTGATGAAATGGATGTTCGGCGTCAATCTGCAGCCGTTCCCGAAGATATTCGAGACCCAGAACGTCAACATCCTCGGACTGCAGGTGCAGACCGTCTATCTGATGAGCCTGGCAGTCTCGGTGGCGATGATGATCGGGATGGCGTGGTTCTTCCGCTTGTCCAAATACGGCCTCGCCATGCGCGCCACCGCATTCAACCAGCAGGTGGCGCAGTCGCTCGGCATTTCGGTCAAGAGCGTGTTCGCCATGGCATGGGCGATATCGGCGACGGTGTCCGCGGTGGCCGGCGTCGTGGTCGCCGTCGTCAACGGCGTGTCCGCGGGTCTGTCAGCCTACGGCATCAAGGTATTTCCGGCGGCAATCCTCGGCGGCCTCGACAGCGTCGGCGGCGCGGTGCTCGGCGGCATTATCATCGGACTCTTGGAAAACTTCGCGCATTTCCTCGACAGCGAATACCTGCACTGGGGCAATCTCTACGAGATCGCTCCATTCTATGCGCTGATCATTATTCTGATGATCAAGCCTTACGGCCTGTTCGGCACCAAAGACATCGAGCGGGTGTAATCCATCATGGCAGGCCAGACCCTCATCCCCGCCGGCGATTTCCGCACCACCTATGCGGCGGACACCACCGTGTTTCCGACCAGGACCAGCCGCAATGCGATGATCGCCGGCATCGTCCTGATCTGCTTTGCGCCGCACCTCCTGAACGAATACAGCCTCAGCCTCCTGATCCAGATCGGCATCTTCGGCATCGCCGCGCTCGGCCTCAACATCGTCGTCGGCTTCACCGGCCAGATCTCGATCGGCCACGCCGCTTTCTTCGGCTTCGGAGCTTTCACGTCGGCCTATCTGTCGAACCGGCTCGCGATCCCGGTGTTCTTCTGCATTCCGCTCGCGGGCATCGTCACCGCGGCGGTCGGACTGGTCTTCGGCCTGCCCGCCGCGCGCCTGAAGGGGCTCTATCTCGCGATCGCGACGCTGGCCGCGCAATACATCCTGCTCGATTTCTTCGCGCGCGCGGAATGGTTCACCGGCGGCAGCGTTCCCGCCAGCGCCGAGCCGTTCTCGATCTTCGGCTATTCGTTGCGCGGCGATAAGAAATACTTCTACGTCGTGCTGGCCTACGTCGTCGTCTGCTATCTGCTGGTGACCAACCTGATCCGCTCGCGCGACGGCCGCGCGCTGGTCGCGGTGCGCGACCACTATCTATCCGCCGAGATCATGGGCATCAACCTGACGAAGTATCGCACGCTGTCGTTCGGCCTCGCCGCGTTCTTTGCCGGCGTCGGCGGCGCACTCTATGCGCACTACAATCAAGTGGTTTCCAACGAAGGTTTCGGCATCGACCGCTCGATCATATTCCTGGCCATGATCATCATCGGCGGGCTCGGCTCGATCATGGGCACCCTGATGGGCACCGCCTTCATGGTGCTGCTGCCGGAATCGATGGAGTGGCTCAGCGTCGCGCTGCGCGACAGCCCGATCGACCAGTTCCTCGGACTCAAGAACAACATCGCATTCCTGCGCGAGATGGCCATCGGGATCATCATCATCGTCTTTCTGGTCTTCGAGCCGGATGGACTCGCGCATCGTTGGCGCCAGATCAAGGCTTACTGGAAACTCTACCCGTTCTCGCATTGAGGTCGGAACGGGCAGGCAACAAGAAGACCTCGAGAAGAAAACCGGAGGATTATGCTTATGAACATGAAAGCTCTTCTCAACAGCGCCGCCTTGGCGGCGATGCTTGGCGGCATGTCCGCCGTCACGCCCGCCATGGCCCAGACGCCGATACCGCTTGGCAATCTGGTCGATTATTCCGGCCCGACGTCCGACGTCGGAACGCCCTACGGACAAGGAATCGTCGACACTTACGCCTGGATCAACAAGAGCGGCGGCGTCAACGGCGCCAAGGTCAATCTCGACACCGTCGACTACGGCTATCAGGTGCCGCGCGCGATCGCCCAGTACAAGAAATGGTCAGGCGGCGACAAGGTCGCCGCGATTCTCGGATGGGGCACCGCGGACACCGAAGCTCTCACCGGCTTTCTCGCCGAAGACAAGATTCCCGACATCTCGGCGTCTTACGCCGCCGCACTCTCCGACCCGACCGGCGCGGGCGGCAAGGCCAAGCCCGCTCCCTACAACTTCTTCTACGGTCCGAGTTATTCGGACGCGGTTCGCGGCATGCTGACCTGGGCCGCCGAAGACTGGAAGGCCAAGGGCAAGCCCGGCAAGCCGAAATTCGTTCATATGGGTGCCAACCATCCGTATCCGAACGCGCCGAAGGCGGCGGGTGAGGCCATCGCAGCCGAACTCGGCTTCGAACTGTTGCCGCCGATCGTGTTCGCGTTGACGCCCGGCGACTACAGCGCGCAGTGCCTGACCCTGAAGAGCTCCGGCGCCAACTACGCCTATCTCGGCAACACCGCGGGCTCGAACATCTCGGTCCTGAACGCCTGCAAGGCTGCGGGCGTCGACGTGCAGTTCCTCGGCAACGTCTGGGGCATGGACGAGAACGCCGCCAAGGCCGCCGGCGCCGCCGCCAATGGCGTGGTATTTCCGCTGCGCACGGCGGTGGCCTGGGGTGGCAACGCACCGGGTATGAAAACCCTGATGGAAATCTCCAAGATGTCGGATGCGGCCGGAACGGCCTATCGGCCGGTGCACTACATCGCAGGCGTCTGTAGCGCGCTCTACACGAAGGAAGCCGTCGAATGGGCCGCCAAGAACGGCGGCGCGACCGGCGAGAACGTCAAGAAGGGCTTCTACCAGAAGAAGGATTGGGTGCCGGCCGGCATGGAAGGCGTCTGCAACCCGTCGACCTTTACCGACAAGGATCACCGCGGCACGCTCAAAGTCGATCTGTATCGCATGAAGATCGCCGGTGCGACCGACGCGCCGCTCAACGAGCTCACCAAGAACGGCGTGATCAAGCTCGAGAAGGTCAAGACTATCGACCTGCCGCGGAAGCCCGAATGGCTCGGCTGGTAAGCTAGCGGTCGCCGAGAGGCGGCCCAACGCACTCAGGCCGTCGGTCCCCCGCGAAAGCGGGGGATGACGGCAGTGGGTGCTACGAAGCGTGGTTTTACGACGACGTCAGGATCGACCATGACCGAAGCGACTGAAATCGATCGCCCGTCAGCAGCGGCGGCGCAAGCCGTCGCCCCGCTGCTCAGCGTGCGCAACATCGAGGTGGTCTACGACAACGTCATCCTGGTGCTGCGGGGCTTGAGCCTCGAGGTGCCTCAGGGCGCGATCGTGGCGCTACTCGGCGCCAACGGCGCCGGCAAGTCGACGACGCTGAAGGCGATCTCGGGGCTGCTCAAGACCGAAGACGGCGAAGTCACCCGCGGCGAAATCCTGTTCGACGGCGAGCGCATCAACGGCATCGATCCCGACAAGATCGTGCGCCGCGGCATCTTCCAGGTGATGGAGGGCCGCCGCATCATCGCCGACATGACGTCGCTGGAGAATTTGCGGCTCGGCGCCTTCACCCGAACCGACAACGAGATCGGCGCCGACATCGACAGGGTGTTCGACTATTTTCCACGCCTGAAGGAGCGCACCGGCCTCGCCGGTTATCTCTCCGGCGGCGAGCAGCAGATGCTGGCGATCGGCCGCGCGCTGATGGCGCGCCCGAAGATGATCCTGATGGACGAGCCATCGATGGGACTGTCG
This sequence comes from Bradyrhizobium sediminis, assembly GCF_018736105.1. NCBI lineage: Bacteria > Pseudomonadati > Pseudomonadota > Alphaproteobacteria > Hyphomicrobiales > Nitrobacteraceae > Bradyrhizobium > Bradyrhizobium sediminis. The sequence goes on from NZ_CP076135.1 coordinate 3,922,543, forward strand.
CCGCTGCTGGTCAAGGAAGTGTTCGGCATCATCGGCAAGATCAATCGCGATCTCGGCGTCACCATCCTGTTGGTGGAGCAGAACGCGCGCGCCGCGCTGTCGGTGGCAAGCCACGGCTACATCATGGAACAGGGCAAGGTGGTGCTCGACGGCTCGGCCTCCGAATTGCGCGACAATGAGGACGTCAAGGAATTCTACCTCGGCGGCGCCGGCGACCAGCGCAAGAGTTTTAAGAACCTGAAAAGCTTCAAGCGGCGGAAGCGGTGGCTGTGAAGCCGATTTCTTTCCCCGTCGTTCCGGGGCGCGCAAAGCGCGGACCTCAGATGTGCAATGCGCATCGGGGAACCACGAGATTCCGGGTCTGGTCCTGCGGACCATCCCGGAATGACGAAGGTGACATATGACCAACCACTACGACGCCCTCGAAACCCGCGAGCCCGCCGCACGCGAGGCGGAGCTGTTTTCGCGGCTGCCGGACGTGCTGCGCCAGGCGATGGCGGCGCCCACCTATGCCGAGCGCCTCCGGGGAATCGATCCCGCTTCCGTCACTGACCGGGCCGCGCTGGCAGCGCTGCCGCTGCTGCGCAAGTCCGACCTCCCTGCCCTGCACAAGGCCGCCCCGCCCTTCGGCGGCCTCGTCCCGGGCCCTCCAGGCTCGTTCGGGAGGCTGTTTACATCACCCGGCCCGATCTTCGAGCCCGAGACCACCCGGGCCGACCCATGGCGCGGCGCGCGGGCGCTGTTTGCCGCCGGCTTCAGGCCGGGAGACGTGGTGCTGAACACTTTCAGCTATCACCTCACGCCGGGCGGCTTCATCTTCGACGCCTCCGCGCGCGCGCTCGGCTGCGCGGTAATCCCAGCCGGTCCCGGCAATACCGAAGCGCAATTCGAGCTGATCGAGGCCTATCGCCCGGTCGGCTACAGCGGCACCCCGGATTTCCTCAAGATCCTGCTCGACGCGGCCGACAGCGCCGGGCGCGACATCTCCTCGATCAAGCGCGCGCTGGTGTCGGGCGCGGCGTTTCCGAAGTCGCTGCAGGACGAGATCAAATCCCGCGGTATCGACGCCTACCAGGCGTTCGGCACCGCCGATCTCGGCCTGATCGCCTTCGAGACCTCATCCCATGACGGCATGGTGGTCAACGAGGACCTGATCATGGAAATCGTGCGGCCGGGCACCGGCGACCCCGTCGCCGGGGGCGAGGTCGGCGAAATCGTGGTGACCTCGCTCGATCCGCATCACCCCTGGATTCGTCTGGCCATCGGCGACCTCACGGCGGCGCTGCCCGGCCCGAGTCCGTGCGGACGAAGCAACATGCGCATCAAGGGCTGGATGGGCCGCGCCGACCAGACCACCAAGATCAAGGGTATGTTCGTGCGTCCCGAGCAGATCGCGGAAATCGGCAAGCGCCATCCTGGACTGGGGCGGCTGCGCCTGGTGGTGACGCGCGAGGGCGAGGCCGACGTGATGACGCTCAGGGCCGAATGCGGCTCGCCCAGCGAGGCGCTGCGCGGCGAACTCGCCGCGACACTGCGCGCAGTCACCAAGCTCGGCGGGTCGATTAGTTTGGTCGCGGGCGGTTCATTGCCGAATGACGGCAAGGTCATTGTGGACGAGCGCAGCTAGCGGTTTGGCGGCCTGAAAGACGAGCCCGCCGCCAGTTCAAGCCCTGATGATGTTCGGAGCCGGCTCCAGAAACTTTCCTCGGCAATCCACCAGCAACTGGGCAGTCGACTTGATCAGTTCGTAGTCGAACTTGTCGTGGTCGGTGGCCAGCAGCAGGCAGTCGAAGCTGGCTATGGTCTCCCTTGTCAGCGCCACGCTGGAAAGCGAAAAATGATGTGCGCGCATCCTCGGAAACGACGGAATATGGGGATCGCTGTAGGAAATCGATGCTCCGAGGCCTTGCAGACGTTCCATCAGAACGACCGAAGGAGACTCTCTGGAATCGTCCACGTTCTTCTTGTAGGCGATGCCGAGCACGAGAATCTTGCTGCCGTTGACCGATTTCTTCCTGGAGTTCAGAGCGTCGACGACTTTCGAGACGACATAGTCCGGCATCGAGGAGTTGATTTCACCGGCGAGTTCGATGAAGCGGGTATGAACGCCGTATTCGCGAGCCTTCCAGGTCAGATAGAACGGATCGATCGGAATGCAGTGTCCGCCGATCCCCGGGCCGGGATAGTAGGGGACAAAACCGAACGGCTTGGTGGCGGCAGCGCGAATAACCTCGTGAAGATCGATGCCCATCTTGTCGGCGACGATCTTCATTTCGTTGACCAGGCCGATGTTCACCGATCGGTGTATGTTCTCGAGCAGCTTCGTCAGTTCGGCGGCGCGCGTCGAGCTGACGGGGACCACCTTGTCGACGACCTGATTGTACAGGGCAATCCCGGCCGCCAGGCACTGGCTTGTACAGCCGCCACACACCTTTGGAATGGTCTGGGTGGAATAACTCTGATTTCCGGGATCTTCCCGCTCCGGGGAGAAGACCAGGAAGATGTCCTCGCCGACCTTGAGGCCCTGGGCCTCGATGCGCGGTTTCAACTCCTCGTCCGTGGTGCCGGGATAGGTCGTACTTTCGAGCGAGAGCACCATGCCGCGGTGCAGGTACGGCAGCACGGAATCGATCGTACTCAGGACAAAGCTCAGGTCGGGCTCACGGTGCTTGCTGAGCGGGGTCGGCACGCAAAGGATGAGAGCGTCGACCTCGGAAACTCGCGTGAGGTCTGTGGTCGGCTCGAGGCTCCGACCGACAAACCGCGACAATTTCCCGGAATCGATATGTTCGATATAGGACCGGCCGCTACGCAGCGCGTCCACCTTGGATTGATCGACGTCGAAGCCAATGACGTCATAGCCGACCTCGCAATAGCGGAGCATCAGCGGCAGACCGACATATCCCAGTCCGATGATGCCGATCCTGGCGGCTTTCCGATTCAGCTTGGTTATCAATTCCGAGTGTGTGTCAGTCACCTGCAAGCCTTTCAACTCATGATCTTGTAACGGAGGCGCCCGGCTGCCGGCCCGGAATGGCGCTGCCGAAGTTTCGTACTTGTTTATCCTGCCAACCGCGGCAGCGCTGGACGATGCAGGTGCGATCGTCGCCCTGGCGAAACGCCGACCGGGATTCGCTCCGTCTCTCGACGCAGGCGCACAGGGATCTCTGATTCACCCGACGGCGCTCTCCTCTCGGCGGAATAAGCCGCCGAGCCGACGGAGCCCCAGTGCATACTTGGAGCAAGCGAGCGCAGGCACGAGGACCTCGCGAAACAGAAGAATAACGACCAGTCCGGCGAACATGATCGCTGCGGCAACGAGAGCAATCCGGCCTTTGGCCGGCGCAACCGGATCTACCGGCATGGTCGGCGGCAGAACGATGGCATCATGACCCGGCCCTTCGACGATCGATCTCAATTCCTCGCTCTTGGCGACTCCATCGGTACGCAGCTTGATCAAATCGGCAACATTGACCGGAGCGTATCCGGTCTTGATGTCGGGACGAAACAGCTCCGGATGAGCCATCAACTGCGCAATTGCCGTCGATAGATCGGCCGATTGAACCTCGAGCGCCTCCCTCAGCCGCTGCAGGGAAGCGAGCTTTTCCGGCGGCGGCTTCATTGCGGCGAGCCAGGAATCGACTGTTGCGGTCAATATATCGCGCGCGCGTGACGGCTCGGCGTCCAACACTTCCAGAACGTAAAGCGAGGATGACCTCGAATCGGCTCCCTGGACCGGCCTGAACTGGATTCTTGATGCCAGATAGCTCCTGCCTTCTTCCGGGGGCATCGAGGAAAATGGCTGCCGCTGGGAAAGCTTGCGCAGCACCGCATCCACGACCACCGGAGACGGAATAAGCGTTGAACTCCTCTTGGCCATCGCCTCCTCCAGCGGGCCAACATAGGCATAACTCCGATAGGATTTCGGCAGCAGCAAGCTGCCGGCATAGGCAACGGCCCCCGCGATCAGCGGACCAATGATCAGGAGCTTCCAGTGTCGCAAAATGACAAGCAGCGAGTCGAGCAATAGTGCCCAGGGGTCAGCCTCAGCGCTCGTGGGCGGTTCTTGCTGCGACAACGAACCTTGCGTTGATGGGAAATTCTGATTCATAGCGCGCCAGACATTCTAACTACTCCCGGGTGATAGTGGCTTGCCGCAGCCGAACCCGCAATTGATAAGTTGATGACCGACCCGTTGGCCGAAAAACGACCATCGATCCCGGCCCCGCTCAGGGAGCCTGCACCACCTCGGCCAGCGCCTGTTCCAGCCTGTCGACAAGATGTTCGCGGTTGAATTCGCGCCCCGCATAGGCACGACCGCGAGTTCCCATCGCCGCGCGTTCGGCGGCTGGGGTTTCGATCAAGCGCCGCACCTGACGCACCAGTCCGGGCCCATCGCCGGCTGGACAGACCAGTCCGGCCCCGGCTTCTTCAATCACCCGAGCGCCCTCACCATCGAGCATGCCGAGGATCGGAACCCCGGCGGCGAGATAACTCTGCACCTTGCCGGGGATGGTCATACTGAAGATCGAACCGGCCTTGAGCGAAACCAGCAGCGCATCGGCGGCGCGAAAAAACGACGGCATGCGTTCGATCGGATGCTGGCCAAGCAACGTCACGACGTCGCGCAGGCCTCGCGCATCGACCTCGGCTTCGACCTGCGCTTTCGCCCGTCCGTCGCCGACGATGATCCAGTGAATGTCGATTCTGTCGCGCAACGCTTCAATCGCGCTAAGAATCGACGGAAAATCCTGCGCTTCGCCGATATTGCCTGCGAACAGAATCTTGAACTTTCCGTCATATGGACTGAATTCGGGGACGGAGGTCTGCCTGGCTGGGGATGCATCGAAAACCTGTTCAGCCCAACCGGGAAGATAATTCACGCGGGTCGCATCACCCCCATAGCGTACCACATTGGCAACGAACGCCCTCGATTGCACGAACACGCAAGCCGAATGGCGATAGATGAAGCCGATGAGATGGCCGACCCAACGCAACATGAATTTGAAGCGGATCGCGCCAACCGCGGCCAGGGTTTCCGGCCAGAGATCCAGCACCCAGATCGTGACCGGTGCGCGCTTCAACCGGCCGATCAGCAAGGCCGGCAAGGCGGCCGTCATCGGCGACACCAGATAGGAAAAAACCACGTCATATGACCTGCCTCGGAGCCGCCAGGCGCCGACGGTCGACCCGGAAATGACGAAGCTGAGATAGTTCAGGGCCAGCTGGAGACGGCTCTGGCCGCGCGGGATCAGCGGCACGCGGACGATCGACGCGCCGCCATATTGCGAAAAGCATCCGGGGTTCTTGCGGAAATCCTCGAAGATTCGACCCGAGGGATAATTCGGCACTCCGGTCAGCACCGTCACTTCGTGTCCGCGCGCGACGAGTTCGGCCACCAGCTCGTTGATACGAAAATTCTCCGGCCAAAAATATTGACTGACGATCAGAATCCGCAATTGCTTCGCTCAATCGTACTTACGCCAGACTACTCGGTTCACATAGTCCGTGTAGCTGTGAATGATCCGAACGATCTTGTCCGAGACGTTCGGCACGTCGTAATCGCCCACCAGATGGCCGGTTCTGACCGGCCCGCGGGATTGCTGCTCCAGCAGGGACAACGCTTGACGCACCCGCCCGATCTCGAGGCCAACCATCATCACGGCCGCCTCCTCCATCGCTTCGGGCCGCTCGTGCGCCTCGCGCAGATTCAGTGCCGGAAAGTTCAGGATTGACGATTCCTCGCTGATCGTTCCGCTGTCGGAAAGCACCGTCCGCGCCGACATCTGCAATTTCACATAATCGCTGAAGCCGAGCGGCTTGAGCAGGCGGATCTGACCGTGAAATTTCGTGCCGTCCTCCTCGATCCGCTTGCGTGTGCGGGGATGGGTCGAAACGATCACCGGCAGACCGTGATCTTCCGCAATGCCGTTGAGTACGGCGACCAGCTTGCCGAATGAGCGTGACGATTCGATATTTTCCTCGCGGTGGGCACTGACGACAAAGTATTGTTCAGGGGTCAGCCCCAATTGCGTCACCACGTTCGAGGCGTCGATCTTCGTGCGATAGTGCGACAGCACCTCGAACATCGGACTGCCGGTCTTGATGACGAGATCCGGCGCAAGACCTTCGCGCAACAAATACTCGCGCGCGATCGAGCTATAGGTCAGGTTGACGTCGGCGGTATGATCGACGATGCGGCGGTTGGTCTCCTCGGGAACCCGCTCATCGAAGCAGCGGTTGCCGGCTTCCATGTGGAAGATGGGAATTTTGCGGCGCTTCGCCGGAATCACCGCGAGACAGCTGTTGGTGTCGCCGAGCACCAGCATCGCATCCGGCTGCTCCTCGGCCAGCACATCATCGACCTTGGCGATCACATTGCCGATCGTCTGCATCGCGCTGTCGCCCGCGCAGCCCAAGAAGCGGTCGGGATTTCGAACTCCGAGGTCCTCGAAGAAGATCGCATTGAGTTCGTAGTCGTAATTCTGCCCGGTGTGGACGAGCACCTGGTCGCAGTGAATGTCCAGCTTGGCCATCACCCGCGACAGACGGATGATCTCCGGCCGGGTGCCGACGACGGTCACGACCTTCAGTTTCCTCACGCGACCACCTTCATGGTTATCGTATCGGGCCGTGCGCGATCGAAAATCTCGTTTGCCCACAGCATGACGATCAACTCGTCATCGCCGACGTTGGTTATGTCGTGCGCCCACCCCGGGATGGTTTCGACGATGTATCCCTCGCCGCCGCGCACTACTATCTCATGAAATTCGCCGGTCACGATCTGCCTGAAGCGAAACTTCGCGCTGCCGCGAATGACCACGAACTTTTCGGCCTTGGTGTGATGATAGTGTTCCCCGCGGGTGACGCCGGGATGCGCGGTGAAGTACGAGAACTGACCGCAGTCCGGGGTCTTCAATACCTCCGCGAAGGTGCCGCGCGGATCGTCGTATTGCGGGATCTGGTAGGCGAATGAGGCTGCGGGAAGATGCGTAACGTAAGTTGCGTAGAGCGCCCTCGTCAGGCCGGTGCCGACCGGCGGGGTCAATAGTGTCGAACGGCTGATGAAGAAACTGCGGATGATATCCGCAACTTCGCCGACCGTCGTTTCATAGACGGGCCCAGCCTCCATCAGGCCCGCCGCCGGACCCGGCGAGGCCAGACAGCGGAGCATGGCATCCACCACGTCATCGACATAGACAAGCCGGAGCTTGGCGGCCGGATCGTCGACGCGGATGGGCAGGCCCCGGGCCACGTTATGACAGAAGGTAGCGACGACCGAATTATAATCCGGCCGCGCCCACTTGCCGAACACGTTGGTCAGGCGAAACAGAAGGACCGGCGCCCCGCTCTCCCGGCCGTAGCTCAACAGGATGTTTTCCGCGGCGAGCTTGCTTCGTCCGTAGGGGTTCTCCAGCGCGGCCTGCGACGATGAAGAAAACACCACCGGCGTCCGTCGACCGACGCTGCGAAGCGCCTGGCAGAGCTGCTCGGTGAAATCCCGGTTACCCCGGACGAACTCGTCCTCAGTCTGCGGACGATTGACCCCGGCGAGGTGAAAAACGAAATCAGCAGCGGCGAGCCCGGCCACCAGTTCCTGTGGCGAGGAGGAACGCGTGATGCCGACAATGTCCTGGTAACCGGCTTCGCGCAGGCGAATCCGCAAGTTCGCGCCGAGAAACCCGTCTGCTCCGGTAATCAGGATGCGCATCAGGCTCAATCGTCCAGATCAACCGGCTCGCCGCGCGCGATAGACTGCACGAACTCGAGCCGAAGCAGCAGCTCCTTCATCGCGGGCACGTCGAGCTGGACCGTATTCTCGGAATTATAGTCATGGCCCGCGCTGATGCGACGCTCGCCTTCTTCGACGAATTTCGCGTAGTTGAGATCGCGGCCGTCCGGCGGCACCCGATAATAATTGCCGCGACTTTCGGCGTGACTCATCTCCTCCCGGCTCAACAGCGTTTCGTAGAGCTTCTCGCCATGCCGCGTGCCGATTTCAAGTATCGGATGGTCCGGCCGCCCCATCACCTCGAGCAGGGCGCGCGCCAGCACCGCGACGGTCGCAGCCGGTGCCTTCTGGACGAAGATGTCGCCGTTTTGCCCATGCGTGAACGCGTGCAGCACGAGTTCGACCGACTCGTCGAGCGTCATCATGAACCTGGTCATTGCGGGATCGGTGATGGTGATCGGCTTGCCGGCGGCGATCTGCTCGACGAACAACGGGATCACCGACCCCCGGGACGCCATCACGTTACCGTAACGCGTTCCGCAGATCACGGTCCCCTGCAGATTGCGCGAAACCGCGACCATGACCTTCTCCATCATGGCCTTGGACATTCCCATTGCGTTGACGGGATAGACGGCCTTGTCGGTGCTCAGGCACACGACGCGCTTCACGTTCGCGGCGATCGCTGCTTCGAGCACGTTCTCGGTACCGAGAACATTGGTGCGGACAGCCTCCATCGGATAGAATTCACAGGACGGCACCTGCTTCAGCGCCGCCGCGTGAAAGCAGTAGTCGACGCCACGCATCGCCGCGGCAACGCTACGCGGTTCCCGCACGTCGCCGATATAGAACTTCAGCTTTGGGTCCGGATATTTCTTCCGCAGGTCATCCTGCTTCTTCTCGTCCCTGCTGAAGATCCTGATCTCGCGCATGTCGGATGCAAGGAAGCGCTTCAGCACTGCCTTGCCGAACGAACCGGTCCCGCCCGTTATCAATAGAACCCTGTCATCAAACATTCGAAATTCCGGATATCGGGTCTGTCTCTCGCCTATTGCGCCCATTTCTGGTTGCACAGCACATTGTCACTCGCGTTGACTCGGCAACTCGTCCAGCAATTCCTACCGCAAAGCAAGCTGAAAAAGCTCATCCTTTTTTGGCGGCTCGGGATAGTTAATGAGGACCGCCCTGTAAGGGCCCTTGAATACAAAAAGGCTGCCCGCAGCCGCACCGACCACGCCGCACGATGCCACCAGTTCGCCGATATGCGCAAGCGAGCCGGCGCCGCCCAGCAGCGTTACCGGAAGCCTGACGGCCTGCCTGACCGATCGGGCCAACGCCAGGTCGTAGCCCTTCATCCTACCGTCGTTATCGATGGAATTAACGACGATTTCACCGGCCCCAAGCGACTCGGCCTCCTGCGCCACATCGATGACCGGGCGACCGGTACTGCGTGTCCCGTTGTGGGTCCACGCCAGGTCGCTGCCGGTTCGCGGGTCTTTCTTCGCATCGATGACAACGACCACGCTCTGCCCGCCGATTTCCTGAGCCGCCGCCGAAACAAGCTCGGGTGTTTCGATCGCAGCCGAGCTGATTGCGATCTTCTCGACCCCGAGTCCGATGATCCGCCTGGCCTGCGCGACGGTCTTGACGCCGCCGCCATAGCACAGAGGCATCCGGCATTCCGCCGCAAGGTTGGCAACCATCTTGAAGTCGGGTTCGACGCCCCGGACGGTGGCGTCGATATCGAACACCGCAAGCTCGTCCGCCTGCTTCTCGTTGAATATCTTGACGGCATTGATCGGATCGCCGACGTATTTCGGCTCCTTGAATGCGACCGTCTTCACAAGCCCGCCGTCGTGGACCAGGAGACAGGGTATGATTCTCGGCAGCAGCACGATCAGAGCCCCGCGAAATTTCGCAATAGACGATTTCCGAAACTGTGACTCTTTTCGGGATGAAACTGCACGCCGTAGATATTGGACGACTGCACCGCGCAGACGAAATCCGCCCCATAGTTGCAGGTTGCGAGCGCGTCTTCCCGCCGGTCGCAGTTCATGTAGTACGAATGCAGAAAATAGAATCTTGCGTTGTCATGCAGCTCATCGAACAGCCTGCTTTGCGACAGCGGTCGCACATCGTTCCAGCCCATGTGCGGCACCGGCATGTCCCTCATGGCCTCGGTCGACTTGAAGGCCCTGACTTCGCCGTCGATCCAGCCGAGGCCCGGCAGACTTCCTTCTTCGCTGGAGCGCGCCAAGATCTGCATGCCGACACACACCCCGATCACGGGCACCTTGTCCCCAAGCACCATATCGTCGAGCGCACCGCGCATCCCCGACTCCTGAAGAAGCCGCATCGCATGATCGAAATGTCCGACGCCCGGAAGGATCAGCTTCGACGCCCCCTTCAGGTCGCCGGCCGTCCTGGCGACCGCCACCTTGATGTTGGCCCGGTTGTAGACGCTCGCAAACGCCGCGATATTGCCGAGCCCGTAATCGACGATGGCAATCATCGCACCATCATCTTTTGCACGCCCAGCGCGCGCAGCACCTTGGTCCCGAGATCGATCAGCGGCATGCTCGACTTGTAGTCGCGATAGCTCTTGTTGGGTCCGTTCATCAGCGCGCGGAGTTCCCCAACGGTAAGGTCGAGCTTGGTTGCGACATACTCGAATTCATGCGCCATCGTCTCCTCATCATAGGCGGGCTGCGCGATCCGCCGCAACGCTTCATCGCGCGACAGCTGCCCTGTCAAAATCAGGCTTGAAAAATGGGCGCGGCGCTTATCGTAGCCGAATTTGACCGGAAGCCAGTAGCCCTCATAGAAGCGGGTGAAGCGCGACTCGTAGTGCTTGTGGGCGTATTTCTGCCAGCCGAACCGGTCGGCCAGTTCCTGCATCGCGTCTTCCTTGATGTAGGGAAAGTTGTTGAGCGGCTTGACGATCCGCATGCCCTTGACGAACCGGTAGTAAAGCTTGTGGGTGAAGATATCGGTCAGCGGGAACGTCTTCAGCGGGCGGGTCCCGAACCGGGCGTGGATGTCCTTCAACTGCCGCAGGTCGGTGGCGTGATAGTGCCATTCGAGCGGTTCGCGCACGCACTCGGTGGAATAGTTCGCGCCTGTTATGACGTATTTGAAGCCGTGGCTGGCAGCGAAATTATACAAGCCGGCGAAGAAGGCATGATCCTGCGGCGTATCGAGATGCGGCACCTGCGCCTTGAAGAAGGCGAGCTGCAGATCCTTCATCTCCTGCCAGTCGATCACCTCGGTGTGCAGATCGAGATGGAGACCATCGACCATCTTCTCGATGTTATTGACCGATTGCTGCGAATTCCACCCCGCATCGACGTGGAAAATCAGGGGCCGCAGCCCCAGCTTTTCCTTGGCGAGCAAGGCGACGTATGAACTGTCGACGCCGCCGCTGACGCCGATGATGCAGTCGTGATCGCGATCGCGCCCCTGGTTGCGGATGGTTTCAGCCACCGCCAGCATCTCGCGCTCGCCGCGCGCATCCGGATGCCAGTTCGGCAGGATGTTCCGATGGTAGTTGTTGCAGTAGTCGCACCAGCCGCGGCTGTCGAAGGTGATGTTAGAGTCCGACGTATCCATGATGCAGCTGGTGCAGATCTGGTACGCGCGCTTCGAGGAAACATTCATGCTGGGCTGACTTCGGTCGATGATGGACAAGGTTGATCTCAGGGGCGCGCGCGATTGTTCTGTACAACCCGCGTGTAGATCGCCAGCAATTTCTTGGCGTTCGCCTCGGGATTGAAGTTCTTTTCCGCCAGTTCCCTGGCGTGGGCGCCCATCCGGCGCACATCTTCGGGGTGATCGGCAAAATGCATGATCGCCGCAGCAAGCTTTTGCGGATTCCGGCCCGGAATGGCAAGCCCCGTCTCCCCGTCGACGAGCGTATCGGGAAACGGATTTTCGATCGCGACAATCGACGGAACCGAGGAAAATGCCGCCTCGAACACCGGCCGCCCCGGCGCATCGAAATGCGACGGGAAGGCGATAACGTCGATCCGCTCATAGACGCGTTGAATGTCGACGGTCGGACCGAGCAAATGAAAGATATCGGAAAGCCCCTCTTCCGCGACCCGCACCGCCAGTTCCTCCTGGACGTTCTGCGCAAGTCCGGCCGCGGCCAGCAGCCGGGCCTTCAGCCCCCGATCGACGACGGTTACACCGCCGACGATCACATACTCGACGTCGCGGCCGGCCACCCGCACCAGCTTTGCCGCCTCCAGCAGATCGAACAGCCCCTTCGAATGATGCAGGTTGCCGACGAAGCCGATCTTCAGCGAGGTCGGGCGCAGCGCATCGAGCTTTGCCTGCATTGCCTCGTCCGGCTGGGCCAGCTTCTTCGGCGTGAACGAATTCTGGATAACGTCCACATTCAGCCATGCAGGCAGGGTCGCTCTGGTTGTTTCATTGATCGCGATGATCGCGGCTGCGTTCCTGCGCAGCCGTTCGAAGAGCCAGCGGCACCTTATCGACTTGTCGTCCATCCGTGTTGGCGAGCGCACATGAACGACAAGCGCGGCACCGAACAGCCAGCGCGCTATCAGGCCTGGGATGACGCACAGAACCTCGTTGATGTGAATGACGTCGACGGTCTTCCAGCGGGCCCGCGCCCGCAGCAGCGCCACGATTGTGAAAGGGAAATAGAGGATTTCCCTGATCAGGATCAACCAGCGCACGCCCCGATAATAGCTGTAACGCGTGTTGTCGAATTTGGTGAGCCCGCGCGTCACCACCATGTCCTTCGCAATTTGCGAATAGAAATCCAGCGCAGTCCCCTGCACCGCGACAAAATACGGATCGACCGCGCCGCGCGACAGCGGCCTCACCACCTCGAAAAGGCTGCGCGATGCGCCGCCAAGCGGTCCATCGCTGTCCAGATACAAAACCTTCATCAAATTCCCATTCGCGTTCGCAACGTCGTCAGTGCCCCCGGTTCCTTGCCCTGAAGCAGCGGCTCGGATCAGGCTCAGGAGGCCTGCCGCCTCTCAAGCTTCTTGCCGGGAACATAACGCAGGATGTCGTCAGGTCCGGGCCGCCTCGATAACTCACTACCGTTCAGAACATAGACGTCGTCGGTATGCCGGCATCGCCACTCGCCGGATCCGGAAAGCGGGAGTTCTACCCGTTCGCCGAATGCGCTGACCCAACCCACCTGGCGCGCTGGGGCGCCGAGCATCAACGACCAGTCCTTCGCGCTCTTGGTGAGAACTGCGCCGGCACCCAGAAAGGTCCCGGCGCCGACCGTGATGCCCGGCACCACGGTCGAGTTTGCACCGAGGGTCGCCCCTGTCTTGACAAGCGTTCGTTGGAAAATCTCCCGCCTGTTAACGGCCGCGCGCGGAAACGAGATATGCGTGAACACCATGAATGGGGCGCAGAACACGAAATCCTCGAGCTCGACATGCGAGAACACCGAGACGGAATTTCCGAGCCGGCAGGCGTTTCCCACGACGGCACGGTTTCCGATGTAGGTGTTTTGTCCGAGGTTGCAGTTCTCGCCGACGACGGCACCGGCCTCCAGGTGGGAAAAATGCCATACCGAACTGAAGGCGCCGATCTTGGCCCCCGCATCGACTACCGCAGTTGGGTGTATGTAGGTTTCCGGTTCAAGCCACATCGCTGTTTCTTCTACGCTGCATATTTCGGTGGGATTGCCGGCGCTGCCAGCGACACGACAGAACCTGTTTGGTCGTCGAGGAAGCCGTTCGAGCCTCTTGTTATTGGCAGCAACAGCAATGCGAACATGCCGTCGGTTGGATGAAAAATGCCACCCCAGTTCATCATGAGGATGAACACGGCGGGAAAGCATGCGCAAGCCCAACGATCACCACGAAAGGCCAATCTCCGCAATTGCTGTATGAGATACAAGGTAAACAGCAGACCGGCGATGCCATAGCTCGCCAGCAGCCTTGTCGGAAGAGATTCCGAGCCAATCGTCGCCAGCGGCGGACCTGATGCATCAAGCATCGACTGATAGAACTCGGGCGAGCCCCACCCCATCCATGCCGGACTTGAGTAAAGAAGCTGCAAATGGGCCTTCCACAACCATGGCCGATACAATTGGTAGAGAATGTCATTGACCGATAAATTGGTCTCGCCGCGTAAAAGGAACGTCGAAACGAAGACATTGTCCTGCAAGGCATACAAAATATTGGCAGACGAAACGACCGCGACGTTGAAGCCGACCGCGACTGCCAATGCTATCCAGAACATCCGGGCAGGTCGCATGGCGCTATTGCGACAAAAGAAAAAGTACAACACGAGGTAGACCAATCCCGCAATCAACGCCGCGCGCACAAAACAGAGTACAAAAAAATAGGTCGCGATAGCGAGAACAACTGGATGCCTTCTCGCCCGCTCCTTGCTGTGGGTGAGCACGACCAGCATCACCAAAGAAAGTGCGCCGGTGTACGCAATGTTGGGAAAGAATGATACCCGCCAAAGGCCATAGACGGGATCTGAGTAACCGGGGATCAAACCATAACGATTGAAATTGGAAAAAGCCGAAACCGACAAACCAACGACAAGCAAGAGCAAATAGAGGCGCGTCAGGTCCTGCACGTTGATTGCGGCGCGATCTGTGGAAATCCACGTCAGTGCCAGTACGGTAGCGCAGAGCTGAACGGTTGCCCTCGCATCTCCCATTGCAGCATGCCAGCCGCCGGCCCAGAGTAGGAGGATCAGCAGGAGCTTACCGCGCCCAAACAGCGTCCTCACAATGTCCGGCAGTCCCAACAGGGGGAAAACTACCGCGGGCACAACAACAAGCCAGTATTGCAAAGAGCCTCGCACAAAGCTTTCGGTCTGCGAGAGCGACATGGTTACGAGCAGGGAGAAGGTCACGAATGCCAGCATCGGCCAATGCCGCTGACTCGGCACCCACGGACTGGCAACCGCATACGAACCGCTGGAAGGCACGGGAGACCTCACGGAATCGAGCATTCGGCGGACGCCTTGCCGGTCACGGCAGAGTTCGGCAGCAGGGCCGTCAGGTTATCGACATAGCCGGGAGCGGCAAAGCGATCCGCATGCGCAGGATCAAACGGAGGCGGACTTGTTGCGACATTCCAGACATCCAGTTGATCACGGGCCAGAAAAAACCACCTGTCATCAACCGTGCCCGATATCAGCTCATGCCCAGAAAGCGGAATGATCATGCTTCTCACGCCGACCGCAGTGGCATCGAAATGACAAGCAGACGCTATAGTCAGATGCAAATCGCTTTCCGCCAGCAATTCGAATACATTGGGTTGTCCGGCGCCGGAGACAATCCTGATCCGTTTGTCGGACTGCAGGGGCCGGAAGGCCGACGAATCGAAATCGTAAACCGGATGGAGCTTGATAGACAAACGCCAGTCGAGCGAGGCCGGCGCACAACGCACCAGATCTTCGATCCAGGCCACGAGTCTTGCCGTGTCAAGCCCCTGGGATGTCAGCACAAGATGAACCCCGTGGCCCTTTGTCCTAGCATGGCGCTGCGCACGCGCAGAGTCAGTGACTGCATCGCCGACCGCAACGACGTGGTCGCGGCCCTGACGTGTACCGGCCAGTTGCTCGCTCCAATACACGCCGCGAGCCGCCAACACGTCGGGAAGGATGAGTTCAGCAACCGCCCCCTCGACCCACAGGGGAACCGCATCCGGTTGACTGGCATCGAACACGCCGTGCTGTAGCTCAATATACCGAATGTCATGGCGATGGGCCGCAAGCCGCAGTCCATATTCCCCGGTATCCGACACCAGAACCGCACGAGGCCTGATCCTGGCCAGCAACATTCCGTATAGTCTTGCTTGCCAGTAGACCGTCGACACACGCATCAACAACCAACGGGGATCGACAACCACCTGGAGCTCATCTTTCAGGCCCTCCGCTACAAACTTGCAGAACGACATTGCATCGGCCGGAAAGAGGCGGCCAAGAACACTTCCCCAGAATGTGAATACGATGGGATTGAGATCGGCAGGCCTCCATGCAGCCGCAGCCTGCACCTCGAAATCCGGACTATTTATTTCTTCGAGCTTGACGCACGAATAGCCCCGACGCAGCAAACTGTCGAAATACACGTCCTCGTAATGGGCGCCCCGCTTCATGCGCAGCGCGGATCGGCAGGTCTTGATCAGCAGATCTCTCCGGCCTGGAATGGCGACAAATCTTGCCAAGGTCAGGGTTCCACGGAGAGCTTCAAGGATGCGCGCAAAGGTCGACTTGCCCGGCTTTGACAGCGGCAGGTCGGCAACCATCCAGTAGACCGGATTCCGCATTACGCGCCATGCCGACCAACCATCCACTCGGTATGAAAAGAGGTCGTGCTTGCGCTCCAGCGCAAACAACGTCGCGATCTTCGCGGCCCGATCTTCGCCACTCATCATGATTGCGGGAATAGTCCGTAAATCCTTGCGCAAAGGGCCATCGAGCGATGCGCTTCCTCCAGCGTTGCAAGATTTGCGTTCCGCCCCTCCAGAAACCCGATTAGCTGCTCGGCCTGATAGCGCAATCCGGGCTTGAATTCGGAATCGACGATGTCTGGCACAATGTCCGTAAGACGTCGCTCGCCGCGCCGCTGAATGGCGAGTCTTTCAAGTGGACGCATCTCGGCGCGAAGATGGCCGTTCGTCACGGTCACGGACCACGGTCCCGGCGCGTTCCAGGCAGCCTGATATATCCCGATATCGCCACTAGAGAATTGGATCGTCGCGGCAACGAAACGTGGCGACTCGGGCGTCCATGGAGCGGCATGCGTCACCGACACAACATCTCCGCGCGCCATGAAGCTGAAATAGTCAATGAGATGAATCGAATTGGCGTACATCCAGTTGCGTACAACCTCTTCAGGCTGGCCCGATGCTCGCGCAGCTTCCTGGTCTTCCTGATCGAGCACAGAGATCAAGCGGGGACCATCGTCGTTCGCCAGCTCCCGCAACGCCTGCCTCGTGGACGAATAAGAGCGGCGATTGAGAGCGACAAAGGCACGAGCACCGACACGGCGGCCTTGATCGAGAATCTGCTCCGCTACTTGCAAATCCACCCCAACGGGTTTTTCGAACAAACAAACCCATGGATGTGAAAAACAAGAGGCGGAAACGTCAGGCATCGAGAGCTCATTCACCGCAACCACGACTGCGTCTGCCCGAGTCTCGCGATACATTGCATCAATGCTGTCGAAGGCCTTGGTGCCATGGATCGAAGCCAGAACCTCGGCGCGCGCGCGGGTTCGGCCACAAACCCCCACGATCTTGGTGTTCGGCAGCGACGCCAGTGCTCTCGCGTGCTCTTCGGCCATATAGCCTGCACCGACAATCGCAATACCCCAGATTTTCGCGGCCATATTCTCAGCTCAAGCCCATTTGAACCGACGACCGCGCGGTAACGCCGGATCAGCCAGCAATATTTCGCGACCGCCGGCCTCATGGGACACATGGGCTGCAACGCAACAGGCCAAGGCGTGGGCGCCGGCATTTCCATCAGGAAAGGTTTCGCCTTGCAGCATCGCCGACCATAGATCGACGGTCGGCACGACCACGTCCACTGGCTTGATGGCCTGGGTCCGGACTTCGGCTGACGCACCGTAGCGCGACGTCGCCAAATCGCGGTGTTCGCTCTTTCGTGCCACCACTCGCATGTCTCCATTGATTTCGTCGACCACAATTTGTCCGTTCCGGCAAATATACGTCACATGGATGCCGCTCCCGGCATTCATCGAGAAGTCAATAAACATGGAACGGCCGGCCGGGTCTCGCGCCAATAGCCGCCCCGCGCGATCCTCGAACTCCGGACCGCGGGGATTAGCCAGCTGAGCCCGATCGAACCAGGCCTGGATACCGCTTATCGGGGCATCGCCGAGATAGCGAAACATCTCGAAGTAATGGCAGGCGTTCATGGCCAGGCCAAAGTTCGAGGCTGCGACCAAAACGCTCACCAACGGCCCTAGTTCGTCCGAACCAATCAATGCCTTCACCAGCGTGTACTGCTCCATGAAACGCATCTGATGATTGATAGCCAGGACCGAACCGCTGCGCTTGCATGCGGTCATCATCTCATCCGCTTCCGCCAACGAAACTGCCATCGGCTTCTCGCACAGGATATGGCGCACGCCGGCTTCGGCTGCATCGACGACGAGTGGGGCATGCGACGGCGCTGTGGTTGCGACCACGACCGCATCAGGCCGCACGCTGCGCAGCATTTCCGTGCCTTCAGCATAGCATTGGGACTCATCGACCCCAAAACGCGTACGAGCCGTCTCGCGCGCCACTTCCGAAGTATCCGCAACGCCGACGATCGTCATGCCAAGTTTGCTAACCGCCTCCAGATGGCGCAACCCCATTCGTCCTAGTCCAATTACGGCGACCCGTTTACCTGCAGCATGAGCGGACATTGAAGACTATTTCCTAAGCTTTTGCGGACTGATGAGCGGCGACGAGGAACGTGCCGCGAAACCAAATGGCCACGGACCGACGCAACTCGCCCCAAGGCAGATCATATTGCCGGGAAGCAACCGCAGTCGCAATCAAGGCCAGCAATCCTTGAGTCGCCGCGTATCCCATAGCAGCTCCCTCGATCCCGAATCTCCCGGCAAGCAGCCAGATCAACAGGGTCCCAAGCACCGCTGAAGACGTAGTGACGAGCGAAAGAAGCGACGTGCGGCCGGAAAAAAAGAACAGGTTGGAAACGCAGAAGTACATGCCGATGAAGGCGCCGCCAAGCATGAACCAGGGCAGCACGACAGTGGCAGCGCGGTATTGGGCGCCGAGCAGGAAGTTGCTCGTCAAATAGAGGCCGGCGCCGACCATCACCGCGGCACACAGGAAAACCGGCACCGCGATATAGATCGCACCGACAACGGAATATTTGTCATCGAGGCTCGATGAGCCAAGCCGCGCGTAAAGCCACGGATTGTAGGCCTTGATGAATGCGTCGGCCAAAATCGTCATCACCATGCCGAGCTGAGCGCCGGCACCGTAGATGCCCAGCATCTCGGACCCGAGCTGCGTGGAAACGATCCAGCGATCGGCGGTGCCGATCAAGACACCGCCGAGCACGTGCGGAATCAGCGGCAGACCGTAGAGCACCAGGGCCTTGATGTGATCGCGGCTGAACGACCAGATTGCGTCGCGCGACGCCAGAAGCAGAACGACGGCGCACAACGCCATCAAGACAGCCGACACAGCGATGCCGACGTTGCGCCCTGCACCGCCCCAGCCGAGGACCAGGACGGCGAAAAGCGACAACGCCACGTTCAGGGTACTCGCAATAAACTGCAGCGTGACGTTGAGGACGGGTCGCTGCTGGCTTTGCCATAACCCGAGCCGGCACTGAAGCACGACGTTGGCGCCGGCTGTGATCGTCGCAAGCACACCCCATATGGGGTCCAGGCCGAATGCCACCGATGACAGCAGCGGCAGGAGCGTGGCGATCACGACCGCGGTCAGCACCGTGGTTGAGATTCCAATCGCGAGTGCCGTCCCGACAAACGCCGGCAACTCTTCGCGCGGCCGGTTGAACCATGCCACTCCGACCGCCGCATGCACGTTCAGCCCGGCAAACGGCATGCACAACGTCACGACCAGCGCAAACGCAACCACGTTCCCATATTCTACCGGGCTGAGCAGGCGGGTGAGCAACGGCAACAATGCAAACGGCACTGCAGCCGAAGCCACGTTTCCGATCGTGTAGATGATACCAGCACTCAGGACTTTCATCTGATTTGTATCGGGCGCCAATTATTGCCGCAGAAACGCAGCCAGCATCTGCAAGCCTGCCGCTCCGCTCTTTTCAGGATGGAACTGCGCACCGAAGACCTTGCCCGCACGAACCGCAGCGGTGAGCCGGTGGTTGCCATAGAAGCAATCTGCGAGCAAATGGGCGGGATCGTCGGGAACCAAATGGAAGGAATGGACCAGGTAGGCCGACGTACCCGGCGGCGTATCCTCCAGAAATGTACCCCGCCATTCAGCACCGGCCGAGGGCGAAAGCGCACTCCACGCGATGTGCGGTATCTTTTGCCTCTCTCCCTCGGTCGTGGCGCTTGGAACCGCGACCACCGTTCCGGCAATGAGACCGAGCCCCTCATGCTCGCCGAATTCCGCACTTGTCGTCGCCAGCATCTGCATTCCCAAGCATATCCCCAGCAGCGGAAGCCCCTTGGCTGCATACCGTTTGATCGGCTCGACCAGCCCGCGGTCGCGCAGTCCGCGCATTCCATCCTCGAAGGCGCCAACACCAGGCAATATCAAGCGCTCGGAGTTTTCGATCACATGAGGATCCGCGCTCAGCACAACATCACCACCGACATGCTCGAGCGCACGGCTGACGCTGTAGAGATTGCCGATCCCGTAGTCAATCACGGTAACCGATGCCGTCATAGCTGCCTCAACGAAATGCCGGCCGCCCGGGCCGCCGACCGGATGTCGGTCAACGTCGTGCGGTTGTAGTGCACTGCATCCGCGATCGCGACAGCGTCTGCTCCACCCTCATTGACTACGTCCACCAGGTGCCGAATTTCGCCGTAACCGCCGCTTGCAATCACCGGGACGTCGACAGCCCGCGATATCGCCGCCGTGAGCGCGACATCGAAACCCTTCCGCGTTCCTTCCCGGTCGATCGAAGTGACAAGCATCTCACCGACACCGAGTCCCGCCGCGCGTTTGGCCCACTCCACCGCGTCCAGTCCGGATTTCTCCCGGCCGCCGTCGGTATACACCTCCCATCGGCCCGGTCCCGTCTGCTTGGCTTCGATGGACAAGACCATGCATTGCGATCCAAATCGCCGGGCAACGTCGCTGATCAATTCCGGGCGCTGAACCGCACCCGTGTTAATGGCAATCTTGTCTGCACCGTTGCGCAACAGATCGGTTACGTCTTCGACATTGCGGATACCACCCCCTACCGTCATCGGGACAAACACGTCCCGCGCCGCACGACTCACTATGTCGGTCAACTTGTTTCGCCCATACAGGCTCGCAACAACATCGATATAGATCAGTTCGTCGGCACCCTGTTCGTAGTAGCGGCGAGCGTAATCCTGCGGATCACCGATTACACGCAATCCCTCGAGATGCACTCCCTTGATGAGATTGGGCCCCTTGATATCGAGGCGGGCCATGAGACGAACGTTCTTCATCGGCCTGCCAACAGCGCATCGTCGTGCCAGACCGCGTGCCGAAGATTCCAGACACCGTTCTCGTGCTTCCACAAGTGAGGCGAACGGAACTTATCTACGGTCGCATGAAAGTCGCGTTCGCTCAGCGAAATATATTCGATGAAGTCCTGGAAATACTTCTTGGGAAATTCTTGATCGAATTTCCGTACCAGCTGGACACCTTCGTCGCGGGTAATCTTTCCGTTGCGAATTTCCTGCGCGGCATCATAAGTCGCCCGACCGATGCCGAATTTGGCCAGCGTCGTGTAGTAGTGAAACATATCAATACGGTCGTCGATGCTGCTGTACTTGGAGTAGGTGCCCTCGGTGCGCTCGCTATTGGCCTGAAATCCAGTATGTTCGGTAGCGTAGTAATAGCATTCCTGTGGGTCCCATTTCAGGTAGTAGCCGAGATAGTGCACTTCGACGTTCTTCGCCTCGAGTTCTTCCGCCTTCGGCGGAATGTAGGGCGCGAAATCGTTCAACTTATATCCTTCTTCCGCGATGATTTCCTTGATTGTCTTGCCGCCAAGCACCATCACATTCGGATCTTCGGCCGAGAAGAACTTGCGGTCCATTGCCGGCTTGAAGTTTTCGTCGCGGTTGTTGCCGTATTCAGCCTGGTTTTCGCCATACATCACCAGCGGAACGCCGAAACGAAGCGCCATCAACGGTCCGATGATCCGCTGCCCGACAATGAAGGGCTGAAACGGATGAAGCAGATTCAAGAAAGCTTGCCGGGTCAGGTAGCGGTGCAGGCGCCCATTGGGCGTGAACAGAATGTTGTCCAGGCCGCCGACGTGAATCCAGTTCTCGAAGTTCTTCCAGCCTATCTCGGTGTACCGGTGCGGCGCCCACGTCACGGTGAGCGGATTCATTCCGTATTTGTATTTCAGGACATGCGAGGTAAACGCGCTGTCCTTGCCCCCGCTGCCCGGCACGATGATATCGTAGCCTCCGTCGGTCCTGCGGTGTCTGTCGAGCAGGGCGACCAGTTCGGTTTCGCGTTTTTCCCAATCGATCTCGCCCGCCTTGACCTCCTGGTAGCGGCAGGCGTCGCAAACGCCGTCACCGTCAAACTGGATCGTCTCCTGCGCCGACTGTGAGGTTTTCTGATATTCGACCGTCGAGCTCGGCCGTTGATTTGAAATGACGCAGTGGCGGCAAAACATCACGCGTTTTGGCAGCCCGTAGAGCGCGTCAGGATCTCGACGCTCCGGATCGAAGCGAGCCAGGAATTCCGATTTTGAATTGCCGTCAATCATACTTTGCTTTCTCGTCAGCGCTGCTGCGCCGGGTTGCGGGCACGTTCGAGATCCTCGACACGACCGACATCGAGCCAGGGTTCGTGCATCGGATATACGATCGTGCGCTGGCCGCGCGCTCTCATCCTGCTGAACAGCGTCGGCATGTCGCAGTGTTCGCCGGGAACCAGGACATCGAACGCTCCTGGATCAAGCACATAGACGCCGGCATTCACGTAGGTGCGAACAGTGGGCTTTTCCTCGAATCCGACGATTTCCACGCCTTCGGTCTGAACGACGCCGAAAGGATGCTGCCATTCGTAGCGTTGTACCGCCATCGTCGCAGCTGCCGCATGACGAAAATGGAAGTCGAGGAGTTCCCCGTAGCGAATGTCCGTCAAGACGTCGCCGTTGGAGACTACAAAGGCAGCGTCGGGACGGGCTTCAAACAGGCTGATTGCGCCAGCCGTCCCAAGCGGCGACTCCTCGCGCAGGTAGTCAATTTGCACGTCAAACCGGCTGCCGTCACCGAAGTGTTCCTCTATCATATGACCTAGATAGTGGACTGCCAAAATGAAGCGGCCAAACCCCTCAGCCTTGGCACGCTCGATAATATGCTCGAGAATGGCCTTTCCTCGGACCGGGAGCAAAGGCTTCGGGCAGTCCTTGGTCAGCTCCTTTAACCGTTCTCCTCTCCCCCCCGCCATGATTATCATCAAATTCGGCCGTCTCACCGGCGCCATGAGTTCGCCCCAGACATGCAGCCCCACGACACGTCGGTTCTCGTCGACGATCGGCATCTGGTTCTTCTTGTTGGCCTGCATGATCTGAAGCACGGTTTCCCGAACCAGATCGGGCGGAGCGACCAAGGGAGAACGATAGATCAGCGGTTCGATCGAACTGTTCATGTCCAGATTGCGCAACAGCCCGCGACGAATGTCGCCGTCGGTCATCGTGCCGATCAGCGAACCATCCTCTGCCACCACCAGCGCAATCTGCAAACCGGACTGCTCCAGGTTCCGGATGACTTCGACAATCGTGCTGTTCGCCGGCACGAGCGTCTTCTTCCAGCGATCGGCGGGATCGTCAGTCTGGACTGCCACGTTAAGCTCTCTTGCCAGGATCAACGATACCAGCCATCGCGAACCTCCCCCTTCAAAGTCATCGATTTTCTTAGAAGCTTCTGCCCAATCGGCACGTCCGCTAGAACAGCGGCGATCTTCTTGCCGGCGCCACCGAGAAAATAAGGGTTGTCGGTCGCATGCGCCGTCGCGCGGAATGCCTCGTCATGGAGGCAACGTTCAACGGCGAGGACAATAGCGTCGGCGTCATAGCTGGCATCGATCACGTTGGAGCCGCGCAGGCGGCCCTCCTGACGCGATCCGATATTGACGGTCGGGCAGCCGAACACCGGCGTCTCCTTGACCCCGGACGAGGAATTGCCAACGCACGCGATCCGGAGTTTCCTGTCCCACGCCAGCGCGAGCACGCCGTGATACAGCGACCGCCCGAGCGAGGAATGAAACTGCACGTTGGGAAGCTGCTTTGCTTCCAACTCCGCCAGGGCGGCAATGATGGAACGACCACCCGCATCGTTGTTTGGATAGGTCACAACCACCTGGACGCCCCGGCGCGCCAGTTGCTCGATCGCCTGCAGCGAGGGCACGACCTGCTGCACCGCCAATTCAAACTCGGTCGTGACCGAGTGCTGCGTAAACAATACTACCGGCCTCGTGAGGTCGAGCCCAAGGCGTTTCACGACCTCGTCGGCGGAGGCGAAGCGCCCGTCGGAAATCAGGTCGATGGCGGGAAACCCGACGGTATGGACGCGCCACGCCTCCTCGCCCATCGCCAGAATCCGGTTACTAGCTTGCTGGTTGGTCGTAAAATGCAGGTGGGCGAGCTTGGTCATGGCGTGACGCACCGAATCGTCGAGCGCGCCGCCTTCCGTGAGATCACCGCCTTCGATGTGAGCAGTCGGCATGTTCATCTGCGTCGCCGCGATCACGGCCGCAAACCCCTCGAAACGATCGGCATAGACCACGACCAGATCAGGCGAGAGTTTTTCCAGCGCCATGCTGACCCCCAATACCCCGGACCCGATGGCCTGCGCCGTCGCAATGCGGACGTCGGCCTTCATGTCGATCTTGACCTCGGAGTCGATTCGAAAGCCGTCGCCCTGAATTTCTTCCAGCGTACGCCCGAAATTGGAATCGAGATGAGCACCGGACACAATCAGCTGATACTCAAGGTCCGGGTGTTCGTTGATGGCCTTGAGGATGGGAAACTGCAGGCCATATTCCGCGCGATTTCCCGTAAACACCGCGACCTTGCGCTTAGCTCTCGACAACCTTCACCTCGCTCCTGAAACTCTGTGAAAAAAAATCCTGCAACGAGGACGCTGGAGACCAGCCAAGACGCCGCTGCGATTCCGATACATCCAGGACATTGACCGAGGGTCTTCCGGACGGATTGGTCACGACGACCTCCCGATGTCCCTGGTCCGCCGCCTGGAGCGCCAAACGCGCCAGCGCTCCGATCGATGTGCCGATGCCCGAACCGATGTTGAAGATGCCGTCACAAGAGGCTTCGGCGGCGAGCAGGAAGGCTCGGGCTGCGTCGGTCACTCCGAGAAAGTCGCGCACCGGCTTGTCATCCCTGATGCGCAGGGCGCCGGTGCCGGGAATCTGCCGCACGATATCCGAAACCACGTTGTTGGGTGACATCCCCGCGCCGTAGAGATTGGCGAGCCGCAGGACCGCTCCACCGGCATCAAGCACGATGCGCTCATTGGCGAGTTTCAGGCGACTGTAGGAATCGTAGCCGATTGCCGGATCATCGGTGGTGAAGGGCGCCCCGCCGCGGTCACCATAGACCGCGCCGGATGATGCGTAGATGACCTTTCCGGCGCGGACAACAAGCCGTCGAACGACTTCGGATTGCCGACGAGACGGCGCATCGGAACCATTCACGACGGCCCGGTCGGGTTCCTCCGCCAGATGGATGACAACATCAGCCGAAGGCGTATCGCAATAATCGGCAATCCGGCGCGTGCCGGCCGCGGACGACCGGCAAACTCCGACGACCGGCAAACCGGATTGCCTCAATTGAGCCATGACGGCACGGCCGAGAAAGCCGCTCGCTCCAGTCACGACGATTTCCGGCAATTTCATCTCACCAGCTGACATCGAGCAGCGAGAGATGGGTGTCCGCGGCCAGATCGCGCAGGGCGGGTCTTCCCAGAACGTCCTCATAGCGATCGGCAAGCAGTTCGCCCGTGCCAGGCCGTTTCACCCAGATATTGTCCTTCGTGTAGACCTCGCCCGCGCGGATCGGGGCAATGGTCACGACCGTGGCGAAGGCAAAATTGATCGTGGGTTGCTCTTCCGCCGTCGGTCCCTTCTCGCCCCCACGCTCCACGGCGATGATGCGGCTGCCCCGGATCAGTTCGTTGCACGCCTGCGGATCCATCGAACAAACGATATCGGGACCCTTGCGGTCCATGCTGTCGGTAAAATGCCGTTCCAGGACGGACGCGCCCAGCGCAACGGCGCCGAAGCAAGCCAGATTGTCGGTGGTGTGATCCGACAATCCGACCACCGCACGTGGGAACGCATTTGCAAGCTCGACCATCGCGCCGAGGCGCACCAGGTGCGGCGGCGTGGGATACAGATTGGTGGTGTGCAGCAGGACGTAGGAAATCCGCGCCGCCTCGAAAATATCGACCGCCTTGGCGACGCTCTCGATCGTATTCATGCCGGTGCTGAGAACGACGGGCTTGCCGAAAGCGGCAATGTGCTTGAGGAGTGGATAATTGTTGCACTCTCCGGAGCCGATCTTGAACGCGGAAACGTTCATTCGCTGAAGGCGCTCGGCTGCGGCGCGGGAAAAGGGCGTGCTGAGAAAGATCATGCCCTTCGATTCAACGTACTTTTTTAGCGCAATCTCGTCGCTTTCGTTCAGCGCGCATTTCGCCATGATGTCGTAGATCGACTCGTCGGCATTCCCGGGAATGACGTGCTTGGCGGCATGGCTCATTTCGTCCTCGACGACGTGGGTCTGGTGCTTGACCATCTCGACGCCGGCCTTCGCCGCTGCGTCCACCATCTCGAACGCGGTTTTCAGGCTGCCGCCATGGTTGATGCCCATCTCCGCAATCACCAGCGGCGGGTGTTCGAGACCGACCTTGCGACCACCGAGGTTTACTTCTTGCATGATGACCTCCGAAATGCCGGGAACGCCAATTAGATGTTGTAGATGTCAGACTTGTAGCGGGACAAGTTGGACGGATTCGTGAACCAGGCTATCGTTTCACCTAGTCCCCGGCGCAGCCCGTCCAGGTCACCGTATTTCGGCTGCCATCCCAACAGCTCGCTGGCCTTGCTGTTGCTGCCCCACAGCCGCTCGACTTCGCTCTTTTCCGGACGCAGTCGCTGCACTTCCGTCGTTATTTCGATCTCCGCTTCCATCAGATCAGCGATGGTCGCTGCGGTATCGCCGATCGATATCTCGAAGTTGCTGGCCAGATTGATCACCTCACCAACAGCGCCATTGGATTTCAGCGCGGCCATGAACCCGGCCACGGTATCGCTGACATAGTTGAAGTCGCGCGTCGGCGAGGTCGCGCCGAGCGCTATCTTGCGCTTGCCGTTAGCGATCTGGGTAATGATCGTCGGGATCACCGCACGCGCCGACTGCCGCGGCCCGTACGTATTGAAGGGCCGCACGACGGCAACTGGTGTTCCAAACGACAGATAGAACGACATCGCTATCTGGTCGGCGCCAATCTTGCTCGCGGAATAAGGTGATTGTCCCTGCAGCGGATGAGATTCCGTGATCGGGACGAATTGCGCGGTTCCATAGACTTCGCTGGTCGACGTGTGAACGATCTTGGCCGTACCCAGATCGCGGGCAGCCTGCACGATGTTCAGCGTCCCCTTGATGTTGGTGTCCACGTAGGTATCGGGAGAATGGTAGGAATACGGAATCGCGATCAGGGCAGCGAGATGCAGGACGGCATCGCAATTCTGCATCGACGTCCTGACCCCGTTGGGATCCCGCACATCACCGGCAAAAACCTCGAAATGACCTTTGACGTCAGGCGCGCAATTGTCGAGCCAGCCGTATGAATTGAAGGAATTATAGGCAACGAAAGCGCGAACATCGCTGCCGGCGCGCACCAAGGCTTCGGTCAGGTGGGATCCTATGAAGCCATCTGCGCCTGTAACCAGTATCTTGCTCACGCTCTCTCCTTCAACAAGAGCTCGGCCAGTTTCCAATCGAGCGCCGAGTCCAGATCAACCGAACGTTCGATCGGCATGACGTAGCCGAGAGTCTCCGTCGTGATGAACGTTCGCTGGCGCTGCAGCCATTCCCGGCGGGCGAAATACAACGCCCCGTTAGCGGCATAAACCGGCGGAAGGTCCTGACGGCGCGTGACGTGCTTTGCCGCAATCAATGGCTGCAATCTCTGTTCTGCATCCAGGCGGTACATCCATTGCGGGTGCTGGCCGGATTCCGTCACCGATACAACACAGCCCGCGTCAGTTGCTTCGGCAAACCGGATACACTCGTCGATGTCTTCGGTGGTGCGCAGCGGTGAGGTTGGCTGCATCAACAAGACAGCATCGAATTCAGGAAGGGCATCGAGCGCATGAAGCACCGGCGCGACCCCAGGCGTGTCATCCTGCGCCAGTTCTGCGGGACGCACGAAAGGGATTTTTGCGCCGTAACGGCGGGCAGCTTCGCCAATTTCCTGGTCGTCCGTGCTGACCACGACGGCGGCTAGAAGGGTTGACTTCAACGCAGTCTCAATGGTCCATGCGATCAACGGCTTGCCCGCAATGACCTTGATATTCTTGCGTGGAATCCCCTTCGATCCCCCGCGCGCAGGAATTAGTCCAAGCACCTTCATGCCTATTGCCAATCGTCCCTGCTGTTGATGTCACAACTTGCACTGCGTCGGTTTCAACGTCTTAGCGCTCCCGCGACCAATTTTTCCATGCTACCGCAGTTCGGGTGAAACGAGATTGCTCTCGCCTCACCCAATTGAGTCAAACACGACGAGCAAAGACGGGTGCTAGGCCGCTTCGATCACATTGATATTCATGACCACCCGGACCTTGCGGCCCAGGAGGTCAAGAAGTACGGCCACGCGCTCGCTGTCGCCCATGGCCTCGAACATGCCGAGATGATCGGCGAAAGCACCGCCGACCACCCGAACCTTCTCGCCCGGCTTGAAGGTGCTGCGATCCAGCCGGACCAGGCCGCGCTCGTCCTCACGGCGGCGCAAATCGGCGATGATGTCGTCGGCAAGAGCCGCCGGCCGGTCGCCATGACAAACCAGCTGCGCGACGCCGACGGTCGATCGGATCGCCCGCCATTGCTGGCTGGCGAGATCGATCGCGACGAACAGATAGCGCGGAAACAGCGGAGCTGCCACCATATCGACCTTGCCGGCATGGCTGCGGCGCTTGAGGTAACGCGGGAAGTAGACTTCGAATCCCTGGCGGGCCAGATGCGCCGCCGCCCTGCGCTCCGAATTCGGCTGGGTCTGGACGACAAACCATTGCTGCGCGGACGCCTTCATTGCTCCCCGCTTTCCCGGCTTTTCATGACGCCCAGAAGACGGGGCAGCAGCACGCGGCCTTCGCCAAAGCGCAGCCTGGCGCGATCCCAGCTCTCGTAAGTACTTTCGAGATCGGTGATAGCTACCGCATCGAAGCTCTTGGCCACCTCGTCGAACGAAGCGGCAACGGGCACGCCGAGAAAATGACCCGGCGCCGATTTGGGATCGACCAGCGCCACGATTTCGATCTGGCATTCCATGGCGCAGATCACCGCGATCTCGGCGAGATCGGAGCGGCCGGCCAGCACCACGGACCTGAAGCCCCTCAACCTGCCGGTCTCGAACATGACCAGGCAGTCGGCCTTGGCTTCCCGGAAGAAACCGAACGACGAGGTCAGATAGTTGACCGTGAGACGGGACTTTTCGGCGAACCCCTTCGGCGTCAAATAATAGGCGTAACGCCGCGCCGGAACGTTCTGGACCTTGACGAGCCCCTTGCTGACACACCGCTTCAGGTAGGCGTTGACGAGGCCGAGCGCGATCCCCAATTCGGCCGCCAGCCGCCGCTGCGATTGGCCGCCGTCCTGCTCCACGGACTTGAGAAGCCCGAGGATGATCCCGCTATCCGCCTCCCGATCCTGCAGAGTGTCCGGCACCCAATGACCCCACCTTAAAGTTGCGGTCGGATTACCGCGTTCACGCTGTGAACGTCAAGGGTTTTGTGTTCATGGGATGAACGGCGAACTGGAAAAAGACGGGATAACTAACTGCTAATCCGGCATTAACTGACTCGTCCCGGGCAACAGAGGCATGTTGAGCCTTGCCGATCGGATAAGTCCCTGCTGACGACCTCCAGGAGGGGCCGAGATCGATTCAGGACAGCCTCAATTCCACTCCAGCCGATGGAACCAGCGAACAACGAGTCACTTGGTTTGCTCCCGGATATTCCTGGCGATCAATCCTCCGACGATTTCCGTCAGGCGTCCCGTCGCGAATGCGTGATGCCAATCGTCATACAGGTATTCGTCGATCTCGTCGGTCGATGACGCCAGATCAATAAATATCCCGCTGGATTGATTGGCGGCAACTCTTGCAACTGCTTCGCTCAACATGGCGTACTGGCGCATCAATTCGACCCTGAAGTTCGCGTGAGCCTTCTCGTTCCAGCGCAGGCTGAAGCTTTCGCAAGGAAAAAGCTTTCTCTTGTTGAGGGCTGTCGGCTGCACCACGTGCACGAACTTCGCTCCGACTGATTCCGTCGCGGCCTGCATGGTCTGAATATTGCGGGCATAGGCATTGGCTGCCGCTTGCTTGGCCTGAGCGACGGTTGAAAGTCCGGGATTGGGTTTGGCGTCTCCCACAGGGGCCGAGCAGACTTTCTCTCTCAATCCTGACCACCACCGCGAGAATTCATTTGGATGGAATTTGTCAGGGTCGCGTGCAGCTCTAACCGCCGCGCCTTGGGTGATCTCCGTCGCAAAAAACATGGCATAGGAGCCACCGTGCAAAAGGCTTGTGAAGCGCTCCATTACGGACTGTTGCAGGTTGATATCGACCGTGTACCGCTTTCGGAAGTTTTCCGCTGTCTCTGAATAATTATCGCGCCAGATTTCTGGAGGCGTGAGTGCTCCGTTGTGGGCGTCATTCACACCGTCATACGCGATCACCATGTCCGGCTTCAGGCCGGTTAGCTTGCCTGCAAGCAGAGAAAGGGCGTTAAACGTCGAATAGGCAGGCACTCCGAAATTGAAAACACGAACCTTGCGCCCGTCGATCGTCCCAAGGCCGCGCTCGATGTGATCGGAAAGGCGATCCCCCAAGGGCTTGCGCACGTCTGCCACGGTGGATCCGCCTACCAGGAAGACCCAATAATCCCCATCTTTCGGGGGCATGGCGATCTTTTCACGGGCATACAGGCCTTCGGTTCGTGGCACCTCGAGATTGGTCCAGATTGCAACCGTATCGAAATCGTAGTCGTCCTTGTATTTGGGCGTTTCCAGCGGGGGCCCCCCGAGGATCGGCGGTTTGTGTCGCCCGTGCGTCATCGTGTACGCAAGTCCACAGATCGCCTCGAGCATGAAGATGCTGATCAGAACTATGAGAACCGCCGTCCCGAATGCTCGCATCAATCTAACTCGAAAAGGTTCTTACAGTCGGACTTCAGTGCCGGCATTTGACCTCCGTCGCGGAACATGAAATTTCCAGCAACGAGCAGATCGATCTCCGATCCCATGAAGCAGCGAAACGTATCGGGGAGTGTGCAGACGATAGCCCCCTCGAATATTGAACCAATGTCTACCAAAATGGGCATCCCGGTCAATTCGAGAACGATGTCGTCAGAGAGCGGCTCAAAACTCGCGAATGAGGTCAATCACCTCACGCTGCTGATCCGCCGTGATCTCGGCGAACATCGGCAGCGACAGGATCCGGCCTTGCGCGCGGTGCGCATTGGGAAACTGCTCCGGGCGGGCCTTGAGCCGGCTGTAGGCGGCGAGGAACGGCAAGGCGGTCGGATAGTTGATCGCGGTCTGCACGCCGTTGGCGTTCAGATGCGCCGCCAGCGCGTCGCGTCGAGGATGCTGGATCGTGTAGAGGTGGTAGACGTGGCTGCGGCCGGCCGCGACGGCGGGCACCACGACGTCCTCGATCTGATTGAGGCCGGCGTCGTAGACCTTGGCGGCCTCCTGACGGGCCCTGGTCCAGTCCGGCAGATGCGGCAGTTTCGCCGACAGGATCGCCGCCTGCATGCCGTCGAGCCGGCTGTTGATGCCCTCGATGCGGTGCTGATGCTTCACAAGCCCGCCATGGCGGGCCAGCATCGTCATGTGCTCGGCCAGCGCGCCGTCGTTGGTGACGACGGCGCCGGCATCGCCCATCGCGCCCAGATTCTTGCCCGGATAGAACGAATAGGTCGCAGCCTGGCCGAAGGTGCCGATCTGCCGGCCCTTGTAACGCGCCAGATGCGCCTGCGCGCAATCCTCGATCACCCAGAGCTTGTGCTTGCGCGCGATCGCCATGATCGCGTCCATGTCCGCCGGCTGGCCATAGAGATGCACCGGGATGATGCCGACCGTGCGCGGCGTGATCGCGGCTTCGATCGCCGCCGGATCAATCGTGAAGGTGGTGTCGTCGGTGTCGGCGAAGACGACGCTGGCGCCGGCATGGGTGATCATGGCGGAGGTGGAGATCCAGGAATGCGCCGTGGTGATGACCTCGTCGCCGGGCCGGACGTTCAGCGCGGCCATCGCGAGATAGAGCGCATCGGTGCCGTTGGCGCAGGACACGCAGTGCTTGACCTCGGCCACGGCGGCGAATTCGCGCTCGAAGGCGTCGACATAGGGGCCGCGAATGAAGGCGTTGTCGCGGATGACCGCCGCGATCGCGCCGTCGATTTCGCTCTTGATGGTCTGGTACTGAAGCTGCAGATCCGCGAAAGGCACCGGCATCCGTCGTCTTCCCTATTTCTTACTTGCTCTGGACGAGCCGGCGCGCCGGGTTGCCGGCATAGGTGCCCGCCGCCACGATGTCCCCGGTCACGACCGAACCCGCTCCGATCACGACATCGTCGGCGATCCGAACCGGCATGATCGTGGCATTGGAGCCGATCGAAACCCGGTTGCCGATCACCGTCTCGCGCCACAGCTCCCTGCGCCCGCGGGCAGGGCCGCCGGTCGAGAAGGTGTCGTTGATGAACATCACGCCATGGCCGACGAAACAATCTTCGCCGATCGTCACAAGTTCGCAGATGAAGGCGTGCGACTGCACCCGCGTGCGGGCGCCGATCCGTACACCCTTCTGGATCTCGGTGAAGGGCCCGACAAAACAGTCATCGCCGATCTTGCAGCCGTAGACGTTGCAGGGCTCGACCAGCTTGACCCGCGCGCCGAATTCGACGTCGCGGATGCCCGCCTGGTACAGCTCCGGCTGGTTCACGACGCCACTCCGAGCCGGCACAGCCGGGGCGTGAAGTGCAGCTGAACTTCCTCGCCGGTTTCGATCGATTCATAGAGCGCGGAGATCAGTTCCAGGCTCTTGCGCCCCTCGAGACCGTCGACCAATGCCGACCGCTGATGGACCAGGCAATCGATCACATGCTGGTAATAGGCCTGATGGCCGAAGCCGTAGACGTTCGGCGGGTTGACGGAAAACTTCTCGACCACGTCCTTGTCGGACGCCAGTTCATCGACGAACCGCCAGTGCCGGATTTGATTGACGGCGAAGCCCGCGATTTCGACGGTGCCCTTCTCGCCCAGGATCGAGAGCGAGCCTTCGAGATCGGTCGGGCGGGCGGCGGTGGTTGCCTCGATGATGCCAAGCGCGCCGTTCCTGAACTTCAGCGTCGCCACCGCGGTGTCTTCGGTCTCGATCTTCGCCAGCGCCGTGACCGCGCGGGCATGGACGCTGACGACATCGCCGAAAAACCACTCCAGCATATCGACGTGGTGGCTGGCCTGATTGGTGAGCACCCCGCCGTCATAGGCCCAGGTGCCGCGCCAGTCGTCCTGATCATAATAGGCCTGGTCCCGGCACCAGCGCACGCGCACGGTGCCCAGGATGAGCCGCCCGAACCGGCCGGCGTCCAGCGCCTCGCGCGCCTTGACCACCGGAACGTTGAAGCGGTTCTGCTTGACGATGAACAGTTTGACGCCGGCCTCGTCGCAGGCGCGGATCATGGCGTCGGCGTCCTGCAGCCGCAATGCCATCGGCTTTTCGACGACGACGTGCTTGCCCGCTTTGGCGCAGGCGATGACATGCTCCGGGTGCATGCCGCTCGGTGTCAGCACCGCCACCGCGTCGATATCCTTGCGCGCGAGAAAATCGTCGATATCGTAACTCGCCGGAACATTGAACTTCGAAGCGATGGCGTCGGCCCGCGCGCGGATGGGATCGCAGACGGCGACCAGACTGGCGCGGTCGACGTGATTGCCCCCCAACAACTCGGAGTGGCGCTTTGCGATACGCCCGCAGCCGAGCAAGCCAAATCTGATCATGAAACGCCCTCATTCCCCCATCGACATGCGGCAATGATTTTGATGGTGGCGACACTCGATATCCGGGGTGACGCCTCAACCTCGTTGACACTCGCCGGACCTATATTTAGTAAAAGCCCCGGCAAATCAAGCTCGGGTGGCGACCTTTACGTTTCACCGGCAACCGGGCGCCGGTCCAGCGCAACAGATCCGATGATGGCCGTGCGTTGCGGCCGCCTCTTACGGCCGCCCCACAATATCCCGGGTTTTCCGGCAATCACGCCTTTCGATGCATCGTTTGGTATATTATTGGATCGAGAGCCGCCAGGTTCGCACAGGACAGCATGGTTACCGTGGACATAGCCACCAACGACAAATCATCGTGGCGGCGGATCGGGCTCGCGTCGCTGATCTGCCTCTTCATCATCGCATGCTGCCTGACGTTCGCGCTTGGCGCACGCGACTATGGAATGGCCTACATTTTCTTCGATCCCGCACGGCTGCCTTACGCCATCGCCACCGTGGCGGCCTTTGCAGCCGTCTCGCCGCTCTTCATATTTGCCCGTTTCAGCTTTGGCTACTTTGCCGGATTTTATTGCTACGCGATGATCCTCGGCTATCTCTGGCTGAACTGTTTCTCGCCGTTCAAATACGATCATAAGCTGGCCGGCGCGTCGGCAGCGCTTTCCGCGGTGGCGTTTCTCTTTCCGGCGCTATTCATCACGTCGCCTGTCAAGCAGTTCTATCCGCTCTCGGACAGGGCGATGCACCGCCTGCTGGTTTCGATCCTGCTGTTTTCTGCCGCCATCGCCGCCATCAGCGCATTCTATAATTTCAGGCTCATCTCCGTCGACGAGATTTACGCTTACCGCGAGCAGCTTCGTTTTCCGACAATAATCAATTATGCAACCGCCGTAATCATGAGCGTACTGCTCCCCTATGCGTTTGCTTGCTTCCTCGCTCGCAAAAACCTTTGGTGGGCAGGCGCCGCCTTGCTGGTCTCGGTATCCTTCTATCCAATCACCTTGACCAAGGTCGCCCTCTTCATGCCGGCATGGCTCGTCGTGCTTGCGGTTCTTGCGAGGTTTTCGGAAACCAGAATAGCAACCATATTGTCCCTGCTGCTGCCCGTGCTTGCCGGGGTGATTCTGTTCGTTACGTTTCACGAAATCTCACGCCGCTACTTCAACATCGTCAATTTGCGAATGCTCATCGCCCCATCGAGCGCGATGGACTTCTACAATGAATATTTCGCGAGACACGACCTTACGCATTTTTGCCAGATCTGGATCTTGAAGCCGATCGTCCCCTGCTCCCTCGACATCCCCCTATCGGTCGAAATGGCGAACAACTACGGGCTGGGCAACATGAACGCGTCATTTTTCGCGACCGAGGGCATTGCCTCGGTTGGGAATTGGTTCGCACCGGTGTCGGCGCTGATGGCCGGATTCATCATCGCAATCGGAAACCGCTCGTCTGCGGGCCTGCCAGCAAACTTCGTCCTGATTTCAGGCGCCATTCTTCCACAAATTCTACTCAACGTGCCGCTCACCACGACTCTGGTGACGCACGGCATGGCCGTTCTGTTCCTGCTCTGGTACATAACGCCACGCTCGATGTTCGAGCAAAAACCTGGATAACCCTGCCACTCCGCCGCATTGATTGGCGCGATCGCGACGATCGACCGAGCCGGCGCACGACAAGCAGGGGAATTCCAGGTTGTGCGGTGATGGCGATTGGGCTATCTCGCTTCCATAAGGCTCCCGTCGCAGAATGATACGACCCGCATATGGATGATCATCTTCCACGCGCAAAGGAACGTCTCAGACTTGGAGCCTTGATACTCGTTCATGTCGTTATTTGCTGCGCATCTCTGATTCGTCTCGCCGATGCAGGTCGAGCGATCGCGTTCGAACCCGCGTTGTTTCATCTCTTCTTCGATCCGGCCCGATTGCACGTCGCCATCGCCGTCGTAACGGGCTTTTCGCTTGTTTCGGCTTTTTTTCTGTTTGCGCGTTTCAGTTTCGGCTTTTTCGTCGGATTCTATTTCTACACGATGATCCTTGGGTATCTCTGGCTGAGTTGCTTTTCCGACTTGAACTACGACCGCTTGCCGGCCGGGCTTTCCGCCGTGGCGTCGATCATCGCGTTTTTGCTGCCCGCACTGTTCATTTCGTCGCCGATCCGGCAGGTATACACACTGTCGGCGGCGGCATTCGACCGGGTCTTGTGGGCGATCCTGGCACTGGGTGCTGCGACAATCCTCGCTGGCGCGGCCTATGACTTCCGGCTTGTGGCCATCGAAGACATCTATCAATTCCGGGACAAGCTGGAATCCCCCGCAATATTGAATTACCTGACCGGGATCACTTCCAGTTCATTGTTGCCGTTTTGCTTTGCGGGATTCGCAGTACGCAGGTCCTGGTGGGGCGCCGGCGCCGCTCTCCTGCTCCTGCTGTTGCTGTATCCCATTACTCTGAGCAAGCTCGCCCTTTTTACTCCGCTCTGGCTTGTTGCCATTCTGTTGCTTTCGAAACTCTTCGAAGCCAGAATCGCCGTCATCCTGTCCCTCGCCGGTCCGCTGCTTGCGGTGCTGATTCTGGTGGTCTTGTTCAAGGCCAAGGCCGCGCTGCTCTTGTCCATCGTCAATCACCGGATGGTGGCAATTCCATCAATTGCGATGGACATCTACAATGACTTCTTCTCCAAACACGACCTCACATATTTTTGCCAGATATCGTTCCTGAAGCGCCTCGTTGCCTGTCCCTATTCGGAGCCGCTGTCAGTCGTGATGTCGCAGACCTACGGAATGGGAAATTTCAACGCGTCCTTGCTCGCGACCGAGGGAATTGCTTCGGTCGGCCTGTGGTTTGCGCCGGTCTCGGTGTTCGTATGCGGACTCGTCATCGCGCTTGGCAATCGTCTCTCCGCCGGGTTGCCGCCGAGCTTCGTTCTGACCTCGGGAGCTATCCTTCCCCATATCCTGCTCAACGTGCCGCTGACCACCACCTTGCTGACGCACGGCGCGGCGGTTCTTTTTCTGCTGTGGTACCTGACGCCGCGATCGATGTTTGAGCAGCAGCAGCCGAAGCAGCCGTCCCTCGCCGGGACATAGGCCTGCCCGCGGCGGGATCGACCGCTCGTCCCGCCATCGACGATTCAAACCCCGAGCGATTTTCGGCAGGAAATAAGATCGGGTGACGACAGACGAAGCAGCGAATATAAGGGGCTTCGCCGTTGGGGGGTAAACAGCACGTTTTACCCCTCCTGTGCCGTTAACCCGACTGGAAACGGTGACGCCTTAACCTCTTCAACACACCAGGTTCCAGTACAGGACAACCCAGAGGCCCGGATGCAAAGCGTTCTGATCACCGGCGGTGCCGGCTTCATCGGCCAGAACCTGGTTCACGCATGGCGTGCAGCCGAGCCGTCCGACCGGCTGGTCATCGTCGATGCGATGACCTATGCCGCCAACCTCCGCAGCCTTGAGCCGCTGATCGCCGATCGAAGCATTTCTTTCGTCAAGGGCGACATCAAGGATGCGGCACTGATGCGGCGGCTGTTCGATGAACACAAATTCACCCGCGTCGCCCATCTTGCCGCGGAGTCGCATGTCGACCGTTCCATCGCCGATCCTGAGGCGTTCCTGCAGACCAACGTGCTCGGAACCTTCACACTGCTCAAGACCGCGCTCGAGGCATGGCTTGCGGCCGGAACGATCGAGCACAGCCGCTTTCTCCACGTCTCGACCGACGAGGTCTATGGCTCGCTGGGACCGTCGGATCCCGCATTTTTGGAATCGTCGCCGTACCGTCCCAATTCGCCATACGCCGCAAGCAAGGCGGCAAGCGACCACCTCGTGCGCGCCTATGTCGAGACCTACGGCCTGCCGGCGCTGATCACCAACTGCTCGAACAATTACGGCTCCTATCAGCATCCGGAGAAGCTGATCCCGCTGATGATCATTCATGCGCTGGAAGGCAAGCCGCTGCCGATCTACGGCGACGGGTCCAATGTCCGCGACTGGCTGCATGTGTCCGATCATTGCGCGGCGCTGATGGCCGTGATCGAGCGAGGCCGGCTCGGGGAAACCTACAACGTCGGCGGCGGCAACGAGCGCAACAACCGGGATGTCGTCGGCCTGATCTGCGACGCGCTCGACCGCGCCTTCGCCACCGATGCAAGCCTCGCGCCGCGCTTTCCGTCATGTCCCGCGGCATCGGGGAAATCCTGCCGCTCGCTGATCAGCTTCGTGACCGACCGTCCCGGCCATGACCACCGCTATGCCATCGACGCAACGAAACTGGCCCGCGAACTCGGCAACCGATGCAGCGTCAATTTCGAAGACGGCCTCGGTCAAACCATCAACTGGTACCTCGATCACGAGGATTGGTGGCGCGAGGTGACCAGCGGCGCCTACAAGGCCTGGATCGACAAGAATTACAGCTTCCGGATCGCGGTCTAGGCAGCCATGCGCATACTCGTGCTCAACGCGGACTATCCGCGCTTTCTGGCCTGGCTCTACCGCCGCCAGCCCGGGCTCGAGGACGCCGGCTATGCCGGGCAGATGGCGGCGAGAAACGCCAGCCTGTTCGGCGTCGCCGACTTCTACTCCAGGAATTTCAGCGCATCGGGTCATCCCGCGGCGGAGATCCACGTCAACAATCCATGGCTGCAGTCGGCCTGGGCGCGCGAGCACGGTATGGCGGTCGAAACGGCGGAGCCGCCGGGAACGGCCGCGCCGCGGGCGCTTCCCGGATGGCTGCAGCGCGCCGTCACGCCGTTCAAGCCGCTGCTGCGGCCACTGGCCCGAAAGGTCGGCCTGAGCCCCACGCTCGACGCCCAGGCCGAGAATATCCTGCTCGCCCAGATCGAGGACTTTGGGCCCGACCTGATCATCAACCAGGACACCTTCCATGTGAACACCGGCCTCGTGCGGCGCATCAGGGGTATCGGGCGCCCGATCCTGATCGGCCAGGTTGGCATCGAGCCGTCCCGCGGCGAGGACTGGCCGGTCTACGACCTCATGATGTCGCAACTGTCGGCCACGGTGAACTTCTTTCGAAGTCTCGGGGTTCGCGCGGAACTCAACCACCTCGCCTTCGAACCCGCAATCCTCGACGCGCTGCCGGCAGCGCCCGCGACGGATATCGATGTTTCCTTCGTCGGCACGGTGTCGGCTGATCACCGGCAGCGCATCGCCTTGCTGGAGGCGGTGGCCGGCCGCTACGATCTCAAATTATTCGGAAGCCGGCCGCAGGCGCTCCCCTCCAGCTCGCCGCTGCACCGCTGCTTCCAGGGCGAAGTCTGGGGCGCCGACATGTATCAGGTTTTGCGGCGCTCCCGCGTGACGCTCAACTCCCATATTGATCTTGCAGGCCGGGAGGCCGGCAACATGCGCTTGTTCGAGGCCACCGGCGTCGGCGCGTTTCTCTTGACCGACTTCAAGGACAATCTCCACACCCTGTTCGAGCCGAATCGCGAAGTCGCGGTCTGGCGCGGAAACGATGACTGCCTTGCCGGCATCGGCCGCGCGCTGGAAGACGACCAGGGCCGCGCGGCGATCGCGCGCGCCGGCCAGGCCCGGACCATGGCGCAGCATACCTATCGTCATCGTACCCGGGAGATTCTGGGTTTTGCCGAACAACTGCGGACGAAGCGATGAAGCTTCCCCGCCTCATCCGAAAAGTGGCCAAGACGGTGGTCCGATCGGTACCGGTCCTCCGGCGCCAGATTCTGTTCTCGACCGATTACCGGGTGCTCAGCGGCATCGACGAGGCGAAGACTGCCGCTGCATCGTCAGGCGGATGGCTTGCCGCGCGCACCGTCGCCCGGCAGCAACGCGCCTATGAAAATCTGATCGCCGCCATGAAGCAGGGCGAGCCGCGGCTCGATTTCAGCGTCGCGGCGGAAGCCGTCGCGGCGACGGAAATCGCTCGTCCGCGGCTGCTCGAGGTCGGCTGCGGCAGCGGCTATTATTCCGAAGTGCTCGCTACGCTGCTGCCCGGCGGCGTGGAGTACACCGGCATCGATTATTCCGACGCCATGATCGCACGCGCCCGCACCCGCTACCCGACGGTAAGCTTCGAAGTCGCCGACGCGACCCGGTTGCCGTATGCCGACGGGGCCTTCGACATCGTCTTCAACGGCGTTTCGCTGATGCACATCATTGACTATCAGGCCGCCATCCGCGAAGCCGCCCGCGTCGCGGCGCGCTACTGCATTTTCCATACCGTCCCGGTATTCGATGCCCATCGAACTACCTTTCTGAGGAAATATGCCTATGGAGCGCCTGTGGTCGAGGTGGTGTTCAACAAGCAGGAACTGATCTCGATATGCCAGGACGCGGGCCTGCGCCTCGAGCGTGAATGGTCCTGCATCCCGTATGACGTGCAGGAGGCAACGGGGCATCATTCAGCGACCGAGACCTACTTGTTCTCGAAGGCAACGAAGCCCTGATCGCCGCGAGCGGTCGCGCGTTGTTGCTAGAGCG
Organism: Bradyrhizobium sediminis; assembly: GCF_018736105.1. Taxonomy (NCBI): domain Bacteria; kingdom Pseudomonadati; phylum Pseudomonadota; class Alphaproteobacteria; order Hyphomicrobiales; family Nitrobacteraceae; genus Bradyrhizobium; species Bradyrhizobium sediminis. Next base: position 3,962,709 of record NZ_CP076135.1, read on the forward strand.
GAAACAGAATCGTCTTGACGAACGGGCTCAGCACATTGTCCATCAGCGCCAGTTCCCTGATCTGGCTCAGGCTGGCCCAGCAAAACATGGTCGTGTCGGTCTCGATCACGCGCTCGTCGTCCAGAAACGCGACGACATTGTCGTTCGATTTCCGCCAGAACCGGCCGCCCTCTTCATTGTGTTCCGCCCGATAAACGATCCGGACACCGGCCTCGGCGGTAAGAACCTCCACCATCGGAGGGCGTTTGCCTGCATGGGCGCGCCTGATGTTCGACCACGTACTTTGAATGCTCGGGCCCAACTGCAGGATTCCGATATTTCCGGGTTCGGCCTTGGCATGCAGGAAAAATTCGACGCCATTCTCCGCGGTCTCGCGTGCGATCAAGCCGAGAATGCCGCCGTCCGGCTGCGTATAGATCGGCTGATCCCATGACTTTACCTCGCGCAGGTCTCCGCTCTCGATTCTGACGCCCTCGACGCCAAAGAACTGCCCACTCTTGTGCCGGACATTGCCCTGCGCGTCGCGCGACCAATCCCGAACCTGATCCAGCCCGATCAGATCCGCCCTGAATTCGATCGACCTGCGTCGCTCTTCGCACCAGGCCAGGATCGGCGCCGGATCCCTAGACTCGATCGCCAAAGACGCCGCGATGCGTTCGCGAAACCATTCGAGGTGCGCGCGTTCGGCCATCAGACCAGTTCCCTCAATGCATCGATCACCGTGTCGACTTCCTCGTCCTTCAGATGCGGGTACATCGGCAACGAGAAAATGCGCTGCGCCTTGCGCTCCGCCACCGGGAATTGCCCTTCGCGATAGCCGAGATCGGCGTTGCCGCGCATGATGTGGATCGGCCATCGGTACGAAACGTTGCAGTTGATGTCGCGCTTGGCCAATCGCTCCAGCACGCCGTCGCGGTCGGTTGGATGCTCGACGACATAGACATAATAGGTATG